>NZ_WIAD01000061.1 GCF_009618275.1 Roseimaritima sediminicola
AGCCAGTGTCGCTCGGCCGAGCTCGGCCGAGCGGCGATGGGTAATCGAGCAAGCCACCGAACCGAGGCGATCGCCCAACGGCTCGGTGGACAAAACTCACAGCAACTCGGCTGCCTCCAACCGAGGGAAACCGCCGCGCTGGGCCGCCTGCGACCGAGGGCGATGAGAGGACAAGAAGATGTTTTCCGGTTTGGGTTCGGGCTCCTCATCCGCCGCCGTGGATGGCTCGCCCGCGGCTCGCGGCATCGCCGCTCGGCACCGTGCCCCGCAATGAGCACAGTGGATCGGTTGATTGAACAGTTCGATACGCACCCGCATCGCTCGTCCACAAACCTGACAGTGCTGCGTGAAATAAACTTGCCCGACGGCCATACATTGCCTCCTGGATGCGCCATCCAATGCGTTTAGGGAACGAAGCAAAAAAGCATCTGATTTTCTGAGTACGTCTTGGACATCTCCCGCGTTTAACCCTTGCCGGCCAATAGGCTCCTGCCCCTCGCTGGTCGCAGAACGCTTTCCTGACCCGGCAGCGGGTTTTCGGGCGTTCTCGATCGCTTGGTGGACGTCCTTGCCCCGATATGGTTCGTAGGAATAAGGCGACTTTCGTCAGCGAGCTGAAAACACAGCGGCCAGTTGAAAAGTCACGACGGTCGCGGTAGCTCCGATGCATCCCAAAGTACCGCTACCGCCCGGCCGGCTACAGTCGCGAAACCCATCGGGTGGGACTAGGTTTTTCTCTGCTGGAAACGTAGAGATTTTCCTTACAGGAAGTCGAGCCGGCGGGCTTCAGCCGTTCTCGATCGTCCACTGAACGGCCTCACGGGTCAGCGAGGCCATATCCTCGAGTTCCAGTTTCTCTTTGATCCGCGCTCGATACGTCTCGATGGTCTTGGGGCTGAGCCCCATTTTGTTGGCGATGTCGACGGTCTTCATGCCGTAACCGATACAGGCGAAGGTTTCCAGTTCGCGATCGGAGAGGGCATCGATGGGCGAGCGTCCGGTGGCTTCGCCGCCGCGAACCACCCGGTGCAACATTTTGGCGGCCATGTGAGGGCTGACGAAAACTTCGCCCTTCAAGACGCGGCGGATCGCATCGATGATCATGCCGGTGACGTTTTCTTTGTTGATGTATCCCATCGCGCCGGCACGCAGGGCGCGTTCGCCATACAGGGATTCGTCGTACATCGACCAGACCAGCATACGCGTGGGCAGGCTCTCGGCCGCAACCGCTTTGATCAACTCGATCCCGTTGCCGTTTTTCAGCGACACATCGACGATGGCGATCGAGGGCCGCAGGCGGCGAATCAAGCGCAGCGCTTCGTCGACGTCAGCGGCTTCCCCGCAAACTTCCAAGTCGGGCTCGAGCCCGATGCGCGTGATCAATCCGTCGCGGGTCGAGGGATGATCATCCACAATAAACACAGTCGGCATCACACGTTCCTCCATTCACCCCATAGGCTGCTGGAGCGCTTCGGCCGCGAGCGTACAGCGCACATCCGTACCACCGCTCGCCGCCTCTTGTATCTGCAGATCCGCTTCGATCAATCCTGCCCGGTACTTCATGATCTGCAGCCCCATCCCCTGCTTCTTCTTGTTATCTTCCGCAATTCCAATACCGTTATCGGTGATCCGCAACGTGGCGTGATGGTCTTCGCAGCTCAACTCGATACGGATCCGGCTGGACCGCCCATGCTTGACCGCATTGGTCGTGGCTTCCTGAGCGATCCGGTACAGATGCGTGGCGACCTGATTGTTGGGCAGCAGTACGGGCTGGGAACATTCGAAGACACAATCCACCCCATACAGATTCTTTAATCGTCGCGCCATCTCGGCCAGGGCTGACATCAGTCCTTGCGTGTCCACACTGACCGGATTCATGCCGCGGGCCATGGTGCGAATCTCGCCCAAACAACGCTGGACGGCGGTGCGCATCTTTTCGGCGATCTCGACCTCGGCCAGCCCCCGCCGCTCGAGCGCCGTGACCAACGTATCGGCCACCATGACCAGTCCGGTCAATTCCTGGCCCACGCCGTCATGCAGGTCGTTGCCGATCCGCCGAGCCTCTTCACCGGACACGTCCAGGATCTGTTTCTCGAGCTCGCGTCGCTGGCTGATGTCGCTCTCCATGGCGTACACGCCCGAGACCCGTCCCTGTTCGTCCCGGTCGGGAATCAAGACGACGCTGGCCCAGCGGCCGGGATTGTCGGCGGTGGGAATATTGGCTTCGAAGCTGACGCGCTGGCCCTCCAGCGCCCGGGCGTAGTGCTGTGCCAGCGATTGCAGGTAGCGCCGGTCACCGACCAACTCGCTGACATGCCGACCGAGCAGCTCCGAGCGCGGACGACGGTGCACTTCTTCATAGCGGCGATTGACAAAGCGAAAGTGCAGGTGGGCGTCGGTATAGCTGAATAATTCCGGCACGTTATCGGCCAGCATCCGGAACTCATGCTCACGCTGGCGAAGCTTCTGCTCGGCCAGCACGCGGTCGTGGATGTCGGCCGTCGTCCCCACCCACTGCCGAACCGATCCGTCCTCGTTAAAGATCGGCACGGCCCGGCCTTCGACATGGCGATACTGCTCCGTGGCGGCATGCCAGAGGCGAAAATGCAAGGTCGAGAACTGAGGGTCCTTCAAGACGTCTCGCCAGGCTCGCTGGGCCCGCCGCGAGTCGTCGGGATGGATCATCTTTCCCCAGCCCCAGTCGCGATGCTCCGACCATGGCTGGCCCGTATACCGCTCCCAGGAATGCTGTGGCGAGGAGAATTCGCCGCGCGGGCCCGCGGTGGAAACGATCGCCGAGGAGGCCAGGACCACCGACCGGTAGCGCTGCTCGCTCTCCCGCAACCGCTCGTCCTTGCGCACCCGATCGATCACGATCTCGGCCAACTGGGCGCCGTGGCGCAGCAGGTCCAGATCCGCTTCGGTGGGCGTCTGGGGTTCGCGAAAGTAGACCGCGAAGGTGCCCAGGACTTCGTTGTCGCGCGAGCGGATCGGTTCGGACCAACAGGCCCGCAGCCCCGCATGCTCGGCCGCCGCCGTATATTCCTTCCAGTTGGGATGGGTCAACAAATCCTCGGCGATGACCCGTTGATTCAAGTAAGCGGCCGCGCCGCAGGAACCGATGTTCGGGCCGATCTCCAGCCCGTCGACCGCCTCGCTGAACGATGCGGGCAAACGCCCCAGAGCGCCGCTTCGCAGCCGCCGGCCGCTGGCGTCCAACAGCAGAATCGAACCCAGCATCCCGCGACGAGCGTCTTCGGCCAGCCGCACGACCAGCTCCAACAGCCTCGGCAACGAAGCTCCGGCGGCCAGCGCTTCGAGGACCCGGTTGTAACGCTGCAATTTGGCTTCGGCCTGTTTGCGAACGCTGACGTCGCGGACCAGGGCCAAGCAACCAAAGGCTTCTCCGTCTTCGCCGACCAACACGGTACTGACGATCTCGCCCGCAAAGCACTCGCCGCTCTTGCGACGCAGCTCCATCTCCACCGGCGTCGACACCGCCCCGGCCGCTTGACCGCTCTGCTGAGCCTCCAGATCGCGGTACGCTTCGGGGTCGGCAAAGAAGATGGACTTGTGGCGGCCGATCAATTCCTCGGGATCATACCCAAAGACGCTCCGCACATTGGGCGTACAAAAGGTGACGCGATGCTCCATGTCGGCCATCACCAGGGCATCGGGGATCGACCTCACGACGCCTTCGAATCGCCGCTTCTCACGGGCCAGGACCTGGTTCAGCGGCGCCAGGTCCTGCTGCTCCCGAGCCACCTCCTCGCGGTACTCCGCCAACCACCGAGCCAACTCGGGATGGGCCCGCATCGCTTGGTGGATGTCGGGGTCCAGCTCCACCGTACCGCGAGCGTCGGCCCAAAACTGGCTGCTGTGGACGAACGTCAACAGCATCAACAACGACTCGTAGCCACGCCGGGGCAGGATCCGCTGCAAGGCCTCGTGACACTTGCCGGCCAACGGCTCGCGCAGGAAACACGTCACCGCACATGCGAACAACTGCGTTTCCAGCCACGAACCCGGCTGGGGCCAAACCGCCTCCAGCTTCGGTTCCGACGCCAAACGCTCCAGCATCGCCTCGAGCTCCTGCGGCCGCGGCCGCGGGCGACGCAGAAAGGCGACCACCTCGGCCGCGGCCATGCTAGCCCGACCGTTGTCACGATCCCGCTCCTGACGCTCGATCAACCATACCGCATGCCTAGCCATGCAGTAGGGCTGGGCGCAGTACCGCGACAGGTACGCGAACAGCCGCTCCTTGACGATTCCCGGCAGCGGACTGTTCAGGTACGCGCTTTGCGCCTGCCGCCAGTACACGTCCAAGGCCTCGGGCAACTGACTGAGCGATTTGAACAGCGCAGGACAAAACCCCAGCCGCCGCTCGATCTGCTCGAGGATCCTGTGAACATCGATCTCCGCTGCGCCCTCGTCGGCCTGCCCCGCAGTTCCACGTGTAAGGCCACTCATGTAATCAAACCCCCTGACCTTATCGTAGCAGTACGCCATGCCGCCTATAAGGAAATTCCCTTCGCAAAAACGAAACTTAATATTTGCCCGCCCGCTCGAGAAGGTGCGCCCTGTGCGGCCGTACAGAATCGGCGTTCTCAGAAACTGCCCCCGCTTGGGCCTGTCGGTTTATTCGAGAACGCATTGCTTAGGTGAGCCGTTTGAGCGCTAGGGCCGGTTTCGCGGTGACGAAACCGAGGCTCGCGCCCACACGGCTGAATTGATCGACAGGCCCGCTGGTCGCCGGCATCTTAGCCGCACCACTCGGAACCTGCCTATCCCCCCAGAGTTGCTGGCCGGGGCAAACGTTGACCGGCGCGAGGACGTGCACAGCGAGTTATGATGTTTTCTCCCGGCCGCGTGCCGCGGCTGATTGCCTCGTTCTCCACCCACCGCGTTTTCAACCGTTTGCCTGTGATGCTGCGCCGCCTGCCCTTATTCCTTCTGCTGTACACGTTGGCGTGCCCCCCCGCGCCCGCCGCCGAGCCCGAGCCCGCGCCCGCCGAGCCCGTGCCCGCCGAGCCCGCGCCCGCCGCCGAATCCGCCGCCGCCGCCGACTGGCATCGCTTCCGCGGCCCGCACCTCGACGGCGTTTCTCGGGAATCCCTCGCGGTGGACCGGTGGACCGCCGAGGGACCGCCCGAGAAGTGGCGGACCGACGTGGGCGTGGGCTTCTCCGCGGTGGTGATCGGTGGCCAGCGGCTGGTCACGCTGGGCAATGCCGACAACGTCGACACGGTCGTGTGCCTGGACACGGCGACGGGAGAGCGGATCTGGGATCACGCCTATGCCAGCCCGACCGACGCAAACGAATTCGAAGGCGGTCCGACCAGCACGCCCACGATCGAAGGCGACCGAGTCTGGACGCTGTCCCGGCAAGGGGACCTGTTTTGTTTTGACTTGGCCGGCGGCGCGGTGCAGTGGTCGATCAACGTGGCCGACGCGGCCGATGTGCGGATCCCGACCTGGGGCTTCGCCGGCTCGCCCCTGGTGGTCGAAGACGCGTTGATCCTGAACGTGGGCGACGCCGGGGTGGCCGTGGACAAGGCCACCGGGGCCGTGCTCTGGTCCAGCGACGACAAGGACGCCGGTTACGCGACGCCGGTGCCTCGGACGACGGCCTCGGGCACCGAAGTGGTCATCGGATCGGGCCGCTCCTTCGTCGGCGTCGACGCGGCCACCGGCCGGATTCGCTGGCGACAGCGTTGGCTGACGACCTTCGGTTGCAACGCCGCCGACCCGATCCTCGACGGCTCGCGCGTCCTGCTCAGTTCGGCTTACAACCGCGGCGCCGCCCTGCTGGACGTCGCCGGCGAGCAAGCCGATACGCTGTGGAAACACAAAGATTTTCAGACGCAGCTCGGCGGCGGCGTTAAATTGGGCCAGTATGTTTACGGGATCCACGGCGACCTGGCTCGTGGCGGCCAGCTGCGCTGTATCCGGTACGACGACGGAACGGTGCAGTGGAGCGATGACCGGGTCGAGTACGGCGCGCTATCGGCCACCGAGGACCACCTGTTGGTGCTCAGCCAGGACGGCCAGCTGTTGGTGATCGAGGCCGCGCCCGAGGCCTGCCGGGTCAAACACCACAGCCGCGTCCTCCGCGGCAAGTGCTGGACTGCCCCGGTGCTCTCCGGCGGCCAGCTGTACTGCCGCAGCGCCGACGGCCAACTGGTCTGCCTCGAGGCGAATTAATCTGAATTCTCAATTCTCAATTCTCAATTCTCAAATCTCAAATCTCAAATCTCCATTCAAAGATCTCCGATGACTCTACCGAGACGAACATTCTTGCAAGCGGCTGCGGCGACCGGCGTGATGCTGCAAGCGGCTCCGGCGGTGCGGGCTCAGAACAAAGGCAAGACCTACCGTACGGCGTTGATCGGTTCGGGCTGGTGGGGCATGAACATCCTGCGCGAAGCCTTGGCCGGCGGCAACATCAAGGTGGTCGCGCTGTGCGACGTCGATCGGGACAAGCTGGAGATTGCTGCCGAGGAGGTGTCGGACCTGACGGGCGACACGCCGGCCACCTTCACCGACTTCCGCGAACTGCTCGATGAGCGAGAGATTGATATCGCGATCGTCGCGACCCCCGATCACTGGCACGCGCTCAATACGATCGCGGCCATCGAAGCCGGGGCGCACGTGTTCGTCGAGAAGCCGACCGGCCATACGATCCTGGAGAGCCGCGCGATGATCGAAGCGGCCCGCGCCAACCAGCGCGTCGTCCAGGTCGGACTGCATCGTCGGATGGGACCGCACTACGTGTCGGGCATGGAGTTTCTGCGGAGCGGCCAAGTGGGTGACATCGGCATGGTGCGGATGTTTGTCCACAGCCGCGGCGGTGCCGAGCTGCCCACGCGCAACAGCGCCCCTCCCGAACAACTCGACTGGGACATGTACTGCGGTCCGGCACCGCTGCGGCCGTTCTGCCGCAAGATCCATCCCGGCGGGTTTCGCCACTTCCTGGATTTCGCCAACGGCACCCTGGGCGACTGGGGCGTGCACTGGCTGGACCAGCTGCTGTGGTGGACCGACGAGAAGTACCCGCGGGAGATCTATTCGACCGGCGGACGCCCCGTCAAAGGCCCGCCCGTGCTGACCGACAAAGAACAGACCACCGACGCGCCGGACAGCCAGATCGCGACCTACCAGTTCGAATCCTTCACGGCCACTTGGGAACACCGCCAGTTCGGCGGCACCGGCCCGGAGAAAACGTCCGTGGGTTGCTACTTCTACGGCACCGGCGGCATCTTTCACATGGGCTGGCGAGATGGCTGGACGTTCTATCCGGCGGACAGCAAAAAGCCGATCGTCCACCAGGACGCCCAGCACAAACAGCCCGACGGACACAGCATCGACCTGCTGTGGGCCGATTTCCTGCAAGCCATCGAAAGCGGCAGGCGGCCCACCTGCGACGTCCAGGTCGGACACGACGCGACGACGATGAGCCTGTTGGGCATGCTGTCGCTGAAACTGGGCCGCAGCGTCCGCTGGGACGGCGAGCAGGAACGCATCCTCAATGACCCTCAAGCCAACGCGCTGCTCAAACGCACCTACCGCGGCGACTGGCAGTACCCAAGCGTGTGATCGCCCAGTGGCATAGGCTTCCAGCCTGTGATCGCCCAGTGGCATAGGCTTCCAGCCTGTGATCGCCCAGTGGCATAGGCTTCCAGCCTGTGATCGCCCAGTGGCATAGGCTTCCAGCCTGTGTTTTTCTTCACAGGCTAGAAGCCTATGCCACGCATCGTAGCTCGGCTGTCCCAGCTGAGACGAGTGAGAGCAGGGCCCCGAAAAGTCATGCGACGTTCACAGGCTGGAAGCCTATGCCACATGCCGTCGCTCAGAAGGCGACGTCGGGCGGCGTCACGCCACCGCCACCGGGCGGATCATAATCGAAGCCGTCATCGAAGCCGTCATCGGGCGGATTCATCGGCGGCAGGATGATCGCGGGCAACTCCGGCAGGAAAGGGCTGGTCACGCCCGGCGGCACGACGCCGCCGTCGTCATCGCCCAGGGCTGCGAGACCAGCCGCCAATCCGGCCACGCCCAACAAACCGCCACCGCCCAAACCGCCACCTCCGCCGCCTCCGCCGCCAAATCCGCCGCCGCCGAATCCACCTCCGCCGAACCCGCCACCGCCAAACGGACCGCCGCCGAAGGGCGTACCGGCCGCAAAACCACCGTCCCCGCCACCGAGAAACGGCGAGTAAGCCTCCAGCAGGGTTCGCCGCAGGGTGTCCAACATGGCCGGCGGAATCAGCGGGACGAACAGGATGTCGCTGACCCCGTCGGCCGCGACTTCGCCGTCACGAAACGCAACGGTCCGGATCGTCGGTGCGGCTTTGGTCGCCGCCACGTTGGGTTCGGGCAACGGGCCGTCGCCGCTCGGCACAACCTCAAACGCAAACGCGGCGTAACCCAGCGGGCCAGCGGCCACCACGCCGTACACGCCCGGCCGAATGCCGGTCACTTCGAAGAAGCCTTCGGGCGTGGTCGGTGTGCTCTGAATGTATTCGCCCGCCCGGTACACCGTCACGTTGGTGCCGCTGTAATCCAAAGGCAAATCCGGATCCACCATCGTGAACACCTTGCCGGGCACCCGGCCATCGGCCTGCATCCGCACGCGGTAGTACAGCGTGGGCACGGAGTTGTATCGCAGGAACCCGGCGTACTGCTCGCTGCTGAACGATTTGGTCGGTGCGGCCTGGGGCGTGTAGCCCGCGGTGTTCTTCAGCACCTCCGAGGCGCCGATCCGCATGACCGGCAAGCGAAAGGGATTCGCCGCGGCGACGAGCGGTTCGTCGGCCGGTTCGGCCTGAGCATCCGCACCGTCCTCGGCGGACTCGCCAGCGGCCGGGGCACGGCCGAGCGGCCGAGCGTACACGGCCACGGTGGCGTGTTGGTCGGGTCCGGTCACGACAATCCCCAGCGGTCCCTCGTCGACGTTCTCGAACGCCACATTGCCCTGGGCGTCACTGGGCGGCTGCTGGCGAGCGCCGCTGGGCGTGATCAGCGTCACCAACGAATCCTCGAGCCCCTGCTGGGCGTCCTCGAGCCCGAAATCCTGCAGCTTCAGCCGCAGCCGCGACTGCTCCAGTTCCACGAAAAAATCATCCGGCACCTCTTTCCGCTCGCCCTGCAAAAATCCCGCCGGGCGGGTCGTCGCTTGCGGCGGTTCGGCGCGTCCCGTACCGGCGGTTATGGTCAGCAGTGCGGCGAAAGCAAACAGCGGGCTCGCCAGCAACGGGCCGGCGAGCGGTCGGCTCATCGTTCGTCGATACTTCATCGGTGTTGGCCTTATCAGGAAGAGGTCCCGGACTGTGGACGCGTCGACGTGGCGGGGATTCAAAATCCCAAAAGCGTCCACTCCAGCCCCCCCAGCATAACTGCTAGCAAACCCGAAACAAAGCTACACAGCGCAGGAAAAATAGGCAAAACCCGCAAGCTCGCCCCTCGCTACTCAAACGCACAGGCGTCGTCGGTCAGGACGCTGGCCTCGACGCTCATCAGCAACGCGGCATTGGGCGGATGCCCCACGGTTTTGCAGGCTTTCAGATCGCCTTCGGTTCCGGCGAGGAATTGAAACGCGGCCTCGCGATTGTCGCTGACTCGCAGTCCCTCGGCGGTCAGCGAGGCCGGGCGAGTGGCCTCGTCTGAACGGTCGACGAGGACTCCGATATCGTGCCCGGCGATCTCCCCTCCGCTCCACAACGCTTGGCCATCGATCAGGTGCAAGCCGATCTTCGAATTGTTCTCGATGGTCCAGCGGTCGGCTCGCACGACGCTCCGAGCGCCCGAACAGACGACGCCTCCGGCGCCGTTATCGGCCACGCGTCCGGCTTCGACCTGCAGCACGGTATCGTCCAGCCGCAAACCGGTCTCGCGAGCTCGTTCGATGCGGCAGCGGACCAAACGCAGCTGGCTTTGGGATTTGGTGTACACGCCCATGTAGCGCATCGAATCGATCAAGCATCCCTCGAGGCTGACCTGGGCGTCCTGCATGGCCAGCCCCACCAGGCAGGAACGAAACTGGCAATCGGTCGCTTCGAGGATGCCTTGGCGCGTCACCGACAAACAGGGTCCTGAGCCGTCTTCGGCGCGGACGTCGCGAAGCGTGACGCGGCCGCCTTGCGCTTCGACGCTGACCTTACAGCGCGACAGCGTTCCTCCGTCGACTTCGATCCACCCCGCCTCGGCCGCTTTGATGCCGGCTTGTCCGCAGCCCTCCCAGCGACATTCGCGGATCCGGGTCGGCGCGTCTCCGGTGCGTTCGCAGTACACGCCGTACTGGTTATTGCCCAGCAAGCGACTGTTGCGAATCGTGCCGCCGCAGCCGATCAGTTCGATCGCGGCTCCGTCGGTGCAATCGCGAAACGTGCTGTCGACGATCTCCACCGAGCGGCTTTGCACGCAGGAGACGGCCGAATCGGCCAGGGCGGTCAACTCGCAATCGGTCACCGTCAAACGGCTATCGCGTCGCGCCTTGACGCAGCAGAACGTGGCGGCGGTCAGGCGGCAGTGGGCCAGATCGACCGCGCCGTCGCGGATGTCGATCGTGTTGAATTCGTGCTGACCCGCCACGCCCTGCCCGTGGAACGTCACGTTCTGACCGTCCAGCTGCCCGCCATCGATCGTCGCGCACGGTCCGGCCCGGCTTTCGATCACGACCTGAGCTCGGTCGTCGCCGTCGCCGCGCAGCCGGACCGCTTTGGTGATCCGCAGGCTCTCGGAATAGAACCCGGGAGCGATCGTGATCTGCCCGCCGCTTTCCACCCGCGAAAGCGCCGCGGCGATCGTGGCGAACACGCCGGGCCGCTGCGGCGAGACGGCGGCCGGGTTGACGCGCAAGTCCGCCCAATCGACCGGCTCGACCAACGGCCCGCTCGGCGGCACCGGCCCCGGCGCAAGCGGAACCGAGTCCGGGGCAAGCACGTCTGGATCCGGCGACAGCGTGGCGGGGTCCGGCGCAAGCGTGACTGCATCCGGCGCAAGCGTGGCTGGGTCCGGCGGCAGTGGAAGTGGATCGGCGGGCCGCGGATTTGGACTCGCCGGCGGCGGAGCAGGGGAGCCCGGCGGCTTGATACGCGAGTCGTCGCCCCGTTCGGCTTCACCGGGCGCCAAGGCGGCTCGATCGCGTTGGCCGAAGCGCGGAGCCAACGAGAACGCTCCGGCGGCCAGCAGAACCAGCAGCGAACCGGAGAACCACCACGTGGCTCGCCGCCGGCGAGCCGCAGCAAACGGCCGCTCGACCGCCGCCGGCGGCTGGGCAAGCGTTGCTGGAGACGGCGTGGCTGCGGGAGACGGCGCGGCGGGCCCATCGCCGGGGGCGACCGGCGGAGCCGCCGATCCGGCGACGGGCAACCGGGGGTTCTCGGCGGCGGGTCCCGCGGCGGTGGCGGAGTCGGCGCGGCCGGTCGCCAGCCGATCGGCCGCCGGTGGCAACGTTCCGCTGGCCAGCGTCTGCAGGGCTCGGGCCGTACCGGCGCGGCCGGCCGCCAGCTGTTCGAGCACGACGTCGAGGTGGTTGGCCAGTTCATCGGCCGAGGCGTACCGCTCGCGGACCTCTTTGGCACAGCAGCGGGAGAAGACCGCGTCCAGCTCGGGCGGCACGTGGCTGCGGCGTTGGGACAGCGGTTTGGGATCGCGCTGGCAGATCTCGCGCGTCAAGCGTTCGACGTTCTTGGCGGTAAACGGCGGACGGCCGGCGATCAATTCATACAGCAGCACGCCGGCGGCCCAGATATCGGTGCGTCCGTCCAGCCAATCGGTATCGCCGCGCACCTGTTCGGGCGACATGTACAGCGGCGTCCCGGCGATCTCTCCGGCGCGGCCCTCCTGTTCGTCTTCGCCGAGAGCGAGTCCGAAGTCGGCGATCCAGGGCCGGCCCTGGGGGTCCAACAGAATGTTTTCGGGCTTCAGGTCGCGATGGATCATGCCGTGGCGATGGGCGATCGACAGCGCCCGCGCGACCGCCCGGACGACGAGGATAGCGGTCTCTAGATCCAGGCCCCCGACGCGTTCGAGCAGGTTACGCAGATTGGGTCCATCGATAAACTTTTGCACCACATAGGGCGACCCGTTATCGGTCACATCGACGTGGTACACCGGCACCAGCCCGACTCCCTCGATCATCGCGGCCCGGCGAGCTTCATCGATGTACTGTTGCCGCGAGACGGGCGAATCCAGCAGCGGCACCTTGATGGCGACCTTTCGCTGCAGCCGCGAGTCATAGGCCTGGTACACCACGCCGAACGCGCCCCGGCCCAGTTCGGAATCGATGCGAAACGCGCCCAGATACTCGGGCATCGCGGCCGGCTGCGTTCCGGCCGCACTCCCACCGACGCTGTAGTCATCGCTGCGAGCCCCCTGCGTATCGGCCTCGGAGGTCTCGTGCAGATACGTCGCCTGCAGCGAGTCCTCGGCTTGCTCACGTTTTTCCGCTTCGGTTTCCAAGCGGCGAGCGGCCGCGAGCAGGCGTTGGTGAGCGATCGAGCGATGGATGGCGGGGACAGAGTCGAGGAAGGCGTCCACCGCCGGCGTCTCGCCGGCCCGCCAAGCGATCTCAAAGCGTTTGACGACGCGTTCGATCAGCAGCGCATCGGCGAGGATCGTACCTTGAGGTTTCGGTTCCATGACCGCCCACGCCTGGGTTCGAGAGGGCACCGGAAGCAGAAGCCTTCATTCTAACCACCCCAAAGCCAACCAGTAACAGTAACCCAGGCATCCAACCAGTAAAACCAGTGGCATAGGCTTCCAGCCTGTGAAACCAGTGGCATAGGCTTCCAGCCTGTGAAACCAGCAGCCCAAGCAACCAGCCAGTAAAACCAGCAGCCCAGGCTTCCAGCCTGTGAACCAGCAGCCCAAGCAACCAGCCAGTAAAACCAGTGGCATAGGCTTCCAGCCTGTGAAACCAGTGGCATAGGCTTCCAGCCTGTGAAACCAGCAGCCCAGGCAACCAGCCAGTGAAGACACCCCCGCACAGCGGCACATCACCAAAAACCGAACCCGCGGCGTCACCGGCGCCCCGGCCCGTCGACGTATTCGAGAACGCATTGCTAATGCGAGCCGTTTGGGCGAACGCTCCGGTTTTTGCGGTGATGAAACCGAGGCTAGCGTCTAAACGGCTCAATCAATCGACAGGGCCGGTGAACCGCCGGGATTGAGCTCCATCTTTTCCTCCCCTCTCCCCCGCAGCCTGGCGAGCTCCAGCGAGTCAGGCTGCGGGGGAGAGGGGTCAGCCAGCGCACGAACAACACCAAACACCGGAGCCAAGCCGGACTGACCAAGCCACAAAACACAGAACCCACAAAAAGCGGCTCTACTCAACCGCCCGCAGCAACCCCAAGCCGTAGTGGCTGGCGTAACCGAGCGAGATGGGAACGCGATGTACAACTTCGGCAAATCGAATGGTCACCCCAAAGGACCGCTCGAACGGCGGCTGCGGCTTGGACGTTTGCCGTCGCAACACGAATCCCTTCATGCGCCGCTGCACCATTTCCTCGGAAGTCCAGAACCCGATCTCCGTCGGCTCCGGCAGACCGCGTTCAACCAATTCTTCACGGATCTGGTTCTCTGCAGTATGGGACAGCGCCGTATAGCAAATCATCACAGACCGGCGTATTCGGCAGCGGACTTTGCGAACTGTTAGGTGAATCAGTAAGCGTATTTCTGAGCTGTGTATTCGACAGCGGACGCTGCTAACCAGTTTCGCCAATTCGTCTGCTGTTTCTGGATCCATCTGGGTTTATCGTGGGTAGAGATCGAGTCCACCGCAGCAGGTGTAGATCGCTGTCTTGAAGTTCTCCACGTTCCGATACCCACCGACGCGACGCTTGATCGACATGATCTTGCTGTTCATTCCTTCGGCGACCGCGTTGGTGATCCCGTGCGTGCAGTAGCTGACAACATTGGGCAGTCGCTCCCGGATGGTCCGGGCAACTTGCTTCATCGGAGTCAACTTGGTGTGAATGACCCGCTTGTACCAGTCCTTGAAGTAGGCGGTAGCTGAGACAGCGTCCTCGTGGTGCCAAAGGTCTCGAAGCTTCTCTTTGTAAGCCCACGCCTTACCCGTCTTGGGCTCCTGAGAATAGATCGCTTCAAGCCGCTCTTGCTACGCGTCCGTCAGATTCTCCTGGCCACTTAGCCAAAACTATCAAGAGCGAGCAAGCCGATTATCGCCGTCAGCTATAAGTTTGCGGTGTTCGCGACGCCGAACCTTGTCGACCGCCTCACTGGCTAGCTTCATCACGTGGAAGCGATCGTGAACAATCTTCTCGTCGGCAAACGCTGTATTCGTTTTTGCGGATCTGACGTACGCCGCACTCATGTCCATCGCGATCGCTTCGACGCCATCACGCTGTTCCTGCGAAAGCTGCGAAAAACAATGGCCTGCGTTTTTGGTGTCGTTTCCATCGGAGATCGCTTCGAGAGGGCTGTTGTCCAAGTCATAAAGCAAGGTGACGTAAGCCTGTCCCTTACGAAAAGCCTTTTCATCGATCCCGATTCGAGGCATCATCTCGTTGACCTTTCGGGCCTTGCCGCGAGCGACCGCTTCTTGAAGGATATGCAGGTCTCATCCCAGCTAGTCCTCAGCACCTTCTGGGCGTCTTTAATCGCCTGAGCCGCATCGAGGACGTCGATAGCGAAGCGTTCAAAGAGCATCGTGAATCGGCTCCCTTTTTCGGCCCATGGCAAGAGAGCGTTCTTGACGCCGTGGGCGGGGCACTTCACACGAGGGGGCGCTGCGATCAGCACGGTCTTGAATTGACAGGAGTCCGGGTGCCTCCAGCGACGCTCATCGGCGTGGTCATGCAGGGGACACTCGTCGCCACATTCAGGGCAGCAAAACTTCGTGCCACGAGGGTGTTCAACGCGCACCCGGACTTCTTCGGCTTCGTGATTGAGTTGCACTTCAGTGACGGTCCAGGGCAACGCAATTCCCAGGATCTGCTGATACAGTTCTTTGTCTTGCAAGGTGGTTCTCCTTGGGGGAGAATCCTACCAAATCCACGAAGTTTGCGGATGGACCAAAAAAAAGCCGTCCCAAGGACGGCCAGACGGATTAAACCGTTCGTGTATGAAACCTTACTGTAACAGGAAGGAATCGTCACTCAGATACACTACCGCTAGTATAACGAGTATACTGGTCCCGTCAACAGCATTTCATTTCGACAAAAGGGGTAGTCGTGGGATCGTCGTTTCGCTACGTGCTTGGACTTGATCTCGGAGTTTCGTCGGCCGGCTGGGCCATTCTCGAATTGGACTCAAAAAACGGTTCTCAAACAGCAGTCGCGATTCGAGACGCCGGCGTCCGAATTTTTGACGCCGGCGTCGAAGGCGACGTCGAACAAGGCAAGGACAGCTCGCGAGCGACTGTACGTCGCCAAGCTCGCCAACCTCGTCGTCAACACTGGCGTCGGCAGTTTCGAAAAAAGAAGCTGTTTAAGGAGTTACAACAACACGGGCTGCTTCCCGAATCAAGTTCCGCCGAAGCCGCCGAGCGCAAGAAAACGCTCGACGCCGTCGACGCAGAACTAATCCGCAAACATGTTCTTGACTCTAACACATCCGACGTCGACAAACACCTCGCGCAACAGCGGCTTCCCTATCTGCTGCGGGCCAAAGCCCTGGACGGTCCGCTCAATCCTCATGAACTGGGTCGAGCCCTCTACAGCCTCGCACAACGTCGCGGCTACAAATCGAATCGCAAGGCTGATATTGACGACGACACTGACGGCGAAGTGGCACAATCCATCGAAGCCGTCTCCGCAGCCGCAGTAGGGCAAACGCTGGGTCAGTTTTTTGCTCGCGAAGTCAATCCGTTCGATAACCGCGTCAATGGCGAAGGCAAACCGGACGCCGCCAGCGGGCGTTTTCGTCGCCGCTACACCGCCCGCGACATGTTCACCGACGAATTCGACCGCATCCGCGTCGCGCAGTCACCTCACCATCAACTGTCCGATGCTGACTGGGAACGCGTCCGCCAGATCATTTTCTTTCAGCGTCCACTGAAATCGCAAAAACGACTCATCGGAAAGTGCTCCCTCGAGCCTTCGAAGCGGCGTTGCGCTGAAGCATTGCCAATCTTTCAGGAGTTTCGGATTCTGCAGCAGGTCAACCATCTCCGCGTCCGCGACTCCAACGGCCTCGAACGCCCCTTGGACGAACGGGAACGCGAGCTTTTGATCGACGCGTTACAGACGCAGGGATCAATGTCGATGAAGAGCAGAGCGAAAACGTTGCTCGGAATCCCAAAACCGAGCGTGTTCACGATGGAGGAATGGGATGACAAATTGATCGGGCATCGCACAAACCAGCAGATGCTCAATGCGTTCGGTGATCGTTGGTTTGAATTCAGTGACGAAGAACGTCACGCGATTGTTTCGGATGTGTTGTTCTATCGTCATCGTAACCGCTTGAAACAACGAGCCCGCAACGCATGGGGCCTGGATCCCGAGCATGCCGAGATCCTCGCTGGGCTCCATTTAGAGGAAGGCTATGCGAATTTGTCGGCACTTGCGATAAAAAAGCTACTGCCTGCTATGCGAGATGGCTTGGCCTTTTCCGAAGCCCGCGAGCAGGTCTATGGCGACAGTTTTAAAGCCGGCGAGGCCTTCGATCGCTTGCCGCCCGTTGTGCAGTGGAACAAGGATATTCGAAATCCCGCCGTCATGCGGGCGTTGACCGAAATGCGAAAGGTCGTCAACGCACTGATCGACCGATACGGCAAACCCGATCTCATTCGAATCGAGTTGGCCCGCGATCTGAAAAATTCGCGTGATGGCCGAAAGAGACTCTGGGCCAACAGTCGCGACAACCAAAAGCGACGCGAAAAAGCCAAAGAGGGGATGCTGGCGGAACTCGGGATTGGCTACCCCAGCCGAATTGATATTCAGCGATGGATGCTCGGTGTCGAATGCAATCGACAATGCCCGTACTGCGGAACCAACTTTAGCGGCAGCGAAATCGTCGGCAAGTCAGGCAATGTCAATATCGAACACATATACCCGCGGCGCTATCTCGACAATTCGTTTACGAACAAGACGTTAGCCTGCCGTCGCTGCAATGATCGCAAAGGCGACAAACTGCCCACGGAAACATTCACGAACGAAGAGCTAGCGTTAATTATCGAGCGAGTCAAAGCATTCAAGGGCCCCCATCGAGTCCGAAAGTTGCAGCGGATGCAGGCAACCGAAGTCCCTGAAGATTTCGTCAGCCGTGACCTTAACGACACCCGTTATTTTTCACGGCTGGCCACCGAGTACGTCGGCATTTTATACGGCGGACATGTCGACGCATTGGGCCGACGCCGCGTCTACACGCCCACAGGCGGATTAACCGCGTTGATCCGTCGCGGTTGGGGGCTGAACGCGGTCCTTAGTGACGCGAACGAAAAGAATCGCAACGACCATCGGCACCATGCCGTCGACGCCATCATCGTTGCCCTTTCGACTCAAGATCGAGTACATGATCTCAGCCGTTCCGCATCTCAGGCCGATAGCCACCAGCAGCGCGACACCGCGTTCCTTAAACACTTCGAAGTGCCATGGCCGGGGTTTGTCGACGAAGTCCGCAGGACTATTGAAAACATTCTCGTTTCACATCGTCCAACCCGCACCATGGGCGGCCGAATGCATGCGGAGTCGATCTACAGCATACCGCACTACGTCGGCGGCAAGAAAGAATTCCGGATCCGCAAAGAACTGAAGAAATTGACTGAAAAAGAAATCAACGGCGATCAAATCGCCGATCCGGGTGTGCGTGAAGCCGTCCAGCAAAGATGGGCCAAGATCAAGGCGGAAAACGCAAAGGCAATACCTGCGCAGGTTTGGAGCGACCCGCGAACCCAGCAGAACAACTTTCCACGCCTTCGAAGTCGAGCAACAGGCAAGTTCGATGGCACGCCGATTTTCAAGGTTCGGATGCGGGTCAGAGTCAAACCCCGATCCATCGGAAAAGGTGTACGCGAACGCAATGTCGCCAGCGGCAAAGACACAAATTTCGCATGCCTGATCTATGGCGTTATGGGCAAAGACGGCAATGAAAAGAAGTGGGAGCACGAGGTAATTGATCGCCAGACCGCCTATCAGCGCCTCGCTAATTCGCCGCGCCGCCACGGAGAACGAATTCTGGTTCCCGATGAACAAGGCGGGAGACGTCGCTTCCAGTTCGCCATCCGCAAGAACGACTGCCTCGAACTTGACGACGAGAATGGAGACCGAGCAATCTATCGAGTAGTCAATATATCTGCAGATGAGATTCAGCTGTCACCGCTTAATCTTCCTCGAGTCGAAAAAGAGGACAGGAACAAATGGAATAGAGTAAGGAGCACTACCGACCTGAAATCGCGGAACGCAAGACCGGTCGAAATCACACCAGCAGGTCAGGTCTCAGAAATTGATTAATTCGGAATTTATTCTTTTGGTTCACATCCTGCCCTTCGCCCTGCATTGCTGCCGTGGAAAGTCAGTTTGCAATTCGTTAAGGTCGTCGGAAGATGCCCTTTCAACCCCACGGAGGCAGAACTCTAGCCTTGGCATAAGCCAGCGGTCATCGCTTGAACTAACTGCCTTCTTTCCATCTTTGCATTTCTATCGAAGTCATATTAGGCTAGCTTTCGGAGCAAGCCATGAGAAATCGCATCATCGAAATTGCCGAGCACCCTGCTGGCCTTAGTATCCGACATCGGCAGCTTATCATCGATTCGCAGGGTCGGGAGACCCACGTTCCAGTCGACGATATTTCGGCAGTCATCGTCGCCCATCCGCAGGTCCGCTACACCCAAGCGGTCATTTCCTCAGTCACCGAATCGGGCGGAATGGTAATTACTTGCGATGCTAATCGGATGCCCAGTGCGATGCTGCTGCCACTGAGTGGCAACACATTACAAGCGGAACGTTTCCAACTACAACTGAGCCTAACCCGCCCGCAGCAAAAGCGAATGTGGCAACAACTCATCCGCCGCAAGATTGATGCTCAAGCCGCCGTCCTGCGTGAATGCCATGGACAAGACTCCGGGCTGTCGATGCTCGCACGTCAAGTTAAATCGGGCGACCCGCAAAACGTCGAGTCCACCGCCGCTCAACGGTACTGGCCGCGTCTGTTCGGGGCCGCATTCCGCCGTGATCGCGATGCGCCCGGGCTGAATCAGTATCTCAACTATGGTTACGCCGTCCTGCGATCCATGGTCGCTCGTGGAATCGCTGGCAGTGGACTACACCCTTCCATCGGCATTCATCACCACAATAAATACAACCCGTTTTGCCTAGCGGATGACTTGATGGAGCCCTTCCGTCCGCTCGTCGATCGCCAAGTCTTTCGACTCAGTTGCGACCTAAAGCCGAGCAGCAATCTCGACAGAACGACGCGGATCAAACTTATTGAGATTTTGCAGACGCGACTAATGCTTGGTGGCCGCAACATTTCCTTGTTCGATGCTCTCAGCGCATTGACCGCTTCAGTGGTCCGCGTCGCTGAGGGCGATCGATCTCCACTTGCGATCTATGACGGATGGGTGTGATCGATGCGAGCTGAGCCGATTTCGGAGTTTATTGCCATGTGGTTGGTTACCATGTTCGACTTGCCAGTCACCAGCAAACGACACCGGCGCAACTACACTCGCTTCCGAAACCGACTGCTTGACTACGGTTTTGATCGCTTACAATTCAGCGTCTACGCGCGATTTTGCGGCAGCGAGGCCCGGGGCACACAGATCCAGCGTCAAATTGAGGCTGAAATGCCCACAGAGGGGTATATCCGCTTTTTGATGGTTACCGACCGCCAATTCGCCAAAATGTCCTCCTTTCACAAGGCAATTCTGCAGGACAATGAGCAGAAGCCCGCACAAATCCTACTTTTCTAAAACGCCAGTTTCCCTTAAGTCCTTGACGCTAGTACGTTTGCGTCAGGCGTAGTGTATCCGAGTGACGCTTCCTTACGAGCCACAGCCCACCACGCCGCGGCATGTACGAGCGGTAGTGTATCCGAGTGACGCTTCCTTACGAGCCACAGCATAGCCAGTCGAGGATGGGTCGTTCTCCGTAGTGTATCCGAGTGACGCTTCCTTACGAGCCACAGCTGGTCCGGGTGCCGGAGCGTCACCGCTGTCAGTGTATCCGAGTGACGCTTCCTTACGAGCCACAGCGGAAAGCGACCGTGCGAAGTGCCGCGGCGCAGTGTATCCGAGTGACGCTTCCTTACGAGCCACAGCAGAGCAAACCGCAAAGATGAAAGGTGAACGAGTGTATCCGAGTGACGCTTCCTTACGAGCCACAGCGGCCTTGACGTCGACTTGAACGCCAACGCCAGTGTATCCGAGTGACGCTTCCTTACGAGCCACAGCGTTGTCAATAATCCCAGTCGTCGCAGCGGCAGTGTATCCGAGTGACGCTTCCTTACGAGCCACAGCAACTTCTGTAGCGACTCTGTGATCTGCTTTAGTGTATCCGAGTGACGCTTCCTTACGAGCCACAGCAAATCAAATCGTGCAGTAAACTCATCTCCTAGTGTATCCGAGTGACGCTTCCTTACGAGCCACAGCGAACGCCTTGAACTGGTACAGGCTCTTGAGAGTGTATCCGAGTGACGCTTCCTTACGAGCCACAGCCGGGTTCAGTTCGGCTTGCAGTCGCTTGTTAGTGTATCCGAGTGACGCTTCCTTACGAGCCACAGCGCTGGAGCAACTGATAACGCTTAAGGCGTTAGTGTATCCGAGTGACGCTTCCTTACGAGCCACAGCTAGTCCCCTAGTCGATCCAGTCCGTTGTGCAGTGTATCCGAGTGACGCTTCCTTACGAGCCACAGCGTCCCCGATCGCGTCGACAATCGCATGGTAGTGTATCCGAGTGACGCTTCCTTACGAGCCACAGCTTGCTCCGGTGGTTAGTGGATTTGCTCCGGAGTGTATCCGAGTGACGCTTCCTTACGAGCCACAGCCACCGTAGGGGATCGACGACACAAGGCCGAAGTGTATCCGAGTGACGCTTCCTTACGAGCCACAGCTGCTGGCGTTCCTGCCACTGCTGCTCGATCAGTGTATCCGAGTGACGCTTCCTTACGAGCCACAGCCTCGGACGGTCGTATGCCCAATCCGCGCATCAGTGTATCCGAGTGACGCTTCCTTACGAGCCACAGCGATTCCTGGTGTGATCCTCGGCTTTGGCTTAGTGTATCCGAGTGACGCTCCCGCCTGTATGTCATTTGGCGACTGAAACAGTACCATCTATTGGCGATTCAAACGGTGCCAGTTCGTGAGGCCGTGCCTGGTTGAGGCTCGGTGATACTGTTTGACTTAAACTTCTTCGGTCGCCGAACCGGTTGACGCTTTGGTACTGTTTGAAGTTTTTCCCGGGTTTCCCATGCGGTAGCTTCGCCCGGTGACCTGCATCACTTCGCTATGGTCCAAGAACCGATCCAGGATCGCCGTAGCGCTGGGCACATCACCGATCAGCTTGCCCCATTCCTACAGTGGAGGGTTGCTCGTCACCATCGTGCTGCGAACGTCGTGCCTTTCGGGGACATGGCTGGAAACTTTCCGCGACCTTCGAGTCGCGGCCTCATTGAGGCTGAAATACGGCCGCCTGGTACTAAGCTCCATTGAAACGCCGAACTGTGACTCGTAAACCGGCGGGATTGCTTCGCTGACTTTGCCGATGTTTTTCTACGGCATCCGGCGGCTTCGCTGCAGGGCATCGACGTCGCGGAGAGTCCGGCGAATTGGTCGCATCGCCGGTCCTGATCTGTATTCCATCGTGACCCGCCGTTTTGGTTCGATGCGTCGAGTTTGCGCTGGACGTCCGCAATACAGTGGTCGATGTACGCTGTGAGTTCCGGCCATCGCTGCGCAGCAACGCGGTACGCGGCAATCGACGCCTGCCACGCACCCAATGCATCGAGCTTGGACGCAGCAGCGATCGCATCGCCAGCGCTCTGCCATTAAAAGCGATGATCTGAAGGAGCGGTGGAGCGTTGGGATGCCCTTACGGCAGGCAGTAGATGTTCTCGTAAGCGAGGTCGCCCATTATGTAGCGGTAGTTTGCAAGTTGGTGATACAGAAGGCATCCATCGCGCGGCCGCCGACGGATGAACAAGCAAGGTTGCGCGCATGACGGGTTCTCACGGAGCTCACGAAGGCACGGAGACGAAGCCGGTGCCCGCGAGACAGAGCAGCGCCGAACGAACCAACGCGGATGCCGACAAGTAGCTCCAGGCAGAACGGCCCGCCAAAGCCGAACCAGCACTCGTCTATTCGCGACCATTCGCGTGATTGGCGGGCTCATACCGTCTTCGGAAACCAGGCCCGCGAATCGCGCGAATGGACGCGAATCGAAACCGCTCGGCAGTACCGACGACCGACCGCCGCATCGATCCAGTCGCTGATCGCGGCAAGTAGAACTAGGTGGCCGGCGGTCGGTGGACGGAGCTTTCCGCCATCGCCCAGGACGAAAAGAAAAACGCGGCGGACACAGAGGACGCAGACACAGGCCTGTGCTTGGGCACTCTGCGCCCCTCTGCGACTCTGCGACTCTGCGTTCATCAACGACTGCGCATGCCGTACCACTAGACTCTGTCTGAAAACCTGGTCGGATGAAAACCTGGTCGGGTGGGATGGATGGGCCGCGAGCCGCTGCGAAAACCCGGCGATCGTGGTTCGGTTCGGTGGTAAGCACGTCGCAACATTTCATTCAGCTTTACTCTCCCACTGGGAGAGTCGGGCTCTCAGGCCCGGAGAGGGTTTTCGTAGGGCCCTCCCCGGGCCTAAGAGCCCGACCCTCCCGCTGCGCGGGAGGGTGTTGTCGCGGGGGTTCACCGAAAGATTCATGCCGACGTGCTTAGGCCCCGACCCCTCTCTCCCGAATCCTGACTCGCTTAGGCTCGCCAGGATTCGGGGGAGAGTCTGGGCTTGGGGACTCTGCGCCCCTCTGCGACTTTGCGTTTATCAACGACCGCGCATGCCGTATCACTAGACTCTGTGCGAAAACCTAGTCGGGTGGGATGGATGGGCCGCGAACCGCTGCGAAAACCTGGCGATCATGGTTCGGTTCGGTGGTAGGCACGTCGCAACATTTCATTCGGCTTTACTCTCCCACTGGGCGAGTCGGGCTCTCAGGCCCGGAGAGGGTTTTCGTAGGGCCCTCCCCGGGCCTAAGAGCCCGACCCTCCCGCTGCGCGGGAGGGTGTTGTCGCGGGGTTTCACCGAAAGATTCATGCCGACGTGCTTAGGACCCGACGCTCTCCCCCGAATCCTGACTCGCTTGGGCTCGCCAGGATTCGGGGGAGAGGGGAGAAAACGATCTTGTTCTTGAAGCGTTTTTGATCGGCAGGGCGGCAGTAAAGAGTCTTCTCCGGGAGCGTTGCTTTTGCTGGTCTCGGCTGGGACAGCCGAGTTACTATGCGTTTGTCTCGGCTGGGACAGCCGAGTTACTATGCGCTGGTCTCGGCTGGGACAGCCGAGCTACTTTGGTCTTCGCTGCTTTGGTGATTGACCTTTACTTGGCAACCACAAATCGACTCTACTGGGGGGCGGGCAAGCAATCCGACGTTCCTCATGGGCTTTCTAGCGTGCCTTCCTCCTCCCATGCACCTTCGTCTGCCTTCGCTTCGGCCGAGCGGTCGCCGGGCCTGCGGGCCAGCGTGATCTTGACCACGTTCCGTTCGCCCGCCTACTTGGACCGTGTCCTCGAAGGGTTCGCCAGGCAATCCACCGGGTCCTTCGATGTGGTCGTCGGCGAGGATGGATGCACCGCGTCCACACGCGCGGTGATCCGGCGGCACGCCGTCCACGCTCCCTTCGCCATTCGCTACCTCGGCCAACCCTATCGCGGCTTCGACAAAACGCGGATCCTGAATCGTGCGATCCAAGCCGCCACGGGCCCCTATCTGATTTTCACCGATGGCGACTGCGTGCCTCGGGCCGACTTCGTCCAGCAACACCTCTTCCACGCTCGCCACGGCCGCTTCCTTTCCGGTGGCTGTTGCCGGTTGCCGAGACCGTTGACCCAGCGGATCCTCTCCGGGACCGCCGCCTACGACGATTTCACGAACCTCCTCTGGCTGAAAGAAAACGGCCTAGCGATGCCTTCCAAATGGACCTGGATCGCGCGCCACCCACGCTGGGCGGCTTGGCTGGATCGCGCCACCACCACTCGGGCTTCGTTCAACGGACACAATGCGTCGGCCTGGAAAGCGGACCTGGTCCGCGTCAACGGTTTTAATCTCCAGATGCGGTACGGCGGTCTGGACCGGGAACTGGGCGAGCGACTGGAGAACGCGGGGATCCGCGGTTTGCAACTACGGCACCGAGCGATCGTTTATCATTTGGATCACGATCGCGACTATGTCCGCAATAGCGACTGGCAGCGTAATGCCGCGATCCGCAAGCGAGTCCGCCGCCGAGGCATCACTCGCGCTGAACAGGGGCTCGCTCAAGTAACGACGCCCCTCGAAGCCCCTCAAGATTCCACTCGTGACGCCGCGAACGCCGAGGCGGCGACACGAGTCTTTTTCACTCGGCAGGAGATTCCCGTCATGGACAAGAAACCCTCGCGCACCGACCTTCGCAACAGCGCCGACACCCAGGAGCAAGCCGACCAGATCTTCGCGGCGCTCGATCGCCCGGCCACCGACCTGAATGCCCGCAAAACCTTTCCTCAGGATTTTTCCGCTTCCGGTACTGGTAAGGGCGGAGGCGGAGGCGGAGGCGTCGCCAGCATCGAGAACTGAATAAGCTGCCCATCCGGCCCGCCGCCCACCGAATCTCTCTCGTGCCGGCACCGTCGCGAGAGAGGTCGGAGGCGCGGGGCGTGGTCATCTTCCAACCAACGGATCGACAATGGCCCTCGCAAGCGAAACCAGTACGGATACCGCAAACCTCGGCGAGCTGTTGTGGGCCGACGATTGCGTGCTGCGTCTGAAGCACAACAAGACCGTGGGCGTCCTGTTCGCACTGGACAAACTGCTCCGGTCCATCCCCGAACCAACCGCTGAGGAAACCGCCTTCGCCCAGTCCCTGGCCGAATGCCAGCGGGCGAGCGAAGACGTGTTCGAGCGAGTCTTCTGTGACCCGCGAGCGTATCACTGGGCCCGGGTGGCGTTTGATGCGGTGGCCGCGGTTCATCGCGGGGCTACCGTCTCGGCGGGAACCGCCGAGTACTTCGGCGATCTGGGGATCACCGACCCGCGGGAAGGGCTCGCCTATCACCTACGGCAGTTCAACCTGTTCGCCGCGGCGGTGGCCTTGCATAGCGAAACGTCCATTCAATTTAACCCGACGCCGCTGAACACCCCGGCGTACCTTCCCGGAACGACGCTTTCCATCTCGCACGGCGCAGCTCCGGTGGCGCTGTGTGGGGTGCATGCCGACGGCACGCTGCACTTGCAGGTGGCAGGGGTTCCGGTACGGCGTTCGGCACACCAGCCTACACCGCAGGAAAACGGAGAACCCCGTTTGCACGTCGCTCCGCAAGTCGCTTGCGCAGCCGGCTCCATCACCCTCCAGCCGCATGCCTTCAACGTCTCCGGCCTGAAAGACATCCGCTCGGTCGCCACGGCCAGCGTCGAAGATCAGTGCCGGATGGTCGAGACCCTATCGACCTGCCTGCAGACGATCCAGTCGTTCGCACCGGAGTGTTTCCGGCAGATGGGTCAGTACCTGCGGGTGATCGCGTTCAAACCGCCCGGCGCCGGGGGCGTCTTCAACACCAGTTGCTCGCGGCTTCCCGGTGCCGCGATTTTCACCGCCACCGAGAATCCGTGGATGCTGGCCGACGACCTGATCCACGAGTTCTACCACAACCGTCTGTTCGCGTTGGAAGAGCGGTTCGCGTTCTTGATCGATGACACCCCGGAGACGCGCCCCACGACGTTCTATTCGCCCTGGCGTGACGACCCCCGACCGATCTACGGGTTGTTTCACGCGGCCTTCGTGTTCGAACGCGTGCATGCGTTCTGGATCGCTGCGGTGCATTCCGGAAAGCTCGACGAGATGCTCCTGGCGCACGCCAAAGCTCGAGCGGCAAAGCTGGGTCGGCAACTGCAAATCACCTTGGCGCAACTGATCTGCTGGGGCAATTTCAGCGTCGAAGGCCGCGAGATTTGTGAACGGATCAGCGACTCGCTGAAGCGCGACTTGGCGACCGCCGAGCGATTGGGCATCGGCGGCGACACCCCGCTGGTTGATTTCACGCCGGAATCCGGGTTCTGTTACGCGACCACCGAAGACGGCCAACGGGTGTACGCCCAGGACGATCTGATCCGGCATCTTCGCCAGTACGATGTGCACCACCGCACCGACCAGATCGTGCAGGAGCATTTTGAAGAAGTCCGCGATTTTGCGGTCGTCATGGCGGGTTTGTTGTAGCCGCTCTGCGACAGCACGCCCGCCGGGGTAGCGGCAGGCGGCGAATGCGCTGGAGTCTAGGCTTCAGCCGACCAGGAACCCAGCCGAATCGCCTAAAGGCTAGACTCCAGCGCCCAAAGTCTGGCGACTTCAGCTACGGCCGGTCTCTCACGCGACTCGCCGCCGCGGTCCCCGGCGCAATCGCTGGATCGCGGCACGAGCCGGGAGCTCGGCGGCTCGCCACAGGGGCACGACCCGCTTGCCTGGCAGCGACGCTTGGCCTTCGCGATCGTCGATCCTGCGCATCGCCGCAAAGAACCGGGCGTCAAACCAATCCTGCACGCGAGCCCGTCGCGGGCCGCCATCGCCGTAATCAACCGGCAACATGGGGTTGGTGTTGATTTCCCAGACCTGCAGTCTTCCGTTGCAGACGCCGTAATCGATGCGGCCAAAGTCGATACCTGCGGTGTCGAAAATCGCTCGCAGCTGTTCGCGGTGAGGGTCTTCGGTAAGGTACCGCCATTCTTCGTCCAAATAGTTTTCCTCCAGATGCTCCCAACCCTTCACACACCATTCGCTGGCGAAGAAGAGATGTCGAGGCAGGATCTGGTCACCGATCTTGAAGGCTGCGTACTTGCGGTAAACGCCGTCGCCGTCGGAAACATCGCAGAACTCCACGACCAACTTGCCGCGTCGACCGCCGCGGCGTCGTTCGAAGCGCCGTCCCCACCGTTCCAGTTCCGCTTGATCGTGAAGCAGTGGCGAGAGCGGTCCTTTGTGGTCGTCTTCGCCGCGAATGAAAACCGGAAAGCGAGTCGGCCGCGGATGCGTATTCAAACGATGAGCACGAAAGTCGTTGATGCCGCGATCGGCCAGCGTGCGGAGCAGATCGAAACGAAGCTGGGTTTCGCCGGGCGAGTTGAGCACACGAAAGCGGGCGTCGCCGCGCAGTCGTTGCTGGATATCCGCCGCCCGCTTGGTGGCGATGGTGTCGAGCCGTTCGAGGTCCGAGAATATGTAGGTGCCCGGGGCGTAGCGTTTCTGCAGGAACAACCGGCCGTAGCACAGCGGACGAATCGTGTCGGCGAGGGCCGCGCCGCGGGAGGCGAGGCACTTGCGAATCGTGTAATTGTGTCGCTTGGTCGTCAGGAAATAAATCATCGTCGGGCCCAAACGTCGTCGAGGGTGGGTGGCATGAGGCATCCCTGAGGGCGGAGATAGCCGATACCGCCGGGCGTCGTCAACGCCAACGGGCGCCGGTGCGCGATCGGCAGCGCTTGCGCGAACCCGGTGGGCGGAGACCGTGTCATGGCGGGTTTATCCGAACGTTTTCTTTTTTCTTTGTACGTTTTCTTTTCTCTTTTTGCGCTGAGCCGTGTCGTTGACCAGCCGCCCTGAGACATCTGTGAAAACATTTGCGAACCCCGCACCCGCTGGGAGCGCCGCCGCGTCGCCCACCGCGTCATCGATCGGCGGGCCGATGGTCCTGTTGTTGGCCGCGACCGTGGGCCTGGTCGTTGGCAACCTGTACTACATCCAGCCTTTGCTGGGTTTGATCGCCGAGGACCTGGGTCTGTCGCAGGCCCAGGTGGGCACGGCGGCGACGCTGAGCATGATCGGGCAGACGATCGGAATGCTGTTGGTGATGCCGTTGGGCGACATCGTCGACCGCCGGCCGCTGGTGCTGGGATCGGTCGCCGCTTCGGTCGCCACGCTGCTGGCCGTGGGTCTGGCACGCGACCTTGCCAGTTTGTCGATCGCCTGCTTTCTGCTGGGGCTGGCCACCACGGGCACGCATATGACGGTCTCGTTGGCAGCGACGCTCGCGGACGCTCGCCAGCGCGGCCGGGTGGTGGGAACCGTCGTGGGCGGGCTGCTGACCGGACTGCTGCTGTCGTGAACGATCAGCGGCTTGGTCGGCGACCAGTGGGGCTGGCGCACGATCTACTTTCTGGCCGCCGGAACCCTGCTGATCCTGTTGGCGGTGCTGTGCGTTGTGCTGCCCCGCTGTCCGCCGTCGGCTCGACTGTCCTACCCGGCCTTGCTCCGTTCGCTGGGCGGTTTGGTCCGCGACCAACCGGTGCTGCGCGAATCGTGTCTGTTCGGCAGCATGACGTTTGCGGCTTTCAGCGCGTTCTGGATGACGATCGCGTTTCACCTGGAATCGCCGGCGTTGGGTTACGGCAGCGACGTGACGGGGATGCTGGGCCTGTTGGCTCTGGTGGGTGCCTTGGCGGCCGGCAGCGTGGGCCGGTTGACCGATCGTCTCAGCGCCCGCGGCATCTCCGGCGGCTTTCTGGTCCTGACCCTGGGCTCGTTCGGGTCGCTGTATGCCGGCGGCGGATCGCTGTTCTGGTTGGGCGCCGGGGTGGTCTTGATGGACTTGGGTGTCCAGGCCGTTCACGTGGCCAACCAGTCTCGCGTCTACAGTTTGATTCCGGCAGCTCGCAACCGTTTGGGCACGATCTACATCGTGACCTATTTCGGTGGCGGCGCGATCGGTTCGGCGGCCGGTGTGTGGGGCTGGACCCGCTTTGGCTGGGCCGGCGTTTGCACGATCGCAGCCGGTCTGGTGGCGCTGGCCATGCTGCCGCTGTTCGCCCGGCAGCGGGATGGCTAATGGCGTTCTATCAACGGCTCGCAGACACCACGCGTTTTCGACTAGATCACCAGCTCGCTTGCTCGGGCTGGTACAGCAGGTTTTCGATTTTGAATTGCAGGCCGCCGGCACGGTCGGCGCCGCCCACCGCGACTTCGTCGCCGACGCGGTGGCCGAGGATCGCGGTCGCGAGCGGACGGAGGACCGAAAGCCGGTTCCTCGACAGGTCCTCCTGCTCCGGTAAAACCACCGCCACTGTCTGCGCGTGGCCACGGCCGACCTCGGTCAGCTCCACGACCGCGCCCAGCGTGACCACGTCGGCTGGCAGCTCCGCCGGCGACATCACGTCCGCGCGGTGGACCTCTTTCAGCAAACCGGACAACGCCGCACGACACTCCGGTCGCTCGCGGTACTCCCGCTGCAGCAGCTGCAAGAGGCGCCGCCGATCTTCCTCGGTCATCAAAACCGGACGCTCCTCGGCAGTGATCACGACGTGAGGCGGGACGGCAAGCAACATCGAATGGACTCCTTCGAAAGAACCGAACTGAACCACCAGCGGCTGTAGACGAGGCAACCGATGAGATTGAATGCAAGCGGCATGCCATGGAGGTCTGGTGGAGCTTGCTGGATGTGGGCACTGGGCTGCTTTCGGCGGAGCGAAAGGGGGACTCTGGGCTACTTTCGGCGGAGCGAAAGGCGACTCTGTTGAAGCGTCCACTTGGAGTGCGGCTGACAACCTGCGTTGACGGTTGCGAGGATGATCGCGGCGAGAGTAGATTTTCGTGGTTTCCCGCGCGGCGGTTGCGTTTCGCTGGAGTTTCGCTGGCCGATCCGCATCCGACGGCGTGCCCGCGCGGCGATACCGCTCTGTGGCACCCCGATTGCATACTGCTTTGGGGCACGCTTTCTCTTTTTCATTCTAAACGGAGTGTCTTGAATGTCTCTTGATGTGAGGACCAACTTCGGTGGTCTCGTCCTTCGCTCGCCCATCATCGTTGGTGCTTGCCCCTTGACCGCCAGCTTTCAAAACCGCCTGGCGCTGGAATCGGCCGGTGCCGGCGCGATCGTGCTGCCGTCGCTGTTCGAAGAACATCTCGTCGCCTGGAAGCGGGACAACGGCGCCGAGCTCGATCGCCGCGAACAACAGCGGCTGAGCCGCATCGATGGACCGTCCCGCGCGGGGCTGCTGGCGGACGTCGACCGCTACCTGGAGACCTTTGCCGGGGCCCGTGCCGGATCCGACGTGCCGCTGCTCGCCAGCCTCAGCGGCGACTGCGCCAGCGACTGGGGACACCTGACCGACCTGCTTCAGCAGGCCGGTGCCGAGGCGATCGAAATGAACCTTCATCACCGTTCGCGCGCCGGCGAGTACGAGCCGGGGGACGCCGAGGAGGCGGTCGTGAACCTGGTGAAAACGCTGGCCGGAACGCTGGACATACCGCTGTTCCTGAAGCTGCACCGGGAGTACACCAGCGTCAGCTACCTGGCTCGCCGGCTGAGCTCCGGCGTGCAGGGCCTGGTGCTCTACGGCCGCGACCCCGAGATCGATATCTCGCTGCACAGCTTCCGCCTGGAATCGGCCGGACGACGCTACCGCCCCAGCTCGCTGTCGCCGGTGCTGCGCGAGCTGTTGCGCGTGTATGGCCACTGCCCGGCGATGCCGCTGACGGGCTGTGGCGGGATCAGCACGCCGGAAGACGTGATCAAGGTCTTGCTGGCCGGAGCGGACGCGGCGGCCGTGGTCTCGGCGATCTACCGCGAAGGCCCCGAAGTGATTGCGAACATGGTCGCGGGACTGCGGCAATTCCTCAACTCCCACGGCCTCAGCTCGCTGGAGCAACTGCGGGCCCGGCGACCGCTGGAGTTCTGCAGCGACCGCGAACGGGTCCTGGAGTTCGACAACCGGACCAGCGAGTTCGCCTCTCGGAACCAGCCCCACGACCGCTTGACCGTCAAAGCCGACCGGTGGGGCCACGTCCTGTCGGTCTGAGCGCCAGCCCCCGCGCCAGCGTACGGTTCCATCAGCCGCCGCCCGCGGTGGCGTACGGTTCCATCAGCCGCTGCCCGCGCTAGCGTACGGTTCCATCAGCCGAACACGCGCTAGCGTACGGTTCCATCAGCCGCTGCCCGCGCTAGCGTACGGTTCCATCAGCGTGTCGGGGCACGAAAGGGTGCGGCGCCCAGGACGAACGATACCAATGCGGCGGACACAGGCTTGTGCTTGGGGACTCTGCGCCCTCTGCGACTCTGCGTTTATCAACGACCGTGCATCCCGCGTCACTAGACTCTGTCCGAAAACCTGGTCGGGTGGAATGGATGGGCCGCGAGCCGCTGCGAAAACCCGGCGATCATGGTTCGTTTCGGTGGTAA
>NZ_WIAD01000062.1 GCF_009618275.1 Roseimaritima sediminicola
ACCCCATCTAGTGGGGGGTCGTGGCGGATCGTGTGGTGTAAGTCGAGTGTTCGCCTGGACCTACGTTCAGGAATTAAGTTTCCCACGTTTTTTTGCTAGCTCTACATAGCGGGTGTCGGCCGGGGGACACCTCGGGACGAAAGAGCCTTGCGTGTGGTCCTGACCGCGTTCCCTACGTGCACTGTCTCCGTTTACTTTCCCTACGTGCACTGTCCCCGGTTAGTTGGTCCCCGATCGATGCGTGCACTGTCCCTGCTCGGTGGGTTCGGTTGCTGTCCCCGCTCGGTCGCGCTTGCACTGCCGTGCGTGTGCACTGTCCCTGCTTGCTGCACTGTCCCTGCTTGCTGCACTGTCCCTGCTTGCTGCACTGTCCCTGCTCGACTCGACTATGCTTGACTGCTGGTTGCATGCACTGTCCCTACTCGACCCTTGTCCGCGTGCACTGTCCCCGGTCGGTGTTTGGGAATGCATGCACTGTCCCCGGTCGGTTGGGAATGCGTGCACTGTCCCCGGTCGGGGTGGGAATGCGTGCACTGTCCCCGGTCGGGGTGGGGGATGGGTTAGGCGGGGAGGCTGGCGGTTTGACCGGTCCAGATCTCCGTCGCTTCGTCCACTTCGATGCCAGCTGCGACCAGTTGCCGTTTGGTTTGTTTCACCCATCGTTTGAACCGGACTTTGCCGTATACCGCTCGAGTGAAATTCGTCCAGCTGGCGAATTGACGCTCCCAGCGATCGGCGAACTCCGTGAATACGTCCCGCGGATAGATCTCCTTCAATCCTCGCAACTGGGCGATGTGCAGCTCGTGGTAGAACGGGCTGGCTACGTTGGGACGGGGGTGCGGAAACAAACCGTACCGCGACCAATAACCCACGTCATACCGCGGCATCATGTCCGCTAGCGTATCGACGGCACGCTCGGCCAGCTCGGCGGCTCGATCGTCGCCGGTGTGGATGGCGAAATCGTGCACACCCCACAACGCGAAAATAAAGCCATTGAGAATATGGCTGTAGGGCCGACTGGGATACTCTTCCAGCGTCACCCCGCCGCCGGGAAGATGAGCGATCACGCCGCCGTCTTCGACGCTGTGAAAAAACGGTTGCAGCGCCACCCGAGCCGCGTCGAGGTAGCGGTCGTCGCCGATCAGCTTGTGGGCGCGAACCAGCAGGGAGATGCCCTGTCCCTGCCCCATTGCCGAGATGAACGGGGCTTTGATCCCCAACCGGCCGTGATCGAATCCATACGACCAACCGTCCTGCTTGCCGGGACACGGGCCGTGCGCCTCGATCAACCAGTCGGCACACCGAGCAATCGTCCGCTGACGCTCGAGGTCCCCGTCCTCGAGAAAGCAGTCGTAATGGCCGAGCGCCATCTGCGTGACGGTGACCGGCAATAACTGCAGCCCTTCGCCGTTCTGATTGCGCAACGGAAATCCATCCTGCGTCGGACCCTTGTACGGCCGCGCTTTGTGACGCATGTCGATGTAGTAACCGCCCAGCGAATCTCTCTGGATGTGCCGACCCGTCGGCTCGAGCACGTGCCAGTAATCACGCGGCATCGCACCATGCAATCCACGTGGCGTCAACAAAGTGAACATCGCGATACGGCAACCCAGAATGCGAGCAGAAGAATACGGACCGACGACACTTGTCGCCACCGCAACGACCTCTGCGGTCGTTGCCAAATGATCGCCGTCCATTCTAATAGAGCTCGGCGGCGGAAAGATCGCCTACAGGTCCCCCGTGCCCAAAAACGACCGTCGCATCCAGAATCCGTACGGGCTGATCAGCAGATCAGGCATAATGCGATCCAACGTCCGGCGGAAGTACCAGTCGGGATCGGGATTCAGATAAATAATGTCGCCGGGTTCGACCAGGACCGTGGCCCGAGGATCGCAACGAGCTTCGATCAGGTCGACATGGATCAGCAACGGTTGCCCATCGGGCATAATGCGGTGCAGCGTGACGGTCGTGGGCGATTCGATCGGATCGATGTAACCGGCCATCACGACCGCCGTCACCACATCGATCTCGCGGTCGCGCGGCAGAACAAATCCCACACCGAGTTCCCGTTCACGATCCCCGATCGTAAATCGAACCGTGTTCGTCGTGCTCAATTCCCCCACCACAAAAAACACTTCATGCTTGCGACTGGGCACCACGATCACGTCCCCGTCGGAAAGCGTGATGTCGTCTTCGCTCAGATGAAACTGTTGGTTCGTCCGCAGCGGAATCCGCATGATGTGACCGTTGCCGGGACTCAGCTGAACGTCCCGGCCATACGGACCGCAGGGCAGACACGCAGCCGGATCGAGGACCGCCTCGGACCCGGCGTGCGAAGCCATCCCGCCCATCGCCGGAACCCCTCCCATCGCTGGAACAGCACCCATCGCCGGAACCGCCTCCAAGCTGGGGACCGCATCAACCGCCGGGACATGGCTCGACGACGCGGCATGGAGCTGCACCGCCGTCTCGGACGGCACAACACTCTGCGCCGCGAGTTCTGGGGCTTGCGGTGCAAACCCCCGAGGGGCTTGTGGATTCGCTGCGACCGCCGTGGTTGTCCCCGACACCGCTCCCGCCGACAGAGGCGTTGAACCGAGCGGCCGTGGCAACTGGAGCTGGGCCCAAGCCGGCGCGCTGACCGCCGACCCGGTACCGGCCGTTAGCGTCGGGATGACTCGCGGTGCGGAAGTGGCGAAGTCCGGCGTTCCGACCAGTCGTGTCGACGGCGACGGGGCCCGCGCCGCCAATCGCGGGACCGACGTCCAGGGCTGAGTATGCGAGACGGGCCGAACCGATGAGGCTTGCGGATTGCCTCGAGTTGTCGCACCGCTGTGAGTCCCCGGACCAAGTTGGCTCGGCGGCGCGAGAATCTCCGGGCCACGACCGGAGGCCGGCATGGGCATCCCGTGCCGGGCTCGCCGATGCACTTCGATCACGTCCGAAGCGTGTTCGGAAAGACCGCCGGCGGCCGCGATGGCATGTCCGACGTCGTTCTGATACTTCGGCAGGATGTGCACCCCGGGCATATTGACCTCACCCAGGACGATCACCGAGGTGGTTCCTTTCTCGATCAAGGTCAGATTGACCTGCGGGTTTTCCAAGTACTCGTCGGCATAGGCGTCGTTGATCTTTTGCTGGGCGTCGACCAGGTTGTTGCCGCCGATTTCGATGGCTCCGATCAGCGGCAACTGAACGACGCCGTTGGCCATGACCTGCACGCGAATTGGAGGCCGCACCTCGCCGTCTTCGTACAAGCCGGCGATGGTTACGTCCAGTTGATCATTGGGCCCCAGGATGTAGTCGGCTGGTGGTGTGATCGTCAGGCTGGCAAAATTCAGCGGGCTACCGCTGGTTCGCGTGGGGGTGCGAAATGAGTCGGGCAACTTCGTGGCGTGGATGCCGGGAGACCGGAGCGGCGCCCAGCATCCCACCTGCAGGCACAACAGAGCCGTCGCCGCCGCCGCTTTAACGAGCCAGCGTAGCGAGCGGGTTGGCCGGTTCCGTGGTTTCAACTGTACTGGATTCATCAGATGCCCGTCCTTGGCCGGCCGATCGTTTTATAGGGGCCCTTCGGCTCGTAGCCGATACGCAGCTTGTTGGTTCTCTAGTTGTCATTCGGTCCGAATCCCCCTTATGGTGTAGAACCACCGGATCAACTGGAAAACTGCGCTCAACCCACCTAATTTGACAGGCCGCCCCGTTGAACAGGCGTCGCGGCGACCAGCGTGACCTCGGCGACCAGCGGGACCTCGGCGACGGGGGCTCGAACCTTCGATTTCTATTACATCTTGGAGACGTTTATTGATGATCGCTCGCCCGCTCGGTTTGTGTTGCGTCGTGTTTCTGTTGGCTGGCACAAACGCTATGGCGGACAATTGGGGACATTGGCGGGGAGACGAAGGCAACGGAGTGTCCACAACGGCGACGCCTCCGACGCACTGGAGTCCGACCGAAAACATTCTTTGGAAGGCCCCGATCGATGGTGCCGGATCCGGTTCGCCGATCGTCTGGGAGCAGCAGGTCTTTGTGGTCACCGCCGTCCCGGTCGGCGACGGTGCGTTGGACTTCCGCGTGCTGTGTTTCGACCGGCGAACCGGCAAGCCCCAGTGGCAGCAGACGGCTACTCGAGCCACCCCCCACCAAGGCATCCACGAAACCAATACCCATGCCTCCGCCTCACCCTGCACCGATGGGCAGTACGTCTATGCCCACTTCGGCTCTCGCGGGCTGTATGCCTACACAATGGACGGACAACTGGCGTGGAAGCGCGATGATTTTCCGCCGATGGACACCCGGCTTGCCTTCGGCGAAGGCAGTTCCCCGACGATCGCCGGCGACCGATTGCTGGTGCCGTACGATCACGAAGGGCAGTCTTGGCTGGCAGCCCTGGACCGGCACACCGGCAAAACGCTGTGGCAGATTGAACGCGACGAACCGACCAACTGGGCCACGCCTTTGATCGTATCGCACGAGGGCCGGCAACAAGTGATCATGAATGGTGAGAACTATGTGCGCAGCTACGACCTGGCAACGGGCGAGGAGTTATGGCGATGTGGGGGACAAACCCAGCGACCGGTCGCTTCGCCGGTGGCCAACGACGAGATGGTTTTTGTCGGCAGCGGCTTCCGAGGGTCGTTTCTGGCGGCCTTTCGGCTGGGAGGTGAAGGCGATATTCGCGGCAGCGATCAAGTTGTCTGGACGATCCAACGCGACACGCCCGACATCGCGTCGCTGTTGCTCTCGGAAAACCGCTTGTACTTTCACAAGCAGAAGTCCGGCATTCTGACCTGCGTCGACGCGTCGACCGGCCAAAAGCATTTTGGGCCGCAGCGGATTCCGGAATTGCGAACCATCTACGCCTCGCCGATCGCCGCCGGCGGACACGTCTATGTGACCGGACGCGATGGCACGACGGTGGTCATCAAAGACCAACCGCGTTTTGAGATTGTCGCGACCAATTCGGTAGGCGAAGGGGTGGATGCCACACCCGCGCCGGTGGACAACCAACTGTTTATCCGGGGAAACCAACACCTGTTCTGCATCCAAGCAGCCGACTGATCGTTGTGTCCCCTCTGGGGGACGCCGCATCGGTGGGTGGGGAGGGTGTAAAGCGTGACGATTATCTCGCCCAGCGAAGCTGCGTAGAACCTGCTGGAAACGCTGCCGAGTGGAGCTGGAGAAGGCGTGCGAGCGAGGCCTATCGGCCGCAACGCCGCTCGCCCCAGACGTCGATAACCTCACGACCGTCACTCCGGTTCTGCTCCTTAACCAATGCGAGATCGTTTATGCCATTTCTGCGTGGTAGCCTGGGCTTCGAAAGATTCAGTGTTAGTGGATTCGAAGCTTCCCACTTCGACGACGAGCACATCGAGAAGATGTCGCAGCACGCGGCCGGTCGCTCGCAAAGCACCGCGATCGAAAACGTCCACGTGGGGTTTCTGGGCGGCTCGCACCTGTTCGACCAGCAGTTCGATCTGAGCAAGAACGTGATTCAGGATGCGGTCCATTTCGGCATCCGCATCGATACGAATCAAATCCCCGCCGCGATCCGCGCGGCTTGGTTGCAGATGGAACTCGACGGCATCGCCAAGGACAACGAATCGGGCGTCCCCACCAAGTCCCAACGCAAGGAAGCCAAAGAGGCGGTCGAGCAACGCTGTGAAGTCGAAGCGGCGTCGGGCAAGTACCGCAAGATGCAGCAGTTCTCCCTGTTGTGGGATCTGAACCACGAACAGTTGTATTTCGGCGGCTCGGTCGGCACCGCCAGCGGCCTGTGCATGGAGTTGCTCGAACGGGTGTTCGAAGTCGAGCTGCGGCATATCGGGGCGGGCACACTGGCGGAATCCTGGTCGATCCAGAACGAACGCTATGCCGAGGTCGATGATTTGCAACCGACCAGCTTTACCGCGGTGCCGCTGCAGGGACCCTACGCCTGGGCCAACGAACATGCCAAGACTCCGGAGTTTCTCGGCAACGAGTTTCTGTTGTGGTTGTGGTGGAGTCTGGAAAACCAGACCGACACCATCGCATTGGCCGACGAGTCCGAAGTCACGGTAATGCTGAACAAAACGCTGGCCGTGGAATGTCCGGCCGGAGAGAGCGGCAAAGACACGTTCAATGCCGAAGCTCCGGTGCAATTGCCCGAAGCCCGCCAAGCGATCCGCTGCGGCAAACTGCCTCGCAAGGCCGGGATGACCATCGTTCGCGAAGGTCGCCAGTTCGACCTGGTTCTGCAAGCCGAACGGTTTGGGATCAGCGGTGCGAAAATCCATCTCGAAGACGACGAAGAATTCGAGAACGAAGATCGGATCGACGCCATTCGCCTACTGAGCGAAACCGTCGACATGATGTTCTATCACTTTTGCGACATTCGCAGCAGTTCGCAGTGGAACAAAACGCTTCCCGAAATCCGCAACTGGGTCGCCAGCGAAGCGAGCGGCAACCAAGCGGCCGCATAAGGCAGATCAAACGGGTTCCGTTATAATAGGATCCGGTGGCAACGCCGGATCCGCTGGGAAGTGGCGTCGCTGGATCGCATCGGACGCGGACGTCGACGCTCAGTATCGTCGCTACCTGCGAGCGCGATAAAGCCGCGCAGCGCTCTCCTCCGCGCGGTCTCCCTGTGAGAAGCGGCCCAATTCTGGGTCGCTTGGATCACTTAAATCTTACAGGGAGTCGAATCATGCTTGGTCTCAGGGAACGGTCAACAAACTCTGAGGGACGAGGCCCGCTGGCCGCCGGATTGACGGTACTGTCCTTGTTGGTGGTCGCCACGGCGGCCTCGCCCACAACCGGTCACGCGGCCGGGTTGCTTGTGGCCGACGGTGGCTTCGGTGGTGTGCTGGAGATCAAACAGCAGGACGTGCGGGTCACGATCAACAATTCGATCGCAGTAACGCAAGTCGATCAGATCTTCGTGAACACCGAAAACCGTCAAGTCGAAGCGCTGTATACGTTTCCGGTGCCCCGCGGCGCCAGCGTCTCGAACTTCAGCATGTGGATCGGCGGCAAGGAGATGATCGGCGAAGTTGTCGAGAAGGAACGAGCGCGGGAGATCTACAACAGTTACAAGCAACAGCGGCGCGATCCGGGGCTGCTGGAACAAGTCGACTACAAACAGTTCGAGATGCGGATCTTTCCGATTCCCGCCGGCGCCGAACAACGGATCCGCATCGAATACTACCAACAACTCGACATCGATCACGACTGGGCCACGTACGTGTACCCGTTGGCCACCGAGGGACGCGGCCCGGCGATCGACACGCGCGTCCACGGTCGCTTTTCCTTACAACTGGATGTGAAGAGCGAGGTCCCGATTCAGGAGGTTCGCAGTGAGTCGCACCCGGATGACTTTGTCGTGGTGAAGCACCAGAGCGACTACGCTCAAGCGGCGATGGAGTTGAGCGAAGGCGACCTGTCCCGCGACGTTGTGATGGCCATCCATACCAAGCGAGCACGCACCGGTTTGGATCTGGTTACCAGTCGTCCGCCCGGCGAAGACGGGTATCTGATGATGACCCTGACGCCCGGCGAGGACCTGAGCAAAACGCGGGAAGCGATGGACTATGTGTTTCTGCTGGACATCTCCGGCAGCATGGCTCACGACGAAAAACTGGCCATCAGCCGCCAGAGTGTGTTGGCGTTTGTCGATGCCCTGGGGCCGGAGGACCGCTTCGACTGCTTGGCGTTCAACCTTGCTCCGACGCCATTGTTCCAAAAACTGCAACCGGCCGGCGAGCAAACGCTTGAACAAGCGAAAACGTTCTTTGCCCAGCAGCGCGCCCGCGGTGGAACGGTGTTGCAGCCCGCCCTCTCGGCGGCCTACGCCTACCGCGATGACGATCGGCCGTTGAACGTGATTCTGTTAAGCGACGGAATGACCGACGTTGGCGAGCAGGCTGAACTGCTGCGGCTGATCCAGGCGCGTCCGGCAGGTGTCCGCGTGTTCTGCATCGGCGTGGGCAATGAAGTGAATCGGCCGCTGTTGCAGCAATTGGCCCAGCAGGCCGGAGGGCTGGCATCCTTTGTCTCCACCGAAGACAGTTTCGCCCGGCAAGCTCAATTGATGCGGCAGAAATTGGTGCGTCCGGCCATCGAAGATGTCCGCGTGCAGTTCGCCGGCGGCAGTGTGACCGAGGTCGAACCGACCGAACTGGGCAACTTGTACTACGGAACACCGCTGCGTCTGTTCGGCCGCTATGCGAAATCCGGTTCGGCCGAAGTGATCATTACCGGACGCGTGCAGGGGGCCGACTGGCGACAGACGGTGCAGATGGAGTTGCCGGACAAAGACAAGAGCAACAGCGAGATCGAACGCATGTGGGCGTCGCAGCGGATCGCAGCTTTGCTGGACAAAGAACGCGCCGGCGACAGCTCGCAGCAGGCGGAGATCGTGCGGCTGAGCGAAGCCTATTCGATCGTGTCTCCCTACGCTTCGATGCTGGTGCTGGAAAACGATGGCGAGTACCAACGCTGGAAGATCGAGCAAAGGAATGCGGTGCGTATCCGGCGCGATCGCAGTGCTCGCACGGCGCTTCAGGAACAACTCGCCCAGCTGCGTCAACAGACGCAGCAGTCGTTCGCGGTCGACAGCAGCGAAAAGCTGGTCAACGCCACCCAACCCACGGCCGCCCAGCCCAGCGGTGTTCCGGCCGACGGATCGCGTCCATCGCCCGGTCCGATACCGGCGTCGGCAAACCCGGGCAGCCGGCCGGCGTCCTCGCCGAACCCCAGTCGCGGTGTGGATCTGGACTTCGGCGGCGGCGGAGGAGGTGGCGGGGCGATCGAGCCCTTCACGGCGGTCCTGGCGTTGGGATCCGCCGGAGCGGCCGCTCTGAATCGCCGTCGCAAACGCGGACGCAAAGGTCCGCAGCAGGATTAACCGTCGGTGTTTTTAAGCATCAGCCGCCGGGGCACTAGCCCAATGCCATCTACTTTCACCATCGCTTGCGATTGAAGTGTTAGCGGAGCGGCGCAAGCCGCCCGGTGTGTGAAGGTTCGCACCGCAAAACCGGACGGCTCGCGCCGTTCCGCTACAAAGGAAGTGGCATTGGGCGCTAGCCCGCGCGGCTGATGAAACCGGGAGCTAGCGCCCGCGCGGCTGATAGAACCGGGGGCTAGCGCCCGCGCGGCTGATAGAACCGGGGGCTAGCGCCCAATGCCATCTACTTTCACCATCGCTTGCGATTGAAGCGTTAGCGGAGCGGCGCAAGCCGCCCGGTGTGTGAAGATTCGCACCGCAAAACCGGACGGCTCGCGCCGTTCCGCTACAAAGGAAGTGGCATTGGGCGCTAGCCCGCGCGGCTGATAGAACCGGGGGCTAGCGCCCGCGCGGCTGATAGAACCGGGGGCTAGCGCCCGCGCGGCTGATGGAACCCGCGGCTCGCGCCCAATGCCATCTACTTTCACCATCGCTTGCGATTGAAGTGTTAGCGGAGCGGCGCAAGCCGCCCGGTGTGTGAAGATTCGCACCGCAAAACCGGACGGCTCGCGCCGTTCCGCTACAAAGGAAGTGGCATTGGGCTAGGGCCCGCGCGGTTGATGAATGGGGGACGTGGTTGGATGATGCGATCGTGGTTGCCGACTGGAGTACGAAGGATGCGTTGCTTTCCTGTTACGGTTCTGATTGCCAGCTTGGCGATCGTCGCTTGGCTGTGCCCTGCTGTGACCGCTCTGCTGGAGCTGGATTTTGCTGCGGTTGCCGGCGGCCAGTGGTGGCGACTGCTGGGCGGGCACGTCACGCATTTCGGTGCCGAACACCTGTTCTGGGACCTGCTGATGTTTGTCGTGCTGGGGGCGGCCTGCGAACGAAAGCATCCGCGGGCATTCGGAATCGCTCTGGGCGGATTGATGTTGGGAACATCCATCGCCATCGGTGTGTGGTGTCCGGCGATCAGCAGTTATCGCGGTTTGAGCGGTTTGGATACGGCGTTGTTTGTGTGGTTCCTGGCCGATCAGATTGTCGCCTCCGCTCAACGTACGCGATGGAAGGCGGCGATGCTGTGGGCGACGCCGCTGGTCGGCTTGGTCGCCAAGCTGGTGTTCGAAGCGGCCACCGGCCAGACGTTGTTTGTGGATTCCGCCGCGTTCCAGCCGCTGGTTGAAGCGCATCTGGCTGGCGTCGTCGGTGGCCTGGTTTGCGTGACAGTCTTTCGGACCCAGCGAAGTCGCGATGACGGTCCCGCTGCAGCCGATAGGACTACAGCCGAAAACGAACCGGCAGGATCTCCTCAGAGGCGACCGCTCGGCCAAAGCGTTGGGCGGGTTTTCCCTGCCACTGCTCGACGGCTTCGGCTGCGGCCAGATCCAATACGCGGTGGCCACTCGACTCCAGGATCTCTACCTCCACAACCTTGCCGTCCGGATCGACGCGAAGCCGCAACGTAACGGTGCCCTCGAGCTGCTGGCGGACCGCGGCGGCCGGATACTGCGGAGGCGGATTGGCGGAAAAATCGGCCGGCGTCTTGGGTTCCAGGCCGACGGCTTGAGCCAGCGGCACGATGTCCACCGACGGCGGCGAGCTGTGACTGGGCATTCGGCGGGGCAGCGTCTCGTGTTGCTCGAGTTCGACCCGCGGCATTTCCGTCGGCGGCGACCGACGCGCTCGGACGAACTCGGCAGGGGAAGGCACTTCGACGGACGCGGGCAATTCGGCCGGCATCAATCGCGTCTCCGTTGGCTCGGGAGCCGGCGGTAAGATCGATTCGGCTGGCTCCAGCGGCAGAGGCTCGGACTCGGGCACCGGTTCAACACTGGCAAGGACGAACGCTTCGGCCGAGACGTCCGGACGCGGCGGGCTGGCTAAGCGCAACGAGATTGCGGTCACCCGTTGTTGACCCGCGGGACGAAAACGCTGGGAAATCGTCGACGGCAGCAGCCAGAGCACCGCAAGAACGAGCGCGTGGCAAAACAGCGATATCAAGGTGGAACGAACGGGAAGGCTCATTTGCACAAGTATAACTTTCCCGCCGAAGTGCGTCGAAGCCGGTACATCTGATCGTGATGTTGGATCCAGACTTCGCTGTGACCGCAAAAAATTTCTTGGGACGTGAGAACACGTGGTGCGTCGTGCGGTGGAGACGTCTGCTCGCTGCGGCCGTGGAGCGATGGAACAGGCTTGGTCGATTCATCATCCGGGATGTTCATGTGGCTGGCGCATCGCAGATCGTGTGCCACGCCTGGCGATTAAGGCAATCCGGCTGATAGACGAACCTTCCACGCCAACTCGGCCGTTCGTGGCGGCCGCCAGCGGGCAACCTGTCGACGGAAAATTCGCCGGCTCGGTTGGTTTTTTCGCCACCGCGTAGTGATTCGGCGGGAAAGGGGTGCGGTTGTGCCGACTCTACCGGTCGTCTCGCATGTTTCAAAGGGAACGGCCAGAACGTACCGATCTGAAGCATGGAAACCGATTTAACGATCTTGCTGCCTAGCTCTGTCGCCACGGACACAGATCGTTATCAAAGAAGTACAATAAATGGTGTATCGAACGGAAACGACATTCAAACTGCTGGCGGCGAGTCTATCTCTGTTGGCTTTCCCGGCCGGCTCTACTGCGCAGGACGCAACCCTTCCGCCGATCGAAGTCCGGCCACCGGTCCAGCAACCATCATCGACGACCGATTCGACATCGTCGCCGCAGGCCCCATCCGCAGCGGCCGACGCGGACACGCCTTCGGTAATCACCGATCCGGTCCCGCCGCCGGTCTTGGAGCCGCCGGTGGTTTCGAACAACGCGGGCGGTTCGTCGGGGACGAGCGATCCCGAAGCCGCTTTTCGCTCGCCAGCTTCGACACGGCCGAGCCCGAGCGGGGCGAATCGCACGGCCCGCGGAGGCTACAGCGAAGCATTCTCCGCGCTGGACGAATCGCTGCTGGGCGGAACCGTCAACAATCCGACCGGACTGAACAGCGCAGTGCGAGCGCCCAGCAACCTTTTCGACACACCACGGCTGGGGACGATCGCGGACCGCGAAGACCTGGACCGTCGGCATGCGACCACGGTCTATCGCGCCCTGCAAAACGAAGTCGGGGTGATGCTTCAGCAAACGGGCAATGGACAACTGTCGCCCTATATTCGTGGCTTGACCGGCCAGCAAATCCTGATTCTGGTCGACGGCATTCGCATGAATACCAGCATCCTCCGCCCCGGACCCAACCAGTACGCGGCCACGATCGACCCCGGTTCCATCGAACGTGTGGAAATCATCCGAGGGGCCGAGTCGGCACTTTGGGGCAGCGACGCCATCGGCGGCGTGATCAATTTCGTGACTCGCAGTGCCGACCCGACCCGCGGTAATTACTGCAGTCCTTACCTGAACCAGATCTACAGTACGGCCGAAGCGTCGTCCTACACTCGGACCGGCTTCAGCGGCTGGTACGGTGCCACGGGGATCACCGGCGGCGTGTCGTACTTGGACGTGGGCGCGCTGGATCGCGGCGGCGACTTGGGACGTCAGCCCGGTACCGATTACGAACAATACGCCGGCGACCTGAAAGTGCAACGCGTGCTGGCCGGCGAACACCTGCTGACGATCGCCATGCAACACTTCCAGCAAAACGATCTGAAACGCAGCGACCGGTTCCTGCCATTCGTGCTGGGCCCGCCGACCAATGGCGTCGTTCCGACCCAGCGGCCCACGTTCTTCGATCCCCAGCAACGCGACCTGCTGTACGGACGCCTGGAAGGCTTGCTGGCCGATGACATGGGCTTCGCCGATGCCTACTCGCTGACCTTCTCAGGGATGCGCACCAAGGAAGCTTCGGTCGTCGATCGCTATTCGGGCAACGACCCGGCCGCCGTGGTGACGCGGCGCGAGATCGGCGAGTTTGACGATATCGGCTGGGGCACGATCCTGTCGTTCATGAAAGACCTGGACGATTACGGCAAACTGACCTACGGCACGGACTACTACAGCGAATCGATCGATGCGGAGCGGACACGGATCAACAACCCCGATGCGCCGGGAGCGACACCCGTGCCGACCGATCCCCAGTATCCCGATGATTCGCAGGCCGATCGCGTGGGCGTGTACGCTTCGTGGTACGTGCCGCTGACCTCGCGGCTGGACGCGACCACCTCGGTTCGCTACGAAAATATTAATATGTCGGGGACACCCAACTTCGATACCCTCGGGCCGACCTATTTCCAGCGGTCCTACCAGGACTGGATCGCCAGCGTCGGGTTGTCCTATGAACTGACGCGGGAAATGCGGCTGGTCGGTGGCTATTACGAAGGTTTTCGAGCACCAACGCTCGACGATCTGACGGCCAACAAAACGTTCCTACAAAACAACCAGTCCACGCCCTTGGTCGGCAACCTGAACGTCGAACCCGAACACAGCAAGACCTACGAGCTGGGCGTCAAGTTCAACTACGACCGTTTGCGTTTGCAGGTGACCGAGTTCTGGACCGACTTCGATAGCTATATCAATCGCCAGGTGATTGGCGGTTCGCGGTTCCTGACCAACCAGGAAGCCTACCTGAACGGTACCGAGTTGACCGGCGAGTACCTGTTCAGTCCGAACGTGGCCCTGTACGGAAATTTCTACTACACCTACGGTCTGGTCACCAGCAACGACGATCCGATCTCCCGGATCCCGCCCATGCAAGGCATTCTGGGCCTGCGGTTTGACGACGAGCCCAGCGGTGCGTACTGCGACGTCTACACCTGGATGGTGGATCGCGCCGACCGCTACGCCCAGTCCAACCTCGGCGACGCCCGCTTCATCGCTGGCGGAACCCCCGGGTATGCCACGCTGAACGTGCGTTTCGGACGATCCTTCGGGACGCAGCACCGGCACCGGGTCTCGCTGGCGCTGGAAAACATCACCGACAAGTACTACCGGGTGCTCGGCAGCGGCGTCGACGGACCGGGCTTCAACGCCCTGTTCGGCTATGAGTTGACGCTGTAGGAACTGCCCGATACCAGACTCCGCAGTTCGCTAGCCTCGGAGAGCCGCGCTCTCCGGGGCCGGAGACGGCCTGTCGCTTTATTCGAAAACGCATTGCTTAGGTGAGCCGTTTGGGCGATAGCCCCGGTTTGGTGCTGACAAAACCGAGGCTAGCGCCTAAACGGCTCAATAAATCGACAGGCTGGAGAGCCAGCGGCTGTGTTTTCCGCTTTTCTCTGGCTCTCCCTCTTTTTTCGGAACCGGTCCGGCGCGGCTGGCGTCCAGCCCTACGCCGAAGCTAACCTGTCGGTGGAGAATGGGGGCACTGGTTTTCACAGGCTGGAAGCCTATGCCACTGGTTTTCACAGGCTGGAAGCCTATGCCACTGGTTTTCACAGGCTGGAAGCCTATGCCACTGGTTTTCACAGGCTGGAAGCCTATGCCACTGGTGGGGCTCTTGTCGAACCGAAAAAGGTGGATGTGTCATGCGCAATGCTGCCCGGGAAATGTTCGTTGCCGTCACGGTTTGCCTCCTGGTCGGTGCAGGGATCTGCCAGGCCGCGGAACCGGATTCACCAAGGCTCGGCGCGGTGGCCGACAATCCGAATGCTGGCGGCCAGGAGTCCGCCGAGGCGTCGGCGATCACGTTGCTGCCCACGATCGATCGCGGCATCCACCAAGCGATGCAGGGACGCGACTACGACGAGGCGGTTCGGCGTATCGAAACGGCGCTCGATCGAGAGCCGGGCGAATCAGCCGACTACCTGCGGTACTTGCAGGGTGTGGCTCTGACCGAAGCGGAGCGTTACGAACAGGCCCGCGAAGCGTTCGCCACGCTGGAAGAGGATCACCCGGACAGTCCCTGGATCAGCCGCGCTCGCTTCGGACGCGCTCGGATCCACGCCCTGCAGCGACGCTACGACGAGGCGGGCAAAATCTATCAGGCCGAAGCCGAACGGCTGCTGTCGCGAGACCGCAAGGATGAACTGGCCGGCATCTATTTGGAGTTTGCCGAGCGGTTCTTCGAAGGCGAGCCGGCGGAGGATCCCAGCGGTGAAAAGCAGCCGGACTACGAGCAGGCGCTGGCGTTCTATCAGCAAGCCATCGAGCTCGAGCCGTCGGTGCAGCTGCGGCAACGCATCGAGTTTCAGATCGCGCGTTGTCATCAGGAACTGGGTCAGCACGCCGAGGCTATCGCCGCCTACCAGCAATTACTCGAGACCTACGCGGCGGCGGAGCAAGAACGGCTGCGGCGCCCCAGCTTGCTGGCCGAAGTTCAGTTCCGCTTGGCGACCGTCCAGCTGGCTGCAGGCCAAGCCAGCGAAGCACGCCGCACCTGGCAGGACCTGATTCGCCAGTACGCCGATACCGCGACGCCAGCGACAGCCAGCGATGGCGAGGCGAGCGAGGAGGCGGCAGGCGACGGCGAGGTTCAGGAGGATGACCCAACCGGCGAAGACGCCGCCAACTCGATCGTCGACTTCGTGGCTCGAGCGCGTTATCGGCTGCCCCACACGTACGGTCTGCCGCAGCCGCCCGATGTGGCCTCCTTGGAACAAGCCGTGTCCCTCGCTCGCCGGTTTCTCAAGCAACATCCCATGCACCGGCTGGCCCCCCAAACGGAAATCGAAATCGCTCGCGGATTCGCGCATCACAACCGGCATGTCCAAGCCGTCGAACAATTGCAGACGTTGCTGGCCAATGACGACTACGACGATGAACAACTGATGGCCGAGGCCCGTCGCATGCTGGGCCAGCAATGGTTGGCCCAAGGTAAATACGATCAAGCCATCGAGGCTTGGCAGGAATTCCTACAACAGCACCCGACGAACCCTCATTGGCCCGAGGTGCAACAGCAAATCGTCAACGCCCAGTATGCGCAAGCGGCCGCGGCGCGTGAGGAGCAGCGCTACGCCGACGCCCGCCGATTGTGGCAGACGTTCCTGAACCAGTATCCGCTCGATCCTCGCGCCCCCACAATTCTTTTCCAGTTCGGCAGCATGCACTACGACCAGGCCTTGGCTTTGGTCCGAAAGACAGAGCCAGAGGATGAGACTGCGGACGAGGTTTCTGCTACGACGCCCCAGCAGGCGACCGATTGGTTCGAACAAGCGATCGCCGATTGGCGCCGTCTGGTCAGCAAATACCCCCAGCATCCGCAGGCCTCGCAGGCCGCGTACATGATCGGTGTCACGCTGGAAGATCATCTGCACCAGTTGCCCGAAGCACTCGAGGCCTACAAGAAGGTGCAGGGTGACCGGCAGTCACAAGCGACGGTGCGGATGCAGCGGATGACCAAGCCCCAGTTGCAGATTTCGACCGAACGCAAGTTCCGCAGTGACCAACAGCCGCAGATCCGGCTTTCGACGCGGAACTTGCAGTCGGTGCAGGTGAAGGTCTACCGCATCGATATGGCGGATTACTTTCGCAAGATGCATCTAGCCACGGGAGTCGAATCGCTGGACATCGCTCTGATTGATCCGGACCAGCAATTCGAACACCAGGTCGCGGACGATGCGCCCTACAAGGCGATCGATGAAGTGATCGACATTCCGCTGGAAGAACCCGGCGTGGCGGCCGTAACGGTCAGCAGTGACAAACTGGAAGCGACGACGATGGTGGTCGTCAGCGATCTGGACGTGGTGGTCAAAGCGTCTCGAGAGGAATTGTTTTTGTTCGCCCAGAACATGCGCACCGGCCAAGCGATGCCCGAGGTCAGCGTATTGATGAGCGACGGAGACGAAGTGTTCGCCGAAGCGGTGACCGGTCCCGATGGCGTGCTGCAGCACCGTCACGACCGCTTGAAAACCGTGGAAGACCTGCGGGTGTTTGCGATTCAACAAGGACACGTCGCCGCAACGGTCAACAATCTGAAGGGCCTGGAAGTTCCGGTCGGACTGACCCCCCGCGGCTACCTGTACACCGACCGTCCGGTCTATCGCGGGGGGCAGGTCGTGAACATCAGGGGTATCGTCCGGTGGGTCGACGAGGATCGCTTCACCTTCCGGCCCGATGAGACCTTCCGGTTGGACGTGTACGACAGCAGCGGCCGACAACTGCAATCCGGAGAAGTCCGGCTGAATGCCTTCGGTTCGATCAACGGGCACCTCCTGCTGCCGCGCTTTGCGGTACAAGGCGAATACCGCATCCACCTGCATCGACGTTCGCGCGGCCCGGCGGATAAAGCTGGATCGTTGTCTTTTGAAACACGTTTTCAAGTCGCCGAGTACGATCTGGATCCCGTGGAGATCCGTATCGATTTGGATCGAAAAGTTTACTATCGCGGCCAAACGATTACCGGAACGGTGGGCCTGCAGTACTACTACGGAACGCCGCTGGCCGAGGAACAGATCGAATACCAACTGGGGTCAGACAGCCCGGTTCGTACGGCGACGACCGATGCCCAGGGACAGGTCCAGCTGGAGCTGGACACGCAGCGGTTCCGCGAGTCCCAACCGCTGACGCTGAGCGTGCGTTATCCGCATCGCAACGTTGGCGCTACGGCCACCGTGTACCTGGCCACGCGAGGCTTTGCCATCGATGTGCAAACGACGCGCGACGTCTACCTGCAGGGCGAAACGTTCGAGACCCGGTTCCACGTGGTCGATCCGGCCGGCGAGGGTGTTGGCACCGACTTGAATGTGGACGTGATCCGCCGATCGAAGAAGTCGTCGCAGCAGATCGAGGAGACGGTCGAATCGCACCGTGTCACGACCGATCCGGCCAGCGGCGAAGCGACGTTGACACTCGCGTTGCCCACATCCGGGCAGTACATGATCCGGGCTACGGGGACGGATCGCTTTGGCCAGCAGATCAGCGGCCAACACGAGATCCAGGCCTCGGGCGACGAAGACGAAACCCGGCTGCGCATCTTGGCCGAGCGGCACCGCTATGACGTCGGCGAGACGGCTCGGGTGAACGTTCACTGGCGCGAGGATCCGGCGCTAGCACTGCTGACCTTCGACGGGGCTTCGGTTCTGGGCTACCGCTTGGTAACGCTCGAGCGTGGCGACAATACGATCGAGATTCCTATCGAATCGGCGTTTGCTCCGAACTTCTATCTGTCGGTCGCCGTGATGCAGCGGAATCGCTTTCACGCCACCTCCAGCGAGTTTCGAGTTCAACAGAATCTGCAAATCGCCCTGCAGTTCGACGGTAGAGCCGAGGGAGCGACGGACGTCCCGGCCGGCAGCCAGTTGCCGGTGCAGATCCGCGTTACCGACCCGCAGGGCAAACCGGTTGCGGCGGAACTGTCCTTGGCATTGGTGCAGGCCAATCTGCTGGACCGGTTTGCCGAATCGCAGGCGGCGCTGGACGCCTATTTTAATCAGGGCAAGCGAAGAACGGCCGTTCGCCAAGCCACCAGTTGTACGTTCCAGTACCAGCCGCAGACGCGCAAGATCAGTCCGTCACTGCTGGACGAATCCCAGCGAGTGGCCATCCTCGAGCGAGAAATGCGCGCTCTGGAACGGCTGCGGGAACAAGCACCGGCGTCGGCACCCGTCGACCACCCTTTCTCCGGGGCGATGGAATACGACGCCATGGACCCCTTCGGTTCGCAGGTCGGTCAGAGCTTGGCATTGCCCATGCCTGGGCAAGGTTCCCAGCAGTCCAGCGGCGGTGCGCTGCAGCAGGATAAATCGCTGAGCCTGCGAATGCGTCAGTTACAAGACAGGGCCGATTGGATGGCATCCGACATGCCGATTTCCGCAGGTCGCTACGCCGGGGCGGGCGGCGAGGTCCTCGGCGATGCCGCGTTTGCCAAGTCCCGTGCCGCCGCCGTGCAGCTGAACGTCATAACCGACGGTGGCCGCTTTCTGGCCTTGGATGAACAGGATCGGACTCTATGGGATGACCTGGCCGGCGAACCTCAAGCCCGCGTTCTGCCGACGCCGGTATACTCCGAAACTGCGTTCTGGGATCCGTCCGTCCAGACCGACGCCGAGGGGAAAGCGACAGTGATGTTGACCATGCCCTCGCGGTCCACGGCTTGGCGTCTGCAAACGCGGGGGATCACCTCAGAGACGCTCGCCGGCCAAACCGATTTGCGTTTGATCACCAAGCAAGATCTATTTGCGCAGATGCGTTTGCCGCTGGCATTCACGGTCGGAGACGCGGCCGAGATTCCCGTAGAAATTCACAACTCCCTGGAGGGTGACCACAGCATCCAAGTGCAATTTCAGGCTTCCCTGGCCGGCAAGTCGGTGACGTTATCGAAGACGATCGAGGTACAGGGACCAGGCATCGAGAAACTTGCGTTCCCGGTGGAAGTAGGAGAAGCGGGCGATATACGGTTCGAGTTGACCGTGCAGGCCGGTGACCGCGCCCCGGTCACCACGCGGTCGTCGGTCCGGGCGCGAGCCGCCGGTTTCCCGGTGTACCGAACGGCCAGTGGGACGGCATCGCAAAGCACCCTGGCGCTGTTGGCGTTCGACCAACCGGTGCCCGCCGAAACGATGACGCTTCAAATCAACATCGGGCCCAACCTAAATCGCACACTGCTGCAGGCCGTGTTGGAGGATGTTCCCGACGGCGTGTTCTTTGGTTGTGGGTTGCCCGTCCGCGATCCGCTGCAGCGCAGCATCACCGACGTGCTGGCGGGCACGGCGTTGTTGAAGATGTTGGGAGACACGCCGCACGGCCAGATTGCCCAAGCCAGGACACTGGATGCGCGTGTGGTGGCCGGCGTCACGTACCTGGTCGGGATCCAGAACCAGGAGGGCGGATGGTCGTGGGCCGCCAATGCGCAGCACGGCTCCTCCGATGCCATCCTCTCGGCCCGCGTAATGTGGGCCCTGTCGGCGGCGCGAAGTGCGGGATTGGCCGTTCCCGAAACCGCCTTCGAGCAAGGCAAAGCGTACCTGCAATCGGCCTTCACGGCCTCCCAAGCCGGCGACCTGCAGCGGCAAGCCGTGCTGGTGCACGCGATGGCCGTCTGCCAGTGTGGCGATTTCGCATACGCCAATCGACTGTTTCGCGAACGCAACCGCTTGGGCCCAGGCGGATTGATCTATCTGGCCCTGGCCCTCGCGGAAATGAACCACCCGGAAATGGCTCGGGAACTGTTCCCTTTGATCGATTTGCCGGAAGATCAAAAGACCTTTCAGGCTTCGCAGCGGAATGCTGTGGCGCCGTCGATGCGCAACCTGGTGGAACTTCGGGCGCTGCACCTATTGGCCTTGCAAACGGTCGATGTGCGGGGTGCCCAAACGGCGAAGTTAGCCGATTGGTTGTGGGCCCAGCGTACCGGCTCGCGGTGGCCGGTGGAGAAAGCCAACGGACCGGTCGTTCTGGCCCTGGCCCAGCACCATGCTCGGGCCACTCCGCAAACCGAAACCTACACCCTGGATGTGGCCGTCAATGGTCGAGACGTGCAGCGGCTGTCGATTGATCCGCGGCGGCAAACCAGTCGCCAGATTGCGGTTCCTCGCGATGCTTTGAACACCGAAGGCGAGCAGCGAGTGGAGCTGCGGCTGAACGGCCGCGCAACCTTTACGTATTCCGTCGTGCTGAGCGGTTTTATCGAAGCCGATAAGATTCACGCCTCGACCCAGGACTGGACGGTCGCACGACGCTATGAACCGGCTCCGCGGCTGTTCGCTGGGCGGCCCGTACCACGAGGTTTCCGCATCGTCGACGGATCCTATTCATCCTTCCATAATCCCTTGACCGAATTGCCCGTCGGAAATCGCGCCGACGTGACCCTGATGCCCCGGCGACGCACCAGCGGGCCGCGGACCGATCGGCCCTACGATTATCTGGTGGCCATCGAATCGATCCCGGCGGGATGCTCGGTTCTGGAAGACTCGGTGCGGGGAAGCTTCGAACGCTTTGAAGTCGAAGCCGGACGCATCGTGTTCTTTATCGGTACGACGCAGTACCCCAGCAACATCAGCTACACGCTGGTCGGCAACGTACCCGGTCGGTACGAGGTGCCGCAGACGATTCTGCAGAGCTACTACGAGCCGGATCGCTTTGCCTTGGCCGGGGCGAGCAACCTCACGGTACTGCCCGCCGGTCAGACTTCCAGCGACCCCTACCGCCAAACGCCCGACGAACTGTACCACCTGGGCCAGCAGGAGTTCCAGCGGAAGAACTACAAGGCCGCGGCCGAGCATCTAAAGACGCTGCTGGAATCTTGGCGTTTGAAGGACGAACCGTTCAAGAATGTTCATCGCTGGATGTTCGCCATCGCCCTGGCCGACCAAGACCACGACCAGATCGTACGCTTCTTCGAGGTGCTGAAGGAAAAGTATCCCGACGTCGAACACTCCTTCGAGGACATCCTGCAGGTCGCCCAGTCGTATCGACAACTCAGCGAGTTCGAACGCAGTTACTTGGTCTATCGGGCGACGGTCCAGGGCAGTTTCGAACGCGAGTCGCAGATCGCAGGGTTTCTGGATGGACGCGGGCAAGCGATTCGCAGTTTGCAGTTGCTCGAGCAGTTGCTGCGCGATTATCCGGCCGAATCTTACATCGCACAGGCCACCTACGCGCTCGCCCAGGAAACCTATCGCCGTGCTGCCCTGGCGAGCGAAGACCAGAGGATGAAAGACGCCGGCATCACCCGCGTGCATTTAATTCAAGCCGCCGTGCAGATGCTGGATCATTTCATTACGAATTGGCCCGAAGATCCCGCCGACGATCAAGCCAGTTTCGCGCTGGCGACCGCCCTGCTGGACCTGCAGCAGTACGAACACGCGATCCGCCGCTGCGAGACGTATGCCCAGCGATACCCGCAAAGCCGCTTGCTGGATTCCTTCTGGTACATCATCGGTTACTGCTATTTCGAACTGGGCCAGCCCGAGCAGGCGCTAGAGATGTGCCGCAAGGTGGCCGAAGCGACGTTCGCGGTGCCGGAATCGTCTCGCACGCGGGCGGCGGACAACCGCTGGGAGGCGATCTACATCATGGGGCAGATCTACCACAGCTTGGGGCAGGCGGAAAAAGCAGTCACGCAGTACGCCAAGGTGCGCCAGCGTTTTGTCGATGCCGCGCAAGCAATTCAGTTTTTCGAACGGCGGTCGATCGAAATCGACGAAGTCACCACGCTGCGGCCGGACGATCCCAAACAGGTCAGCCTCCGCTTCCGCAATCTGGGCGAGGCGCACCTGAAGGTCTATCGCATCGACTTGATGAAGTTCGGGTTGATGCAGCGGAACCTGGACCGCATCACCGCAATTAATTTGGCTGGAATCAAACCGCACCACGAAGAGGCCATCGACCTCGGCGACGGCCACGACTACCGCGATCGCAGCATCCAGATGGAATTGCCGCTGGAACAACAAGGGGCATACCTGCTGGTTTGCCGCGGCGATAATCTGTACGCCTCGGGCTTGGTACTGGTCAGCCCGCTGAGGCTGTTGGTCGACGAAGACGCCACCTCGGGACGGGTACGGGTGAGCGTCAAGGACGCCGTGGAGGATGCGTTTCTCAGCGACGTTCACGTCAAGGTTATCGGTTCGGAAAACGAAGATTTCGTCTCGGAAGATACGGACCTGCGCGGGCTGGCCATCGCCGACGACATCCGTGGCACCAGCACCGTCATCGCCGTGCACGATGGAGACCAGTACGCCTTCTATCGCGGTGACACGGTGCTGCAGCGGGAGCGGTTATCGGAGCAAGCCGACGACGCGCCCGCCGATGCCGAAGCAGTGGACGAACACTTTGCCCTGCCCCATTCCGGTTCGAAGCGAGAAGCGTTGCAGCAGAACCTGTTCGAGCAGAACTCGATGTTCCAGCAGCAGCAGAACCGGAACCTGGATTCGCTGCTGAACAACGAACGCAAAGGCATCCGCAGCGAAGAAGCGTACTGAGCGCAATCGAAATCGTTTTCTGCCCGCTTCGGCCGGAAGCGCATTTTCCCGTAGCTGAAGTCGCCAGACTTTGGAGCACCAGGGCTCGCGTTTCCAAACTCTGGCGAGTTCAGCTACGGGGAGTTCCGTGGCAGCAAATTCGCCAGCCTACTTCTTGCCCTGGGCTCTTTTGGCGGCGAAGAAGTCTGTGAGCATCTTGGCGCACAGTTCGGCCATGACGCCGCCGGTCACTTCACAGCGGTGGTTCAGTCGCGGATCGTTCAGCAGATGAAACAAGCTGTCGACCGCACCGGCTTTGGGGTCCATGGCCCCAAAGATCACGTTGGGGATGCGGCCCTGCAGGATCGCCCCGGCGCACATCGGGCACGGTTCCAAGGTGACGTACAACGTGCAGTTCTCCAACCGCCAATCGCCCAACGCTCCGGCGGCCTGGGTGATCGCGATCATTTCCGCATGGGCCGTCGGATCGCTCAGCATTTCTCGCTGATTGTACGCGCCGGCGATTGCGCGATTCTCGTGGACGATCACCGCCCCCACGGGCACCTCATCCTCTTGGGCGGCCTGCATGGCCAGATCGACGGCCATTCGCATCCACCGTTCGTGCTGGTCGGGATGCTGGGGATGCTCGGGGTGGGCCGTATCGATCACGGTTGGGATCCGGATTTTGGCGTCGTGTCGGCACTGTCCAGCTTTCGGTATCGCACATTGCGAATTTCGGACGTCACCTGGAAGGCCGCGATGCCGACGGGCAGCGAGGGATCCATTTCGTTGCGAATGGTGAATTCGTGGTCGCCCCGCTCGACATCCACGTGCTGTTTGTCGTCGATCCAGCACTGGATTGTTTTCTCGTCCACGCGAGCGCGAACCGTGTACCACTGCTCGTTTTCGAAGGTGCGGAAATCGGTGGTTTCATTTTCCGAAGCGTCCCGCCCATCGATGCTGCTGATCCCGACCACACCGCCGGACCAGCCACCGAGGATGAAGCTGACGTGACCTTTGCCGACGGGAAACGTCAGTCCGCAGAAGAAATCGAAACCGCTGGTGCGTCGCGCCTGCAGCTGGATCTCGAAATTTTCTCGGGGAAAACCTTCTTTGGTCAACCGGATGCCGGTCAGCGGATCACCGAACCCCAGCTTGGCCACGCCGTCCTCGAACGTGATCTCACCGTCGCCGCCGAAGTTACAGTTTTCCCAGGGGCCTTCGGCCGTCGTCGGCAGGGCGATCCATTTGGTCTTGTCGTCCGCTTTTCCAGCCGGCTGGGACGCCTTCGCTGGGGATTCGTCCGAGGACTCGGTCTCGGCGGCCGGTGATGCCGCAGCGTCTTGCGCGGCGGCCGGTGTGGCTCGTCCGGTCGTCAAACAGATCAGCGACAGGGCGACGAACAGCGGCGTAAGCAGGCGGCGGGGCATGGTGTCGGTCTGGGGTAGGAGGGACAGAGAATGCGAGCGTCCGCAGCAACCGTGCGGACGTTTTAAGGTCCGGTCATTATAACTCGAGCGAGCTAGTTGCTGACCCGTTCGACGTATTCGCCGCTGCGGGTATCGATCTTGATGACGTTGCCCTCTTTGATGAAGCCGGGCACGGTGAATTCCGCACCGGTCTCGCACTTGGCCGGCTTGGTCACGTTGGTCGCCGTGTCGCCCTTGGCACCCGGGACACACTCGATGACTTCCAGTTCGACGTGGTTCGGCGGCTCGACGACGATGGCGTTGCCATTGTACAGCGTCATCGTGCAGACCATGCCGTCCTTCAAGTACTTCCAGATGTCGCCGGCTATGTCGCTGCTCGCTTCGTACTGTTCGAAGGTGCTGTTGTCCATGAAGACATAATCTTCGCCCTGTCGGTACAGGAACTGGACATCGACCGTTTCGACGTCGGCACTTTCCAGGGAGTCGCCCCCCTTGTAGGTGCGTTCGAGCACCGTGCCGCGGACCAGGTTCCGCATTCGGCACTTGTAAAACGCGTTGCCCTTGCCCGGTTTGACGAACTGCATGTCGATCATCAGGTAGGGGTCGCCGTCAATTTGGACCTTCAGGCCTTTGCGAAAATCGCTGGTATTATAAGTTGCCAACTTTTCAGGTCTCCGAGTCAGATTAATTGTCAGGTGGGATTTTTGGACGAGATTCTAACGAGCGAAGCCGACTCTGTCCGCGCCCATTGCTCGCTTGAGCCCGAAGTGCGTTGGCAGGAGGCGATGCGGCGGGCAATCCGAGACCCTGGTGAGCTGTGCCGGAAGCTGGATTTGCCCGAATCGCTGGCCGACGGGCGTTCAGCTCAGGATTTTACCGTATTTGTGCCGCTGGAGTTTCTCGCCCGGATGCGTCCCGGCGATCCCGACGACCCCCTGCTCCGCCAGGTCCTGAGCGTCGAGGCAGAGAATGATACGCCGGACACCTATTCGCTGGATCCGCTCGCTGAACAAAACGCCAGTGTTCTGCCCGGGTTGCTGCACAAGTATCACGGCCGCGCCCTGTTGGTCACCAGCGGGGCCTGCGCGGTGCACTGCCGCTACTGCTTCCGCCGACACTTTCCTTACCAGACCGTGCCCAAGGGGCTGCAGGCGTGGCAGGAGGCGCTGGACCATATTGCGGCGGATCCGACGATTTCGGAAGTCCTGCTCAGCGGCGGCGACCCGCTGACGTTGGTGGATCCGCTGCTGCAGTCGCTGCTCGGCGCCCTCGACCGCATCCCTCACGTTCGCCGCCTGCGGATCCATACCCGCCTGCCGATTGTGATTCCCCAGCGGGTCACCGAGGCGCTGCGGGACATGCTGGCGGCAACGCGAGCCACATCCTGGGTGGTTGTGCACTGTAACCACGCGGCCGAACTGGACGGGCCGACCCTGGGCGCGTTGGCGCGCCTGATCGACGCCGGCGTCCCCGTCTTGAATCAAGCCGTCCTGCTGCGCGGCGTGAACGATTCGGTTGCGGCTCTGGAAGCCCTGTCACTGCGGCTGGTCGATCACCGCATCCAGCCCTACTACCTGCATCAGCTGGACCGCGTTCAGGGAGCCGGCCACTTCGAAGTGGACGAAGCGACGGGGCTGCAGTTGATGGCGGGACTTCGCCAGCGCGTCCCGGGCTATGCCGTCCCGCAGTACGTTCGCGAGCAACCGGGCGAGCGGTCCAAAACCCCCATCGAACCCCGCCCCATGCCGTAGCCGAAGTCGCCAGACTTTGGACCCGCGCAAATATCTCTCCACACGCTACCCCATCCAAACTCTGGCGACTTCAGCTACGCGTGGTCTCCCATCCAAACTCTGGCGAGTTCCGTTATGCCTGTTCCGGCTAGGCCACGCGGCTTTGACCACCGCTGGCCTGCAGCCGGTCGGTGCCGTGCAACTGGAAGGCTCCGCGAGCGTCGCGGGCCAGCAGGATCGACTTCTGGTGCGTCACGCGGTTGAGCAGAGTCTGCAGCAAGGGATCGTCCAGCTGCTGCTGGTCGGCGTCGAATACGACCAGGTCGATCGCGCCCAGCGTGTTGGCCACCCGCGGCAAGCCTTGCGCTGGTGTGCCGGGAATCGGCAGCGGTTTGACGCCCAGGGCGGACAGTTTCTGGTGGAACGTTTTCAAACCCACGCCGTGACCGTCCTCGGCCATCTCGAACAGATCGATGGCGGCGTAGCGGATCGGCCCCTCGTTGCCTTGTTGGCGGAGCCAGTCGATCAACCGTGTTGTGCGGTCCAGGCCGGCCAGATTGATCTCCAGGACGGACGCAACCGTTTGGCCACGCACCGATTTGTACAGACAGCGGTCGCCAGCCGGTTTCGACAGGTGCAACAGCTTGAACGTGGCCCAGGTTTGCGCGAGTGACATGGCAGGTAACAACACTCAATGCGGGTTAAGGCAATGCGGGTAGTAACGATCCGTACTGTTGTGTCGGCGGGACGCAGCGAAAAAGTCGAGGCGAATTTGCCAGGGTCCGATTGGGTAGTTCGCGGGCGATTGTGCCGACCTAGGTTTGTCTGTCACGAAAACTGGGCAAACTGCAGAAATCCATGGTTCCCGATCAAAACGCCTTCAACCGCCCGTCTCCCGGCGCCGATCCTGCGCTCCCCCAGCAGGCGACGCGGCAACGGCGGCTGGGTGACCCGCTACGACGCTCGCAGCGGTCGCTGCGTGTTTGCGAATCGCGGCTGGCTCTGTCGGCATCGCTGGCAGCCGATCTGGTGCTCTCTTCGATCGAAGATCCGACTCCCGCGGCGGACGGCGACCCCGCGGCGATTCCCAGCGACTGGTTGCTCGAGCAAGCGGCCGAAATCCGTCAGCAATACGGCCTGGACGGTGCCGGCCAGAGCATCGCGGTCATCGACAGTGGGATCGCCTGGGACCATGTGGCCCTGGGGGGCGGTTTCGGTCCCGGCTATCGCGTCGTGGGCGGATGGGACTTTGCCGAAAACGACGCCGACCCCTACGACGATGCGCCGGCCGGTTTCCACGGTTCCCATGTTTCCGGGTTGCTCGCTGGCGACGGTCCGGGGTTCAGCGGCATCGCTCCGGGCGCCGATCTGCTGGCCCTGCGCGTCTTTGACGATTCGGGCCGCGGCAGTTTGGACGCGATCGAATCGGCCCTCGAGTGGGTGCATGAAAACCGCGACGCCTACGAACATCCGATCACGACGGTGAACCTGTCGCTGGGCGCGATCCTGCACGAAGCCAACGAAGCCCAGGTGCTGGGCCAGTTGGAAGACGAACTCCAGCAACTGCACGACGACGGCATTATCGTGGTCGCCGCGGCCGGCAACCAGTTCGACGCGGACTTCCCCAGCCGCGTGACCTACCCGGCGGAAAGCAGGTGGGTGACCGCCGTGGGAAGCATCGACGCGGACGGGGCGCTGAGCGGTTTTTCGCAGCGGCAAGCCGATCTGTTGACAGCGCCGGGGCATCAGGTGCGCAGCAGCGTTCCCGACCACGTCTTCGGCTGGGACGGCAACGTCGACGATTACGCGGCTACCGACGGAACCAGCATGGCCGCGCCGCAAGTCGCGGCGGCGAGTGCCCTGGTGCGGCAAGCCATGTTGCAGGCCGATCCGGCGGCCGACACCGACCCGGCGGCTATCCTTGGCCACCTACGGGAAACCGCCATCACCGCGACCGACCCTCTGACCGGGCTGACCTATCACACGGTGGATCTCGAAGCGGCCATCGATGCGTTGCTGGCCGATTCCCAACAGGACACGACGCCCCCGCTCGAAAGCTCCACACTGGATCCGGCCCAAGCCGTCGATCTGGGGATGATCGATTCGCAAACCGTGACGTTGAATCCCGACCAGTGGTACACCCTCCGCGGCACGCACGATGGCATCCTGTCATTGAGCATTCCCGCCGGCACGCTGGTCGAAGCTGTGGATGGCCAGGGACGTCCGCTGGAATCATTCGATCGTTTTACCGGCGCCGATAGCAGCGCCGACGCAACGCAACAGCTCGATTATCAGGTCGGCAGCCAACAAGCGATCTTCCTTCGTTTGCAGAATGCCGGTCCGGAAACCGTCGCCATTACAAACCTGTTGCAATTCGACGGCGGTGACATTCGGGTCCTGGGAACCGGCCAGAGCGATCAGGTGCGACTGGATCTGACGGACGTCGTTACCCTGCAAGTCAACGGCGCCCAGTACCGCTTCGATTCCACCACGGGCCTGTCTTCGCTGCGGATCCAGGGTGATGGCGGCAGCGACCGCATCGATCTGCAAGGCTCGACGGCTACCGAACGACTGGTCTTACATCCCGGCGGGAACGCGAGCGGCGAGGCCAGCCGGTTATTGCGGCAGGGATTGACCGTCCAGTTCGACGGGTTCGAACAGGTCTCGTTCGACGGCGGCGGCGGCGCGGACCAAGCGTCGGTCTATGACACGCCGGGCGACGACCAATTGACCACCAGGCCGGGCGAGGCGCATTTGACCGGCGCCGGTTATTCGTTTCGCGTCACCGACGTTCCGCGAATCTATGTGCATGCCACGGCCGGCGGCGAAGACACCGCGTTCGTTTACGACTCGTCCGCGGATGAAACGCTGGTCATCCGCCCGCAGTTCACCAGTCTGCGCGGAGAGACCCATTTTAATCTGGCCTACGGGTTTGAACGCGTTTATGCCTTCGCTCAAAACGGCGGGCAGGACGAGGCCAAACTGTACGACAGCGAGGGTGACGACCGGATGAGCGCTTCGGCCGTGTCTGCCAGCATCAGCGGACCGGGCTACTACGCCAGCGCTCGCTATTTCGAATCGGTCGAAGCCAATGCGACTTTCGGTGGACACGATACGGCGCGCCTATACGCCGCCGACGATTCGGTTCGTTGGCAGCACGCCGGCGGCTTGATCCAGATGATCGGCGTGAACGCCGACGGCGAAACGCTCGAACGGACGGCTCGCGGATTCGATGACGTCGGCGCGTTCGTCGCCGGTGCTGCAGCCGATGTCCAGCTGCAATCGTTCGCGCCCGCTCCTTCCTCGTTTGCTGACCCCTCGCCTACGCTGTCCCCTGCCCTGTCCCGCCCGGCGTCGCTGTCCCGCCCGGCGCTGCTGTGGGACGTGTCCGGCCAGCACGATACCGACGCCGAGCGACGGGCCGAAGCGTTGCTCGACACAGCGACCGATCCGCGTTCGGCTCGCCGCGCACTAGCCGCGTTGTTCGAGCGACTCGGCGAGCAAGACTAATGCGACCCACGGCCTTCGACTGACTTTGATCCCCAACTCCCCCGCTCTCTTCACCATCGTTCACCGCTGACACCACGGGTATTCCGATGAGGACCTCTGTCCCCCAAGCAAACGTCGCCAACGCCCCTGCCGTGGTCCTGCCACCGAACGGTCCAGCGGGCAGCGCGATGACTTCCGCGGCATCGACCGGCAGCGAACCGAACCGGCAGTGTTTCGCCGCCGTGCTGCACGTCGTCAATGGCGAGCACTTTGCCGGGGCCGAGCGGGTTCAGTCGCATCTGGGCCGCTGCCTGCCCGCCGCCGGCGTGCGAGCCGATTTTGTATGCGTCAAACCCGGCCGCTTCGCCGACATCCTGGACGAAGCCGGCGGCGCGGCCGGCAACTGTTACCGGATGCCGATGCGGGGCCGACTGGACGTGACGGTGGCCTACCGCATCAGCCGACTGGCTCGGCAGCACCGTTACGACCTGCTGCATGCCCACACACCGCGAACCGCCGTGTTGACCGCCTTGGCGTCCAGGCTCAGCGGCGTGCCGTGGGTGTATCACGTCCACAGTCCGGCCGCCCAGGATTCGGCTCGACGCTTAGTGAATCGGCTGAACGCATCGCTGGAGTGGTTGTCGCTTCGCAACTGCCGCCATCTGATCGCCGTTTCGAACAGTCTTGGTGAAACGCTGTGTCGAGGTGGCTGGCCATCGCAACGCATCTCGGTGGTCCACAACGGCGTGCCGGGGGTGCGGCCGGAACGAAAACACACGCCCCGGCCCGGCGGCCGATGGGTGCTGGGCATGGTCGCCCTGATGCGACCACGCAAAGGCTTGGAGGTGGCGCTCGAAGCGATCTCGCATCTGAAAAAGACCGGACACGAGGTGCATCTCCGCTGCATCGGTCCGTTTGAGAGCGATGCCTACCGGGAACGCATCGAAGAGAAGGTACAGCGGTTGGGAGTCAGCGACCGCGTGGAGTTTCGGGGATTTGCCGCGGACGTGCCGCAGGCGCTGGCGGAACTCGATGCCATGGTGCTGCCCAGCTTGTACGGCGAAGGCCTACCGATGGTGGTCTTGGAAGCGATGGCGGCCGCCCTGCCGGTGGTGGCCACAAAAGTGGAAGGCACGCCCGAAGCGATCCGGCACCGGCGCGAAGGTTTGTTGGCCGATCCGCAGTGTTCGCGCAGTTTGGCCCAGCAGATCACGGCGCTGGTCGAAGGCCGATACGACTGGACGGCGATGGCCGAAGCGGCGTGCCTGCGGCATCGCGAGCACTTCTCCGACACCGCCATGGCCGAGAAAACGGCCGCGGTGTACCGCCACGTGCTGGCGAAAAAGTAGCCCATCCGGGGTTGTCGTGGGAAAGCCAAGGATGGTGGATTTTCGGCGAAACCCGCGCTGGTGTCCGAAGAGTTTGCCTGAGCAAGACGAACAGGGACCGTCAATACGCAAGCCGTCAGCTAGCTGCTAGCAGAACATCAGCTGCGCTTTACTGTCCCCGTCAATCAATCACTGTCCCCGTTAATCGTTTTGGGTTGCCTTTCGTCCGTAAATCGTCGCCGCAGCCTCTCACCGCTAAACAGTGATAGCAATTCGCCCGTGACGAGCGGCTCAAAGCCGCCCATCCTACGCCCCACGCGGCAGGCTGTGGACAAAATTTGACCACCCGAGTGGGCTAATCGAGATATTGCGTGGCTTAGCCGGGTGAAACTCCCTATAATGCCCCACTGACTCGCTAATAATTCATT
>NZ_WIAD01000063.1 GCF_009618275.1 Roseimaritima sediminicola
GCCCCATCTAGTGGGGGTGTGGGGCAGGTCGCGTGGTGTAAGTCGAGTGTGCGCCTGGACCTACGTTCAGGAATTAAGTTTCCCACGTTTTTTTGCTAGCTCTACATAGCGGGTGTCGGCCGGGGGACACCTCGGGACGAAAGAGCCTTGCGTGTGGCCCTAACCGCGTTTTCTACATGCACTGTCCCCGGTCACCCCTACATGCACTGTCCCCGGTCACCCGTGTCCCCGATATTCTGCTCGCTCGATGCGTGCACTGTCCCCGGTAGCTGTCCCCTGTAGCTGTGGCTGCCCGCTCGGTGCGTGCACTGTCCCCGGCCGCCTTCTGTCCCCGGTAGCTGCTCGCTCGATGCGTGCACTGTCCCCGGCGATGGTAGCTGTGGCTGCCCGCCCGGTGCGTGCACTGTCCCCGGTAGCTGCTCGCTCGATGCGTGCACTGTCCCCGGCGATGCCGGCGGTGCTGCACTCGGGCGGCACGCGTGGTTCCACTCCCATTGCCCTCTTACGGTCGAGGCAGGGCGTCGAGATCGAATTGGGGCCGTTCTTCGCCGCTGGGTTCGCGGGTAAATACGTCGCCCGGCTGGCCGGTTTTGTCAAAGAACCCACAGTTTCGCAGAAAGAAGTGCGGTCCTGCGGCTCCACCGAGAAAATCCAGTCGATGTTTCCCGCCGCCGGTGGCGTCGACCGAGAACCGAGCTTGGGTGCACTGGTGCCATTGGCCGTCGACATCACGAACCCAGACGTTGCCGTACAGAGCTCGTCGCCCCACGGCCCCGTAGGACGGCATGAAGTTCTCTAGGAACGAATGGAAACCCCGTAGGTAGGTATCCGTCTCGGGGCGGCGAAAGCTGGCAATCAAGCGCCAAGTGTCATCCTCTTTGTCGCCAAACCAGGATGTGTAGATTGTGCGGCCGCTTCCGTCAGGACGCACTTCCGTCAAAAAACGGTATGTGCGGCCAGCTTTCCAAGGATAGATCAGATAGCTCTGCCCACCTGAACCTTCATTGCCGAATTCGCCAATATGCACCTCGGGGCCGCGTCCCAGAGCAACAATTCGCTTGTCTTCGGGAATCTCGCGTGGATTATCCGTCTTGAATGGGCTCCAAACCGAAAACAAGACACGTCTTTCCTCGGGCCCGTTGACCTGAAATCCAAAATAACCTTCGCCAAACCCGTTAGCCATGAAATACGACCCCATCGCGTCCTCACCAACGGGAACTGTGATCTCGCTGTAAGCGTACTGCAAAGGCCGGTCATCGGGCACGCGGTACCGCAAATGGACCGAAGGCCCGCGGCGGCCCCAGTAGAACATATTGCCCCGGTTGTTTTTGACATAATCAAGCTGCAACCCCGGCGTGTCCGACGACACCAGCAAGTCGCTTGCTATCACCCGGCCGCCGGCACTGTCCCCGTCCGCTCCGTCCCCGCCCGCTCCGCCCAGGTCGACGCGGACGTACCCCGGCTGGGAGACCATGACTGTCCCCAGGGCGTGCACTGTCCCCGACGAGCCGTCGCGAGCACTGTCCCCGTCGCGATGCACTGTCCCCGACGAGCCGGCGCGAGCACTGTCCCCGGCGCGAGCACTGTCCCCGGCGCGAGCACTGTCCCCGGCGCGAGCACTGTCCCCGGCGCGAGCACTGTCCCCGGCGCGAGCACTGTCCCCGGCGGGGTCCCCGGCGGGGGTGGAGGCTGGCGCGGGGACTGTCCCCGCGGCGGGGGTGGAGAGTGGGTCGAGAGCGATCGACCATTGCTGTTGGGCTACCGATACGACGATCCCGCCGCTGCTCTGCTCGGCCGACTCGGGACCGCGGCGAGCGCGAAGCGATAACGATAGCTCGGCCGGTCGGTCGACGTGAAAGTAGACCGAGAACGCGTCCTCCGCCGTCCGCATCGTTAACGTCCCATCGCGGCCGATGCCCGCTCCGCCACGCTGCGGATCCGCCGGAAACGCGTTGCCGCCCAGCGGTACCGACCACTGGGCCGCCTGCAGCGTCGCCGGCGTGCCGGTCGGCAACCAAGTGGCCGCCACAAGAAAACCGATCAGGGAAAGTGATTTCATGATTCTGAGAAACTGCAAAACATGGAAAGGACGGGGCGAAGAGGTTGATCTTGCGTTGTTTAGCCGGTTTTGGCTACCGGAGGCGCTTTATTTGGACCGCAAAAAGGCTCGATCATGCTTGGGGTAGACTACAACGCACTTCCGCTGCTGGGCGGATTCCTAATCTGGATCACCGGCAGTTCGCTTGCCGCCGCCCAGCCGCCTGGCCCCCAAAACGTAACCAACGCCGCCGAGGAAGGCTTTTCGATGCCGATCCCCAACGTCCCCCTGCCAACCCTGGGCGGTACCCAGGTCTGGACCGACCATCGAAACGTCGCGGGCTGGCGGCTGCAGCAGCACGCCCTGACCGGGCACTGGCGGTTGTTGGACGACCGCGATATCCGCCGCGCCTGGGGCGACCGGGAGGCCTGCGAGAATAAACTACGCGAAGCCACCGCGGATATCGACCAGCACGCCGCCGCCGACCACGTCGTGATCCTGCTGCACGGCTTGATGCGCAGCAAACATTCGATGCGCGGGCTCGGTCGCCGCATCGGCCAGTGCGCGGACGCCCCCGAGGTGATTGCGTTTTCCTATGCCAGCACGCGAGCCGGGATCCCTGACCACGCCGCCGCCCTGCGTGAATTGGTCGAAGGCCTTCCGGGCGAACCCCGCATCAGCTTCGTCGGACATAGCATGGGCAATATCGTGGTGCGACACGCCATCGCCGATTGGCAGGCCGCCGGGGACCCCAAAGGCGTCCTGCCACGGCTGGACTGCATGGTCATGCTGGGCCCGCCCAACCAAGGCGCGGCGATCGCCCGAAAGCTTTCTAAGCTGGGTCTGTTTGGCGTCGTCACAGGCGAGGGCGGCATGCAACTAGGACCACACTGGCAACGGCTGTGCGACGGCCTGGCGACGCCACCCTGTCCCTTCGCCATCATCGCCGGCGATATGCCGGGCCTGGAACCCTACAATCCCTTGGTCGACGGCAGCAGCGATCTGGTGGTCAGCGTCGAAGAGGCTCGACTGGACGGCGCCGCGGAATTCCACACCGTCCCGCACCTGCACTCGTTCCTGATGGATCAACACGATGTGCAGGACCTGACACTGCGGTTCCTGGGACTGGGAGAACTGGGACCGGGGGAAGATCAGACCCGAGAACAGGCCACCGAGTAGCGGTTCCCACCGAGCGTCGGAAAAGCCCAAAGTCGGGCGACTTCAGCGACGGCCAGACCCTCGGCTCAAACCATCTCCAGGCCGGTCATCGTGCTGGTCCCGCTGGCGAAGCGGTCCATCGGCAACCCGACGCGCTGCAGCAGGCTGACGTACAGGTTGGTCAGCGGGTAGTTGTTCTTGGAATCGAACGCCAAGTGCTGGCCATGACGGAAACCACCGCCGGCCAACAACACGGGCATGTTGCGGTTGTCGTGGTTCGAGGCGTTGCCCAGATTACTGGTCAACAGCACCGAGGTGTGATCGAGCAGCGTGCCACCATCCTCTTCGACCGCGGCCAGCTTTCGCAACATCTCGCCCCACGCGGCGATGATCTCGGTTTCCACGATCGCCAACTGCGCCAGCTTGTCCTCGTCTTTGCCGTGATGGCTGAGCGCATGGTAGCCGGCCTTCACACCGGCGATCGGCAAGACGCCGCCGCTGCCCCCCAGGTGATAACTGATGAAGCGCGAAGAATCGGTCTGCAGAGCCAGACAAATCATGTCGCTCATCAACTTCTGCCGACCGATAAAATCGTTGCTGTTGCCGATGTCGACCGGTTTCTCGCGATCCACCTCGGGCTTGGGTCGCCGAGCCCAGGCTTCGGATTTGGCCAAACGCTGTTCCAGGTCGCGAACGCTGCTGAAGTACTGATCCAGCCGTCGCCGGTCGCCCGCGCCGAGTTGCCCGCTGAGCCGCCGGGCGTCCTCGGAAACCAAGTCCATGATGCTGCGACCGTGCCGCGCCCGCCGCACCTGTTGCTGCTGGCGTCCCACGGCGTCGTCGACAAACAGTTGCTCGAACAGCTTCGAGGGCGAACTGAGCGCCGGGATCATCGCTCCGGTCTCGGTATAGGACGGGCTGTTGCTGCCGGAACTGGCCAGGACCAGCGACGGAAAACGCGTCGCGTCGCCCAGGTGCTTGGCCATCAACTGGTCCAGCGAGATCGAGTTCTTGGCGTTGCCCGAGCTGCCGGCCGGGTTGGCCGTCAACAAACTCGCTTCGGCACGGTGCCCGCCTTTGACGCCCGGGTGCGAGCTGCCCGAGACGACCGTGAACGCGTCCCGCAGGTCGGCAACGCCCTCGAGGTACGGCGACAATTCGTAATCGCGACCGGCCTGCCGGGGATTCAGGTTATCGCCCAGCAGCCCCAACCCCAGCGTCATCGAAACGAAGCGCCGCGGCGGTCCCGCAGCGTCGCCCGGTGCCGCACAAGCCCGCTGCATCGCCGACAACCAGGGCAGGGTCATCGACACGCCGGCGCCGCGGAGGATCGTGCGTCGGTCGAGTTTTCGCAAAGCTAGGTGAGTCATTTCGCAATCCTGGGGAAGGAAGTGATTCGTACGGTAAAGGATTTCGTGCGGCGAAACGGTTACGTGCGGCGAAACCGTTTTACAGTTTTACTTGCGGCGAAACAGTTCGCTGGTGACGACCGCTTTGAGCAGCGATCGAAAACCGTAATCGGATTCTTGTGTCGAAGCGACAATTTGTTCGAGCGCCGGTCGATCCGCAAAACTCGCCGGAGCCCCGGTGCCGTAGGCGATCATCTTTTCGGCGACGTTGGCCGCGATCCGCCGCCGGTCTTCCAGCACGCGCTGGCGGAACTGGTTAATGTCCGCAAAGCTCGTTCCGTCGGGCCACTCGTAACCGGGATCGATCTTCGCGCCCTGCTTATTCGATCGACCGCCGCGGCGGTAATGCGTTCGCCATTGTCCGGCCGGATCGTAATTTTCCAAAGCAAACCCCGGCGGGTCGATTTTGACGTGACAACTGGCGCAGGAATCGTCGCTGAGATGTTTCTCGAGCAGCTGGCGGATCGTCGTGGCCCCGCGCGTATCGGGTTCGATCGCCGGAATGCTTTCCGGAGGCGGTGCAATCGGCACCCCCAACAACCGCTCGCTGACCCACACGCCGCGGATCACCGGCGAGGTGTTCGTACCGTTGGCGGTGATCTTCAAAATCGCTCCTTGCGTCAACACGCCGCCACGATGGTCTTCGGGCCGCAGCTCGACGCGCTGCCACCGGTCGCCCGTCACACCGTCGATGCCGTAGTACCGAGCCAGTCGTTCGTTCAAGAACGTGTGCGGCGAATCGATCAACTGCGCGGTGGACGCGTCACGCCGCAGCATGTCGGTCAGAAACATCTCGGTCTCGGCCAACATCGATTGCTGGACCAGGATGTCGAAACGTCGGAACAGGCGCCGGTCGGGTTCGGTAAAATTAATTTCGCTCAGGTCCAACCATTGGTTCGCGAAGTCGCGGATGAATCGCGAGTCGTGTTGTTCGAGCAAGCGTTCGACCTGTTGCTCGAGAACATCGGCATCGCTCAGCCGATCTTCGGCAGCAAGCTGCAACAGCACCGCATCGGGCGGCCCGCCGGTCAGGAAGTAGCTCAGCCGCGTCGCGATCGCCGCGTCGTCCAGTTCGCCGGGCGGTTCGTAGTAGTACATAAAACGGGGCGAACACAGCAGAGCCCGATACCCGTCGCGGAGCGCCTCGACCAACGGTTGTCCGTCCTCGACCGCCTGCGTCGTCGCGTCCACATAGTGCGCGATCGAAGCGGGGGCGACCGGACGCCGGAAGGCGCGGCCCGCGAAACGATGCATCAGCCGCGCGATGTCGGCGGCCGGATCGTCCGAATCCAGGATCACCTCGACGTCCCGATCGGCCGCGCGGCCGCGGCGTTTGGCGTTCGGCTTCGCGGACACTTCCAAGGGCAGATCGTCAAACAGGATTCGGCGGATGGCGTCATCGTCCGCTCCGCGATGGAACCGCTGCATGACGACTTCGTGCAGCGCCACGCCCGGAACGTTCTGCGGTTCGCCTTCGCCCGTCCCAACTTGGCCGCCGGCAAAACGAGCCTGCTTCAGCGTGCGGTCATTCGGCCGGATCTCCAGCATCTGGCCCTGATCCAGCCAGGTTTCAAACGTCCACCGCTGAGGTTCGTTCTGAGCCGCAAACATCCCGACCCATTCATACAGCGGGGCACTGCTGACACAGCGGCCGCTACGAACGCTGCACCACACGCCGTGGTCGTCGGGTTTCTTCAGCGCCGAAGCTTCCACTTCAAAGCGGTACCAGCCGGACTGCTTGGCCGTGGTGGCGGGCAAGCGACCGTAGAAGGAAAGTCCGCTGGACCAGACCACCGCGGCGCCGTCGAGCATTTCGGGTTCGCGGGTCCGCCGGCGGGGATTGGTGCGAGCCACGTCTTGGGCGGACATCTCGCGGCGTTGGGACGCCAAATCATCACCGTCGATCGCTCGCCGGAACGCTTCCTCCAGCGCCATGTCGACGACGTCCAGATGCTGCTGGAGCTGGAAGTGCGAGACGCTCTGCGCCTCGGCCACGGTCGTAAACCCGTCGCTCCGCGGTTCGTCGGGCAACTCGCGAGACAGCGGAACGTCGATCCCCAGCACGTGTTGCAGCGATCGTTCCAATTGCAGATTGGTCAGCCGGCGGGCTCGCACGCGGCCCAGTCGCTGCTGTTGGCGACGCTGGTAGGCGCGCAGCCAATCGCCGGACTGTCGGACGAACGCCGCAGTCTCTTCGGGCTCGAGCGTCGAGGCGTCGGGAGGGGGCATTTCTCCGTCGTGCACGCGATCGAAAACACGAACCCAGCGATCGAGGTTCTCTTCGCCAAGGCCCGCCTCCAAGCTGGTCACGTCGAAGCCGGCTTCGGCATATTCACCCTCGTGGCAATCCAGACAGTTGAACTGCAAGAATTCGCGGATCGCCTCCGGCACCTCGACCGCCCGCGGCACCTCGCCGTGCGTTTCCTCATCCTCAGCAAAGGCGGAGAAAGTCCCCGAGCCGACCAGCAAAACGCACGGCAGCAGCAACCGCGTCAGAGTGCGCATCAGCGAGCATCGCGCAGTCGGCAGCAGGAAACCATGCATGAGCGTTTACCGGTGGACGAACAGATGTGCGCGGTTGTGGGTGGTCGGCAATCTGTCGTGAGGCGGGGATCCGAAAGGGCGTGAAACGTCATCAAACGTGCCCGCGATTCGGATGTTTACGTGGTGAGGTGGGGCAGAGCGTGGTAGGCTCCGGAATTCATTTTACCCGCTCCGTCAAGGCCCTGCAAAGAGAAGACCCTAGGCCAAGCGGACCTCGGCCAGGGTGTTAAGGGCTCCGCGAACCAGCTTTCGCAGGTTAGGCTCCGCGCGACCGGCTGTGGCGATGATCTCGTCCACGTTCACCGGCTTGAGGGCGTCGGGCAGGCACATGTCGGTGATCACCGACAACCCGACCACCTTCAGCCCGCAGTGCACCGCCACGATAACCTCCGGCACGGTGCTCATCCCGACCACGTCCGCCCCGATCGTACGCAGGAAGCGATACTCGGCCCGGGTTTCCAGATTGGGACCGGCGACGGCGGCGAACACGCCCTTGTAGGCGGTGATGTTTTCGCGGCGGGCCACGTCCAGCACGCGATCGATCAACTGTTGGTCATAGGGCTCGCACATGTCGGGAAAGCGGGGCCCGAGGCGATCGTCGTTGACGCCGATCAGCGGGTTGTCGCCCATCAGGTTCAGATGATCCTCGATCACCATGATGTCGCCGGACTGGTAGTACGGATTCAATCCACCGCAGGCATTGGAGACGATCAACAGCTCCGCACCGAGGGCTTTGAAGAGGCGGACCGGCAACGTGATCTGCTTCAGCGGGTAGCCTTCGTACATGTGAAAGCGACCTTCCATAGCCACCACGGGCAGGCCTTGCAGCATGCCGCAGACCAACCGGCCGCGGTGGCTGGTCGCGGTGGAGCCGGGGAAGTGCGGGATGTCGCCGTACTCCAGCGTCGCTTCGACGTCGATCTCCTCGACCAAGCCGCCCAGGCCGGTCCCGAGGATGATGGCCGCCCGCGGACGTCGATCCCACACCTGCTCGATCGCGGCTTTGGCATCTTGGATTTTGTCGAACAGGTCCAGCATCGCTTATCCACTCCCACTGATACGAAACCGCAGGTTCTTGACGCCGCTGCCGGGCATCTCCTTTTCGATCCTGCGGAGAATCTTGCGTTTCAAAAAAGTTAATTCCTGCATCGTTACCGAATCCGATGCGTACAGCTCCAGCACGCCGCGTTTGAGATTCCCGACGCGAACCGCCGCCGCCAGATCCTTGCCCACGGCCGATCCCACCACGCCCTGCAGCTGTTCGTTGGCCGATACCTGAGCGTAACCGCGGCGAGCGATCAACTGGTTGACGATCGACCCCATCCGCCGGGGATACATTCGGCGTTTGCGATCGTCGTAGGGATCGTTGGAGGATCGGTCCATCGCACACCCGGGCCGAAAAAGGAAACCTAACGCTCGCGGGCCATCGGCATGATCACGTAACCATAGCCGTCTTCGGTGCTGAGCAGAGCCGGCGAGGCCCCGGATTCGATCTCCAGGATAAACCCGCTCTCGTTGTCCAGCACCTTGCAGAAATCGGCGACGAAGCGGTGGTCCATCGTCAGCGTAATCGATTCGCCCTCATAGGCGATCGGCAGCTGCACCTGCGACTCGCCGATCTCGGCCGTATTGGCTTCCATCGTCAGTGTGCCTTCGGCGAAGGTGAAATCGATGCCGCGGCTGTCGTGATCGGTCACGATCGCGGCTTGACGCAGGGCGGCGAACAGGGGCCCGACGGTCATGTCGATCTGCGACGCGTTCTCTCGCTGGGGAAACACCTGTCGCCAGTTCGGATAACGCCCCTCGACCAAGCGCGAATAGATCGTGCAGCGTTCGGTACGCAGCAGCAGGTCGTTGGCTCGGGCGGCCAATTGCACCGTTTCGTCACTGTCCACGACGGCCCGTTCCATCAACTGAATCGCTCGCGTGGGAACGATCGTGCTGGTTCCCGAGGTCTTGTGATCGCCGACCGCCGTGCCGCTGCCCTGCATCCGCGCAAGTCGACGTCCATCGGTGCCCACGGCGACCACCGATTCGCCTTCCAGCTCCAGCAGGACGCCGCCCAGGGCATAACGGCCGGTCTCGGCGTCGGTGGCAAACACGGTTCGCTTGACCATCTGGCGGAACAACCGCACGGGGATCTCGTGATAGGCTTCCTCTTCAAAGCCGACCACACGCGGGAACTCATCGGGATTGGCTCCCGGCAAGCGGAATTTGCTGCGCGAGCCCAGCACGCGGACGCCCGCATCATCGGTTTCGATCGTCAGCCGGTCGTCGGTGCTCTCCCGCAGGATGGCGTTGGTACGGGCGACCGGCAGCAAGGCGGCACCTTCGGATTCGATCGTCAAACCCTCGGCCAGTTCCAGCCGGATACCGACTTCCATATCCGTCGCGGTGAACGTCGCCTTGTCGTCGGCCACGGTCAGTTTGACGTTCTGCAGGATCTCTTTCGGCGAGCGGGCCGGAGCGACGCTGGCAGCCAGTTGGAAGGCTGCCGCCAGCGGTTCACGTTCGCAAATGATCTTCATCGTGGATCTCGAAAACGATGGCAAACATATTCATGGATTCAACTACGGAAATATTCAATCGCCAAACTGTATCGCAATTCGGCTCGCAGCTACAGCCATCAACGGGCGGTCCGGGTGGAAAGGCCCATCCTCGCTGCGGATCGCTCCAAGGTCCTGAGAACTTCTTCCTCCTTTTATTTAAATAAACCGTCGTCGTAGGAATACGGCGGCGAAAATGGTCGAAAACCCCGAGATCGCGTCCCTAAGTCACCGCTGGGAAAGGAGTTGCGAACTATCACGAGCCGTGGATAAGCCGTTGCGCCGGTGTTGGAAAAGGGAAGAGTAAACGTCGACCGAGCGGCGGTTTCCGACAGCGGCTCGGCGGGCTGACGCGTCGAGCGAGCGGCCGAACGGGAGATCGACAGGAAATCAACGCGTTATCCACAAGCCGTGGCAGAGGCTTATTTCAGCAGCTCGCGGACTTCGTCTGCGGTCTGGCTCAACTGGCTGTTGGTGCCGAGCAGTTCTTCGGTCTTGCGGCAGGCGTAGAGGACGGTCGTATGGTCGCGGCCGCCGAAGTACTCGCCGATCTGCTGGAAACTGGCCTCGGTCAACTGCCGCGCCAGATACATCGCCAGGGATCGAGCTCGCACGACCTGTTGTCGCCGCGTACTGCTCTTCAGCTCGGCCGTCTTCAGTTTGAACCGCCGGGCCACGGCTTTGGCGATCGCCGCAATGGTCGGTTCTTTGCCGCCGGAGACCGCCTTGAGGGCGCGGGCGATCGCGTCGCCATCGATCGTTCGGCCGTGCTGGGCCAGCAATCCCAGGTGGTTCACCAGCGCCGCCAGACGCGGCACCGGATAGCCGTCGGGAACGCTCCGGGCCAACAGGTCGATCCAGTCGGACTCGATCTCCAGCGAGGCGGCGCGGCACAACTGCGTCAAGATCTCCAGGCGAGCTTCACCGCCGGGCGGCTCGAGCGCGACAGTCAATCCCGGCAGCATCCGACTGGCCAACAGCGGCCGGATCCCACGCAGCTCCGACGGCAGACGCCGGCAGGTCAGGATCAGCGGCCGGCCCGCGCGAACGCGGCCTTCGATGCGGGCGGCCAATTCCTCCTGCGCCGGTCCCTTGTCGACGATCGTATGAACGTCGTCGATGACCAACAGATCCACATCGGCGATGTGTTGGCGAAAATGCTCCAAATCGTCAGCGCCGAGCGCACCGGCATAATCGCGCGCAAAATCCGCCGCCGCCATGTACAGCATCGATGCAGGGGCAGGCTTCCCAGCGTCTGCGGACTTCCCGGACTTCCCAGCATCCCCGGACTGCCCGGGCTGCCCGACGTCCTCGGCCGACCGGCGATCCGCCGCGGCCTGCTCGAGCAAAGTTAATTCCTGGCTGGCCCAAGTCATTGCCAGAGCCGTCTTGCCGCTGCCGCTCGGACCCACCAACAGCAACGGGTTGCCGCGCAGCGCGATCGGATCACGCTGACGGCTCACAAAGGCGGCGAAAGCGTTTTCCGGACCCGTGATGTACTGTTCGAGCAACCACTGGGGCTGCGCACGTCGCGTTCGCCGCGGACCGGGGGCCGGGTGGAGCAGGGGGATCGCGTCGAGAGACATCGCACAGAGCATCGCACCTCCAACCTCGCACACCGCAACCAACCTCGCACACCGCAACAGGTTATTATCGCCTTGAGCACCGGCGTTCGCCGTCGTCGCAGTCTACCTTCCGCTGCCGTCAAGGGCGACTTAAAACCCCTGATTTTCCACATCTTCGCTTTCGCGCAAGCGCTGGTAGCACAAAGAGATAAGTTCCGAAGCGCGATCGATTTCAGTTTCTGTGGAAAACTTGGACACTCCCATCCGCAGCGAACCATCGATCTGCGTCTCCGGGACCCCCATCGCCTCCAGGACGTAGCTGGGCTCGCTGCTGCCGCTGGCGCAAGCCGATCCGCTGCTGCAGGCAATGCTCGCCATGTCCAGTCGCATCAGCATGCTCTGGCGGTCGACGTGGGGGAAAGCCGCGCAGGTGGTGCCCGGCAGCCGCGGCACCTGGCGGCCGTGGATGACCAGTCCCTCGACCGTCTGCGCCAGCCGCGCTTCCAGGCGGTCACGCAGCCGCCGGCAGTGGTCGGCGTTGGCCTGCTGGTCCTGGCAGGCTCGGCTGAGCGCTGCCGCGGCGCCCACGATCAGGGCCACCGCTTCGGTACCGGGCCGCATCCCCAGTTGTTGGGCTCCGCCCTGCCACTGTGCGGTCAGGTTCACGCCCGGGGCCAGCAGCAGTCCGCCGACGCCCACCGGGCCGTGGAATTTATGGGCCGCAAAGGTCAGCGAGCCGGCGCCCAGAGCGGTAAAGTCGACCGGGAGGCGGCCGACCGACTGCGTGGCGTCGACGTGTAAGTGGGCTCCGAACCGGCGACAGATCGAAGCGGCTTCGGCCACCGGTTGCAGGACCCCGGTCTCGTTATTGGCCGACATCAAACACACCAGCGGGGCGGCGTCGCGGCACTGAGCCAGCAAGTCTTCGAGGGCAGCGAGGTCGGCCACGCCCTGGGAACTGACCGGGATCCAGTGAAGCGGGCGACCCTGTTGGCCCTGGCGGCGAGCCACTTCGAGCACGCTGGGATGTTCGATTTCGGACACGATCAGCGGGGCGGCCGGATCGCCGACCCCGTGCAGGGCCAGATTATTCGCCTCGGTACCACCGCTGGTAAAAATCAATTGTGGGCCACCGGGTTGTTGGACGTCGGCGCCGAGCAACCGTCCCATTTCGGCCGCCGCACGGTCCAGCCGGGCGCGCGCGGCGCGGCCGCTGGCGTGCTGGCTCGAAGCGTTCAGCGGACCGCTGGCCCACACCTGCCGAATCACCTCGGCAACCTCGGGATCCAGCTGCGTCGTGGCGTTGTTGTCCAGGTAAATCACGGCTTGTCCGAAACGAATCAGGAGGGCGGGGCGGTTTGCGGCGGCTCGACATCGGCCGGGGGCCGCCCCGCACCCGCCGGAAGGCTGCGGCGAAGCGCGCGCAGCCGGGGGGCGTCGGGGTAGTCGCCGAGCGCCTCGTCCAACAGCTCGGCGGCCAGTTCGCTCTTGCCCGCCGCGTGCAGGTCGGCGGCGATCTGGTGGTAGCTGTACCGCAGGTACTGGTCCATCTGTTCGCCCAGCTGCTCGGGCGAATCCGCGCTCTGGGCCAGGGCGAACAGGTCGGGGACCAGGACGTACAGCTCGCGGCGGGCCAGGCGCTGGATCACCGGCCAGAGGACCTGGGCCTGCTGGGGATGGTCGACCGACCAGGTGCGCCAGTGCGTGCCACTGTCGCCGTCGAGGTAAGCGACCAGGATTTCCGCATCGCCCGGCGGCCGAGGCAGACTGCCGCGCGACAAGCGCACCAGGTCCCAGCGAAACGTCTGCGATTGACGCTGCCGCGCACTGGGCACGCGGATCAACGACTGGGCTCGCAGGTAGGTCGTCAAGTTGTTGACCGGATTGGTGCGGCGGATCGGCGAAATCTGCAGCTGGACCAGCGGGATTTCCCAGTAGGAAAATCGCCGCTGGGCAAAGTCGGCCGGCGAGAACTCGGTGCCTTGGACCTTGCCCTGAACCAGGGTCGCCAGCCCCACGCAGGCCACCAACGTGACCAGCGAGACCACCACGATGATCCATTTGCGGCGGTTGCTGCTGCGGGCTTTGGTGGGCATCGACCCGGGGTCCGAGAAAATGGAGGATAGCAAGCACCGCGGGATGCTTGGGCGCTCTGCCGCGAGCCGCCTTTGTCGTTATGTTAACCGCACATCGCCCAGGCCGCACAGTACGACCGTGCGGGCCAGCCAACCCGAGCTCAAGGAAACCAGCAGATGCGATCGAGCATGCGACGATCATGGACGGCGCTAGGGGACCGCCCGGGATGCTTGCTGCGTAGCGCCGGCCGCCGCAACGCGCCGGGGGCCGGAGCTGCGCCGGGGGCCAGAGCCGCGCCGGGGGCCGGAGCAGAGTCGCGGCCGCGGCGTCCCTACGGAGTGCTTTGGAGCGCGGCCGAGCGACCTGCGGCCTCCGCGGCGGCGGCCGAGGAGGACCCAGAGGCGCGGCGGCAGCGAGTGGAAGCGGTATTGTTGCTAGCGAAGGGACCGCTGACGGCGCGGAAGATCGCTCAGCTGGCCAGCTTGGAGGACGCGACCGAAGCTCGCACGCTGGTCCGCCGGTGGAACGAGTTGAGCGATCAGTGGGGGCGAGCGATGCGGATCGAATCGATCGCCGGCGGCTATCAGATGCTAACCCGTCCCCAGTACGCGCCCTGGCTTCGCCGCCTGGGGCACATCCCGGCTCCGGTCCGCTTGTCCCCGCCGGCGCTGGAGACCCTGGCGATCGTGGCCTACCGCCAGCCGGTCATGCGGGCGGCCGTCGAAGCGATCCGCGGCGTGGCCTGCGGCGAATTGCTGCGCCAACTGATGGAGCGGGACTTGATTCGCATCAGCGGTCGCAGTGAGGAATTGGGCCGACCTTTCCTTTATTCGACTTCCAAGCGGTTTCTCCAGATATTTGGTTTACATAGTGTAGACGCGCTGCCGAACATCCGTTTTGATATGCTGCCGAATACGTTATCCGACAGTGGCACCGAAACCAGCGATTCATCTGAGGAGTCCGACGTGAGCATCGCTATGGCACCCGCCGCGCTTGAAACCGACCTGCATCCCGCGGCCGCTGCCGAAACCCCGGACGCGGAGTCCCCGCTGGCGTCCGCTGACGCGCCCGCCCCCGGTGACGCGCCCGCGGCGATCATCGAAGACGATGAGGACGACTGGGACGACGAAGACGATGATTGGGATGACGAGGACGACGACTGGGACGACGACGACGATCTGGACGACGACGAAGATCCAGACGACGAGGATGACGAGGACGACGACGATCTGGATGATGACGACCAGTGGCGAGAGGTCGGCGACGACGATGACGACGACCTGGACGACGAGGATGACGAGGACGATCTAGACGACGATTACGACAGCCTCGATGACGACGACGACCTGGACGAAGACGACGACTGGGACTGATTAAGTACCGTCGTGCAGCTTGAATAGTTCTCGCAGGGCGACCAACAACCCGCCGCGATGCCCCGTGGCGGCATCGTCTTTCAGCGATGCCAGCGGCGGATGCAGCATTTTGTTGACCAACCGGTCGAACGATTGCTGAATCTCTTTTTCCAGCGTTTCGCTGCCCACGGTGTGGTTCTGCAGCCGGCCCATCAGGCGTTTCAGTTCGTCCTGCTTCAGCCGGTCGGCTTGCTGCCGCAGGCGGCGGATCACCGGCCCGGTCGCGCGGTGGTGAATCTCGGTCACAAACCGCTGCGTCTCTTCGGTGATGATCTGTTTGGCCTTGGGCCACTGCCGCCGGCGTTCCTGTTGGTTGTGCTCGCAGGCCGATTGCAGGTCGTCGACGGAGTACAGATACACGCCGGCCAGGTCGCCGATGCTGTGCTCGAAATCCCGCGGCACGGCCAGGTCCAGGATCAACAGCAGCCGCTCGTAGCGGGCGTCGTGGATCTTGAGGAAGGAGTCGTAGTCGATCAGGGTTTGGGTCGCACCGGTGGTGCTGACGACCAGGTCGGCGCTGGTCAGCAGCAGATTCAGGTCGACCCAGGGCCGCGCGGTTCCGCCCAGCCGGCCGACGATGTCTTCGGCCCGGTCGAGGCTGCGGTTGACGACGTGGATGTCGCGAGCTCCCGCATCGATCAAATACTTCAGCGTCTCCTCGCCCATCTCGCCGGCACCGATCAAGACGATGCACTTGTCGCTCAGCGTGTCGAAAAACTCCGGCACCACTTCGCCCACGGCCACGCTGGGCACGCTGACGCGGCGGCGATGGATCGTGGTTTCGCGGTCCACGCGTTTGGCCACGTGGTTGGCGGCTTGGAAGACGGCATGGGTCAGCGGCCCGGTGGTATCGGTTTCGCAAGCCAATTCGTAAGCCTGTTTGACCTGCGAGATGATCTGGGCTTCGCCGACGACCATGCTGTCCAAACTGGCCGCCACGGTAAACAGGTGTTCGACCGCCTCGGGACCGTCCAGATGCACCAGGTGCTCGAGCAACGCCTCGTTGGAAAGACTCCGCTGGTTGGCCAAAAAACCGATCACGTCCTGGTCCTCGGGAACCGAACCTTCCGACGCGCCGGTGTATAGCTCCACGCGGTTACAGGTGCTCAACAACACCACTTCGGTCGAGGGAAAACGGCTGCGGAACGCGGCCAGTGCCTCCCGCGCCTGCTCGCCGGTAAAGGACAACTGTTCGCGAAACTCCACTGCCGCCTGATGGTGGCTGCACCCGATCATTTTCAGTTTCACGACCGCACCTCCTGCACCGCAGTCGCCACCCGGGGCGGCGAGGATGCTTCTGGCAGCGTGGATTGGGGCAGGGTGGATTGGGGCAGCGCCGTGTCCCGGCCGTGCGGTGAGGTCAGGACGGCGGCCAGGGCGAGGACCAGGAAGCCGAAACTGGCCAGGGTCAGGTACGACACCTTGCGGCCTCGCCGAGCCGGTTTGTAGAAGACCTCGAACAGGGTCGCGGCCAGCAGCCACAGCAGCAGGACGCCCGAAAAGATGACCCCACGCTCGCTCCAGCCCACGTACCCCCAGCGATTCAGGTTCATCACGATCCCCGACACCAACCCCAGGCCCAGGGCCGTGGTGCTGAAGTACAGGCAGCGGCGGTTCAGTCGCTGCAGGGCCTCCAAGGTGGGCAGCCGCATCCGGCCGTGGCCGATGCGTTTATGTTTCAGCCGTCGAGACTGGATCAGGAACATCACGCCGGCCAGAAACCCCAGCAGCACCGCCACGGTTCCGACCAACATCGTCAGGGCATGGATGTTGCGCCAGATGCCAGTGGCTTCCTCGCGCGAAAACGGGGCGCTGTCGCGAACCAATATCGCCAACACGATCAATCCCAGTACCGGCGGCAGCAGCAACCAGCCCAGCGTCGTTTCGGGACGCTGGATCAGGAACCACAGATAACACGCCGCCAGTCCCCAGGCCAGCAGCAGCGACCAGTCGTACCAGGTGGCCAACAAACCCGCCTGGCCACCCGAGGGCTGGGCTCGGAGGATCAGATACACCAGGTGCAAGCCCAGGCCGACCACCGTGAAGGTCAGGATCACGCCCCGCCGCAGCGGCAGCTCGCGCAGGGAACGCGTCAGCTCCAGCAGCAGCGCGATCAGGTAGCTGGTGACAAAGCAGGTAACGGAAATACCCGAAAGGAAAGCAATCATCGCTGTATTCTAACTACCCAATCTCAAATCCGGCAGGCCGCCGGCAAATCCAGCAGGCCGCCGGCAGTTCCAGCAGGCCGCCGGCAGTTCCAGCAGGCCGCCGGCAAATAGCGGTCCGGCGAAGAACCTTGTATAAAACGGCCCATGAACACCCCACTACCGACGCCCGAAGAAGCTCTGTGGGCCTGCCGCATGGCCCAGGGCCAAATCCGATTCGCTCGCCAGTACGTCCTGGACCTGCTCGAGCAGACGCCCCGCGAACGCTGGTTCGAAACGCCCCCGGGCGCCCCCTCGAATCTGGCTTGGCAGGTCGGCCACTTGGCGGTCAGCCAGTACGGATTGTTGATGTTCCGCCAGCGGGGACGACGTCCGGAGGATTTGGATCTGATTCCCGGCCGCTTTCGCAAAGCCTTTGCTCGCGGCTCGGATCCCAAGGCCGTCTCGCCCGAATTGTACTCGGCCGACCAGTTGTACCAGCGGCTGGCCGAGGTGCATTCGCAGGCGCTGGGCTGCCTGGCGGCGATTTCCGACGGGGCCGACCTGCTCGAACCCATCGACATGCCCTATGCGGTGTACCCGGTCAAGCTGGGAGCCATCCTGTTCTGCCCCCTGCACGAACAGATCCACGCCGGGCAGATCGGACTGTTGCGACGCCTGCTGGGGTTGTCGCCAGTCCGTTGACGTTTCCAGTCCGTTGATGTTTCGCTTCTCGCTTCTTCCACCGCTCTCACCCGCGGGCCTTGCCGGCCACGCTCCACGCCCATGGAAACCGTCACCGAAAGCATCTACGACTACCCCAAGTACTACGACCTGGTTTTCGGGACGGACTGTGCGGCGGAGCTGAAATTTATCGAGGCCTGCGCGGGGGCGTATGCCCGCGTGCCGGTGCGGCGAATGTTCGAACCGGCTTGTGGCACCGGGCGATTATTGTTTCATCTGGCCCGCCGCGGCTACGAGGTCGGTGGCATCGACCTGAACCGGCGGGCGGTGCAGTTCTGCAACGAGCGGTTGGCTCGTCGCGGTTACGAGGACACCGTGGAAGTGGGCGACATGGCCGCCTTCCGCCAGCGCCGCAAATGGGACGTGGCCTTCAACACGATCAACAGTTTCCGGCACCTGACCAGCGAAGCCGAAGCCGAGGCTCACTTTCAGTGCATGGCTCGCACGATTCGCAAGGGCGGGCTGTATCTGCTGGGGATTCACCTGACGCCGACCAAAGTTCCGCCCAGCGATACCGAATCCTGGGCCGCCCGCCGCGGGCATCTGTCGATCAATACGCATCTGTGGCCTCTGGAGCGGAATCGGCGGCGACGGGTCGAACGCTTTGGCATCCGCTTCGACGTTCGCTCGCCGACCAAGCAGCTGCGGATCGAGGACGAACTGGTGCTGCGCTCCTACACCGCGCCGCAGATGCAGCGTCTGCTCGATCGCAACGAGGCCTGGGAGGTGGTCGAGACGTTCGACTTTGCCTACGACCTGGCCGCTCCGATCGACGTCGACGCCAGCAGCGAGGACGTCGTCTACGTGCTCCGCCGAACCTAACGGAGCGGCGCGAGCCGTCCGGTAACTTAACGCCGAACATAGCGGCGCGGCGCGAGCCGTCCGGTAACTTAATTCGGCACGATTCGGCGCCCGGGTGCCCGGCGGCGGTTTCGCTGGCTAAACTGAGGGATGGCCTGGGCACACTCGCTGTGAGCCTGGGCGGTTGGTTCCTCCGCACCCCAGGCGGTTTGCCATGAACAAAGCGCAATCCACAGCCTCCGCTCGCTCGCCCACGCCAGCCCTGCCGTCGTCGCCCGTCGAGACGCTCGAGCAGTTCCAGCAGTGGCTCGGAACCGGCCCCGGCGATCCCCTCGCCGAGCAAGCCGCACGCGACCGGCAAAGGGGCGGTGAGACGGACGCTTCCGAGACGGACGCTGCAGAGACGGACGCTGCGGAGACGGGCGCTGCGGAGAGGGGCGATCTGGAACTGGTCGAGGCGGTTCCGGTGGGCGATCCGCAACAGGTGCGCGAGGTGTCCGGCAGCATTTTGGATTGCTACCGCGTCTGCGATGGGCACAGCGAATTGGCCGGCTGTACGCTCGAGCCGCGTCCGCTGCTGCGGTTGACGCGGCGAACCTCCGGCGACGAGATCCGCCATGACTGGTTCGGCGGCGACGGGCAGACGCTCGAGCCGGAGTTGATCCCCCGCTTGGGCCTCGATCGACTGCGGCGCTGCGAGCCGCGACTGCGGCGGGGGGACGAGCCGGTTGCGCGGCAGTGGATCGCCACCGCTGCCCGGGCGGTCGTCCCCATCGACGCCGCCGGCCAAGCGCGTCGCCGGGCCGACGCCGACGCTCGCTGGTTGGCCGCCACCGTGGTCTGGTGTCGCTGGGCCAGCGGCACGGTCGCGTTTCGCTTTGGCAATGCTGCGGTGGGCCGCTGCAGCTTTGCCGGCTGGGCCATCGATTTTCTGCACGGTCGCGAGCGTCCCGAGAAGTATCGCTGTCCGATCACCGGTTACCGGTCCTACGACCTGTTGATGCTCGGCGACGGCACCCTGACCGTGCCGGCGGCGGTCGCGGTCTGTCAAGCCACCGAGCAGACGTGTTGGAAGACCGAACTGGAACACTGCGAGGTCAGCGGAGCGAGGGTGCGGGAGGAATGTTTGGTGACCTGTCCGATCACCGGCCGCCGCGCCCTGCCCGGTGCGCTGAAGCGTTGTTCCTGGTGTGAGCGACTGGTGGTTCCCGAACAGGTCGCCGCGGGAGCCGACCGAGGGCCGTGCTGCCGCGATTGCCGCGAGGCGGAACCGCTGGCCGAAGCGGATCCGCTGCTGCGGCAGGTCTTGACCACGCATCCGGCCTGGGCCCGGTATCGACGCTGGCGTGGCTGGGAGGATGCCGAGCGGGCCGTCTTGATCGGCCAACGCTGGGGAGGACAGCTGGTGGTGCTGTGGGATCGCCAGCAGAAAAACGTGCGAAAATATGGCAAGCGGGGCCGTTTTACGCGCCGCTGGACCTGGGTGCCTACCCAAGTGTCCGAATAGACCCGCCAAGTGTCGCGTCGGCGGTGCCGCGCCGGCGGAGCGGGATGGGCTGGGGGCGTTGCGACAAAGTTTTTCAGGCGGCCCGCACGGTCGTCCGCCGGCAGGTTTTTCAGCCAGCCCGCAGGGGCGTGCGCCGGCGGTCGAACGCGGCCAGGGCGATCGCCACGATCACCGCCACCGCGGCGATGCTGTACCCGATCGTCGCCAGACGCTGCCAATGCTCCTTTTTGAACTGGTCTTCCTGGTAGGCGAAGGGGTGGCGTTCGGCCATTGGGGCCCTGGCCATTTCGTCCCAGTAGGCGACCAGTTCGGCCGGGCTGCTGCGGAGCAGAATCTCTTTTTGCGAAGCGACGTGTTGGTCGGTAGTGGTTTGGATTTCCACCGCCATCGCACTGAGCAGGGCGAACGAAGCCCAGCCGGCCGCGGCCAGCGCGACGAAACCCGCCAGGCCGAACAATAAACGCAGCGCGAAACTGCCCGCCGGACGCACCACCGGGTCCTCGTCACGGGCGACGCGCGGCAACTGGCGGAGCTCCCGCAGCAGAGGGATCGAAACCGCCCGGCCGCACTCCGGGCAGGAGATTTGGTCGCCGGCTTGACCGGGGCTGACAGCCAGCGTGTGACCGCAGGAACAGGGCAGAGCGTACATCAAATGAACAATCGGGAAGATGGGCGAAGTTTGAATGAAACGACTGGACCACGCAAGCCGGCTGACTAGAATCTTAATGAACAACCGGGACAACCAATAACATCAGACAGCCGAAGTCGATTTCTCGGCTTTTTCGGCGCCAACAGCGGACTGATTCGTCCGCATGCGATGGGCTCGCAGGATGTGACTACCGGCCGTTCCTACGCACCGAGCGCCCGGTCGGGTTCGGCAAACGCGAGGTTTGTTCGGACTATGGGAACCTTGGGGCCGCGGCGGCGGCTGATAAAACCCCTTAATCGCAAAGTCTTACCAATTAATCACAGGAAACCGATCCGGGGCAGCGGCGCGGGTAGAATCTATCGTCCGTGCGTCGCAGCTGCCCTTCATCACAGTTCCACCGTTCGGTGGCCCGCCCCTGCGGTCGGATTTCCACGAGTACCTTTCGGCATCATTTATTTCGGGTAAAGGAGTCACACCTTTGTATCAGACGTTACTGGATGATTTTGAGGATGATGCGCCAGCCGCAACCGACGTTGTGGGCAACTTTCGCAAATTGCCTCTCGATGATAGTGAAGATGAATCGGCAGCGATCACGGCCGTCGAAGCGGTTGAGGGCGAAGTCCAACTGGATAGTCCCGACGATCTGCTGGTGCCTGATGAGAGCGAAACCTGGTCCGACGATCCGGTCCGGATGTACCTGACGCAGATGGGCGAGATCCCCCTGCTGACGCGCCGCGAGGAAATCCTGCTGGCCAAACGCATCGAGGAAACCCGCCGCCGCTTCCGCAGTAAACTGCTGGAAAATCACTACGTCCTGGTCGAGGCCTACAAGACCCTCAAACGCGTCCACCGCGGCGAGCTGCCGTTTGACCGCACGGTCCAGGTGTCGGTGACCGATCGGCTGGAAAAAGAACAGATCCTCGGCCGCCTGCCGCACAACCTGAAAACCCTCTCGGTCCTCTTGCGCCGCAACTGCCATGACTGGCGGATCGCCCTCAGCAAGTCCACCTCGAAGGAACGCCGCGAAGAAGCTTGGCGATCGCTCGCCCATCGCCGGCGCCGCGCCGTACGCTTGGTCGAGGAGCTGGGCCTGCGCACCCAGCGGATCGAAAACCGCATCGCTCTGTTGGAAAAGTTCAACAACCGCCTGCAGGAAATCGATTCCCTGATCAAAGCGACGCGCAAAACCAAACAGGGACGCGAAGACCGCGAACGCCTGCTGCAGGAACGCCGTCAGATCCTGACCGCTTGCCAGGAAACCCCGACCTCACTGAACAACCGCGTCGAACTGCTCAAACGCGTCTACAGCGAATACCAGCAAGCCAAACGCGAACTCAGCGAAGGCAACCTCCGTCTGGTCGTCTCGATCGCCAAGAAGTACCGCAACCGCGGGCTGTCCTTCCTGGACCTGATCCAGGAAGGCAACGCCGGCCTGATGCGAGCGGTCGACAAGTTCGAGTACCGCCGCGGATTCAAGTTCTGTACCTACGCCACCTGGTGGATTCGCCAAGCGATCACCCGCGCGGTGGCCGACCAGAGCCGGACCATCCGGATCCCGGTGCACATGGTCGAAACGATGAGCCGCGTGCGAAACGTCGCCCGCCAACTGCTGCAGGAACTGGGCCGCGAGCCGACGATCGAAGAGACCGCCCGCCGCGCCGAAACCACGATCGAAGAAGCCCGCCGCGTGCTGGCGATGAGCCGCTATCCGATCAGCCTGGACCGGCCGGTCGGCAACAGCGAAGACAGCCAGTTCGGGGACCTGCTGCCCGATGGCACGGCCGAAAGCCCGGCCATCGGCGCCGCCCAAGACATGCTCCGCGACCGCATCAACAACGTGCTCAAGAGCCTGTCCTACCGCGAACGCGAAATCATCAAGCTGCGGTACGGACTGGGCGACGGATACAGTTACACGCTGGAAGAGGTCGGTCACATCTTCAAAGTGACCCGCGAGCGAATCCGGCAGATCGAAGCCAAGGCCGTCCGCAAACTGCAGCAACCCAGCCGCAGCCAGGACCTGGTCGGGTTCCTCGACTAAGCCCGCCCGCCCACGATGCCGAAAGATCGACGACCGCCCTGCGCAAAACGCGCAGGGCGGTTTTTTATGCGCTGAGCTCGACGCTCATCACCCTCCCCCGGGAGACCCTTCAAGAACGCCTAGCCGCAATGAAAACTCCCCATCAATCGAATTCGTTTTCTCCCCTCTCCCCCGAATCTTGGCGAGCCTAAGCGAGTCAGGATTCGGGGGAGAGGGGCAGGGGGTGAGGGGGGGGCCGCGCAGCACCGTCGTCTCTGTGTTCTGCTAAATGAATCGGGATGCGGCAGATCTACACGAAGCGTGCGTTACAGGCGGTTGCGCCGGAGGCCCCTCACCCCCAACCCCTCTCCCCGCCGGCCTGGGCAAGCACCACTTGCCCAAACCGGCGGGGAGAGGGGAGTAAACGGTCGTAGGAATCGTCCCTTAGCCGTCGCGACGGCTGCTCCCTTTTTGGCATCTGCTATCATGACTGCGTTGCAGAACGCGAGGAAGCACATCGCCGCCCGAGCCGGATCCCGCTTCAGCTGCCGTTAACGCGTGTTGGTATGCAATTTGCGGCGGCTACCGATCCATTGTGGCTGACCCCGCATCGGCGGTCCTCCGAGCGACGGTTTGAACGGATGGCCGTGTTGTTCCTCGCCGCGCTGTAACCACCTCAAAAGAACCGATGATCCGTTTGTTGACCGCGGAGACTCCTCAATCGATGGCTGCTATGAACCTGCTTGCCGAAGAAAATTCGCTGAAGATATCGTTGATCAGTTTGCATGGGCTGATTCGGGCCAAAGATCCTCCATTGGGTTTTGATTCCGACACCGGGGGGCAGATCAAATACGTGCTGGAGCTGGCTCGGGAGCTGGCCGCCCAGCCCCAGGTTCGCGAGGTCGAGCTGCTGACGCGTCAGATCATCGATCCGCGTCTGGACGAGCAGTACGCCCAGTTGGAGGAACCGATCTGCGAGAACGCCAAGATCGTACGGATTCCCTTCGGGCCCAAGCGGTACCTGAAAAAAGAATCGCTATGGCCGTTTTTGGAAATGTTCATCGACCAGTCGCTGATCCATTTCCGCCGCCACGGTCTGCCCGACATCATCCACGGCCATTATGCCGACGCCGGTTTGGCCGGCGCTCACCTGGCCCAGTTGCTGCACATCCCCTTCATCTTTACCGGGCACTCCCTGGGACGCGTCAAACGCCAGCGCCTGAGTCTCGGCAAAGCCAGCGAGGAATCGCTGGAGCGAAAATACAAATTCACCCAGCGGATCGAAGCCGAGGAGATCGCTCTGGAGACGGCCTCGATGGTCGTCACCAGTACGAATCAAGAGATCCAACAGCAGTACGAGCTGTACGACCACTACCAGCCCTCGCGGATGGAGGTCATCCCGCCGGGCGTCGACCTCGATTCGTTCTCGCCGCGCTCCGCAGATTGGCAGCGGCCGGCGTTCGCCGACGAACTGGATCGCTTCCTCCGCGATCCCGACAAGCCGATGATCCTGACCATGGCTCGGCCCGACGAACGCAAGAACCTGGAAATGTTGGTCGACGTTTATGGTCAGAGCGAACAACTGCAGGAGATCGCCAATTTGGTGCTGATCATGGGCACCCGCGATGACATGAGCGATCTGCCGCGGAGCCAGCGTCAGGTGATTCAGAACGTCCTGCACAAGATCGACCTGTATGACCTGTATGGCCGCGTGGCCTATCCCAAGATGCACTCGCCCAGCGACGTCCCCGACCTGTATCGCCAGGCCGTGGCCCTCCGCGGCGTGTTCATCAATCCGGCCCTGACCGAGCCGTTTGGATTGACCCTGCTGGAAGCCGGGGCGACGGGCTTGCCGATCGTGGCCACCAACGACGGCGGGCCTCGCGACATCATCGCCAACTGCAACAACGGCCTGCTGATTGATCCGCTCGATGGCGACGGCATCGAAAAGGCGCTGCTGCGGGTGTTGACCGAGCCCGAGCAGTGGGAGGAGTGGTCCGAAGCCGGGATCGTCGGGACCCGCCAGCATTACTCGTGGAGCAACCACGCCAAACGCTACCTGCGCGACCTCAGCGATATCCTCGAGCACAGTCCCACGCCCGCCCTGCAGCAGCTCAGCAGCAAGCGGCGGTTGCCGGATTTCGACCGGATCATCATCACCGACCTGGACAACACGCTGACCGGCGATCCCGAGGCGCTGGCGGAATTCAACGAGATGATCCGCGGCCAGGAACACATCGGCTTTGGGATCGCCACCGGCCGCCGGCTCGACAGTGCTCTGGAGATGATCGAGGAGCTGAACCTGCCGCAGCCCGACCTGATCGACACCGATGCCGGGACCCAGTTGCACTACGGTCCGCGATTGACCCCGGACCGCAGCTGGCGTCAACAGATCGGTTTTGCTTGGAAGCCCGACGAGATCCACAAGGTGCTGGAAAGTTTGCCAGGATTTTTCCTACAAGATGAACGGCATCAATCGGAATACAAAATCAGCTACGAGATCGATCCCGACTCCTCGCCCAGCGTGGTCGAGATCCAAAAGGCCCTTCGCGAGGCTGGATTGCGTGCTAAGGTTATTCTGTCACTGGGAATGTACTTGGACGTGATTCCGGTTCGCGGCGGCAGCGATCTGTCGATGCGACATTTGCTGTGGAAATGGGGCTTCTCGCCCGATAACGTGCTGGTCGCCGGCGATTCGGGAAACGACGCCGGAATGCTGTTGGGACGCACCCTCGGGGTGGTCGTGGGCAACTACAGTCCGGAGCTCGAAGAGATCCGCAATCGTCCGCGCGTTTATTTCGCCGAAGGCAAGCATGCTCGTGGCATTATGGAGGGGATTAACTACTACCAGTTCTTAGACAATATTGTCATACCGAATGATCGGATCGAGTCATAACGGAGCCTTGGCCGTCGGCAGGGCCGCCCCCGGCAGCGTTCAGTTCGAGGCGGAACTATCGCTCAAACGCTTGTTGCCGCGAATCGAACCGGTTTGGCAGGCGGAGCACGTTGACGATCGGCTGCAGCACGAATTCGAAACGCGTCTTGAGGAGCACTGGTTGCCGCTGTTCGTGTTGCTGCGCCAGCTGTACGGCGATCGCTACGACTTCTTCTATCACCTCGAACAGATCCTCCTTACCGCGGCGCAGGCCTGGGCCCATCGGCCGCCGTCGCTGCAAGCGGTCGACCGCCACCGGGTGAACGAACCCGACTGGTTCACGTCGGAGAAAATGGTCGGCGGGGCGCTGTATGTGGACCTGTTCAGCGACAACCTGGCCCAGCTTCGCAAACACATCGGTTACTTTCAGGACCTGGGGCTGACCTACCTGCACCTGATGCCCCTGTTTGCGGTCCGCCCGGGCAACAACGACGGCGGCTATGCGATCAGCAACTACCGTTCGGTCGATCCGCGGCTCGGTACGCTGGACGACCTGAAACTGCTGGCCGACGACCTTCGCGAAGCCGGGATCTCGCTGGTCCTGGACTTCGTCTTCAACCACACCTCGGACGACCACCAGTGGGCCCAGCAGGCTCAGACCGGCGACCCCGAGTACCAGCAGTTCTATTACATCTTTCCCGATCGCGAGATCCCCGATCAGTACGAACGTACGCTCCGCGAGATCTTTCCGGCCGTCCGCCGGGGCAATTTCACCTGGCATGACGGGATGCAGCAGTGGGTGTGGACGACGTTCAATAATTTCCAGTGGGACCTCAACTACAGCAACCCGGCCGTGTTCCGGGCGATGGCCGAGGAGATGTTCTTCATCGCCGATACGGGCGTAGACATCCTGCGACTCGACGCGGTGGCGTTTATCTGGAAACAGATGGGGACCAATTGCGAGAACCTGCCGCAGGCTCACCTGTTGATCCAGGCCTTCAACCGGTTGGCTCGCATCGCCACGCCGGGATTGTTGTTCAAGAGCGAAGCGATCGTGCATCCCGACGAGGTGGTTCGTTACATCAGCCCCCACGAATGCCAGCTCTCGTACAACCCCACGCTGATGGCCCTGTGTTGGGAGTCGCTGGCCACGCGCAAAGTTCAACTGTTGACCAAATCGCTCAGCCATCGCCACAAACTTCCACGCGATACCGCCTGGGTGAACTACCTCCGCTGTCACGACGATATCGGCTGGACGTTCGACGATGCCGATGCGGCCGCTCTGGGAATCGACGCCTACAACCATCGTCAGTTTCTGAACCGTTTCTATACCGGCCAGTTCGAAGGTTCCTTCGCTCGCGGAATCCCCTTTCAGGAAAACCTGGCCACCGGCGACATGCGAATCGCCGGGACGATGGCGTCGCTGGCCGGGTTGGAGCTGGCGATCGAGGAAGACGACGAGCTGGCCAAGCAGGAAGCCATCGGCCGCATCCTCTTGCTGCAAGGCGTGGTGCTCAGCATCGGCGGCATTCCGCTGCTGTACCTGGGCGAGGAATGGGGCATGTTGAACGACTACGACTTTGTCAAAGATCCGGCCAAAGCCGGCGACACCCGCTGGGTCCATCGGCCCAAGATGAAGTGGGAGTTCCTCGAGGAACTGGACGATAGTTTAACGGCCGAGGGCGGTTCGATCCGTCGTACCCTGTATCGTTCGCTGCAGCACATGATTGCGGTTCGCAAATCGTCGCCAGCCCTGGCCGGTCAACAGATGGAGTTGGTCAATACGGGCAACCCGCACGTGTTGAGCTTCGTGCGCTCTCGGGACAGCCATCGCATGATCGTGGTGGCGAACTTCTCGGAGCATCCCCAGGCGATCTACGGCAATACGTTGCGGACCGCGGGACTGGGACGCTTCTTCGAGGACGCGCTGACCTCCAAGACCTATGGCACCAGTGGCGATTTGGCGATTCTACCCTACCAGATCCTTTGGCTCAAACGCGTTTAACGCAATGACAATGACTCCGCAGACTCAAATCACCACGCCTCCGGCCGTGCTGGCGACCGACCTCGACGGCACGTTCATCCCGCTGGACGACCAGCCGCACAATCGCGACGCCCTCGGGGAGTTGGCCCGCGTGCTCCGCGAGCGACGACTGCAGTTGGTTTTTGTTACGGGACGTCACTTCGCCTCGGTCACGCAGGCGATCGAGCAGTATCAACTGCCGCGGCCGCAGTGGATTATCTGTGACGTCGGCACGTCGCTGTACGCCGCCGATACCGACGCGAGTTTCCATCCGGTTACCGCGTACGCTCGCCATCTGCAGCAGCGAGTCGGCGAGATCACCGTCGATGTGCTCCGCGAGCAACTCAGCGCGATCACTGGACTGCGACTGCAGGAACCCGAGAAGCAGGGACCGTTCAAGCTGAGCTACTACGCTGACGCCAATCAGCTCGATCCGTTGGTCGCCCAGATCCAGGCGTCGCTCGACAGTTCGGCCGCCCCCTATAACGTGATCGCCAGTGTCGACCCGTTCAATAATGACGGCCTGATCGACCTGTTGCCCGCCGGCGTCTCCAAGGCGCACGGCTTGTCGTTCTGGGCCGGACAGCAGGGTTTGGACGAGCAGGCGATTCTGTTTGCCGGCGATTCCGGCAACGACCTGGCCGCTCTGACCGCCGGCTACCGCAGCATCCTGGTTCGCAATGCGGCCGACGCGGTGCGGCAACAGGTGCGCACTGTCCACCAGCAACAGGGCTGGGAAAATCGTCTCTACACGGCCCAGCAAACCGCCACCAGCGGCGTGCTGGAAGGCGTCCGCCACTACCTCGAAAGCCAGCGCGCCGAAGTCTAGCCTTCAGGCGATTCCGGTTGCGCTCTGGGTGGCTAAATCCTGGACTCCAGCGTTAATCGCTGCCGTCCTTGGTGACCATCGAACGCTGCAGCTGCGGGTCGATCGTCGACGCGATGAACTGAACGGATGCGTCGGCGAACAAGGTGTTCCCACCGCCCGGGTGATTGCTCATGCCGCCGGCGGTCAGCGAGAGGTAAGTGTTCAGGTCGATGTCTTGGGGGCTCATCCAGGGCACCGCGTTGGCCCCAGAGACTTCGACCACCATCAGCGTGTTGCTCATTCCGTCGGTGATGTCCTGAAACTGTGTCGTTTGGTCTCCCTGAAACACCGCCGAAGGATCGACCACCGCCACGTATGTGGTCGTGCTCTCGCCGGCGGTCGAGGAAGGGCAGGTGTAGGCGGGATTCAAGGAGTCGGCGGCCCCTTGGTTGACCGGATCGTTCCAGGGTTTGGAAAGGTCGATGGAGTTGTACAGCGTCTGCTGTCCCATGAACGGCAGAATCAATGTCCGCCAGCTGTGCAGCCGTTGCCCGTTTTCGTCCACCGTGTACGCCGGCGGCAAGCTGCCGTAGGTGTCGTGGTAGTTATGCATCGCCAAGCCGATTTGTTTCAGATTATTGCTGCATTGCATTCGCCGAGCCGCTTCGCGGGCCGCTTGCACGGCCGGCAACAGCAGGGCCAAAAGAATTCCCGTGCAGACCAGCAGGATCGGGATCGACACCAAACCCACGATCAACAGCACCTTTCCCGTGCTGGACTTCTGGGGCGGGACCGGCTGCATACCGGCCGGCTGTGGGGCGTAGGGCGTGGCGGGGTTGTCAGTGCTCATTGCGGTTCCTCTCCTGTGCCAACGGCGACAAAACATGCTCGGGGGCGGCGTGCTCAGTATACCGCTCGACAGCGGGAGCTGTTGGGAAAAAACGCGGCCCGCTCGCACCGCCGCGGCGTAGGGAGGCTTACACTGGCGACACCCGCGGCTTGCACCGTTTCGGCTGAACTCGATTCCTCAGGAGAACCTCCATGGCCAAACACGATGTCACCGTCGACATGCCTCCGCGACCGCTCAAACGCGACGACGTGGAGTTCGTCGTCAAACGTGACGGCGTCACCTACGGGACGCTGAAGGTGTCCAATGGCTCGCTGGTTTGGTTCCCGGCCGGAACGACCAACGGATGCAAGATGACCTGGGTCCGTTTTGATCAGATGATGCAAGAACATGCGCCGGCTCGCGAGCGACGCTAGAAACACCCTCGATCCCGTGACCTCAGCATTCGATTTTGCGATCCGGCCGTAGCTGAAGTCGCCAGACTTTGGACGAGAACATACGCCGGCTCGCATTCAATCTCTCGCGAGATCCGCTCTAGTAGCGGGTGGGATCACACAGCACGTACAGCAGTCCCAACTGGAAGGTCAACACCCCGATCGCCACGGGCACGCCGCGGCGATCGCGAACCATGCCCAGCCAGCCCAGCACCGAGAGGACGACCACCGTGCCGGCAAACTTCAGGGCCAGGAACAGGGCGATCCGTTCGGGTTGAATCAGGTTGTCGTCCAAGCCCATGATCATCCGGCCCACCTTGTTCCGTTCCATTTCCGGCAGAACCCGAGCGGTGACGATCGTCAAGTAGAAATCGTAGGCAGCCACCAGTCCGATCCCCACCATGCAGGTGACGATCACCGTCGCGGCGTTTGCCTGCAGCAGCGAAGCGACTGCCGCGATCGGGCGGCGATCGGACAGAACGCTGCGGGGAAAGGTTTTGACATCGACCGTGCTCACGTGGATCCTCCCATGACTTCGAACAGAAAATGGTTGTCACCCTCCGGGGTGACTTCCGCTTGCTTGTAAAACTCCGGCGCCGGCAGCTGGCGTTGGCGGCCCACGTCCTGCGGCAGCACGCCCGGCGGGATGCACCCAAACGTGTCGTGGTAATTGTGCAGCGACAGGCCGATCTGTTTGAGGTTGTTCGAACACTGCATGCGCCTCGCCGCTTCACGGGCTGCCTGAACAGCGGGCAGAAGGAGCCCCACCAAGACACCAATAATGGCGATCACCACCAACAATTCGACGAGGGTAAAACCCATTCTGCCTGTGCCCTTGAGGGACTTTGCCATAACGCTTCTCACTTCTCGGAAAATTCGTAGAGGACTGTAATGCAACTTTGTGAAAAAGCTGCGAAGCTTTGGTGTGCGTTTGAAACGAACTGAAAAGACAAGAAAAGCAAAGCCTATTCCCAGGCTGTGCCAAACCGGAGGAATTAATTTTTAGGGCGGATAGAGCACCTTAATGGTTTCGCAGCGAGTCCCATTCGGACGCTTGGCGCCGAGCGGGTGGGGAGTCCTTTCGCAGAAGTGGGGGTGTCGGTTTTTTTCTGCGCTCGCAGGAGGTTGCCTGCGATTTAGTCAGCTGCACGGTCCGAAGCCCAGAACCTGAGCACACCGCGCAAGCCCCCGCTA
>NZ_WIAD01000064.1 GCF_009618275.1 Roseimaritima sediminicola
GGATTTATGCCGACGTGCTTAGCATCCCCTCCGGCAGGGCTCGCCTTTGCCGGCAGGGCCTACTGGCTACCCCCAGCAGGGCTTCTGGCTACTCAGAAGGGCTGCCGGGCCGAAACGGTTGGCCTTGTCATCGATGCTAGGATAAACTGTCCGACCTGTTGGCGGTCCGTTGCCGGGCCGCTTCGAAATTTCTTTATCGCTCTGTCCGTGCGTGATGTGCACGGGGAGGAACCGAAATGCGTATTCAACGAATCACCGCTGTCGTCACCCGTTGTGTCGTCGATCAGATCGATCGCACCAATACGGCCGTCGCAAGCGTGGTCGCCGCCGCATTCGGTCTCCGGCAGATGCATCTGGGGATGCTGCCCTGCGGCAGTCCACCGCCGGCGGGCAAACCCATGCCGTACGGCCTAATGCCGTACGGCTTGGAATGTTGCCCGTTCCGCTCAGGTACCAGCCGCAGTGGCTGGCCGGCCTCTGCGGGTGCCTAACGCGTTGCTGGACAGTCGGTACGGCGCGTGATGCGTTCCCCGACTGCTAGCCCCCCTTTCTTTCCACAACCCTCACCCGCGCTGCCGGCTTGCCGGCGGGCTCCTGTATCGCAGGAGCGTGCGCGTCATTTCGTGCAAATGACGCGGCGCGATGCGGACTCGGTGGAAAGACCCTCAACCATCCCCCGGCGATTGCCAGGCGGTTCGACACCGGCACCACGACTGTGAGCCGCGTCGCCGTCGGTCATGAGCCTCCGGACCGAAAACCCGGTCGGCGGAAACCAGCAGGATCGCTGCGTCGTTTCCTGCTGAACGCCATTTTCCGTGGATCGTGGGGCAGGCCTGCCGCAAGGTGGTCCTGCGTCCCGCGGCCTTCGGTCCGGACCGATGAAGGAACATTCGAGATGACTTTGACCGCAGATTTCGAGACGATTGAATTACAGGCGATGACGGTGGTACAGCTGGTCCGTGCGGCTCAGGAAGGCGACCGATTGGCCTTTGGCGAACTGTTCGAGCGTTACCGGCCCGGGATCGTCGCCTTGGCAATGCGACGGGTGCGCAATGCCGACGAAGCCGACGAACTGGCCCAGGACGTGTTCATCCAGGCCATGGAGAAGATCGATCAGTTGCGGGTCCCCGAAGCGTTCGGGGGTTGGCTGCGGCGGATCGTGCACCGCATGGCGATCAACCGCGTGACCCGTCGCCAGGCGCCTTTGGCCTGCGATCCGGAAACCTTGGAAGCGACCTGCTTGGCGTTCGGAACGCCCGACGAGATGGCGCTGCAGCGAGAGCAGGCGGCCAGCGTTCGCGATGCGGTCGACCGACTGGGAACGACCGATCGGGAAACGCTGCGAGCGTTCTACATGCACGGCCAGTCGCTGATCCAGATGAGCGAAGCGTTTGACGCTCCGGTCGGAACGATCAAGCGGCGGCTGCACGTGGCGCGGAAGCGACTGGCCAAACAGATGGACGTCGCCCAAGCCGTTTAACCAGTGGCATAGGCGCAGCAGTGGCATAGGCTTCCAGCCTGTGAGCCTACCTTTTCTCGGCTGGGACAGCCGAGCTACTTTGGGACAGCCGAGCTATGATAGCGCCATGGAATCGTTGATTGCGGCGCGGATTCGATTGAAATGGCTTTGGGTGCGTCTGTGGGCGGGGCCGTACACCCTGCTGGGCTTGACGCTGGGAGTGCTGCTGGGCGGCCGGATGCAGGTTGTCGACGGGGTGATCGAGATCCACGGGCCGCGGATCGCGGCCCTGCTGCGGCGGTTGCCGCCGCGGGCCATTGCCCTGACGCTGGGTCACACGGTTTTGGCGCAAAGCGAGGGCGTCTTGTCGCAGACGCGCGTTCACGAACGGGTGCATGTGCGACAGTTCCAGCGTTGGGGCCCGTTGATGGGCCCCGCCTACCTGCTGGCGTCGCTGTATCTGTACGCCAGAGGTCGAGATTATTACCGCGACAATCCGTTCGAAGTCGAAGCGTTCGCCAGTGAACGGGCGCCGCATTGCGAGGCGGGAATGCCCCCTACCAGACGCACCGATAAGGATGGCGTCGACGAAGGATCCTAGGATCTAACCGAACCCTTAGTCTTCGTCGTCGTCGCAGGCTTCGCCACTGTAGCATTCGACCAGGTCGGAGTCGTCCAGGTTCAGCTGGGCGCGTTGGTCGTCGTCCAGTTGCACGTAGCCCAGCGAGCGGACCACTTCCAGGACTTCGCTGCAGGTCGGGAACATGCGACCAGCGGCCCGTTTGTACTGGTCCATCGCGTGCATGAACTCAATCTCTTGCTCGTTGTATTCGCGTTCGCAGGTCGTGGGGTCGATCTGCCGGCGGCGCTGTTGTTTGCGCCGCTGGGTGGGCTCGGCGGTTTGCGTTTCGCAGGCCTCTCCGCCTCGGCGGTCCGTGCGACGACGGTCGATGGTGACGATGTTTTCGGCGGCGGTGGTTGCGGTGTTGGTCACGTACAGGGCCCTTTGGGTGGGAAGCAAGCCGGAGACCGCGTCGGCACTCGCGGTCGGTCGAGCTTCCGGGAAAGGTGAAAGAGTTGTGGTCAACTTTGCCAATGAAGCCTAGCACGCGGTTTGTCTGGATGACGGGATATTTTCCCACCGGGCAAGCCTGGGAATCTGTGCGGGCAGGGCGGCGGTGCGGGTGGTAACGGTTGGCCGGCCTGGTTTGTGAAACGGTCCGCGGCGCGATCCTGTTTCTGACACAGCCTGGCAATTCGACTCAAGGGTTCGGCTGCTGCGATTGACTCGCCGCGTCCTCTTTTCGTATCAGCAAGGTCCGAGGTTCCCACTTCGCCCGAGGTTCCTCCGTCGCCACCCCACGCTTTGCCCCGCAATCGCTCGCATGCCACCAGCGCAGGAATCTACCGAAACCACGCCGGCCGTGCGTCGATCCTCGCGCGCCTCCTGGGCGTTGATCGCTGCGGCCGGAGTGGCCGCGATCGGCGCGTTCGCCACCTTGTTCAGCGTGTGGGCGCGAACCACCACCCCCGGCTTGACCGATACGCTGCGGATCGCGACCGACGAGTACACCGCGGGACGCCCCGCGGTGGCCGCCAATCTGGCCCAGTCGGTCTCGTTTCCCGACGATTTTGCAGACCAGGACCTGATCCATCTGCGGGAGTTTCTGATCGGCGCCGGCCGCGCCGCAGCGGCGGACCCCGACGCCGACCACGACGCCTGGCGTCTGGCCATGCACGAGGCCATCCCGCACCTCAAAGCCGCCGAGGCGCACGGCTTTCCGCCGGGTCGCGAAGCCGACGGCCAGCGTCTGTTGGGGGAGGCGTTGCGGAGCAAGGGCCGATTTCGCGAAGCGGCCACGCGATTGGCCGCGGCGATCGAAGTCGATCCGACGCTGCGCCGGCAACTGTTGCCACGCCTGATCGAAAGCCAGCTGCTGTCGCCCGATATTCCGCCGGAGCGGGCTGTCGAATCGACTGTCGCTTGGCTGAAGTGGCTGACCCCGAACACGCCAGACTATTTTCACGCGCTGCTGCTCCGCGGCCGGGCGCTGGTTAAACAGCAACAGTGGCCTTCGGCTCGCGACCAGTTTCGAAAAATCATCGATCACAGCAAGGACCGCCACCTGGTTCGCGAGGCCCGCCTGCAGGAGGCCGGCAGCCAAGTCGCCGAAGCGATGTGGCTGCAGCAGCAGGCGGCCGGCGAAGCGCCCACGGCAGTCGTTCGCGAGATCTTGGACGAAGCGATGACGACGCTGGCGGAACTGGAACGCGAGCCGGACACGTTGTTCGCCGCCCGCACCAAACTGTGGATCGCTCGGGCGCATCGCGCGTTGGGCGAGTCGGCCGCCGCGATCCTGGCCGCCACCTCGGTTCGCCAACACCGTCCCTTCAATGCCGAATCGATCGCCGGGGGGACGCTGGAAGTCGAACTGTTGGCCGACGAGGGACGCGGCTCGGAAGTCCTGCAAACGGCTCACTTTCTGATTCGCGAAATCGGCGATCCGCGGTTGTTCGATGGACGGATCATCAGCATCGACGAGTTCCGCAAACGCCTGACCGCCGTGGCTAACCAGCTGCGCGAGAACGGCTTGTACCAGAACGCGATCGACCTGGCGCGCGTCCTACCGCCGGTGTTCGCCCCGGACGATGCCCTGATGCTCGAAGCGGTCGCGTTTTCCGATTGGGGCGAGCACACCCTGCGAATCGGCCGCCAGGTCGATGGCATGATCCCCACCGACGTGGCGGCCCTCGCTCGACAGCATTTCCATGCGGCCGGCGATGCCTTTGCGGCCGCCGCTGCCGAACGATTCACCTCGGCCCAGTACGTTCCCACGCTGTGGATGGCCATCGCCGCGTACGAGAAAAGCCGCGATTTCGCCCGCACCCTGCAGTTGATCGATCCCTACCTCCGGTACGAAGACCGCCCCCTGAAACCCCGTGGCCTGCTGACTCAGGGCCGAGCTCTGTTGGCACTGGATCAACCGCGTGAAGCGCTCGCACCGCTGCAAGCCTGCATCGCCGAACACCCTCGAGACTCGCTGCGTTACGAAGCAAGACTAACGGCCGCGCTGGCTCACGCCGAACTGAATCAGTTGCCCCAGGCTCGCCAATTGCTGGACGATAATCTCTACGACGGCACGCTGGCACCGGAGAGTCCGGTGTGGCGGGATTCGCTGAATCTGCTGGGCCGCTTGCTGTATCGCGAAGCCTACCGCAACCATCTGCTGTTAACCGAAAAACTGCCCGATGAGCTGGCCCCCGAGGACACCGGCACGGCCAGTTTTCGTGAGAACCAGGAACTGTTGGAACAGGCGATCCGGCGGCTGGAAGAGAGCGCCCGACGGGAGGCCCTGTTGGTCCAGGAGGACCGCCTGAAGGATCCGCTCGCCCGACGACAAGCGACCAGCCGCTCGCAGAACGCCAGCTACCTGGCCGCCCGCTCGCATCAGATGGCTGCTTACTGGCCGGGATTGCAGGCCGCACTGCCCGACGTTCTGGATACGGCGCGTCGTCGTTTCAATCAAACGCGCGACGAACACCTCCATCAGGCCATGCAGGGCTTCGCCACGCTGCGTCACACCTTGGCCAGCTTGGAGGAAGACCAACCGCTGTCGGACACCGATACGGCCCTGATGCGCAATTGTTTTCTGGCCGAAGCCGATGTGATGCGGCAACGCGGCCAGTGGACCGAAGCCGCCGAGGCCTACCGCAGCATCTCGCTGCGATACATGAACCAGCCGGCGGCCCTCGAAGCCATGTTGGGACAGGCGCGTTGCATGGAAAACCTGGGACGGCAGCGCGAAGCCAAGGCGATCATCCGCCAAGCCGAACGCGTCCTGCAGCGGATCCCGCCGACCTACGACAACCGTTTTGCCGAAACCACTCGATACGATCGCCAGCAGTGGCAACGGCTGTTTGCCTGGCTGGCGTCGCCGGACACCGATGCATAGGAAGCCGCCGATGGATCCCGACACCGCCGATCCCGACACCGCCGAACTGGTCCGCTTGGTCGACGAGCGTTGGCAGACGCTGCAGACCCTGCTGGAGATGACGCTGCAGCAAAGCGAATTGATCCAGCAGCAACAGGTCGCCGAGCTGTTGCCGAGCCTGTCCCGCAAACAACCGCTGCTCGAACAGTTTGCCCGCCTGCAAGAACAACTGCGGCCGCTGGCCCAACGTCCCGCCGACGCTTGGCACTGGCCGGATCCAGCCCAGCGAGCCGCCTGCCAACAGAAACTGGACGAGAGCGAACAGATGCTGGCGGAAATGATGCGGCTGGAACAACAGTGCGAGACCGAACTGGTTGCCAGCCGCGACCAACTGGCCCAGCGGATGCAGCAGTCCGACGGTTCCCAGCGCGCCGCCTCGGCGTACCGCCAGATCCAGCAACCGGTTCCGACCAGCCGCCTGGATCTCTCGTCCAGCACCTAGGCACGTCGCAACATTTCATTCGGCTTTACTCTCCCACTGGGAGAGTCGGGCTCTTAGGCCCGGAGAGGGTTTTCGTAGGGCCCTCCCCGGGCCTAAGAGCCCGACCCTCCCGCTGCGCGGGAGGGTGTTGTCGCCGGGTTTCACCGAAAGATTCATGCCGACGTGCTTAGTGGCCTAGGCCACAAAGTAGCTCGGTTGTCCCAGCCGAGACCGTGTGTTGCTTCACGGCTGGGACAGCCGTGCTACTTTGACTTTAATCAATCTGGATATTTCTCTTGTCTTCGACGACCGTTTCCAGGTAAGGACTAACCATCAGGAAGTCCCCCTTGCCGAAGGAACGGCCGATGACCTCACCATCCCAAGCCTCTCGAACCACTCAAAAACCGTCGCTGCGTCAGTTGGTCGAACGCGTCACGTCGCAGGCGCTCGCCAACCATGCTGCCGCGGTAACGCTCACGCTGGACATCGATCCTCGGTTGGCGCCGCCGGGCGATGCCGACGACGTCACCCAGCTGCTGCAGGTATTGATCGGCCAATCGCTCAATGAGATGGCCGCGGGCGAACTGTCGCTGATCGCCTGGCAGGGCCCACAGTCTCTGGAGCTGGAGATCGCCGACAGCGGCAGTCCCATCGAACAACGCTCCTGTTCGCTGCCGATGATCGCGGGCAAACTGGGCAGCCGCATCACGCGGCAGAACTGCCCTCAAGGCGGCGCGGCGGTCACCATTCACTTTCCGGGGACGGCGTCGCAGCAGGAGGCGGCTTGATGCTGGACCTGTTTTCCTCGACGGCGATCCCGGCGCTGGAACAGTCGGCCGTGTTTGCCCAGCGCCGCCACCAGGTGTTGGCCGGCAACCTGGCCAACCTCGACACGCCCAACTACCGCTCGCGCGATCTCTCGGTCGACGCGTTTCAAAACGCCTTGGCCAATTCGATCCAGCAAACCCAATCGCCTTCGGCCAGCCGCAGCCCCGGCCACGCCGGGACGGTCAAACCGGCTTTTGGCGACGGGCCGCGAGCCGCCATGCAGGAAGTGGTGTACCACGACGGCAGCGACGTCGGCATGGAACACCAGGTCACCCAGATCGCCAAGAACCAACACATGCACAACCTGGCGATCGCGCTGATGCGAAACCAGTTCGGTGTGCTGCAAGCCGCCATCTCCGAACGCGTCTAACCGCGCGCTTTCCCTCTCACCATCTGGAGACGCAACCATGATCACTGCACTGGATATCAGCACCTCGGCCCTGGTGGCCCAGCGAGTGCGTCTGAATACCGTCTCGGGAAATATCGCCAACATGTCGTCGTTGACCGACGAAACCGGCAAGGCCGCCCCCTATCAGGCCCGCAAAGTCGTCTTCCAAACCGACGACGAACTGACCACCAGCGGCGCTTCGGGCGTCAAGGTGGGCGAGATCCAAACCGACCAGTCCGAACCGCTGTATCGCTACGAACCCCAACACCCGCTGGCGATCAAGGACGGCAAATGGAAAGGTTACGTCGCCTACCCGAATATTAATCTGACCGAACAGATGGTCGACGCCCTGGAAGCCACGCGAGCCTATGAAGCCAACGTCGGCGTGATGGAGATCACCAAGGACCTCAGCCGCGAATCCCTCTCCATCATCGCCTGATAGATGCAACCCTTTCGCTTTCCCGCGGGCCCCACGCCCACACCGCCGCCGCCGCCCATGCCGCCGCCGCCCGCGGCGCTGGGCAGACCGACTCCGTCCGGTGGCCCCAGCGAAGCGTTCGTGGACCTGATTGCCGGAAAAGTCCAAGAGGTGAACTCCGCCCAGCTGCAAGCCGACCAGATGGTGCATCGCATGCTGACCGGTGAAGAGGTCAATCAAGCCGAAGTGTTAACCTCCGTTCAGAAAGCGGACATGGCGTTTCGCATGATGCTGCAGATGCGAAACAAATTGATGGACGCCTACCGCGAAGTCCAACAGATCCAAATTTAATCTTTCCCTAGCAACCTGAATCGATCTCTTCCGCTTCGATGAACCTGTTGAAAGAATCCACCGACCAGTTTCGCAACGCCTTCCTGGCGATGCCGATGGCGTCGCGCGTGATCGCGGGGATGCTGGTCGTGGCCATCGTGGTCGGACTGGGGATCTTAATTCAGGGCGGCAACACCAGCGAGGACACGTACCTGTTCGGCGGCGAATCCTTCAACGAACAGGAACTGTCCCAGATGGAACTGGGGTTTGCGGATGCCGGGCTTCGCGGTTGGACTCGCGAGAACAAACGCATCAAAGTCCCGTCCGATGCGGTGCACGAATACCTCAAAGCTCTAGCCGATGCCGGTACGTTGCCCTCCCGGCTGGAATCCGCCGTCAGCGAAGCGCTCAACCAGAGCAATCCACTGGAGCTGAGCGATCAATTCAAATTCCGCGTCGAACACGCTCGCGCCGAAAACCTGAGTCGCCAGCTTCAAATGTGGCCGGACATCGAATGGGCGGCCGTCCAGTACGACGAATCCAAGCGGGGTTGGTCCAACCAACACCGACAGACCGCCAGCGTGACCGTGGCACCTTTGGGCGACCGTCCGTTGTCGCCGGCACGGGAACGCAAGATCAAAGAATTTGTCAGCGGCTCCTACGCCAACCTGGACTTCGAGAACGTCGTTGTCATCGACACCAACTCCTCGGCCGCCGGCAGCTGGGACGATGAAGAGAACGAATTGCTGGCGACCAAACGGCGCGTCGAAAACGATTTGGAAATCCGCATCCGCCAATTGCTCAGCGTCTACGGTGACATCGGTGTCGGCGTGACCGCCGAGATCGACCCGATCCTGCGCAGCCAAAAAACCAAGATCGATTACACCGAACGCACGCCCCTGCACGAAAACTCGCGAAAGTTAAAGGTCGAAACCCAAAAGGGTGCGGTCGGCGGCGTGGCTGGAGCGGCACCCAATGGCGTCGGAGCCAATCAAGGCATGGCCCTGAACGATACGCCCACCGTGTCGACGACCAGCGAAGATCAACGCTCCAGCCAAGGCGTGATCGGGCAAACCTACGAACAGACCGAACAGGCGCCGCTGTTGGTGCGCCGCGTGACCGCCAGCATCCGTTTGCCCAAGACCTACTACGAAACCACCTACCGCACCGAATATCTCAAACAAAATCCGGGCACCAAGGTCGAAGAGATCCCGCCGATGACCCCGGAACAGTACGCCAAGCGGCGCGAAGAAATTCAGACCAATATCCAGTCGGCCGTCGCGCCCTTGTTGCCCGGTGGCGAAGCCGGTGAGGACCGCCTGAAACTGGTCACCGTGTGGGACTACGAAGAGTTGCCCACACCGCCGGCGATGTTGCCGGGGATGAGCGACAAGGCGCTGTCCTGGCTGGCGCGCTCGTGGCAGACCGTCGGCTTGATCGGTCTGGCATTGGTCGCGCTGTTGATCGCTCGTTCGGTCGCCAAGAACGTTTCCGCGCCACCACCGGCTCCGCTGTCCGAAGGCTTTGGACTGGAGATCCCCAAACCGATCAAGCCCGAAGGCGGCGAGGAGGGCGAGGAGGGCACCGCGGCGGGGATGCAGATCACCGGCGGCAGCTTGAAAGAAGAACTCACCGAGCTGATCGAAAAGAATCCCGACGTCGCCGCCAACGTGCTGCGAAGCTGGATCGGCGACGCGGCCTAGCGGTCGCCTTCCGCTGTGTTGAAAGATAGTAGCACGTCGCAACATTTCATTCAGCTTTACTCTCCCACTGGGAGAGTCGGGCTCTTAGGCCCGGAGAGGGTTTTCGTAGGGCCCTCCCCGGGCCTAAGAGCCCGACCATCCCGCTGCGCGGGAGGGTGTTGTCGCGGGGTTTCACCGAAAGATTCATGCCGACGTGCTTAGCACGGCTGGGACAGCCGAGCTACTATGCGACTCTCGGCTGGGACAGCCGAGCTACTATGCTCCGCCGAAGGTTGCCGAGCGACGCTTCTTCGCGGACACGGTCGAGCTGCTTTGATTCACCTGTGTCCACAACTCGCTGACCACCGCGAACCAACTGGGATAGACCGTGGCGTGATAGGGTGAATCGGCTGGCAACTGAGCGATCAAGCGGCGGTGGGCTTTGCCGAGATTGTGGTAGGGGATGCCGGGAAACATGTGGTGCAAGGCGTGGTACCGCATCCCCAGCGGGCACAGCAGCTCGGTCCAGATCGGCACTCCGGTGATCGTGGTGGAATCGGACAACTGCTGCTCATGCGACATCCGCCGACCATCGCCCAGGTAGCGGTGCGCCGCCAAAGTGCGGATGTAGTTGACCCCCAGTACGAACGTCGCCAGAGCGTACAACTGGGGGAGCCGTGTCCAATCGGTAAAGCCGACGGCCATCGCAATGAATATGCCCCAGGCCCGTGCACTGCAGGCCAGGTCCATGAACGTCCACCACCGCGGGGTGGGTTGATCAGAAATCGGCCGCGAGTAGTGAAAATCGATCACAAAGGAAGACGCCCGCCGCAACGTCCAGCGACGCAAGCGCGGATGCAAAAACGTCAGCGGCGCCAACAGGAACCGGATCACCACCGCGATGGGCTGGACGAACACCTGCAAGAAGAACAAGGCGATGTCTCGGACCGCGCCGTTACCCAGCGGCAGGTACTCCCCGTCCAGCTCGGTGCCGTAACGCCGAGCGTTGTGATGGTCGCGATGGTTCTCGTAGAAAAAGCTGGGCGTCAACAACGGAATGCCCGCAGCCAAATCCCAGACGATTCGAAACCAACGCATCTCCTGCTTCCGAAAGTGTGCGATCTCGTGAATGAAGGATCCCAGGCGGTACAGGGCAAATCCGGCCACGAGAAAGCTGACGACCTGTAACCAGGACCCCAACGGAGAGGCAAAGAAGAGGGTGGCCCCGCCGTAGCCGACGATCAAACTGACAACAAAGTCGACCCAGTAAATCCACTCGGTCGGTTTCTGGAGATCGGCGACGAGGCGGTGGGCACGCACCAAAAAGGAACGCTCGGATGCAGTGGACATGGTTGTTGATCAAGCAAGGTGAAGACGGCAAACCCGGATGATCCGGGCAACGGGTCGCGAGGGCAGGAGGGATGGAGCCCGGCGGATCTTTGAGGAGGCTCGAGCGGCGTCGCGGGCACAGGGACGCCAGACACAGCCTCAAACGGTTTTGGCGTGCAACGAACGTGCCAAGGCGGCGAGCCCTCGCTTGCAGCCGCTCTGCCGAGCCGCCCGGCCGCTCCGCATTGGGGACCCTGCGATCCGGCTTGGGGGCGCCGCGTGGCCCGCCCCCAAAATCCCTCTTGGTCCTTTGCCGCCTTGGCCGTTACAAGGGCATGCAGCAGTCCTTCCCGCTGCCGCACCCCAGAGAACGCACGGAAGCCCGCCCGTATGACTCAGCACACTCCGGATCGTCAAGCCGCCCTGCGACGCACGGCCATCCTGCTGTCGACGCTCGATGCCGCAACCTCACGTCGCTTGCTGAGCCAGTTGCCGCCTTTGAAACGGGCAACGCTGAAACGCGTGATGACCGAATTAAGTGACGTCGATCCGCTGGAACGCCGCCAGGCGATGCAGCACTTCCTGCAGTCGGCCAGCCAAAGCAACGTTACCGAGCCCCACGCCGCCGGTGCGAAAACGCCTCCAACAAATCATCTTTCCGGAAATCATCATTCCGGAGACGGGCCGACAGCGAACGGCACCGCCGCGGCGGCCGCCGCCGACGCCTCGCCCCTGTCCTTTCTGGGGTCGGTTCCCGATCACGTGCTGCTCGGCGCCCTGGAGGGTGAACATCCTCAAACCATCGCTCTGGTGCTGGCTTCGATCCAGCCCACGCAGGCCGGTCGCCTCTTGCCGCGACTGGCCGAGGAGACCCGCAACGCGGCCATGCAGCGTCTGGCAAGACTCGACGACCTGCCGCCGGACGCGTTGAATTCGATCAGCGAACATCTAAAACGATTGGTCGCCGATGCCACGCCGTCCGGCTGTTCGCCCACCGGCAGCCGGACGTTGGCAGCGATCATGGAGCAGGTTCCTGTCGAACTGCAGAGCAACCTGCAGCAGGTTCTGGGTTGGTCGCCGGCGCCAGTCACGGCTGCGGCCGACGCGTTTCCTGGCGTCGCTGATCCGGCGACGCCCACCGCCCCTGGACCGGCCGCCGAGCAAACGCAGTGGAACGACGATGCGCCCGCCGCATCGCCCGGCAACGACGACTCGGCCTCCCCCGAAGGTTTCGTCCCTGAGATCGATGTGGCGGAGCTGGACGAATCATTCCAGCGACTGCGGCCGGTGATGCTTCGCGATGCCCTGGCACAGTTGGAAGGCCGTCAAGCGTTGTTGGCCGTGTGCGGGTTGCCCACTCGCGTCGCCGACCGGGTGCTGGATACTCTGCCGCGCCGTCAAGCGAAAAAGATTCGCCAACAACTCCAGCGACTCGATTCGATCACGCTCGAGGACATCGACCACGCCAAAGCGACCCTGGCCGAGCGACTGGGGATCCTGCCCGCCGCCTCGAGCTCGCACCACGCGCCGCCTGCGCCCTCGCTCATGAGCGCTGCCTAGGCCTTCGCCCCCACCCGACGGAACCTTTCCCATGGCATCGATATTGAAATCCAGCGCAACCCGACAGGACGTAGGTCCCAGCGGCGTGGCCGGATTCAACCTGAACGACTTCGCGGCCAGCGGCCGTCAGATGCTGGACGCCGCCCGCGAAGAAGCGCAACAGATCCTGGCCGACGCCCGCAAAGAAGCCGAACAGATCACCGCCCAGGCCGAGCGTGACGGCCGCGCCGCGGGCCTGGCCGAAGCGAGGAAGACCGTCGAACAAGAAGTGACCCAGCGTGTGCAGAGCGAAGTCCAGCAGCAACTGGGCGTGCTGCAAGCGACCGCCCAGCAGTTGGCTGACCAGCAGGCGCAGTGGCTCGAAGCGTTTTCGCAGACGCTGACGGAACTGGGCATCGGGATCGCCGAAAAGATTGTTCGCCAGCGACTGCAAACCGAACCCCAGCTGGTGCTGGAGTGGACCGAGCAGGCGCTGCGGCAGGCCCGTTCGGCGCGTTCGTTGGTCGTCGCCGTGCATCCGGAAACGCTGGTTCAACTCGGGCAATCGCTCGAAGCCCTGCTGCAGACGGCCGGCGCTGCCGACGACGCCCGCTTGGAACCGGATGAATCGCTGGAACCGCACGGCGTGGTGATCCGCCAGTTGGGCGGCAGCATCGACGGGCAACTCTCCAGCCAACTCGATACCCTTCGCCGGATGCTCCAGCCATGATCCTGCCCACACTGCCTGAAAGCGCGACGTTGCTGGCCGCCCTGGGCGATGGGCTGCCGCTGCGCGTGCGTGGTCGGGTTTCCGCGGTGTCCGGTGGAAACATCGAAATCGAAGGGATGACCGCGCCGGTGGGCGCCGTGTGCCGTATTCACTTGGCCGACGGCTCGCACTGCGACGCGCGGCTGATCGGTTTTCAAGGCGTGCGTCCGATCCTCGCTCCGCTGGCGTTTCCCGAAGGCGTCGCGGCGGGCGACGAAGTCGAATTGGTCGCTAACAAAGCCTGCGTCGCCGTGGGACCGGAACTCCGCGGCCGCGTGATCAACGCCCTGGGCGAGCCGATCGACGGCCAACCGCTGCCCGCTGGCCTGCTGCCGGCGGAACTGGAACGCCCCTGTCCGGAATCGCTGCAGCGGCCCTCCATCAATGAGCCGCTGGAGACCGGCGTGCGAGCGATCGACGCCTTCCTCAGCTGTGGCCGCGGGCAACGGCTGGGCATCTTCGCCGGCTCGGGCGTCGGCAAGAGCACGCTGCTGAGCATGTTGGTGCAGGGCACCGCCGCCGACACGATCGTCGTCGGCATGGTGGGCGAGCGAGGCCGCGAGGTCCGCGAATTTATCGAACACACGCTGGGCGAAGCCGGACTAGAGCGGACCGTGATCGTGACCGCGACCAGCGATCAACCGGCGGCGCTGCGCGTCCAAGCGGCCTGGACCGCCACGGCGGTTGCCGAAAGCCTGAGGGATGCCGGCCAGAACGTCTTGCTGCTGATCGACTCGGTCACCCGCTTTGCCCTGGCCCAGCGAGAAATCGGTCTGGCCGCCGGCGAACCACCGACCACCCGCGGCTACCCGCCCAGCGTCTTCGCCATGCTGCCGCGTCTGGTCGAGCGCGCCGGCAACACCGAACAGGGATCGATCACAGCGTTTTACAGCGTCCTGGTCGAGGGCGACGACACCAACGAACCGGTCGCCGATACGCTCCGCGGCCTGCTCGATGGCCACATCGTACTCAGCCGCCAGCTGGCCTCCGAATCGCACTGGCCCGCGATCGACATCCTTTCCAGCCTCAGCCGGCTGCAGTCGCGGATCGTCGACCCCGCGGTCCAGCAAGCCGCCGAGATCCTGCGGCAATGCATGGCCGAGTACCGCCGCAACGCCGACCTGATCGCGATCGGCGCCTACAAAGCCGGCACGAATCCGCAATTGGATCGAGCGATCGCGATCCGCGGCCCGCTGCAGGAACTGCTGTGCCAGCGGACCGACGATCGTTGGTCGATCGAACAAACGCACCAGGAACTGCTGCGCCTAGCCACCGCCCTCACCACCGCCGCCCAGCAAGCAGGTGCCCAGCAAGCGGGCGCCCAGCAAGCGGGTGCCCAGCAACAAGCCGGTGCACAACAAGCCGCGGCGCAGCAACAGGCGGGGTGAGAGGCGAGGGGCGACGGGCGACGGGCGAGGGGCGACGGGCGAGGGGCGAGGGGCGAGAAATTGGAAATTTGAAATTTGCTGACTCTAACGGAATCTATGTATGAGAAGAATCGTTTTCTCCCCTCTCCCCCGAAGCCTGGCGAGCTTAAGCGAGTCAGGCTTCGGGGGAGAGGGGTTGGGGGTGAGGGGACCTCCGGTGCAATCCCTCGTCGCGACCCATGCTGCAACCGACGAGTACGAACCCAATGAGCACGAACCCGACGAGTACGAACCCGACGAGTACGAACCCGACGAGTACGAACCCGACGAGTACGAACCCGACGAGTACGAGTACGAGCACGAGCACGAGCACGAATCAAACTCGCCACTCGCCACTTCCAAACTCTGGCGTGTTCAGCTACGGGGGCCCCCAACCAACAACCAACAACCAACAACCAACAACCAACAACCAACAACCAACAACCAACAACCAACAACCAACAACCAACAACCAACAACCATGTTCTCCTTCCGATTTGCTTCGCTGTTGCGGCTGCGCGAGAACGAGCGTGATGCGGCGCGTCAGGAGATCGCCGACGCCATGCGGGCGCTCGGGATTCTCGAGGACCAGCGCACCGAACTGCTCGACCAACGCGAGCAGCTGCGGGCCGCCGCCCAGCGACAGCTCAGCGGCAAGGGGCTATCGGTCGATGCGATGCTCAGCAGCGGTCGGTACGACGTTCAATTGGCGGCCGAAATCCAGTCGCTCGAGGGCAACATCGCCGCGGTGGAGGTGGAGGTCCAGCGTCGTCAGGACCGATTAAAAGAAGCGGACATCGAAGTCAAACGCCTGGAACGGCTCCGCGAACAACAACACACCCAGTGGCAGCAGCAACAGCTGGCCGCCCAACAAATCGAACTGGACGAGATCGCCTCGATGCGAGCCGTACGCAATCACCGTCATATCCGCACCGCGTCGCCACCGTCTTCTTCTTCAGGAGCCTGAGCCGATGGCTATGGTCTTTCGTCTCGCCGCCGGCCTCTGCGTCGCAACCGTGTTGACTCAGGGTCTGGTCGCCGGCGTGCTGGCATCGCGCGGCACGCTGAACGCCCAAACGCTGACCCAGATCGTGGCGTTGATGAACGGCATCGACATCACCGGTCGGCGGCTGCAGATGGTGATCGACCAGGCGTCGGGTACCGAACAGCCGGACTTTAGCGAAATCCTCGAAGCCAGGGTCCATAAAAGTTTGGACATGGACCTGCGGCTGGAAGCCCAGAAGCGTTACAGCCGCGAACTGGAGGAGAAGCTGGCCGAACTGCAAGCCGAGCAGGAACGGTTTGACGTGCGACGAGCCGAATTCTTTGAAAAACTGGACGAAGTCCGCAGTGGCGTCCAGACCGAGGGCATGCAGGAACTGACTCGCACCCTCCAGGCACTTGCCCCCGAACAGGCAAAAGATCAACTTTTGCGGATGATGGATGACGGTCGTATCGAAGATGTCGTCAATATTGTTCAAGCTACGCCGCTAGATAAACGAACAGATATCTTGGCAGAGTTTGTTTCGGAAGCCGAATCGAAACAACTCGAGGAGATTCTTCGCCGCATCGGTGAAGGGGAACCGGCCAAGTCGTTGATCGATCGCGCCGCTCAGTGATGGCGGCGGGCGAGGTCGTTCCAGCGGCGCCTCCCCGCTCGTTTCCGCAGCCCATCGGTTGGCTGTCGAAGCGAAACATCGCAACGGAACGACCATGTCGACATCATCTGGCTCCAGCGTCTCAAGCGTCTATTCGACGCAAACGCCTCATGCGATGACCCGCCTCGCTCGGTCCTTGCACAGCGGATCGGTCGGTCGCCCGGGTCTGGTTCCTTCGGGCCTGGTTCCTGCGATCGGTGGCGACGCCTTTGCCGAAGTCTTTCAGATGATGGCTGCGCCCGCGGCCGAACCATCGCCGGAAACCACTCCCGCGGAATCGGTATCGTCCCGCCGACCGGAACCAGCCGAATCGGCCGAGCCCGCCGCCGAAGAGACGTCGGCCAACGAGGACGGCCAGGACGAACGTGCCGCCGACGACGCCACCGTGCAGACGGCAACGGACCCGGCACTCGCTGTGGCGGATACCCAGCCCGTCCCGGCAGTCGAAGACGCGGCCGCCGAGCCCGCAACAAGCGATACGGCCGAACAGGCGCTCACCGCGGACGCCGGAACCGAGGAAGGCCAGGCATCACCAACCGATGCGGCAAACAAACCAGCCGGCGACGCGGCGAAAACGCCGGTCACGCCGACCGCCAGTGGCGAAGACACGCCTGCAGAGGCCTCGGCGACCGCTCAACCTTCGGCCACCGCTCAAACCGGTCAAGCCGAGCTGGCCGGAGGGGCCGAACGCACCGCACAGCGGACCGACAAACCCGCTGTGGTGTCAACCGACGCCGAAGGCCCGGCAGCCCCCACGGCCACCGACGCCCAGCACCATCAGGACTCCGCCGACGGTCAGCCATCGTCCTCCGCCGAGACGCCCGAGGTACGCTACGCAGGCGAAGCTGGAGAGGACCAAGGCGACCGTCGCTCGCGGCACCGTGGCCGCTCGTCCCGCGACCGGGTGAACCCAAATTCGGCCGGCCAGAACCCCGCAACCCCATCCCCGGCCGCGGACGCCGCAGCCGCTTTGCCCCAACGCGCTGCCGCCGCAGCCGAGGCTGCCGCCGCGGTCCAGGAAGCGACCAACAGCGCCGCGGCCGCCGAAACGGCCGGCGAATTCCAGCCCCCCACGGCGCCGGCGCACCAGGCGGCGGCCGCAGCCGCGATCAGAACCACGCAACCGGCTTCCGCCGGTAAAACCGCGACCTCGGCGGCGGCTCCGACCGCCGCGGCCAACGGACCGGCTGGCGATGGCGGCGGCGCCGCTCGCGATCCGCTTTCCGCCACTACCACCGAAGCCACCACCAATCGGCAGGGACGTTCCTCGGCCGCCGAAGCCCAGGGCAACGAAGGGCCGCGCGTGGCCGACCGCGCGGTCCTGATCCAACGCGTCTCCCGCGCTTTCCAGCGCATCGGTGTCGCCGGAGGCCAGGTGCGGATCCGCCTGCATCCCGAAGAACTGGGCGGCGTGCAGCTGCAGATGAACGTTCAGGGCCAACGCATCAGCGCCTCGGTGGTGGCCGAAACCGAAGCTGCCCGCAGCATCCTGACCCAGCACCTGCCGGAACTACGCCAACGCTTGGCCGACCAAGGCATGCAAGTAGAACGGCTGGAGGTGCATCTAGAGGGTGAACAAGACGGACAGGAGGGGGCGGACCTGTTGCGACAGGACCGCGGTGGTCACGCCAGCGGCTTCGGCAGCCATGGCTCCGGCGGCTGGCTGGGCGGCCAAGATCCCGCCTGGAGCCACCTGGGGCGGGGCCGCCAACAGGGCGACGCGGGCCAGGAAAACTCCAGCCAGGGCAGGGCAGGGCAAGCCGACCGCGACGCCGGGTTACGGTCGGCGCAGAGCCGCCGCGATGGAGCCAGCGTGATCGAAGCCGCCGCCCGCAAACGCGTCGATCTGATCGGCTAGAGAAGAATTAATTGGCTAGAGAGGACCTCAAACTCCTCCGGTAACGTGCCTATCCGCCGACTGGGATAGCGTCGCGGCGGCCCGCTCCGCTAGGCTCGCCCACGAGAACCGGATCGTTCGTCACGTTCCGGACCGCCTTCGCTAACAAAGACGAACCGCCATGTCTGCGATCAACGCATCTGGATCCACTGTCAGCCAGGCGGAGAACATCGCCTCCGGCTCGCCCAACGATGGCTTCAGCGATCTGAACATCGACGAGTTCCTGCAGCTGCTGATCACCGAGATGCAGAACCAGGACCCGCTGGACCCGATGGAGAACAGCGAGATGTTGCAGCAGATCGGCCAGATCCGTGAGATCGGCGCCACCGATCAATTGACCTCGACGCTGGGCAACCTGGCGGCCAGCCAAGAACTGGTCACCGCCAGCAGCCTGATCGGCCAAACGGTCGAAGCGATGGCCGACGATTCCACCGAGGTGACCGGGGTGGTCGACCGAGTAACCGTACAAACTGACGAAAGTGACACCCGGAAAGTCAAAGTTCACGTTGGGGAGAAGACGATAGATATACGGAACATTCGACAGATAAACTCTGCGTAACCGTTACGTCTTCCCATCGGGCGAGGGCGTCAGCGGTGCACCGCCCCCCGGCTGAGGATACTATGGGACTTGCATCGGCTCTTTCGACCGCGCTGACCGGATTGGGCGCGGCGGAAACTCAGATCGACGTGATCGGCAACAACCTTGCCAACTCGCAGACCGTCGGTTTCAAAGAATCACGCGTGGTTTACTCCACCCAGTTCTTGCAGACCCTGTCGCTGGGTGCTTCGCCGACGGCCGACAGCGGCGGTACCAACCCCAGGCAGGTTGGATTGGGCGTGCAAGTCGCCGAGATCGCTTCGAATTTCGGTCAGGGCACGATCGAAATCAGCAGCAGTCCCTCGGACTTGGCCATCCAGGGCGATGGCTTCTTTATGGTCGAAGGCGCCTCGGGCGAACGACTGTATACCCGCAACGGCATCTTCAAACTGAACGCCGATGCGCAGTTGGTGAATTCCACGGGCCAGCGACTGCTAGGGTATAGCATCGACGAGCAGTTCCGCCTGCAAAAATCGGAACTGGTCCCCCTGACCGTACCGCTGGGAACGGCCAGCGTGGCCAAGGCCACCGAGAACGTCACCTTCGAGGGGACGCTGACGCCGCAGGGAGCCACGGCGACGGTCAGCGAAGTCATTCAGAGCCAAGTGCTGGGCGACGCTGCGGTGCCCAGCCCCGACGGCGCCGGGGTGACCATCGGCACCGCTCCGGCCGCCGCCGCCGCGGGCGTGACCGTCAACACCAGCGGCGCCGGAACGCTGGCCGCCGGCACGTACGAATACCGCGTGGCCCTGGTCGATGGCAGCGGACGCGAATCCACGCTCAGCAATCCGATCAGCGCCACGGTCGGTGCCGGCAACAGTATCCAGTTGAACAACCTGCCGGTGGACCCCGATGGTCGCGATTACCCGACGGTGAACATCTACCGCACCGACGCCGGCGGCAGCGACTTGTTCTTTCTGGGTTCGGCCGCAGCCGGAGGCTCATTCACCGACACCGGGGCGCAAGGCCTGGACGTGTCGCGTCCGGCCGACGCCGAAAACCTTTCCGGCAATTACTCCTACGCCATTACGTACTACAAACAGGGCGAACCCGAAAGCCGTCCCAGTCCGTTGCTGGGACCGCGCAACATCGTCAACGGCCGGGTGACGCTGGAAGATTTTCCGGATCCCCCCACCCCGCCCGAAGGCGGTGGCTTTCCCGATTACGACGGGATTCGCATCTACCGCAACCTGGCCGGCGACCAAAATAATTTCTACCTGGTCGATACCGTCCAGCCCGGCGAGACCTATACCGACAGCAAGAGCGATGCAGAAATCGCCAACCTGGATACTCCCGGCAACCAGTTGCTCGACCGCGACGGACCCACGATCGACAGCAACACCCTGCTGACCAACGTGCTCCGCCGCGAAGGATCGACCTACGAAAAACTGTTCACCACCGGCACGCTCAGCTACCAAGGTCGTAAAGGCGGCGCGGCGCTGGCGGCCAAAGAGCTGACGATCACCGACACCAGCACCGTGCAGGATCTGATCGACTTTATCGAAGACTCCTCGGGCATTCAAACCGCCCAGATCGACGCCCAGAATCCGATCCCAACATCGGCGAATAAGATCCTGGGCGAGAGCGGCGACCTGGTTCCCGGCGGGATCATCGAAGATGGTGCCATCCGCGTGATCAGTAACACCGGCGAATTGAACGCGGTCGAAATCGATCTGACGGCTTTCCGCCTGGAAGACGAATTGGGCAACATCACCGTTCCCAACCTGGCCTTCGGAACGGTCCAAGAAGCCGAGGGCACCAGTGCCGCCAGCGACATGATCGTGTACGACACCCTGGGCGTTCCGATCAACGTTCGCGTCACTGCGACGCTGGAACACACCAGCGACGAAGAAACCGTCTACCGTTGGTACGCCGACAGCGCCGGCAACCAGACGTCCAGCGGCAGCAATATCGCGGTCGGCACCGGCCTGATCACCTTCGACGGCAACGGCAACTTCGTCTCCGCGACCAACAGCACGGTCAACGTCAACCGGCAAGGCGTCCCCAGCGTTTCGCCTTTGCAGTTCGAACTGGACTTCAGCGCGGTCTCCGGCTTGGCCACCCAGGAAGCCTCCCTGGCCGCTACCCGACAAGACGGTAGCGCTCCGGGCGTGCTGAATAGTTTCGTCGTCGGCGAAGACGGCGGCATCCGCGGCGTGTTCAGCAACGGCATCACTCGCGACCTGGGCCAGATCCAATTGGCCCGCTTCGCCAACCCGGTCGGTCTGGAAGAACGAGGCAATAACCTCTACGCCCAAGGCATCAACACCGGTCTGCCGGTTCAAGGTGCTCCGGGCGAAAACGGCATCGGCTCGGTGATCGGTGGTGCGTTGGAACTGAGCAACACCGATATCGGTAAAGACCTGGTGGACCTGGTGCTGGCCAGTACCCAGTACCGCGGAAACAGCCGGGTGATCACGGCCAGCCAGCAGCTGCTGGACGAGCTGTTGAATATCCGAAGGTAATGGAAGAGTCGCCTTTCGCTCCGTCGAAAGTAGCCGTTGGGATTGGCTACTTTCGCGGAGCGAAAGGCGACGCTGGCTACTTTCGCGGAGCGAAAGGCGACGCTGGCTACTTTCGCGGAGCGAAAGGCGACACTGGGCTACTTTCGCGGAGCGAAAGGCGACGCTGGGCTACTTTCGCGGAGCGAAAGGCGACGCTGCACAGCGAAAGGCGGCACTACGCCTTGGGCAATTCGACCAGCTTCTTCTCGGCGGCCATCTTGCGGATATCCTCGGTGATCTTCATCGAGCAGTACTTGGGTCCGCACATGCTGCAGAAGTGGGCGCTCTTGAAGGTGTCCTGGGGCAGCGTTTCGTCGTGATAAGCCTGCGCCGTTTCGGGGTCGAGCGACAAGCGAAACTGCTCGTTCCAGTCGAAGGCAAACCGAGCTCGCGAGAGCGCGTCGTCGCGATCCTGAGCTCCCTTGCGGCCGCGGGCCACGTCGGCGGCGTGGGCGGCGATCTTGTAGGCGATCACGCCCTGCTTGACGTCTTCGCGGTTGGGCAGACCCAGGTGCTCTTTGGGCGTCACATAGCACAGCATCGCCGCGCCGTGCCAACCGGCCATCGCCGCGCCGATGCCGCTGGTGATGTGGTCGTAGCCCGGCGCGATGTCGGTGACCAGGGGGCCCAGCACATAGAACGGCGCGCCGTTACAGATCTCGATCTGCTTTTCGATGTTCATCTGAATCTGATGCAGCGGGATGTGGCCCGGCCCTTCGACCATCACCTGCGTCCCGTTCGCCTGACCGCGAGCGGTCAATTCGCCCAACACATCCAGTTCGGCGAACTGGGCGTCGTCCGAGGCGTCGGCGATCGAACCGGGCCGCATGCCATCGCCCAGCGACCAGGTCACGTCGTACTGACGCATGATGTCGCAGAGGTCGTCGAAGGAGTCGTACAGCGGGTTCTGTTTGTTGTGAGCCATCATCCACTTGGCGATCAGCGATCCGCCGCGGCTGACGATGCCGGTGACGCGATTGACGCTCAGGTGCAGGTGTTCCAGTTTGATCCCGCAGTGGACCGTCATGTAGTCGACGCCCTGCTTGGCCTGGTGTTCGACCATGTCCAGGAAGTGCTGGGGGCGCATGTCTTCGATGTTACCGCCCAGCTCTTCCAGCATTTGGTAGATCGGCACGGTTCCGATCGGCACGGGGCTGGCGGCGATGATCTGTTTGCGGATGTCGTCGATGTCCTTGCCGGTGGACAGGTCCATCACGGTGTCGGAACCGTGGTGCACGGCCGTATGCAGCTTTTCCAGTTCGTCCTGGACGTTGCTGGTCACGGCGCTGTTGCCGATGTTGGCGTTGATTTTGCATTTGGCCGCGATCCCGATACACATCGGCTCCAGCACCCCCTCGAGGTGGACCTTGTTGGCCGGGATCACCATCCGGCCCGCAGCCACTTCGTCGCGGATGGTTTCGACCGGCAGGTCCTCGCGCTGAGCAACGAATTCCATTTCCGGGGTGATTTCGCCCTCGCGAGCCGACAGAATCTGCGTTTGAGCCATTGATCATTACTCCGATCGCGAACCGTCCACGCCGCCAGCGCGGGCGGGGTTTTCACGCGTAATCCAAATTGTAGAAAGCACTCCCAGACGGCCGACAGACCGCGGGAACAACAACGCTGGCAGTCAAACTGTTGTATACGATGCGAGCCGCTGGGAGTAGTGCCGGCGGCAGGTTACAACGTTTTCAAGTATTCCAGAACCGCTCGTTTCTCTGCCGCGTCCAGTTCGTCGGGATAGCGGTGCCCGGCGTTGCTCTTGCCCTTGCGACGGGTGTCGAAAAACTGCCGCCGGACCGCCACGTCGGGCTCGTCCAGGGGCACCCGCGCGGCGCTCTCGATGCTCAGCCCGATCTTCTGCTGGTCCATCTCCTGGCTGGTCGGCCGCCACACCGTGGGCCGCTGGTCGGGATGCAGGACGTGCCACAGCGTGGGCACGCTGCCGTTGTGAAAGTACGGCGCACTGGCCCAGACGCCGTCCAGCGGCGGTGCCACGTAGCCGTCCGGATCGACCTCGGTTTCGTGTTGGTCGGCTTCGCCGGCGTGCGCAAACCAGCTGTTGCCGTAACGACGCCGGCCCTCGCGAGGCAACGCCCGCAGCCGCACCGGGTCGGTGCCCAGTTCGTACAGCGGCACGCGGCGGTTGGGGTATTCGCCGTCGGGTCCATAGGTTCCGTGACAACGGGCGCAGTGATCCGCAAACACCGCTTCACCGCGACGCGCCAACGACGCATCGACCGGGCCCTCGTACGCCGGCGGCCGCAGCGACATTAGATAATCGTAGACCTGCCGAAAATCGTCTTCCCACTGCCGAAACTTTTCCGGTCCGTTCTCTTTGACCAACATGAACTGCATCAAACCGCGATGCCCCCGCTGGGCAAACCCATCGATATACAGATAGGGGCGGCGGTGAAAGTGCCACCAGGGCGGCGCGTCCAGGTCGTGATTCACCACCCGCGGCGGCGGGGCGTCGATCACGTTTAATTGCCCGTCGCGGTAGTTCATCAAGGCCACGCCAAAGACCACCGCGTTGGTCGTGCCGTGCGTGGTCCCCAAGGGAATGACCAACGATCCCAAATCCATGCGGGTCAGCGGTTTGCCCAAGCGGAACTTGGTTCGCCGCAGTTCTTCGGTCATCGTCTGCAGGGCAAACCGATTGTTCGGTGCCCCGGCCCAGGGCCGGCCGTAGACGCTGCCGCCATGGCAGGAGAAACAATTCATCGTCCACGTTCCCTCGGCATCGACGACGTACTGCAGCGGCCGGCCGCTGTCATCGCCGGGCCGCGGCGTCAATCCGTAACGCTCAAACGCCATCTCTCGCCGCTGTTCGGTGCTGGCCTCGGCCGCTCGACTCCGCAGCGGCTCGGGCCACGACTGCCAGACCGCGTCAAAGGTTTCCTGATCAAAATCCGGCGGCAGGTAGGCCCGTTCGGTCAACAACCGGTAGCCCGGATGATCGGGCGAATCCTGAGCGATCGGGGGCGTGGGTTCGCCGGCCCAAGTTGCGCTCGATCCGAGCACGATCGCGAGCACGAGCAAAACAATCGCGAGCACGATCAAAACAGAGGACGCCGGGGCAAACGGGTCGCAGGAAATACGTTGACGGTTGATCGTTGCCATGAAAACAGCCCGGATTCGTGAAGAGAACCATCAACCGCAGTCTACCAGAGCCGACAACCCAGCAGACAGTGGCATCGGCTTCCAGCCTGTAGAAGGCTCCCATAGCGGAACTCGCCAGAGTACGGGCCAGGCCAGCGAAATGACTCGTACTCCGCGCAGCGGTGCTCGTGCTCGTGCTCGTGCTCGTGCTCAGCGCAGCGGTACTCGTACTCAGCGCAGCGGTACTCGTACTCGTACTCGGCCCGCAGCGGGGCCCAGGAGGTTCGTTATGCGACGTGTTAAATTTCGAGCACGAGCACGAGCACGAGCACGAGCACGAGGCTGGCAGCTCTCCAAAGTCTGGCGACTTCAGCTACGGGGAGGATGGCTACGGCAACTCGCGGACGCGGATGTTGCGGAATTCGATCGGGGCCCCTTCGGCTTCCAAGCACAAGTATCCCTTTCGCGGATTACAGTCGCGTCCGCCCGAAACCTCTTCGCCGTTGACCCACAAGCGGATCTCGCCATTGATCCCGCGGACGTAATAATGGTTCCACTGCGGCGACCCCTTGCTGCGGTCCGCCCGCGGAAAGCTGCGGCTGCCATTCGGCGAGAGCGGCGGAAAGGGTTTCATCGTCGACGTGCCGACCGCGAACACATCGCCGTTGGTGCTGAACCAGTCGCCCGTTTTCCCGGTTCGCTGCTTGTACTGGGTGGCGTAGCCGTGATCGAGCATTTGAATTTCGATCCCGCCCTTGGGCAATTGGCCCGGCGGCAGGTCCACCAGCACCGATTCGGGAACCCAGGCAAAGACGCCCGAGTTGCCGGCGGACTGCAGATGCCGCCACTCGATCACCAGTTCAAAGTTCTCGTACTGCTTGGCCGTGCGGGTCACGCCGATCGGTTTGCCGGTGGATTTGGCCAGCCCGCCTTCCCAGACCAACGTGTCGGGGTAGCCGTTGACGCGGACAAAATCGTCCTCGTCCAACGTCACCCAGCCGGGACCGGTCGAATCGATCCGAGCCTGAATGCCGGTCGAACCCGTTTCGGCGGTTTCGGCCGTTTCGACGGTGGGCGGGGGATCGGACGCAGAACCGGATCGGGTTTGGGAAGCCTCCTGCGCCGCCAGCGGACCGCCGGCCAGCAACATCAGAGGCAACACGGTCGACGCGGCCCACGCACGGGCAGGCGTCCAATTACCGAGCCGTAGCGAACCGAAAAATGCGTCAAGCATGCGAGAAAATCCTGGTGATTCAGGGAAGGGATAGGGAAGCGGTGCTCTATGATAACCGGTGCTCTGCGATCGTGCCCCGCACCAACAACGGACGCTTAACGGCTACTACCGCCACAACTGCGGCAGATTTTCCGTCACAACACCCCCGCCCCTACTGGCATGCGCTGCGGGAACGCGTACACTGACCGCGGCACTTCAGCAGACGTAATCAGACGAGGGAAGCAACCGTGATTTTGACTGTTTGGCTGGGCGCACTGCTCGCCTCCATCCTGGCGTTGGCGTGGGCATTTAAGTTTTACAAACGGATGATGGAGGCGGACGAGGGCACGGAGCTGATGCGCGAGATCGCCGGCTACGTCCGCGAAGGTGCCGACGCCTACCTGTGGCAGCAGTACCGTTTGGTGACGATGGCCTTTGTTGTGGTCGCCGCCCTGTTGGCCGTCGCGTCCTACCACCTGCATCTACTGAACGGCTTCGTGCCGATCGCGTTTTTGACCGGCGGTCTGTTTTCGGGGCTGTGCGGATGGTTCGGCATGAAGACGGCGACGCAGGCCAGCAGCCGCACCGCCGCGGCCGCTCGCACGTCACTCAACGCCGGTCTGCAGGTGGCGTTTCGCAGCGGCGCCGTGATGGGTTTGACCGTCGTCGGCATGGGGCTGCTGTACATCTGCTTGTGGTTCGCCGTGATGTACTGGCTGTGGCCACTGTTTGTCGGCCAGGAGCACGCTTATTCGCTGGAACAGATCAGCGTGGCCATGCTGTCCTTCGGCATGGGGGCCAGTGCCCAGGCGTTGTTCGCTCGCGTCGGGGGAGGGATCTTTACCAAAGCCGCCGACGTGGGGGCGGACCTGGTGGGCAAAGTCGAACAGAGTATGGAAGAGGATTCGCCCAACAATCCGGCCACGATCGCCGACAATGTGGGCGACAACGTGGGCGACGTCGCGGGCATGGGCGCGGACCTGTACGAGTCGTACTGCGGGTCCATCCTGGCCGCCTCGGCTCTGGGTGTGGCGGCGTTTGCCTCGCCGGCCCTGCTGCCCGAAGGCAGTTCGGTGGTCGGCGTTCAGGCCGCCGCGTTGTTGCTGCCGATCGCCATCGCCGCGGCGGGGATCGTGGCTTCGATTGTGGGCATCTATGCCGTGCGAAGCGGCGAAGAGGCGTCTCAGAAATTGCTGCTCAAAGCCCTCTCGCGGGGCATTAATCTGGCCGCGGTGCTGATGATCATTTTGGCCATCGCGCTGGCGTATTTGTTAATGCCTCGCGTCCCTGGCACGTTGCTGCCGTTCGGCTTGCCCGGCATCGCCGGCAGTGTGGTGGTGGGCCTGTTGGCCGGTTGGTTGATCGGTAAATGGACCGAGTATTCGACCAGCGACGAGTTTCGGCCCACACAACGATTGGCCAAACAAGCCGAAACCGGTCCGGCCACCATCATTATCGGCGGCATCGCCGACGGCATGCTCAGTGTTTGGTTTCCGGTGATCGTGATCTGTGTGGCGACCCTGGCGGCCTTTGGGTTCGCCGCCGGCGGACGCTTTACCGACCTGCAGTTCTTTTCGCTGGGGCTGTACGGCGTGGGCACCGCTGCGGTGGGAATGCTCAGCACGCTGGGGATCACCCTGGCCACCGACGCCTACGGACCGATCGCCGACAACGCGGGCGGCAACGCCGAGATGTCCCAGCTGGAAAGCACCGTGCGGCAGCGTACCGACGCGCTGGATTCACTTGGCAATACCACGGCGGCCACCGGCAAAGGGTTCGCCATCGGTTCGGCGGCCCTGACGGCCCTGGCGCTGTTGGCCGCGTACATCGAGGGCGTTCGCGATGGTTTCGATCGCTGGGGTCAGTCCGCAGCCCAAGTCGTGGAAGAGGACGGGTTCTATAAACTGTCGCCGGGCTACCTGCTGCACCGCCACGGCCCCGACACCACTTCCTATCTGGTTCAGCCGCGCGTCGCGCGCGATCCACGGCTGGCCGAGTCCTGGTACGACGTTCCTTTTTCCGACGGTCCGGCGCGGTTATCCGACGGCGTGATCCTGTTGCCCGAAGCTTCGCCGAGTGAGTCGACCAAGACGGACAGCATGCTGGTCACGCTGGCCGCTCCCACGTTCAGCGCCAGCGGGGCGGCCCTGGTGCCGCTGGGAACCGCCACGCTGCAGGATTTCAGCGAGTACTACGACATGACGCTGATGAACCCACGCGTCCTGATCGGATTGTTCCTCGGCGCGATGGCCACATTCGTCTTCTGCGCCCTGACGATGAAAGCCGTGGGACACGCCGCCGAACAGATGGTCGTGGAAGTCCGCCGCCAATTGGACGCCAATCCGTTGATCAAGACTGGCGAAGCCAAACCCGACTACAAACGCCCGGTGCAGATCAGCACCACGGCGGCGCAGCGCCAAATGCTCGTCCCCAGCGTGCTGGGACTGGTGATGCCGATCGCGGTCGGTCTGCTGCTGGGCGTCGGCGGCGTGCTGGGATTGCTTGTCGGATGCCTGACCAGCGGCTTCTGCGTGGCGATCTTCATGGCCAACGCCGGCGGAGCCTGGGACAACGCCAAGAAGTACTACGAGAGCGGTCACCTGGGCGGCAAGGGTTGCGACGGACACAAAGCGGCCGTGGTGGGCGACACCGTGGGCGACCCCTTCAAAGACACCAGCGGCCCGAGCCTGAACATCCTGATCAAATTGATGAGCATGGTCAGCGTGGTCGTCGCCGGCCTGATCGTCCGCTACAGCCTGGTCTCGCTGGGTTGGTTTTAACGAACGCAAACTACCGGGGTGGTCGGGGGCATGCTCTATCTGGCCTACACAATCGCGGGCATTTTGTTGTTTGCCGGTTTGGCGCAGTGGTTTCGGCGTTCGCCGGACATCGGTTGCTGGCACCTATGTGGCTGGCTCTACTCGATGGTAGAGATGGAGTGCTGGGATGAGCCTCGAGCAGGTTTAAGCCAATCCCCTAAAGTGCAGTTGGAAAGGAACCGCATGCAGCGTAGATCTGCATGCGGGCAACCGTCGCGCGCGTTGCAACTGTCTGCCTTCGCCGGCACAATTGCGTTAACCAACTTTTCTTCGTTTTGCGCCCGTGGGTTGATCGGATGAATCCATTCAGTGGCGCCGTGTTCTTGCCTGCTGAGGTTCCGTGACCAAGATACTGATCGGGGCGCTGACGTGTCATGCCTACCCTGAGCGACGCCGACGGTGCTTGGAAACCTGGGTCGCCGATGCTCTCAAAGCGAATATGGATGTCGTCTTTCTGCTCGGCGGGGCTGACGACTGGACACGGTTCGGCTCTGCCTGAAAACCTGAGCCGAACGCGCGAGCGTCGGGTCCTACCACCGAGCCGCCCCATTCCCACAAGGTCTTAGCGGCGTCTCGTCCCCATCCATTCCACCCAACCAGGTTTTTAGACAGAGCCTAGGAGACGAGGAACAGTAGCGATGATTGATGAAATCTGCGTGGTGGGCTTTCCGTCGCATCTGGGCGGGGCCGATACGGAGCTCGACCACCAAATCCACGTCTGGCAACGTCTGGGCGTCAAAGTGCATCTGGTGCACACCGGTCCGCTCGATGCGAACTGCCACCGCATGGGTATGGAGGCCCGTGGCTGCGTAATTCACACGCCGCGAGATTGGTCGGCTTGCCAAGGCAAACACGTTATTTCGTATTGCAACGGTGATTTTCTCGAAAACCTTCCCGCGATCCGGTCCTATGCTCGCTCGACGACTTTCGTGAACTGCATGACTTGGCTGTTCGACAAGGAAAAAGAGCGGCATCGAGACGGATTGATCGACTTTTTTCTATACCAGACCGATCATGTGATGGAGAAAGTTTGCGGTGAACTAAAGGAGATCAACGACCGGTACGTACCCGTCAAAGTACGACCCTACTTTCATCTCGCGGACTTTCCGTTTCATGAGCACCGATCTGAAGAGACATTCCGATTCGCTCGGCTGTCACGGTCAGACCCGGGCAAGTACCACCCCTCGCAACTCTGGATCTACGAAACCATGGTCGCACCGGTGCTCAAAAGCGGCACGATCTTGGGGGTCGATCAGGCGGTACGCGACAAGATTGGAGCGGTTCCCGATTGGATCCAAGCTATCGAACCCGGCGGCATGCCGGTTCAAGATGTCTACGAGCGCGCCCACTGTATCATTCAAGCATCAGAGACCTACGAGAACCTACCCCGCGTGGGTTTTGAGGCCATGGCCAGTGGCTGTTTGTTGATTGTGGATGATCGGGGCGGTTGGCGTGAGTTGGTGCAGCATGGCAAAACGGGCTATTTGTGTCGTGATCAGCGCGACTTCGTCTATTACGCATCACGAGCAGCGTACGAATCTGATGAACGGACCCAAATGACTCGCGCGGCACGCAGTTTTTTGGAAATGAATTGGTCGATGGAGTCAGCCCTTTTGCAATGGCGCAATTTCTTTCAACGGTTGGAGGCGTTCGTCCCCGGTGCTGCGACGCTAGGTTAGGTTCCCTCGCCAAAAATATGGCGGTAACTATTGACCCCCCGCCTGAGACCGCTACCCTGAGCCTGCCGAGTCAATTGCGTCGGTTCGGCTTTGGGCCTTTTCAGGACATCTAGGAATACGGGGTAGGCATGTCGGTCAGCAGCTCGCCAAGCAGTTTCTTCAGCAGTTCATCTTCGAGTAGTAGCTCCTCTTCAAGCAGCAGCTCCTCCTCAAGCAGCAGCTCCTCCTCAAGCAGCAGTTCCTCTTCAAGCAGCAGTTCCTCTTCAAGCAGCAGTTCCTCCTCAAGCAGTAGCTCCTCCTCAAGCAGTAGCTCG
>NZ_WIAD01000065.1 GCF_009618275.1 Roseimaritima sediminicola
TGTTACCGACCGAATTCCAGTCGCATTTCTGGCGAAATTATGACTGTAGGGATTTCGGGGCTCTGAAGGGGCCTGTGCCGAATTGTTGAGAATTTTGGAGAGGCGTTTTTTGGGTGCGACCGACCGGGCCGGATGAACCGACCGCGCAAACAAAAAAGTGCGACCGCTGCAGCTGAGCGATCGCACTTCGATAGATGGGTTCGATTTGGTGGGGTGGATAAATCAAAGGGGTCAGCGACGGTCTTACTTTTGGTCAACACTGATTCGGAAAAAGATTTCCGAATCCCTTGCTGAGAAGTCCAGCGTACTTGGGGGCCAGCCCCCAAACCCCCGAGATTTTTGGAGGCATGGCGAGTGGTGTTCGATGTGACATGCTCTAGACTCAAAGTGCTCGGTGAAACGGAGGTCGCCTCTGGTGAGAACCAACCGGCCAAGGGATAGCCGAGTCGATGGTGCGTCGATAGCGACAAACCGGGGCGGGCATCTGTCGCCTCTCCGAGGCTTTGCGTTGTCTTGGCTGACCTGTGGTTCCACCACCGACAGAGGGCTGTCGCCGCTTCCAGCGGCTGGAACCAATGATCGCTCGCCCGGAGGGCGACACAGGTTGCGCGCAGCTGTGCCGATCCTCCGGAGCTTTGGTTTGTTCGTTGCGGGCCCGGCCCGATGGGTGACGTCGGGAATCGTGCGGCCGCGAGTCCGGGGGCGAGACTCTGGATTCCAAAGTCTGGCGACTTCAGCTACGCCTGTGTCGCCTTGCAGCTGCGGTGACGGGCGACCTATCAGACGTTGTTGGCTTGCCAGGCGCGGCGGAGCTTTTGGACGGCTCGGTACTTTTCGTGGCTGACCGTCGGCGCTTCGATGTCCAGCTCGGCGGCGATGTCCTCGTGCGAGTAGCCCTGGCACAGCAGCCGCAGGATGCGCCGCTGACGCGCCGTCAGCTTGGCCTCGGGCAACTCCGCCAGCTCGTCCAGCGTCCAGTCGCGGCGGCGACGGTCGTCGATCGCGCGCTGCTGAAGGGCCGGATTGGCGTCCAGCGACCGCGGACAACGCCGACGCTGCCAGCGTTTGACGATTCGCCACACCGACCGATCCAGCTCTTTGCGCGAGCGTGCCTGACACTGCGGCAGATCGCTGGCCAGCACCCGCCGCGGACACCGCTCGAGCATCTCCACGATCAACTGCTGGGTGCTGTCGGACCACTGCGAAGCGGGCATACCGGCATTGCGAAAACTGGCAATCCCGTAGCTGCGAATCTGCTCCAGAGCCCGCTGCGTCGAGGCCCGCTGCGTCGAGGCCTCGCCGCGGACCGCGGTGGCCGGAGCCGCCGGGGCCTGCTCGGCAACCGCCGAGGTGGCACACGTCGCCCAGACCAAGCCGGCGGCCAGGAGGATCGCTGAATAACGTTGCAACATGGCTTTGTGGGAAAAACAGGGCGGTGCTGGAAACCGGAGAACGATCAAATCGTTCCCATCTTACCGGCTGCGACCAGGTTGTGCCCAGGCGAATCCCTCAAATCCCTACGACCGGTTGCAAGAGCAAATGGCTGCCAGGACGCGCAATCGGCCGTCGATAACGACCGTACCCGAATGGCTTTGCCAGTCGATCGGGGACGATTCTTCGAACCCAAGCCAACAGGATTGCAAGGATGCGTTCCGCGTTTGCCCTTTTGCTAGCCCTCGCCGTGTCCCCGCTGTGGGCCCACCACCCGCACCCGCACCCCCACACGATCGTTCCGCGGGAGCGCTGCGAGCCGATCCCGCCGCTGGGCAACCGCTTGCCGCCGTCCTACCGCCGGGTGTACAACCGGCCGACCTACCTGGGCGGCAAGATCGCCTACTACATCGCCCCGAGCAGCCAGGAAGCGATGAGCTGGCACGAACACGTGCACCGCGGCAGCTACCGCAACAAAGCCGGCCGGATCGAACCGATGTACCTCTACCCCAAACCCTGGGAAGTCCTGGCCGTGGGGCCGCGACCGGGTGGCCCCGAAGAAGAAATCGAGGACGATGTCATCGATCTAGCGCCCGAAGCCGATCCGATCCCCGTCCGCGACATCCCGCCGGCGGTCGATCCGGACATACCGATGCAGGAAGACGCCGGCATCCAGCTGGCTCCGCCGGTCGATCTGCCGGCGCCCTAGATACTTTCCCGTAGCCGAAGTCGCCAGACTTTGGGGGAAGGGAGAATTGAAATTTGAGATCTGAGGTGGCTCGGCCTTGGTGAGCGGGGGAGATTGCAAATTGCAAAATGAACATTGCAAATTTGGAATTGAAACTTTGCAATCCGCTGACTCCGGCGGAATTTATGAACGGCTGGGAGCGAAGGAATGTAACGTTTTCTCCCCTCTCCCCCGCGGCGCCGCGAGCGTCAGCGAGTGAAGCAGTGGTGGGAGAGGGGCCGGGGGTGAGGGGGCTCGGATGCAACGGAATGAGTGTTTGGGTACGATCTCCGATTCCCGCACCGCATCGAAATACGGAAGTGGTGCTGCTCTGCTGGTCCCCCCTCACCCCCACCCCCTCTCCCCCGAAGCCTGACTCGCTTAGGCTCGCCAGGCTTCGGGGGAGAGGGGAGTAAACGATTCTTCGCTTACGTAAATTCCGTCGGAGTCAGCAAATTTGAAATTGAAATTTTGCAATTTGCAATTTGCAATCGCCCCTTGGACGAATGCTAGCTCCGCCTATCAACCCTCAACCCTCAACCCTCAACCCTCAACCCTCAACCCTCAATCAACAGCCAGCCCTCCTCACCGCAGCTGCGTTCCGCCTAGGGTGGCCAGTTCGCGGCGGAGGGCTTTCATGCCGCGGTGCAGCAGTCCGGCCACGGCGCTGGTGCTCTTGTCCAGCCGATCGGCCACTTCGGACAATTTCAAACCTTCCAGGTAGTGCAGCCGCACCGCTTCGCGCTGCCCCTCGGGCAGGCTCTCGATGGCCCGAGCCAGCCGCAGCACGTGCTCGCCGACGGCCGCATCGTGGCTGGGCGTCGGGCCGCTGCCGGCCAGCCAGCCTTCCAGTCGCATCGAGGACTGGTGGATCTGCTGTTCGATCGACTGCTCGCGGCGCACATCGCGTTTGTCCCGGTGCATGTCGCGGTCCAGATGGGCGATGTTGCGGACCAGGATCTGCCGCAGCCAAGCTCGCAATTCGGCTTCGCTGCTGCCGCGAAAATCGTCGATCGCCTGCACCGCTTGCATCAGCGACTGCTGGACAATATCCGAGACGCCGACCTTGGCCTGGTAGGCGCGGCGATGCTTCAGCCGGGCCAGCATCCGCAGGTAGGGTTCGTACTGATACAGGTGGTCGGGGTCGCGAAGCGGATCGGTCATGAGTTTTTTGCGGCTCGCCAGCATGCGTCTCAAACGGTAAGATTAGATCGAATTCCCGTCTCGTTCGCAACGGACTGCCACACTCTATGGCTCGCGAAACCATCTACCAACAATCCGACTCCGACGACGACGATCGCCCCGAATCGTCGCCGGCGGAGGTTTCGTCGCCTGCGGAGGTACCGCGCAGCGAGGCCAGCGGTGAAGACAATAAACTGCGTCCCAAGCGGATGCGGGAGATGGTCGGCCAGCGGGATGTGATCGAACGCCTGCAGATCGCCATCGATGCGGCTCGCCACCGCAGCGAACCGCTCGGACACATCCTGTTCGACGGCCCGCCGGGGCTGGGCAAAACCACCTTTGCCACGGTGATCCCCAACGAAATGGAAACCGTGGTCCAGTTCGCCAATGGAGCGGGCCTGAAGGCCCCCAAGGACCTGATCCCCTACCTGACGAACGTCTCGGAAGGGTCGGTCCTGTTTATCGACGAAATCCACCGCCTGCCCCGCAGCGTCGAAGAGTACCTGTACACGGCGATGGAAGACTTTCGCATCGACATCGTCCTGGGCGAAGGCGTCAACGCGCGGACGCTGAACCTGGATCTGCGGCCCTTTACCATGATCGGCGCCACGACCCGCGCCGGGATGCTGAGCGGTCCGCTGCGCGATCGTTTTCAGATCCGCGAACATTTGGGGTTCTACCCGATTGAGGATCTGGCGGAGATCGTCCAGCGGAACTCGCGCAAGTTGAACATCCCGATCGATGCCGAATCAGCGACCGAAATCGCTCGCCGCAGCCGAGGCGTGCCGCGGGTGGCCAACAACCGCCTGCTGTGGATCCGCGATTACGCGCAAAGCAAAGCCGGCGGCGCGATCGACCTGGACGTGGCCCAGCGAGCCATGGACATGATCGCCGTGGATCGGCTGGGCCTGGACAAACAGGACCGAGCCTACCTGCAGACGCTGGTCCGCGTCTTCGCCGGCGGCCCGGCCGGGATCGAAGCCATCGCCCACACGATGAACTGCAGCAGCGACACGCTGGAGGACGAAGTCGAACCGTTTCTGCTGCGGTATGAATTGATCGTGCGAACGCGGCGAGGCCGGATGGCAACGCCCAAGGCCTACGAGCACCTGAAGACGGCGTCGTAGGTTGGTTGGTGGTTGATGGTTGGTGGTTGATGGTTGATGGTTGTTGGTTGTTGGTTGTTGGTTGTTGGTTGTTGGGAAGCCGGCGAGATTTCCAATCTGCTGACTCCGGCGGATTCTTTTGTATGAAAAGAATCGTTTACTCCCCTCTCCCACCACTGCTTCACTCGCTGGCGCTCGCGGCGCCGCGGGGGAGAGGGGAGAAAACGTTACATTCCTTCGCTCCCAGCCGTTCATAAATGCCGCCGGGGGCCCATGCTGACTCACAGGCTGGAAGCCTATGCCACTGGCGAGTTCAGCTACGGGAGGCCGATGCCACTGCGCTGCAGGAACCAGCGGGCGTGGCCCAGCCGCCACAGCGGTTCGCTGCCTAAATCGGCGAACAGATCGCGCTCTTTCTTGAAATACCAGCGCATCGCCGGACCCTCGTACGCGTGCGCGCGAAGCGCCTCGTACCCCTCAGCCGCTTCGCCGCGGCGGCGGTGATAGCGGACCAGGGTCAAGACGAATTGCGGTTCGAAGATATCCACCATCCCGCACAGCTGGTAAAAGGCCGCCTCGTAGGCTTCGTTCTGAGCCGCCGGGTCGGCGATCGGATGCTGTGCGGCCACGTCGGGCAACTCTCGGTACCCGATCGCTCGCACTTGACGGTACACCGCATCGACCGCCCAGGCGTACTGCTGGCGGCCGGCTGCGCCGGTGGGCATCCGGTAGGGCTCAGGCACCTCCGCATCGGGTCCCGGTGCCCCCATCGTCGCGGCTTCGATCGCCGCATAGGGATCGGCCGGCACAGGCAATCCGCCCAGCCGCTGGGCACAGAGGTCCAGCACTCGCTGGGTTGCCGCGATGACCTGCTCCAAATGCTGCTTGCGCAGCTCCGGCTGGTCGAGTGCCAGTAGGTACGTGCGTAAGGCCACCAGATCCTGGGAATCCGCCGCCGGCTGCCGCACCGACGCCAGCACCGCCTCCGCCGACTGGCCCTGTTGGCGACGCAGTGCGATCATCTCGGCCAGCACGTCGTTCGCATAGTCGCCTCGCCATGACGGCTGCTGCCGCGTCGAGCGGTCCAGACGCGTCTCGACCATTCCCAGCACGGGGGAGAACGGATCGCCGTCGCGAATCTCCGACCACACCCGCGCCGGCACGTGGCCACGCCCCGCGGTCAACGCCGGCGTGCTGCCTCGATACCGCACGAGCGACGCCCCTTGCGCCGCGGTCCCATTCCCGCGGGGCAACTTTGCAGGTGCGTCCTCGACGCGATGCCAGGACGATTCCGCAAGCGAAACGCCGCCGGGCCCCTGTGCCGGCCACCGCTGTAACAACTCCGGCGGACTCGCCCGCCACGAATCGCTTCGCTTCGCCCGACCGTCTGCCGGCATGGCGGCCTGAACCAACAACCAACCACGCTGGGGCTCGAATCCCACGATATCGCCGATCGAATGGTATCGCGCATCCATCCGGCCGGTCTCATACACCAACGTCACCTGCAGGTTCTGGTTCGGCCAGGTGCGGGCGCTGGCCTCGGACTGAAACAGATGACGCAGCGTGTAGTCGCCATGGCGAGGCGCCTCGCGGTACCAAAACCGACGCACGCCCGCACCACGCTGCAGCAGCGGAGCGGCGGCGGCAAGGACACTCGCCGGCACCTCGCTCTCGTCGACACCGCGGAGCGTTTCCGTAAAATGCACCGGAGCGACGACCACCTTATCGAGACCCCCGCTGCCGCCCTCCAGGGCAATCACTTGTTGCTCGCCGAGCGGCCGTGACCGGGTGGTGTGGACCGGACGAAAACCGCGCCGCCAACGCAGCGAAACGCCGCCATCGGTCGCCTCGAACGTGCGTCCGTGGCTGAACAGTTTCTCTTCGGCCAGCACGTAGCCGCCGCGAGCCGGCACGCTCAGCAGCGGCGGAAAATCGTCGTAACGCACGCCGTTGGAATGGGCGCTGCCGCTGACGCGCCGACCGGTCGCGTCGTACATCGTGGTGGCCAGCGAATCGAAAGGGGCCTGAACATGCGGAAACACCACGCGGCCGTCGATCGCATCGAGCGGAATCCGAGCGGCTAGGACGACGCGGTCGCCGGCGACCGAAGCGTGTTCAATCGACTTCACCGGCCGAAAACGCTTCGTCGACAGAGCTGCCTCGAGCGGCCGCGCGTAGTGGGCCGCCTGCGTTTCTGGGCCGCCGAGCGGGGCGGCCCGGACGATCAGCTGCAGCCGCTGCGGCGCGGCCAACGCGTCCCGCACCGCAGCCTCGAACGACACCTGCTCACGACGCACTCCTCGATACGCGAACTCGGCAATATCCGGCACCGTCGTCCGCGCCGGCAGCACCAGGAACTCCGGCGAAATCGGGGTCCGAGCGTTGACGACGACCGGCAAATGCAGCTCGCGGGACAGCTGGGCAAGCAACCGCACGGCATCGATGCGGTGCCGCAGTCGTCCCTGCAAGTTCACCAGCACCAGCTCACAACGTTGCTTGGCCGCAGCGTGCATCGCCGCGGTCAGGTCCGCCGGACCGTTGCCGGGCCAGTAGCCGAACCACTGGGCCGACGGTTGGCTGTTCGCCACGACCAAAGGCAAAATTTCGGGCAACCAGTCGCTCGACCAGCGGCTGGTCGACCCGCCGCTCAAAGTGGCGATGGCAAGGTGGAATTCCGCCGAAGCGTCCGCGGACGTTGCTCGAGCCTGCACGGCGACCACGCCACCGGCTAGAGAAAATACATGTGCCCGCGACCGTTGGCCGGCGGGAATTCGAAACCGTTCGTCAGGTTGCAGTTGCAGGTCCAGATCCAGGTCGCAGCCGACCAGCCAGTTGCCGTCGGCATCGATCGCCACGACCACGTCGCAGGGCAGGTCTGCGGCGGCGAGCACCGGCCAGGGGCTGCCCGGCGCCGGCTGGGACTGACTGGCCGCCGGCTGGGGCTGACTGGCGAGCCACCGTTGACGCTCATCCTCGCCGGGCCGAACCCGGTGCATCCACACGCCGCACAACCAGCGAGTCTCGGGCGAGGTTTTCCAAGCGTCCGGGATCGCGATCGCTCGGCCGCTGGGCCCTCGCACCGTGTTCGCTTCGATCGCCAGGGCGTCGTCGGGGCAAGCGACCAGCCGAACCATCGCTTCGGGATTGCCGCAGGGATCCAGCCCTCGCAGGGACGTGTGCAGCGTCGCAGCCGTATCGGCTGTCGCACCGGCCGTGGCAAAACCGTCAATCCAGCCGATCCGCCGCCGTTGCTCGTCCTCCCCTGAGGAGGACTGGGCGATCGAGTCCGGAGAGAGCGCCGCGGCGTCGCTCGCCGGCTGCTGGCGGGTTCCTTGGCCCGCAGCGGTCACTGCCAAGCCCAGCCACAGCCCCACCAGAGACAGATTGAAAACTTTCGAGCACGAAATGAAAGATTTCGAGCGACCGACGAAAGATTTCAAGCAAATGATGAAAGATTTCAAGCACGTCGTGACAGAAATCGAGCAAGGCATGGAAATTAGGGCGTTTCGATGGCGACTGGCCGGCGGAGCGTCAGGGCGTCGGCGCGAAGTTTGATCAGAAAGATCAGGATACCGCACCAGACGAAGGCAAAGCCAATCAGTTTCGAGCTATCAAAGGGTTCGCCGGCCACGACGGCCCCGACGAACAACTGCAGCGTCGGGCCCACATACTGCAGCACGCCGATCGTCGACAGCGGCACACGGTGGGTGGCCAGGGCGAAGAGGGTCAGCGGGGTGATCGTCACCAAGCCGCCGCAGACCAACAGAGCGGTGGTGGTCCAGTCGCCGCCGGACATGGCTCCTCGGCCTTCGGATTCCACCCAGGCCAGGTAGGCCAACGTCGGCAGCACCATCACGGCCGTTTCCAGCCAGATGCCCATCAGGGCCGGCAGCGGCGCCTTCTTTTTGATCAATCCGTACACCGCAAACGTGCCGGCCATCGCGATCGCCGGCCACGGCAGTCCGCCCCCCATCACCGTCATCACCGACACGCCGATCGCCGCCATGGTGATCGCCACCCATTGTTGCCAGGCCAAGCGTTCGCCCAGGAACACCACGCCCAACAACACGTTCAGCAGCGGGTTGATGTAGTATCCCAGCGACGCGTCGAGGATCCGGTCGTGGGTGACGGCGTAGACGAACGCCAACCAGTTGACGGCGATCATGGCGGCCGCGATGGCGTAAATCGACCAGTAGCGGAGGTTAAAAAATATCCGTTTAAAAGCCGCCCAGCCGCCCAACTGTCCAGCGCTCAGCAGCACCGGCATCAGCAACGACAGCAGCACGAAGGACCACAGTACGCGGTGGGCGACCAGTTGTTGGGCATCGATCTGGCCCAGCATTCGCCAGTACAGCGGAAACAATCCCCACAGTGTGTGCGCTGCAACGGCACATACCAAACCGATACGCAAGCGAGCGGGATTTTCGTCGGCGAACATCGGCTTCCGGGGTAACAATGAAAACGCTGATAATGACCATGCATGGTGCGAAACCGCCACGGTTTTGCCTAGCCGGGCGGGGCGGTTTTGCAGCCTGCCTGCCGCCGCGATTCGACTTGTCAGGACGACACGAGCCGATCATACTTGGTTCGATGAGCACGCGATTTTGGTATGACTGGCGTTTTACGTTTCCCTCGGGATCCGAGGGGCCGGTCGGTGTATGCCGATTGCAAACGTCGTTTTGCTCGATTCGCTAGAACGCTCGTCAGCGAACCATGAAACGTCAGCCCCGAAGATCCCCAGCGGTCTTCGGGGCTTTTTTTTTGCCCGCCTCGCATCCCTTTTCCCCTTCGTTTCCGCATCCACCTTATTCCAAGAAGAAGAGACCGAACTCATGATCGTCGTAATGGAAACCAACGCCACTCAAGAGCAGATTGATCACATGGCCGAGCGCGTCCGCAACCTGGGCCTGAAGGCCAATGTCATCGTCGGCACCCAGCGGACGGTGATCGCCGCGATCGGCGAAAAGCGTGAAGACACCAAGGAATCGCTGGCCAGCGGTCCGGGCGTCGCCGACGTCGTCCCGATCATGGCCCCCTACAAGATGGCCAGCCGCGAAGTCCGGCCCGAGCCCAGTCAGGTGACGGTCCGCGACTTCCGCGCCGGCAACGGCGTGTGCGGCGTGATCGCCGGCCCCTGCAGCGTCGAGAGCGAAGAGCAACTGCTCAGCACCGCTCGGGCGGTCAAAGCCGCCGGAGCCACGGCCCTCCGCGGTGGCGCGTTCAAGCCGCGGACCAGCCCCTACAGTTTCCAAGGCATGAAGGAGGAAGGCCTGAAACTGCTGGCCGCCGCTCGCGAAGAAACCGGACTGGCCGTGGTGACCGAGATCATGAGCACCGACGACGTGGATCTGGTCGCCCAGTACACCGACGTCCTCCAGATCGGCGCTCGCAACATGCAGAACTACCGGTTGCTCGAAGCGGTCGGCAACGTCGACCGCCCGGTCCTGCTCAAGCGCGGCGCGTCGGCCACGATGGACGAGTTCCTGTTGGCCGCCGAGTACATCCTGAACGAGGGCAACGAGAACGTGATGCTGTGCGAACGAGGCATCCGCACCTTCGAACAACACACCCGCTTCACGTTGCCGCTGGCCACCCTGCCGTACCTGCATCGCCGCACGCACCTGCCCGTGGTGATCGACCCCAGCCACGGTACCGGACACACCTACATGGTGCCGGACATGGCCGTCGCCGCCGTGGCCGCCGGAGCCGACGGCTTGATCGTGGAAGTCCATCCGGACCCGGAGAACGCGATGAGCGACGGATACCAGTCGCTGGAGTTCGGTCAGTTCGAAGCGATGATGAAGAAGTGCCGCGCCGTGGCCGACGCCCTGGAACGCAACATCGACGGCTGCCCGGCAAGCGAAACCTGTACGTCGTAGGCGAGAGGCGAGTGGCGAGTGGCGAGAGGGCGAGAGGGCGAGTGGCGAGTGGCGAGAGGGCAGGGCAGGGGAGGGGAGTATCGAGATTCGCAGCGAGGAATCAGAATTGGAACGATTCGGTGAATCTGAAATCTGAAATCTCAAATCTGCTAGCTCTAACGGATTCTATGTACGACAAGAAAAGATTTCTCCCCTCACCCCCGGCCCCTCTCCCACCACTGCTTCACTCGCTGACGCTCGCGGCGCAGCGGGGGAGAGGGGAGAAAACTTTGCCTTCTACCGCTCCGAGCCAACCATAGAATCCGTTAGAGCCAGGAAATCTCAAATTTGAAATCGAGCACGAGCACGAGCACGAGCACGAGCACGAGCACGAGCACGAGCACGAGCACGAGCACGAGCACGAGCACGATTCGAACTCACCACTCACCACTCACCACTCACCACTCACCACTCGCAACTCGCAACTCGCAACTCGCAACTCACCACTCACCATGACCGCTCAAGATCGTTCGCTTCAGCAGTACCACCAACTCCTCCAGCTCAACGCGGCCAGCCACCTGCTGCGGATCGCGCGTCAGTGCGGCCTGCTGGATGAACTGGCAGGCGGCCAGAAGACGGCCGAGCAGTTGATCGAGGCGCTGCAGTTGCGGCCCGAGCCGGCTCGGCACCTGCTGGCGGCGCTCCGCGCCACCGGTGCGATCGAACGCTACGGCGACGACTACGCGCTCGCCCAGGTCACGCGGCTGCTGTGCCAGTACGACGCCGACCTGGGCGATCAGATGTGGCAGCGGTTTGGCGAGTCGCTACGGGAGGAGGTTCCGGTCGACGCCCAGCAGTACCGCGACAGCTTGGCGGCCACCCAGTGGACGCATACGCGCTCGGCCATGGAAGCCGCCGAGATGCTGAACATCGGCGAGGACCGTCCGGGGCCGCGGATCCTGGACCTGGGCTGCGGCTCGGCCGTGTGGAGCTGTGCGATGGCGTACCGTGATTCGTCCAGCCGCGTCACGGCGGTCGACAACGCGGCGGCCTTGGCGGCGGCCACGTCGACGGCTCAGTCGATCGAGCTGGGCGACCGCTTCGACTCCATCGAAGGCGACCCCCACGAGGTGGACCTGCCCGCCGGCCAGTTCGACCTGGTGATCCTGGCGCAGCAACTGCACGGCGAATCGCCCGACCGCGGCGCCCGCTTGCTCCAGCAGGCTCAGGACGCGTTGGCCGACACCGGTGAGATCGTCGTGATCGACCTGTTTCAGACCAACGCCGACCCGGGCGCGGCGGTCAAGCTGGCCGAGGCGCTCGAGGCGGTAAAGCTGGAACTGTGCACCGAATCCGGCGCCGTCCGCTCGCCCCAGCAGACCGAGCAACAGCTGCACCGCAACGGCTTCCGCTCCGCCCAGTTCTCCTACCTGCCGTCGAGCCACATCAACCTGGGCATGGTCGTCGCCCGCAAAACGTGAGTCCGTAGCGGAAATCTCGCCAATTCGCAGCTGAATTCGCCAGAGTTTGGTTGTCGGTTGTTGGTTGTTAGTTGTTGGGACGTCTAACACACAATCGTGCTCGTGCTCCTGCTCGTGCTCGAAACCACCCGGGACGGTGTCGCCTGCACCCTCGCCGCTGAAGCGCCGCGACCGCCTTGCAGTTCTTGCGCGGACCGCTGCGCTGTCGTTCGATGGCGAGCACCGCTGCGCTGAGTGCGAGTACGAGTACCGCTGCGCTGAGTACGAGTACCGCTGCGCTGAGTACGACCTTACATCCAACCAACAACCGACAACCAACCCCTACAACGGGCTTCGATCTCGCCCCGTCAGCCGCTCCCGTCCGTTTCTCCTCCAGCCTTCGCCGGCGACTGACCGATACTCTTCTTTTACGGCGTGCTGCGCCGCTTGCCGAATTGCGTTTCACGCCCCAGGATCCACTGATGTCCAGCATCCCCGCTCCGGTTCGCCAAGTTCTGGCGGCCCAGAACTACGCCATGGCTCAGAAAATCGACACCGCAGTGCTGGGCAAACAGCTGGATGCGCAAAAACAGGCCGGCGACAGCGTCAACGAATTGCTGGCTCAGAACGTCCAGGTCCAACAACAGCTGGCCGCCGGGCACTTGGACGTGCGAGCGTAAGGCTCATCCCGCAGTCCCGGACTTCCGCGACCGGAGTTGTCGCTGGAGTCTAGCCTTTAAGCACGTCGGCATAAATCTTTCGGTGAAACCCCGCGACAACACCCTCCCGCGCAGAGGGAGGGTAAAGCCGAATGAAAGGTTGCGACGTGCTTAGGCGATCAGTAGCAGCGTTTTCTGGGCGGCTGAAGCCTGGACTCCAGCGTCCTCCAAAGCCTGGCGACTTCGGCTACGGGGGGGGAGCAGGGTGGGGTGGCGGCGAAAATGGGTCGTTCGCCGGCTCGCGGGTTGAGCAAACCGCGGCGGTCGGGTGCAATGGCGTCATTCGCTTCCCTCGCATTGCCCGCCCGCAGAAAGGCTTCCCCCATGGCTCGCCGCTTCGTCAACGAACTATCCGAACAAGAGACGCTGGACGAGGTCTTCCGAGCGGCCGACAAACAGCTGCGAGCCAACCGTCAGGGCGGCAAGTACATCCTGATGAAATTGGCCGACCGCACCGGCACGATCTCGGCCATGCTGTGGAACGCCGACGAAAAGATCCTCGCCTCCTTCGACCGCGGCGACTTCATCCGCTGTCAGGGCCGCACCCAGCTGTACAACGGCAACCTCCAAGCCATCCTCACCGAAGTCTCCCGCGTCGACCCCGACCAGGTCGATCTGGCCGACTTCGAACGCTTCGACGCCCGGGCGGCCGACGATCTCGAAAGCCGCCTGCGGGAGATCCTGGGCGGCCTGAAAAACGTGCACCTGCGGCGGCTGGGCGAAGCTTTCCTGGCCGACGAACCCTTCATGACGCGGCTGAAAATGGCTCCGGCCGCCGTCACCAACCACCACGCCTACCCCGGGGGGCTGCTGCAGCACACCCTGGACCTGATCGATCTGGCCGCGGCGATCGCTCCCAAATACCCCAACGTCGACTTCGAACTGGTCACCTTCGGCTGCTTCCTGCACGACCTGGGCAAGATCGAAGAGCTGTCGGCCCACAGCGAAGCCACCTACACCGACCGCGGCCAACTGGTCGGCCACATCGTCATCGGCGTGCAGATGCTGGGCGAGAAACTGGCTGCCGTGGCCGCCGATTCCGGCGAGAGCGTCCCCGACCAACTGCGGTGGCAGCTCGAACACTTGATCCTCAGCCACCATGGCCAGCTGGACTTCGGCAGCCCCAAGGTCCCGATGACGCTCGAGGCGATCACGCTGCATCACCTGGACAACCTGGATGCCAAACTGGCCGCGGCCACCTCGGTCATCGAGCACGACGTCTCGGCCGAGGGCAACTGGACCCACTACAACCCCACGATGGGGCGGAAATTCTGGAAAGGCCAGTAAGCATTTACAGGTCCGCCCCCGGTCGACTAGAATTCGGGGCTTTCCTCCGTCCGGAACCCGCCGGATAGGCTCGCAACGTCTGAAAAACCCACTTCACCATGTTTGATTCGCTCTCCGAAGGCCTTCAATCCGCCTTTAAAAGCTTGCGCGGCAAAGGCAAGCTGACCGAGAGCAACATGCGCGAGGGGCTGCAGACCGTCGAGCAAGCGCTGCTCGAGGCCGACGTCAGTTATCCGGTCGTCGAGCAGTTCATGCAGCACGTGACCGAGCGTGCCCTGGGCAAACGGGTGTTGCTGAGCCTGCGGCCGCACGAAGAGCTGGTGCGGATCGTCTACGAGGAACTGGTCGAGATCCTCGGGCCGGTCGACGCTTCGCTGCACCTGAAAAAAACCGGCTGTACGGTGTTGATGCTGTGCGGGCTGCAGGGTTCGGGAAAAACGACCACCTGCGGCAAACTGTCGCAATTGCTGCTGGAACAAAAGATCAAACCCACCCTGGTGGCCGCCGACCTGCAGCGCCCGGCCGCCATTGAACAATTGCACGTGATCGGCCGTCAACTGGACGTGCCCGTCTACAGCGACCCAGGCGAGAAAGACCCGGTCAAAGTCTGTCAGGCCGGCGTCAAACAGGCCGAAGCCAACGGATCGCGGGTCGTCATCCTGGATACCGCCGGCCGCTTGGCGATCGACCAGGAGTTGATGGCCGAGCTGAGCCGGATCGACAAGAAGGTCAGCCCCGACCAGGTGTACCTGGTGGTCGACGGGATGACCGGCCAGGACGCGGTCAACAGCGCCGGGGCCTTCAACGCCGAGTTGGAACTCGACGGCGTCGTGATGACCAAGCTGGACGGGGACGCCCGCGGCGGGGCCCTGCTGTCGGTCAAGAGCGTCACCGGAGTGCCGATCAAATTCATCGGTACCGGCGAACACCTGGACGCCCTGGAGCCGTTCCGGCCTGAGGGCATGGCCAGCCGCATCCTGCAGATGGGCGACATGGTGGCCGCGGCTCGCGAAGCCCACCGGATCGTCGACGAAGAAGAGCGGGAGAAGCTGGAAGAGAAGATGGCGTCGGGCGAAATGACGCTGGACGACTTCAAACAGCTGATGGAAAAAATCGCCAAGCCCGGGCTGATGGGCAAAATGATGTCTCTGATTCCGGGCATGGGTCAGATGAAAGAGATGCTGGACAACGAGGACGTTACCGGCGGCGTCGCCCAGACCATCGGCTTGATCAACAGCATGACCAAGGCCGAGCGGCGGGATCCCAAGATCATCGACGCTCCTCGCCGAGCCCGGATCGCGGCCGGTGCCGGCGTGCAGGCCCCCCTGGTCAACCAGGTGGTCAAGCAGTTCGAGCAGATGAAGCCGTTGATGAAGATGATGGCCGGCGGCTCGGCGGCCGACCGCATGCAGATGATGCGTCAGATGCAAAGCGGTGGGATGGCCGGCAACCCGATGATGAACATGAAGGTCAAACAGAATACCGGCAAACGCCTGAGCAGTGCCGAGAAGGCCAAGCAGCGCAAGCAGCGCGAAAAACAACTACGCCGAGCGCGTCGCGGCAAAAAATAATTCCGACGCGGTGTTTCACACTGGATGTCCGAACGGTTCGGACGTCCTCGGTGGCGAGAGCCATCTGACGACTAAACGAAAGTGAAGTTTTCAGGCCGTAATTCATAAGTGAGTTTCAGGAGTAATTAAGCGTGGCAGTACGTATCCGTTTGAAAAAGTTGGGCCGCACCCATCGTCCCTACTTCCGCCTCTGTGCGATTGACCAACGGTCCCCTCGCGATGGTCGAGTGATCGAAGAACTGGGTCACTACGATCCGATGATTCCGGAAACCGACGCCCGAGCCCAGCTCAAGGGCGAACGCATCAGTTACTGGTTGAGCGTGGGCGCCCAGCCCAGCGACAAAGCCGGCGTGCTGATCAAGAAATACGGCGAAAACGGCACCCATCTGGAGCAGCAGCAGGCGGCTCTGGAACGCTTGGGCAAACGCAAGGAGTACGAATGGACTCCCGCTCCGGCGGCCCCGGCGAAACCGGCCAAGAAGGAAGAGTCCGCCGAGCAACCCGCCGCCGAAGACGCTCCCGCCGCCGAGGGCGAGGGTGAACAGGCCGCGGCCGAAACCACCGAATAGACGGTCATTGGTGCGTCGATGCGGTTTGACATCGTTACCCTGTTCCCGGCGATCTTCGATGGTTACCTGACTCAGAGCCTGCTGCACAAAGCGATTCAGCGGCAATTGGTCGAGATCCATCGCCATGACCTCCGCGACTGGTCCCACGATCCCAAACACCACAAAATCGACGACCGACCCTTCGGCGGCGGCCCCGGAATGCTGATCCAAGCTCCGCCCACCGTCGAATGTGTAGAAGACATCGAACGCGCAAGTCCCGTTCCCGCGCGACGAATCCTGCTGACCCCGCAAGGCCGCCGACTGGACCAACCCCTGGCCGAAGACCTCGCGACCAGCCCCCGGGTGCTGCTGCTGTGCGGCCGCTACGAGGGCTTTGATCAACGCGTCCTGGATATCCTCCAGCCCGAAGAGATCAGCATCGGAGATTTCGTCCTGAACGGCGGTGAAGTGGCGGCGATGATTGTGGTCGACGCGGTCGTCCGACTGTTGCCCGGCGTGCTCGGTGACGAGCTAAGTAATTTCGATGATTCGTTCAGTCGCGGAAACCGAATGCTGGAATTCCCCCAGTACACCCGGCCCCGTGAGTACCGCGGTCATCGCGTCCCCGAGGTCCTCCTCGAGGGCGACCACGGACGCATCGCCGCCTGGCGGGCCGAGGCGAGTTTGCAGCGGACCACCCAGCGACGCAGTGACCTGTTGCCAGATCAAGCAAACACAAACAAACACGAAAACTCTCCAGACTTTGGATAACTCAGATGACTCATAAAATCATGGAACTGGTGGAAAAGTCCAGTTTGAAAGACGACGTTCCGCAGTTCGACATCGGCGACTCGGTCGATGTCCACACCAAGATCCTCGAAGGCGAAAAAGAACGCATTCAGGTGTTCAGCGGCACGGTGATCGCCCGCAGCGGCAGCGGCACCCGCGAGATGTTCACCGTCCGCCGGATCGTCGCCGGCGAAGGCGTCGAGCGCAAGTTCCCGCTGCACAGCCCCCGCGTGGCCAAAGTGGAAGTCAAACGCAGCAGCGTCGTGCGACGCGCCAAACTGTACTTCCTCCGCGATCGCGTCGGCAAAGCGGTCCGCCTGAAAGAACGCCGCCGCACCTAGACGCCGCAGCCGGCCCGCTATGGCCCTACGAAACCTGCTTCAAAACGCCGGTCGCCTGCTCAGCGACTGGCGTTTTGGCACGATTGATCCCACCGCGCCGCTGGGTCGCCGCGGCGAACAAGCCGCCGCACGGCTGCTCCGCCGCAAGGGCTACCGCATCATCGCCCACAGCGAGAGCGACCGCGGCGGCGAAATCGATCTGATCGCCGTCTATCGACGCACGATCGTATTCGTCGAAGTCAAGACGCTGGCCAGTACCAAACCCGGTCATCCGGCCGACCGCGTCGACGATGCCAAACAACAACAGGTGACCCGCGCGGCCCTGCGTTTTCTGAAACGTCATCACCTGCTCGAGCACCGCGCCCGCTTCGACGTCGTGGCCGTCTGGTGGCCCGGCGGCGAAGGCCAGCCCGAGCGGCTGGAGCACTACGAGAACGCCTTCGAAGCCGCCGGCGAAGGCCAGTGGTTCCGGTAAGTTTTCGGTTGAGTGGCGAGGGGCGAGTGGCGAGGGGCGAGTGGCGAGGGGCGAGTGGCGAGTGGCGAGTGGCGAGTGGCGAGTGGCGAGTGGCGAGTGGCGAGTAGCGAGTGGCGCAGCAGCCACGGCAGTGGCGACATGTGGTAGCCCCAGGCGCGAGCCTGGGGTGCCGCCCCCACACCCGCGCGCTAGTCCCAGAGGGACGACACGAATCTCGGTGCCAACCTTCCTGTCGCCCTTCCAGGGCTGTTGTTCGTAATGTTTACGTTTCCCCGGGCTCGCGCTTTGGGGCTACCACAGACAATCGCTACGCGATTCGGGAACATTCGTTCCCGTACATAGATTCCGCCGGAATCAGCAGATCCCGAATCTCCTGACTGCGGCGGATTCGATGTGCGGACAAAAACGATTTCTCCCCTCTCCCCCAAATCCTGGCGAGCCTAAGCGAGCCAGGATTTGGGGGAGAGGGGGCGGGGGTGAGGGGGAATTGCAGGGTGGGTTCGTCAGTGCCGCGTCTCGCTTCGGGACGCGCAGTCCAATCCGCTGCAACGCTTCAGCCAGTTGCACCCGAGCCCCCTCACCCCCGGCGCCGCAGGGGAGAGGGGACAAAACGATTCTTCTCATACCGTGATTCCGCCAGAGTCAGCAGATCCCAGATCTCGCCCTTCGCCTCTTGTCCAAAGGCTGGCGACTTCGGCTACGGAGTCGAGGGATCTTCTAATCCGTTCTGTTCGAAGCCGCGGCGGCGGAGCAAACAGGCATCACAGCGGCCACAGGCGGCGCCGCCCTCGAGCGGGTCGTAGCAGGAATTGGTCAGCGAATAATCCACGCCCAGCTCTAGGCCGCGAGCGATGATCTGGGCTTTGCTCCAGTGCAGCAGCGGGGCGTGCACGCGGATCGCCCCGGGTTGCTCCACGCCGATTCGCGTGGCCAGATTCGCCAGCCGCTCGAACGCTTCGATGAACTCGGGCCGGCAGTCGGGGTAGCCGCTGTAGTCCAAGGCGTTGACGCCCACGAACAGATCGCGAGCATCGAGCGTTTCGGCCAGGGCCAACGCCAGGGACAGAAAGACGGTATTGCGGGCCGGCACGTAGGTGACCGGAATGCCGCTCGGCAGGGATTCAACCGAGTCGCTTTTGGGAACGGCGATGTCGCCGTCGGTCAGGGCCGAACCGCCGAACTGCGCGAGGTTGATGTCGACGACGCGGTGCGATGCCACGCCCATCTGTCCGCTCAACCGCCGCGCACACTCCAGCTCGTACCCGTGCCGTTGGCCGTAGCGAAAACTGATCGCATGCAGCGCGTAACCTTCGCGCTTGGCGATCGCCAGACAGGTAGCGCTGTCCAGGCCACCGCTCAGCAGCACCACGGCCGGACGTCCAGCTACCGGTTCACTCATCGTGTCAGCTCTTGGCGGGTTCGATTTCTTTCAGGCTTTTGCCCAACCGCTTGCGTCCTCGCGTCGAGGACGTCACGCGTTTGGTACCGGTTTTGGACGATTGCTCGCCATCTCGCAAGAGGGCGGCCACGCCGGGGTGCAATTGATCTTCGTCGGCCGGGGTGCCCAGTGTGTCGATCGCATCGCTGACACCCAACAGCACCGATTGCCGAACTCCGTCGCGCAACCAATTGAAAAAATTGACGTTCATGGTGCGATGGAACCTCGCTTGATGTGTTAAGTCGGTGGTTTGTGGCCGGCGGCGGCCACGGCAATACCGTCCTGATACGCAACTGCCCGGCGTGCTGTCCAGAGCGGATCGAGGTCGCCGGCAGGGCATTTTCCGGCCGGCTCGCCCGTAACATCCACGCTCCTATGCCGCTTTGCCAGGCAAGCGGCGGGATCGTTTGCCCGCCGCCCGACATACCACTGACGGGAGACAGAGACGATGTTCAGAAAAATGACGTTCAGAAAGTTTTTGCTACGCTTCACCGCCACGACCGCTTCCCTGGTCCTGGTGGCCGCCACAGCTCACGCCCAGTCACCAACCCAGTTGGCCGACGACGCCGATCAGTACAACGCGTACGTGTACAGTTACGTCAGTACGGTCTATGCCGACGGCATCGCCGACGTGGTCACCAGCGGCGAAGCAGGCAATGTGGCGGAATTGATTGCCGAATTGACCGACGATGGCTTCATGCACTGTTACGACGCTCTCGTCAACGACGACGACACGCTCTGGGACGATGCCGCCGACGACTTGGAGCTGGCTCACATGTGGTGCTTCACGCTGCAGGTATTCACCGAAAACTCGCACCCCAGCAGCATGCAGAACCAGATCAGCACGTTGATGTGGAACCTGGAAATCGCCGCGGAAAACGCTCGTGACGCGGTGCCCATGCAAAAGTTGATCTGGCCGCGCAAACAGCCGCGAAGAGGCCGCTAACGGATTCTATGTAGGGGAACGAACGTTCCTAAATCGCGGAGCGATTGATTGTGGTAGCCCCAAAGCGCGAGCCCGGGGAAACGTAAACATTACGAACGGAAGCGGCGCCCCGAGCTTCGCACGCCAACCGTAGGATCCGCCGGAGTCAGGAGATTTGAAATCTCCTGATTCCGGCGGAATCAAGGTATGGGAAGAATCGTTTTCTCCCCTCTCCCCCGCGGCGCCGCGAGCGCCAGCGAGTGAAGCCGTGGGGGAGAGGGGCCGGGGGTGAGGGGGCTCGGGTGCACCTGGCCGAAGCGTTGCATCGGATATGCCTGGTGCGTACCGCAGCGAGGTGCGGCACTGACGAACCCACCCTGCAAATCCCCCTCACCCCCGCCCCCTCTCCCCCAAATCCTGGCTCGCTTAGGCTCGCCAGGATTTGAGGGAGAGGGGAGAAATCGTTTTTGTCCGCACATCGAATCCGCCGGAGTCAGGAGATTTGGGATCTGCGGACGGTCGAACACGAGCACGAATCACACTCGCCCCTCGCCACTCAACCAACAACCAAAATCCATCTTGAGTCAATCTGGAAACTTTTCTAGGATTCGCCGGCAACCGACGTGTGGCAGCCCTCGAAGTTTCGTCTTGCCAACGTCTCCGTTACCGAACAATCGACTGGTTCAAGGAGGAACCGACATGCGCCTGTGGACCCAACGTGCAATGCTTCCGCTGTGGTTGGCCCTTGGTTTGGCCGGCGGCATCACCCTGCCAGCGGCTGGTCAGGAGGCCAGTAACGACCTGGTGGCGGTGGTCAATGCCGACCCGATCACCCGCGACCAATTGGCTCAGGAAGCCGTCCGTCGTCATGGTGCGGAGGTCGTCGACGAGATGGTCAATCGCTACCTGATCGTCCAAGCCTGCAAAGCCAAAGGCATTCAGATCACCGGCGAACAGGTTCAGGATGAGGTGATTCGGATCGCCAAGAAGTTTGGCCTGACCACCGAATCCTACCTGCAACTGCTGCAGGACGAACGCGACTTTACGCCCGAACAGTACAGCCAGGACGTGGTCTGGCCGATGTTGTCGCTGCGAGCCCTGGTGGCCGACGAAGTGGAAGTCAGCGAAGCGGAGATCCGCAAGGCGTTGGAAAGCCAGTACGGAGCGGCCGTGAAATGCCGCATGATCATGGTCAGCAGCCGCGCCAAGGCGGATCAGCTGCGGCAGATCGCCGTGCAGGCTCCGGCGGAATTCGGCGCCCTGGCGATGCGCGAAAGCGAAGACGAAACCAGTGCCAGCGTGCACGGCTTGATCCCGCCGATCCGTCGTCACACCGGCGATGCGGAGTTCGAGGAACTGGCCTTTGCCCTGAAAGACGGCGAGATCTCTCGCGTGTATCCGCTGGGCGATCAGTGGGTGATCCTGCAGGCGGTCCGCCACATGCCGGCCACCTATCCGGCCCCCCAAGCTCTGCCTCTGGTGCAGCAGCAGATCCGCGACCGCCTCACCGACGAAAAGGTCCGCGTGGCCGCCTCCAAACTGTTCGCCAAACTCCAGCACGACTCCAACGTCGTGATGGTCCTGGGCGACGACAAACTGGAATCGCAGTACCCCGGCGTGGCCGCCATCATCAACGGCCAGAAACTGACCGTCGCCAAGGTGGCCGCCGAATGCATCGAACGCCACGGCGAAGCGGTGCTGGAAGGCGAGATCAATCGCAAACTGCTCACCCAGGCCCTGCGGAAAGCCCAAACCCGCGTCGAACAAACCGACCTGGATAACGAGATCCGCCGCGCGGCCGTCTCCTTCGGCTACGTCGATGCGGCCGGTAATCCCGATGTCGACGCCTGGATGAACGCCATGCTGGGCGAAGCCGAAGGCCGCGTCCGCGAGCTGTACGTCCACGATTCGGTGTGGCCGACCGTGGCCCTGAAAAAACTGGTCGAAGGCCAAGTCGACGTCACTCAGGAAGACATCCGCAAAGGTTTCGAAGCCAACTACGGACCGCGCTGCGAGATCCTGGCCTGCGTGCTGGGCGATCAACGCACCGCTCAGAAGGTCTGGGACATGGCTCGCGCCAACCCGACCGACAAGTTCTTCGGCGAACTGGCCCATCAGTACTCGATCGAACCGATGAGCCAGAGCAACTACGGCCGCGTCCCGCCGCTGGCTCGGCACAACGGCCAGGACACGCTCGAACGCGAAGCCTTCAAGCTGCAGCCCGGGGGCGTGGAAGCGATGAGCGGGATTATTTCCACCGGCGCCAACCGCTGGGTCATCCTCCGCTGCGTCGGCTACACCGAGCCGGTGGTCAAGGAACTGGACGAGACGGTTCGCGAAGAACTGTCGCGGAACATCTTCGAGAAGAAGCAGCGGTTGGCCATGGCCGAAGTCATGGATTCGCTGAAGGAATCCGCCCAGATCGACAACTTCCTGGCCAAACGCACCCAGCTGGGCAGCCGCATCCGCAAGGTCTCGGCCACCAGCAAGACGACCACCAAGTAGCTCGGCTGTCCCAGCCGAGAAGGGTCCAAAGTAGCTCGGCTGTCCCAGCCGAGGCAAACCACGGCTCGGAGAGCCGTGCTACTTTCGCTCGTCTAAAGCCTGTGCCAGCGGCGCCGCTCGGTCGTCCGAACGCATCGACTTGCCGTTCCCACTCGCGGGCCGGCAAGTCTTTTTTTTTTGCAAAATCTCGTGTGGTCTGCCCCCTGGGCTAAGTGGGGACCAAAATGAGACAATCAGCGGCTGTATTTATTGTTCGAAGAACCGCAATTTGCGTAGTGCTATGAGTGACGCGATTAATCTTGACGGCCCGGCGATCGATCCGCCGGGCGACGAGCCCACCGAATCCGCTTCCCCGGTGCAAGAAGTCCCGGTCAAGGTGGCCGGCCGAGTCGAGCGTCTGCCGCCCTACATGTTCGGCCGCATCAACACGATGCTGTACCAGAAGCGACGCGACGGCAGCGACGTGATCGACCTGGGAATGGGCAATCCCTCGGATCCCCCGGACCCGATCGTGATCGCCAAATTGGCCGAAGCCGCGGCCGACGAGCGGAACCACGGCTACAGCAAGAGCAACGGCATCGCGAACCTCCGCCGCGAGGTGGCCAGCAAGTACTATCGCAAGTACGGGGCGCGGCTGGATCCGGAATCGGAGATCATCTCCTGCCTGGGCAGCAAGGAAGGCTTTTCACACATGTGCCTCGCGCTGATGGGCCCGGGCGACACGGCGATCATCCCGGCACCGTATTTCCCGATCCACATGTACGGCGTGATCCTGGCCTCGGGCAACGTCGTCGCGTTGGACGTGGCCGACCCGGACAAATTTTTGCGGAACGTGGCCTACACGTGCGAGAACCTGACGCCGCGGCCCAAGGTCTTGATCGTCAATTATCCGCATAACCCCTCTTCGGCGACCATCGATCCGTCGTTCTTCGTCGAAGTGGTTCGGCTGGCCCGCAAGTACCAGTTTATGGTGCTGCACGATTTTGCTTATGCCGACGTCGCCTTCGACGGCTACCAACCGCCCAGTTTTCTGGCCGTCGACGGAGCCAAGGAAGTCGGCGTGGAATTCACGACGATGAGCAAGGGGTACAACATGGCCGGTTGGCGGGTCGGGTTCTGCGCCGGCAACGCCGAAATGATCCGCGCCCTCGGCACGGTCAAAGGCTACTACGACTACGGCATGTTCCAGGCGATCCAGATCGCCGCGATCGTGGCCCTGCGTGAAACCGAGGCGGCGGTCGAAGCGCAATCGGAGATCTACCAGGGGCGCCGCGACGTGCTGGTCAACGGCCTCCGCCGCTTGGGCTGGAACGTGACGCCGCCGCGGGCCGGGATGTTCGTCTGGGCCGAGGTCCCCGAGCGGTGGCGAAAGGCGATGAGCACGATGGACTTTGCGATGATGTTGCTCGAACAGGGCGACGTGGCGGTCAGCCCCGGCAGCGGTTTCGGCCCCGCCGGCGAGGGCTACCTGCGACTGGCCTTGGTCGAGAACCAACAGCGTCTGCGGCAAGCCGTCCGCCAGATCAGCCGCTGTCTAGACAAAGCCGCCGCGGCCCAAGGGTAAGCGGACGCAGCCGGGAAGCGGAAGAAGCCACGAAGTGGCGAAAGCTCGATGCCGGCCGCGCGAGCCGCCGGTGTCGGATGCAACAAAAAGATTTAGCTCCGGAGGAGCGACAGGGAAACGAACCGAATCATCTCCCTCATCTGTCGCTCCTCCGGAGCTTTGCGTTTCGTTTGGTTCACAACCGGTGGTTTCACCACCGGCACCGTGCTACCGCCGCTTCCAGCGGCTTTGGACCTTCGGTCCAATCGATTCGCTGCCGTTCCCTTCCCGTTTCACTCGCGTTCGCCGTGCGGCAGACGGATCCAGAACCGGGCGCCGCCGTGCGGACTGGGTTCCACGCCCACGGTGCCGCCGTAACTGGTCACGATGCGGCGGACCAGGGCTAGCCCCAATCCCGACCCGCCGCCTTCGCTCTTCGCCAATCGCACGAACGGTTCGAAGATCCGCTCGCGATCCGCCTCGGCGACCCCGCGTCCATCGTCCTCGATGGTGATCAGGGTGTGCGAATCGCTCTGGCTGGCGGAGATCGTCACCCGCTGGCGAGCAAAACGGGCGGCGTTGCGGATCAGATTACCGATCGCCCGCGACAATCTCAGCCGTTCGCCGGGCACGTAGCAGGGCGCCGGCGAGACGCTTTTTGCGAACTGGATCTCAGGGTTCAGCACCGCTTGGGCTTCGATCAGATCCGCAAACAATTCCTCCAGTTCGATCGCTTCCCAGGCTGCCGTCGGCGTTTCCGATTCCAGTTTGACGTACGTCAGCAGCTCGCCCACCAGGTCATCCAGTTCCTGGGTCGCGGTGTCCACTGCCTGCAGGCGTTTCTGACGCTGCTGTTCATTGGGCGAAGATTCGATCAGGTCGGTGGCAAACCGAATCCGCGCCAGCGGTGTGCGCAGCTCGTGCGAGACGGCCTGCAGCAGTTCCCGCTGGGCCCGCAGCAGCGTTTCGGTGCGCTCAGCCATGGAGTTGAAGGCGGCGGCCAGCGGCAAACTGCGCGACCAGGGCGAGGCATCGATGCGGGCCGAAAGGTCGCCCGCGGCGATCGCGCTGGCGGTCCGCTCCACACCGCGCAGCTGCAAGGCGACGGGCCGCAGCAGGATGGCGATCGCGATGGCCGACAATAAAAACACCGCTCCGAATCCCAACAACAATTCGCGTTGACTGGGACCGACAAAGGAGGGCAGGGGCCCCAGCCGGATCAATTGTTCGTTGTCGCGCGCGGTGATCAGAATCGAACTGCCGCGGAGTACCACGTCGCCCTCGCGCAGCCGCTGGGCAACCCGGGCCGGATACCGCTCGGGATCGAACGCTCGCACCCGCACCGGATACTCAAACGACGCTTCCATCCGCGCCAGTTCCGCGGCTTGCTGAGCCCGCGGAAGCGCTTCCAGCCGCGCCTTGGCCAGCCGTGCGCCACCGGACAAGGCCTGTTCGATGACGCGAATGTTTTGCGAAGCGGTCCGCTGTTGGTAGACGTAGGACAGGATCAACCAGGCCAGCATCAGGATGACGATGACGCCGAGATAGAAACGCAAAAACAGCCGGGTCATGATTCGGTTGCCAGCAGGTAGCCCACGCCGCGGACACTCTTGATGCGGCTGGGGTGGTTGGGGTCGTCACCGATTTTCTTTCGCAGCCGCGAGACGCGGAGATCGATCGAACGATCCAGGCCGTCGTAGCGAAGCCCGTGCAGTTCCTGATACAAACACTGCCGGTCCACGACTTGTCCGGCGCGGCTGGCCAACAACCACAGCAGGTCGAATTCCGCGGTCGTCAGGTCCAGACTTCGGCCGTCGACCTGAACATTGCGGCTGGCCGGATCGACGCTCAAACCGTTGACCACCACGCGTGCGGCGGGCGGCCCCAAAGCCGGCTGTTCGACGCGCCGCAGGTGCACGCGCAGACGAGCCAACAAGGCTCGCGGCCGCACCGGTTTGCTCATGTAATCGTCGGCTCCGACCTCCAAGGCCACGACTTCATCGATTTCGTCGCCGCGAGCGGTCAACATCAGGATGGGGCCTTGAAAGGCGGAACGCACCTGCCGGCACACCGAGATGCCGTCCAAGCCGGGCAGGCCGATGTCCAGCACCAGGGCATCGTAGGTCTGTGCAGGAATTCGCTGTGCGGCGGCCAGGCCATCGCTTTCGATGGTGACCGCAAACCCGTGCTCGCTCAGAAAATCCGCGACCATCCCGGCCAGTTCGCAATCGTCTTCGACCAACAATATTCGCTGCGATTCCATAGCGTTTTTGATTCTGCTTGGGGTTCACCGACGAGCCACGAAGCGACGGTCACCCGCCAAAACCGCTGTAGCGACGGATGCCGCGGGCATACATCCAGCGGCACAGCAAAATAAAGAACACCAGCCAACCGGCCTGCCACAGCATCTCGGTGGCCAGTTCGTCCTCGGGAACTTTGCCCAGAAAGACCGCCGCCGGAAAATAGGCCAGGTACTTGAACGGCAATCGCTGCACCACCCATTCGATCTGGTCGGGCAGCAGCGTCAGCGGAAACATGTGACCGCTGAGAAAGAAGCTGAACAACATATAGATGAACAGCAGCGATGTGACTTCCAGGAACCAGAACCCGATCATCCCGATCGACGCTTCCAGAAAGAATCCGATCAAGAATCCCATCACCAGCGAAGCCACAAAGGCCAGCAGCACGGTGGGCTCGGGCCAGCCGTCGACGAAGTATCCCCGGCACAGAAAAAACACCAGCGCAAAGGGCAGGATCGCCACGGTGTAATACGCCGTCTTGTGCGCAATCCGCTGCAGCAACAGAAACCCGACCAGGTCGACCGGTTGGACCAGGTAGCGTTTGATTTCGCCTTCGCGGATCTGCAGCGCAATCCCGCTGGCCAACCCGGGCATACTGGAAAACGCCCGGGCGATCATGGTCATCAGGTAGTAGGCCACCATGTCGGCAAAGCGAAATCCGCCCACCGTCGTCGGTTCCCCCTCACCCTGTGCCCCGCTGCTCTGTGACCCGCTGATCGAGGCAAAGATGGCGGACCACAAAAAGATCTGCGTCACGATGGGCAGGAAACGCATCAGCGTGCCGAGGGCGAAATCGCCGCGGTACACCAAGCGTTCCTCCAGAGCGATCCTCAGGATCACCCACCAGGTCTGAACGCGGTGCCGCCATCCCGCCGGTGCCACCGCATCGCTCATGTTTCGGCCGCCTGGCTGGCCGTGGCCTCGGGATCGGCGTCCCTGGAACCGCGTCCGACCGAGTGGAATAGATCGGCGATCACGTCTTCCAGAGGCGGATCCTCCACCGATACATCGACCACCGCGTGGTCACGCAGGGCCTGAGTCAAACGGGCGGGCACCTCGGCGCGGGGGATGCGGATCCGTGCTTTGGGCCAGTTCGTATCCAGCACCTCACCGATCAGCCCCAGGTTGTCCGGCTGGACGTCCTCGGCGAACTGCAGCGTCACCACCTTGCTGCCGGAAAACTTGTCGACGATGCCCGATAACGAGCCGTCGTACTGGATGCTTCCGTCGGCGATGATCACCACGCGTTTGCACAGGGCGGCGACGTCCTTCATATAGTGGCTGGTCAACAGGATCGTGATCTTGCGTTTCTCCTGATAGTACTTCAGGAATTGCTGGATGTTGTGCTGGGCGATCACGTCCAGGCCGATGGTCGGTTCGTCCAGAAACAGCACGTCGGGGCTGTGCAGCAGGGCCGCCATCAATTCCATCTTCATGCGTTCACCCAGCGACAGCTCGCGCACCGGTTGGCCCAGCAGACGCTGGACATCCAACAGGTCGGCCAACTCGCTCAACCGCCGCGTGAACTCAGCGGGGTCGATGCCGTAGATCTGCTGGTGCAGCCGATACGATTCCTGCGCCGGCAGGTCCCACCACAACTGGTTCTTCTGTCCCATCACCAGGGCAAAGCGGCGGCGGTACTCGTTCTTGCGTTCCCAGGGCACGAAGCCCATCACGCTGGCCGAGCCGCTGGTCGGGTTGATCACGCCGCTGAGCAGTTTCAGGGTCGTGGTTTTGCCGGCACCGTTGGGGCCGAGGAATGCCACGAACTCGCCCTGCTGGACCGTCAGGTCGATGCCCCGCACGGCTTCGACTTCGCGATACTCACGGTGAAACAACCCGCGCACACTGTCCATCAAACCTTCGCGTTTTTGATACACGCGGTAGGATTTGGTCAGCTGGGAAACCTCGATAATGGGCATGCGGCAGGCTTTACGACAAAAGCGTCAACGGAGCGAGCGAAACGCCGAAAAAGGGGGAACGCGGCAAGGGCAGGGCGGCAAACCGCACTCGATTGTAGACCGCTGGGCGAAGATGCCAACCGGCCCGGCGGCTTTGCCTGCGGCCGTCCTTCTGCGACCATGGCACTGCCGCATTGCTTTCCGTCCCGCTCCGCTTCCTCGTCGCCATAGTCACTCGCCCGCATGGCCGCTTCGCCCACGCCCCAGCCGATCACCTACTTCAACCGCTATACCGGCCGCCTGGAGCAGGAAGCGATCTATGGCGAATCCTACCTCCGCTGGACGTACGAAACGCAGGCCGGTCGTTTGGCCCTGGCCCTGGCCGCTCGCCGGGTGTGGTTTTCCCGCTGGTATGGCTGGCGAATGAACCGCCGGGCCAGCCGCGACAAAGTCCTGCCGTTCATCGAACAGTACCAGGTGGACCCCGAGGAATTCGCCCAGCCGCCCGAGACGTTTGGCAACTTCAACGAATTCTTCTACCGCAAACTACGTCCCGAAGCGCGGCCCATCGATCCGGACCCCGCGGCGATCGTGTTTCCGGCCGACGGGCGGCAGCTGGTCCTGCCCGACATTTCCGAAGCGGACGGTCTGTGGGTCAAAGGCCAACAAATGGATCTGGCTCGGCTGCTGGGCGATGCGGACCTGGCCCGGCGTTACTCCCGCGGCAGCCTGCTGATCTCACGGCTGTGTCCGACCGACTACCACCGTTTTCATTTCCCGGTCGGCGGCACGGCCCGCGCGGCTCGCCCGATCGCCGGATCGCTGTCTTCGGTCAGCCCCGTCGCTCTGCGGCGGCGACTGGCCATCCTGTGGGAGAACAAACGCCAGCTGACCGAAATCCAGTGCGGCTCGCTGGGAACGGTCTTGCTGATCGAAGTCGGCGCGGCCTGCGTCGGCGGCATCTGGCAGACCTACACACCGGGAGCGGTGGAGAAGGGGGCCGAGAAAGGCTACTTCAGCTTCGGCGGATCGATGACGATGGTACTGTTTCCGCCCGCGACGGTGCGGTTTGCCGACGACCTGCTCGAGCACAGTGCTGCGGGCCGCGAAGTGTACGCCCGGATGGGCGACCGTGCGGGGTTGGTGGATGGTTGATGGTTGATGGTTGTTGGTTGATGGTTGATGGTTGATGGTTGATGGTTGATGGTTGTTGGTTGTTGGTTGATGGTTGATGGTTGTTGGTTGATGGTTGATGGTTGATGGTTGATGGTTGATGGTTACGAAAACACGCGGCTGAATTCGCCAGGGTTGGGCTCGTTGGCAAGTCCTCCGTCTGCTTGTGCTCGTGCTCGTGCTGGTGCTCGTGCTCGTGCTCGTGCTGGTGCAAAATGGATGGCGAGTGCCATCTTCTAAG
>NZ_WIAD01000066.1 GCF_009618275.1 Roseimaritima sediminicola
GTGTTTAAGGAGGAACGGTCGGTGGATTCCATGGGGCTGTCTCCGATGGGGTGGTTCAGCTGTGTCGGGTTCTCTCCATACAGAGTGAGCAGTCTGCGTTTCGTGACAACAAAAACCGGAAGCCAGCCCAAAACACGAAATCCGGCCGGGGACGAACACGGCCTGTCGATTTATTTGAAAACGCATTGCTTTACTTCCAGCCGGCGACGGGGCACGATACACTCGCGTCATGGAAGTTATTGTCTTGCAATCAGGAAGTTCCGGGAACTGCGTGTTCGTGCGCAGTGGCTCGACGCGTTTACTGTTTGACGCGGGGACCAGTGGAGTCAAAGCCGAGTCGCGGCTGGCAGGATTTGGTTACGACATTCGCGATTGTCGTGCCTTGGTGCTCTCGCATGAACACAGCGACCACATCCGTGGCGCCGGCGTGCTTCACCGTAAGTTCGGCTTGCCTGTCTACGCAAATCTGCGCACCTGGAACGCCACTTGTGCGAAGCCATCGACGGGCCGCATGGGAGCTCCGAGCCATTTCGTGTCCGGTGAGCCGTTTCGAATTGGTTCGCTGCGAATCGAGCCCGTACGGACGCCGCATGATGCCATCGACGGGGTATGCTTCGTCATCGAAGACACCCAGTGCGGACAGCGCTTCGGTTTGCTCACCGACCTGGGACACGCCTTCAGGGGCCTACGAGAAGTCGTCCGCACGTTGGACGCGGTTCTGATCGAAAGCAACTACGACGCTCAGATGCTGCATGGCGGGACTTACCCACAACGTTTGAAGGAACGCATTTCGGGCAAACGCGGCCACCTTTCCAACGACGAGGCCTCGAAGTTGTTGGACACGTGTGATGCCAGCAAACTGCAGTGGGCGTGCCTGGGACATTTGTCAGCTCACAACAACTCGCCCGAGGTTGCTTTGGCCACGCACCGCCAGCGGCTCGGCGATCGCTTTCCGATCTTTTGCGCCGATCGCGACGACGCGATTCAGCTGCCGAGCATCAAAGAGCTGGAGTTCAAACTGCAGCCGGGGACAGTCAACGTGCAAGCCGGTTGCTAGCAGCTAGCACGTCAGGTCGAGGCGAGTTCTGTTCGCGGCTCCTCGGTTCCCCGTTCCTCGTCCTCCATCTGCCGTCGCTCCGCGACTTCAGACGTTCTTTTTGGGGCGCCCTACCTCGGATTGGCATCCGAGGCTATCCACTGCCATCGCTTCGCGATTCGGTGCAGCTCGTCCATTGCGTCGAGGCAGGCTCTGTCCCCGTTCCTCGGTTCCCCGTCCTCCATCTGCCGTCGCTCCGCGACTTCCGACGTTTTTTTGGGCTTCCTACCTCGGATTGGCATCCGAGGCTATCCACTGCCATCGCTTCGCGATTCGGTGCAGCTCGTCCATTACGTCGAGGCAGGCTCTGTCCCCGTTCCTCGGTTCCCCGTCCTCCATCTGCCGTCGCTCCGCGACTTCAGACGTTTTTTTTGGGGCGTCCTACCTCGGATTGGCATCCGAGGCTATCCACTGCCATCGCTTCGCGATTCGGTGCAGCTCGTCCATTACGTCGAGGCAGGCTCTGTCCCCGCCTGTTTCGGTCGCTAGCAGCTAGCACGCACGTCGAGGCAGGCTCTGTCCCCGCCTGGATCGTCCAACACCGTACCCGTCTGCCTTTCATTCCGGAATCGCAGAGCGATGGCATGTGGTAGCCCCGGGCGCGAGCCCGGGGAAACGCAATCAAACCACCCGCCAAGCCCTGGAAGGGCGACATGCATAAGGAAGTGCCAACATGCGAACCAATGCGGCCGGGGACAGTCAACGCGCAAGCCGGTTGCTAGCAGCTAGCACGTCAGGTCGAGGCGAGTTCTGTTCGCGGCTCCTCGGTTCCCCGTTCCACGCCCTCCAACTGCCGTCGCTCCGCGACTTCAGACGTTCTTTTTGGGGCGCCCTACCTCGGATTGGCATCCGAGGCTATCCACTGCCATCGCTTCGCGATTCGGTGCAGCTCGTCCACTACGTCGAGGCAGGCTCTGTCCCCGTTCCTCGGTTCCGTGGCTCGGCGACTCGGACCCCGCACGCACCAAGCGGGTGTTCGACGCGATGTGTCAAATGATCAAGATGGATATGGCCAAGCTGCAAGCCGCCTATGACGGATGAAGCTTCGAAGCGGAGCGGCCGAGGTGGTCGGCGCGATCTTAGCGGGCGACTCCGCTGCTGCCGCGATTTCGGTTGCCCTCGTTTCACTTGGACTGGTGAAATCACGCCAGGACTGGTGCTGCAAGTTCAGCGATCGGAACGACGAAGGTGATCGGAACGACGAAGGTTGCCTGCTGGCGGAGTTGCCGGTCACTGGTCGACGACGTCGCTGTAGGCTGGACGCTCGGCCGCGAAGTCGCCACGGATCGCTTTCAGAGCGTACCGCTCCTGTTCGATTTCGGGCTGGGTGCGGATGCCCATGCGGCGAAAGATCGGTACCGGTGGACACCAGCCTTGGAGCGCATGCTGCAGCAGAAACCCTGCGACCAATCCTGGCAAAGCGTAGAAACGACGGTCCACCAACGCTCCCAGTCCGAGACCCACCAGACTCAGTGCCGCCGCGTTGGCTTCCAGCGTTCGCTCGATGTCCCATTCGCCATCCAGCTCCCGCAAACGTCGCTCGATCGCTGCAGGACCGGCTGAGCCGAACCGCGCGATGTTCTCATCGGTCTGTCGGCGAATGCTTTCGTTTACTGCTTCCGCCGTATGATCAGGAACGCGATCTACCGTCGTCGGAATCATTCCGTCCTCTCCTGAAAAGAATGAAAAGAATGACGTGATGAATCGCTGCAAACCGTGTTCCTCAGCAAAGCGGTGGGTTTACGAGGTTCCGTAGGCCTGCTGCTAAACCGCACGTTAGATGAGCCGTTTAGGCGATAGCCTCGGTTTCGTCACCAGATAACCGGAGCTATCGCCAAAACGGCTCAAATAAGCAATGTGTTCGACTCAATCGACAGCTCGCTCTCCCCCGAAGCCTAACTCGCTTAGCGCTTAGGCTCGCCAGGCTTCGGGGGAGAGGGGGGAGAGAAAGTGTTCTTCAAAAGCTGCACTTAGCTCGCCGGGAGGGCTTCGCCGCGCTGGAGGTCGACGGCCCAGGATTCGATCAGGGTCGCTTGGTTGACGTTTCGATCCACTTCCTGAAGGGCCATTAAACAGCGGTCCAGGCGATACAGCTCTCGGGCGTCGAAACGATTGCTTTCCGCCCCGGCTCGCAGTCGGCGGCGGAAGTGCTGGACCGCGACGCCGAAAACTTCACGCATCCGGGCCCGCCGCGGCCCCGCGTCCTTGCCGCCTTCCTCGACGTATCCGCTGACGCTGCGGGCCAGGGCGACGGCATCGATCAGCGGTTGATCCAAAGCGGCCAGCAATTGCTTGCGGAACTCGCCGGCTCCCTCCTGTAGCAGCGCCGCAGCCTGCACCGCATCGCCGCCGGCCAACTCCAGTGCCTGCATCGCCTGTTCCGGCGACACGTCTTCGGCACCGTGGAGCCCCAACAGCGTCGCGGCTTCTTCGCCGGTCGGCGGTGCAAACCGAATGGTTTGGCAGCGAGATCGGATCGTCGGCAATTGGCGCTGGGCGCTGGTGCCGATCAAGATGATGATGGCCGACGAAGGCGGCTCCTCCAACGTCTTCAGCATGCAGTTGCCGGCTTCGATACTGAGCAGGTCGGCGTCCTGCAGAATGCCCACTCGCCGCCGCCCCCGAAACGGGCGCAGATAAATGTCGTGACACAGTCCCGACTGCATCCGGGCTTCGCGAGGTCCGATCAACAGTTCGACGGGGATCGTCGATTTGTCGGCCGGCTTGCCGACCTGGAGCACATCGGGATGTGAGCCGGCTTCGACCTGGGCGCAGGCCTCGCACACTCCGCAGGGGTTCATGTCCGCGGCCGCATTTCGTTCGCACAGCATCGTCTTAGCCAACAACAGGGCAAACGTTCGCTTGCCGATGCCTTCGGGTCCGACGAACAGAAACGCACCGCCCAACCGTCGCTGGCGAATGGCCGCGGCGAACCACTGACGTTGTTGCTGGTGGCCGAGCAGTCGATCCCAGTTCATCACAAACGTCATCCTTCGGTCGATAACAAGGGCTGCAGATGCGCGCAGATCACCTCGTGCACCTGCTGGATCGGCTGCCGCGCATCGACAACCAACGTCTCGCGGCTGCTGTGCGGCAGCTGGGCGCGGAACGCGCCGCGAACCGCTTCGAGGTATTCCACGCCGCGGGATTCCATTCGGTCGGCCGGTCCCGTCAAACGCTCGAAGGCTTCCTCGGCGGGCAGATCCAGAAGAATCGTCAGGTCCGGCTTCAGACCATCTGTGGCCAGCTCGCCCAGGTGCCACAACCGCTCGGGTCGCTCTTTGCCGCCAACGCTTTGATAGACCACGTTGGCCAGCAGGAAGCGATCACAGACCACCCACTGGCCGGCCTCGAGGGCGGGCCGAATCCGCTGTTCGACCAGCTCGCAGCGCGCGGCCATGTACAGCAACGCTTCGGTCCGCCGGTGCATTTGCAGATCGGAATCCAGCAGCAGGCTGCGCACGGCATCTCCCGGCGGGGTACTGCCCGGATCGCGCAGGGAGGTGACCGAGCGGCCACCGGCGCGGAGGTGCTCGCACAGCATGCGAATCTGTGTGCTCTTGCCAGCTCCGTCGATGCCGTCGAGCGTAATGAACATGGAGGCCTGCCGGTGATCAGGGGTTGCGATAGGTCCGCGTCAGTTCGCTGTCGGGCGTGAATCCGTCGGGTCCGCCGATCACGGGCAGGTGCGTGTATTCTGTAACCCACCAGGAATCGTCTTTCTTGCGAAGCCGCAGCACGATCCGTCGAGAGACATCACCTTGGCCATAATGTTCGCTTCGCAGTCCCACGGTCGCGTTGGCCGTGATATCGACCTGGACTTCCGGTGGATCGGCTCCCCGCAGGAAATTGATCGAACGGAACTGGCCAACTTGAGCACGGCTGAAGGTATAGCGAGTCATTTCCGCGACGACCCTCTCGCGGATATCCGGTTCGGCCGGATCGATCACTTGCGTTACGGCCTGGGCATCGTTTCGCTCGACCGCCGCAGCGGTGTCGTAGACCAGTTCCATGATCTGTTCGCGATCGGTTTGCCAGTTGGCCGCCAGCAGATAGCCGGCGGGGATCAGCGCGATGCAGGCCAAGCCGGCAACGGCCAACGCGCGCCGGCCAGAGTGCAACCACCCATACACGCAGGTCCCGCCGAGGATCACCAACAGGATCGCCAGCAGGGTTGGTTGTTCGGCCAGCAAACGCGTCATGATAAGATCTCGCGCCGGCAGGGCGAGCCGTTAACGAGTGGGGAACAGGGGCCCGGCGTAACGTCCGCCGTCGCCGAGCTCTTCTTCGATTCGCAGCAGCTGGTTGTACTTGGCCATCCGATCACTGCGGCTGGCCGAACCGGTTTTGATTTGGCCGGTCGACAGGGCCACCGCCAGGTCGGCAATGGTCGAGTCTTCGGTTTCGCCGCTGCGGTGGCTGCTGATGCTAGTGTAGCCGTTGCGGCCAGCCAGTTGAATCGCGTCGATGGTTTCGCTCAGCGTGCCGATCTGGTTGACCTTGATCAAGATGCTGTTGGCGATGCCCTCGTCGATACCGCGCTGCAGTCGTTCGACGTTGGTGACGAACAGGTCGTCGCCCACCAATTGCACCTTGTCGCCCAGCTTCAGCGTCAGCTTCTTCCAGGAGTCCCAGTCGTCTTCGGCGCATCCGTCTTCGATGCTGCAGATCGGATACTTGCTGCACCAGTCGGCAAGGAAGTCGACCATTTCGTCGCCGGAGAGCTGTTTGCCGTCGATTTTATACGTGCCGGCTTTGCTGTCGTAGAACTCGGTGGACGCGACATCCAGGGCGATGTAGATCTGTTCGCCGGCTTTGTAGCCCGCTTTGTCGATCGCTTGCAGGATCAGGTCGAGGGCTTCTTGGTTGCTGCCCAGGTCCGGGGCGAAACCGCCTTCATCACCGACGGCCGTGTTGAGGCCCTTGTCGGAGAGCACTTTCTTCAGATGGTGGAAGACTTCGGTTCCCGCGCGCAGGGCATCGCTGAAGCGATCGAAGCCCAAGGGCATGACCATGAACTCCTGGACATCGACCGAGTTGTCGGCGTGTTCACCACCGTTGACGATGTTCATCATCGGGGCGGGCAGGAGGTGTGCACCGATGCCGCCCATGTAGCGGTACAGCGGTTGGCGGGTGAACGCAGCGGCGGCCTGAGCGACGGCCAGCGAGACGCCCAGCATGGCGTTGGCACCCAGCGTTTTCTTGTTGCTGGTCCCGTCGAGCTCGAGCATCGCGTTGTCGACGCCCCGTTGGTCCAGGGCGTCGTAACCGGTCAGGGCGTCGGCGATCTTGGAGTTGACGTTGTCGACCGCGGTCTGCACGCCTTTGCCCATGAAGACATTCTTATCGCCATCGCGCAGTTCCCAAGCTTCGTGGGCCCCGGTGCTGGCACCGCTGGGCACGGCGGCGCGGCCGAAGCTGCCGTCGACCAAAGCCACTTCGCATTCAACGGTGGGGTTGCCGCGGCTATCCAAGATTTGGCGGGCGTGAATGGTATCGATCAGGCTCATGACGTTTCCGTGAAAGGATGGGAGTAAGAAGCTAACTGGGCGGCATTTTGCCCGATGCTCTCGGAGCTGCCTAGGCCTTCGGCGCTGACGGAGCGTCTGCGGCCCGGCGGTGGAGCGTCCGAGGCCCGGTGGCGGAGAGTCCGAGGCCTGGCGGCGGGCCGCGGACCGCTGTCATCGCTGTGATCCGTACGACCGCCCGGAGCACGTATCACTTGGGGGGGCCGATTCGCTATTTGTTACGGCTGGCGGTTTGACCGTCCGTTTTGAGGTTGTACATACCACCGGGGCAGAGCAGTCAAGAGGCGGAACTGCAACCCCAAGGACACCACTAACTATGCTCGAATTCTTTTTTGCTCTCCTATGCGCGCTGAGCGGCTTGGCCGCGGGATTTATTCTCCGCGGCTCGATCCAATCACCCCCCCCGGCCGATGATCCGGCGGCACCGGCGACTCCCAACGACGAACCGTTCGACCAAGCGACGGTCAACCACGTCGCCCAACAACTGCGTACCCTGACCGCCCGCGTGGCGGCGGATGTGGACGAACACCACAGCCAGGTACAAAAGGCAAGCAACGCGCTTTGCGATACCGATGCGGTGCCCTCGCCCGAATCGATCGTCGCCACCGTAGCGGACCTGATCGCTGCCAACCAAGCGATGCAAACCAAACTGGAACAGGCTCAGGATCGCATTCAGGCCCAAGCCGAAAAGATTCAAACCGTCGAGCAGATGGCCAAGACCGACGCGCTGACCAAAGTCTGCAATCGCGGCGCTTTGGATGAGGTGCTGGAACAGTGTCATGCCGACCCCGCCGAACAACCGTGTTCGTTGATGCTGGCCGACGTCGACCACTTCAAACAGTTCAACGATACCTACGGTCACTTGGCCGGCGACCACGTGCTGATTCGCGTCGCCGCGATGCTGTCGGCACGCCTGTCGGGAATCGCCACCGTCGCGCGTTACGGTGGTGAAGAATTCGCGATCGTATTTCGCGGCCGAGATATCGCGGCGTGTCGCCACCAAGCGGAACTGGCCAGGCGTGCGGTAGGAGAGCGCGAGATCCTCTTCGAGAACCGCAGCCTGCGCGTGAATCTGTCTGCGGGCATCGCGGAACTGCGCGACGGCGATTCGGTGCTGGACTGGATCAAGCGTGCGGACACGGCGCTGTATCGCTCCAAACAATCCGGCCGCGACTGCGCCTACTGGATGGACGAGGACGAACCTCGGCCCTTGGTCGACACCGCCCCGGGCGCCGGGGCCATGATGACGCTCGAGTCCGAGATCGCGGAAGAAGAACGTTTGCACGCCGACTCGCAACGTTTGCACGCCGACTCGCAGCTCGGCAAGACGGCTTCCGGACCGGCAGTCCCGGGCGCTTCACCCACTGCAGCCAACCTGCCCGCTGCGGCCGACCTGCCCGCTGCGGCCAGTCGCTTGCCCGACGAACGCCAGCTTCGCGAACACTTTGGACGGTTGGTCGATCGCCTGGCGAACGTGAATGTCGAGCTGTATGTGGTCGCGATTCACTGCGATCAAAACGCGGGCGACGAGGACGGCAAGGACCACGTTTTAAAAGTCATCCGCGCGACCACGCGTTCGCTGGACTATCTCGGGCAAACCGCCGCGGGCGACTTGCTGATCTGCATGCCGGCGGCCAACGAGGACAACGCGGTGGATCGCGCGGAGCGCATCTGCAGCGGTGTCCAGCGGTTACCTTTGGTCGACGGCAAGTCACCGCCTACGGTCAGCATCGGCCTTGCCTGTGTGGCGGCAAACGACAGCTTCGACGCTGTTAGCGAGCTGGCCTCGGCAACGGCGCGGCGGCTGCATCAAGAAGGCGGCAACCGCCTGGCTGTGGCCCCGGCGATCGTTTCCGCGTGAGCCTCAAAAACGGCTTTTTTCGCTTTTTAGAAATTATCGATAAACTCGACTTGACCCACGAATCACCCACCGCGTATGTTCCTCTCATCGTCGTTGGAACGAACCCCGCGGGGCTCGCTTCAGTGACGGCAAGTTTGATCAAAGCGGTCTCGCATGGGTGCTTCGGCACTGCGGACACAACTCGCTGACGACAGGCACGGATGTCGGTCGCTCGTGGGTTGGCTGGACGATCAAGCTTTCCGCTCGACGGTCGGATGACGCAAGGAAGCGTTTGAAGATTCGTCGAAACGAAAAACCACCGGCTCCCGGATCCTTAGCGCGTTGTCCTCCGCCCCCCTGGGACACGTACTATCCGGGGGCTTTTTTTATGCGCGGACCACAAGTTTTCTCACCGACCGCAGCCGTTCCGGCCGAGACGAGCGTGGTATATTGGTGGGACCGCGCAGGCGGCGTGCCCCCTTCAATACACCGCCCACAAATCGTTTTCCTAAACCGAGTCTTGATCGATGAAATCCCCGAACGTAAGTCGCCGTGGTTTTCTCCAGTCCGCGGCATTCGCCACCGCCGCGGCCGGTGTCGCACCACGGGTCCTTGCCGCTGCGAACGATGAATTGCGAGTGGCGGTGATCGGTGCCGGGGGTCGCGGCAATGAGATGGCACGCGCTTTCGCTGCCACCGAGGGCGTGCGCGTCGTCGCGGTGGCCGATCCCGACCAACAGCGTGCGTCGAGCCTGGCCGACAAATACGACGCCACCGCCGTAACGGACCTCCGCCGTGTGCTCGACAACGCCGACGTGGATGCGGTGGTCGTCACGACCTGCAACCACTGGCACTGTTTGGCGTCGATCTGGGCCTTGCAAGCGGGCAAGCACGTGTACGTCGAAAAACCGCTATCGCACACCCAGTGGGAAGGCCAGCAATTGGTGGCCGCGGCGAAGAACAGCGGTCTGGTGTGCGCGATCGGCACCCAGCAGCGCAGCGATCCGATGCAGGACGAAATCAAAAACTTCCTTCACAAGGAACGTGCATTGGGGTCGATCCACTACGTCCAGGCCAACCGCTTGGGGCCCAGAGCTTCGATCGGACGTCGCTCGTCACCCCTGCCGGTACCGGCCGAAGTGGACTACGACCTGTGGTTGGGTCCGGCGGCCAAAGAGGCGCTGTACCGCGAAAAATTGCACTACGATTGGCACTGGGACTTCAACACCGGCAACGGCGAGATGGGCAACTGGGGCGTGCACATTCTGGATGATGTCCGCAATGTCGCTTACCAGGATTCGGTGACCACGCCCAAAGCCATCACCGCCGCCGGCGGCCGAGTGGCCTGGAACGATGCCGGGGACACGCCCAACGTGCATTACGCTCTGCTGGAAACCGACTCGTTCCCGACGTTGATGGCGCTGAGCAACCTGCACGCCACGCCCGATGGCAAGGGCAGTTGGAAGTGCCCGATCCATCCCCGCGTCAAGAATCCGTCCAGCGGCTACGTGGTGGTTTGCGAAGGCGGCTATTTCGCCGGCCAACGCGGCGGCGGGAAAGCTTACGATTCCGACGGCAAGTCGATCCGCACCTTCAAAGGCGGCTCGCAGGTACCGCGACACGTGCAGAACTTTGTCGACGCGGTTCGCCAAAACGATCCCTCGATCTTGAACGCGTCGGTGGAGACCGGGCACTACAGCAGCGGATGGTGCAACCTGGCAAACGTGGCCTTCCAAATGGGTCGCTCCTACGACCATCAACAGCTGACCAGCCATTCCGATCGACCCGCTTGGCCGGAGCTGGTTCGGCAGATGGAAGCGCAACTGAAGCCGTTCGGGGCGACGACCAACGACTTGGTGTGCAGCGCGCGGCTGGAGCACGACCCCAAGACCGAACGGTTCCAAGGCGAAGAGGCCCAGCGTGCCAACGCGCTGCTCAAACGCGAATACCGCGAAGGCTTCGCGGTGCCCCAGTTGGTCGAAGCCTGAACCTGCCCGCTCAGGTTTGCAGCGAACGCCAAAACGTACTGACGAAGATCCCGACGTGGGCCAGCAACAGAGCCAGCGCCCACTTGGGATAGATCGAAGTCAGTCCGAGCAGGCTCATCAAGATTCCCAGACCGGCGATCAACAATGCGCCGGTCGGGAAGACGCCCAAGGCGATCAAGCCGAACGCGACCAACATCCCTGCAGCCAGGACGGCACTGCCGGCGGTGACCCGCCACAGACCTGCTTCGAATTCGCGGCGCATCTGCAGCGCCGCACCGGCGCGGATCGCGACGATCGGTGGGTCGGTAACAAACGGCGATCCGGTCCGCACAATGCCGACGCGGGCATCGGAAACGATTTCTTCTCGCACCACCGTCGCCTCGATGAACGACTCGCCAGACTCCGGCGAAGCGTCGGTTTGCGAAGCGTCGCCGCTGGACATAGCTCGCCCATATTCGCTTGAGTCAGGATCGCGCGGTGAAGAGTCGTCGGCGGCCATCGTGTGGGTTCGATCTCGTGTTCGGGTCGGTCATTCCCAGCGGTAATTGTCGGTCGCCTGCAACGCTTGCAGGCGGCGTCATTGTAGCTGAAGTCGCCAGACTTTGGAGTTGTCGCTGAAGTCGCCAGACTTTGGGCCGCGCGCCCGATTCGCTGCGTCTTGCCCAAACTCTGGCGTTTTTTCGCTACGGGGTGACCGTCTTGTCCAAGCTCGGGCGTTTCTCAGCCGCGGAAGGACGGCTACGCCTTCGGGTGGCCGGTGTGTCGACTGCGACCTCGGTGTCGCAGGGGTCCGGCAGCGGTCGCCAATTGCCTAGGGCCAGCAAAACGGCGCCGATCATGATCGCTACATCGGCGACATTGAAGATGCCCGTGCGGAGACGGCCGAGCCCCAGATTCAGAAAATCGATTACGTGTCCGTCCTGGGTCAGCCGATCGATCAGGTTGCCGATCCCGCCAGCTAGCAACAGCGCGGCGCCCCGTTTCGCGAGGCTTGTCGCCCGTGGCAAACCGATCAGGTAGGCGGCCAAGCCGACCACGAGCACTAGATTGAACACAATAAATAGGGCGAAGCGGGCCGAGGGCGACCATTCACTGCCCAGACTCAGGAACCCGCCGGAATTCAAAGCGTATTCCAAACGCAAGCAATCGCTCCAGAAACTCTGCCGGCCGGCATCCTGCAGGGCGTAACCGGCCCATGCTTTGGTGCCCTGGTCGAGGCCCACACAGGCCGCGATCGACGCCCCGAGCACGGCCAAGCTCGCCGCTGGGCGAGCGGTTTGCCGGCGGGCGGCGGGAAGGCGATGGGACGGATCTGCCGGGTCGATTCGGAAGCGGAGGGGGTCGGTCGGCACAGCGAGTCGCGAGGGAGGCGTTAGGCGAAGGCGAACAAATGGAGCAGCGCAGGCTTGATCCCTAACATACCGGCCGGGCGTACGTTAAGCCCGTTTTTGGTCCCCGCGCCGGCGGGCGGTTCTGCTTCCGGCAAGCGTCTGATTCCGGGGCCGGCGACAACGGCCGACTTCCGGGCGTGGTTTAGACGTTGCAAGATCGCCCCCGCATCGCTTCTACTACGCACCGGATGTCGCGAGGGGACGAAACCGTCGCGGTGCTGAGTTGACAGCCGTGTTTTTCAGGAGTCGATGGTGAGCAAGCGGGTGTTGTTTGTGTGTTTGGGCAATATCTGTCGTTCTCCCACGGGAGAGGCAGTCCTGCAGAAGTTTGCCGCCGATGCAGAGGTGGAACTGGAGGTCGATTCGGCGGGAACCAGCGGTGCACATGCCCGCGAGCAGGCGGATCCGCGGATGCGGGAAGCGGCCAGCCGACGCGGGTACACGTTGACCAGTCGCGCCCGGCAGGTGACCGTGCGAGACCTGCGCGAGCACGACCTGGTGATCGCGATGGACCGCCAAAACTATTCGGACCTGTTGCGCTTGGCCGATGGACCGGGCAAGAACGTGTGCATGTTGAGCGACTTTCTCGACGACGATTCGACTTGGCCGCGTGACGTACCCGACCCGTATTACGGCGGCAGTGACGGATTCGAGTACGTCATGGACATGATCGAAGCGGCATGTCCGGCGATCCTGCGTTCGCTGGCCGATCCGGAAACCGCCGCCCAACCGTGACGCCCGGTCGCGTTTTTCTTCACGAATTCTCTTCGCCTTTGGCTAACAGATTGTCGCCATGAGACGCCTTGATTGCCTGATCTTTTTCACCGCATCGCTGGCAGGGCAGATCGTTGCTGCGGTTCTGCCGGCGGCGGCCTGGGGCCAGGTCCCGCTGGACGCCCCGATCGATCCGGCCACCCCGGCTCCGGTTGCTCCCATCCAACCCGGAGCGCTGCCCAGCCCCAAGCAGATCAACGACAAGCTGGAGAGTCTGAAGACCGATACGTCGCTGAGCGAGGAGCAACGCACGCATCTGGCCGAGCGTTACAACCGCGTGCTGCAATCCCTGGGCGCCCGCGCGGAGGCCAAACGGCAACTGGAACAGTGGAGCGGGCAGACCGCCTCGGCCGCCAAGCGTCTGCAATCGGTCCGTGAGCAGTTGCAGCAGCCGATCGACCTAAAGTCGAACGTCTACGCGTGGTCGTCGCTGGAGGACATCAAAGCGGAGAAGGTACGACTGGAAGCGATGCTCAACCAGGCTCAGGCCGAACTGACAGCCATCGCTGCCGAGGCGCAGTCGCGTCGAGCCGATGCCAAGAACCTGCCTGAGAAAGTGCTGGCCCTGCAAAAACGCATCGACACCCTGACCTCCGAAACCGCGCCGCAAGAAGATCTGTCAGCCGCCGTCCAGCAGGCGGTCCAACTGGAACGCGAAGCGGCAATCGCGGCCGCCCAGGCCGAACTGGAAGCCACCAAACAACGCATTGCTCGCAACGAGGCCGAAGCGGAACTCCTGCCGGCCCAGCAGCAGTTGTACGAAAAACAAACCGCCGCAATCGAAAACATCCTGCCCCGCTTGTCGCAGTGGATTGCTCGACAACGCGGCACCCAAATCCAGTCCATCGTCTCGCAGTTCGAGGAACTGATGGCGGCGGCCTCGCCTGCGTACCGCGAAGACGCGGCCGATTCGCCGGGCCTACTGAACTCCTGGGAAACAATCGTCGAAAGTGCTGCCAAGATCAGTGCGGCGACCATCGAACTGCACAGCCGCTGGAACACGCTCAAGCAGGACTACGAGAACGTCGAAGGGCTGGTCACATCGGACCTGGGAACCGGTGGCGGGCTGAGCCGTTCGGTGGGCTATCTGCTGCAGCGGAAACAATCCAAACTGCCGCTGATCTCCCAGCTGTATCAGCAGCGCGGGGCCCTCTCGAGCAGTGTTGCTGAGGCCCAAGCCATCTCCACGCAGATCGAAGCCCGCCTGGAGGACCTGCAGGACACGGAACCGAAAAACGACGCCGATCGAGCGGCCATCGCAGCCGAACGCACCATTTTGAACAAGATGGATGCCGACGTCGACGATTACGTTAACGATCTGGTCACGATGAGCGTCGACATCGACGGCTACATCAACGACGTCCACAAGTACAAACAACTGATCAACCAACACTTGATGTGGGTGCGCAGCGCTGCCCCCTACCGGTTGAACGATATCAACAGCATCGATGACGCCGCCAAATGGTTGGTCGGTCGCGAACACCTGCACCTGCTGGGCCAAGCCCTGGTTACGCTGCCGATGCGGTTTCCCGTGCGATCGATCCTGTGGGCGGTATTGCTGTGCATCATGATCTACACGCGCGGCAGTTTTAAACGCCGCCTGTTGGCGCAAGGGGATTCGGCATCGCATCGATCGGCCAGTGCCATGCGTCCGACCTTTCAAGCGATCCTGTGGACGATCCTGTTGGCGCTGCCCCTGCCGCTGCTGCTGGCCGGGCCGGGATGGAAGCTGTACACCGAAATGGGCGGTAACGTCTACTTGAACGCCGTGGGGTATGCGTTGTGGGTGACCGCCGCAGTGATCTTTCCACTGGAATTGCTGCGGCAGGTCGTGCGGCAAGGCGGTCTGGCCACCGCTCATTTCCAGTGGCCCGCGTCGACCACTCGGTCCATCCGCGTGGGCCTGTGGTGGATGATCCACGCCGGCATGCCGATCGTTCTCTTCTGGCGCGTGCTGGAGGGAGCCGATGACGTCAAAATCGATCTGCTCAGTTTGTCGCGAGTGCTGTTCTGTGCCGCCATGGCCGTCGCCGCCGGAGTGCTGTGGTACCTGACGCATCCCCGCAAAGGAGCCGCCGCCTCGTATCTGGCGTATCACCGCCAGGGTTGGATCTCGCAACTGTGGTGGCTGTGGCGTCCGCTGTTGATCATGATCCCGGTCGTGCTGGCGCTGCTCAGTCTGGCCGGATACAACTACTCCGCGATTCAGTTGGTTTTTCGGTCCTACCGAACCATCTGGGTGATCACCGTGGCCACGATCCTGTGGGGCATCTCGATGCGATGGTTGTTGGTTTCGCGGCGCCGGATCGCGATTCAACAGATGAAGCAACGGGCGGCCGAGCGGGCGGCGGCGGCCGAGCAGGGCACCGGCGCCGAAGTGGTGGAAAGCGATGTCGTGGATGTTTCGGACATCAGCGCCCAGACCCAGCGTTTGCTGACGGCCGTGCTGTTCGTTCTGGTCCTGTTGGGACTGTACAGCGCCTGGGGTCCCGTCCTGCCGGCGCTCAGCTTTCTCGATTCGGTAGAACTCTGGCCCATCAAAGCCGATGATGGCACGATCATCGAACAGGTAACGCTGTCCAATCTGCTGTTGGCGATTCCGATCGTTGCGCTGACCGTGATCGTGGTTCGCAACGCGCCGGGACTGTTGGAAACGGTGATCCTGCAGCGGTTGCCGCTGGAGAACGCGGTGCGTTACGCCATCACGACGCTGAGCAGTTACCTGTTTGCCACGATCGGCATCGTAGTGGCCGCCCGCGTGCTGGGGATTCACTGGAACAGCGTGCAGTGGTTGGTCGCCGGCTTGGGTGTGGGTTTGGGCTTTGGCTTACAGGAGATCTTCGCGAATTTCATCAGCGGTATCATCCTGCTGTTCGAACAACCCATTCGCGTGGGCGACCTGGTAACGCTGGACGGTAAAACCGGGAACGTGGTCAAGATTCGCATGCGGGCGACGACGATCACCAACTGGGACCGCCAGGAGATGATCGTACCGAACAAGAACTTGATCACCGGCACCCTGATCAATTGGTCGTTGACCGATTCGACCAACCGCATCGTCGTCAAAGTCGGCGTGGCGTACGGCAGCGACACCGAAAAGGTCGTCCGCGTGCTGGAAGAAATTGTCCAGCGCCACGCCCAAACCGAGACCGGTCTGAAGCCGGCGGTCACCTTCGAAGCGTTCGGTGCTTCGACGCTGGACTTCACGGTTCGCTGTTACGTGCCCTCGGTCGATGTTCGGCTGCCGACGATCCATGAGTTGCACATGGAGATTGACCGTCGGTTCCGAGAAGAACAGATCGAAATCGCCTTCCCCCAGCAGGACATCCATATCCGCAACCTGCCGCCGCAGTGGCAGTCGCCTCTGCCGACAAATCCCTCAACCGCCGAAACACCGCCCGCCGAAACACCATCTGCCGAAACACCGCCCGCGGAAAACGGTCCGCCGAAACACCGGCAGGCGGCGCGGCCACAAGCGGCGTCAACCCACGGTGTCGGTGACACCCGCGGTTGACGCGGCGAGTCTCCGCCGCGGCCGTCCGCGGCGCCACCCCGCGACCCGTAAGTGGCTTCCCTAAAAGGACTTAGGAAGACCGCCGCGGCGCGTCTCCGGCGGCTTGGCATCGCGATTGCATTAGAGGTTAACCGTCTGAATGTCCGTTGGGCAAAGCGTCACGTATCGCTAGGACGTGGCCTTTTGCTCACAGCGACTCTCTCCTCTCTCTTCCCAGCTTTTCAAACAAAGAGGACGGTTCATTATGCTGATGCCCAACCCGGATCCCGATCTGAATTACTCCTTTGCGGCCCCGCAGCGCAGCGAAGCCGTGACCGATCGTGCGCGGTGGCTGGGACAACGGCAGGGCCGATCCTCCGGTTCAAACTCACCCTTTCGCGTCATCGCTCGGCGGTCTCAAGCCGACCAGGCCGGCGAGCTGGGCGGCAGCAAGGAGCTGGCAGGTCAGTTAGTCCTGATCGCCCTGTTCGCTCTGGCCGTGGCCTTGCAATCGATGAGTTAGTTTTTGGGGCACCCCCCCAACGGCCGTTTACGGGCTGGACGCCTATGCCCCAGCTCACTGGTCGCGATCGCGGACGCGATAGTCGTCGGCATCGATGGCGTGTCGCTTGAGCAGGCGATTCATGCCTTGGCGGGAGAGCCCGGCTTGGCGAGCGGCAGCCGCGATATTACCGACATGCTTTTGCATCACGGCCGTCAAGTAATCGCGTTCGGCCGTTTCGATCGCTTGATCGCGTGAAATCTCGGTCAACTGCAACGTCTCCTGTTCGGATCTGTCCGAACTTTCGCTGACCTGCTTGGGCAGATCGGCAACTTCGATCTGCGCCGAAGCCGAGAGGGCCACAGCGCGTTCAACGACGTTGCGCAGTTCGCGAATATTGCCGGGCCAACTGTAGCGTTTCAGACACTCGCAGGCGTCTTCGGAGAAGCCACCGATACGGCGATCGACCGGCATTAGCTCCTTCAAGAACCGCTCGGCCAACAGGATCACATCATCGCCGCGCCGGCGCAGCGGAGGCAGTTCGATGTGGATGACGCCCAAGCGATAGAATAGGTCGGCTCGGAAACGCCCCGCATCCACCTCGGCTTGGAGATCGCGATTGGTGGCGCAGACGAAGCGGGTGTCGACCTGTTGGGGCGTATTGCGTCCCACCGGTGTAAAGGTTTGTTCCTGAATCGCGCGGAGCAGCTTCGCCTGGCCTTCCAGGGGCAGTTCCCCCAGTTCGTCCAGGAAGGCCGTGCCGCGATGGCAACGGCTGAGCAAACCTTCCTGATCGCGAACGGCGCCGGTGAACGAGCCTTTGACATGTCCGAACACCACGGACTCGAACAGCATCGCCGGGATGGCCGTGCAATCGATCACCTGAAAGGCGTGTTCGCGACGAGGGCTCAAACGGTGCAGCGCCCGGGCGGCCACTTCTTTGCCGGTTCCACTCTCGCCGGTCAACAGAACGTTGGTATCGGTGCGAGCGACCCGCTCGAGAATCGTATACAGTTCCAGCATCGGCGGGCTGATGCCTACCATCTCGGGGAATTTCGCCACGGTCGCTTCGGCGGATTCCGCGGACTCCGCCGCCGGGGAATCGGCGGCGGAACTGCGGGCTGCGGCCCCGCTGCGACCGGCCTCCGAAGCGGATTCATCGAGGGCCGTTGTATTCGTCCGCAGCGCTCGCCGCACGCTGGCCAACAGATCCTCTACACGCACCGGTTTCAGCAGGTAATCGGCGATCCCCAAGCGGACACTCTCGATCGCCGTGGGCAGGGAGGGAACGCCCGTAATCACGATCAGCGGCACATGCGAAAATCGATCGCGTCCCTGATGCAGCAATTCCAATTTGAAGTTGCCCGGCATATTCAGATCGCTCAGCAACAGATCGAAGTGTTGCTTGTCCAGGGCTTCGAGTGCCGCTTCGGCGTCGGTGACGCAGGTGACGTCGTAGCCGGCGTTGCGCAGCAGTTCACCGGTCGTCTTCAGGTAGAACGGTTCGTCGTCGGCGATCAGGATATGAGCCATGATGATTTATCGTCGCGGTAATTCGATCGTAAAACGACTGCCCTGCCCGGGGCGGCTGGTCACATTTAATTGACCCTTCATAGCTTGCACCAAGCTTCGCGACACCGACAGCCCCAGCCCCATGCCCTGCTTGGGAACGTCTTGCTTGGTGCTGAAGAACGGGTCGAATATTTGCGGCATCACGTCTTGGGTGATCCCACATCCTTGATCGATCACCTCGATCCGCACCTCTTCGCCCCGCACGGCCAGACAGACTTCGACGCGTTGGGCGGGCGAAGACGCTTGAATGGCATTGCGCACCAGGTTGAACAGCACCTGTTTGATTTCGTCTTCACGCAGACAAACCTCGGTCGGACCCATATCGCCAAGCGGCTCGGCTGCCTCGCACCGCAAGTCGACCTTTACCCGGCTGCGGTTCTGCAACGGTTCGACCAGGGTGATCACGTCCCGGATGGTTCGTCGCAGATCGAAACGGCTGGCCTGCTGCACCCGCGGCCGATACAGCTGGTACATCTGATGGGTGATTCGGCTGATTCGTTCGATTTCGTCATCGATCAAATCCAGCATGTCGTAATACTTCATCTCGGGCGACAAACTGGATTTGAACAGGCTGAACGCGTTGCGAATGCCCGCTAGAGGATTATTAATTTCGTGAGCGACTCCGGCCGCTAATTCGGCCAGAGCGGCCATCCGCTCCATCTTCTGGCGATGCTCTTCCAGGTGCATGATCCGGGCCGTGCGTTCCTGCACCAATTGCTCGAGATGTTCGTTGTGCAGCCGCAACTGCTCGCGCAATCGCCGCCGCTCGGCAATGTCGCGAATGCTGGAACGGAAACCCAGGTTGCGGCCGTCGGAATCGTGCATCGGTTGCCAGGACACGGCCATCCAGCAGCGCTCGCCGCTGCGGTGCAGGGCCTGGAATTCCACATTGTTGCCGCTGTGCCCGGCGATCGCCGCCTCGATCACCTCTTGCATCCGCGGACGATGCTCCGGAACCACAACGGGCAGAGGAAATCTTTCCATCTGCAAACACTCGCTCGGGTGGTATCCGGTCACCCTGTGGACCGCCGGGTTGACCCACCGCAACCGCCCCGAAGGGAGGTGCCAGTTCTCCCAGTCCACGGTAAAGTCCGCGATTGCCCGAAACTGCTCGTCGCTAAGCGTTGCGAACGCATCGGCTGCGATCGTTTGGGCATCGGGATCGTCGGCATCAGAAAACGGATCATGCATGCGCTTATTATACGGTTGACAGTTTTCGGGGTGAATCCTACAAACAGATTCCCCAAATTGCATATCTACTGGCCGGTTGTGCCCTGGTGGCGCGAGCCTGTCGAGGAAGGAAGATTGAGTTCATGAGCGCAGACAAACCCAAAAAATCCAAAGTCGAAGTCATCAAAGAAGAGAGCCACGGTCTGCGCGGCTCGATCCAGTCTGAGTTGGCAGATCCCGCTACCGATCACGTGGCCGATGCCACGACCAAGCTGCTGAAGTTTCACGGCACCTACCAACAGGACGACCGCGACCTGCGAAAAGCCCGCCGCAAAGAGGGCCTGGGCAAAGCCTACTCGTTCATGGTGCGAAACCGCATCCCGGGCGGCCGCATCACCGCCGAACAGTTCCTGGGCGAACTGGATATCGCCGAAGAGCTGGGCAACGGCACGATCCGACTGACCACCCGCCAGAGCATTCAGTTGCACGGCGTGGTCAAGGGGAACCTGTGGAGCACGATCCACCGGATCAACGAGATCAAGCTGTCCACGCAGTCGGCCTGCGGCGACGTGACGCGAAACGTGTGCTGCTGCCCCGCACCGCTGCGACAAAACGGACTCCGCGACCAACTGCAGAAATTGACCGACGAGATCGCCGTCCATGTGCGTCCGCGCACCAAGGCCTATCACGAGATCTGGGTCAAGGACCTGGAAACGGGCGAAAAGGACCGCGTCATGGGCCCGCCGACCGAGCCCGAGGACGACCCGATCTACGGCCAGGCCTACATGCCGCGAAAGTTCAAGATCGGGCTTTCCCTGTGCGACGATAACTGCATCGACGTGTACGACAACGACCTCGGACTGCTGGGGGTGACCGAAGGCGACCAGTTGATCGGTTTTAATATCCTGACCGGTGGCGGGATGGGTACCACGCCCAGCAAGAAGAACTGCTTCCCGGCGCTCGCCAAGCGGTTGACCTTCGTCAAGACCGAGCATTTGTTGCCGATCATCACGGCGGTCATGCTGGTCCAGCGAGACTTTGGCAATCGTGCCGACCGCAGCCAGGCTCGGCTGAAGTACACGATCCATAACATGGGTCTGCCTGCCTTTAAGGCCAAGGTGGAAGAATACCTGCCCGAGGCCGAAGCCATCTGCGGTGTAGCCGAAGGCACGCTGCCGCGACCACTGCCCGAACCGCATCCGGCCGACGTCACCGGCTACGACGACCACATGGGCTGGCACGAACAGGGCGACGGCAAGTACTTCCTGGGACTGCCGATCGAAAACGGCCGCGTCAAGGACGAGGGCGATTATCGCTTGAAAACCGCCCTGCGAAAGCTGTTCACCGATCACGTCTCCAACGCTCGGTTGACCGCCCAGCAGAACATCATCTTCTGTGACCTCGAAGCGCATCAGCGAGCCGAGATCGAACAATTGCTGGCCGACCACGGCGTACCGACGACCGAAAAGATCAGCAACGCCCGCCGCCATTCCTTCGCCTGTGTGGCGCTGCCCACCTGTGGACTGGCCGTCACCGAAAGCGAACGTGTTTTGCCTGGCATCGTCGACGAACTGGAGGGCGTGCTGGCGGAACTGGGACTGGGCGATGAAGAGTTCACCGTCCGCATGACCGGCTGCCCCAACGGATGCGCTCGCCCCTACAACGCCGAAGTCGGCTTGGTGGGACGCAGCGTGGACGGCAAGACCGGCCAGGGTCGATACACCGTCTTCCTGGGCGGCAACCTGGAAGGCTCGCGGATGAACGTCCTGTTCAAAGACCAGGTGCCGATGAACGAAATCGTCGACACCCTACGCCCGGTGCTGGTTAATTTCAAAGAAAACCGACAACCCGGTGAAGGCTTTGGCGACTTCTGTCATCGCATCGGGATCGAAACCCTGGCCGCGATCGAAGAACCAGCCTAAACGGCTCAAGAAGACGACCTCTCGCATGCCTTGCGGCGGCGAGTCAGGGCGGCCACGCGGGGCGCCAGGATGTAGGTCTCTTTGTGGATGTGGTCGTGGGTATCGCGTTCGATGCGTTTGAGCGTTTGCAGCATCTGACGATATCGCGGACAGGCGTCGGCGGGACGAGCAAAGTCGTGCATCGTCTGCCGCACTTCCCAAAGCCGCTGACCGATCGCCTGATGTTGTTGGTGCATCGCGTCGCAGGCCCGCCGCAGGTCGATGGCAATCCGCAGCCGCGCCCCCTCCTGTCGCTCGAGCGCCACGATCGCCGGAAAGACGACCTCTTCCTGGATGTCGGTGTGCATCAGCATCTGGTCGCACATCGCCAGGAACGTCTGTTGCAGCTCCAATAGCTCGGGATGGGTTTCCCGATGATCGGCGACGACGTCGGCGATCAGTTGCGCCAATCGCGGCAGTTCGCGTTTCAGCAAGGCGTGATGCGTGTGCGTCAGATGTTTGCACAATTGGTTGACCGGCGCGTGCAACCAATCCTGAGTCTCGTCGTCGGCCAGGGCCGCCACGACGCGTTCCAGGCGCGACTGGACTCGCAGGGTTTCCAGCCCGTTCTTCCAGCAGGCTTCCTCAACCGTCTGGTCGCCGTCACAGCCGTAGTCGATCCGGAAGGTTTCGAACACTTCGGCGACCTGCGGGTATTCGGCTACCCAACGTCCTACACTGCTTCGCAGATCGATCTCGGACATTGCCAGTCTCCACACGTCAAGAAGCCATTCGCCTCAACGCACGCCGGCGACGCGGTACCGAGAAAGCCATTCCGTGGCCGCCTTTCATCGGTCTCGTTATCCAGCCTCAAAACCGATGTGGCTCGCATGATGCCGGCAGAACACCGCGCCACCGATGCTCTTCGCCAGGCCAGAAAGAAAGGGGATCCCCATCAATGACAATACGATACCATCGAATGCGCGGCGGAATCAATCCACCCACAGAGGGGCCCAGACCCCTTTACGGAGACTTACCCCGCGTCAATCCGGCCGTAGGGCGCTCGAACCTCCGCTAGACCAGCCGACTGGAACGTCTTCGGCAGTGCCAACCGCTTACGCGCCCGGGCCGACGCCCGAGCTGCTCGCTTCGCTCCGGCGCACAAGCTAGAATCGACCGCGCGGGTTGCCGGACGAGACCGCGCGGGTTGCCGGAACGGATCGGCAATCAACAACCACCACGGAACATCTTCAAACGAAAGGGGCCGATCGTGAAGACGGGCTGGATCGTACGACCGCTGGGAGCCGCGTACCGTTTCCTTCGCGGCCGGGAACCGATCGCCTTGCTGGCCGTGTTGTTGGTGGTGCTGGGGACCTGGGGATTCATTGCCCTGGCCGATGAGGTGGGCGAAGGCGACACCGGCGAGTTTGATCGTTGGGCGATCATCCAGTTGCGAACCCCCGGAGACCTATCGCGTCCGATCGGGCCGACGTGGTTGCACGAAGCCGGCCGGGACGTCACCGGGCTGGGCGGCGTGACGGTGCTGTGTCTGGTGATCGCCGCGGCCGCCGGTTTCCTGGCCATCAATCGATCGTACCGAATGATGGGTTTCCTGTTGCTGTCGACCGGCACGGGAATCGGGATCAGTTTGGCGATGAAACACTGGTTTGATCGGCCACGGCCGGACGTCGTCGAGCATCTCGCGCGGGTCTATACCAGCAGTTTTCCCAGCGGCCACTCGATGATGTCGGCCGTCGTCTACCTGACCCTTGGCGTGTTGATCGCACCGGTTTTACAGCACGTCAAGCTGCGTTGTTACGTGATCGGCTCGGCGTTGCTGCTGACGTTCTTGATCGGAATCAGCCGGATCTACATGGGCGTGCATTACCCGACAGACGTGCTGGCGGGCTGGACGGCCGGCCTGGTGTGGGCCCTGCTGTGTTGGCTGGCCGGCCGGGCAATCGCCAAACGCAACCAGGTCAAGGTAACGCGTCTTCGGTGACCCACCAGAGGAGCCCCGGATGGTCGGGACGGACGAGCTGGGACGGGTATTTCGCCGGCTGCTGCGGCCCGTTCCAAACGCTCTGTAGGGCGTCGCGTTTGTTGTCGCCGCTGATCAGGAACCAGATGTTGCGAGCCGAATTAATTGCGTTGGCCGTCAGGGTAAAGCGGTGCGTATCGAATTTGGGCACCCAGTTCTCCACGAACCAGCGCTGTTGTTCGTCGATGGCTTTGGTTTCGGGAAATAAGCTGGCGGTGTGCGCGTCGTCGCCCATGCCCTGCAGGGCCAGATCCCACTGCGGATAATCCTGGCCGGCGAATGCTTGCCGGAGGGTTTCCTCGTATTGAGCGGCCGCCGCGGCCGGATCCTCGGTATCGACCGGAACGGGGAATACGGTTGCCGGATCGGCGTCGATGCGGTCCAGCAACGCTTCGCGAACCATCCGGTAATTGCTGTCGGCGTGGTCATGGGGCACACAGCGGTCGTCGCCCCAGAACCAACGGATGCGGTCCCACGGCAGGTCGGTTTCGGCGAGCAACTGGTACAGCTGCTGGGGTGTGGAGCCTCCGGACAGGGAAATCTGAAACACACCGTTTTGATCGATACATTCCTTGGCGAGCGTGACCAGACGCTGGCACGCGCCGCGGCTGAGGGCCGCTTTGTCGGGGAACGATTGCAGATTGCGGTCGGACATAAAAGGATTTTCTCTCAACGAAGGGCCGGTTCACGCTTTCGGGGCGAAACGTCTATACATTAGAAGTTGAATGCTCGCAGGCCAAGCCGCAACCGGCCGACTGCGTCGTAAGTCCAGGAGAAATCAGTCTTGCCGCCATCGGTCCCATGTTCTACTGTCGCCGCGTCCGCAGCAGCGGGTTGGTTTCAACGCGTGGTGTGGGCGGTTGCTGCAGCGGTTCTGGCAGGATTGCTGCTGACCGCTTGGCGATTGGACCCAAATCCTCAAGGAATGGGAACGCACCGACAACTGGGATTGCCTCCCTGTACGGCGGTGGTTCTGTGGGGCGTACGCTGTCCGGCGTGCGGGATGACCACATCCTGGGCTCACTTTACCGATGGCCGATGGTTGACCAGTTTTGCCACCAACGCCGGCGGGTTTATGTTCGCGTTGATCGCCCTGGTCGCGATCCCGCTGTTGGCCTACTGGGCGACCAGTGGACGGCGACCGGCGCCGCACATGATGCCCCTGTTGGCCATCGTACTGGTGATCGCCTTGACTGTGACGCTGGTGGACTGGACGTTCCGCCTGCTGGCTTGAACGTTCGGCCTGCCGAGCTTGAATGTTCGGCCTGCCGAGCTTGAATACTACGAACACGCTGCGAAAGGATTCGCGATGCATCTGGTAACCCGCAACCGCCTATACGCACTGTTGGTCATCTGCGCAACGGCCCTCACTCAAACCGGTTGCATGGGCCTGGTTTCGACCCTGCTGTATTCCGCCGGCGGCGATCTGGTTCCCGCCGAATTCGATGGTCTTGAGGAACAACGGGTGGCCGTCATCGTGGTCACCGATAGCAGCCAGTACAGCGACGACATCGCCGCCCGCATGGTCAGCCGCGAAGTCAGCGGCATCCTGAGCGAACAGATCAAAGAGATCGACGTCGTTCGCGAGGACGAAATCGATGCCTGGCGTGACACCAATAACTGGGACCAGGTGGATTTTCTGGCCATCGGCCGCGGGGTCAAAGCCGACAAGGTGGTGGCCTACGAGTTGACCGGCCTGAAACTTCGCGACGGAGCGACGTTGTTCCGGGGACAGGTCAGCGCGACGACGACGGTCTTCGACGTGGAGTCGGGCAAACGCGAGTTCCGCCGCCACGTCGACGATTACTCCTATCCGATCACCGGCGGACAGTACACCAGCGAGACCACCGAAGCCCGCTTCCGCCGCGTCTTCCTGCATCGATTGAGCGAGGTCCTGGCGCGATACTTCCACCCCTATGACTACCGCGACAGCGTGGCCCTGGACGCGGACCTGCTGCATCGCTAGTTCCCCGGTCTCTCTCGTTTCGCTCTCCCGCTAATCCCCCAGAACGATGACCGAAACAGCTCGCCCCTCACCGTCCGGGTTTGTCGATATTCACTGTCACTTGCTACCGGGGATCGACGACGGTTCGCGATCCTGGGAAGAGTCGCTGGAGATGGCCCAGCAGATGGTGGCCGACGGCACCGACACGGTCATCGTCACCCCGCATCAACTGGGGAACTACAGCGAGACGCTGGGACAAACCATTCGGCATCGTACCGACCAACTGCAGCAGTGGCTCTCGGCCAATGGCGTGCCGCTGCGCGTCTTGCCGGGAGCCGATGTGCGAATCGATGCGGAGATGATCGAGCGTCTCAAAAGCGGCGACTGCCTGACCCTGGGCGATTATCGTCACCACGTGCTGTTGGAATTGCCGCACGAACTGTACCAGCCGCTCGAACCGGTCCTGGATCAACTGCACGCCCTGGGCATGGTGGGCATCCTCAGTCACCCCGAACGCAATCAGGGGATTTTGCGCCAGCCACAGGTCATCGAACCGCTGGTCCGCGCCGGTTGCCTGATGCAGGTGACCGCCGACAGCTACGTCGGCGCGTTCGGCGAAGAACCACAGCACCTGGCCGAATCGATCGTCGGCAATGGCTGGTGCCACTTCCTGGCCACCGACGCCCACGGCAGCCGTCGCCGGCCGCCACGCATGCGCCGCGCGTTCGAGAAAGCTCAAGGGCACGTCGGGCACGCGCTGGCCGTAGCGATGTGCTGTGACAACCCGCGAGCCGTTGCCGAAGGCCGCAGCGTCGCGCACCTGCCGCCGGTCCGCTCGCAGGGTCATTGGTTGCAGCTGGCCGCCAACTTTCTGCTGGGACGCAAGGCCGCCTGATGCGAAGCATGATCCTGATGCTCGGGCTGCTGCTTCCGAGTGCGTCGTGGGCGGTCGAACCCAATCGCACCAATACCGCGGCGCCGGCCCGCTGGCCTTTCGAAACCCAGGTCGGCACGTTTCACGTGCATTCGGATTATGACACCAGCTCGCGACGCAAGCTGCTGAACCAGCTGGCCGACCTCAAGCCACAGCTGCAAGAACAGCTGCAGATCCGCATCCACGACGAACCGGTTCATTTGATTCTGTTCGCCCAGCATCACAACTACCGCGACTACCTGCGGCTGTACTTCCCGAACATCCCGGACCGCCAAGCGTTGTTCGTCAAACGTCGCGGACCGGGCATGGTTTTCGCATACGAGAACCGCAACATGGAGGTTGATCTGCGGCACGAAACGACGCACGCCCTGCTGAACGCGTCGCTGCCCTACGTCCCGCTGTGGTTGGACGAGGGCCTGGCCGAGTACTTCGAAGCGCCGCCCGCCCAGCGGGCCACCGGCAGCCCGCACCACCGCACCGTCGGGCTGCGAGCCCTGGTCGGCCGCGTACCGGATCTGGAACGGCTGGAGAATCTGGACGGGGTCAGCGAGATGCACGCAGCTCAGTACCGCGACGCCTGGGCGTGGGTGCATTTTCTGTTGCACGAGAGCGACCAATCGCGGCGTGTGCTGACCGGTTTCCTGCAGGACCTACAGGCGCATTCTCCGCCCGGATCGCTGTCCCGTCGTTTGGCCGCCGAGATGCCCGACTACCGCGACCGTTTCCTACGCCATTTTCGCTGAGCCGCCAGCCCGCAGTTCTATCAGCCGCCGGGCGCTAGCCCACGGTTTTATCAGCCGCCGGGCGCTAGCCCACGGTTTTATCAGCCGCCGGGCGCTAGCCCACGGTTTTATCAGCCGCCGGGCGCTAGCCCACGGTTCGATCGTGATTCGGCTGAGGACAGCCGAGCTACTATTGGAGGCTCGCAAGAGAATCGCCAGTTGCGAAGCAACGACCGTCGATAGCCTGGGATGCCAATCCCAGGTCGGCTACACCCCACCCCACGGATAGTCGCGAAGCGACGACCTTTGGCTTGCGCGACGCAATGCCTCGATGGTCGCTGTAAGGCACGAGCACAAACGCCTGCCGTCGCTCCGCGACTCCTGACGTATCTTGGGGGCGGTCCTATCTCGGATTGCCATCCGAGGCTATCAACTGCCATCGCATCGCGATTCAGCGCGTTGCGGCTGAGGACAGCCGAGCTACTATTGGGGGCTCACAGAGAATCGCCAGTTGCGAAGCAACGACCGTCGATAGCCTGGGATGCCAATCCCAGGTCGGCTACACCCCACCCCATGGATAGTCGCGAAGCGACGACCTTTGGCTTGCGCGACGCAATTCCTCGATGGACGCTGTAAAGCACGGGCACAAACGACTGCCGTCGCTCCGCGACTCCTGACGTATCTTGGGGGCGGTCCTACCTCGGATTGCCATCCGAGGCTATCAACTGCCATCGCTTCGCGATTCAGCGCGTTGCGGCTGAGGACAGCCGAGCTACTATTGGAGGCTCGCAAGAGAATCGCCAGTTGCGAAGCAACGACCGTCGATAGCCTGGGATGGCAATCCCAGGTCGGCTACACCCCACCCCACGGATAGTCGCGAAGCGACGACCTTTGGCTTGCGCGACGCAATGCCTCGATGGTCGCTGTAAGGCACGAGCACAAACGACTGCCGTCGCTCCGCGACTCCTGACGTATCTCGGGGGCGGTCCTATCTCGGATTGCCATCCGAGGCTATCAACTGCCATCGCTTCGCGATTCAGCGCGTTGCGGCTAAGGACAGCCGAGCTACTATTGGGGGCTCGCAAGAGCATCGCCAGTTGCGAAGCAACGACCGTCGATAGCCTGGGATGGCAATCCCAGGTCGGCAACACCCCACCCCATGGATAGTCGCGAAGCGACGACCTTTGGCTTGCGCGACGCAATTCCTCGATGGACGCTGTAAGGCACGAGCACAAACGCCTGCCGTCGCTCCGCGACTCCCGACGTATCTTGGGGGCGGTCCTACCTCGGATTGTCATCCGAGGCTATCAACTACCATCGCTTCGCGATTCAGCACGTTGCGGCAGAGGACAGCCGAGCTACTATTGGAGGCTCGCAGAGAATCGCCAGTTGCGAAGCAACGACCGTCGATAGCCTGGGATGCCAATCCCAGGTCGGCCACACCCCACCCCACGGATAGTCGCGAAGCGACGACCTTTGGCTTGCGCGACGCAATTCCTCGATGGACGCTGTAAGGCACGAGCACAAACGACTGCCGTCGCTCCGCGACTCCTGACGTATCTTGGGGGGCGGTCCTACCTCGGATTGCCATCCGAGGCTATCAACTGCCATCGCTTCGCGATTCAGCACGTTGCGGCAGATGCGGACTTGCATGCCGCGGGCGGCGAGGCCATAAAGGTGGCACTCGCCTCCTCGTAACAGCACTGCAGCATCATGGCCGACGACTTCTCTTCCAATCGCCCCCATCCGCCCTATGCTGCGGTCGATCCGAATCAGCGAGTTTCCCACGGCCGTTTCGACGACGCTCCGCCACCGCGCAGCAAGCTGCCGTGGATTCTGGGCTGCCTGGGCGCCAGCATCGTGCTCGGCGTTCTGCTGTGCTGTGGTGCCATCTGGGGAATGATGTCCTTTGGCATGAATACCGTGGCCCAGGACATCCGCATCCAGCTCCGCGATCATCCGACGATTAAGGAACACATCGGCGAAATCGAGTCGATCGAAGTCGACTTCTCCGCCTCATTGGCCCATCCCGATGACGAAACGTTCGTCTACACCGTCGACGGCTCCAAAGGCGATGGCGAACTGACGGTCAAGAGCATCACGCATTTCGATGATTCCGAAGAGATCATCTCGGCGCAGCTGCGCACCGACGCCGGTGAAACCTACGACCTGGAACTCTAGTGAGTTCCA
>NZ_WIAD01000067.1 GCF_009618275.1 Roseimaritima sediminicola
TTGGTTGTTGGTTGTTGGTTGTTGGTTGTTGGTTGTTGGTTGTTGGTTGTTGGTTGTTGGTTGGCGAGTGGCGAGTGGTGAGTGGTGAGTGGTGAGTGGTGAGTGGTGAGTGGTGAGTGGTGAGTGGTGAGTGGTGAGGTTGATTCGTACTCGTGCTCGTGCTCGTGCTCGTGCTCGTGCTCGTGCTCATACTGCGATCAGTGGCGAAAGGGTAGCGAGGGAATGAGGCTCCGGGGCAATGGTTTGGTTTTTGAGTGGTGCTGCATTCCCCCTCACCCCCAACCCCTCTCCCCCGAAGTCTGACTCGCTTAGGCTCGCCAGACTTCGGGGGAGAGGGGGGTAAACAACTTACGAGCCCTTTGCGTACTCCTAGCTCGCTAACTCCTAGCCGCCTAACAGCTAATCCCCTAACTCCTAATACCCTAACTCCTGACCGCCTACCACGTGTAATGCATTCGGATCGTAACGGGGGACGCGTCCGCGGCGGCTGTGCGAAGTGGTATCAGCCACTGCGAGCCGTCCTGGCCGGTTCGCAGTTGCGGTTTGGTCGGCGCATCGAGCAGGTGGATCTGCAAGCCGTTTGGCAGGCGAGCGGTTTTGTCGGCGTCGATGGTGATGTTTGCGGCGGAGTGAAGGCACAGGGCTAGCTGGTCGTCTTGCGGGGCGAATGCTTCGACGGTCAGGATGCGCAGCAGGCCTCCGTCGTGGGGTTCCCAGCGTTCCTGCAGCCGCATGCCGAGAGCTCGGGATGCGAACGTGGGCGTGCCGGAGTCGTCCAGAGCATAGCCTTCGAATCTCGGTTGCAATGGTTCGTTCGCCGTGTCGGACGAGGTGATGCGGACCAGCGGGTAGTCGCCGTCGAGCGTGACCAGGTCGTCGCCCAGCGGTTCGGCGGGCGGCGCGAACCGCACGAACCACGTGCCCTGGGCATCGAGGAAACGGTTGCGCCATAGCACGGCTGGCCGGCAGCGGTCGGCGTCGTAGGCGAGGTGAACTTTGGCCGGAAAGCCGACGGCGATCGCGTGCGTGCCGGCGGTGGGCATGAAGGTGCGGAGCAGGATCGGAGCCGTGGTCGGTACCAGTTCATAATCGGTCGATCGAGCCGCTTCGACTTTCTCCGGCACCGGCATTTTGTCCAGCCGGTTCAGGTAGGCCCACATCGCCGCAATTTGTCGCCGGGGGTCTCCCTCTAAGACGTGTGGGTTCTGGCTGTTGCCATCCGGGAAAAACGTCGGCATCCGCGTCCGCGGTTTCAGTTTGCCGGGATCGCGAACGAACTCGGCAAACCATTCGGGACGCAGTCGCGCCGCGACGCCCGCCAAATCGACGCCGCGTACGCCCGGCAGGGCCAGGCCGCCGAAAGGATGGCACTGGACACAACCGGTATCCATCAACTTTCGCCCCGCTTCGGCCAATTTCGAAACGTCGCCAAACACCGGTTCGGCGGCGTTCCCCGGTTCGGCGGACTCACCGCGCGCGTCGTCGGCCGCCGCGAATAACTCCGGCAGGTCCTCGGTTGCGGTCGCCGCGTAGACGGGCATCCGGGCCAGCATGTACGGCCGCACGTCCGGGTGTTTTCCCGACAGCATTCGCTCAATCGAGGACCCCGTCAGTTTGCGGCCGACACCCGAAAGCGGCGGCGGCAGGCGGCCCTCATCGCCCAGGTCGACATGGCCGGCGGTCGCAAAGAAATCCCTGCGGTCGCTCGCTACGCCACCCAGCGAATCCCGTTCATGGCAGGCATAGCAGTTCAGGTCCACCATCCGTAGATGCACTCGCGTGTCGGCGGAGAGCGTGTCGGTGGCGGGCGCTGTTGCGGCGGTCGCGTGCTTCAGAGCGGCGGCAATCGCTCGCCGCTGGGCGTCGTTGAAAGCGTAATGAGGTTGCTTGCCGGACGGGGCGTCGACGCAGGTGCCAGTGAGTGCCGCGGAGGCCGGCTGGTCGGGCGAGGCGGCAAAATCCGTCAAAGGTGACGCTACCGGTTCGCGGTGTGGCGAGGTGTCGGTGGCGGCGTGGCACTGCACGCAGTTCAACCGCGTGAACCACTCGCGGCCTTGCTCGGCCAAGTCCTCCGGGGCGGCGGCGACGCCGGGTGAAACTTCGTGGGCGGTGGCTGCGGCCTGCTGGGGCGGAGCGTCTCGCCGAAGCAGGTAGGCGGCCAAGTCGGCGGCTTCGACGGGCGTCAATTTCATGTCGGGCATCCGGCCGGCCGGACGGGTGGCCAGCGGATCCAGCAGGAACCGTGTCAGGCCCAACGCCGTGTATTTCTCTGTCAGGTTCGCATGCGGGACGACTGCCGTGGAACGTCCCGAGCCGCCCAGGCCGAGGGCTTCGATTTCTTCGGGGTCGAGTTGTTCCAGCAATTCGGCCAGCGCATCGTCGCTCTGGGTGCTGCCTTCGGCCGCGTGCGCCGGATCGGCCCGGTGGCACGCCACACATCCCACCCGGTGATACAGCTGCGCACCGCGAGCCGCATCGCCACGCTGCCAGAATCGATAGGGCACCGGGCGAACTCCGGTGGCTTTGATCTCCGGGTAGGCTTGCCGCTGGGTGCTGAGGAATGCGGCAATGGCTTCGGCAGCCTGAGCACGCTTGTCCGCAGTCAAGTGCCGCATGACATCCGGCATCGTCGTGCCGGGTTTGACCGCCTGCGGCGACTGGATGAATTGTTGGACCCAGTCCGCATCCAGCCGCAGCCCCGCCGCGTGAAGGTCGGGGCCGCCTGGGGCGGTGGACGGGGTATGGCAGGCAGCGCAGTTCAGTTGGTCGATCAACAGCTGTCCGGCCTGAGCATCGGTCAGCGAATCGCTGCCGGCAAAGCGATCGAATCCTGCGACGATCGGATGCGGGTCGGGAGCCTGATTGTCGGAAGCCTGAGCAAAGACGGGGACCGAACCGGCAGCCAGGACCAGCAACCACGGCAGCAACACACGAACAATCATAAGCAGGCGGGACCAGAGCAGGCAGGCAAGCGGCGGGACGGAAAGCAGAGGCTCATTATGCTTGCTGGCAGACGCTGTAGTCCAGGCTTTAGCCGCCTGGCGGGCCACTTAAATCGCCTAAAGCCTAGACTCCAGCGATGAGACGCTGGAGTCCAGGCTTCAGCCGTCAGGCGCGGAAAAAGGATCGCCTAGAGGCCAGGCTGCAGCGACGATGCGCTGGGCGCTTCTTCAGCAGGGCGCTACTTCAGCAGGTCGCTACTTCAGCAGGTCGCGGAAGAAGCCGACAGCTTGCACGTGCCGGATCTGCAGCAGCGATGTTGTGGGAGCTTCTTCGACCGGCGCGTCCTCCAGCGGAGCATCCTCGACGGCGGATGGGCCGTGGCTGCACGAACCACAGCAGGCGACGCGCCGCGGCGTCCAGGTGTATTCGCACTCGGGACAGGTGTAGGTGTGCTTCTTCAGCACCTTGACGGTCCGAACGCGGGCTCCGTTGTGGACGCACGCGCCGTGGCAGTCGGGCTTCTGCCAGGGAAAGACGATTTTCGGGATGCAAACCTGTTCGTATTCCACTTGCCAGCAGTGGCGGTCCGCATCGGCACGGTCCACCGACAGGGTGCAGCCGTTGTCGCAGCGAGGACAGTGGCTACAGCCCAAGCAGTCCAGGCCGCCGGCCCGAGTCGTGGACGCTGTGCCCCAAGTCGCCGCGGGCATCACCAGCGCAAAAGTCAGAATCCATTTCGCCGTCGTATTCATTGTTTTGTGTTTCCGGTTAAAAGGCATCGGTCGTGGGGCGTTCGCCTAGTAATCGACCATGAACCGCACGCCGTAGATGCTGTAGTCGCCGCTTTGCAGCGTGTTGTCCAGCGGTCCTGGCGGCACTGGCGGAGCGGCCGTGGGATCGCCCGGATCGCTGACCAAACGGTTGGCGATCTGGCCGTTGATGTAGTTGAACTGCATGCGGGCGTTGGGATTCCACCACCAGTTCAGGCCGAACGTCCAGGCGTCGCCTTGGCCGCCGAAGACGCCGTTGCCCAGAACGCCGTCGTTGAAATCGGCCGTCGAGTACCGCACGGCGACCTGCCACGCACCCCAGCCGCGCCGAACGCTCCCGGCACAGTCGCGAACGGCCCAGAAATTCTCCAGCGGGATCGGGCGACCGAGGGTGCCGTTGCGGCGGTTCCAAGGCATGTGCTCGCCGGTCAGAAAGTACGAGGCGTAGACATAGCCACCGTCGAAGTTCACGTCGTCGAAACCGCCCGTGCGATTGACCGCGGTGGTTTGGTATTCAGCGACCAGTTGCAGGGCGCCCAGGTTGATCACGCTTTCCACGCCCAGCAGTTGATAGTCCTCGGCGAAGGCGATCCGTCCGGTATCGATCCAGCGACCCGACGATCGAGCTTCGGGGCGGGTACGGAAACGCGCTTCGTTGCCCAGGATCGCATTGGGATCGGGGTCGGCAACGGTTCCGCTGATCGCAAAGTGGGCATAGCCGCGGCCGCCGGAAATCTCGTCGTACCAGGGAGTCATCGCCAGACGGCCGGCCAGTTCCAGTTGCAGGTGATCGTCGATGTAGTTGCCCAGGCCCTGGATGTTGCGTTGGTTGTAAACGCCATATCGCCAGTTAAACAGCAACGACTGGCTGTAGCCTCGGGAGCTGATTCCCAGGCGGCGGGCGTCTTGGTTGAACGCTTCGATCACATAGGGACGTTCGATAAAGATGTTGTAGCGCGAGCTGTTCAGGTGGTCCAAACCATAGGGGCGTTTGTGGTTGCCCAGGGTCAGGGTGTGCAGGTAGGGCAGTTCTTCCCAACCCAGGAAGGCGTCGCGGAACTCAAAATCGTTGCCGCCGGCAAACTCGGTGACGATTTTGTAAAACATATTGTCCGGCAGGTCGCCCTGGACGCCGATCCGCAGGCGGCGAAACCCCAAGCGGTTCTGGGGATCGAGTGCCGTGGGCACGCGTCCGCCGCCGTTGAAGATGGCGATGTTGTCGTCGGCGTCGGCAAAGCCCCAGCCGTCGATGTGGATTCGCCCAAAAGCCTTCATCGTGCTGCGTGAGGTGCCCGAATGCACGATCGTTTTGTCGCTGGAGAATTGCTCGAAGGAGTCCGACAGGTCGTCGACCTTGTCGCTCAAGTCCTTCAGTCGCTCCTCCGAATCGTCGCTCGAATCCCCACCGTCGTCTGAGCCCCCGCCGTCGTCTGCGGCCGCACGCTCGTCTGCGGCCCGCTCTTCAAGCATCTTCTCGAGCCGTTCGATGCGCGACCGCAACGCGTCTCGATCCTCGTCGGCGGTGGCGACGGTATTGCACAGCAAACACAGCAGACCGCTGCACAGCAGCAGTCCACCGGGCCGCAGTCTCGTCTTGATTCTTGATTCCACGGTCCAAATCCCTTCGGTCTCGAAACGCAGGCATCCTGCCTGGGGGTGCCGGTCGGGCCAGCGATCGCCGCTGCCCATCGACAAGTCGTCACCGTCTTTTCGGTCTCGGTGTTATTGCAGAGAATCGGTTGGTGCACGAAAAACCGATCACACCGGACCGAAGGGTTCGGCGGATCTTAACACTTCCGCAACGCTCAACCGGTATAACCGGTACAGACCGAACCGAGCGGCCTACACCTGTTCCATTTCGGCGACGCCGCGTTTACGGGCGCGGACGGCCATTTTGTAGGCCTTGTCATTGCCGTATTTCTCGACCGAAAAGCGTTTGGTTCTCCGGACTCCCTTGGCAGGGCTCCACTGGGCGACCCAGTACCGGTAGGTGGGTTTGGACTTCCACCGCGGGTCGGTTTCTTCCACCAAGCGAACGCCGGCCACGCCCGAGGTGTTGTTAGCCCGCAGCTTTTGGACCTGACGCTTGGGAGAGTACCCCTTCAGCCGCTGTTCCAGCTCATCGCGATACTCACGAGCCGCCGCCAGTGCCTTGCGTTTGCCTCCGTGCTCCTCGAAGGCGAAATAGGCGGAGTGCAGTTTGCCACGACGCATGATTCGAACCAGGTACCCGCCGGTGGTCTGGCGGTCGATACGAGTGATGTTGCGGTTGGCTTTCATAGCTTGTCAGAGAAGATCTTCGAGGGGGGGAGAAAGGGGGCGGATCGGGCGGAAAACGAGGCCGATCCGTTGGGCACACACAACAGGTTGGCCATTGTAATCAAGAACAGCCGCTGGTGTTCGAAGCTTCACCGAAGTGTAAACTACCCAGGGCCCACGAGCCCAAGTTCTCCAGTGCCAGCCTTCGTTTTTTTATGATCGACACAGCTAATTCGCGTCCGCTCCCGCCGCCTCCGCTGAAAATCGGTGACGTAGTCGTCGATCCGCCGATTTTGCAGGCGCCGATGGCCGGGTTCACCAATGCCGCTTTTCGACAGATCGTGCGCGAGTACGGCGGTTCCGGGCTGCAGGCGACCGAGATGGTCAACGCGCGGGGGTTCGTCTGGATGGACGAGCACGAGGCGGAGCATCCCGATCGCCTGTGGGGCGTGGCCGAAGAGGCGCGTCCCTTGGCCGTGCAGATCTGGGACAACCAACCCGACGTGATGGCCAAGGTCGGCCGCCGCTTGGTCGAGGATTATCGCGTCAGCGTGGTCGATATTAATTTCGGCTGTCCCGTCCGGCAGGTCACCGAAAAGGCGCACAGTGGCAGTTACCTGCTGCGTGAACCGGACCGGATGTTCCAGATCATCAAGCGCCTGGTCGAAGCCTGCGCGCCGACCCCGGTCACGGCCAAGATCCGGCTGGGCTGCTCCCGCGACAAGATCAATTGCAACGAAGTGGCGCAGGTGGTCGAAGAGGCCGGGGCCGCGGCCTTGACCGTGCACGGCCGCACCGCCCAGGACTTTTTCAAGGGCTCCGCCGACTGGGAGCGGATCTCGGAGATCAAGTCGCATCTGCGGTCCATTCCCTTGATCGGCAATGGCGACCTGGATTCCGCGGAGAAGGTCGTCGAGGCCTTCCGCCGCTATGACGTCGACGGTGTGATGATCGCCCGGGCCTGCCTCGGACGACCGTGGTTGTTCGCCCAGGCCGCCGCGGCCCTACGCGGCGATCCGGTGCCGCCGGAGCCCACGCTGCAGGAGCAGCGGCAGTGCATGTTGAAACACTTCGCCTTGGTCGTCGAGCGATTTGGAGAAGAGAAGGGCACGCTGCTGATGCGCAAGTACGCGTGCTGCTATGCCCAGGGCAAACGCGGCGCGCGGCACTTTCGCACGCACGTTGCCAAAGCCGCCACCCCGGCAGAGTTTTACTCCGTGGTGGAAGAGCATTTTCCCACCGAGGCGTAGCCTTGCAAAAACACCCTCCCGCGGAGCGGGAGGGTCGGGCTCTCAGGCCCGGGGAGGGCCCTTTCCGTAGCCGAAGTCGCCAGACTTTGGACCTTCGGGCCGCTTCGATCCCATCTCTGGCGAGATCAGCCTCTGGCGAGATCAGCCGTCGTGTTCGGCGTGGTACTTTTCGGCGATGCGATCCAGTTCACCGGATCGATAACGACTCCAGTACCGGTCCAGCGCTCGTTTGATCACGCCGCTGAGCAGGAACACGCCCAGCAGGTTCGGTAGGCTCATGCCCAGGATCATCAGGTCCGAGAAAGCCAGCACGTTCGTGGCGGTGATCACCGAGCCGAGGAAGGTGAAGATCAGGAACAGGATCTTGTACAGATTCGAGCTGGCCGTACCGAACAGGCGGACGAAGCAACGCTCGCCGTAGTAGGACCACGAGATGCAGGTGCTGAAGGCGAACATCACGACGGCCACGTACAGCAGGTAACCGAACCATTCATGGCCGCCGGCCTGGAACGCGGCCAGCGTCAGGGCGGCGCCTTCGTTGGCCTTGATGACCTCGGCGTTGGCCGGGTCGAGGTGCGCTTGGGAGACCAGGATGACCAGGGCCGTCGTGGTGCAGACCAGCACGGTGTCGATAAACGGTTCCAGCAGGGCCACGATCCCTTCGCTGACCGGTTCGTCGGTTTTGGCCGCGCTGTGGGCGATCGGCGCCGAGCCGACGCCCGCCTCGTTGCTGAAGGCGGCTCGCTGGATTCCGATCACGGCCACACCGACGAATCCGCCCAGCCCCGCCTTCATCGAAAACGCCTCTTGAAAGATCGAAGCGAACGCTGGCAGTACGTTGGCCGCATTGATGACCAGGATGTACAGGGCCGAAAGCATGTAGGCGGCGCACATGAACGGCACCACGGCGCTGGCCACGCGACCGATCGAACGAATGCCGCCGACGATCACCGCGCCCACCAGGGTCGCCATGATCACGCCGTAGATCCACGGTCGCTCGTCCAGGACCGGAATGGCATCGCTGATCACGGCCAGCGACTGGTTGACTTGGTAGGCATTGCCCCCGCCGAAACTGGCTCCGATGCAAAGCACGGCAAACAGCACGCTGAGCCCGACGCCGAGGGGTTTGAGTCCCAGTTCGGCCAGGCCCGTTTTCAGGTACCGCATCGGCCCGCCCAGCACGTGGCCGTCGTCATCGACCGTCCGGTACAACTGGCCCAGGGTGCATTCGGCAAACTTGGTGCTCATGCCCAGCAAACCGACCACGATCATCCAGAACGTCGCGCCGGGACCGCCCATCCCGATCGCGACGGCCACTCCGCCGATATTTCCCAAGCCCACCGTCGCCGACAACGCCGCCGAGAGGGCCTGGAAGTGGGTGACTTCGCCCGGTTGGCTGGGGTCATCGTAATAGCCCGAGACCAGCCGGATCGCATGCCAGGATCCGCGGACATTAATGAACACCATCCGCAGCGTCAGAAATATGCCGGCGGCGAGCAGCCACGCGACGACAAAGGGGATGCTGACGCCCAGCCAGCCGGGCTGCTCGACGCCCTCGGCATCGGTCCAGGGACCGGAGTAAAAATCAAAGAAGATGACCGCAGCGATGGGGTCCACCACGTAGTCGCCAAAGAAGTCGTCGAGCTCGGCCTGCCAGTCGCTTTCTTCGGTGGCTGGGGATTCGGCCGCGGCGGCGGAGCCCGTTTCGAGGGCAGGCGGTTCGCCGTCGGGTGTTTGGCCGTCGAGGTTGGCGGTCGGTGGGGTCGGCTCGGGCGACGGATCCGGAGCGGCAGACTGTGTTGCGGGCTCCGCGGGAGCTTGACCGAGCAGTGTTGGGCTGGCCAGTAGCAAGGTTCCCGCCGCGGCCAGGCAGCACGACAGTAGGACGCTCGAGTATCGGGGCTGTGTATGCATTGCGGCCGTGATCAGGAGCAGGAGGTGGGAGAGAGAGAAGGGGCGAACCGGCGAATCGGCTATCCAGGTCAGCGTCGTCGCCGGCCCGATGTTACACCATTGTGCGGCAAAGTTTAACGCGTCTTTGCTGCGCCCGGGATCGACGGGGCCAGGGGGTCGACGGGGCCGCGGTCAATCCGCTGCACCACAATCGATCCGATACCCACAGTCGATCCAATGCCCACAATCGGGGGCAGCCGCTTCGGACTGCCGGTACGGTTCCGCAGACTCACGCTCGTGAGGCGGCCACCGTCAACGAAGCCTCGGCCAACCAACGGGCCAAGGCAAGGAGAAGTGGTCAGGGGCGGGCTCGAACCGCCGACACACGGATTTTCAATCCGTTGCTCTACCAACTGAGCTACCCGACCAAGTTGGCTGCTATACTAGGTCAGAGCAGAACTATTTGTCAATCGGTTCGCCCAGAAACACGATTGTCGTCTACTCTATGCACCCTTGTCGGTTTTTCAGACGGGGTTTCTTCGGTCAATATCAGCGGAAAGCGGTTGCGGTCTATCGTATGAATTGCAGTGGAACGGTCGGGATGGCAGAAAAACTTTCTGCCGGGATGCGTCGGGTTGCGCAGCCTGCAGGGATTCTCTGGGCGGGGTTGCTCCTGGCTTGGGGCTTCAGCGCCGGGCAACCGGCTCGGGCGGCCAAACCCAGCGACCCGGACGTCCAGAAGATGGTCAAGGCCGGGGTGGCATTTCTCCATACTCCGGCCGCCAACGATGCGCTGCGGGAACGCGAGGGATCGCAGATTTTGATGGCCTACGCGGTTCACAAGGTCGATGCGGATCCCAAAGATCCGGTGGTCGTGCGAGGCATCCACCACGCCCAGTCGCTGGCCGGCAGGGACACGCGAGCGATCCGCAATCGGACCTACGCCAACTATGAAATGGCTGTGGCGATTTTGTTGTTGGCCGATGTGAATCCGGTGCAGTACCAGGCGGAGATCCAGCGGCTGAGCGATATGCTGCTGTCGGGCCAGCGATCTCATGGCGGTTACGGTTACTACACCGAACAGCAGGGGGACATCTCGCAAACCCAGTACGTGATGCTGGCCCTCTGGACGCTTTCCAAGAATGGTTTCGATATCCCGGCCGACGTGGCCGTGGGCGTCGGACGCTTCTTTATGTTGACCCAGGCGCCCAATGGCGGCTGGGGCTACAAGGGCAACGTCGCCCCAAATCTCAAAGCCCGCGTGCCGCAGGACAACCGTATCAGTCCCACGCTGACGATGGGGGGGGCGGGCAGTTTGCTGATCGCTGGCGAATTGTTCGGTCACTGGTCGCTGGCCGAAGAATCGCCCACCATGCAGAAACTGCCCCCGGCCCTGAAACTGATTCGGGCCGAAGCGAGCAAAATCCATCGGGCCGCCATCAAGGCGGGGCTGACCGAAGAAGCCATTCTGGCTCGCGTCGTTCAGGCCGATCGCTGGCTGGAGAACCCGACCAGCGATTTCAAGTACCGCGACTACTACAAGATGTACACCCAGGAGCGGTACGAGAGCTTCCTGGAAATCGCCAGCGGCAATAGCCAGCCGGAACCGGCCTGGTACAACCAGGGCGTCGCGGAACTGCGGAGCAAGCAGGCGCCCTCGGGCGGCTGGGGGATCACCGACAAGTACTCCATGGGTGCCCAGCACAACGACGAGCCGGGCGTGGCGACCGCGTTCGCGATTCTGTACCTGATCCGCAGCACGAAAAAATCGATCGCCACGCTCTCCCAAGCGACCGCCCGCGGTGGATATTCCATTCCCAGCGACACCACCGACATCACCATGGAAGGCGGGCAGATCAAAGGCAAACAGGTTGCCGGAGCGATCGATGGGCTGTTGGGGTTGCTGGAAGCCGACGACGCGAACAAGCTGGACGAGCAATCGATTCCCGAAGACTTGAAACTGGCCAGCGACCCGGCCGAGCGCCGCAAACAACTCGATCGCCTCGAGCGGTTGGTTCGCGGCAGCCAATCCTATCTGGCTCGCCGCGTCGCCGCGCGGGTGCTCGGACAAAGTGGCGAGTTGCGGGTCGTGCCGGCATTGATCTTCGCGCTCAGCGATCCCGATACCAAAGTCAAACGCTTTGCTCGCGATGGACTGCGCTTCATCAGCCGACGCTTCGATGGCTTTGGCATGCCCGACAAACCCACCGAGCAAGAAATGCGGGCCGCCCAGGAGGCTTGGCGACAGTGGTACCTGGACCTCGATCCCGGTTACGTGTTCCTGGACGCCTCCTAGTGGAGTTGAGATTTGAGAACCAAAACCAAAACCAAAACCAAAATCAAAACCCCTTCGCAGTCCGGTAGACGGCCATGAGCCAATCTGAAATCGAAGTCCTGGAAGTTGCCGAGGAGCCTCGGGAGCCGCTGCGCAAACCCGCCGATGGGCCCAGCCTGGGAACATCGCGATTCGATTCGGTCAGTTCGTGGTTGATGGCCTTGGCCCTGTTCATCGGCATCTTTGTGCTGATGCTGTTCCTGATCTGGCTGACCCGAAACCTGCAGTTTGGCGCCAAGGAGTTCCCACCGATCGTCGAAAACCCGGCTGGCCGCGGCGAGAACGCCGAAGGGTTTGAACGCGATTTCGAACCGCCCGGGGCCGAAGAGGTCGAGGAGCTGACCGAACCCACTCTGGAGGACACCCTGGAAGCGGTCACCGATGCGGTCAGCAGCGTGGCCGCGTCGCTCGATACCATGAATACCAACGCGCCGGCCAGCACCGTCGGCACGGGAATGGGCGATAGTCGTCCGCCCGGTCCCGAAGGCGAAGGCGAAGACATCGTGCCGCGCTTCGAACGTTGGCGACTGAACTTTTCCGCCAAGGATGTTAACAGCTACGCCAAGCAGTTGGATTATTACAAGATCGAATTGGCCGCGGTCGGCGGTGGGATTCAGGGCGTCGATATCGCTTCGAACCTCAGCGGGGGCATCCAACAACAGCGCGTCAGCAGCGACGACGAGCGGGCCAAGCGTCTGTACTTTTCCTGGGTCGATCCCAACGTCAATTTCGCCCGCTGGGATCAACAACTGCTGCAGAAGGCCGGTGTGCCGCTGGGCAATAACCGCATGCGATTGCAATTCATCCCCGAGCAGCTGGAGAACGAGCTGGCGCATATCGAGCTGGAATACGCCAAGGAGAAAGGGCACGCCAGTGTGACGGAGATCGCCAAGACGGTGTTCGAATCCAAGCCCTCCGGAAGTGGTTACCAGTTCGAAGTCGTCGAGCAGCGTTATCGCCGCAAGTAAGTGGATCGAAAGGTGCTCGCCCTGGCCACTATGTATTACTGCGCCGATGAGTGAATCTGACTGCAGTCGTCCGCCCCGGCATCGCACGGTGATCGGTGATGCGCGTCGCGACGGCGGCCTGCGGCTGGGAGAGCTGGTGGCCTATCGAGACCTGTTTCGGTTTTTGGTCTGGCGCGAGATCAAGGTCCGCTATGCCCAAAGCGCCCTCGGCGTCAGTTGGGCGATCATCCAGCCCTTGGTCTCGGCGGTGATCCTGATGGTCGTTTTCGGCTATGTCGCGGGAATGGATACCGAGGGTGGTTCGAAGTTCCTGTTTTACTTCTGCCCGCTGGTGCCCTGGACCTGTTTCGCCAACTCGCTGACCGACGGCACGGCCAGTCTGGTCAATAATTCGGCGATGCTCAGCAAGGTCTACTTCCCCCGCGTGCTGTTGCCGTTGGCTGCCACCACGGCCCGGTTGTTGGATTTCTGCGTGGCCTTTGCGCTGTTGGTCTTGGTGGTCCTGCTCGAAGGACTCTCTTTGAGAACGGATCTTTGGGTGTTGCCGCTGTTGATCGTCTTGATGTTGGTTGCCGCGGCCGGCTGGGGGTTGTGGTTGACCGCGATGGCGATCCAGTATCGAGACGTCAAGTACGCGATCACGTTCGTCGTGCAGTTGCTGATGTACCTGTCGCCGGTGATCTATTCGGCATCGCGAATTCCCGATTCGTTGACCCTGGCGGGGATCACCTTTAATCCGCGCTACCTGTATGGCTTGAATCCCATGGCCGGCGTGGCGGATGGTTTCCGCGCGGCCGTGCTGGGGACGTTTCCGATGCCCTGGGATCTGATCCTGGTGGGCAGCGGTTCGGCGCTGGTGATCTGGTTTACGGGGCTGCGGTATTTTCGCCGCAAAGAACGTATCTTCGCCGACGTCGCTTAGGGTTTGTTCGTGTCCACACCGATCATGACCGTCGAAAAGCTCAGCAAAGCCTACCGGCTGGGACGGCTGCACACCGCGCCCGATACGTTGTTCGGGGCCCTGCGGCAGTGGACCGCTGCGCCGTGGCGGGCCCTGCGCGGTCTGCAGCGTCTGGACACCCACGGCGCGAGCCACGACGCGGCCGAAGACGATCTGTTCTGGGCGCTCCGCGAGGTGTCGTTCGAAGTCCAGCCCGGCGACGTGGTGGGCATCGTCGGGCGTAACGGCGCCGGCAAATCGACCCTCCTGAAGGTGCTCTCGCGGATCACCGAACCCACATCGGGCGGGGCCGTCATCGAGGGCCGCGTATCTAGTCTGCTGGAGGTCGGAACCGGCTTTCATCCCGAACTCAGTGGCCGCGAAAACGTGTACATGAACGGCACGCTGCTGGGGATGAGCAAGGCGGAGATCGACCGCAAGTTCGATGCCATCGTCGAGTTCTCCGGGGTCAGCCGGTTTCTCGATACGCCCACCAAACGCTACTCCTCGGGAATGCAGGTTCGCTTGGCCTTTGCCGTTGCCGCGCATCTGGAACCGGAGATCTTGATCGTCGACGAAGTGCTGGCGGTGGGCGACGCGGAGTTTCAGAAGAAGTGCTTGGGCAAGATGCGGAGCGTTGCTCGCAGCGGGCGAACCGTGTTGTTTGTCAGCCACAACATGGAATCGATCAGCCGCTTGTGCTCGCGCGGTTTAACGCTGCACGAAGGTCGCTTGGTCGTCGACGGCCAGGTCGACGAAGCCATCGATGCGTATCGGCACAACGTGGCTCGGCCCCAGCGGCAGTGGGCCGCCGAAGCCGCACCGGGCAACGAAGTTGTGCGGTTGCGCGGCGTCAGGGTCGTCGATCCGGCCGGTTGCACCCGTGCCGAACATCGCATCGAAGCGGCGGTGTGGATCGAAATCGATTACGAGGTGCTCTCGGCCGGGCATACCCTGGTTCCGAACTTCCACTTTTTTACGGCCGGAGGAACCTGCGTCTTCGTCGGCCATGACTTGGATCCCCAGTTCAATTCACAGCCACGGCCGGTGGGCGAGTACCGGACGCGGATGGAAGTGCCCGCCAACTTTCTCAATGAAGGCGAATTCACCGTAGGGATCGCGATGTCCAGTTATCATCCCTTTCAAGTTCACTTCTACGAACGCGAGGTCGTGGGGTTCCGCGTGATCGAACCCGAACCCGGCCTGGCCCGAGGTCCCTACGCCGGGCATGTTCCCGGTGTCATCCGGCCGGCCCTGCAGTGGCAGACCGAGTCGCTCAGCGGCTAGGCAGCCACCGTTTGGCTCGCCAAGCCGCCAAGGCGTAGGGCAGATGCAGGGCGAAACGTGCGGCTACGCCGGAATGCGTCTGCCGAAGCCGCCGCCAGAAACGTAGGTGATCGCCCGCGGCTCCGCTGTAACGACCCGAGCGGACGTTCTGCAGCCAGGTCGTCGCTTGCTGCGCCGCCGCCGCGCGGACCGCTGCGGGGGGGATGTCGACCAAGCGGCGAGCGGCGGACTGGACGCTCAGGCTTTCCAGTTCCCGCCGACCGCTGTAGGCCGTGCTGGAACGCTGGCTTTGCACATGCATACGACTTTGGCTGAGCGGTTCGGATGTGTAGCACAGCCGCTGGCCGGCCAGTATGCGAATCCACTGCAACCAATCGCCGGCGATTCGGTAGCCCGGGTCCGCGCCGCCGGCCGCGCGGTAGCGGTCGCGGCGGAACAGGACGGCGCTGGCGCTGGGAATCGTATTTTGAAAATACAAATACCTGCCGATTTCCTCGTCGCCGTCACTGGAAAAGTCGTGGTCCCACCGCTGTGCGCAGTCCGTGCCTCGGAAGACGTCGTTTTCGATGGGACCATCGGCGCGATCCTCCGCATCGATTTTGATCGAACGACAGTAAGCAAGAGCGGCCTCGGGGTGCCGGTCCAGCAGGTCCGCCAGCCGCCGCAAAAGATCGGCCGAGGCCAAGTCGTCGGATTCGGCCAGCCAGACGTATTGGCCTCGAGCCAGTTCGACGCCGCGATTCCACTGGGCAAACGGCGAACCGGAGTTGGTTTGGTTGACCAGTAGCCGCGTGTGCGGACGGTCCGCATAGCGGCGGAGGACCTCCAGGCTGTGGTCGGTCGAGGCATCGTCGAGCAACAGGACTTCGAAATCGACGTCCCGCTGGGCGTACACGCTGTCCAGCCGCGCCGGCAGGTACCGGGCATGGTTGTAGTTGGGTACGACGACCGAGATGCTGGGGCGACTCACCGGTGCCCCGCCACGTCAGAGCTTTGTTGACCGGCGGCCTGTTGACCGGCGACCTGTTGATCGGCGACCTGTTGATCGGCGACCTGTTGATCGGCGGCGGGGGCGGCCGACGAACCCAACGCCAGGGTAAACGCGGCCCGGCCCGCCCACCCGGGGCGTCGGTCGCGCTGGGCTGCACGCTCGAATCCCGCCCACTGCTCGGCCGAAAAACGCGACTGCAGCGTGGCGCCGGGGGCGTCCGCGTCGCGGAGTGGAATGTCGCGCCGGTACAACTCGCTGGCGGCATAGGTGAAGGCGTCCGATTCGTAATCGATTCGGACGACCCGCAGCCCGGCCTCGGCGGCCAGCGTCTGCATGCTGCGCTCACTGTGCAGAAAGAAGTGTCGCGGCGCGTCGATCTCGGCCCAGTCGACACCGAACTGTTGCCAGGGCCCCTGCGAGACGATGGGGATGCGGATGTAGCACTGTCCGGTGGGAGTCAGACGCTGGCGGACATGCCGGAGGGCCTCGAGCGGTTCGGGCATGTGCTCAAAGGCGTGATGCATCATGATCAGGTCGTAGGGATCCTCGGCCGGCAACGATTCCAAGCTTTGAGCGTGCAAACGCACCGCGCTGGACGAGTGGGATTCGGACGAGCGGGATGCGGAGGTGCGGCCGTGCGGAAGGTAGGGGTCCACGCCGGTCAGCGATTCAAAGCCCAATTGTTCCAGCCGATAGAGCAGGTGGCCGTTTCCGCAGCCCACATCCAGGATCTTCATTTCGTAGCCCGCCGCGGGGTGAGCGGCCAGCATCGCGGCCAGGTCGGCAATCCCGGGATTGGGAAAGCGTCGGGCCACCCGTTGAAAGATGCCGCCGGACCGAAACAGCAGCGCCGCGTCGCGGCGCCGCTTCAGCCAGCGGCGCGGCACCATCGAGGGGGGCGACGCAGGCGGCGCCGCTTCGTCGTGTGCATAGTACTGGCCAGCCGGGTAATAATCCGAATAATCGGCTGGAGGCTGGGTCAGCTGGAGGCAGTCGCAGCGGTCGCAAAGGAAGTACGCAAAGCGGTGCCGCAGGCCGAACATCATCTCGCGGACCAGGTGGGTGGAGCCTTGGCGGCCGCCGCAGATCTGGCAGCGCGGACCGTAGGGTTCGTTCGCGTTATCCGTCATGCGATGCCTCCTGGCGGTCCCAGCGGGCAAAAAAAACACAAATCGCTCGGGCTGGCATTGAGCGTCCGAGGGGCCAAATACAATAAGGAAGAGATCCACTACAATGTTAATCTCTGTGGACAGTCCGTTCGCAAAGCCTACCGGACGTCGTCTTCTCTGCTAGACCCACTGTTTCGCTAATCTTTTCAAGAAGTCTCCGTGTTTACCCAAGGAACCAACAGCATGTTGCTTGCTGCTGATGAAGGTGGTCTGAACCTGTACATGCTGATCTCCAATTCCACCTATCTCGCGCTGGCGTTGGTGGCATTGTGGGGGTTGTACTGCATCGTTGTGATCTGGACTCGCGTCGGCAACAAACGTTTCAAGAACGAAGCCTCGCAGGAAAACTTTCTGGACGAGGTCGAGCCCGCCCTGCGCGCCGGCCGCTTCGAGGAAGCCAGCATGCTGTGCGAGGGCGACTCGCGGGCCGTCCCGCAGATGATCGATCTGGCGGTCGCCAATCGCGAACTGGGCTACGGCCGCGTCCGTCAGGTCGTCCTGGACCGCTTCCAGCGAGACGTCCTGTCGGACCTGGAGTACCGGCTCAGCTGGGTCAGCACCGTGATCAAAAGCGCCCCGATGATCGGGCTGTTCGGGACCGTGTTCGGGATGATGGGCGCGTTTAAAACCCTGGCCACGGCCGAGAGCGTCGAACCGTCGGCCCTGGCCGGCGACATCCAGGTCGCCCTGGTCACCACCGCCTCGGGGCTGGCCATCGCCATCCCCCTGATGATCCTGGTGGCCAACATCAACATCCGGATCAGCAAGATGGAGGACCTGGTCGGTACGGGGCTGACCCGGGCCTTCGCGGCGCTCAAGGAGGGCATGCAGCGGAACCCACAGTAGGGTGCCGCGGCGCCCCGGCGGTTGCCCGCGGGGTCGCGCTGCGACCCGCCCTGGTATAACGGATCTTTTCCCGGCTTTTCCCGGCTTTTCTGGCGACAGTAATTCATGGCCCCCCACAGCGAGCCTTTCGAAGACGACGAAGACGAAGCCCCGATGCGAATGGGCAAGGGCTTTCGTAGCGACGACGAGATGGACATCACGCCGATGATCGACATCACGTTCCTGCTGCTGATCTTCTTCGTGGTCGCTTCGAAAATGGACCCCACCCAGACCGGCCGCACACCCGTGGCCGATAACGGGATGGCGGTCAGCGCCAAAGACTCGGCCGTCATCTTCGTGCTCCGCGGCAGCGGCGAACACGCCATCCTCCAGCGCCTGGACGGCAGCAAGTTCATCGACGACGAAGATGCGCAAGTCACCGAAGTGGTCGATTACGTGCAACAGGAAATCGACGACGGCAAGCAACAGGTGATGATCCTGGGGGACTTTGATGTCGCGGTCGGCGAAGTCGGCCGGGTCCGCAAAATGATCGGCGACAACTTTGACGACGTCGAAACGTATATTGCGGTCAAAGAGGAGTAACCCCGGCGATGTCGACCGAAATTAAATGCCCCAGCTGTGGTGGCCATCACCGCGTCGCCGATCGCATGCTGGGCCACCAGCTGAACTGCCCCAGTTGCGACCAACCGATCCGCGTCCCCAGCCGTGAGGAGCTGGAAGCGGCCCTCGGTGATACCGATGCGTTCGACGCCGACCAGCCGCCTGCCGACCAGCCGCCTGCCGACCGGTCCCGCAGCGCCGACGAGGCCGCCGCGGTCAGCGTCCAGCCGCTGGACTTGGAGCACCACGCTTCGCCCGCGGATCTGGACGATGAGGATGGCGTCGAACCGCCGCCGCTGGCCCGCAAAAGCCGCGACGATGGCGAGCTGGACATGACGCCGATGGTGGACGTCACGTTCCTGCTGCTGATCTTCTTTATGGTCACCGCCTCGTTCAGCCTGCAGAAATCCATCCCCATGCCGCGCTCCCAGAGCGACCAACCCAGCACCAATACCGAGGAACAAGAAGAAGACGATTTCGAAACCGTGACCGTCGAAATCGACGAATACAACGGATACCTGATCATCGCCGCGGATTTCGAACGCGAGTGCACCAGCAAACTGGCCATCACCTCCGGCTTGCGAGAAGCCTTCAACAGCAGCGCCGGAGGCATGCGGTTGGCCATTACGGTCCATGAGAAAGCCAAACTGCAGAGTTTGGTCGATGTGATGGACGCGGGAACGATCGCCAACTACGCCGAGATCCAAATCACCGAAGTGGAACATCTCGACTGACAGCGTCGCGGTTCCGGCGGCGGCCCCACCAAGCCGCCAAAGCAAATCAAATCAACGAAGAGCGACGCAACGCTTTTTTCTCTCATTCTTTTCTGTTTCATTTAATCATCCTGGAAGCTGATGCTGGCCAACGAATTGATCGACCTGCTCGAGCGACGCGGGTTGCTGGATCAAGAAATTATCGAAGCACTCCGCGATCAATTGGCGCAGAGTGGCCGTAAGGTCACACCGGAAACGGTCGCCAAACTGTTGGTCGACAACGAACATCTGACCCGTTTTCAAGCCACCAAATTGATCGGCGAGCTGCGGGCCGGTGAGTACGGCCAAGCGGCCGATGCCGACGAAGCCGAAACCATCGCCGGGGCGTTGGCCGACGATCTGCAATTGGTCGATGATGACGGCAGCTCCGACGGCGAACTGGCCGAGGTCGTCGCCGTTGACGATGCCGATGAGTTGGCCGCCGACGATCAGGTGGCCGAGGTCGTCGCGGTCGATGACGATGCCGTCGACGCCGTCCCCATCGACGCCGACGTGATGGAAGCCGAGCCGGTCGATGCGATGCCGGTCGATGCCGAACCGGTCGAAGCGGTGCCGGTCGACGCCGATGTGATGGAAGCCGTTCCGGTCGAAGCGGGCGGCAGCGGCAGCGGCGTCGGCAGCGGCGTCGGCCAGGGCAGCGGGGCAGGCCAGGGCGGTGGCCCGGTGCGGCGGCGGCGTGTCGAAGAGAAAAACGTTTGGGACTCGTTCAAGATCTACGGTGTCGCCGGGATCATCCTGCTGCTGCTGCTGGGCGGTTTCGCGCTGTGGTGGATCATCACCAGCCAGGATTCGTCGGAGTTCATCGCCAATGCCGACAGCCTGTACGATGCCAGCAGTTTCCCGGCCGCTCGCGAGCAGTACGAGGAATTCGTCTACAAGTTCTCCTCGACCGACCCGGTCAACGCCTCCAAGGCGCGGGTGCGGGTGGCGACCACGCAGATCTACGAAGCGGTCGGCAGCAGCGATCCCACCGAAGCGCTCTCCGAGGCCAAGCGGTTACTGCCGGGGGTCGAGGACGAGGAGGCCATGCAGGCGGAACTGCCCGCCCTGGCCGATAACCTGGTCACCGTCGGAGAGAACATCGCCAACCGTGCCGAGAAGGTCAGCGATACCGAAGAGAAGAAACAGTTGCTGGCCGCGCTGGACGAGTTGTTGCAGCTGACCCAGAACGCCAAGTACGTGTCGTCGGCGCTGCGGCAGAACCTGGCCACGCGGTTGACGATGTTGAACGAGGCGCGAGCCCGAATCAATCGTTCGATCAACCGCAACGTGCACTTGGCCGACACCTTGGTGGCGATGCGTCAAGCGCTCGACCAGCAGGCCACCAAGCAGGCCTACGACGCTCGCAAGCAATTGCTGCGCGACTATCCCGAATTGACCGGCAACGAAGCTCTGGAAGAATTAATTGTCGAAGCCAGCGCGATCCAGCAGCAACTGGTCAGCAGCGCCGCGGACGTTCCGGAAACGTTCGAGGACGATCTGCAGGCCAAGGACCTGAAAACGATCGTGTTGACCAACCGCACGGGCAGCGGAGCACCGGGCTTGGTCAATCAAGTCGTTTATTTTCAGGTTCGAGGTTCGGTGTTGGCCTTCGCAGCCGACACCGGCAAGAACCTCTGGCGACGCTTTGTCGGATACCGCAACTCGCACCTTCCCACACCGCTGGGCGAATTGGCCGAGGACGGGGTCCTGCTGAGCGATGGGGCTCGAGCGGAAGTGCAGCGTTTGTCGGGGACGGAAGGCGAATTGCAGTGGCGGACCGTGATCGGCGAACCTTTTAATCCGCCGCAGGTCGAAGACGAAGACGTCTACGTCTCGACCACCAGCGGCCGCTTGATCGCCCTGGACGCCTTCGATGGCAACGTCCAGTGGGCGACCAAATTTCCTCAGCCCACGCCGGTCAGTCCCGGCGTCTCGGACAAACTGCCACGCATCTACCAAGTGGGTGACCACAGCAATCTGTACGTCATCGATGCCAAGAACGGTAAATGCATCGAGTCGTTCTATACCCAGCATGCCGAAGGCGCCATCCGCGTGCCGCCGGTGGCCATGCTGGGGCATCTGCTGGTGATCGAAAACATCGACCCCAAGACGGCTCGCATTCACATCCTGCGGACGGACGAGCGTGGGGAGAACCTGACGCCCGCCCAGGCCCCGATTCTGATGACCGGCAACGTGATCACGCCGCCCAAAATCCAGGGTCGGCGGTTGATCGTGTTGTCGGACCGCGGCGAGGTCAAGGTACTGGATATCGACACCGCGGCGGATAACGAACAGGTCACGGTGCTGGCCGAACAGGTGGCCTCCTACGACCAACCCACGGCCACGCAGATGGATGTGGACCGCAGCCAGATGTGGATCACCGGGACGCGCATCAATCGTTACCAGTTGCAGGCCAACACCGGCAAGATCGTGTTCAGCTGGGCCAAGCACGCGGGCGACTCGTTCATCGCACCGCCCAAATTGATCGACAATGTGCTGTTTCATGCTCGCGTCTTGAAGGGCACCAAGGGCGTGCGGGTGGCGGCCGTGGATCCGGACACGGGGGAACCCCGGTGGCAAAACGATGTCGGCGTGCCGGTCGCGATGTTGACGCCGACCACCGGAGGCGTCCATGCGATCACCTCCCAGGCCGCCCTCTACATGCTGGATGCGGAGGCGTATCGCGAAGGCATCACGGGCAGCCCGCTGGAGAATCCGGGCGGCAGCGAAGGTTTTCGGCTGCGTTTCGAAAACCCGCTGCGTGTCAACGACGATGTCACGGTCTTGCTGAACGCCGAAGACTCCGGACAGTTGGCCGTGTACAACCCCACGCGGCGAAGCGAGACGCTGCGGATCGTCAAACTGGGCGTGGGACTGAACCGCGCGACTTCGCCGCCGTTGATCACCGCCGGCGGCGTGATGCTGGCCCTGGACAACGGCCGCATCCTGCTGAAGAACTACCGTACGGGTGCGAATCTGGGCAGCCCATTCCAGCCACCGGCCCAGCCCGAGGGCACCGTCGATTGGTACGAGATGGTTGCCCTTCCCAGCGACGCCGAACAGATCGTCGTCGGGGATGACCGCGGCAAACTGTATCGCATCCGCGCCGGCGACCAACTGCGGGCGCTCAGCACCGTCGACAACCCGAACAAGTTTCTCGGACCGATGGCGGCGGTCGACGAAACCCTGTTCGCGACCACGTCCGGACCGGCTGCCGACGTCCTGCTGCGGTACGATATCAACGCTTTGGAAGAAGTCGGCCGACAGACTCTCGAGGGCCGAGCAGTCTGGGGACCGGTCAGCGTCGATGGTACGGTCCTGGTTCGCACCGACGAGGGAACCCTGCACGCGCTGGACGCCGCCGGCGAAACCTTGTGGACCACGAAGTTGCCCTCCGGCGACGTGGTCGCTCCGCCGAAGAAGGTGGACGACCAATGGCTGTGGGCCGGCCAGCCCGGCTGGCTGGTCGCGATGAACCCGGCCGACGGATCGATTCTGGGACAAACCGATATCGGCGAACCTCTGTCGGCCGTTCCCTTGCCGGTGGGCCGCTCGAATCGCTTGTTCGTGCCCGGCTCCGAAGGTGTGATCTACATCACCGACATGCCCACCGAGGTGGCCAGCCCATGATCCGCAATCCTGTCACTCTGACCCACGTCATCGCTTGCCGGACGCCGGACCGCCGTCGCCGATGGCTGTCGCTGGTCGCCGCCTGGTTGGTCGCCGGCGGGCTGGTCACGGCCCTGGCCGGTACGGCCACGGCCCAGACCGCCAACTTTGGCCTCGAAGGCGAACCCGAAGTCGAGGGGATCGAGCTGCTGCAGAGCGACCCCTATGACCTGATTCGCATCAAGGCCTCGGCGGGTGGGGGCTGGGTGCGCGTTCATCCCCTTCCTTTTCCCGGCCGAAAAGTGCCCGCGCGGCCCAGCGGAAAGTTGACGGTCCAGGTTCTGGGGATCCCGGTCAAGAAGTACGAGATCAAGTGGAACGAGATCGAATCGATCGAACTGTGGGAAGAACGCCTGTTGCGGGAAACCCGCCAGCGGATCGCCTCGGGAGATTTCGACGGGGCCTTCCCGTTCCTGGCCGTCTTGATGCGCGAGCGAGGTGAGGACGCCATGGTCCGCCAACTGCGCAGCGACTTCCTGTTGCGGGATGCGGCTTCGCACTACGCCAAACGCCAGTGGCGAGAAACCCTGGCAACCCTCGAAGAGCTGCGACGCTACGCCCCGGATTACCAGAAACAGATCGTGCTGGGAAAGATCGGCGAGATCACCGACACGCTGATGGAGAACTTGCTCGAACAAGGCGAACTGGACACCGCTCAGAAGTTGCTGACGCGGCTGAGCAAGGACTACGACGACAGCGAAATCACCACGATCCCCAAGTGGAACAAACGCTTCCTGGAGATGGCCGAGGAGAAACGCCAGCAAGCCATCGCCGCCCGCGATGCCCAGGATTATCGCCTGGCCCGTCGGCTGGCGCGGGACAGTCTGAACATCTATCCCGACGTCCCCGGCGGTCAGGAATTGGTCAAGGAGATCGATACGCTGTATCCCCTGATCCGCGTCGGTGTGCTGCAGCGAGCCACGACACTGGATCCGACACGGATCGACAACTGGCCCGCGCGACGCGCCGGTGGTCTGGTGTACCGGGCCCTGTTCGAGATGCGTGGCGCCGGCCCGGAGGGCGGTGAGTTTGAATTCATCTTCGGCTCGACCGAACAGAGCGACGACCGTTTGCAGTTCGACCTGCACTTCGAACCGGCCACCATCGAACCGCCGCTAGAGGACGTCGATGCCTATCAGGTGGCCGACGCCCTGGTCGCTCGGGCCCAGCGTTCTTCGCCGCTGTACAACCCGGCCTGGGCCAGCGCCGTGGCCACCGTTTCGGTGACCAGTCCGCGTTTGATCCAGTGCACCCTGCGGCGGCCCCATGTGTTGCCGGCCAGTCTGCTGCAGATTTTTGTCGATGGTCACTGGATCAGCGACAGCGCGGACACGCCCACCGGGGCCTACAAGCCCGACGTCCGTGAAGACGACCTGACGCGATACGTTTTGACCCAGGCCAATCCCGAAATCCCGACTCAGCCGCGCGAGATTGTCGAAGTCGATTCGCCCAACGCCGCCGACATGGTGACCGCCCTGTTGCGGGGCGACGTGGACGTCGTGGATCGGCTGTTTCCAGCCGACGCCGAGCGGTTGAAGGGCTCGTCGCGTGTCCGCGTCGGACAGTACCCGCTGCCCAGCGTCCACATGTTGATCCCCTGCAGCGATCATCCCTACCTGGCCGAGCGGACCTTCCGCCGGGCGCTGGTGTATGCGATCAATCGCGAGGACATCCTCGCCGGAGAACTGCTGGAGAACCGCGACGTGCCCGGGTGCCGTGTGATCTCGGGTCCGTTTCCGGCCGGCTTTGAACAGAACGATCCGCTGGGCTATGCCTACAACGAGGACGTGGCGACACGCACCTACCAGCCTCGTCTGGCGAAGCTGTTGATGGAGATGAACCTGCAACAGATGAAGGCGGCCGCCGAACGAAAGGAAGAAGAGGTCCCCGAGATGCGGCCGATCCGGTTAGCCGTTCCCGCCGACAACGTCGCGGCGATCGCAGCCGAAGCGATCAAAACCCAACTGGAGTTGTTGGAGGTATTCGACGTGGAAATCGTCGAACTGCCACCGGGCGAATCCATGCCCGCCGAGGGCACGGCCGACCTGGTGTACGTGGCCGCCGCCGTTTGGGAACCCAGTATCGATGCCCGCCGTGTGCTGGGCCCCGACGGACTGGCCAAGTCCGACGATCAATTGATCGGTTTGGGGCTGCGACGCTTGGAATCGGCTCGCAACTGGCGCGAAGTCACCGAGCGGCTGCACGATCTGCATCACTCCTGCAACCACGAATTGCCGATCCTGCCGCTGTGGCAATTGGTCGATTCTTATGCCTATCGCGTGGAGGTAGCAGGCATCGGCAAAGACATTGTTTCTCTGTATCAGAACGTCCGCCGCTGGCGATTGGCGTTGTAGTTGTTGGACCAATAGGCGTGATTTTGCACCACTATTTATTTCGCGGCCCCTGGGCGACGTCGATCCTGGTCGTCCTGTGCGTCGTGCTGGGGACCAAGACCGGAATCGCCCAACAGGACGCTGCCTGGGACTACTCGCCGTACCGCGTTCTGGTTTGGATGGTCGATGCCGAACAGGACTCGATCGCCCCCGAGCTGGGCGGGCCGCTGAAGGATTACCTGGACTACGACTTCTCGGCCGTCTGGCGCGTCGACGTCCAGGATGCACCGCGTGGACCGCGAATCGCCGCGCTCCGCGATCTGGAGGGGTTTGGTTACGATCGGTTGACCGCCGCCGATCCGGTGCTGGCCGTGCGCAAGGACCATCCCGACGCCCCGCGGATTCGTACCGCCCATGACGTGGGCGCACGGGTCGAACGGGTTTTCACCACGCCTGCGATGCAGCAGAACGTGTTGCCGCGCGGCGCCGCCATGGACATCCAGCCTTCCCGCGGCCGCTGGGAACAGATCATCCTGGAACACTTCCGAGAGATGAAGATCGATCCGGCCGAGTGGCGCGAGCAGATGCTGCAGATGATGGATGTTCTGGAGGGCAGCAAGCAGGTCGACCTGGCCGCGCTGCGCCGGATCACCGCTCCGATGATCGAACCGGTCGACGGTTCGCCCGCCGCGCAGGCCAACGCCCGAACAATGCAGACCGGCCTGGAACGCATGTTTGAAACCTTTCAAAGCGTCGCCGTGACCGACAACGCCGAACTGCACGGTGTCAAACGACGGCTGGTTACCGAGGGGTTTTCCTCGCAAGATCAAGTGCTCAAGTCCTGGGATCAGGACGGCACCGAGGCGCTCTTGGTGCCCCGCGGGCTGGCTCGCCAGCTAGAGGATCCCGATCCCAAAATTATCCCCATCGAGATCGCCGATTTGATGGGCGCCGTCTTTGACCGCTACGACAAATTGTTCGTCGTGCGACTGGACCGGCGAGCCCTGCCGTTGCAGGTGGAAGTGATGGAGATCGATTGCGTGATGCGCTTGCCCGGACCGATTGTCCGCCGCACGGCGATCTCGCAGCAGCGTTTGGTGCCGGAGATCGGGGCCGCGATCACCAAGGCCTTTGGTCCCTCGGTGCGGATTGAGGACGTGGCCACCAACGTGGTGACCGGACGGGTCCGAGCCGGCGGATTGATCCTCGACCCCGACTCGCCCGCCGCGATTGGCAAGGACGACTGGCTGCAGCCCGCTCTGCGCAAAGACGACCGACAGGGCGACCCGTTGATCCTGGAAGCTTTGGACTGGGCCTACCTGAACGTCGAAGAAGCCGATGGAGCGAAGCTGACGATGAATCTGTATGCCGGCCGCGTGGGCGGACTGCCCGCACGAAAAAACAAACGCACGCACCGGATGGCTTTCAAAATCCGTCCCTATCACGACAACACGGTGATCCGGTTACACGCCCAACGCCGCCCCGACGAACCGCTGCAGGGCTACGAGTTCTACGAAAAGGACCTGGAGACCGGCGATATGTCATTCGTCGGCCGCACCGATTGGGATGGCCGGTTCGTCGTGGAAAAAGGTGACAGCCCGATGCGTTTGATGTACGTCAAGAACGGCGGTGCCGTCCTGGCTCGGCTGCCCTGCGTGCCCGGTCAAGACGCCGTGGCCACGGCCGATATCCGCGGCGACGACCTCCGGCTGCAGGCCGAAGCGTACATCCGCGGGATCCAAAACGCGATCATCGATCTGGTGGCCATCCGCCAGCTGTTAGCCGCTCGCATCCGGTTGCGGCTGGAAAAAGGCAACATCGAAGAAGCTCGCGAACTGCTCAATGCCCTCCGCGCAGAACCCACCTACGAGATCCTCTCGCACGACATGCGCAACAAACGCAAAGAGATGGAAACCGACAACGCCCAGCAGCGAGCCATGATCAATCAGTTGTTCGATCAAACTCGCAACATGTTGGTCAAGCACATCGACGAGAGAACGATCCGCGAGCTGGAAGCCGAAGTCGCCAGTGCCGAGAGCGGCACAGAGTAGCCTTTCGCTCCGCCGAAAGTAGCCGGATTCAGAGTTTGTGGCATAGGCTTCCAGCCTGTGAGCAAAGGAGCCAGATCCCTCCAGCCGCGAAGCGGCACAGAGTAGCCTTTCACTCCGCCGAAGAACACAAGCCGATTACTCCCCTCTCCCCGCCGGTCTGGGCAAGCTCAACTTGCCCAGACCGGCGGGGAGAGGGGAGTAAACGACAGAAAATATGTTGGTCGGCACCGAAGCCTAGGCCACAGAGTAGCTCGGCTGTCCCAGCCGAGAGCCTAGGCCACTGTTC
>NZ_WIAD01000068.1 GCF_009618275.1 Roseimaritima sediminicola
CGGGGCTACCACATGTCGCCACTGCTGTGGCTGCTGCGCCCCGAGCTTCGCACGCCAACCGTCGATTTTGTCGGAGTTAGCGAGGCCCAAAGCCTGGTGGCTTCGGCTATTGCCAGGTGAGGATGTCGTTGGCGAAGACGAAGATCATCAGCGACAGCAGGGCCAGCACGCCGCCCATCGTCAGCTTCATCTGTAATTGCTCGTCCACCGGCCGGCCCATCACCGCTTCGGCGATCAGGAACAACATGTGTCCGCCGTCGAGGGCGGGGATCGGCAGGAAGTTCAGGATCGCCAAGTTCATGCTCAGCAGCGTCAGGAACAGCAGCAGCGGCGCCCAGCCTCGTTCGGCTTGCGAGGCGGCCATGTCGGCGATCTTCAGCGGACCGCCCACCTGATTGCGGCTGACCTTGCCGGTGACCAACAGCCGCAGGAACTGAAACACCTCCTGCATCTTCCACTTGCCCTCACGCAGACCCAGCGCAAGGGCCGCGCCCAACGATTCGGCTTGCTGGGTCCGTCGCAGCGGTTGGTACACCAGTCCGCGATCGGGATAGAAGTGCTCGCTGGAGTGCACCGCGACGGTGGTGTCGACGACCGCTTTCTCGGGGCCGCGCTCGGCGATGATGCGGAGGCGTGTCTGCTCGGGCAATTGCTGAGCCAAATGGATCAGGCTGACCAGCATCTTGCGGTCCGACATGTTCCAGCCCTCCTCCAGGCGCTCGACGGCAAGCTTCAGGTGGCGTTGGTCGAATTTCTCGGGTCGTTCGCCGCCGGGCCAGAGGACCGTCACACTGCTCAGCACGTCACCGGCTTGCAGGGCCTGGGCACTGCTGCTGGCGACGACCGGTTCGGGCAGGTAGGCCAGACCCAGAGAATTGATGGCGATGCGTCCGGTGACGCTGCTGTAGGGCGGCATCGGGGAATGATCGGCGACCGGCTCGATCTGGACCTCGCGCGTGTTCCCTTCGGCGTCGCGGAGGGTCAATTGGACGGGGCCGTCCAGCTTGCGGATTTCGGCCGGCAACTGCATGGCAGAAAGCTGGTCGATCCCTTCGATGGCGATGATCCGGTCGCCCGCCTGGACGCCCGCCTTCGCGGCCGGTCCCTCTTTGACCACCGCGGCCACGGGCCCCGGAGCCAGTTCAAACCCGAGGGTCTTCATCCGGCGAGGCGGAATCGTCACCTCGGTCACCGTCTCGGCTTCGTCTTGCCGGCGAAGGGTCAGCGTCACCGGTTGGTCGATGCGTGTGATCAACCGGTTGGCCACGCGATCCCGGAGCGTGACACCCAGCACCGGGTTTTCCTCCAACGGTTCGCCGTCGACGGCAAGGATGTCGGCTCCGGCATCGGCGGCGCTCAACACCTCAGCCGCCGGCGTGTCGTCGATGGCCGGCTGAGGCTTGTTCAACCGGGCGACATAGGGCGGTCCGACACCGATCTTGCGGAATTCGGGATTGAACGGATCGGAGGCGGCGGGCACGGAGTACTGCCGGACGCCATCGGGATACTCGACCGTCAACTCAACCGGCGTTTCGGGGTCCGCCAAGCCGTGGGTCAGGATCTTCAGGGTCATCCGCGAGAAGTGCATCTGCGAATCGGGTTCGCTGCCATCGACCGCCAGCACGCGTCCACCGGGTTCGATGCCCGCGGTGTAGGCCGGATCGCCGGGCGAGGTCGCGCCGATCACGGCCGGCGTGTACTCCACACCCAAGCCGTAGGCAATCGCGGCGAACAGGACGCCGGTGATCACGTTCATCACCACCCCGGCGCTGATGATCACCATCCGCTGGCCGACGCTCTTGGCCGGATAGCTGCGCGGGTCCAGCGCGGCTCGCGGCGGCGGGCCGGCCGGTTCGTCGTCCTCGCCGTCGTCCGCATCGCCTTCGCCGCGGATCCGCTGCGATTCCTTTTCCATGTTTCGCGGGTCATCGTCCTGGCCCAGCATTTTGACGTAGCCGCCCAGGGGGATGATGCCGATGCCGTATTCGGTTTCGCCGTAGCGGAATTTGCCCAGGGTGCGCGGCAGCTTGATCGGGCCCAGCGAAATCGGCACGTCAAAGCCCACGTAGAACTTTTCGCACTTCACGCCGAACAGCTTGGCGGCCAGGAAGTGGCCCAGTTCGTGGACAAAGACCACCAGGCCCAGCCCCAAGGCCACGCTGCCCCAGATATAGAACTGCGACCCGATCCGGCTGAGCAGACTGGGCTCGGTCGTATCGGCCAACACCGCCGGTCCGCCGCCGAACAGTCCCGCCGGCGACCAACCTCCGGCCGGCACCGCCAACAGCAGCTCACCCAGCAGGGATGGCCCGCCGGAGAGCCCGAGGGCGATCTGTTTCAGTAAAAATCCATCCGTCAGCCCAAAACAGAGCGTCAGGAACTCGCACCACAATGCCACCGCAGTACCTCCGCACGAGCCCATCGGTCCAGCTGGATTAATCGCTGGAGCGTGGGGTGCCGTTCATATTGATGTTCTTCCAGTGCTCTGCGACAGGCAGGCACGATATCAGTAAAGCGAATCTTACCATCGAGAAACAGGCCAACTGCCGCCTCGTTGGCCGCATTGACCACCGCTCCGGCCGTTCCGCCGGCCGCGGCGACCTCGAATCCCAAGGCCAGAGCCGGGAACCGTTCGCGGTCGGCCGGCTCGAGCGTCCAGTCCATTCGCTGGGCCACGTCCAATCTTGGGGCCGGGCAGGCCGTTCGCTCGGGATAGGTCAGAGCGTACTGGATGGGCAGCCGCATATCCGGCGGACTCAGCTGGGCGATGACCGAACCGTCGACGAATTCCACCATCGAATGGATCATCGATTGGGGGTGGATCATCACGTCGACCGCCTCGGCCGGGACGTCGAACAGCCAGCACGCTTCGATGATCTCCAGGGCCTTGTTCATCATCGTGGCCGAATCGACCGAGATCTTGGGCCCCATCTGCCAGGTGGGATGGTTCAGGGCGGCTTCGACCGTGGCGTCGCGCATCTGCGCGGCGGTCCAGGTGCGAAACGGGCCACCGCTGGCCGTCAGGATAATGCGTCGCGGCGGCGTCTGGCAAGCTTTCAGGCACTGAAAGATCGCCGAGTGTTCGCTGTCGACCGGCAGCAGTTCGGCGCCGCTGGTTTGCTGTTGTTGTTTGACCACCGGACCGGCGACGACCAGCGTTTCCTTGTTGGCCAGGGCCACGCGTTTGCCGGCTCGGACCGCCGCCAGGGTGCTTTCCAGCCCGGCGCGGCCAACGATCGCCGCGACCACCACGTCGACCTCCTCGGCCGCGGCCAGCTCCACCAGGGCCTCGGGACCGACCTGCACGCGGCTGGCGGCGGGCCAGCGAGCCGCATCGAAATCGGCCGCGGCTTTGGCGGCAGACGTTACGATGAACTCCGGCGGCGGCGTCAACCGCTGGGCCGCGTCTGCTAGCAATTCCAGGTTGGCGTGTCCCGACAGGCCCCAGACCCGCCACTGGTCCGCCGGCAGGCTGGCCAAAACGTCCAGGGTGGCCGTACCGATGCTGCCGGTCGCGCCCAATACCGCTACGTTACGCATGGGCGGCTCGCCAGAGGCGCGGGTGAAACGGGGGCACAGTCGTTGCTTTCGTTAGGGACGGAACGGAACGAGGCAGCAATTCGTCGCGGCTTGCCCGGGATCGACTCCCGCCGAACAATGGCCGATAAGAATAAACTCCTAAAAGTTTTATTCGATTTCATCGAAAAAGTAGCACTTTTCTCAGCGTGTTCCAAGCACAGCGCTAGCCAGCGGCGGCTTGTACCACATACGTCAATCGCGAAAGCGGAGTTCTGATGAGCGATCAAGATAAACGGAAAAATTCGTCCGGTGACGGGGAAGCCCGTGGCAGCAGTGTGCTGTTGATCCTGTTGGCGATCGTGGGGGCCGTGATCCTGGGGGCTTACCTGATCGGCAGCAATTCCGAACGGATCCGCTACCCCGACCTGACCCGTTTGTTGGAAGTCACCCGCTACGCCGAGTACGGCTCGGATCAATTGGTGCTGGTCGATGGCGCCGCGTCCACGGCCGACGACGACGCCCCGCCGACGCTTTCCAGCCCCGAGGCTCCCGCCGATCCGGATCCGCGGGCCGCCGCCGCCGACGCCGATGCGCCGCCCGCCGATGCGCCCGCCGATCGTGATTCATCCCAGAATGCGTCGCCCCAGGATGCGTCGTCGCAGGAGGCCCCGTCGCAGGAGGCGTCGTCGCAGGAGGCCCCGTCGCAGCGTGCGGCTTCGCAGGTCATGCCGGTCCCGGCGGCCGGAACCATCGTCGTGCCCTCGCGCACGAACCCCGGTCAATTCGTCGAGTGGAGCAAGCCGCAGGACATCAAGGTTTCGAAAACCGGGATCACCGGCCGCGCCTGGTATCGGCGGCTGGGCGACGAGTCGCAGGCCGATGGCGAAGCGGTCGAGAAAACGTTTACGACCGAATGGACGGTACGCAACGAGGAACAGGAACAGCAGTTGATCGCGCTGTTGGAGAAATCCAACGTCGTCTGGGACCAGCACGTTCCCAGCACGTTCTGGCAAGACCATGGTCTGATGCTGTTGATGATGCTGATCCTGTTGGGCTTTGGATTGATGATGCTGCGGCGGATCAGCGGGGTTGGTTCGCCGATGTCGTTCTCGCGCAGCCGCGGTAAGCTGTACGCCCTGGACGAGACCGCTTGTACGTTCAGCGACGTGGCCGGCATCGACGAAGCCATCGAAGAGGTTCGCGAAGTCGTCGACTTTTTGAAGAACGCCGAGAAGTATCAGAAGCTGGGCGGGCGGATTCCCAAGGGCGTGCTGTTGGTCGGACCGCCGGGAACCGGCAAGACGTTGCTGGCTCGAGCCATCGCGGGCGAAGCCGGTACGCCGTTCTTCAGCCTTTCCGGCAGCGACTTTGTCGAGATGTACGTCGGTGTCGGTGCGGCTCGCGTGCGAGACATGTTCCAGCAGGCGGCCAATCGCGCCCCTTGCATCGTATTCATTGACGAACTGGACGCCCTGGGCAAGAGCCGCAGCGGTTCGGTCGTCGGCGGACATGATGAACGCGAGCAAACGCTCAACGCGCTGCTGGTAGAGATGGATGGGTTCGAATCCGACACCAACGTGATCATCGTCGCGGCGACCAACCGGCCGGAAACCCTGGACGCCGCCCTGCTCCGCCCGGGACGCTTCGACCGCCACGTGTTGGTCGACCGACCCGACGTCGGCGGCCGCGAAGCGATCCTCAAAGTGCACGTCAAAAACGTCAAACTGGACGAGAACGTCGACCTGCACAAGATCGCGTCGATCACGCCCGGCTTCGTCGGTGCCGACCTGGCCAACCTGGTCAACGAAGCGGCGCTGTTGGCCGCTCGCGTTGGCAAGCCGGCCGTGGGCATGCAGGAGTTCAACGAAGCGGTCGAACGGGTGACGGCGGGCTTGGAAAAGAAGAACCACGTCATGAACGAAGACGAAAAGGTTCGCGTCGCCTATCACGAAGCCGGACACGCCCTGGTCGCCGACGCCCTGCCCAATACCGATCCCGTCCATAAGGTCTCGATCATTCCCCGCGGCATGGGCGCGCTGGGCTATGTCATGCAGCGGCCCGGCGGCGATCGCTACCTGAGCACCAAGAGCGAACTGGACAGCAAACTGCGAGTCCTGGTGGCGGGAACGCTGGTCGAAGAGATGATCTTCGAGGACATCAGTACCGGCGCTTCGAACGACCTGGAACGGGCGACGGAGATCGCTCGAGCCATGGTCATGGACTATGGCATGAGCCGCCTGGGACGCGTCAACTATCGTCAGAAAAACGACTCGTCCTTCCTGGGATCGGGCGAAGCCGGGCATACGAACCTGCACAGCGAGGAGACGGCGCGGGAGATCGACGGCGAGGTGCGGCGGATCATCGACGAAGCGATCTCGCAGACTCGCGAAATCCTGACCGCCCGCCGCGAAGCCCTCGAAGCGATCACCCAGCGGTTGTTGGAAGTCGAGGCGATTGACGGCGAAGAACTGAGCGCGCTGATCGCCGAGCACTGTTCGGTGCCGTTGGTCGTTCCGGGAACGAGCGGCAAGAAGCCGCGAGCGAAAATTGCCCGGCCCGGCAAAGGCGTCGACATCGCTCCGGCGGGCGATGGCCAGCTCTAAGCACGTCGCAACCTTTAATTCGGCTTTACCCTCCCGCTGCGCGGGAGGGTGTTGTCGCGGGGGTTCACCGAAAGATTCATGCCGACGTGCTTAGGTCTGCGGCAGTGGTGCGTCATAAGCTCATTTCAGGGTAGCTGATCTCACCAGAGATTGGATCGAGGTGGCGAAAGGTCCAAAGTCTGACGACTCCAGCTACGGCCAGACCCTGGAATCAAATGTTGACGCAGCGCCCCCACTGCCCCACTCACTGTCCTCCCCCTGCCTTGCCGGAAAAACGCCGCGGGAAGCGAGCGAAAACAAACCGCGCCACCGCTGTATTGCTAGCGTTTGGTGGGGGAAATCCGCCGGCCCAATGCTTTACAAGAGCGTCGAAGCGTCGCATACTTCGCGACTTCATTTCGCCCGGCGATGCCAAACGAAACATGGATGATGAAGCTATCAATCAGTCAACTGACCACCCTGCGTTGGTCGACCGAAGAAGACGTCGCAGCGTACCGACGACATGGATTTTCGGCGGTAGGACTTTGGCGACCGAAACTCGATGAATTGGGGATCGAGCGGACGGCCGAGCTGTTGGCCGACAACGACATGGCCGTCTCGAGCCTCTCCTGGGCCGGTGGGTTTACCGGCAGCGATGGACGCGGTCACGAGGAGTCGATCGAGGACGGTATCGAAGCGGTGCGAGCGGCCGAGGTGCTCGGCGCCGAAACCCTGATCGTGCTGGCCGGCGGCGCCAACAATCACATCCACGGCCACGCCATGCGGCTGTTGCAGCAGGGGCTGCAAGCGATCTTCGAGGAAGCTCGTGGGACCGGCGTGTCGGTGGCGCTCGAACCGATCCATCCGGGCTGTGGTGATGAGTGGTCGTTTGTGGGCGACATCCGCTCGACGCTGGAAGTGATCGAAGCCCTTCCCCGGGCCGACGTCGGCTTGGTCCTGGACGCCTACCATCTGGCGATGAACGTCAACGCGCCCGAGGACCTGGACTGGCTCGAAGCCGTCGTGCCGTTTCTGCGGCTGGTCCAGTTGGGCGATGCCAAGCAGACGCCGCTGGGCGAACAGAACCGTTGCCTGCTGGGGCAAGGTCGCGTGCCGCTGAGAGAGATCGTGTCGGTGCTCGCCGCCGCCGGCTACGACGGTTACTACGAGATCGAACTGCTGGGCGAAGACGTCGAACCGCTGCCCTACGATCAGGTGCTCGATCATACCCGCCAGTACTTCCAAGAGCATCTCGCCTGCGATTGAGACGTCAGCTACGGCAAGCAACAACCGGCCCTGGGCGGCGATCGAAAACGCTTGACGCGCCCGAGCCGGTGTCCGCTAAGATGGTTGTGTCTGAATGGTCCGCTGGTGGGGCGTCCCCGGTGGGGCGAAATCAAGGCGGTGGACGCCAGTGGACGCAAAGGGGGCACTGTTTCGAACATGATTCTGCTGCATCATCTGCCCGGTTCCGGAGGCACGTTGATCTCGCGTTGCCTGGGCTCCTTGCCCGCCGTGTGCCTGCTCAGCCAGATACATCGATGCGGTCTGGCGTACTTTGATCCCATCGAACAAGCCGCCAGCTGGCACGGCCTATCGCAGGCTCGGTCGCTCCGGCGGCCGGCCAGCGGCGATGGTCCGGCCCTGCTCTCCGCACTCCGTCAGATCGATCGCTGGACGCAGCAACAGCAGCGGCATCTGGTGGTCCGCGATTGGGCGCATCTGGACTGGATCGGACATCCCTTTCGAACCGATCCGCCGATGGCCAGCGACTGGGACCACCTGCTCGCGACTGCGCCGCCAGAACGAGAGCCATCAGAACGTGGGCCATCAGAACGTGGGCCATCTGACAACGCGGACACTCTGCTGCGGGCGCGCTTGGTCAGCGTCCGACATCCGGTCGACCATTTCCTCGAGTGCCGCAAGATGTACAGCCTGTCGGCCCGCTGGGACGACGACCGGATGTGGCGCGTGCTGCGCCGGTTTGCGGAGGACGCGGTGCGTTGGCCGATCTTTCGTTATGAAGATTTTCTGCGCGCCCCCCAGTCGACCCTTCACGCGATGTGCGAAGCCGGCGGCGTGCCCTACGATTCGGCCTGGACGCAGGCCTGGCAGCACTACGACACCATCACGGGCGATCTGGACGATTTTGCCGGTTCCCGCATCGAGCCCCAGCCGCGGCGGCCCGTGCCACCCGAGTTCTGGCAGCAAGCCGCCGGCAACGAAGACCTGCTGGCCACGCTGGAACTGCTCGGGTATCCCGTGCCCGCCCCGCTGCGACGCTCGCCCGCGGTCGCCACCGGCTGGGAATCGAGCGAAGCCGGATGGTCAACGAACGAGGTCGATGCGCGGGAGGTCGATGCGTCGGACTGGGATCGATCGGCCGTGTACTGGCAAGACCACTGCCGCCGTCATCCCGGCGACCGCGAGGCGATGTTGCGCTGGGCCGAGGCACTGTGTTGGATCGGCCAGGTGCATCAAGCGGCGGAAGTGTTGGCAGCGCACCTGGCGGACGTCGGCCACTGGTCGGTGGACCTCCGCGGACGCTGGTTGTCGCGGTACTGCCATGCGATGCAGCAGGCCGGACGCAACTTCGAAACGATTCCCTGGCGCCGGTTGTGGGCGGCCGACGCACCGGGCGATGGCGCGAACCTGTTTCAGTTGTCGATCCTGTTGGCCGGCGTCGGAGAGATCGACGAAGCGCTGGCATACTGTCGTCACCTGTTGCGGGTGGACGAGCGCCATCGCGGCGCGGCCGCCAATTACCTGCTGTACCTGAATTACTCGGATCGGTACAGCGCCGCCGAGGTGGCCAATGAACACTTTCGGATCGCGATGCGGTTCCATGATCGGGCCCAGGACTGGACCGCGGCGCCCGTTGCCTCGAATTCACAGGTCTCGAATTCACAGGTCTCGATCCCCCAGCGGATCCGCGTGGGGTATTTGGCGGCGGACTTTTACACCCATCCGGTCGGCAAACTGATGCTGCCGATTCTGCAGGCTCACGATTGCAAGCGGTTTCACGTTTCGGTCTACCACGACGGCGGCAACTGGGACGATGTTACCAATCGGGTGTGCCAGGCGGTGGATCACTTTGCGCAGGTGCATGGCCGCAGCGACGAGGCGGTCTTGCGGCTGCTGCGCGAGCACCGCTTGGACGTGTTGGTGGACCTGGGCGGTTACACCGGCGGCGGCAACCGCCTGCAGGTGTTGGCGCGGCGGGTGGCACCGGTGCAGGCCTCCTTCTTGGGCTACCCCAACACCTCGGCGGTTCCCGCGATGGACTATCGCTTGACCGATCGCTACGCCGACCCGCCGGGATTGACCGAGCGGTTCTACGGCGAGCGTCTGGTGTGGCTGAAGCACGCGATGTTGGCTTGGCAGCCCTACGCGGAGGCGAAAGCGGAAAACCTGGCGGCGCCGCGTGGTGGCCGCCGCCTGCGGATCGGGCTGTTCAACAACGTCGCCAAACTGTCGCCGGCAGCCCTGGCCGCTTGCGGCGAAATCCTTCGCCGCGTCCCCGAGGCGGAGCTGGTTTTGAAGTACGGAGATCGCTATGGCCTGGGGGCGCTGCGCGATCGGTACCGCCGACTGTTCGCCGCCCAGGGGGTGCTGCCCCATCGGTTGCGTTTCTGTACCGAAGCCCAGACGCTGGGCCAGCATCTGGAGACCATGGCCGGCGTGGATTTGGCGCTCGATTCGTTTCCCTACCAAGGCACGATGACCTCCCTGGAATGCCTTGCGGTGGGCACGCCGATCGTCTCCTGCTGTGGCCAGTACTACGCCCACCGCGCCACCTCGGCGATGATGCTTCGGTTGGGCTTGCACGAGTTGGTGGCCGAGGATGAGCGGGAGTACGTCGAGATCGCGGTGGAGCTGTTGCATGACCGAGGGCTGTTGGAGGATTTGCGGGAGGAAATCCAGCGGCGCTTTGAAGAGAGTCCTCTGACCGACCCGGTGGGCTTGACGCGTGAACTGGAAGAGCTGTATCAGCGGTGGGCTCCGCGGCGGCGTTGTGGGGCTCCACGAGCTTGCTCTACACTGAACGCGCCGCCCTGACCGTCTGAACCAACCCCTTCTGCACCGCCCCCGTCCTGCACCGATATGGAATCCGAATCTTCCGCGGCGTTGCCGTCGCCTTCCGTCGCAGGTGCTTCGGCCGCAGACGACCCCAGCTTCCAGTGGACCGACGCCTTTGTCGATCGTTGCGAAAAGTTGTGGGGGCCATCGTTGTGCGAGCGGATGGCGATCTATCGCCTGCCTGCCGGGTTCTGTTTGACGGTGATCGTTCCGGTGTTCAACGAAGTGGCCACGATCGCCCAGGTCGTTTCGCGGCTGGAGCGAACCGGATTGCCGCTGGAAATTATTCTCGTGGACGACGGCAGCACCGACGGCAGCGGCGCGGAACTGGACCGCTTGGCCCAGCGGGACGGGGTCCGCGCGCTGCACCACGATCGCAATCGCGGCAAGGGCGCGGCGCTTCGCAGCGGCCTGCAAGCGGCCCGCGGCGACTGTATCGTGATCCAGGACGGCGACTTGGAGTACGATCCGGAAGACTTTCGGTTGTTGTTGCAGCCCTGGGTCGCCGGACAGGCCGACGTGGTTTACGGCACCCGTTACGGTCACAGCGACCGCGACGTGTCGCCGTGGTGGCACCAGGCGGCCAACGGCTTGGTGACCGGTCTGGCCAATCTGGCTACGGGGCTGAAGCTGAGCGATGTCGAAACCTGTTACAAGCTGGCCGGCCGCGAGGTGTGGCAGGCAATCGTGCCGCGACTGCGCGAAGACCGGTTCGGGTTTGAGATCGAATCGACCGCCTACTTCGCCCGCCAACGACTGCGCTTTGCCGAACGTCCTATTCGCTACCATCAACGCTGGTACGACGAAGGCAAGAAGATCGGTTGGAAGGATGGCGTCCGCGCCCTGTGGTGCATCTTCCTGTACGGCGTGCTGCGTCGCGGCTGAAGCAAGTCGTCGGGCAAGCGGCTTGGCGGCCGGCGAGGAGATTTCGCTCGCCGGCGGCCGAATATGCCGTCCGGCAACGGGATTGGCGAGCGGCGGAGAGCGGAATTCCCAGGCTTTTTGCGCCGCTGCGCAAAGTCGCCGCAAGCTTCCGTTATCCGGGATTTGCCGCCCTGTAGCGGGCTGGATTCTCTCGTTAAGGCAGTTTAGTGCCGCGCCGCTGCGACCGGAAAATGCTTGACGACGCCCCAAAATCGGTCTTAATCTGACAGTCTTCTCCGGATCCCTTTCGTTGGTGCGCTGCCGCTGCACTCGCGGTGGCCTGCTGCGGAGCGGTTTACCCGACCCGCGAAACGGTTTTACCCGACCCGCGAAACGGTTCGCCTGATCCGCGAAACGGCTGGACTTGATCCGCGAAGTGGCTGGCTCGATCCGCGAAGCGGCTAGGCTCGATCCGAGAAGCGGCTAGGCTCGATCCGAGAAGCGGCTGGGCTCGATCCGAGAAGCGACCGGGCTTGATCCGATAAAGGGGCTTACTCGATCCGATTTTGCGTGGTGACCACGGAGGACATGAGACATGACCGTATCAACGGCCATCGCAACGATCACTGTGAATCCTGCCTTTTTGCAGGAGATCAAAGACAGTAATCCCGACCTGTGGAAAACCCTGGAAGAGGTCCACGACTGCTTCCATTCGGTGGAACCGCGAGCGACCGTGGCCGCTCGGCTGGTTCGCTTGTTGGATGATCTGCGCGACCATCTGGCCCTGCAGTTTGCGCTCGAGGAAGCCTACGGCTATATCGAAGTGCCCGCGGGCGTCGCGATGCCGGAAGCGGAGAACGCGCGTCGTCAGCACTGTTCGCTGTATCTGGAAATCAGCGAGTTGTCCGAGCGTGCCGAGGAATTACAGTATCGAGGGTTGGCTGCGGAACAATTGGCCTTGTTGGTCGATGAAGCCCGGCTGTTCGATGCTCGTTTGGACGCGCACGAACGCCTCGAACGACGTTTGATCGAACGCGCCAATGACGGCCGCTGAGCGTGGCGGTGCACGAGTATCTGCGGCGATGCCGCATCCGTATCCCGCGGTGACGCCGCCAGCGACGATCCGTCGGAGCTCGGCTTTGAAGGACCAGGGTCTCGGCGAGTTTTTAGGAGTGAGCTTATGTTTGTAGAATCCACCACCAACACGCCGATGGAAATCCTGTTGGTCGAGGACGGTCTGTTGGACGCCCGGATCACGATCCATGCCCTGCGCCGCAGCGGTTTGCGTCATCGGTTGACGCTGGTTCGCACCGCGGCCGAAGCGGTGGCGTTTCTGGGCCGCGAAGGCGTGTTTGCCCGCGCCCCCCAGCCCGATCTGTTGCTGTTAGATTTGACCCTGCCCGATGGCGATGGGATTTCGATCCTGCAAACCATGCGGCGTTTGCAGGGCGACACCCCTACTCCCACCCCGGTCGTCGTGCTGAGCGCCTCCGATGACGAAGCCACTCGCACCCGTTGTGCGGCCATGGGCGTCGACGATTTTATCGGCAAACCCGTCGATGAAGATAAATTCCTAAGCGTCGTCCGCAGCCACGAACAACTGATGAAATTCAGTGTCTCGCAGACCGTAGCCTAGAGCAGTGGCATAGGCTTCGGTGCCTGTCAGCAGTGGCATAGGCTTCGGTGCCTGTCAGCAGTGGCATAGGCTTCGGTGCCTGTCAGCAGTGGCATAGGCCGCCAGCCTATGCCACAGGTTTTTGGCTCCCACCGATCAATCGATTTGTATGCGCCCCCTGGTTCCGCTGCTGGTCATCCTACCGAGCTTGCTCCTGCTTGCCGGGGTTGATTCGCCAACGGCTCGAGCCGAGCACGCGATCGATTTCACGCGCGACATCCGCCCCATCCTGTCCGAGAACTGTTTTTTCTGTCACGGTCCGGACGAACAGACTCGCGAAGCCGGATTGCGGATCGATACCCACGAGGGGGCGTTGGAGGTGATCACCGCCTTCGACAGCGGCCAGAGCGAGCTGTACTTGCGGTTGATCGCCGAGGAAGACGAACGCATGCCGCCGGTCGATTCCCATCGCCGGCTGAGCACCGAGGAGATCGCGAAGATTCGTCAATGGATCGATCAAGGTGCCGCTTGGCAGCAACACTGGTCATTTCGGCCTCTGCGCTCGCCCCCGATCCCGATCCCCATCCCCAAACCACCTGACCCCCAGCAGTCGGCGGCTCGGAACTGGCCGAGGCACAACCCGGTCGACGCCTTGGTGCAGTCGCGGTTGGCCCAACACGGACTCTCGCCGGCGCCGCAGGCCGATCGACGCACATTGATCCGGCGGCTGTCGCTGGACCTGACCGGATTGCCGCCGACGCCGGCCGAGGTCGATGCGTTCCTGGCCGATCGCGACCCCGGGGCTTACGAGCGGCTGGTCGATCGGTTGTTGATGTCGCCGGCGTTCGGACAGCGGATGGCCTGGCCCTGGCTCGATGCCGCGCGCTACGCCGATACCAACGGCTACCAGGGCGATCGGGAACGCACGATGTGGCCCTGGCGCGACTGGGTGGTCGACGCGTTCAATCAAAACCTGCCCTTTGATCGCTTTACCCGAGAGCAGATCGCGGGCGATTTGTTGCCCGACGCCGCGCCGCGTCAGGTCCTCGCCACGGCTTTCCTGCGGAACCACATGATCAACGGCGAAGGCGGACGGATCGCCGAAGAGAACCGCGTCGAGTACGTGATGGACATGGCCGAGACCGTGGGCACGGTCTGGTTGGGGCTGACCCTGAACTGCTGCCGCTGTCACGATCACAAGTACGATCCCGTGACCAACGAGGAGTACTACCAGTTCTTTGCGTTCTTCAATCAAACGCCCGTCGACGGCGGCGGTGGCAATCCGCAAACCGCGCCGAACTTGGCCGTTGCGTCCGCTGACCAGCGTCGTCGGTTGAACCGGTTGCGACAGCAGATCGCCGACCTCGATGCGAACCTGAGCCCGCCAAGCGAAGCAGACAAACCAGACGAAGCAGACAAACAAGACGAAGCCGTCAAAGCCGCGCAGAAACGGCGCGCGCAATTGCAGACGCAGCTCGAGGCGATCCAGAAGGCGGTTCCCAAGGTGATGGTCATGGGCGACCGAGCGGAGCCTCGCGAGACCTTCGTGCTCGAGCGCGGCCTGTACAACAAACCGACCACCGCCGTATCGGCCGGGGTTCCCGAGGCGCTGCCCGGCCGTTTGCCGCGAGAACCGGCCACGCGGAAGGAGCTGGCCGACTGGTTGGTCGCCGACAGCAATCCATTGACCGCGCGGGTGACCGTGAATCGCTTGTGGCAACAGGTCTTCGGTATCGGTCTGGTCAAGACGCCCGAGGATTTTGGTACCCAGGGCGAGATCCCCGAACACATGGATCTGTTGAACTGGTTGGCCGCGGACTTTCGCGATTCGGGCTGGGACATCAAGCATACGCTGCGAACGATTTTGACCAGCCATACCTATCGGCAGAGCTCGCGGGTCACCGATCCGGCGGTGTTGGAAGCGGACCCGGAGAACCGGTTGTTGGCCCGCGGTGCGCGCTATCGATTGCCCTCGTGGATGCTCCGCGACCAGGCCCTGGCGGCGGCCGGATTATTGTCGCCGGCCGCTGGCGGAGCGGCGATCAACACCTACCAGCCCGAGGGCGTTTGGGAAGAAGCTTCCTTTGGCAAAAAGGTTTACCATCGCGACGAGGGCGAGAAGCTGTATCGCCGCAGCCTGTACGTGTTCTGGCGGCGGATCGTGGGGCCGACCATGTTCTTCGACAGCGCCTCGCGGCAGACCTGCACCGTCGCCCCCAACCGAACCAACACGCCCCTGCACGCCCTGCAGACGTTGAACAGTACGATCTACGTCGAAGCGGCTCGGCATCTGGCCCAGCTCGCCCTGCAGTCGTCGGCCGCCGACGATTCCCGCCGGATCGATTTCGTCTTTCGACGCGTGCTCGCTCGCCCGGCCACGTCGCCCGAGCGGACGATCCTGTTGGCCGGCCTGCAGCGGACGCGCGATCAGTACCAGGGCGACGCCGCGGCGGCCGCGCCCCTGGTGTCCTTGGGCGAATCGCCCCGCGATGATGCTTTGCCAGTCATCGAGCACGCAGCCTGGACCCAGTTGGTGCTGGCGGTGCTGAACCTGGACGAAACCCTCAACCACGAGTAGGTCATGGACCCGTTGTTGGAAAACCGTTTGCACCTGACGCGGCGCCATTTCTTCGGTCGCTCGGCCACCGGGATTGGCACGGCGGCATTGGCCAGCCTGCTCGCTCGCGATGGCGTGGCGGCCCCGCCGCGGTTTGGCGGTCTGCCGTCGCTGCCCGATTTTGCCCCCCGGGCCAAGCGGGTGATCTATTTGTTTCAAAACGGCGCCCCGACCCATGTCGACCTGTTCGACTGGAAACCCAATCTTCAAAAGATGCACGGTAGGCCGGTCCCGGGAGAGTACATCGGCGACCGCCGCTTCAGCACGATGACCGGCAAAGCCGATGGCAAACTGTTGCTCGCACCGGTCGAACCGTTTGCCCAGCACGGTCAGAGCGGCGCCTGGGTCAGCGAATTGATGCCGCACACGGCCAAGATCGCGGACCATCTGTGCTTTGTGAAAAGCCTGCACACCGAACAGGTCAATCACGCGCCGGCCATCAATTTCATGCTCAGCGGTGGTGAGATGCCCGGGCGACCGACGCTGGGTGCCTGGTTGACCTATGGCTTGGGCAGCGAGACGGATCAGTTGCCCGCCTTTGTCGTCATGACCAGCATCACCAAGGACACCACCTGCGGCCAGATCTTCTACGACTTCTACTGGGGCAGCGGCTTTCTGCCCTCGCGGTTTCAGGGCGTGAAGTTTCGCGGCAGCGGCGATCCGGTGCTGTATGCGGCCAACCCCGCCGGGATCAGCCGGCAGATGCGACGCGGGTTGTTGGACGACGTGGCCGCGATCAACCGGTTGAAACTGGACGAGTTCGGCGATCCGGAAATCGCCACCCGGATCGCTCAGTACGAGATGAGTTTTCGGATGCAGCAGAGCATTCCGGAATTGGCGGACCTGTCCGACGAGAGCGAACGGACGCTGCGGATGTATGGACCGGCGGTCCAGCAACCCGGCTCGTTTGCTCACAACTGCTTGATCGCCCGCCGCTTGGTCGAACGCGGTTGCCGGTTCGTGCAACTGATGCATGCCGGTTGGGACCAACACAATTCGTTGACGACCGAGCTGTACAATCAGTGCCGCGATACGGATCAACCCAGCGCGGCCCTGGTGATGGATCTGAAACAGCGCGGGCTGTTGGACGATACGCTGGTGGTGTGGGGTGGCGAGTTTGGTCGCACGCCGTTTCTGCAGGGCGATATTAATAATCGTCCACGCTGGGGCCGAGATCACCATCCCTATGCCTTCACCAAGTGGATGGCCGGTGGGGGCGTTAAACCCGGAATCAGTTACGGAGGGACCGACGATCTGGGGATCAACGCAGTCGAGAATCCGGTGCACGTGCACGATTTCCAAGCCACGCTGCTGCATCTGCTGGGGATCGACCACGAACGGCTGACCTACCGGTTCCAGGGCCGGCAGTTCCGTTTGACCGACGTGCACGGCCACGTGGTTGACGAGATTTTGGCCTAGTGGACGAGGCGATGCGTCGCTCTGATCATGTCGGTGCAGCCCTACGACAACTGTTCAAAATAATCGAAACGTTTTCTCCCCTCGCCCCCGAATCCTCTCCCCGCCGGCCTGGGCAAGCACCACTTGCCCAGGCCAGCGGAAAGAGGGGAGTAAACGTTCGAAGTAGGTAAAAGGTCCTAGCTCAGGATCGACTTGATGGGCGTCCCTTCGCTCAGGTGCATCGGGCGGCCGATCGGCGTGTCCAGCACCTTGTCATGCTCGACGCCCACGGCGTTGAGGATCGTGGCGTGTAGATCGGCCACGGTCACGGGAGATTCGACATTCTTGGCCACCGGATCGTCGCTCTTCAGATCCGGTTCCGGCGAGGTCGCCCCGTGGACCGCGCCGGCGCGGATGCCGCAGCCGGCCAGCAGCGTCGAAAAGCCGTGGGGCCAGTGGTCGCGCCCGCCCAGCGGGTTGATGTTGGGCGTGCGTCCGAATTCACCGCCACAGACGACCAGCGTGTCCTCCAGCAGTTCACGATCCTTCAGGGTTTGCAGCAGCGCCGCCAGGGCCGGGTCCAGCGTCTCGCAGGCGCTCGACTGCAGTTCGTGATTGTTGACGTGCGAATCCCAGCCGCCCAGTGTGACTTCGACGCAGCGAACGCCGACTTCGATCAACCGGGCCGCGGCCAGGCAGCCGCGACCAAAGGGGGTGTCGCCGAAGGCCTGCTGGATTTGCTGGGGTTCCTGGGAAACATCGAAGGCGGCCAATTGGTCGCTGTCCATCATCGTCAATGCGGCCCGCGTGGCCGTGGTGTGCAACGTCCGCCGGCGCTGCAGATCGGGGAGCCGGCCGCGGGAGAATTCACCCTCGACCACGTCCAGCAGATCGTCGACCCGGCGGTGGAAACGCTCCGGTGAAGTGCGACGGCGAACGTCCGGCACCGGCGACGCCGGATCGTAAACTTTGAATGCGTCATAGGTGGGGCCCAGGTAACCGCCTCGCGAGGGCGATTGATCCGGCAGAATGGAAACGTGCCGCGGGATATCGGCGCCGCTTTCGTCTTGATGGCACAGCACCGAACCGATCGACGGGTGCACGATCGAAGGGTTGGGCCGATAGCCGGTCTTGATGTTGTAGACCGCTCGTTTGTGGTCGCCCTCTTTGCCGGTCACGCTGCGCACCAGCGCCGCCCGGTGCATCTGCTCGGCCACCTGCGGCAGCAAGCTGGAAATCTGCAGCGAACCGCTGGTGGTCTTGATCGCCGTTGTGTCGCCGCCGATCCGCGAACCCGGATGGGGATCGAAGGTTTCCAGCTGGCTGGGCGCCCCGGCCATCCACAGCAGGATCACGCTTTTGGGACGTCCGCCGCCCGCGTCCGTTTCGGCCGCTCGGGCCAGATGGGTGGCCAAGGGAGACAGGAACAACCCGCCGCCGGCGCTTTTCAGCAGCGAACGGCGAGAGAAATGGTGCGAGCGGTTGCAGATGGCGGGCTTGTTCATCGATCGATCCTCTTCAGGTTGTCGGCAGTGCCTAGTGGTTCCAGCCCAGTTCGCTGCTGTTCAGCAGCACCCAGTACAGGTCTTCGATGGCCTGTCGCCGCGGGTGCGCCTCCAGTCGCGCCAGGAACGTCTCGCGTTCTCGCCCGCTGGGCGGGCGGTTCAGGACGGCCAGGTACGCCGTTTCGATGGCCTGCTCGTCGCTGGTGGCGAACATGGCAATATGAGTGCAGGCGTTGAGGATCGGGTTGGAGCCCGAGTGTTCGCTGACCAGTTTGCCGTTGAGCATCAGCAGTCGCTGGGTGATCGTGACCGCATCCAGATCGAATTCGTCTTCGCCCAGGTCGCCGTAGCGGCGGACGAAATCGTTCGATTCGGTGAACTTCTGCAGCTGGCCAAACAGCGACCCTTCGGAGTCCAGCGTTTTGACGCGCGAGGCTTGGATCACGTTGCCGGCCACCTGCTCGGGACGCAGACGCGTGACCGGAAACAGGGCCCACGCTTGTTCGTGCCGCTCGCTGACCTCGAACGGGGCTCGGCTGTCGCGGCGATACACGTCCGTGGCCGTGATCACGCGGATCAACCGCCGCAGGTTCCAGCCATGGGCGACGAAGTCGTCGGCCAAGCGGTCCATGCCCGGTGGCAGCGGGCCGTGTAGGGGGATGTCGTCCACCGGATCGGTCATGGGTTTGCCGACGAGCAGCGCCCAGACGCGGTTGACTGCCGCCCGGGCCGTCTGGCGGTTCTGTGGATGGGTCAACCAACGCGCCAAACGCCGCCGCGGCGGCAGGTTCGGGTCGGCCAGGTCGCGGTCAAACGGTACCTCCGGCGGCACTTCGACCGCTTCGTCCTCGTGCAGATACTGGTACCGATAAGCGTGTTCCTGATCGGCGATGCCCTGCAGCCCGTTGAACCGGGCCACGCTGAAGAAAGCGGCCAACTGGTGGAAGTCCTGCTGGGTGCCCTCGCGGGAGTCGCTGGCCGATCCCAGCGTGACATTGCCCAGGAAGTCGTCGTGACACTCCAGGCAATCGATCCGCATGCCCAGAAAGGCGCGGCTGGTTCGCGAAGCCAGACGCGTGACATCGACCTGACCTTCTTCTTCGCCGCTGTCCATCGTGACGGTCAGGAAATTGACTTGCGGTTGGTCGTTCCAGAGCCCCCGGGCGGTGATCATGTCGCGGATCATCGCGTCGTAGGGGCGGTTGTCGCGGAGCTGGTCTCGGACCCAGGTGACAAAGCGTCGGCGGCGAAACACGATGAACGGACCTTCCTCGGCGCCGACAAAGGTGCGCGTCAGGCGTTCACCCCAGTACTGCACAAAGCGTTCGTCACGCAGTAATCGCTCGCGGCACACCCGCGCCCGATCGGCCTCGGGGACCGTTTGCAGATAACGCACTTCTTCCAGCGACAGGCCACTGCCGACCAGGGCCAGGGACAACCGCCGGCAGAGGGTGTACCAATCGGCCGGCGGTGCCGGCTCGACACCCCGCTGCTGCCAGTGCCGCCGGAACTCCGCATTCAGATCCTCGACGGTCGCCTGAAAACTGGACGTATGCAGGCCGGACGTTTGGCGGCTGGACGTTTGCAGGCCGGCCGGCAGGTTCGCGGCGGCCGGCAGGTTTGCATGTGTCGCAAGCGAACCCGCTTCGTCCTTGCTCGCCGGGGTGTCACTGGTCGTCCGGGGCTCACCGCTGGGGGCCGCGCGGGAAACCGGGTGGGTCGGCAACGCCATCGGTTCGTTCAGGCCACTGGCGATGTAGCTGAACACCGCGACGGCGACCGCCAAGAACAAACTCCACTGAGCCAGCGAGCGCAGGGTTGGTGATTTCAGCACAGACACCCGGTGGTCTCCCCCTTCGCGACGAAATGGTTTCGGCAATGGCATTGTATTCGTCGTTCGGTGGGTAAGCTTGGCAGAAAGTTTTGAAATTTCTTAACCAACCGTCGCCTCCGCAGCGCCGAGGCCCTTGTCAGCGCTACCGTGGTTTTGAGAGGATACGCATCCCGTAGTGCGTGCCTAGGGAAATGCAGGCGCAACCGACAACGACTCAAACCTCTTTTTGTTCAACGATGACAATTCTGCGAATCGGATCCAACGCGGCTTATTCCGAAGGTTGGGCGGCTGCCTTCGGAGGTAAGAAACCTGCGAAGAAAGCCACGGCCAAGAAAGCTTCCACGAAAAAGGCCACAGCCAAAAAGACTTCGGTGAAGAAGGCCGCGGCCAAGAAAACGACCAAGAAGAAGGCGGCCAAGAAGAAAGCCACCACGGTCAAGGCGGCTCCGAAAAAGAAGACCACCAAGAAGGCGGCGGTGAAGAAGAAGACCGCCAAGAAAGCCAGCGTCAAGAAAGCCAGCGCCAAGAAAGCCAGCGTCAAGAAAGCCAGCGCCAAGAAGGCCAGCGCCAAGAAAGCGACGCGGCGCAAGACCAAGGCTTCGGCTCGCTAGTTATCCACCGTTTTTCCTAGCCGCGACGTGTTATCGCGCGGGCTCGCCGCTCGGTTACTTCCAGGACGGCCCCTTTCCCTTTGCGGATGAATTGATGGATTCGGCTACCAATCTGGAACAACCCACTTCAGCGATCCCCGCCCCGGCGGCTTGGGAAGCCGGTTACGGAGCGATCGACCCGGCCCTTGAGGAAGTCGAACGCCGGCTGCGCCAGCAGCTGCAGAGCCGCTACGAGCACCTCGCTCCGATCCTGCGGCACGGGGCGTTGCTGGGCGGCAAACGCATGCGACCGGCCCTGGTGCTGTTGGCCGCCGAGGCGACCGGCACCATCGGCGAGGATCACCTGACTGTGGCCACGGTGCTGGAGATGGTGCATACCGCGACGCTGGTCCATGACGATGTTCTGGACAGTGCCCAGTTCCGCCGACATGTTCCCACCGTCAACGCCAAGTGGGACGAACAGACCAGTATCCTGCTGGGTGATTATCTATTTGCCCAGAGCTTCTACCTGGCGGCCACCCTGGGTGACACCCGTGCCTGCCGCTGGATCGGCGAAGCGGCCCGGCGCGTGTGCGAGGGGGAACTGCGTCAGGTGCACAGCCGCAATGTGCTGGATCTGGATGAAGCGGCGTACTTGAGCATCGTGCAGGGCAAGACCGCCGAGCTGTGCAGCGTGGCCTGCCGCTTGGGAGCGGCGTACAGCGGAGCCGACCAGCGAACGATCGATGGTTTGTCGCACTACGGCGATGCCCTGGGGATCGCTTTTCAGATCGCCGATGATTATCTGGACCTGTGGGGCGACAGCGGGCAGACCGGCAAGACGCTGGGAACCGATGTCTATCAGGGCAAGATGACGCTGCCGCTGATTCGGTTGCTGCACAGCGCCGACCAATCGCTGCAGGCCCAGGTGCTGGAGATCCTCCGCGGTCCCGCCGAACAGCGGCTCGAGCGGATCATGCCGCTGTTGGCCGCCAGCGATGCGCGGCAGTACACCCGGCAGCGAGCCGAGCAGTTCGTCGAAACCGCTCTCGCAGCGATCGCCCCCCTGCCAGCCTCGCCGGCCAAGCAGACGCTGCACAAATTGGCACGTTTTGCCATCGAACGCCGCTTCTAGCCGAGAGTCGCCGTAGCTGAAGTCGCCAGACTTTGGACGCTGGTTGTCGGTTATGAGTGGCGAGTAAATCGTGCTCGTTCTCGTGCTCGTGCTCGTTCTCGTTCTCGTGCTCGTGCTCGTGCTCGTGCTCGTGCTCGATTTGAGATCTGAGATTTGCTGACTCCGGCGAAATCTATGTACGGGACCGGACGTTCCCGAATCGCAGAGCGATTGTCTGTGGTAGCCGCAAAGCGCGAGCCCGGGGAAACGTAAACACCACGAACAAAAGCCCTCGAAGGGCGACGGGAAGTCTGGCACCGGAATTCGTGTCGTCCCTCTGGGACTGGCGCGCGGGTGTGGGGGCGACACCCCAGGCTCGCGCCTGGGGCTACCACATGTCGCCACTGCCGTGGCTGCTGCGCCCCGAGCTTCGCACGCCATACATAGAATCCGCCGGAGTCAGCTGATCTGAGATCTGAGATTCGAGGACTCAGCTCGCCCCTCCCAAACTCTGGCGCGTTCGGCTACGGCGCGCGTTCGGTTACGTCGCGCGTTCACCCACGGTGCGACGGGGCAGCTACCGCTGCTCAACCGAGCGCTTGCTCGAGGTCGGCTTGCAGGTCTTCGTAGGCTTCCAGGCCGACGCTCAAGCGGATCAGTCCGTCGCCGATGCCGAACCGCTGGCGGTCGGCCGGGGCGTAGCTGGCGTGGGACATCGAGGCGGGTTGTTCGATCAGCGATTCGACCGCTCCCAAGCTGACCGCCAACTGAAACAGCTGCGTCGCTTCGCACACCCGAGCCGTCTGCTGGAAGTCGCCTTCCAGTTCAAAGCACAGCATCGTGCCGAAATCGGTGAACTGTCGCCTTGCACGCTCGTGCTGGGGATGCGAGGCCAGGCCCGGGTACAGCACGCGGCGCACCGCCGGATGTTGCTCCAGCCATTCGGCCAAGCGACCCGCGGTGCGCGATTGCTCGCGGACGCGCAGCTCCAGCGTCTTCAAACCCCGCGAGATCAGAAAACAGCTGAACGGATCCAGCACCGCGCCGGTGGCGTTCTGCACGTAGTACAGCCGGTCCAGCAGGTCCTGGTCCGATACCGCCAACGTGCCGCCCAAGCAATCGCTGTGTCCGCCCAAGAATTTGGTGGCCGAATGCATGACGATGTCCACGCCGTGTTCCAGTGGCCGGATCAGGGCGGGGGTTCCAAACGTGTTGTCCACGCCGAACAGAACGCCGGCATCCTTGGCCACCGCGACCAGGTCGGCCAGGTCGGGAACGGTCATCAAAGGGTTGCCGATCGTTTCGCCCCAGATCAACTTCGTCTCGGGGCGAATCGCGTCGGCCACGTTTTGGGCGTCGGTCATGTCGACCAACGTGACTTCGATCCCCGAGCGATTGCAGATGTTGTGCAGCAGACGATACGCACCGCCATAGATGTCACAGCCGGCCACGACGTGTTGGCCGCTCTCGAGCAACATCGTCACGCAGTGGATCGCCGCCATGCCGGTGGAAAAGGCCAGCGCCCCGCAGCCGCCTTCGAGCGAGGCGAGCGTCTGCTGCAACCCGCTCCGCGTGGGGTTGCCGCTGCGCGAGTAATCGTACTGGCCCCACTGGCCCGAGCCCGGCTGGCGGAACGTGCTGGCCAGGTGCACCGGCGGCACGACGGCACCGGTTTGCGGGTCGGCTTCGTTGCCCACATGGATGGCCCGGGTGCGGAAAGCCCGAGACGCATCAGAGGATTGGGACGCTGCGGAGGATTTGCTCATGCCTCGAGAGCCTGTTTGAGGTCGGCGATCAGATCGTCGCTGTTTTCGATGCCGCACGAGTAGCGGATCATGTTGTCGGCGATGCCGAACCGCTCTCGCTCGGCCGGCGAGTAATTGAAGTAGCTCATCACCATCGGCTGTTCGATCAACGATTCCACGCCGCCCAGGCTGGGCGCGATCCGAGGGATTTCGGCTGCGTCGACGATCCTCGCGGTCTCTTGCCAATCGGCATCGGCGACTTCGAAGGTGATCAAGCCGCCGAAGCCGCGCATCTGGGCGGCGGCCACGTCATGGGTCGGATGCGAGGCGAGTCCCGGGTAGTAGACTTGCGAGACGCGCCGATGCGATTGCAGGAATTCCGCTACGCGTTGGCCGTTCTCGTTGTGCCGCTGCATCCGCAGCTCGAACGTCTTCAGCCCGCGTTCCAGCAGGTACAGGTTATGCGGCGAATTCACCCCACCCAGGATGCCCCGCAGCTGGCGAACGTCATCGAGTTTCTCTTCGCTGCCACAGATCGCCCCGGCCAACAGGTCGTTGTGACCGCCCATGTATTTGGTCGCCGAGTGCAGCACGTAGTCCACACCCCAGTCGATCGGCCGCACGTTATAGGGCGTGGCCAGGGTGGCATCGATCAACGTTTCCACCTCGTGGGCTTTGCCGATCGCCACGAATTGTTCCAGGTCCACGGTGGTCAGGTGTGGATTGGTGGGCGATTCGCTGACCAACATCTTGGTATTGGGCGTGATCGCCGCTTCCATGGCCGCAAAGTCGCCGGTGGGAACCTGGCGGGTCACGACGCCAAAGCGAGCCAGATGTTTGGCACAGAACTCGCGGCTGCGATGGTAACACTGGTCGAAAAAGACGATCTCGTCGCCAGCGTTCAGCTTTGCCATCAACAACCCCACGATGGCCGCCATCCCGCTGCTGTAGACGATCGCCGATTCCGCCCCGTCCAGCGCCGCCAGTTTGCCCTCGACACTCTTCTCGTTGGGGTTGCCGTAGCGACCGTACTCCTCGCGCTTGGAGCGGCCCTCGACGTAGTCCATCAAGTCGGCGGTGGACGCAAAGGTGAAGGTCGAGGCGCAGAAAATCGGATCGGTGATCGAATCGCCCGGCTTCTGACGCAGCTCGCCGGCGTGCACGCTCTCGGTCGACAAACCGCGAGCGGGCAACTTGCGCGGCGAAGTGTCCGGGCGGTTGGAGTTAGCTTCCATATCGGTCGGCAGTCCTGTGGCCATGAGGTTTCCTCGTCTTGCGAAGGATCGTAAGCACAGGTTTTGCAAGTCGCCGCCGCGGCCAAGTCCGCCAGCCGTTGGCCGATTCACAACCCCGGTTAGAATGAACTTCGCTGGGCCCGGTCGCTGGGGGCGCGAGTGTCTCGCTGTCTCCCGTCCGGACCGCTGAGAATCGTTCGTGTGGGGGTAGCATGGCTCTTTAGCAGTGAAGGCTGCAAGCGGCCGCAAATCCCTGTATGGTTGAAGTCTAGCTGCACCCCGGCGAATCGACAACGGTTTACCCGGTGAAACTGGTCCGAATTGCCAGCTCCGGCCCTCTGCCGGCCGCACGTTCGGTGCCCCTTGCCCCGCCCGATTTGCTGTCCCAAAGCTCAAAGCCCCAAGTCTGCCGCATGTGCTTCTCGTCTCGGTCCGTTCTGTACCGCTCCGGCTGGTACCCGCCGCTGGCCGCCGGGCTGCTGGGCTGCCTCGCGAGCGCTCTGCTCATGCCCCTCTGCCGAGCCGCTGCGCCGCCGGACGACGCGCCGCAGGCGATTGCGGAAGCTGCCGCGGCGGAAGACACGGCTGCGGAGGAAACGGCCGCGGAGGAAACCGCCGCCGAGCCGCTCGGCGAGACGCAGTTGGCGGAGATCATCGACCGCTTGGGGGCGCCTCGCTTTGCCCAGCGAGAGGACGCGATCGCGCGGGCGCGGCAAGCCGGGGTGGCGATCCTGCCGGCTCTGAGCCGGGCTGCCAAGCAGCATCCCGACGCCGAGGTCCGCTCCCGCGCCCGCTACGTTTACGAGCGGATCGTGGCGAACAGTTTTGACGCCCGGGCCGAAGCGTTTCTAGCCGGAGAGGACCTCGGCGAAACCCTCGCCGGTTGGCAATACGTCGCCTCCCTGATGGGCGACAACCCTTCGGTCCGCGAGCTGTTCGTGGCCACCAGTCGACGCTATCCGGAATTGATGGAGTCCTTTCAGGGCAGCAGCCGAGACCAGGCCCGGCGGCGGACGCTGGCCGTCGAGAGGGTGGTGCAGCAGATCCTGCACAAAATGCGGGACCTCCACCAAGTGCCCACCGCCGAGGACGTGATGGCGGCCCTGTGGGGAATTGCCGATCCGAACGTTTTGATCGCCGATCAGACACAGGCCCTGGTGCTGTCGCTGCTGCGCAAAGCCGCTGCAAACGAACTTCGCCAGGACGCCCAGCTCGGCGATGCGTTCCTGCGCTTGGTCGGTCGTTGGCTGCGCCGTTCGCCGGTCAACGGAGCCCGGCACGCGCTGGGCCTGGCCCTGCAGTGGGACCTTCGGGCCGAGGGCCGAGTGCTGGGGATGCGGGCGGCGTACGAAGCTCGAGACTTGGCCGATGTGCACGCCGGCCTGCAGGCCGTAGCCCGTTTCGGAACCACTTCGGATGTGCCCTATGTGCTGCCCTTCTGGGACGACCTTCGCCCGCTGCCGCTGCCGGGCGCAGAGCCGGCGATGGAGGTCCGCACGGCCGACGTCGCCATGGCCACGGTCGCCAAACTGTACGGACTATCGCTTCGCGAAGTCGGTTTCCCGGAGGCCGTCGAACATCCCAAGACCGCCTTCTCGATCGAAACGCTCGGGTTCCCCAAAGCCGACCCCGAGGTGCGCAAAGCCGTCCAGCAGCGGCTGAGAGAAGAAATGAAAACGCACGGCCACGTCCTCGATCCCCAAGTCCCGCCCGCCCCATAACGCCCCCGGTTCG
>NZ_WIAD01000069.1 GCF_009618275.1 Roseimaritima sediminicola
TAAGCACGTCGCAACATTTGATTCGGCTTTACTCTCCCTCTGGGAGAGTCGGGCTCTTAGGCCCGGAGAGGGTTTTCGTAGGGCCCTCCCCGGGCCTAAGAGCCCGACCCTCCCGCTGCGCGGGAGGGTGTTGTCGCGGGGTTTCTCCGAAAGATTCATGCCGACGTGCTTACTATGCCGCGTCTCGGCTGGGACAGCCGAGCTACTATGCGTCTTGGCTTTCGCCGCCGGGCGACCGTTCGCTGGCGCTGAAACGGCGCCCCGGGCCTCCCAGTTCTCCGCTTGACGGCTTAGAATCCCGACTGCGGCAGCGCATGTTGTGTTGTCCGCCAAGTTTTCAGCTGGGAACCGGAAACCGTGCCAATGGCCACATCCACCGTCGAACAACGCGTTTACAACTTTTCGGCCGGCCCCGCCGTGCTGCCCGTCTCGGTCTTGGAGCGTATTCGAGACGAGATGCTGTGTTTGCCGGGGGCGGGTTGTTCGTTGCTGGAAATGTCGCACCGCGACAAACGTTTTCTGGAAATCCTGCACGGGGCTCAGGCGGGCCTGCGCGAGTTGCTGTCGATCAGCGACGACTACGAGGTGCTGTTTTTGCAGGGCGGGTCGCGTCTGCAGTTTTCCATGATCCCGGTCAATTTCCTCCGCGGCAGCGACGCTGCGGCCGAATACCTGCTGACCGGTTCCTGGAGCAAGAAGGCGATCGACGAAGCGGTCAAAGAGGGCGCGGCGAACGTCGCCTGGGACGGCAAGAGCAGCAACTACGCGGCGTTGCCCCAGGGCGGTGACTACCGCGTGGCCGACGATGCCGCCTATCTGTATTACTGCAGCAACGAAACGATCCAGGGGGTCCAGTTCGCCAGCGAACCGGACTGTCCGGCCGGCGTGCCGCTGGTCTGCGACGCCTCGAGCGACTTCCTGTGCCGTCCGCTGGACGTGGCCAAATACGGCGTGCTGTACGCCTGTGCGCAGAAGAACGCCGGACCGGCCGGCGTCACCGCCGTCATCATCCGCAAAGACCTGCTGTCTCGCGGCAGCGACGATCTGCCCGGCTACCTCCAGTACCGCAACCACGCCGAAGCCGATTCGGAATGGAACACCCCGCCGACGTTTGCGATCTATGCCTTGGGCCTGGTCACCGAGTGGTTGAAGGAGCAGGGTGGGTTGGCCGCGATGGAGTCGCTGAACCGCCGCAAGAGCCAGCTGCTGTACGACTGCATCGACCAATTCCCCGAGTTCTATCAGGGTCACGCCCAGGCCGATTGCCGTTCCCTGATGAACGTCACCTTCCGCCTGCCCAACGACGACCTCCAGGCGGAATTCCTCGCTAGGGCGGCTGACAACGAACTGTGCAATCTGAAAGGTCACCGCAGCGTGGGCGGGATTCGAGCGAGCATCTATAACGCCATGCCCGAAGCCGGCGTGGCGGCCCTGGCCGAACTGATGCGCGACTTTGCCAACCAGCGAGCCTAACCGAGCACTTTCCCCTTAAGAAAACAAGAATCATGCATCGCATCATTGTACTGGACGACATCGCACAGGAAGGCCTGGATCTGCTCGACGCTGCCGAAGGAGTGGAGTACGAGATCCGCAAGAAACTGCCCGCCGACGAACTTCGCCAAGCCCTGACCGAGTTCGACGGCGCGATCCTCCGCAGCGGCGCCAAACTGACCGCCGACGTGCTGGCGGGCAACAAGCGTCTGAAAGCGATTGTTCGCGCGGGCGTCGGCACCGACAACATCGACAAACCGGCCGCGACCCGGCAGGGCATCGTGGTGATGAACACCCCGGCGGGCAACACGGTCAGCACGGCCGAGCACGCCTTTGCGCTGATGCTTGCGCTCAGCCGCAACATCGCCCCGGCCTACCAGAGCCTGATCGAAGGCCGCTGGGATCGCAAAAAGTACATGGGCACCCAGTTGGCCGAAAAAACCTTGGGCATCGTTGGCATGGGCCGCATCGGCCGCGAAATGGCCTCCCGGGCGATGGCCTTCGACATGAACGTGATCGCCTTCGATCCCTACCTTTCCGACGACCAGGCCGCGTTGCTGGGCGTCCAGCGAGCGGCGACCTTGGACGAGTTGCTGCCGGCGATCGATTACTTGACCGTGCACACGCCCCTGACCGACCAGACCCGAGGCCTGATCGGCAAGGACAGCCTGTCGAAAGTCAAACCGGGTTTGCGAGTGATCAACGCCGCGCGGGGCGGCATCTACGACGTCGACGCCTTGGTCGAAGGGCTGCACAGCGGCCAGCTCGGTGGCGTGGCGCTGGACGTGTACGAAGACGAACCCTGCACCGACAGCCCGCTGTTCGGCATGCCCGGCGTGGTCTGCACGCCGCATCTGGGTGCCAGCACCGAAGAAGCTCAGACGCAGGTGGCTGTCGAAGGGGTGCATCTGCTGCTGAATTTCCTTGCCACCGGCGAGATCAAACACGCCGTCAACGTGGCGGCCCTGGATCCCAAGACGCTCGAGGAGCTGCGTGGATTCATGGACGCGGCGCACCGCCTGGGACTGCTGCTGTCGCAGTGGCACGGCGGCGGCGTGGACACGGTCCGCTTGACGTTCCGCGGCGAAATCGCCGGCAAAGACTGCAAACTGCTGACCAATGCCTTCTGCGTCGGGCTGCTGGAACGGGCCCTGGACGACGAGATCAACATCATCAACGCCGAGGTCATGTTGCGGGAACGCGGCATCGAACTGCGCGAAGAGAAGCATCACGAGATGGGCGCGTTTGCCTCGTCGATCTCGGCCACGGTCGACGGCGGAGACCGCAGCGTCACCGCCGGAGCGACGCTGCTGGGCCACAACATGCCGCGGTTGGTCGTGCTGGATGGCCATCGCCTGGAATCCTACCTGGACGGCAACCTGTTGGTGTTCAGCCACCAGGACGTGCCCGGCATCATCGGCCGCGTCGGTACGGTCTTTGGCCAGCACAACGTGAACATCGCCCAGATGGCCGTGGGCCGCAGCAGCGATCAACCGGGCGGATCGGCGATCGGCGTCCTGAACCTGGATGGTTTGCCGGCGGCCGAAGCTCTGGACGCGGTCCGTGCGATCGAAGCGATCGACCATGCCTGTGTCGTGCAACTTCCTCCGGTCGGACAGCTCCCCAAGTGGCTGCAGTAGCATGGATGATTCTTCGAGCGAACCGGCATTGCCCGCGGATCGTTACTTCAATCGTGAATTGAGCTGGCTGGAGTTCAACCAGCGAGTGCTCGACCACGCCGACGATCCGCGCCAACGCTTGCTCGAACGCGCCAAGTTCCTGGCCATTGTCAGTTCGAACCTGGACGAATTCTTCATGGTTCGCGTGGGCGGCCTGAAACTGCAGGCCGCGCAGAATTCCGGCCTCCGCGATCCGTCGGGGATGACCGTCAGCGAGCAATTGCTGGCGATCAGTGATCGCTGTCACCACATGCAGACCGAGCAGTATCGGATCCTGAAAGACCAACTGCTGCCCGCTCTGGCCGAGCACGGCATCCGCATGATGGAACGCGAGGATTACAGTTCTCGGCACCAGGAATCGGTCCATTCGGTCTTCGAGAACGTCAGCGCGACGCTCTCGCCCCACGCCCTCGATCCCTCGCGGCCCATCCCCCTGGTCGAAGGCTTGCAGTTGCATCTGTGCGTGCGACTGAAAGCGGAACAGGAGGGCGACGCGCCCTGGCAATACGCCTTGATCCCCCTGGGCCGCGCTCTGCCGCGACTGGTCTCCCTGCCGTCGGACCGCGGGTACCAGTTCACGATGCTGGAGGATCTGGTCACCTATCACGTGGCCGAATTGTTTCCCGGCCGCAAGGTGCTGGAATGTGTCGCGTTTCGGATCACTCGCAACGCCGACATCAAACTGCGCGAAGACAACGCCCCGGACCTGATGCTGGGCATGGAAGAGGTTTTGGAGAGCCGCAAGGAATCGGGCTCGGTACGACTGGAACTGGCCGCCGGGGCCAGCGAGCACATCAAGGCCTTCCTGACCGAAACCCTGGAAATCGCTTACGGCGACCTGTTTTTGGTCGACGGACCGCTGGACCTGACCTGCCTGTTCCAGTTGACCGCCCTGGAAGGCTTCGACCAACTGAAGGATCGTCCTTGGCCGGGGCAGGGCAGTCCGGACATCCAACCCGCCGAACCGATGTTCGAAACCATCACCACCGGCGACATCGTCATGGTGCACCCCTACGAACGGTTCGATCCGGTGGTCCGCATGATCGAAGAGGCGGCCGTCGATCCCGACGTGCTGGCCATCAAACAGGTGCTGTATCGGACCAGCCGCAACAGCCCGATCATCGCGGCCCTGAAACGCGCGGCCGAACGCGGCAAGTACGTCACGGCGATTGTGGAACTGAAGGCCCGCTTTGACGAAGAACGGAACATGGAATGGGCCCGGGAGATGGAACACTCCGGCGTCCAGGTGATCTACGGCATCAAGGGCCTGAAGACCCACGCCAAAATCTGCATCATCGTGCGCAGCGAACCTCAGGGCATCGTCCGCTATGTGCACTACGGCACGGGCAACTACAACGAAGTCACCTCCAGACTGTACAGCGACGTGTCGCTGTTGACCTGCGATCCGGAACTGGGCGCCGACGCCACGACGTTCTTTAACGCCATTACCGGCGCCAGCCATCCGCTGAAGTATCACAAGATCTCGGCGGCTCCGACCACCCTGCGGACGCGGCTGCAGGATTTGATCGAAGCGGAAATCGCCCGCAAACGCGAAGGCCAAAAGGCCGAAATCGCCGTCAAAGTCAATTCCTTGGTCGACCCCCAACTGATCGACGCCCTGTACCGCGCCAGCGGTGCCGGCGTCCGCGTGCGGCTGAACGTCCGCGGGATCTGCTGCCTGCGGCCGGGCATCGAAGGTCTCAGCGAGAACATCACCGTGGTGTCGATCGTCGACCGGTTCCTCGAACATGCCCGGATCATGTACTTCTACCACGGCGGCGACGAACAGGTGCTGATCAGCAGCGCCGACTGGATGCCGCGGAACCTGGACCGGCGGATCGAACTGCTGATTCCGATCGAATCGCCGCGGTGGCGAAAACGCCTGATCCGCGTCCTGCAGACCTACTTCAAGGACAATCGCAGCTCCTGGCAACTGCACAGCGACGGACATTGGCAACGTCTGACAACACCCGCCAAGGAAGAACCGCTGCGGGCCCAACGCGTCCTCTGGGATGCCGCGGTTGCAGCGGTGCGGCAGGCCGATCACCAACGCCGCACGGCGTTCGAAACCCACGACCCGCCGGCAGCTCAGGACGGCGACAGCCGATAACAAGCCGGCGGCGAAATGACAGCAATCTGGCGTCAGACGCCTGAAACCTGGCACCAGCCGCCCGAAACCTGGCACCAGCCGCCCGAAACCTGGCACCAGCCGTCCGAAACCTGGCAGGACCTGACAGAAATCCGTCACAAGCTGACAGATTTCTGGCATCGGCGGCTAGACGGGAGCGTGGCGGGACCTGCCGTTAAGACCCGAAAATACCACCTATTTCCCGCCCTTGGCGTTTTCCCAACAAATTCCCTGCGATACCATAGCCGTTTCTGGAGCCGTCCCAGCGATCCGACCGATACTAATCGTTCGTGCCGGAATGCAACTCATTATTGGAGCCAGCACACGTGTTGCCAAATCTCAGTTATCTCTTGGGCGCGTTGACGTTGGTCGTCGCCCTGCCAAATGCTTTTGCCAGTGCCCAAGCGGCGGATCCGCCGGCCGCCGCAGAAGGTTCGTTCGTGTCGGCCGTAGAGTTGTTGCCGGAAACGACGGGCGGCTACCTGCGCGTGCTGGACCTGCCGGCGGCGTGCGAAGCCTGGGAACGCACCACGCTATCCAATCTCGGCACGGCTCCGGTCATGCAGCCCTTCTGGGAAGCCCAGGAGGAATCCGCCGACCGCCAACTGGAAGCGGGCGGACTGAAGATCGGCTTGCGAATCACCGACCTGTACGACATCAGCTCCGGCGAAGTCCTGTTGGGATGGATGTCCTATCCCGATCCCAAGCGTCCCTTTACGGCCTGTCTGATCACCGACATCCGCGGCCGCCAGGCCCGGGCCGAACAGGCCCTGGCGACGCTGGATGAGAACATGAAATCGCGCAAAGCCACGCGCCGCGACGTGGCGCATCAGGGCCAGACGATCCGCGTGTACACCCTGCCCAAAGCGCCCGGACAATTCAAACTGGAACAGATCGCCGTGACGATCGGCGACCAGCGTCTGATCGCCTCCGACCGAGACGCGACGATCAAACAATTGCTGGACGCCGTCGCCGCGGGCGGCGCCCAAGGGGGCTTGGCCCGTGCCAAAGACCACACGGCGATCTGGGAGAAAGTCGGGCAGAGCGAGCCCGACGAAGTCCAGTGGTTCGTGCGTCCGTTGGATTTCGCTCGCATCATGCGCGAAGTCGCCGGGACCGACCGCGGCCAACGCGTGGACATCGTCCAGTTGTTGGAGAATCAGGGCTTCGACGCCATCCAGTCGACCGGCGGACGGGTCCAATTGGCCGAGGGCGACTTCGACCTGCTGCACCATGGCTTTGTCTACGCCCCGCAGGACCCGGCCAGCGAGAGCCGGTTCCGGCTGGCCGCCCGCATGCTGGCCTTTCCCAACACCCCGGCCTCGGACCCGCCGGCATGGTTGGCCACCGAGACGTCCACTTGGGCACGGCTGAGCTGGCAGATGGAAGACGCCTTTTGGGCCGCCGAAACCTTGGTGGACGAAGCCTTCGGCAGCGAGATTTTCCGGCCCACCCTCGCCGGCATCAAAGAGGACGAGGAAGGCCCGCAGATCGACATCCCCAACGATGTGATCGGGCATTTCGACAACGAACTGTTTCACATCACCGACAACATCGACGCCGACAACGACCGCACCCTGGTCGCGATTCGGCTGAAGGACACCGGCCCGGTTGCCGCCGCGATCAACAAGGCGATGGAGTCCGAGCCGGATGCTTCGCCGGTGGAGAAGTCTCCCGAACATCCGATCTGGAAAGTCGTCCCGAACACCGAAAGCGACTTCGACGAAGAAGCGTTCGGCGAATTCGGCTTCGACGATGATTTCGGCGACGAGGACACCGAGGACCAGCCCGCTCCGCTGCTCGAACAGTGGGCCATCACCGTGATCCAGGACCCGGCCGCGGGCGCTTCCGGCGGCTACCTGATGTTCTCCAGCCACACCGACCAATTGGTCGAAACGGTCAACCGCATCCGCAGCGGAGAGGACGGCCGGTTCGCCAGCCAAGACGCGGTCCGCCGCGTGCTTCGGCAGATCCAACAACTCGGCGGCGACTCTCGGGCGATGGCCAACGTCGATCGCACGCGTCTGTCCTGGCGCACCAAGTACCAACTGCTGCGAGAGGGCACGCTGAAAGACAGCGATTCGATCCTCGGCAATCTGATCCGCCGCGTGCAGGAACGCCGCAAGGACGGCGCCGAGAACCCCGAACTGAACACCGGCAAACTGCCGCCGTTCTCGGAGATCGAAGGCTTTTTAAACCCCGGGGGCGGCTATATGAAGACCGAAGCCGACGGCTGGCGGCTGCGAAACTTTTTGCTCAAGTAGTCGCGGCGTCCGCCGCGTCTTTTCTCTCTCCCAGTCCCTTCCTTCTTTCGCGTAAGAAATAGTCCCAAATGGCATCGATGGAGAAGATCGTCTCGCTGTGCAAACGCCGCGGGTTCATGTTCCAGTCCAGTGAGATCTACGGCGGCTTCAACGGCTTCTGGGATTACGGCCCCCTGGGGGTCGAGCTGAAACGCAACGTCAAGGAAGCGTGGTGGCAGGACATGGTCGGCAGCCACAACGAACTGCTCACCCCCAAGGGTGCCCCGAGCAGCTTTGAGATGGTCGGTCTGGACAGCACGATCATCATGCATCCGCAGGTCTGGAAGTGCAGCGGACACTACGACCTGTTCCACGACTACATGGTCGATTGCCGCCAGTCCAAACGCCGTTACCGACACGACCAGGTCCGCGGCCGCTGGGTCGAATTCAACGAACAAAAGGTGTTCGTCACGACCATGGCCGAGATTGACCAAGAAGACGCCGACGTCCAGCGGCGGGCCTTGAAGTTCTTCAAGCTGCGGGCCAAGGACGCCGACCGCCTCAGCTACGACGGTCCCTACGCGACCCTGGATACCGTCGACGAGCTGGACCGCGTGCTCGGTCCCGAGGCCACCGAAACCGGCACGTTGACCGAGCCGCGCGAGTTCAACCTGATGTTCAAGACCACCGTCGGCGCCTTGAACCAAGGCGACGACGTGGCCTTCCTGCGCCCCGAAACCGCCCAGGGCATCTTCGTCAATTTCAAGAACGTGCTGGACAGCACCCGCGTCCGCGTGCCGTTCGGCATCGCCCAGGTCGGCAAGAGTTTTCGCAACGAGATCACGCCGCGAAACTTTACCTTCCGCTCGCGTGAATTCGAACAGATGGAAATCGAATTCTTCTGCCCTCCCGACCAGTCCCAGCAGTGGTACCGCTACTGGTGCGATCGCCGGCTGGCCTGGTTCACCGAACTGGGCCTCTCGGGCGAATCGATTCGGATGCGCGAACACCATGCCGAAGAACTGGCCCATTACAGCACCGGCACCGCCGACATCGAATACGCCTTTCCCTTCCTGGACGAAGGCGAATTCGGCGAACTGGAAGGCGTGGCCCATCGCGGCGACTTCGACCTTCGCAGCCACATGGAAGGCAAGCTGGACCCGAGCACCGATCCGCTGCAGCTGGAAACCGACGAGAACGGCAAGCCCAAGTACCGCGGCAGCGGTCGCGATCTGAGCTACCGTGACGACCTGACCAACCAGCGTTTCGTTCCCCACGTGGTCGAACCCTCGGCCGGTGCCGACCGCGCGACACTGGCGTTCCTGTGCGAAGCCTACCGCGAGGACGAGGCGCCGGACGAGAAGGGCAAGATGCAGAGCCGGACAGTGCTGAAATTCCATCCCCGGCTCGCCCCGCTCAAAGCCGCCGTGTTTCCCCTGGTCAAGAAGGACGGCATGCCCGACGTGGCCCGCGAGATCTACGGCGAATTGAAAGAACACCTGGCCGTGTTCTACGACGAAAAAGGCGCCGTGGGCCGCCGTTACCGCCGGCAGGACGAAGTGGGCACGCCCTACTGCATCACCGTCGACGGGCAAACCCTCGAGGACCAGACCGTCACGGTCCGCGATCGCGATACGCTCGAGCAGTGGCGGGTTTCCACCAAGGATGTGTGCGACGAGATCCGCGAACGGATCCGGAACCCTCAGTAGCGGCTCTCCGCCGGGTGGAGAGCCGAATGAACTTCGGTTCTTCCCCGCGACGGGGGAAGAACCGGGGGGAGCACCCCCTCTGCCGAGCCAGGCGGCAATTATTCGCTGGAAATTCCCGCTGTGATCGGGATAATGGGGGCAGGTCCTGCAAGGAGCGGATTCGATGGAGCTCGACCCACCGGCGCGTTGCTTAAGCGTGCACTCGTAGCTTCCGGTCCGCGAGCGAGACCCTCGGTTCCCATCGCAACCGCCACAGCTCGATAGGTTCCCGCCGACGCTGGGATCCATTGACCGCCGGTCGTTGCTCCCACCTTCCACGCTACCGGAAACGAAGACATGCTGCTGCCTTCACGCTTGGTCATCCCAGCGGCCTTGGGGTTGTTGCTTATGGCCCCGGCGCTGCTGCAGGCCCAAGGTCCGCTGGACGACGACGGACACCTGGTGCAATTCGAACGCGACATCGCTCCGATCTTTCGCGATCACTGTCTGGAATGCCACGGCCCCGACGACCAGAAGGGTGACTTCCGCATCGACGATCCCGCCTCGGTCAGCAGCTATGTCGAAGGCGGCGACGTCGAACTGAGCAGCCTGTACATCGATTACATGGCCAGCTACGACGACGAGATGCGGATGCCGCCCGAAGCGCACGACAAACCGCTGTCGGTCACCCAGTTGGCTCTGGTTCACACCTGGATCATGGAAGGTGCTCATTGGCCCGAGGGCGCGCAGGTCGCGAGTCTCGAGATCACGCCGCAGGACGTCCAGGAAACGCTGGCCGAACCGGAATCGCTGCCGGCACGTCTGTGGGCTTTTCAAGGGTTCTTTCACCCGGCCACGGTCCACTTTCCGATCGCGCTATTGCTCGTTGGCGGCCTGTTTGTGGTTTTGGGCGCCCGCTGGAAACAACTGGGAACCCAGGTGCCGCTGGCGTGCTTGATCCTCGGCGCCCTGTCCAGCGTCGCGGCCAGCGCGATGGGATGGTCCTTTGCGACCCAGCGCGGCTACGCGTCGCTGTACGACATGGACAAAGAAATCTTCTGGCACCGCTGGGGCGGGACGTTTGTGACCGTGGTCGCTGTGATCTTGGCCATCGTCGCGATCCGCGCCGTGCGGCATCCCAGCGCCCGGCTGAACGCGATCTGGAAAGGCGGCTTGGTGGCCCTGGCGGTGATGGTCGGATTGATCGGCCACCAGGGCGGCGAATTGCACTACGGCGAGGACTTCTATCCCAAAGCGTTCCAGAAACTGTTGGGTTCGGAAACCTCGTCACTGACGGTCGTCGACCACGTCGACGAACCGCCGCCCGAGCCGGAACCGGTCCCCGAAGCGTAAGGGCGAGAACCCTATTGCGGTGTAGAAAGAGGGTGCGAACCCGGGGTGCCGGCCCCCACATCCTATTACAGTCCTGAAGGGACGGCATCAAATCCGATGCGATCGTTCATGTCGCCCTTCCAGGGCTTTGGCTTGCGTTCATGCCAGTTTCCCCGGGCTCGCGCTTTGGGGCTACCACCTGCCATCGCTCCGCGATTTGGGAACATTCGTTTCTCCGCTCTCTGGCGCAGAACCTGCAGGGGTGCACGGTGCGGTCTTCGTAGCGCTGTCCGATAGCGAGAAGGCCGGTACGATTCTCGCACTCCACTTCCAGGAGCCTTTCCGTGCGTCCCCACCCGCCCGCTATTGCGATAGTAACCCTCGCGGCCGCTGCGATCCTGCTGCCTCAGCAAACTTCCGCCGAGTCGCCTGAATCTCGCAACAAACCCAAGCACGCGATCCCGGAGCAATTTACCGCGGTCGATACGTCACGCTTGATGGGCTCGCCCGATCCGCTGCCGCTCGAAGCGGTGCCGGTTTTCGAACACCTGGATTTTGTCCGGCCCGTGGAACTGACGTTTGCTCCGGACGAATCGAACCGCCTCTTCGTCGTCGAACAACGAGGCGTGATACGCTGTTTCGAAAATCGCCCGGACGTCGAACATTACGAAACTTTCCTCGACCTGACGGATGTGGTTTCACGAGTCGGAAACGAAGAAGGATTGCTGGGGCTGGCCTTTCATCCGAACTACGCCGAGAACGGCCAGCTGTACGTCTACTACTCGATCGACCCACCGGCCTCGATCGTTTCTCGCTTTCAGGTTTCGAAGGACAATCCGAATCGGGTGAACCGCGACTCCGAAAAACGACTGCTGGAAATCCCCCAGCCCTATCGCAATCACAACGGTGGCAGCCTGCGATTCGGTCCCGATGGCTACCTTTACATCGGGCTTGGTGACGGCGGATTGGCGAATGACCCGCATCACAACGGCCAAAACCGGAACACCCTGCTGGGGTCGATTCTGCGTATCGATGTCGACCGCGCCGGCGCGGACAAGCCTTATGCGATTCCCAAAGACAACCCGTTCGTCGATCAAGAAAACGCCCGCGGCGAGATCTGGGCGTATGGGTTCCGAAACAACTGGCGGATCTCCTTCGACCGGACAAGCGGCCAGCTCTGGACCGCGGACGTCGGTCAGAACCGCTTCGAAGAAGTCAACCGCGTGCAGCGCGGTGGCAACTACGGCTGGAACATTCGCGAGGGCTTCCACGACTTCGATATTAATTCGGCCGACCGGCAGCCCGATCTGCTCGACCCGGTCGCCGAGTATTTCCGTCACGAGGGCCAATCGGTTACCGGAGGTCTGGTCTATCGAGGCCAGAAACTAAAGGATTATCGCGGCCACTACCTGTATGCCGACTACCTCAGCGGCAAAGTCTGGGCGTTACAGGCGACGCCCGAAGAAGGCAGCGATCCGGCCGCTCCGATTCCGCGTCAGGTGGCCGATACCGGACTTTCGATCGCGGCGTTCGGCGAAGACGCTGACCAGGAAATCTACCTCTGCGTCTTCGATGGGATCTACCAACTGCGACGCCGAGACGTCGACCTCGAACGGGTCGCCCGAGCCTTTCCACGAAAATTGTCGGAGACGGGACTGTTTGAATCGGTCGCCGATCATGTGCCCGTCGCCGGTGCGATTCCCTATGAAGTCAATGTTCCGTTCTGGTCGGATTACTCCGTCAAAGACCGCTACATGGTCCTGCCGAGCGAGGCCAGTGTGAAATTTCATGCCCAGGACGATTGGCAGTTCCCGGTCGGCACGGTCTTCATCAAGACGTTCTGGATGCACATGGATCGCACGTCTTTCGCGGATCCACGGCGGCTGGAAACGCGTTTGATAGTCCGTTCACCCGACCGCTGGCAAGCCTACACCTACGTCTACAACCAGGATCGCAGTGAGGCCCACCTAGCGGACGGTTCCGCGGAAGTGCCGCTGGAAATCCAAACCGACCAGGGACCGCTCACCCAGGCCTACTACGTGCCGAGCCGTAGTGAGTGCTTTGCCTGTCACACCGAGAAGTCCGAGTTTACGCTGGGATTGACCACACGCCAGATGAACCGCCAGATGGCCTACCGGGGCAGCCAGGTCGATCAGATCGCGATGCTGAACCGCTTGAACGTCTTTACCGAGCCCGTGGAGCCGCAGGATGTCCCGAAAAGCCAGAAGTTTCCCGAGTGGGGCTTTGGCAATTTCGATCGCAGTGGCGAACACACCGAGTCCTTGAAACCGCCGCAAGGCGATACGGCTCGCTTGGCGCGGGCGTGGCTCGAGGTCAACTGCGCCATGTGCCATCAACCCGGCGGCATCGGACCGGGAAACATCGACATGCGTGCCGACACGCCGCTGGGCAAAATGCAGTTGCTCGGGGCCGAACCCCGGCAGGGTCAGATGACGCCGCCCGAAGGCCGGTTGATCGTCCCGGGCCAGCCCTACTTGTCGGAGCTATTGATCCGCGCCGGCCACCGAGACGTACGCCAGATGCCCCCGTTGGCCACCAACCGAGTCAGCGAGCGGGCGATCGAGGTGCTCCGGCAATGGATCGAGCAACTCGAGGACAACAAGTAACGCCAGTGGAGTGGCATAGGCTTCCAGCCTGTGAACGGTAACCAGTGGCATAGGCTTCCAGCCTGTGAACAGTAACCAGTGGCATAGGCTTCCAGCCTGTGAACAGTAACCAGTGGCATAGGCTTCCAGCCTGTGAACAGTGACCAGTGGCATAGGCTTCCAGCCTGTGATCAGTAACCAGTGGCATAGGCTTCCAGCCTGTGAACAGTAACCAGTGGCATAGGCTTCCAGCCTGTGAACAGTGACCAGTGGCATAGGCTTCCAGCCTGTGAACAGTAACCAGTGGCATAGGCTTCCAGCCTGTGAACGGTGGCCAGTGGCCCAGTGGTTCGTCCAGGTCTTTTTTTCCGGGTAGCTGATCTCGCCAGAGATTGGACTGAAGCGGCGAGAAGGTCCAAAGTCTGGCGCGGTTCAGCTACGGCCAGACCGTAAGGGAGCGGACTTACCACAGGCTGGAAGCCTATGCCACAGAGCAGCTCGGCTGTCCCAGCCGAGAACGGGACTGGTGGAATTGCGGAGCGATTGGGTGTGGTAGCCCCAAAGCGCGAGCCCGGGGAAACGCCGAAATCAAAATTACAAAGCCCTGGCAGGGCGACATGACGGGGCGGCCGCGGAATTTCATGTCGTCCCCCTGGGACTTGCACGGCATGTGGGCCGCCCGTACCTCAGGCTCGCGCCTGGGGCTACCACATGTCGCCACTCCGTGGCTGTTCTTCACAGGCTGGAAGCCTATGCCACTGGACTTTATGGCACTCGGACTTTGGCCCAGTAGGGTCTTTTGCGGTCGGCTCGCTGGCGAGCGTCTTCCAGAATGGTTTCGATGTTGCCGTCGAAATCGTAGCGGGTCAGACGGGATCCAAACCGCACCAACACCTGTTCGTTCAAATCGATCCCCATCGCAGGCGCCAGCCAAATCGTGTACTGGTTGGCCGGACCCTGGGTCAGCCGGATCGTGTTGTTGGCTACGACGCTGGCCTTGGCGGTGGCTTTGGGAATGCGTTTGACCTGGTCCCAAAGAAACGGATTCACGACGTTGCGCGAATCCACCTCGTCCATCTCCAACCACCAAAAGAACCGGTCGCCGCCGCGCAGTGTCGCCACGTCCAACGACTGCGGCGGGTCGCTGCGGGCGTTCGCTTGCAGCGACATCCAATCGAACAGGTGATGGATCTCTTCATAAAAATCCTCTGGTCCGCGGCCGCGGTACATCACCACCATGGCTTCTTGCCGCGGATTCATGTAATTGTCCAGCACGAACCCGAACCGCACCAGCGGCGCCTGCGAGCCGGCCATTTCGCCAAAGACCAGATACATCGGCACGTACTCGGCATTGGGGCCGTAGTGGATGATGTACTTGCTGGGCTCGCCGCCGACCGAAACCAACCCGGCCCAGATATCGGGATGGGCCAGCGTGATGTCCCACGCCGCGGTCCCGCCTTCGCCATGACCGCTCAGGAACACCCGATCGGCATCGATCGACACCCTTCGCATCGCGTCCCGCACACAGCGCAACACGCGGTGATGCTCCCGTTCGGTGTACTCGTATCGAACCTGATCGGGACGCGTCCAGGCCGGGGCAACGACGATGAAGCCGCGTCGCGACGCTTGCCCCAACCGCATCTGCAGTTCCTCGTTATAGGCGCCGGCCCACCATTCGATCTGTGCCCGCGGTGATCCGGTCGGCGTGTGCAGGCTGACGACGACCGGATAGGCGCGCAGCGGATCATACTCCGGCGGCAGCTGGACCAGATATTCGGTGGCCAGCGACTCCGGTCCGTCGACGGCGATACGAAACATGCCCGGCGGGTTTTCAACGCTCGGTGGAAGCTCCTCGTCTCGCTCGGGCAAGGGCAGGGGAGGGGGCAGCAGCGGCATCAGTTTGGCGATCGTCTCGACGTCGGCACCTTCCAACTGGCGCAGTTTGTCGAGGATGGCTTTGCGCTGGAAATCGTCGGTCGTGGCCAGGTACTGGGCAACCAGTTCGCGGACTTGGATCAACGACTTGGCCAACGCCAGGTTCTGTAGGCTCGAGCCCGAACCCAGCATCCATCCGCCCAGCCCCAGGGCGACGCGGCTTTCCAGCGACAGCGCCTCGTCTTCGCCCAGCCGCTGGAAATCGCTCAACCGAGCGATCGTGTTCGGGGAGATGTTGGCTTGGATCTCGGCCATCAAGGGCTCCAGCGCCGCGGCGTCCTCCGGCGGCAGCTGCTGGACCTGCTCGGCCAGCCGGTCCGTTAGCGCTTGCACCCGGGCCAGTTCGCCGTCCAGATCTTTCAGCGCATCCTCGAACTGCAGCCGCGTGACGACGGCGAACTCGTCCAGGCTGATCTCGCTGAGCATGCGCCGCGCCAGCTTGTACTGGCCGGCCCGGCGACGTTGGTTGGCTTCGGCGAGCAGCTGTACGGCCTGGGCTTGGATGATCGCCGAGAGCTGCTTTTCCAAATTCGGTCGATCCGGATGCTCTTCGATCGTCGCCAACAGTTCGCGCCGGGCTTCGTCAAACATCTCCGCTTCGATGAAGAACCGCAGCAGTTCCAGCCGCACGTCGAACGTCAGCGGTGCCATGCGGTTGTGCAGGATCCGCCACAATTGATCGCGCGGGATCGAGGAGGTGGCGATCCGGCTGTCCCAGAGATAATTCTGCGACGCGCTCAAGGCTCGCAGTTTGATGTACCGCGCGGTGACTTCGGTAATGCCTTGCCAGATCGGCAGCGGACTTCCGTCGGGTCCGCTGATCACGATCCGGCGGCGGCCGAAATCATTAAACGGTGTGACGGCCTGCACGGCGCCGACCGAAGCGATGGTCTTGCCATTGACCGGCAGGGGTTGATGGATCTCCAGTTTCTGCTGCAGGTCCGGCACCTGGGGAATGATGCCGTCGTTCGGCACGGCGACCATCCCCTGTTGATGAACGAACACCCGTCGCAGGTCGTCGTCGATCATCCAGATCGGACGCGTGGCGACCTGCGGGCCGGCGCCGCCCTGGCCGAAGGCGTCTTTGCTCAGCGAGGAGATCTCCACGACACTGCCGCGAACCATCATTCCGTTGACGAGCGGAACGTTGTATTCGGCCCGCGCGGCCACCGTTGCCAGGACGGCGACCAACGTGCACAGTCCCGCAAAAATCCGACGCATAACAGGGGCTTTATCGGCCTGAGAAGAATCGTTTCAAGGCATCACCGGCGGCTTCGCGCGAATCGGTCGAGCGATTGGTGATCGCCCCTTTGGGCAACTTTTTCGGAGCCCCCTTGGGCGGCCGAATCCGCTTCTTGGAATCGCCGTCGTCCGAATCGTCGTTGTCAGCGGCCGCTTTGCTTTTGGCCTGAGTGGTTTCGCCCTTGGCGTTGCTGACCGTCTCGTCGACCGACAAGTCGCTGCTTTCCTCCGAGGAGGCCTTTCGCAGTTCGTCCAGTCTGATCTGCCGCGTATCGGGATCGCCAAACTTACGGACCCGTTCGATCTCGTTGGCTTCGTCCAGCCAGCTGTGGATGTCGACATCCTCGAAACTGCTGTCCCCGCGGCCCTCGACGGTCCGCGAAGCGGCATCTTTCATGTCTTTGACCTCGGGGCGCTTCGCGCCGCCGAGGCTGTGGTCGATCAACACTTCAAACGTCAACTTGCCGACTCGCAGCACGTCTCCATGGCTGACCACCTTGGCGCGATCGGTCGGCAGCCGCTCGTCGTTGAGAAATGTTCCGTTGCGGCTCTTCAGGTCCTGGACCAACAGTTTGTTGTCGCGAATCACCAAGATGCAATGTCGTCGGCTGACCGATTCGCTCTTGGGACGGAGCTGGCATTTATCACTGCGGCCGATCAAGAATTTCTTCTGACCGATGACGATCTCTTTTCCGTCGTGACTGCCCGTGGCCACTTTTAGTTTAACTTGCATGGATTCCCTTTAGCAGTTACCACACCCCACTCTGTGCCGATCTAACACGATGCAAACCCTAGCTATGGCACATTCGTTACGACGCAAACATTTCCTTTTCCGTCACCCTGCCCGCTTCCGGTATCCTGTCCCTTTTCACCGCCCGATGCCGTCGGTGCCCCGCCTGGCGGCCCAAATCATCGAGTTTATCGCGGCCAAGGTCAAGTGATCTCCCGCCCTATGCGGATTATGCGATGAATCGCCACCTAAGCCAAGTTTAATTCCTTCGGCCACCATTGCTGCAAAATTCCGCGGCCCCAGCCCTGATGCAGCGATCTTGCAGCGATCTTTCCGCATCATCGCCCCCTCATAATATAACTCCTTCGACCTGCCCTCAGGGCCGACGATTCAACCAACTGGGGTTTTCGAACCGCTCGACCACCTGCTGCTGGGCGACCTGCCGTTCCTCCGCTTCCAGGCCCCCGACCCGCCACTGGCCCACCCCCTCGTGGCGCTGTTGGAACTGGTCCAGGATCCCGTCCACCAACTGATCCATCTCTATTCTTCGTCCAACCAGATCACCGATCCCCGGCAATTCTGGTGCTTTCTCACTGGCGGCCAATAGAATACTGCCATGTTGCAACACCGCACCGGCCGTGCGGCGTTGAGCGCTGCCGACGACCTTATAACCGGCACACAACAGATCCTCACTGGCGCGTCGCTGGAAACACAAGAATGTAGATCCTTCGGCGGCAACGCCACTATCGGCAACGCTGGCCAAGGATATGTTAGCCAAAGCGAAAGCCCCTCGAATGGAATCATGCATACGTCGTACCAAATCCTGGACTTTGGAAGAGGTCCGGTCGCCGATCGGCACGATCAGGCTGTATGTCAATTCGCGGTCATGCAGGATTGCTCCGCCGCCGCTGCAGCGCCGAACAACCGGTGCCGCGGCGCTAGCCGCATGGTGGACTCGATCGGCTAGGGACTGAAAGTAACCCAGGCTGAGCGTGGGTTCTTGCCAGCGATAAAACCGCAGCGTCGGTGCGGCTCCCCCGGCGACAGCTTGCAGCAGGGCTTGATCCACCGCCATGTTCCAAGCGGCACCGCCCGGGGAATCCAGGTCACGGATGACGCGTCCCGTTATCGATCCCCCGGTCCTCATGAGTCCTTGGGCGTCCACTTCATGATCGGTTTTCGCGCGGCCGCCACATCGTTGGGGCGGCTGATCGGCGTGCTGTGGGGGGCTTCGTGCACCAGATCACCGCTCTCACCGGTCACGCGAAACAGCGCTTCGGCAAACGCGTCCAACGTCTCCTTGCTCTCGGTCTCGGTCGGTTCGATCATCACGGCTTCATCGACCACCAGCGGGAAGTACACCGTGGGGGCATGGAACCCGTAATCCAGGATGCGCTTGGCCAGATCCATTGCCGAGATGCCCTGTTCCTTCTTCAGCTTCGACGCCGAGGCGACAAACTCGTGCATGCAGCGATCGCCGTGCGGCACATCGAGGATGTGCTTGACCTTGCTGAGCAAATAGTTCGCGCCCAGCACGGCGTCTTCGCTGACCTGCCGGAGGCCGTCGCCGCCGTAGCTGCGAATGTAGAAGTAGGCTCGCAGCAGGACGCCCGTATTGCCGAAGAAGGTTCGGACGCGGCCGATCGATTCGGGCCGATCGTACTCCAGGCGGTAGTGATCCTGATCGGCGTCCCGCGCGATCGTCGGGGCGGGCAGGAAGGGTTCGAGAAAATCGCGAACACAGATCGGTCCCGCGCCCGGACCGCCGCCGCCATGCGGGCCGCTGAAGGTCTTGTGCGGGTTGTAGTGCATCATGTCGGCGCCGAAATCGCCGGGCCGTGAGAGGCCCATGATGGCGTTCATGTTGGCGCCGTCCAGATACACCAGGGCCCCGGCGTCGTGGACGGCCTGGGTGATTTCGCAGATCTGGTGGTCGAACAGTCCCAGCGTATTGGGATTGGTCAGCATGAAGACGGCCACTTGGTCGTCCAGTTTGCTGCGTAAATCCTCGACATCGATCAGTCCTTCCGGGCTGCTCTTGACGGCGCGGGTTTCAAAACCGGCCATCGCGGCGCTGGCCGGGTTGGTGCCGTGGGCCGAGTCGGCGGTCAGTACGACGCGGCGGTCCTCGCCACGCTGGGCGTAGTAGGCGTGGGCGACCATCAAGGCCGTCAATTCGCCGTGAGCTCCGGCGGCCGGTTGCAGGGACACCGCCGGCAGGCCACTGATCTCGGCCAACATCTGCTGCAGCTCGTAGAGCAAGCGGAGCAGTCCCTGGACCGAATCGTCGTCCTGCAGGGGATGCACATCGGCCAATCCCGGCAGCGCAGCCAAACGTTCATTGCGTTTGGGGTTGTACTTCATCGTACAACTGCCCAGCGGGTAGAAATGCGTGTCGACGCTCATGTTCAGCGTCGACAGGTTCGTGAAGTGCCGGATCACATCGCCTTCGGCCAATTCGGGCAGCGGCGGCGGGCCATCGGCCGCCTGCGTCTCCGGCAACGGCTCGGCGGCCGCGGTGATCTGCTCATCCAGCGGCGGCAACAGCGCGGCGCGCCGGCCGGGCTGGGAGAGTTCAAAAAGCAAGCGTGTGGATTGGGTGTTACGCACCGGCGGTGACTCCTTGTGTGGGGGCGTTGGACAGGGCGCCGGCCAAGGCATCGATATCGGCGCGGGTTCGCTGTTCGGTGACCGCCACCAAAAAACAATCTTCCAGCTCGGGGTACCAACGCTCCAGCGGCACGCCCATCAAGATGCCTTGTTCGCGCAGCGTGCGGTTCAGTCCGATCACGTCTCGCTCGCGGTCTCGGACCACGAACTCCTTGAACACCGGGCCTTCAAAGGGCAGCTCCAGACGCTCGATCCCGGCCAACTGCTGGCGCGCATAAGCGGTTTTCTGATGACAGTGCTGGGCCGTCTCGAGCAGACCCTGTGGTCCCAGCAGGCTGAGATAGACGGTCGCCCGCAGAGCCAACAGCGTTTGGTTGCTGCAGATATTGCTGGTCGCCTTCTCGCGGCGAATGTGCTGCTCGCGCGTCTGCAGGGTCAGAACCCAGCAGCGGTTGCCGCGGCGGTCGACGGTTTGTCCGGCAATGCGTCCGGGCAAGCGTCGCACCAGGTCCTGGCGGCAGGCCATCACGCCCAGGTAGGGTCCGCCGAAGGCCAAGGGATTGCCCAGACACTGGCCCTCGGCCACGGCGATGTCGACGCCCAGATCACCGGGTCGCTTCAGCAGGCCCATGCTGATCGGATCGAAGACCTGCACGACCAACGCGCCCGCCTCGTGAGCTTTGTCGCTGATCGTCCGGACGTCTTCCAGGTGGCCGAAGAAGTTCGGATGCTGGACCAGCACGCAGGCGGTGTCGTCGTCGATCAACGGCAACAGGTTTTCCGCCGTGGCGGACTCGTCCAGCGGCGCGATCACCAGTTCGCAGTCCAGGGCGTGCAGATAGGTTTCCAGGATCTGTCGATACTCCGGATGCACCGTGGCCGAGGTGACCACACGGCGGCGTCCCTTGCCAACGGACAGGGCCATGATCACGGCTTCTACCGCTGCGGTCCCGCCGTCATACAAACTGGCATTGGAGACGTCCAAACCGGTCAGCTGGGTGATCAGCGTCTCGTATTCGAACATCGCCTGCAGGTTGCCCTGCGAGACTTCGGCCTGGTAGGGCGTGTAGGACGTATAGAATTCTCCGCGACTGGCGATCGCGTCGACGGCGGCCGGGACGAAATGGTCGTAGGCTCCGGCGCCCATAAAGCAGACGTGCGAAGCGGTCGACGCGTTCTCGGCCGCCGCCCGAGTGACGTCCCGCTGCAGCTGCATCTCCGAGACCGCCGGCGGCAGCTCGAGAGGGCGTTGAAAACGAGCGTCAGCCGGGATCTGCTGGCGCAGGATCTCCTCCATCGACGCCGCCCCGATGGCGTCGAGCATGGCGCGCCGATCCGCCTCGGTATGAAACAAGTACATCGCTTTGGGGTCTCCACAGGAAAATTTCGCAATCGGTTGAGGTGGTCGCCTCGCCAGGGGGCCTGCACGCCTCGCCCACTTTCGACGACCGACTAGCCGCTTTCGGCACATTGTTTTTGGTACGCGGCGTGGTCCAACAATTGGTCCAAGCCTTCGTCGCCGCTCATGCGGACTTTCAAGATCCAGCCCTTTTGGTAGGGGTCTTCGTTCAACCATTCCAGGTTGTCGGGCAACTGGCTGTTCACTTCGACGATCTCGCCGGAGACGGGACTGTACAACGGGCTGACAGCCTTGACCGATTCCACTTCGCCGAATTCCTCGCCGGCTTTCAGCGTTCGGCCGGCTTCGGGCAGGTCCATGTAGACCAAGTCGTTCAGCTGTTCGATGGCGAAGGCAGAAATCCCTACCGTGGCCACCTGTTGACCATCCTGCTCGCTGACGTGTACCCACTCGTGGGATTCCGCATACCGTAGGTCTTCAGGCTTCATGATCACACTCTTGGTCAAAAAGGGAGTTTTTCAAAAGAAGGTTGCACGATCACACGTAGAAAAGGTTCTGCCCGGGGGCGAACCACATCGGCCGCTGGCGGTCGCGGCCGACTCAGCCGTTCACGCAGTCCGGGAACGTTTATAAAAGGGCAGGGCAGTGACGCGAGCTTCCTGCACGCGGCCGCGGTTGTCGATCCGGACCGTGGTGCCCACTTCCGCAGCGGCCGGCTGGACGTAACCCATGGCGATCGGGTGTCCCAGCGTGGGCGATGGCCCGCCGCTGGTGACCTGGCCGATCGTCTGGCCCTCGGCATCCAGGATCGCGCAGGCTTCACGCACCGGCCGGCGCCCCTCGGGAACCAGCCCGACACGAGCCCGCGTCGCGCCGCGCTGGCGAGCTGCACGCAGGGCGTCGTCGCCGACGAACGAGCGGTCGTCCAGATCGCAGGCGAACCCCAAGCCGGCTTCCAGCGGGTTGATCTGCTCGCTCAACTCGTGCCCGTACAGCGGCATCCCGGCTTCCATCCGCAGCGTGTCGCGAGCGCCCAGGCCCGCGGCGGTGATCCCCTGATCGCGGCCGGCCAACATCAGGTTCTCCCACACCCGCAGGGCATCCTCGGCCCGCACGATGATCTCGATACCGTCCTCGCCGGTATAACCAGTACGGGACACGATGACGGGTTTAGAGAATTGCTCGGTCACCACGCCTCGGAAATATCGCAGGCCCGCGATGTCGACGCTGAACAACCGGCTGCAGATGCCGATCGCTTCGGGGCCCTGCACCGCGATCATCGCCGTGACCTCCGTCCGGTCGCTCATCGTCACCTTCGGAAAGTCCGCCAGATGGGGCTGGATCCACTTCAGGATCTTCTCCCGGTTCGAGGCGTTGACCACCATCAAGTGGTAATCGGTTCCCGAAGGCGTCTCCAAACGCGAAACCAAGACATCATCCAGCACGCCGCCGTCGGCATTGCAAATCAAACCGTAGCGGACCTGACCCGGCTTCATTCCGATCACGCGGCGGCTGAGCAGGTGATCCAACAACTGGGCCGACCCCTCGCCGTCGAATCGCAGGCGTCCCATGTGAGAAACATCGAATACCGCGGCACTGCGGCGACAGGCTTGGTGTTCCTGGACGATCGATCCGTATTGGATCGGCATCTCGTATCCGGCAAAGGGAACCAACGTCGCCTCGGCGGACCGGTGCCAGGGCAGCAGTGGAGTTGCGGCGAGGGATGCAGTCATGAGACGGTTTTACCGGACACAGATCCCGGCAAACCTCACATCCGGGGCCATCGCCACGGACGCCGCGGCGAACCCCCAGCGGATTCGCCGAGTAGGAGAGATGCCAAATTGTCAACAAGCGGTACCCGCCGGGTCGCTGCCGGTGGGTCGGCGCATTCTAGCAGCACGACAATACCAGGAAAGGGCCGGGGCCCGCAGAGTCGGGAAAAACAGGCACGCCGGCCGCCGAAGCGACCTCACCGCCAGGTTACGGCGGCAGAACC
>NZ_WIAD01000006.1:0-100000 GCF_009618275.1 Roseimaritima sediminicola
AAGCACGTCGGCATAAATCTTTCGGTGAAACCCCGCGACAACACCCTCCCGCGCAGCGGGAGGGTAAAGCCGAATTAAATGTTGCGACGTGCTTAGTCGTCATGCCGACGTCACCCGCGGTGGCGAACCAACGACCAACCGGCCAAGGCCCGACGCTCGCGTGTGCGGCTGAGGTGTTGAACGCCGCCACCGACGTTCCATGGCCCGGCGTTCCAATAGCCCGGCGATCCAATGGCCAAACACGTCCTGCGCCGCGAACGTTGGCCACGGTCGCCGTGTTTGCTAGAACTTGCGCGTCACCGAGATGCGTTTGCGGGCCGTGTCCACTTCCATCACCTTGACCCGGACGATGTCGCCCACCGATACGATTTCGCTGGGGTCGCTGACAAAGCGATCGGCCAGCTGGGAGATGTGGATCAGACCGTCCTGGTGGACCCCGAGATCGATGAAGGCTCCGAAGTGGGTGACGTTGGTGATGACGCCTTCCAGGACCATGCCGCTGCGGAGGTCGCCGATCTCGTTGACCGCGTCGTCAAAGCGGACGGCGCGAAACTCGCTCCGGGGGTCGCGGCCGGGTTTGGCCAGCTCCGACAGGATGTCTCGAATCGTGGGCAGCCCGAAACGTCCTTCGACAAAGGACTCGGCGTTCAGTTTCTGGCTCAGCGTCGCGTTGCCGACCAGGGCTCGGGTGTCGGTATCGAGTTGCCGAGCCATGCGGGCGACAATGCTATAGCTCTCGGGGTGCACGGCCGAATTGTCCAGCGGTTCGTCGCCGCCGCGGATCCGCAGGAACCCCGCCGCCTGTTCGAACGCTTTCTTGCCCAACTTGGCCACCTTGGTCAATTGCCGGCGGTTTTCGAATCGGCCGTTGCTGTCGCGATAGGCAACGATGTTTTCGGCGATTTTGGGGCCGATGCCGGCCACCTGTGACAGCAACGGCGCGCTGGCCGTGTTCAGGTCGACGCCCACGCTGTTGACGCAGGATTCGACCGTTTGCTCCAGGCACTTGCGCAGGGCACGCTGGTTCACGTCGTGCTGGTACTGGCCGACGCCGATCGATTTGGGATCGGTCTTGACCAATTCGGCCAGCGGGTCCTGCAGGCGACGAGCGATACTGATTGCTCCGCGTACGGTAACGTCCAGGTCGGGGAACTCTTTAGCGGCCAGTTCGCTGGCGGAGTAAACCGACGCACCGGCTTCGCTGACCATGGCCTTGGTGAGCGAAAGTTTGTTGTCGCGGAGCAGCCCGGCAACAAAGGCATCGGTTTCTCGCGAAGCCGTACCGTTGCCGATCGCGATTAATTCCACGCCATGCTTGTCGATCAACTTCAGCAGCGTCCGAGCGGCTGCGGCCGTGTCGCTTTTGGGCGGGGTGGGATAGATCGTGGCGTTGTCGACAAAGCGTCCCGTGCCATCGACCACGGCGACTTTGCATCCGGTGCGAAAGCCCGGGTCGATGCCCATCGTCACCCGCGGGCCCGCCGGCGGAGCCATCAACAACTCGCGCAGGTTCTTGCCGAACACGGCGATGGCCTCCTCGTCGGCCTGCTCTTTTAATTGTTGCAGAACCGCCGACTGGGTCGCCGGGACGAGCAGTCGGTTGTAGCAGTCGTCGACGGTGTCCAGCAGCTCTCTGCGAAAAGCGCAGTCGCGGCTGGGAACCAATTGCGGCTTGAGTTCACCGAGCAGTTGTTCGTCGGGCAATTCCAGCGAAACCTTCAGCACGCCTTCGGCTTCGCCCCGCAGCATGGCCAGCAAGCGATGCGAGGGAATGCGTCGAGCGTTTTCGCGGCGGTCGATGTACTGTTCGAACTTTTCCGCCTGGTCCTTCTTGCCGCGTTTGACGGTCGAAGCGATCTGTCCCTGGCGAAAGCCCTGTTTGACCAACCAGGTGCGCGTCGGAGCTTGTTCGGACCACTGTTCGGCGACGATGTCCAGGGCTCCGGCGAGAGCCGCATCGCGGTCGGGCACGTCTTTGTCGGCAGCCACAAAGCGGCCCAGCAGTTGTTCGGCGGAACCGTCCAGCGGTTTCTGGGCCAGCAGCAGATCGGCCAGGGGCTGCAGGCCGCGCTCGCGGGCGATCGTCGCTCGGGTGCGACGCTTGGGTTTGAAGGGCAGGTACAGCAGTTCCAGTGCCTGCAGGTCCGTGCAATTCTCGATTTCCGCTCGCAGCCGATCGTCCAGAGCACCCTGGGCGGCGATCGTCTTCAGCACGGTGGCTTTGCGGCCTGCCAGCGTTTGAGCTTTCTCGAGCGCCGCCTCGATCGCTCGCAGCGCGATCTCGTCCAGGCCGCCGGTGGCTTCTTTGCGGTAGCGGGCGATGAAGGGGATCGTGTTGCCGTCGACCAACAGATCGATGGCCGAGCGGACACGCTGCGGCGGGCAATCCAGTTCCTTGGCAATCGCCGCAGCGACCTTGGCCACGTCCAGTTGTGGCCCGAGGGAGTCAGTCATGTTGGGTTTCGGTTTTTGTCGACACGGAAAGCGAAAATGGCGAGACCATTATTGTGGCATAGGCTTCCAGCCTGTGAAAACCAGTGGCATAGGCTTCCAGCCTGTGAAAACCAGTGGCATAGGCTTCCAGCCTGTGAAGATATTGTGGCATAGGCTTCCAGCCTGTGAAGAACCAGAAAAAAGAAACCCCAGCCACAGAGGGCTAGCTCGGCTGTCCCGGCCGGGGGCACGACCCGGAGAGTCGTGCTGCGTTCACAGGCTGGAAGCCTATGCCACTGGCGATCAGCGTTGACGGGCGTCTTGGAAGGGCGACTGCCAACTGGGCGCCAGCGTCGCATCGTCGGCGTTCACGCCGGCTTCGACCTGGCCGAAGTGGTTCAGGAAGGGATGGTCGCGGGTCTGCAGCGTCGCGCCGACCGGCAGGAATCGCACGTGTCCATCCTCGAACAAGAGGTTCACCCCGCGGCCATCGTGGCTGGCCGTCAGCCTTTCCGAGGCGGCGGCCGGATGCACCAGCGAGGCGGAGGGCGCGTCGGCGAGGATGGCAAACGTCGAACGGCCTTCGTAACGAGGCGAGCGATACTGGCGGCCGTCCATGACGCCCAGGTTGTAGCCGTAACTGCCGCCGCTGTGTTGCTGCAAGGCGACCAATCGGTCCGGCGAGGCGCTGTGCAACTGGGCCAGCGTGGGGATTTCGGGATAGCCGTCGGCGGGCGGGTCCAGCGACGGACACCACAGGCTGGGGACCGAATCCAGCAGGCCTGCCTCGTCGAGCCGCACCGAATAGATGCCCGCGAAGGCTTCCGGGCCCTCGGCCGCTAGCGGTGGAAGGCGTCGCTGGGGGTCGCGAAGGGCATAGCTGGTCACGGCGATCCCGACGTTTCGCAGGTTGTCCTGGCAGGCGGCGCGGCGGGCCTCGTAGCGGCTGCGGAGCAGGCCTGGCAGCCCGATACCGATCAGGACCGTGGCCGCCACCACGCTGGCCAACACGTCGCTCCAGCGAAAACGGCCCGAGCGGGCCACGGCATAGGCCGGCTGCATCGCCGGGGTGACAGGTTCCGAACCGGCAACAGGTTCCGAACCGGCAGCGGGCTCGGAAGCGGCGGCCGCGTCGGTCCGGTCGATCCGGTCCAGCGTCCGGCTGACCAGATCCGGCGGCGGCTGGAACGCAGCCGGCGGAGTTTCCTCCAGCGGCTCGAGCACCTTTTTCAAGTGTTCCAGCTCGGCACGCAGCGCGGCGCTGTCTCGCAGCGCCGCCTCGACCTGCTCCTTCTCGTGCGGTTCGAGCGCACCGAGCAAATAGCCGATGAGGTCAGGTTGCATAAAACGAAACGGGATCGAGGAGAGAAGTAAACGATTGCGTCTAATCCATCCATACGCAGCCCACTGCCGCCCGGTTCAATCGTTTCAAGGCCATCGTTCAACCGTTTCAGGGCGGTCGTTCAACGGTTTCAGGGCGGTCGTTCAACGGTTTCAGGGCCGGCGAGGGTTCCAGGCTTTCCGGGCCGTCACCAAGCAAATCGCATCGAGCGACTCAGGCGAACGGGTTGCCCGAGGCGGTCGAGTGGGTGTCTTCCCATTCCTGGCCCAGACGCTGGACGCAGGCGTGCAGACGGCTTTTGACCGTGCCCACCGGCACGCCCAGCACATCGGCGGCTTCGCGGTATTTCATGCCCTGGTAATAGACCAGTTCGATCACCTGCCGCATGGGTTCGGACAGTTTGCCGACCGTTTGGTGCACCCACTGGGCGTTCTCTTGCAGGGTGGCTTCGAGAAACGGGTCGGGCGCCTCGCCGATCAGCTTGTCGCTCCAGTGCCCTTCGTCCTCGCCCCGGACCGCCGTGCGATCCAAGCTGGCCATGTTGTGGCGGCGATTGCGGCGCTGTAGGTCGATGGCTTGATTGGTGGCGATCGCGTACAGCCAGGGACGGAATCGTCGGCTGGAGTCGAATTGTTCGCACTTGAGATGGACCTGCAGGAAAACGCTTTGAAAGGCGTCCTCGGCCAATTCGGCGTTTCCGAGATAACGCCGCAAATAGCTGTAGATCTCGATCTCATAGCGCCGCATCAGGAGCTCGAACACCGCGCGGTCGCCACCGCGTTGGTACTCGACCATCAGCTCCTCGTCGGTCTTGGTCGAAACGGAATGGTTGGCCATCAAGGGTCTCGCAGGCACCGTAGAGCGGAAATAATTGCAGTCGATAAGCAGGCGGAGGGCCGAGCTCGCGGGGAATAAGAAAAAAGATTCGCGATTCGCCGATCCGGTCGCATTATCTTTCATAGACGCCGATCCGTCAAAAGGTTTTCTGGCCGCCCCCACCAGAGCACCGGCCTACAAATCGCCAACTCGCAGTGTCGAGCCGACCGATTGCCTCCAGCGGAGGACGCGGGCCACAAAGGCGTCGGTTTCTACGGTGACGCGGCCCCAGCGAACGCGGCCCTCGGCGATCGCGTCGAGGCAGCCCTGGAGGCGGTCGTTGAGGGCTGCTAGCAAAGCGTCCGAAGAAGCTTGATCCAGCGGGATTCGTTGGCCGGACATCCTCGCTCCATCGTCGCCGCGGCGACGAAGCTCCAGTTTGCCACCGGCGGCCAGGATTTGCTGGTCGTCGTGAAACAGCCGCCGCAGTCGGCCCTCGGGGTCGAAGTGCAAGACGGGCTGTTCGCCGAAGTAAAGGCTGGCCGCCCCGCTGCGGCGAAAACCGATCACGTGGACGTCAAGTTCGCCGTCGCTGGGGCCTTCGTCCAACCAAAATTCGCCCCGCTCGGGCATCGCCGTCGCTTCGGCGAGCAAGTCTTCGCGATGGTGAGGCGAGCGGGCCATGGTGAACGACGAAAAGGGAAACGGAGAAAGGGTCAGGGCGAGGCAAATATAGTCTTTGGGCAGCCCCCAGCCGATGCCACTGGTATTCACAGGCTGGAAGCCTATGCCACTGGTTTTCACAGGCTGGAAGCCTATGCCACTGGTTTTCACAGGCTGGAAGCCTATGCCACTGGTTTTCACAGGCTGGAAGCCTATGCCACTGGTTTTCACAGGCTGGAAGCCTATGCCACTGGTATTCACAGGCTGGAAGCCTATGCCACTGGTATTCACAGGCTGGAAGCCTATGCCACTGGTTTTCACAGGCATCGGAAGCCTGTGCCACTGGCAGCCTATTCAACTTGGGTTTGCGGTGAGTTTGCGGGTTTTGTGGATTGGCTGAAGTTTGCCGGCTGAGCGGCCGATTATCCAGTGCTAGGCAACCGGTCTCGCAGATCCGGTCCTTTCCGGCGGTCCGCTCCGTGGCCGATCGCCCTCCCCCCGAAAGCACTCCTTCCACTGCAAAAAGACAGGAAGTCGATCCATGCGTTCAGTAAAACTTGTGTCACTGTGCAGACAGGCTCCCGCGGGACTGTGCGTCCTGATCGTGGTTCTGGCCACCGGTTGTTGCGGTCCTCTGGCTTGCGGTCCGATGGCTTGTGGCCCGGTGGGCCACGGCGTGGTGGGGCACGGTTCGCTGGGCCACGGCGGCTGCGCAAGCGGCTGTGGCGAATGCTACATCGATCCCTGGATCAACGAACCGGCGACGTGCGATCCGTGTGACGCATGCGGCAATTACAACGGCCAGTCCTGTGGCTCGTGCCGTCCGGTCATCGGCTTGATCCCCAGTCTGTGGGGCTACCGTTACGACGGCGGATGCTGCGACGGCGGCGGCTGTGGCGCCTGCGACGTGGGCTGTGACACGCACCCCGGCGGCGACTGCGGCTGCGGCAGCCACGGCGGTCCGGTGATCCACGGCGGCGGCCACGGCGGCCGGATCATCCACGAAGGCGGCTACGGCGGCCAGGTCTACGAGACGTATCCGGGTGGAATCGTCGACGGCCATCCCACCCCGCTCGAAGGCACCATCGTCGAGGACGAAGTGGTCGACCGGTCCTACTCGCCGCAGCAGAGCAAGCCGATCTTCCGCAAACGCGGCCCGGTCGTCTCACGCCCCGGCAACAGCCGTTTCTAAAGCAGTCGCGCCGGGCGCGCCTAGCCGACCCTAGCCGACGAGCGGTTCGACGACGTGCGCTTCGTTGACGCCGGTCAGGCGTTGTTCCAAGCCCTGCAGCGGGAAGCTCAGCTTGGTGTGGTCGAAGCCCATCAGGTGCAGCAGCGTGGCGTGCAGGTCGCGGACCTGCACGGGGTGTTCGACCGCGGAGAAACCGAGTTCGTCGGTCGCGCCATGATGGACGCCGGGCCGAACGCCGCCGCCGGCCAACCACATCGTGAACGCGTCACCATGGTGATCGCGGCCCACGAACGTCATCTCTTTGCCGCCCCGGTTCTCACGCATCGGGGTGCGGCCGAACTCGCCGCCCCAGACGACCAGCGTGTCCTCGAGCAGGCCGCTGCGCTTCAGGTCCTTCAGCAGCGCGGTGATCGGACGGTCGATCTGTTGGCACTTCTGTTTGAACCCAGCGTTGATCGCTTCGGAGGCGGCGGCTCCGTGAGCGTCCCAGCCCCAGTCGAACAGCTGGACGTAGCGAACGCCCCGCTCGACCAACCGCCGAGCCAGTAAGCAATTGTTTGCGAAGCTTTCCTTGCCCGGCTCCGCGCCGTACGCCCGCTGGACCTCGGCCGTTTCCTGGCTCAGATCCGTGGCCTCGGTCGCCGCCATCTGCATCCGAAAAGCCATCTCGTACTGAGCGATTCGCGTGACCGTTTCGGGATCGCCCATCTGTTCGTAGGTCTGGCGATTAATCTTGCTGATCGTATCGACCATGGCGCTGCGGACGTCGCGCCCCACACCTTCGGGATCGCTCAGAAACAGCACCGGATCGCCTTTGCCGCGGCACTGAATGCCCTGGTAGACGCCCGGCAGAAAGCCGCTGCCCCAGACCGATTTGCCGGCGCTGGGCACGCGGCCGCCGGAGACCAACACGACATAGCCGGGTAAGTTCTCGTTTTCGCTGCCCAAGCCATAGGTCAGCCACGATCCGATCGACGGGTAGCCGAGGTTCGCATTGCCGGTGTGCAGCAGCAATTGAGCCGGGGCGTGATTGAATTGGTCGGTCTGCATCGAGTGCACGAAGGCGACCGAATCGACGACCTTGGCAAACTCTGGCAGCCGGTCGCTGACCCACGCCCCGGACTGGCCGTGTTGGGCGAAGGCGAACTGCGGCCCGAGCAGCTTCGGCACGCCACGGATGAACGCGAATCGTTTGCCTTCCATAAAACTGGCCGGGCAGTCCTTGCCGTCAAAGCGAGCGAGTTCGGGTTTGTAATCGAACAATTCCAGTTGGCTGGGCGCCCCGGCCATGTGCAGGAAGATCACCCGCTTGGCACGGGCCGGCCGCGGCGGAGCGAGCGGCGAGAGCGGACGTGTGGGGTCGTGCGCAAACCGCTCGCCGCCCGCCGCTTCCGCGCCGCCAGCCGTTTCGCCCTGGGCGGCCAGCCACAGGGCACCCAGCCCCGTCGGGCAGCTCCGCAGAAAATGCCGACGCGTGCTCAGCTGCAAACCATCGTGACGCAATTGCTGGGAAAGGTTCATGGGTTGGTTGTTGGTTGTTGGTTGTTGGTTGTTGGTTGTTGGTTGTTGGTTGTTGGTTGTTGGTTGTTGGTTGTTGGTTGTTGGTTGTTGGTTGTTGGTTGTTGGTTGTTGGTTGTTGGTTGGTGAGTGGTGAGTGGTGAGTGGTGAGTTTGGTTCGTGCTCGTGCTCGTGCTCGTGCTCGATTTGAGATTGGCTAGCTCTAACGGATTCTATGTACGATAAGAAAAGATTTCTCCCCTCTCCCCCGAAGCTTGGCGAGCCTAAGCGAGCCAGGCTTCGGGGGTGAGGGGGAATGCAGAGCAGCAGCACCATGGCCGTATCTCGATGCGGTGCACGGCCCTGGGGATCGTACGTTATGAGTCATTCCGTTGCGCCCGAGCCCCCTCACCCCCGGCCCCTCTCCCACCACTGCTTCACTCGCTGACGCTCGCGGCGCCGCGGGGGAGAGGGGAGAAAACGATTCTCTTCATCCATAGATCTCTTCATCCATAGATCTCTTCATCCATAAATCTCTTCATACATAGATTCCGTTAGAGCCAGGACATTTGCAGTTTGCAATTTGCAATTTGCAATTCTCCCCTCCTACCGCACCAGCGTCTGATCCAGGTTCATCAGGGTGTGGGCGACGATAAATCTTGCGTAGTCGCTGGCCGTCTTGGCGATGCCCTGGGCCGCCGGATCCTGGCCGTAGGCCTCGCGGGCTTGACCGGCTAATTGCTGCAGCGCCGCCGCAAACTCGCTGCTCGGCGGCTGGCCGGTGCACAGCCGAACCGCCCAGCGGATCTGCTCGTCCAGCTCCTCGCCGCCCTCGCGCCGCATCCGCTCGGCCAGGCCTCGAGCCAATTCGACGTAGGCCGGGTCGTTCATCGTAACCAAGGCTTGCAGCGGAGTGTTGGTGGGGATGCGACGAAGCGTACAGCGTTCGCGGCTGGTGGCATCAAACGTCAACAGCGAAGGATAGGCACTGGTGCGTTTCCAGTAAGTATAGAGGGCGCGGCGGAAGCGATTCTCGCCGCTGGCCGTTTCCCACTTCGCACCGTTGTAGGGCGACAGCCAGACGCCATCGGGTTGCGGCGGCATGACGCTGGGGCCGTATCGTCGCTCGCTGAGCAGGCCCGACCACTCGAGCGCCTGGTCGCGGATCATCTCGGCGGTCAATCGGTTGCGGGGACCTCGCTTCAGCAGGAGGTTGTGCGGATCGCGGCGATGCTCCGCTGCGCTGGCCTGCGCCGATTGACGGTACACGGCCGAGAGCACGATTTCGCGGATCAGCCGCTTGGTGCTCCACTGCATCGGCCCGGCGAAACGCACCGCCAGATCGTCCAGCAGTTCCGGATGCGTGGGCGGTTGGCCGGGGCTGCCGAAATCTTCCAGCGTCGTGACCAGGCCCGTGCCGAACAACTGAAACCACACGCGGTTGACCATCACGCGTGCAGTCAGAGGATTGTCGGGCGAAGCGATCCAGCGAGCCAGGTCCAGGCGGTCCGGCGGCGACGCGTTTTCGGGTGTGGCCTGGGCCGGTTGCGGCCCGGCGATCTCCAGCGGTGGCAGCACACCCGGCACGTCGGGCCGCACCGCTTCGCCCTTCTCCAGCCAATTGCCGCGAGTGAACACAAAGGTTTCGCGCGCCATCGCCGGACTCTGCTCCTGCATCACCGGGACCGCGGGCCCGCTTGCGGCGTGGACCGCGGCGGCGGCCGAGGCGATTTCCTGTTCCAGCCGCTGGGTTTCGGCGTCCTGGAGCCACTCGGTCCACGCCGGCGAAGCGGTTGTGCTGACGCGCAGCCGCCGGACCACCAGCGGGATCGATCCGGTCAGCGTTTGCCGGTGGTTGATCTGCAAACGCAATCCGATCGCCTCGGCGGGCCGCGGGATCGGGTGTTCGGGAAGAAAGACGGCGGTTCGTGGCCGGTCAATTTTGGGCTTGGCCGACCAACCGTCGGCGTCCGGTGATAGAGACGCTTGCGGCGAATCCAACGATAACGGATCGTCGCCCAGGACCATCACCAGCGGCACGCCGGCCAGCGGCTCGGGCGATTCGGACGTGCCGCCCAGCCAAGTCGCTTCCAGGTGCGAGACCACGAACCCGGTCTCGGGATTGCGCCGGGCGGCGGCGACATCCTCGGGTAAAACATCCAGCCGCAGAGCGCCGAGCGATTCCAAGGATTCGGGGACCGCGTAATCCAGCGTGTAACGCGATCCGCTGGTCAGCGTCCCCAGGGCGTGAACTTCGCGCGGCTCGCCGTGAATCTCCAGCTGGGTCAAACCGGTCGAGCTGGCTGCGATCGGGCGGAGGACCGCTTCGCCCGCGCGGTCTTCAAGCCGTGCGGCGGCACGCGCGCGTCGCGCCTCCCGAGCCGTCCGCAAACGCCGCACATGCCCGGCCAGTTCCGCTCGCCGCGGATCGCTGTCCCGGCCCGTCGCCGTAGGGATTCTCAGCGTCGGCCGATCATCGTCCAGGTCGACATCCTGACTGGTGTTGAAGAACGCCAACAGCCGGTAGTACTCCTCGTGTTCGATCGGGTCGTAGGGATGGCTGTGGCACTGGACGCAGCCGATCGTGGTCGCCTGCCAGACTTCGAACGTCGTCTGCAGACGATCCATCACGGCGGCCAAACGAAACACTTCGTCGTCGGTGCCGCCTTCGGTATTGGTCTGCGTGTTGCGGTGAAAAGCGGTGGCGACAAGATCGTCGGTGGTGGCCCCGGGCAACAGGTCGCCGGCCAACTGTTTGATCGTGAACGCATCGAAGGGCATGTCCTGGTCAATCGCTCGGATGACCCAGTCGCGGTAGGGCCAGATGTCGCGATGCGGATCCTTTTCGTAACCCTTGGTGTCGGCATAGCGTGCCAGGTCCAGCCACACCGTCGCCCAGCGTTCGGCCAACCGCGGCGAGGCCAACAGACGGTCGACCACGCGAGCATCGGCAAACGGCGTTCGGTCCGCCGCGTAGGCTTCGTACTGCTCGAGCGTCGGCGGCATGCCGGTCAGGTCCAGCGTCACGCGTCGCAGCCACCGCTGGCGCGGGGCCGGCGGACGGGGTGCCGCCTCGGTTTCCCAGCGCCGCTGAACCAGGGTGTCGATCACGCCGTGGCTCCACTTCGGCACCTCGTCCATCGCCGCCAAGACCGCATCGGCGCGCTGCGGCGCTTCGTAGGCCCAATGTTCCTCCCACGCGGCGCCCTGTTCGATCCAGTGCCGCAGCGTCTGGATTTCGTCCTCCGATAACGCGCGGCCGTGTTCCGGAGGCGGCATCCGCTCGTAGGGGTCGTCCGAGGTGACGCGCCGCATGATCGCCGACCACTCCGGATCGCCCGGAATCACGATGGGCTCCCCCGAATCGGCTTCGCCCAGCACCGACCGGCGGAGAATCAACGACACGCCGCCGGCTTCCTTGACACCGCCGTGGCAGGCGATGCAGTGCGTATTGAACAGCGGGCGGATATCGCGGGCAAACCGCACCGGGGCCGCGGCGCCGGCGGCCTCGTCCGAAGAACCGGCGGACGCCTCGGCGGCGGTGACGTCGGCTGAACCCGCGCTCGGTGGGTCTGCGGCGACGGGCGGCGCAGCGGCGGCCAGCACAACCGCCAGCGCGCCGAACAACACCCCGCCGAAAACGCTTGGAACCCGGGCCGGGACGCCCAGAACCCGGGTGGAAACGTTTGGGACGCCGGTGAAAACGCTTGGGGCCGTTCGCAGGATCGTCGACATAAGAGAGGTGTGGGGGCGGCGGGGAGGTACAGCTGGCACAGCTGGCAATTGCGGGATCAATCTAAAGTTTAACAGCGATTGCCTAAACGGGCGGGCGGACCAGACCGATACTTGACTATCTAGATCAGGTATGTAGTCTTTGGTCGTCCGGGCCCTGCTGCGGCCGAGCCCGACCAACTAATTTAGCGCACAGAGGTTCAGGGATTCGTGTTGCCATGGTGGTAAACAGAGCAGTCAACCGATCGACGTCCGTTTCGCAGGCGTCCGAAACGCAAGGTTCCTCGGCAGCGGGGGCCGACGAGCCGGCCTCGGGCAGTCAAACCCCAAGCTCAGGCCCAAGTTCGGATCAACGGGCCGCCCCGTCGGTGGCTTTGCCGACGCTGCAGGTCGTCTCGGACGATCCGGCGACGGCGGCCGATCGCGGGGCCTTGGCGGCTGACCCGCCACTGGAGCCCACCGACGCGTTGCTCGAGGAACTGGCTCGCGAGAGCCAGCGACTGGAATCGGCCACGCCCCAGGAGATCCTGCGCTGGGCCATCGATCGCTTTGCCCCCAAATTCACCATGGCCACGGCGTTTGGTCCCGAGGGCATGACGATCATTCACATGTTGGCCGAGATCGCTCCGGAAACCCCGATCTTTAATTTGGAAACCGGCTATCAGTTCGACGAGACGCTGGCTCTGCGCGAGAAGGTCAAAGAGCGTTACGGGATCGAGGTCGAGTACAAATACCCGGAGTTGACGGTCGAGCAGTACGAACAATTGCACGGCGGACCGCTTTACAAAACCGACCCGAACCGCTGCTGCTACGACCGCAAGATCCGCGTTTTGCATCAAGCGGCTTGCGGCTGGCACGCCTGGGCCAGTGCGATCCGCCGCGATCAGAGTCCCGACCGGGCCAAGGCACCGATCGTGGGCTGGGACCGCAAGTTCCAGTTGGTCAAGGTCAGTCCGCTGGCCAATTGGACCAAGAAGGATGTCTGGGGTTTGATCAGCAAGGAGAACATTCCCTACAACGAATTGCACGACAAAGGTTATCCCAGTGTGGGATGTCACCCGTGCACCCGAGCGGTTCAGATCGGCGAAGACGAACGGGCCGGGCGTTGGAGCGGATTTCAGAAGACCGAGTGCGGACTGCACAGTTCTTAACAAGGGGGACGCGGTGATGCAAATTCCTGCCCGCGTGCATTATGCCTGCTTGGCGATGCTGGATTTGGCGGCGCAGACCGCCGAGAAGCGGCCGGTGGCGCTGCGAGAAATCACGCAGCGGCACGGGATTCCGCAGCCCTTTTTGGTCCAGATTCTGCAACAATTAAAAGCGGCCGGCTGGGTGACCAGTACGCGCGGGGCTCAGGGCGGGTACACGTTGTTGATCCAGCCCGAGCGTTTGACGTTGTTGGATATCGCCCAGCAGATCGGTTGGGGCGAAGGCGGTTGTGCCGGCGGCGAGGACGATACGCCCGAAGCCCGCGAGTTGCGTTCGGCATGGCAGCGAGCCGGCGACGCGTATCGCGAGGCGTTGGCCAGTACGCGGCTGAGCGATTTGGCCAACCGCTGTGGGGAACCCAGCGAAGCGATGTTCTATATCTGAACGGTTTGTCGATTTCTTCAATGCCCCGTGCCGGGCGGGAGAACCACCGTGTACCGCGTGTTTTGCGCTCTCGTGTTGGCGACGGCCGCCGGTCCGGTCTTCGCCCAGGTCGTTCAGTTGCCGTCGCAGCAACAGTTTCGTTACCGGGGCAGCGTCATGGTGCCCGATGGTGGCTCGACCTACCTGGGCGGGAATCTGCGGGCGGCCGCCGGGCAAACGCGGCGCGGCTTCGGCCCCGCTAGCGCGGCCGGACGGTCGCTGTCCGCCGGCGGCCTGTCGGTGCGTGCCCAGATCATCGACCACGGCGCGATCGACCGCGAGTTGCTGGGCGGCACGCCCGAGCAGTTTTTGCGGCGCTCGCGGGCCTCGGAGCAGCCAGCCGAGCAACGGTCGGCCGGCGCCGGACGCCGCGGCCGCGCCGGCAGTGCATGGTCGCCACAGAGCCCGCTGTGGCCGCAGAGCCCGATCGCTGAGAGCACCGCCGCGGAGAGCACCGCCCCGGAGAGCAACGCCCGGCCGCCATCGCCGTCCCCATCGCCGACTGCGGCAGCCGATCCTCGGATCGAGGAAGGCAAGGCCTGGGTCCGGCAAGCCCGGCGATTGCGCCAGCGGGGCGAGCTCCGCGCCGCGGCGGCGGCCTATCGCGTGGCCTTTCCGCTGCTCGATGACGACCTGCGCGGCCTGGCCCGCGCCGAGTACCGGCAGTTGCAAGTCAGCCCGCCGAGATAGACTCCGGCAGTCCCAGCCGAAAAGAGAAAGCCGCCTGGCCGTCTCCGCTGAAGACCGAGCCTCTGAGTTTGGCCTCACCCCGCGCTCGCTTTCGCCTCGCCCCGCTCGCTTTGCCCCCCCCACCCCGCTCGCTTTGTTACGGGTGGCTATCTTCACTTTGGTGCCGTTCAAGCGGTGGCTCAGTTTCCCCAGGGCAGGAAGAAATGTTCACGTAACTGTTGCACTTGCCGCGCAGGCAGCCCCATAATCGCAATTGCCGCCTCTAGGGGGATCGTAGGCTCCCGGGGTTGTTTCAGATTGGCTTCGATTGACATGCGCGTGGGGCTCACCCGTTCATCCAAAGCGGCGACCGGTAACGTTTGTTCATTCTTGCTAGGGGTATTCTCGAGATGAAAATGCATCGTCTTCGTCCACGTCGCGGCTTTACGCTGGTGGAATTGTTGGTCGTGATCGCGATCATCGGGGTGTTGGTGGGGTTGTTGCTGCCGGCCGTGCAAGCAGCTCGCGAGGCCGCGCGGCGGATGTCGTGCAGCAACAACATGAAGAACTTGGCACTGGCCTGCCACAACTACCACGACACGTATCAAACCTTTCCCGCCGGCAACACCGCCTGGAACGGCCACGGTACCAATGCCGACCACGGTCAATCCAATTCCGAGGCCAATCACCGCTGGTACAACGGGATGTGGGGCTGGACCGCCGCGATCCTGCCGTACATTGAACAGCAAAACCTGTACGACCAAATGGACCTGCTGCAGTTGCCCTACACGCCCGAGCGTGGGGACTTGTGGTTCAGTACGTTTGGTCCCGAGACCAAGCACGGCGTCGTGAACGAACAGCCCTGTTTGTCGGCCCCGGACACGTTCCGCTGTCCCAGCGTGCCATTGATCGGCACCGAAGGGGCGTTCAAGGATTACGCCGGCAACAGCGGCGGCAAACGCATGTCTTCGTGCTGTCCCGAGCGGGCCAACGAAACCGACGGCATCTTTCACAAGAACCGTTACTATCCATTTGCCGCGATCACCGACGGCACCACCAATACGCTGCTGTTTGTCGAGCAGTCGAACTTCATTCAGGGACACGGCCGGCCCACCAACTCGGCCTTCTGGATGAATCACAGCTCGCAGGGCCTATCGATCTCGCATCAGGGTGGCAGCAGTTTCACGCCGAATCTGCCCAAGTCGATCGTGGTCGACGCCTGGCGCGTCACCGGCCGCTTGGCTCGCGGCATGCATCCGGGCGGCATCATGGTGGCCTACTGTGACGGCAGCGTCGGTTTCTTGAGCGAAACGATTTCCGTGAACAACTGGCGAGCGGTCCACAGCCGCGATGGTGACGAAACCATCCAGAACTAGTTGTGCGCGAGCCAGTTCCCGCGTCTCACGTTCGCCAGGTCGAGGCCAGCACTGGCGGCGCAGCGAGGATGTTCCCTCATCTCCGCTGCGTCGCCAGAGAAGCCGCGGCCACGTCCTGGCGTTTCTTCTGCGTTTGTTTCTTCTGCCTCTGTTTCTTCTGCTTTCCCTTAGGTTTCCGCTGATGTTTCCGATGAAGTCATCCACCGCGCCCCTCGCTGCGGCCTTGCTGTTGATTCCTGTTTTACTGACCGGTTGTACGCCGGATACCGGATACTACGACGTCGCAGGCGTCGTCACGCATAACGGCCAACCGGTTCCCAAAGTCTTTATCACGTTCCATCCGGCCAACACCGACGTGCATCCCGAAGCCATGGCGATGACCGACGAGGAGGGGCGTTTCGAGTTGGCCGTCGGCAGCACGCCGGGCGTTCCGCCCGGGGAGCATACGGTGTGGGCGATGGACCCGGCGGCTCTGAACGGAGGTGCAACGTCCGATGCGCCCGAGTACAAGGCCGTGATCACCAAGTACGCTCCGGGGGCGTCGACGTACAAAGTGACGATCGATCAGGACGAGACGGATTTGGAATTGAAACTGGATTGATCGCGGCAGGTCGCGGAATCGTGCGTTTCGGATCACAATAGGAAGGTCGGTACTCCGTTTCGCCTCGCGTCTTTTGGTTTTGATCCCCTGCCATGCCCCGCTCTCGATTAGGCCCCTTGGCTCTGGAATCCCCGCTGGGATCGGTCTCTGGCGGCGCGGCAGCCCTGGGCTACTGGCGAGCGGTGCACGTCGAGCAGCGAAAGCGATTGGCGGTCAAGATTTTTTCCGTGCCCTTCGGCGGCACGCCGCAGGGCAAACGCGAGTTCGTCGAGGAGTGGGAAACGCTCAAACGGCTGCGCCACACGGCCATCGCCCGCTGCTACGGTGGCGGCTTTGAGGACAACGACGCCTACTTGGCTTACGAACTGATCGAGGGCGAGAGTTTGGCCGAGCAGGTCGACGCCCGGGGGGCTTTGCCCTGGCAGGCGGTTTTGGATCTGGCCGAACCGCTGGCCGAAGCCTTGGCCGCCGCCCATGGTCAGGGCGTGATCCACGGCGCCCTCGAACCGGACAAGGTTCGCATGGCGGGCCTCTCGCCGGTGATCGTCGACTTTCGCAGCCAACGGGCCACGTCGCTGTTTCGTTCGCAGCGGCCCCCGACGATCGAAGACTACGCCTACCGGGCGCCGGAGGTCGTCCAGTCGCCGCAGGCGGCCAGCGTCAAAAGCGACCTGTACTCGCTGGGAGGCGTCATCTTTTTTGCCCTGACCGGCCGGCATCCGATCACCGGCAGCACCCCCGAAGAGATGGTCGAGAATGTCGCGCGGCAGGTGCCTCCGGTCGTGGCCACCGAGGTGTTGGATTGTCCGACGTTCCTCAGTGCGGTCGTCCAACAATTGCTGGAAAAGGATCCGCTGGACCGGCCTCACGGCGCCGAAGCGGTGACGCTGGCGCTGCGCGAGGTCCGCCGGCGGGCGGCCGAAGGCACCAGTGTGGCCGAGCATGTATCGGCGGGTTTCAGCCCCTTGAAGGTGCAGGCCGACAGCCAGGAAGCCCGGGAGCTGCTGGGCAAGGCCGAGCAGGACCTCGAGCCCGAACCCGAACCCCGGGCACCGATTTGGGAGCGCGCCTGGTTCTTGGGGTTGATGGTCCTGAGTCTGATGGGGCTGATCGCCTGGGTGCTGTGGCCGCCCAGCGAGGATGATCTGCGAGCTCGCGCCGAAGAACTGCTGGCCGAAGGCGGCCGCATCAAAATGGTGCAGGCCAAAAATCAGGCGCTCTATCCGATCCTGCGACGTTTTCCCGACGGCCGCCACGCTCAGTGGGCTCGGGAACAGATCGAACAGGTGGAAATGGCCGAGGCCGAGCATGCGCTGTCGGTCAAAGTTCGCCGCGGCATCAAGCTGCGGAACGAATCCGAGCGACTGTTTGCCGAAGCGAAACGCTACGAGCAGTTCGGGGACCCTTCCACGGCGATCGACAAGTACCGCAGCATCATCACGCTGTTTGAGGGCGACGAGGAGCACACCACGTTCGTCAATCTGGCTCGGCGCCAAGTCGCCGAGATCGAAGCGGCCGGGATTCGCAGCGGCCAAGCCGAGCAGATCATTCGCAAGCATCTCGAGGAAGCCGATCGCCTGCTGCGGCAGGGGCAGTTGTTCGAGGCCAAGGAGATCTGGAACAGCATCCTCGCGCTGTATGCCGAGAACGACGGCGTCCAGCCCCTGGTCATGAAAGCCGAACAGCGTCTGGAAGAGCTCCGCCGCCTGGCCGACTGAATCGGCGAAGTGTCGGGCTCGATTGCACGGTTCTGATTCAACCCCGGGCCGCCGGCCTCCGGACACGCTCGGCCATGGCCGAACAGCCCGGAAAAAACAGGGTGAAGCGGCAATTTGAGGCTGACGAAACGGGGCGACTGTGGAAGAATGAAGGGGCTGCGACAGTTTTACCAATCGTAATGTCTGTCCGATGTCTTGTAGATTCCTACACTTTTACTAACCCGTCCCGGATCTCCGATTCGATAGAATCCCTACAGACCCTCCTTTTCCGGTCGGCCGATACCCTTCGCGCGGGCTTGCAAAACCCGCTTGTCGAGGCGGCTGAACGGGCTCGCCGAATCCATTAGCTGCATCCCTTTGCGGACATTTTGCCGTGGAAACCTCACCAGAATCATCAAATTCACCCGTCGAACACGTCTCCGGAATCACCGTTCGCCTGGCCGGCGACAGCGGTGACGGTATGCAGCTGCTCGGTACCCAGCTGACCAATACCAGTGCGTTGGCCGGCAACGACGTGGCCACCTTTCCGGATTTCCCGGCCGAAATCCGGGCTCCCCGCGGTACGCGTGCCGGGGTCAGCGGATTCCAGGTCCAATTCGCCGCCGAGGAGATCTTCACGCCCGGCGACACGCTGGACTGCTTGGTCGTCATGAACCCGGCGGCGTTGGTGACGAACCTGGCCGACCTTCGCAAGGGCGGGATCCTGGTCGTCAACGAGGACGGGTTTAACGAGAAAGAGTTCAAGCTCGCCAAGATCGACAAGAACCCGCTGGAGGACGAAGTCCTCGAGTCCAGTTACCGGATCGTCAAGGTCTCGATGACCAAGCTGACCCGCGAGGCGGTCAGCGAACTGGGCCTGAGCGTCAAGATCGCCGATCGCTGCAAGAACTTCTTCGCGATGGGATTGGTGTACTGGTTGTTCGGCCGCTCGCTGGAACCGACGCTGCGGTTTATCCAGGACAAGTTCGGCAAGAAACCCGACGTGGCGCAGGCCAACGAGTCGGCCCTGCGCGCCGGTTGGGCCTTTGGCGAAACGACCGAAGCGTTCGGCGTCAGCTACCGCGTCGAGGCGGCCGAGCTGGAACCGGGAACCTACAAGAACGTGATGGGCAACCAGGCCCTGGCTTGGGGCCTGTTGGCCGCCGCCCACCGCAGCGGCAAGGAGCTGTTCTATGGGACGTATCCGATCACGCCGGCCAGCGACATCCTGCACGAATTGACCAAATACAAAAACTTTGGCGTGCGGACGTTCCAGGCCGAGGACGAAATCGCCGCCGTCGGAGCCACGATCGGAGCCGCCTTTGGCGGCACGATGGCCGTCACGGCCAGCAGCGGTCCCGGAATCGCCCTCAAGGCCGAAGCGATGGGCCTCGGGATGATGGTCGAGCTGCCGATGGTCGTCATCAACGTCCAACGCGGCGGCCCCAGCACCGGTCTGCCGACCAAGACCGAGCAGAGCGACCTGTTGCAAGCGATGTTTGGCCGCAATGGCGAATCGCCCCTGCCGATTCTGGCTCCGCAAAGCCCCGGCGATTGCTTCGATGTGGTGCAGGAAGCCTGGCGCTTGGCCGTCGAATGCATGACCCCCGTGATGGTCCTGTCCGACGGTTACATCGCCAACGGCAGCGAACCCTGGAAGATTCCCGATGTCGCGTCGATGGATCCGATCGTGGTCCATCACCCCGACGCGCCCGGCGATGCGGACGAACCCTTCCTGCCCTACATGCGGGATGAGAACCTCGCTCGGCCCTGGGCCATTCCCGGCACCGACGGTTTGATGCATCGCATCGGCGGTTTGGAAAAGGAAGACGGCACCGGCAACGTCAGCTACGACCCGGCCAACCACCAACACATGACCGACACCCGAGCCCAAAAGGTTGCTCTGGTGGCCGAGCGGATTCCCGAACAGGAAGTGTTTGGTGAAACCGAAGGCGAGGTGTTGGTGGTCAGCTGGGGTGGAACCTACGGCGCTTGCCACACGGCGGTCAGCCGTTGCCAGCGGGCCGGATTGACCGTCAGCCACGCCCACGTTCGCTACCTGAATCCCCTGCCCCGCAATCTCGGGGATCTGCTGAAGAGCTTCAAAACCGTGTTGGTACCCGAGCTGAACACCGGACAACTGCGGATGCTGTTGCGGCACCAATATCTGGTCGACTGCATCGGCATCAACAAAGTCCAGGGCAAACCGTTCACGGTGACGGAATTGGTCGAAGCGATTCGCGACCAGGCCTGCATCGGAAAGGACTGCACCGTGGTGGACCAGAAACTGAAGATCCGCGTCGGTTAAACCGCTGGCCGATCGTTTTTCACACTCAGCCAATCACGCAACTTTCTCAAGTATTTGAAATGAATTTACCGGTTTTGAAAGCGGCCGACTTTGCCAGCGATCAGGATGTGCGTTGGTGCCCGGGCTGCGGCGATTACTCGATCCTCGCCCAAATGAAAAAGGTGCTGCCCACGCTGGGCGTGCCGCGCGAGAAGATCGTCTTTATCAGCGGCATCGGCTGCAGCAGCCGCTTTCCGTACTACATGAACACCTACGGGATGCACAGCATCCACGGCCGGGCGCCGACGTTCGCCACGGGGCTGAAAGCCACGCGGCCGGATCTGATGGTCTGGGTGATCACCGGCGACGGCGACGCCCTGTCGATCGGCGGCAACCACTTCATTCACGCCTTGCGCCGCAACGTGGATGTCAACATCGTCCTGTTCAACAACCGCATCTACGGTCTGACCAAGGGCCAGTACAGCCCGACCAGTGGCGAAGGCCAGGTCACCAAGAGCACGCCGATGGGTTCGATCGACCATCCGCTGAACCCCCTGAGTGTGGCGCTGGCGGCCGAGGCGACGTTCGTTGCCCGCAGCATCGATGCCCATGTCAAACACCTGGAAGCCACGCTGAAGCGGGCGGCCGAGCACAAGGGCACGTCGTTGGTCGAGGTGTATCAGAACTGCAACGTATTCAACGACGGGGCGATGAGCTATGCCCAAGACCGTACCCAGCGGCCTGAGAACACGATCGAGCTGGAGCACGGCAAACCGCTGATCTTCGGCAAGGATCGCGACAAGGGCATCCGCATGGTGGGCAATCGTCTGGAGATCGTTCGCACGGCTGACGTGCCCGCCGACGACCTGCTGATCCACGACGAAAAAACGCTCGATCCGACCCAGCACTTCATGCTCAGCCGGATGCGACACCCCGAGTTTCCCGAGCCGATCGGCGTGTTCCGCGATGTCCAAGGCATTGCGACCTACGACGACCAGATCAACGACCAGGTTGCCGCCGCTCGGGACGCCAAGGGGACGGGCGACTTGCAACAGTTGTTCAATTCCGGCGACACCTGGGAAGTCGCCTAGGAAGGAGCGCCGCCCCAGCTCGCTTACTGCTTCATTGTTTCTACCAAGGATGTAACTATGTCACGCGGGAAAACCTATCCGAACGCTGCACGTGCCATCGGCGATACGCCGATGATTCAGATCAATCGTCTGGCGCCCGAAGGGGCCGAGATCTTTGCCAAGTGCGAGTTCTTCCAGCCGCTGAATAGCGTCAAGGATCGGATCGGCGTGGCCATGATCGAAGCCGGCGAGCGAGACGGCAAAATCAATGCCGAGACGCACGTGATCGAACCGACCAGCGGCAATACGGGGATCGCCCTGGCGTTCGTCTGCGCGGCCAAAGGATACAAGTTGACGCTGACGATGCCCGAATCGATGTCGGTCGAGCGACGGGCACTGCTGCGGGCGATGGGCGCCAACCTGGTGCTCACCCCCGCGGCCGAAGGCATGAACGGCGCGATCAGCGCCGCCGGCGAGATGGTGGAAAAAACCGACAACGCCTTCATGCCCCAGCAGTTCGAGAACCCGGCCAATCCCGACATCCACGAAACCACCACCGGCCCCGAAATCTGGGAAGACAGCGGCCAACGGATCGATGCCATCGTCGCCGGCGTGGGCACCGGAGGCACGATCACCGGAGTGGCCCGTTACCTGAAGCGGTTGAACCCCGATTTCAAAGCCATCGCCGTCGAACCCAAGCACTCGCCGGTGATCAGTGGCGGCTCGCCCGGCAAGCACCGCATCCAGGGAATCGGAGCAGGCTTTGTGCCCAAGAATCTCGACACGTCCTTGGTCGATGATGTGATCCAGGTCGATGACGAAGACGCCTTTGAGTACGGCCGGCTGTTGGCCAAGCAGGAAGGCATCATGGCCGGAATCAGCAGCGGAGCCAACATTTGGGCGGCGATCGAGCTGGCCAAACGCCCGGAGTTTAAAGGCAAGCGCATCGTCACGATCATGTGCAGCCTGGGCGAACGCTACCTCAGCACGCCCCTGTTCGGCGATCTGGGAATCTAACCAGTGGCATAGGCTTCCAGCCTGTGAACAGTGGCATAGGCTTCCAGCCTGTGAGCAGTGGCATAGGCTTCCAGCCTGTGAGCAGTGGCATAGGCTTCCAGCCTGTGAGCAGTGGCATAGGCTTCCAGCTTGTGAGCAGTGGCATAGGCTTCCAGCTTGTGAACAGTGGCATAGGCTTCCAGCCTGTGAACAGTGGCATAGGCCCCAGCCTGTGAACAGTGGCATAGGCTTCCAACCTGTGAGCAGTGGCATAGGCCCCAGCCTATGCCACTTTTATTCCTGCGCGACGAGAGCGGGATGGTTATCATGGGAGGCAGTGCCCGCCACCGGCTTTCGCCGGTTTGCTCCCACCTTGATCACCGCCTGCCCATGAATTCGTTTGGCTTTCTCGCTCGCAAGCGGTTGCCTACGCCTGCTCGGCTCTTGTTGGGCGTTGTCCTCTTATCAGCTTTGGGCGGCCTGGCGAACCATGCCCGGGCTGCCGAACTGCAGGACCGGGCGACGTACTCCGACGCGGTCGTGCCTTTTCTGCGGCAGCACTGCACCGCTTGCCACGGCGCTGAGGAGGCGGGGGCGGGTCTGCGGCTCGATACCCTGGAACCCGATTTCCTCAGCCCCCAATCGGCCGGCGCGTGGGTCGAGGTGATGGACCAGATCAATTTGGGCCAGATGCCTCCCGAAGGGGAGCCTCGGCCGGAGGCGGAACGGTTACGTCGTGTGACCAGCTGGATCGCCGATGAACTGCGTTTCGCCGAAAAGCGACGCAGCGGAGCGGGCCGCGGAGTGATCATGCGGCGGCTGAATCGATTCGAGGTCGCCAATACTTTGCGCGACCTGCTGCACCTGCAGTTCCTGCCGGGCGAAAGTCCGCTGGACCAGTTGCCGCCCGATGGCACGGCCGAAGGATTCGACAAGGTGGCGACCGCCCTGATGCTCGACCCCAGCTTGCTGGAACAGTACTTTCAAGTCGCTTCGCAGGTCGCCCAGCGCGCGATCGTCGACGGACCGCCGCAGTATCCTACGCGGCGCATGCGCTATGAGCTTGAAGAGACGGCCAACAATCGTGCGATCGATTACTTGTGCGCGAATCCGGCGATCGAGTGTCGTGAGAACGAGATCGTATTGATGGCCGACGCGACGCGGTCCTTCGGCGTGATGAAGTACGGCGATACGCGCGACGAGATACCGACCAGCGGCCTGTATCGCATTCGCGTTCGCGCGTGGGGCACGCCCGGGGCCGAGGGGCATCCGGTGCGAATGCGGTTCCGGCAGGACCATCCTCAAGACGATCAACAACTGCTGCTGGAAACCGAAGTGACCGACCAGCCGACGGTCTACGAAGCGGTCGTGCCGCGGGATCCCAAGTGTGGTGAATACCATGTGGAGATCTTGAATCCGGCCCGTTTTCGCTTGACCAGTTCCGTGGGTGTGCAGTTTCGCCGCGAGCAACAAGAGGCTTCGGCGGAGAACGATTTTGCGACCGCGCTGCGCTTGCAATCTCGGCAACAACTGGAATCGCTGACCTTCTCGCGGCCCAACCCCGAAACGGCCGATACCGGCCGACTGGCCAAGCTGTACGTCGACTGGATCGAGTGCGAGGGACCGCTGTACGAACAATGGCCGCCGCGCAGCCACCAGCAGCTGCTGTTTCGCGGCGAGGGGGCTACCGAAGACCTCGACTATGCCACGGAGATTTTTCGGCGGTTCCTGCCCCGTGCCTATCGCCGTCCCATCACCGACGAAGATCTGCAGTCGGTGATGGCCGTCGTCGAAGCGGAGCTGGCCGCAGGTCGGTCGTTCCATGATGCGATCCGCGCCGGTTTGACCGTAACGCTGTGCTCCCCGCACTTCCTGTTTTTGATCGAACCGGCTGGCGACGATGGCGGCGGCGACGCGCACCGTAACGACGCGCACCGTAACGACGCGCACCGTGACGACGAGCACGGTGGCGACGATGCGATCAGCGACGATCAACCGGGCGTCCCACGGCGGCTGAACGACTGGGAGCTGGCCACGCGGCTGAGCTATTTCCTGTGGTCGTCGATGCCTGACGAGCGGTTGTTTGACCTGGCTGCGGCCGGCCGGCTGCACCAGCCCGAGGTGTTGCTCGCCGAAGTCGACCGGATGCTCGCCGACGAAAAAGCGGCGGCCTTGATCGACAGTTTTGCCGCCCAGTGGTTGAAGACAGACGCGTTCCTGGCCTTTGCGCCCGACCAGCGGACCTATCGTGATTACAGCCCTGCCCTCGGTGAAGCGATGGTGAGGGAACCACTGGCGTTCTTTCGCGAAGTCCTGCAGTCCAACGAATCGCTGCTCTCGTTCGTCGATTCCGATTGGACGATGGTCAATGAGACGCTCGCCGATTTCTACGGTTTGAGCGATGTGTCCGGTGATGCGTTTCGGCGAGTCGTGCTGCCCGACGATTCGCCTCGCGGTGGGCTGTTGGGGATGGCCGGAGTGGCCCTGATGGGTTCTGACGGCGTGCGTACCAAACCGGTACACCGCGGTGCCTATGTTCGCGACGTGTTGTTCAACGACCCGCCGGACCCGCCGCCACCGGGTGTGGGGGAAGTGGAACCGAACATCCAAGGCGAGCGATTGACGGTTCGGCAGCGCTTGATCCAACACCAACAGATCGCTTCCTGTGCGGCCTGTCACCTGCGGATCGATTGTTACGGTCTGGCCTTGGAGAATTTTAACGTCATCGGCCAATGGCGGACGCGCCAGGACGGCGAAGACTTTCGTGGCGATCGCACGCCGCCGATCGATCCTTCGGGCGTGTTGCCCAACGGGCAAGCGTTCGACTCGTTCGCCGAATTTAAAAGCTTGCTGCTGCAGCGGCCGGAGCGTGTTGCGCGAGGGCTGAGCGAGAAGATGTTAACCTATGCCTTGGGACGCGGCATCGACGCCCGAGACCGCAGCACCGTCGATGCGTTGGTCGACCAGTTGGTCGCCGAGGACTACCGGCTGCAGACGTTGATTCGTGGGATCGTCACGAGCAAACCCTTTCAGCAGAAGTAGGAACCGATGACGTACGTAAAACCCTTTCGTCTGCCGCGACGGGCGGTGCTGCGTGGGGCCGGAGCGGCGATGGCGCTGCCGTGGCTGGAAAGCATGACGCCGGCTGGGGCCGCGCCAAAAGACGACGCTCCGCCAGCTCGGATGGGCATGTTTTATTTCGGTACCGGAATGAATATGCGGGAGTTCACGCCGGTCGACGAAGGCGAAGACTTCACCGCCAGCCGGATTCTCAAACCGCTCGAGCCCCATCGCGGCAACTTCACCGTGTTGTCGGGAACGTACCTGGCCGCCGGGGGCGGTCACGGTGGGGCCTACCCGTTTGCGACCTCGATCGCGCAGGGAGAGAAGCAACAGATCAGCCCCGACCAGATCGCCGCTGCGACGCTGGGCAGCGAGACCCGTTTCGATTCGCTGCAGTTGTCGGTCGACCGCGGAACCAATTACGGTTCACAGGCTCTGGCGACGATCTCCTGGAACGAACAAGGGGTACCGCTGGCCGCCGAGAACGATCCCAAAACCATCTTCGACCGTTTGTTCCGGCCGGCCAGCGCGCAGCAGTTGGCCGCCGAGGACCAGCAGGTTCGCAAGCGGCGTTCGGTGCTCGATGCGGTCCGCGATCAAGCTCGCCAGATCCAGCCTCGGCTGGGGCAAGCCGACCGCCAGCAACTGGATCAGTACTTCACCAGCGTGCGGGAACTGGAAAAACAACTGCAGCGGCGGATCGCCTGGGGCAAGCGACCCAAGCCGCAGCCCGCCATGGCCGGCGTGCACGGACCGTTCGACCAGACGATGAAAGGTCCCGAAGGCAGTGGCGACTACCTGTACGACGACTACGCAAAATTGATGTATGACTTGATCGTCCTGGCCTTTCAAACCGATTCGACTCGCGTCGTCAGTTACGTGGTTCGCAAGGAGTTGGCCGGCGGCGTGTATCCCGAATTCGGCGTTTCCAACGGCTACCACGCCCTGTCGCATCATGGCAACGACCCGCAGGCCCTGGACGAGCTGGCCAAGGTCGACACCATCTATATGTCGCACTGGGCGTACTTCCTCAAGCGGTTGTCGGAGGTTCGCGAGGGCGACCAGACGTTGTTGGACCGAACCGTGTTGGGATTCTCCAGCGGCATGGGGTTCGAACACAGTCGCGATAACTTGCCCACGATGCTTTCCGGCGGTAAGGCCTTGGGCGTGCGGCACCACGGACATTTGAAATTGTCCAGCGAGCGACCGCTGTCCTCGCTGTGGCAGACGATGCTGGACCGCGTTGGCGTTCCCGTGGCAGGATCCTTCCAGGACAGCAAAGGTATGCTGACGGAACTGGTGACCTAGATGCGTTCCTCCCTTTACGTCATGTCCACCGCGGTCTTGGGGACGCTGCTATGGTGTCAAACCGCGTCCGCGCAAGCGTCGCGGCAGAATTCCCTGGGGATGCGACTGGTGTCGATTCCCGCCGGCCAGTTCACGATGGGCTTGGCAGAACGTGACCGTGTTTCGGCTTCGCATCCCAACAGTGTGAACCAACGCGAAATCCACGGCTATTTGGAATCACCGGCGTTCCCGGTGCGCTTATCCGAAGGATTCGAAATTTCGGCGACCGAGGTCACGGTGGGGCAGTTTCGCCAGTTCGTCGAAGCGACCGGTTACGTGACCGATGCTCAGCGAGCCGGCGAGGCGATGGTCTTCACGCCGCAGTATGAAGGCCTCGAGCGGTTCTCGCTGCAACCGCGACACCACTGGTTGAATCCTGGCTTCGAGCAAACCGAGGATCACCCGGTGACGTGTGTGTCGTTTAACGACGCGGAAGCGTTTTGCCGGTGGTTGAGCGACCGGGAGGGAGCGACGTACCGGTTGCCGACCGAAGCGCAGTGGGAGTACGCCTGCCGCGCGGGCACCACGACGCACTACAGCCACGGCGACGATCCCGACGGATTGTATCGCCACGCCAACGTGGCCGACGCGGCGCTGTACGCCGTGCATCCCGAAGACGTGCTGCGGCAGCGGACCGTGGCCCTCGAGCCCGAGCGGGGCGATGGGTTCGTCTTTACCGCTCCGGTGGCTTCGTTTGCTGCCAACCCTTGGCGACTGTTCGACATGCACGGCAATGTGTGGGAGTGGTGCCGCGACAAGTACTCGCCGAACGTGTACAAGCAGATGGCCGAAGAGGCGCGAGAGCGGGGCAGCCGGCAGGACCCCGAGCCGATCGTCGACTATGCCGGTCCCGACGATACGCCCCAGCATCGCCACGGCGACTGGCGGTCCTTGCGAGGCGGTTCCTGGTACGTTTCGCCGATCCAATCTCGCAGCAGTGTCCGCGCCTTCGCCGAAGCCAAGGACGCGTACAGCTATATTGGTTTCCGCGTCGTGCGGCAGTAAGTCGCTTGGGCCCCGGGGGGTTTTTTAGTTCACAGGCTGGAAGCCTATGCCACTGTCCACAGGCTGGAAGCCTATGCCACTGTTCACAGGCTGGAAGCCTATGCCACTGCTCACAGGCTGGAAGCCTATGCCACTGTCTACTCGTACTCAGCGCAGCGGTACTCGTACTCGGGGACGCTCGTGGCTAGAGGGACGCTGGGACGCGGTGGGTTTCGAGTACGAGCACGAGTACGAGTACGAGTAAAAAAACTTACCCTCATAACATCATGGAACCGTGCCGATGTCGAATCCTTATCAACCCACCTCCCAGCCGCTTGAGCAGGACCCGGCGGCTCAGGCCCGCCGCGAGGTAACGCCGCCGGCAATTGCTTTACTGGTAGTCGCATCGATCGGTTTAGGCGTTGGCATTTTGGGACTGATCGGTGATGTCGCGATGCTGGTGACCGGGATGGTCGCGCGTTTAGAAGCGATGAACCAGGGCCCGGTCTCGGAGTACGTCCAGTTGGCGATCCGTAGCGCCTGGGGGGTACTGTTGATACTTGTCGACGTCGTGATCATCCGTGGAGCGTTGGGGATGAAGCGGTTGTGGGATTATGACGCATCCAAGCGAGCAGCGATCCTCAGTGTGATCCCCTGCATCGGCCCCTGCTGTTTGCTAGGCATTCCGTTCGGAATCTGGGCACTCGTCGTGCTGAACAGACCGCATGTGAGAACTGCCTTTCGGTAGATAGTAAAAGTAGCATGGGTCCCTGGCCCGTGGCGGGATGAGCTCACAGGCTGGAAGCCTATGCCACTATCTACTCGTACTCAGTTGCACAGCAACGGTACTCGTACTCAGCGCAGCGGTACTCGTACTCGAGACGCTTGTGGCTTGAGCGAGCTTAGCGGCGGGGGGCGGGTTTCGAGCACGATTACGAGCACGATTACGAGTACGATTACGAGCACGAGCACGAGCACGAGCACGAGTACGAGTACGAGTACAAGTACAAGTACGAGTACAAGTACGAGCTAATAATCGAATGCTCACAGGCTGGAAGCCTATGCCACTGGGCTGCTATGCCATGGCGGGTAGTCGGACGGTGTCGTCTTCGACTTTGCCTTTGGGCAAGCGGGTGCGTAGAAACGCCAGCGGATCTTCCATCTCGGCCACCGACTCGACGATCGTGTCGGGGACGTAGGCGTAGTGATCCAGGTCTTCTCTGCGCGTCGTGCCGGTCAGGGTCAACACCGTGCGGTAGCCCATTTGAACGCCGCCTAGGATGTCGGTCTGCATCGTGTCGCCCACCATCACGGTTTCCGATGTCAGCAGCCCCAGTTCCTTCCGCGCCGCACGCATCATGATCGGGCTGGGTTTGCCGACGCTGAAAGCCTGGATGCCGGTGACCGTTTCCAGGTACGCGACGGTGGCTCCGCATCCGGGCCGCGTACCGTTTCGCGTGGGGCAATTGGGATCCAGGTTCGTCGCAATTAATTTCGCTCCACCCAGGATCAGACTGACCGCTTGTTCGAGTGCGTCGAGCGTGACCGTACGCCCTTCGCCGACGACCACGAAATCCGGGTCGTGGTCGACGATCGAGTAGCCGTTCTGATGCAGAGCTTGCAACAATCCGCCTTCGCCGATCACGTACGCTGTGCCGCGTGGTTTGCGGTCCGCCAAAAATCGGGCCGTCGCCATCGCACAGGTAAAGATGTGACGCTCATTCACATCGATCCCCAAACGCTGCAGTTTGGTGGCAACGTCACGCCGCGCTCGTTGGCTGTTGTTGGTCAAAAAGATGAACGGTATGTGCTCGCGCAGCAGCGCGTTGATGAAGCGGTCCGCACCGGCAATCAGTTCGCCGCCACGGTAGATCACCCCGTCCATGTCAATCAAAAATCCTACACTCATCTCAGTTCGTCTCCAGGAAGGATGGGACATTCGGTCTGTACGAGCCGACCCTGGAACGCAAATGGTGAACCAATCGTGCTAAGTGAAAGTTCAGTCCCTTATCCGGCGTGAACGTCGAGCTAGGGGCGGGGTCTGCTGCAAATGTGAGCGGATGGATCGGGGGGGCCGCATCCTTAGTGCGCAGCCACCCCTGCCGGCTAGGATCCATCGAAACCCGCCACAATGCCGGGCTGCCCTGGGCATCGAGGGACCGATTCCCGCCGCCCCCCCCTGCTCTCCCCAGCCCCTGGTCAAACGCCTATGCTTAAAGCCTGACGGTTATTTATGGTTCCGACGGATAGGGTTTAACGAATGATGCACTGTCAAACTTGGTGGTTGGTGGTTCTACTGGCTGTGGTTTCGACGCCGGGGTTGGTTCGTGGTGACGAGGGGATGTGGCTGTTCAACGACCTGCCCTTGAAACACCTCAAGACCCAGCACGACTTTGAACCCACCGACGCGTGGGCCGAACATCTGCGGTTGTCGGCCGTGCGTTTCAATTCCGGTGGTTCGGGATCTTTTGTCTCCAGTGACGGTCTGGTGTTGACCAACCATCACGTGGCCAGCGACACGCTTTACAAATTAAGTACGCCCGAGCGGAACATCCTTGAAGAAGGCTTTCTGGCGCGCCGCTACGAAGACGAGTTGGCCGCTCCGGATCTGGAACTGAATCAATTGGTCGCGATCGAAGACGTGACCGAGCGGGTGCAGGCGGCCGTGACCGAGGAGATGGCGACCGAGGAAGCGGCCAAGGCGCGGCGCGCGGTGATCAGCACGATCGAGAAAGAATCGCTGGACGCGACGGGCCTGCGCAGCGACGTGGTGACCCTGTACGGTGGGGCGACCTACCACCTGTATCGTTACAAGAAATACACCGATGTGCGGTTGGTCTGGGCGCCGGAAACCAAGGCCGCTTTCTTTGGCGGTGATGCGGACAACTTTGAGTACCCACGCTACTGCATGGACGCCACGCTGATGCGTGTTTACGAAGACGGCAAACCCGCCCAGCTGGATCACTTTTTGCGCTGGAGCGAGACGCCGGTCGACAAAGAGGATCTGGTGTTTGTCGCCGGTAACCCGGGACGCACCCAGCGCATCTTCACGGTCGACGCCCTGAAGTACCTCCGCGATGATCGCCTGCCCTACGTGCTGGATTACCTGCGTCGCAAAGAGATCATGCTGCAGCAGTACGGTTTGGAAGGCACCGAACAGAAACGCCGCGCCCGCGACGAGCTGTTCGGAATCCAGAACGCTCGCAAAGCCTATACGGGGATGCTGGCCGGGCTGCAGGATCCGGCTACGATCGCCGCCAAACGCGGTCGCGAAGATCGCTTGCTGGCAGCCGTCCGCGGCGACGAGTCGCTGAAGCAGTATGCCGACGCCTGGCAGCAGATCTCTGAAATCCAGCGTCAGAAAGCCGAACTGCTGGGACAGATGACCGGGTTCCAGTCACGTCTATACGAGATCGCCGAAACGTTGGTGTTGATGACGGCCGAAGACACCAAACCCAACGACCAACGGCTGCGTGAGTACGGCGAAGCCGGCCGCGAGTCGCTGCTGCAAGACCTGCTCAGCGAAGCGCCCATCTATGAGGATTTGGAACGGGCCAAACTGGCGGATGAGCTCGGCCGCTTTGTCGAGCGACGCGGCGGAGACGATCTGTTGGTCGATCAGGTGCTGGCCGGTAAGGGACCACGCCAACGGTCCGGAGAATTAATCGCCGGGACCCAACTGGCCGACGTCGCCGCGCGGCAAAAATTGGTCGATGGTGGCCGCGCTGCGGTCTTGAACAGCGAAGATCCCTTGATCGGTTTGGCGCTGTTGCTCGAACCGGAGTACCGCAAGCTCCGCGAGCGTCGCGAACAACTGGAGGAACAGGAACGGCAGGCTTATGCCCAGATCACCCAGGCCGTTGCGGCCATCGAGGGCACCGATACCTATCCCGATGCCACGTTTACCCTGCGGTTGGCCTTCGGTACGGTCAGCGGATACGAGGAAGACGGCCAGCGGGTTCGTCCCTGGACGGTGATGAGCGGCGCGTTCGAGCACGCCGAGCAACACGCCGGACAGGAGGACTTTGACCTGCCGGCCAGCTGGCTGGAAGCCCAGGATGAGATCGATGGCGATACCCAGTTGAACTTCGTCTGTACTGCCGACATCATCGGCGGCAACAGCGGCAGCCCCGTGGTCAACCGCGACGGCGAACTGGTGGGTCTGATCTTCGACGGCAACATCCAGAGCTTGACCAGCGACTACCTCTACAGCGACGTCCAAGCTCGAGCCGTGTCGGTCGCCGCGGTGGGAATTGCCGAAGCGATCCGCGTGATCTACGACGCCCCCGAGCTGGCCGATTCGTTGGGCAAGTAAGGGCCTACTCCTCGCTGGCTTCGGTGACCTGGATATTGGTCGCCAGGTGCTCGTGAGCGGTGCGTTGGATCTGGTCACAGGCCACCTGCTTTTCATGCCGGCGAACCAGTTTGGCGCTGGCCAGCCGGCCCAGGTGCACCACCGGCTCGCCGGGCTGGACGGCCGGCAGGGTGGTCATGCCGATGACGATCCCGGAAAAGGGCGCTTCCAAGCGGTTCTGGTCCTCGGCCAAGAGGTTGCTGTTGGTCGCCAGAGCTTGTCCCTTGACCACGCTGTCGCCCGGAGAGACGTGCATCGCGATAAAGCCGCCGCGTTCGGCGCGAACCCATTTGGTTTCGCGGATCGTGGCCTGGGTGTCGGGCACGTCCAACTCTCCGGGCTTCATTCCCAGTTCTTTCAGGACATTGTGGACGCCGCGGGTCATGCAGTCGGCGACGGAGCTTTCCACCTTCCAGACCTCGCCGCCCTCGATGATGATCGTCGGGCAACCGGCCTTGGTGGCTTCGCGTCGCAGCGAGCCCTTGGGACCCTTGCTGTTCAAGATGATCCCCGCCCCGAAGGCTTCGGCCAGCCGCAGGCATTCCGGATGGCTCAGGTCCGCGCGGACGTTCGGGAAATTGGTCCGCCGCACCGCCGCGGTGTGCAGGTCCACGCCGTAGTCGCAACGTTTGACCAAAGACTGAAAAATCACTTTGGCCAGCCGCGACGCCATGCTGCCGTCGGTGGAACCGGGAAAGCATCGGTTCAGGTCGCGGCGGTCGGGCAGGTAGCGAGAATGGCGTTCAAAGCCCAGCACGTTGACCACGGGAATCATCAACAGCGTACCGGCGGCCAGTTTCCAGTCGGGATCGCGCAGCATGTTGCGGATCGCTCCGGTGCCGTTCAGTTCGTCGCCGTGGATCGCGGCCGAAACGAACACCGTCGGCCCCGGCTTCTCGCCTCGGCATACGCGGATGGGAATCACCACGTCGCGACTGCTGTAGCTCTCGGTCACGACCATCTCGGTGTTGACGCACTCGCCGGGCGACACGTCATGCCCGAACCAGTGCTGAAGATCCTCAGAGGCATCCATAGGCAATCACACACTCTGCGTTTCCGCAGCCGAACCACGTTGAAACGAACGGAAGGAAAAGGAAGGCTAGCCGCGGGGCGAGCCTGTCCAGTTTACCACAGCGGTCGCCAGGAGGCTCCGGGGGGCGACAACCGATACGCAATCACCGGCCGTCGCCAGCAACCGCGAAAACCCGGCGCCGCAATGGTGAATTACGTTGACCCTGCCGGCGGGCACCACTAGACTCGCCCTAAGGTGAGGATACGGTCCGTTGTGCGGGGCTGTGCTCTCACCACCCGCCTTCCTGCCCTCTTTGGGGTCGCGTTCCCTCGCACCGATCACGCTGTCCAGACCGATTGGTCGGGCGGCTGCGCCTGCGAGAACCGTGGCTCGCCGCCGGACGTTTTCTATACGAGGTTTCCCGAATGCCGGTTTCGATTTCCCAATGCGATACCCGGGATCAGTGCGATACCCAGGATCAGAGGACCGAGGGTTACAGATCATCCGGTGGCGGGGCATACGGTAGAGGGCCGTTGAGCTGGGCCCTGGGCAGCCTGGTGTTGGGCGCAGCGGCGATGTTTGCGGCGGTGGGACAGGCCCAAGACGAACCCGCCCCGCCGTCGGCGGCCGCCGAGGCGGCGGTACCGGAGTTCACACAGCACATCCAGCCGATCTTCCGCACCCACTGTTACGGTTGCCACCAAGGTGCCAAGCAGCAGGGCGAGTACCTGATGACCGATTTCGCCAGTTTGTTGGCCGGTGGCGAATCGGGCCAGCCGGCGATTGTGCCCGGCCATCCCGAGCAGAGTTATCTGTTGGAATTAATTACGCCCGTTGATGGGCACGCGGAGATGCCGCGCGGCCAGCGGCCGCCGCTGTCGGATCACGAAGTCGACTTGGTGCGGCGCTGGATCGCCGGCGGCGCTGCCGGCGATGCACTCAACGCGGGGCCACGTTTCACGATGCAAGATCCGCCGGTGTACCCTCGGCCGCCCGTGATCACGGCCCTGGACTTTTCGCCCGACGGCAAGTGGTGTGCGGTGGGCGGCTTTCACGAAGTGTTGTTGTTAAACGCACAGACCGGCCAGCGGGCGGCTCGGTTGGTGGGGTTGAGCGAGCGGATTGATTCGGTGGCGTTCTCGCCCGACGGAACCCGCTTGGCCGTCGCCGGTGGGGCTCCCTCGCAACAGGGCGAGCTGCAGATCTGGGACGTGGAAAAGCGTTCGCTGGAGCTGTCGACGTTTCTGACCTACGACGTGTTGACCGGAGTGAGCTGGTCGCCCGATGGCCAGAGAGTGGCCCTGGCCTGCGCGGACACGACCGTGCGGGCGATCGATGTCGCCAGCGGCCGCCAGGTGTTGTACCAAAGCGCCCACGACGACTGGGTGCGAGACACGGTCTTTTCGCACGATGGGTCGCATCTGATTTCGGTGGGTCGCGACATGACGGTCAAACTGACGGAAGTGGCGACCGAACGGTTTATCGACAACGTGACGTCGATCACCCCGGGGGCTCTGGCCGGCGGGGTCAATTCGATCGATCGTCACCCCGACCGCGACGAGGTGTTGGTGGGCGGTGCCGACGGCGTTGCCAAACTGTATCGGGTGTTTCGGCAGACCGCTCGCAAGATCGGCGACGACGCCAACCTGATCCATGCTCTGCCCGCAATGAAGGGCCGGATCTTCAGTGTCGACGTCAGTCCGGATGGGACGCGGTTGGCCGCCGCGGCGACGATCGATGGCCACAGCGAAGTGCGGATCTGGGACTACACCAGCGACCAGTACGAAGCCTTGGGCCAGTTGACCATCGACGACGCTTCGGTATTCGCCATCGCCTTCGACGCCGAGAACCGCTTGGGGGTCGCCGGTTCGGACGGCGTCGTGCGGATCCTGACGGGCCAGCCAACGGCCATCACCGATACCTGGCAAGCGGCGCCGATCACGCCCGGCGCCGGGGGCCGGCTCGCCGCTTTCGATCCCGCCCGGTGGGCACGGCAACAGGCCCAATCACCGGCGCCGGAATCGAACACCGCAGCGTCGCCCGCGCCCTCGCCCCAGAACGTGCGTTCCTTGACGGTGCATCCGGAAAAGGTCCATCTGGCCGGCCCCTTTGCTTACACCCAGCTGGTTGTCCTGGCCACGCTGGCCGATGGCCGGCAGGTGGACGTGACGCGAAACTGCGACGTGCACGCGCCCGAGTTCGTAACCTGCGACGCCGCCGGTTTGCTGCGACCGGCGGCCAGCGGAACCGGTTCGATCGCGGTGAGGCTCGGTTCGCACCACGCCGAGGTTCCGGTCACGACGGCCGATCTGGAGGTCGACCCCGAAGTGGACTTCATCCGCGACGTCAATCCGGTGCTGTCGCGACTGGGCTGCAATCAGGGCACCTGTCACGGGGCGGCGAAAGGAAAGAACGGCTTTAAGCTGTCGCTGCGCGGCTACGACCCGGTGTTCGACGTCCGCGCATTGTCGGACGACTTGGCCGGTCGCCGGCTGAATTCGGTTGCGCCCGATGCCAGCCTGATGTTGCTCAAACCCCTGGGCGTGGTGCCGCACCAAGGCGGCGTCCTGATGCGGCAGGGCGATCCCAATCATGCGATCCTGAGGCGTTGGATCGCCAGCGGTGCCAAGCTGGACCTCGAGGCAACTCGGGTGCAACGCATTGAAGTCCAGCCTCAGAAACCCGTGGTGGAACGCATCGGCGACCGCCAACAGATGCGGGTGGTGGCCTACTACGACGATGGCACCCGGCGGGATGTCACCCGTCAAGCGTTCCTGGAAAGCGGCAATACCGAGATCGCCACGGTCGATTCAGAGGCCCGCCTGACGACGCTCCGCCGCGGCGAGGCCCCCGTTCTGGCTCGCTACGAGGGCGCCTATGCGGCGACCACGCTGACCGTGATGGGCAAGCGCGAAGGGTTCCAGTGGCAACCGCCACCGTCCTGGGGCAAGATCGACGACCTGGTCGCCGCGAAGTGGCAGCGCATGAAGGTCCTGCCCAGCGAACTGTGCAGCGACGAAGCATTCATCCGTCGCGTGACGCTGGATCTGACCGGATTGCCGCCGTCGAGCCAACGGGTGCGCGAGTTCCTCGGCGACGGGCGGCCGGTACGAATTAAACGTGAGGCCCTGGTCGATGCGCTGATCGGCAGTCCCGCTTTCATCCAACACTGGACGAACAAGTGGGCCGATCTGTTGCAGGTGAATCGCAAGTTTCTGGGCGTCGAAGGATCGCAGAAATTTCGCCGGTGGATTCGCGATGCGGTGGCCGAGAACCGCCCCTACGACCAGTTCGTTTCCGAGATTTTGACGGCTTCGGGATCCAACGCCGCCAATCCGGCGGCGTCCTATTACAAGATTCTGCGCGACCCTGAAGCGACCGTGGAGAACACCACGCACTTGTTCCTGGGGATCCGCTTTAACTGCAACAAATGTCACGACCATCCGTTCGAACGTTGGACCCAGGACCAGTACTACCAGACCGCAGCCTTCTTTTCGCAGGTACGTTTAAAACGGGATCCCGCCAGCAAGGATCGCAAGATCGGGGGCACGGCGGTCGAGGGCGCGAAACCGTTGTACGAAGAGGTGTTCGATCAGGCCGAAGGCCAGGTGCTGCACGCCCGCACCAGCGAACCAGCCGAACCCAAATTCCCGTACGCCGCCGAGTACGCATGCAGCGACGATGCGACGTTGCGGCAGCGGTTGGCCGCCTGGCTGACTTCGCGCGACAATCCGTACTTCGCCCGCAGCTATGCCAACCGCGTCTGGGGCTATCTGACGGGTGTCGGATTGATCGAACCGATCGACGACATCCGGGCCGGCAATCCGCCCACCAATCCGGAATTGCTGGATTATCTGACCGAGCGATTTTTGCAAAGCGATTTCAACGTCCAACGCCTGATGCGTGAGATCTGTACCAGTCGCACCTATCAACTGTCGGTGGCCACCCATCGCTGGAACGAGGGCGACACGCAGAACTATGCCCATGCCACGCCGCGTCGTTTGCCGGCGGAGGTTCTGTTCGATGCGGTCCACACCGTCACCGGGGCTCCCTCGCGTATTCCCGGCGTTCCACCGGGGACCCGCGCCGCGGCACTGTCGGATGTGGGCGTTGAGTTGCCCGACGGCTTCCTGGCCAATCTGGGCCGGCCGGTCCGCGAGAGTGCCTGCGAGTGCGAACGTTCGACGGATCTGCAGTTGGGGCCCGTGATGGCTTTGGTCAGCGGCCCGACGGTGGCCACCGCGATCGCCGACAAAGACAACGAACTGTCGGAGCTGGTCGAATCGATGCCCGAGGATGAGACCCTGGTCGAGGAACTGTATCTGCGGATCCTGGGCCGCCGGCCACGACCGGCCGAGTACGAGGCGTTTGCCGGGTTGTGCGAAGAAATTAATAGCGACCACGAGATGCTGGTTCGGCGACTGGAAGAAATGGAACGTTGGTGGGCCGAGGAACGGGTGCGGCGCGAGCAGCAACGTCAGGACAAACTGGCTCAGACCCAGCAGTCACTCGAGCAACTGGTGGCGGAGCTGCGGCCGCAGCGCGATCGGCTGGAAGCCCAGCGGCAGGAGCGGATCGCGGCGGCCGAAGCGGCTTTGACCCAGTCGCAGCAGCAATTGCCCGCACGGATGCAAACGTTCTTGGCCAAGAACACCACCGAAACCGAATGGCGCCTGCTCGAGCCTTCCGCCCTGGCGGCCTCCAACAAGGCGGTTCTGCGGGTGCAACAGGATCGCTCGGTGATCGCCGAAGGCAACAAGGACAAAGGCATCTACACGGTCACGGTGCGAACCCGGTTAAAGGGCATCACCGGTTTCCGCTTGGAGGCCCTGCCGATGCCCGATTTGCCCGGTGGCGGCCCCGGCTTGCCACCCAACGGTAACTTTGTGGTGACCGAATTCGAAGCCACGGCCGCTCCGCTGAGCGATCCCCAACAGGCCCAGCCCATCAAGTTTGTCGCCACCGCGGCCGATTTTTCTCAGAACGGCTTTTCCCCGGCGGCGATGGTCGATGGCAAGCAGAAAGACCAAGGCGGGTGGGCCGTTTCGCCGGCCGGAGGCGTGGTCCACTGGGCGACGTTGCGGCCAGAAAAACCGCTCGGCCATGAAAGCGGCACGGTGCTGACGTTCAAGATTTATCAGTTCCACAATGCCGCCGATCATCGCTTGGCGCGTTTTCGACTCAGTGCCACAACCGACCCCGCTCCCAGCGAAAAGGTTTCGCCGTTGACGCTGCCCGAGCCGCTTGCCGCGATCACACGCACGGCCCAGCCGCAGCGCAGCGAAGCCCAACAACAGACGCTGAAGGCGTACTTCGAGAAAGTCGACGCCGATCTGCCGGCCAAGCGGGCGGCGCTGGCCGAAGCCAAGCGTCCGGTGCCCGAAGACGCCCGCGTCACGGCGCTCAAACGCCGCATCGAAGCGTTGAAGGTGGAAACGGTGGACGACCCGCAACTGGTCCAACTGCGGACCGATCTCCAGCACAGCCAACGACAACGGAAAAACTTGCGATTGACCGCCGTAGAAGATCTAACCTGGGCGTTGATCAACAGCCCCGCCTTTTTGTTCAACCGCTGAGCCATCCCCAGACTCGATAGCAACGCCACGCCCCTCTCTGCCTGTTACGGAGCGAAATTGTCATGTTGTCCATCAAAGGTGCCGCCCTGGCACGCGACCTGTGCGACGCTCACCTGCGAGCGTCGCGACGAGACATCCTGCGGGTGGGCAGCTGTGGAATGCTGGGCTTGTCGCTGGGATCGCTGTTTCGTCTGCAGGCCCAAGCGTCCGAAGCCGGTTCGGCCGGCGGCGGTCCGGGATGGAACCGGGCTCGCAGCATCATTCTGGTGTACTTGCAGGGCGGACCGAGTCACTTGGACCTGTGGGACCCCAAGGAGAATCTGCCGGACAATGTGAAAAGCGTGTTCTCGCCGATCAGTACCAAACTGCCGGGCGTGAAATTCACCGAGAACCTGCCGCGTTTGGCTCAGATCAACGACCGCTTCACGATGATCCGCTCGATGGCCTACACGCCCAACGGTTTGTTCAACCATACCGCGGCGATCTACCAGATGATGACCGGGTACACGACCGACAAGGTCAGTCCCTCGGGCCAGCTAGAACCGCCCAGCCCCAAGGACTTTCCCAACTTTGGCAGCAATCTGATCCGCTTGCGCCCGGTCGACGAACCGATGCTGCCGTTTGTCATGTTGCCGCGTCCCTTGCAGGAATCCAATGTCGTGGGCAAAGGTGGCACGGCCGGATTCTTGGGCAAAGCCTTTGATCCCTACACGCTGTATCCCAGCGGCGACGACATGGACATGGAGAAAATGTCACGGATCAAGGTGGATGATTTGAAGCTGCGCCCCGAGGTGTTCAGCGTTCGTCTGCAGCGACGAGCGAGACTGCGCGACCTGCTGAACCAGCAGATGCCGGAGATCAACCAGGCGGTCGAATCGTTCGAGCTGGACGAGTACTACGATCGCGCGTTGTCGTTGATCGTCTCGGGACGTGCTCGCGAGGCCTTCGATCTGGCGGCCGAACCCGACGCGGTGCGCGATTCCTACGGTCGCAACACGTTCGGGCAGAGCTGTCTGCTGGCACGGCGACTGGTCGAAGCCGGCACACGCGTGGTGGAGGTCATCTGGCCCAAGGTAGCCAACAGCGACAATCACTCCTGGGATCACCACGTCGATCTGAGCAAACGGATGAAGAACCAGTCGGCACCGATGCTCGACGACGGTTTGTCCGCGTTGATCGAAGACCTGGACGATCGCGGCATGCTGGACGAAACCCTGGTCGTGGCCGTGGGCGAGTTCGGACGCAGTCCCCAACGCGGCGTCAGCACCAGCGGCAATAATAATTCGGACGACGGACGCGATCACTGGCCCTACTGTTACACCGGCGTGATGGCCGGGGCGGGGATCCGGCGCGGTCTGGTGTATGGCAAGAGCGACAAGACGGCCAGTGCACCGCTGGAGGATCCGGTGCACCCGGGCGATCTGCTGGCGACCATCTATCACGCCTTTGGGATCAGTCCCGAAACCATGGTCTACAACCACCTGAATCAGCCGCGAGAAATCGTCAAAGGACACGCGATCACGGGCCTATTCGGCTAGCTCACCTGTTCATCTCAACCCAACGAGGGTGTCAGACAGAGCCCCGGCGACATTCGCGGTTAAGGAGCTCCCACGCTACCCTTCTCCTTCTCTTTCGTTCTCTCCGCGGACAGAAATCCCGCAAGATCCAAGCTTGCAAGTTCAGTAAGGGTAAATACTTCCCCCATCGGATTGTCCAAATGCTTCCAGGAAAATTCCACGTCTTCATATAGTTCGAAAGGCACGATGTTGCCCGTCTTCTCGTCAGCCATTCTCTTTACAATCGTTTTGTGAATGCTGTGTGGCACAAACACGCCCGAAAACTCTTTCCACTCGAACAATGTCCGCTCTTTGGTCAACCTTTCTCCAGTGCTGGTTACGATCACCGACACCATTCGGCTCCGGGGAAGCATTGTGCTAGCATCAAAAATCCATTGGTAAGCGACCGTATCGGAACCACTGTTTTCGACCTTTAAACTGACAGCAAAGTCTCCGTTAGCTAGAGGAGTCGCCGACAGGCCACGTCTACTGGCCGCGACGGTTTTCCAGAATCCATCGTTTCCAATGGGATCGGGAAAGCTTTCTAGGCCAATCGTCCGAAAGGATGGCCATCTGAACGTTCTCGACAGCCTTTCCCAAGGAATGTCCTTTAGTTGTCGTATTCCACGGACATCTTTAACGTGCATGTCACCCTCAGGCGTCACCAGTAGGGACGCAATACGTTTGCTGGACTCCGCAAGTTCTTGATTGTTACTCCATCTCTCCAGTCGATGGGCCCACACTCCAAGCCGAGCTTGCGGATCGACGGCCGTTAAAATTCTGAAGTGCGAAACATAATCTCTTGCTTCTTGCGTGGGGCTTAGCGTGTAGGCTTCGAAGTTAACAGTGACATCGTAGCTCCGGATGGCTTGGTTATTCGCTAATAGAGCCTGTAGCAATGAAGCGCCTAGATTTGAGCGTGATCCACTGTCTTCTTCCGCCGCAGCAACGCTAAGGTCTTGTGCCCACAACCGTCCGCCGACAGTCGGAAAAAAATGACCAATGAGTAGGGCTGAAGTGGCAGCGATTACGTGATTTGGAAACCGGTTTGTCGTACCGCAAATCAAGCGTCGAAACATACGTACGCCCCACGATGGTTGGACAGCATCGACTGCTGTGGAATGAGACTTTGGACGGTAGTTAGTCGGTCCGGTGGCCCCCAATTCACTATTCAGAAAGAATAGTAGCAGACCCCAGTGCCAACCTCGTCGTATCGTTTCGCTGCATCCCTTGAGTCTGGGTCAAGAAAGATGTCCGACGCACCATTTTGGCATCGATTCACTCCAGGATAGACGGCACAGCCGCTGTCGCAATCACGCTGGATTAGGCAATAGACGGACGACTCAGGGGGTGCTCGCGTTGTTCCCTCGTATGGGCCCCCGTTGCTGTCGCCGAGATTGACGCTGTATGGAGTCGCCTCTTGCTCGATGTCCCAGCATTGCTGAGCCTTGACGTCGCAGGACAGGACGAACGTGATCACAGTAAAAGCCATGACACCTAACGAAAGTCTTCGCATTACTCGATCTCCATGTAGTTAAAGACAACATCTGCACGTTCCAACGTTGACGGGTCTCGGAATCACTGCTCACCGATCCAGTTTAGGTCGCTATCGCTGATCAGTATTCTTGATCGCGGGGCCCCACGCTCGTCTCCCCAGACGATGTCCCATTTTATCGATTTTTTGTTTTCATCATCGAAACTCTTTTCGTGATCCTCTGGGATTTCCAGTTTAACTCGAGCAAGCGTGCCGCCCGCTTGCGTCACGTCGACTTTTAATGGCAGGCCAGAAATTTGGGCCTGAATAAAAGCCGGAGATGTGTTTGGTGTGCTTTCTTTTTTGTTGTCTTCGAACTTCGTGACCACAGCATTGCCTGCCAGCTTTCCGTTTTTTTCTCGGATGAAACGAATCGTGGACGGAAATACGCTGATTGCAGGTCGACGTGCTATGACGCCTCGGATGATGGTCGATTTTCCGCTTGATTCGTCCTCCAGCGTGCAGGATACATTCAGTGGTTCGTCTCCGAACTCGTTGGGGGTCAGGCGAAGCATTGCCTCGCCGCCAGTATCGGATGTTCGTCGCAGCAGAGTCTTGATCCCGATGTGTGAAGGTTCCACTCTTAAAGTCAGTTTTTCGGTGGCAATTGGGCGGGTCGCGGTAAAAGCTAGCGTCTTGGTAATATTTGATGTGTTGCGATTGGAGCTGCGGGCTGACTCACCAGCAATTTCCACCAAGAAATCTGGCTCCTGAAACGCAAGAAATCCCGCCATTTCCGAAACCACTTCAATCTCAACGTAAGCCTGGCTGGGCCCTTCGCCTTCGAAGAATAACTTTTGCCTCCAAACTGGCTGGGCCCCCTGGGCTTGGATATTTACGGAAAGCAATGCGTCTACGGACCTGCCGGGAGGAATCTCAACGGCTGAGACTTCAACCCGAACGCAACCACAAGTGGCGTTTGGTTTTCCAAGTTTTAATTCGCGGTTGTTTTCGGAATTGATTAATCGGAACGCGACGTTCTTGCTCGCTCCATCGGTTTGGGGAGGAATGTGCAGGCGACCGAAAAACTCCATCGGCCGGCGTTCGACTAGAACGACTTCTCCTGCGTTCACGACGTCTTCGGCCCAAGTGACAGACCCCCTAAGAAAGATGAAGGGAGGAAGTAGAAATGCCAGAATGGTGGCCGAAACGACAAGATTCCTGGATGCCACGATGATCCTCCCTTTCGAATCATTGCTCCGAGCAATATGCATTATCGGTCGGCAATGTTACTGTGAAATTGGTGGGTCGATTACATGACCAAAACCAACGGAGTGTACCGGAAGAGAAAGGGGGGGGGCAAGAAAAAAGTTGGTTTATTTTTTGCGCAGGATTTACCGCGACTCTAGAGCATCCACCGCTGCGGCCAGCGCCGGGTCGTCCAGGTCTAGGCGATACAGGATCTGGTTGTAGTTGTAACGCGGTGTGGGAATCGCGTGATCGGTGAACTCGGCCGTGTACGTTCCCTCGAACAGCAAAATGGGACTGTCTTGCCGAGCCAGTTCGCTGTGGATTCGCGGGTTGTAGAAGGTGTAGTTGTCGTGCGAAAGGATTTCCACGGCCGGCCCCCAAGGTCCGGTGGGCTGGTCGGCTTCGGCGTACCACAGCGTGCCGAAGGCCGACGGGCTGCCGAATTTTTCCATGAAGACGGTGACCCAACGTTTCCGGTACGCGTTCCAGGCAATGGATCCCGAGTGGGGGACGATGCGGCGATCTTCTCCGGCCGCTGGCAGGGATGCCTGCGGTTTCAACGCCTGCCACTGGTCGAGCTCTTTCCAGGCTTGGAATTGATCCGGGACGCGGGCGTGCGGCAGCGGGTTGCCGACGAGAATCCACCGCTGGCCTTCGGGATCGGTCCACCGTACCGGATGGCCTTCTCGTAGCGCCGCAGGCAGCGGCTCGTCGTCCTCTCGCCGCCACAGTGTTTGCAGGTGTTCGAAACGCTGCTCGGACTCGTTCCAAACGCACTGTCCGGCTTCGTAAACCTCCAGGTGTCCAGCGATCTTGCGGTAGCAGGCTACCAGCTTTTCGTCGCCGTCGCGGGTGGACAACGCGACGACGCCGGTCAACCACGTGGGGCCGTCGCCCGGCATGTCGGCCACACCGCGCGGGCGACCTGCGGCGTCGAGGAAGTGGTCGAAACGCGGACGCAGCGGCGGTTCGTCGGTAGCAAACGGTTCGAGTGTGGTCGTCGCCGCGGTCATGTCGAACACGCCCAGCGGGTACCGGGCCAACGTCGTATCGCCCCACAGCCAGAACAGCCGGTTCCGAAACACCGCGTTTTGGACGCTGTCACAGCCAACCAGCGGGGCATCGCGCCACTCGGTCTGCTCACCCAGTTTCTGGCTCTCAGCAAATAGGCCGCTGCCGGTCAGTCGGCCCACGCGTTTGGCGATGCTCGTCCGCTGAACTTCTAGGGTATGCGACTCGCCGGCTCGAGGAGTCAAACGCACGCCGCGAAACCCAAACCCGTCGGCCGGTACCTCGTAGCCGTGACTGGAAACAGAAAACCACACGGGCTGGTTCAGCAGCGAGGGATCGTCCACGGCGATCACGCCCGCGTTGTCGCTGACAAAGCGAACGCTCGAAGTGGTTTTTAATTCCACCAGTGGCACCGGCCAACCGTTTTCCGCATCGACGATCTCCACGCGGTACGCCGTAAAGGCCTCCGATGGCGGCGATGCCTGAGGCGTTGATGGCGGTGCCTGACTCGAAGCGACGCCAGCCGTTAAAATCACGGTGCAACCGATCGCGATCCGCAGCCACCAGCCGTAGCGCCGGAGGCCGGTGGCGCTGCTGGCCGAGAAGCCGCAGCCACGGCGCTGGAGATTGCTCATTCCGCTTCCTTTCCATCAACCACGATTGCAGCCGATGTCCGAAACCATTTTCAGTAAGATCATCCGCCGTGAGGTGCCCGCCGAGATCGTTTACGAGGACGACCAGTGTCTAGCGTTCCGCGACATCGATCCCCAGGCGCCCACGCACGTGCTGATTATACCCAAGGAGCCGATCCGCTCGCTGTCGGAGCTGGAAGAGGAGCACCAGGCGTTGGCTGGCCATCTGTTGCTGACGGCCGCCAAAGTGGCTGCGGACCTGGGGCTGGACAGCGGTTATCGATTGGTCACCAATTGCGGCAAGGAGGGCGGCCAAGCCGTCGATCACCTGCATTTCCATCTGCTGGGCGGCCGTGCGATGCAGTGGCCGCCGGGGTAGAGCAGCAAACGCCGAACAGAATGTTTAACCACTAATCTCCGCTAATCGAACACGAATCAGAATTCTCTGCTGAAACCCGCTGAGATTAGTGTTCGATCAGTGCTGATTAAGCACGTCGGCATGAATTTTTCGGTGAAACCCCGCGACAACACCCTCCCGCGCAGCGGGAGGGTAAAGCCGAATGAAATGTTGCGACGTGCTTAGTGGTCCCAGCACGACGATTCGCTCGAGTCCAGCTCCGCCAAAAGAGTCAGCGAATCTCAAATCTCAAATCTCCTGACTCTAACGGAATCTATGTATGAGAAGAATCGCTTTCTCCCCTCTCCCCCGAAGCCTGGCGAGCCTAAGCGAGTCAGGCTTCGGGGGAGAGGGGTTGGGGGTGAGGGGGAATGCAGCGCAGCAGCACCATGGCCGTACCTCGATGCGGTGCGGGACTCGGAAAGGCGTACGCAAACAGTCATTGCGTTGCACCCGAGCCCCCTCACCCCCGACCCCTCTCCCACCACTGCTTCACTCGCTGACGCTCGCGGCGCAGCGGGGGAGAGGGGAGAAAACATTGCCTTGTACCGCTCTGAGCCATACATAGAATCCGTTAGAGTCAGCAAATCTCAGATCTCAAATCTCAGATCTCAAATTTAAAAACCTTCTCCGGCTCGTTTATTTCAGCGCGATGGCTTGCTGCAGGGGACGGAGGATATTGGTGACCAGGTACCCGTCGGCGATCTCGCGACACAAGCCCGCCAGACGTTCGAACTCGGCGGCGTAGTTCTCGTCCGACGACAAAGAATCGAATCGCCGCACCGTCAGGTAGACGCTCAACTGGTCGTCGGGGAACTCCTGCGTCCGCACGTGGTAGGCCGTCGTGCGAGTCTCGAAACCGATGCGGCACTGTGTTCGGCAATCGTCGTCCAGCGCGAACTGCAACGACGGTTCGTTGCACAGCACGCGGCTGTTGGGAATTTCCAGCATCTTCTCGAAACCGGGAATCACTCCCAGAGCTTCGGTCATCACGGCGTTTTGGTCGCCGCGAAAATTAAAGTCAAAGCCCATCATCACGCTGAGCGATTCGCAGTCCAGCGGGCTGATCGACAGCGTGTAGGGAACCAGTTCCAGGACGCTGCGGTGCAGCTCCAGAGCGGCGTCGAAGTTGGCTGGGTTGACCGCCCCGCTGTTCACCCGACGCTGCTCGATCGAAGTCCACCGGTACGCCCCGTGCTCCTTCTCCTCTTCCAACACGAACTCGTTCGCTTCGCGAGAATAAAAGTTCTGCATGTTCGCAAACCGCCGCTTGAGCTGTTCGAAGTGATGCAGAACCGTCTCGCGATTCTGGGGCAGATCCATCTCGGTGCCCAGGTTCATGTTCAAATAAAAATCGTCGCTAAAGGCGCCGTAGCCTTCCATTCACAATCTCCGGATGGATACCCTGTAGGTGGTGGTCCGCATGCCGTGGCGTCCCCGGATTCAGTATAAGTCGGAGGCGCTTGGGCGGCCAACCAGCCGGATGGATTGTACGGCTCCATCAGGGGGTGCGGTCGCCCGGTCCCGTTTGTTCTAGCCCCCGATCGATCCACATGCCAAGCGTCCAGCCTCCGATTGTTGACCAAAGCGTTCACACCAGCCCGCTCGGTCCGCTGTACTCGGTCTGGACGCCCGACGGCCTTTGGCAATTGAACTGGCAGCCACGGGAGGAAGCCCAAGGGGCGGCAGACCGCCCCGGGACCGACGAAGCCAAGCGGCTGGACGAGGCCTTGCAGTCCTACTTCACCGATGGCGATAGCGGTCCGCTGGATGCCATCGTGATCGATCCCGCCGGCTGGACACCTTTTCTGGCTTCGGTCTACGCCGCCTGCCGAGCCATACCCTGCGGCCAGACCGTCACCTACGGTGAATTGGCTGCGGCGGCGGGACGAGCCAAAGCGATGCGGGCCGTCGGCAGCGCGATGGCCCGCAACCGCGTGCCCGTGATCATCCCCTGCCACCGCGTGGTCAGCCGGTCGGGGCTGCGCGGCTATAGCGCTCCCGGCGGTCTGGACACCAAGCAGTGGCTGCTGGCGCTGGAGCGGGACGGTTACCGCGAACGCGTCGCGGCGGCTTCGGCCACGCGGATCGGTTCGGCCGCGGCCAGCACGTCGACGTCCAGTCCGGTGCCGCACACCCGCCGCAGAACGATGTCGCCGCGGTGACGCTTCTCGTGCGACCAGTCGGCGGCGACCAGGTTCCAGTACTCGGGGTCGGTGGCCAGCCAATGCACAAGACTCTGCGGCGTATCGGCTCGGCGCGGCTGCAGCGTCCAGCGAACGCGGCGGATGCGGCTGCGCTGTTCGGAATCCCACAGCGTCTCGTCCAGGCGGTCCAGGTGCCGGAGCACGGGTAGGCCCCAAGCGAGCAGCTCTCGCTCGGCCGCCACACGGATCCGTCGCTGCGGGGCGGCCAACCGCTCGACACACGCTTCGACTTCGCCGAGCGTCGGCAGCGGTTCCCGGTCGGCGGTCGCTAACAGTTGCCGCTGCGCCGCTCGATTCAATTCGCTGACCGTCGGTGTGCTGAGCAAGTACGGCAGCAGTTCGCCGAGATGGCCGGCGAAGAGCCGCGGGTGGCTGCTCTGCAGATGAAGCAGACTGGGCGTGGACAGCGAGGCCGGGGCCGCCGCTGGCGGGGCCGTCGAGAACGAAGACCGAGCCGTCGAGAACGAAGACCGGGGCGTCAGGAACGAGGGCGTTAGCAGCGAGGGCGGGTCATCGATTGTTGCCGACGACGCCATCGATTCCACTCGGATCCGCAGCGGGCCTTCCGGTGGTTGCTCGAGCGTCAGCCGCTGGCGCAGATCCTTTCGTTCCGAGACGATCCGCACCTGCAGGATGTCGACGACATCGACGACGGCGTGCTGGCGGTCGCTATGGAAGGTGTAGTGCAGCGACGCGATCCCCGACTGGCTGCTGACGGTCAGGGTTTCGGTCAACGGGTACGGCTGGGACCGAGTGGCTTCCTTGGTCCCTTTGCGGTGCCGCGCCGGATCCAGCTGCAGGCGTCCGAGGATCAGGCGAAAGCGAGCCAGTCCGGACTGTTGAAGCAAACCCTCGGGCGTGTGGGTCGCAGGCACGCCGGCCGCCGTCGCGCGGGTCTCGGGCGGGGGCTCCGCTGCGACCGGGTTAAGACCGACACCAACACCTGCAATAATGGCGACGCGGAGCAAGACGCTCAGCCGCGGTCGTCGAATCATTGCCTTCCCTCCCTGATTGGGGTGAGCCGCGCCGCGGGGGCGTGGCGGGATGCAAACCATTGGACGGCCGGGCTGGCCCGGGTTGTACGGGGCAAGGCCCGACTGTCTCCAATCTCTAATTATCGACTGTGCGTTCGGGTCGCTAGAGCAATTTGATCTGCGACGCAGCGTTTGACGCATTTTGAAACACGCGTACGAACTGTCCCTTCCCCCTCTTCAGAAGGCTGCTTGCTGTCATGATCGCCGCCATCCTGCTGGTTGCCGTGTGGTTGCTGCTGGCGCTGTTGCTGCGCGCAGCGGTGCCGCTGTTCGCTGCCGTCCGGATACCCGCTTCGCTGCTGGCCGGCGGGATCGGCTTGGTGGTGTTGCAGTTGCCCGCTTGGCTGGGAGGCACGGCCCCGCGGCCTGGGCTGTGGCCCGCGGCGGCTCGCTGGATGGAAACCACGACGCGCTGGAGCGACACGCTGCAGGCCTGGCCGGGCGTCCTGATCGCGGTCGTGTTCGCCGGCCTGCTGCTGGCACGTCCCCCGCGAACGGCCGGCGGCGGGCGGGACCGCGGCGAATTGAAACGCGTGGGCCGCGAAGGTTTGATGGTGTGGATCATCGTGCTGGGCCAGACCACCGTGGGCATGTGGATCACTTGGTTGATCATTCAACCGTTGTATAACCTGCCCAGCGCCACCGGGATGCTGATCGAAACCGGCTTTGCCGGCGGTCATGGTACGGCCGCGGCGATGGGGATCGTGTTCGAACATCCCAGTATCGACTTGGATGCCGGGCTGGATCTGGGGCTGTTGATGGCCACTGCCGGGCTGGCGTTTGGGTTGGTTTCGGGCATCGTCTGGATCAACCTGGCAATCTGGATGGGGTGGTACACGCCGGAGGATCGACCGCTTGCCGCAGCCAAATCCGATACCGAATCCGATGCCAGTTCCCCGCCGGCAACCGGCCCGCCACTGGGAACCGCTCGCCTGGACGGCAACGTTCTGGATCCGCTGCTCTTGCAAGCCATGTGGCTGATGTTGGCATTTGGGATCGGCCTGGCGCTGCAGGAAGGGGTGCGTCTGGGCGGCCTACAGCTGGACGAGTGGCGCGGCGCCGGCTTCGATGCGGCGACTGCAGAACAGGACGTCGGTAGGTCGGCGCTGCGCGAGCGGATGAGCGTGGGCGGGGTGCTGGGCAGTTTTCCGCTGTTCATCTACACCTTGTTTGGCGGCGCGATCGTGCGGTCCGTTCTGCAGTGGAGCGGGCAGGGTCGTCGCATCGATCCCCACACCATCGCTCGGTTGGTCGCGGCCGCCATGGATGTGTTGGTGGTCGCCGCCGTGGCGACGCTGAACCTGACGGCCGTCGCCGCGTTGTGGGTGCCGTTTACCTGTTTGTTCCTCGGCGGCGCGGTGTGGGCGTCGTTCTGTCTGCTGGGACTGTCGCGCCTGATCCTGCCGAGCGGCCTGTGGTTTCCGTTGGGATTAATTAATTACGGGATGTCCACCGGCACCACGGCGACCGGCTTCGTGCTGCTGCGCGTCGTGGATCCGAACCTCCGCAGCGGCGCCGGCGAGGTGTATGCGTTGGCCGCCCCGCTGTCGGCCCCGTTCATCGGCGGCGGTATGTTGACGATCGCCCTGCCGCTGCTGGTCCTGCCCCATGCTTCGAGTGCCGTGGTGACGCTGGTTCTGACGAGCGTGCTGTTGGTCCTGATCGGTGTTGGGGTGGGGCTGAGACGCCGAGAGGAAGGGGGCGGCTAGGCTTCTCTGGCCAGCAACTCGTCGATGACGGCGTCGGTGGAAACGCCTTCGGCCTGGCCTTCGAAGTTCAACATGATCCGGTGCCGCAGGGCTTGATGGGCCACGGTGCGGATGTCTTCGCGAGCCACATGGAAACGTCCGTCGAGGGCGGCGTGGATCTTGGCGGCCAGGATCACCGCCTGAGCGCCGCGCGGACTGCTGCCGTAGCGGACAAAACGCTGGACCATCGGCGTCGCCAACGCATGCTCGGGGTGGGATCCCATCACGACCTCGATCGCATAGCGGCGGATCGAATCGGCGATCGGGATCTTGCGAGCCAACCGATTCATTTCCAACACGCGGGCCTGCGGCAAAATCTTCTTGGCCGCTACCGAATCGCTCTCGGTCGTGCGATCCATGATCGTTTCCATCTCGTCGGTCGTCGGAAAAGGCACGATCAACTTAAACAGAAAACGGTCCAACTGGGCTTCGGGCAACGGATAGGTGCCCTCCATTTCCAGCGGGTTCTGCGTGGCCAACACGAAAAACAATCCGTCCAAGGCATGCGAGATACCGCCCACGGTGACGCTGTGTTCCTGCATCGCTTCGAGCAGCGCGGACTGCGTCTTGGGCGTGGCCCGGTTGATCTCATCGGCCAGCACGACGTTTGCGAAAATCGGCCCGCGTTCGAACTGGAACTTTTTCGATCCATCGGCCGCTTCGGCCAAGACGTTCGTGCCCAACAGGTCCGCCGGCATCAGGTCCGGCGTGAACTGGATGCGCGAGAACCGCGAATCCAAGGCGTCAGACAGAGTGCGAACCAACAACGTCTTGCCCAGGCCGGGAACGCCTTCGAGCAGGACGTGGCCGCCGGCGACGAGGGCGATCAGGACGCTGTCGACCGTTTCACGTTGTCCGACGATCACCCGGCCGACCTCCTCCTGCAGACGTCGGAAGTCGCCGCGAAAGGATTGAAACTGCTCCAGCAATTGGGGATCGACGTCGCTCATGGATTCGGCAAGGGGGTGCGTCGGGGAAGACGTCCTGGGCAGGGCGGTAGGAAGCGGCCGTGCAGGACGAGTCGGGATTTCAAGAAGGCGCGAGTTCAGGAGGCGGGGGTTCAGGAGGCGGGGTTCGTATCGGCCGGTCGCACCGCGTCGCTGATGCGAAGCGTCTCTTCGACCAATTGGTCCACGCGAACCAACGCCGTCTCGTCGGTGATTTGACCGTCGTCGAAAGCGTCGCCCACAGCGTACACGAAACGCGGCACCACCAGGCAACGAAAATCCAACATCAGGCTGTTGGCCAGCCCCATCGCCGACATGTAACTGCCCCGCCCACCGGCGGCCAACAACATGCCCACAACCTTATCGTTCCAGGCGCGTCCGGTCAGCTCGACCAGGTTCTTCGCCGCGGCGTTGACGTCGAAATTATAGACCGGCGACGCCAACAGCACGGCCGAGGCGCGTTGGACTTGATCGATCGCCTCGGCAACGCCCGGTTGCCCATAGGCCGAGTGGCCATCGCAAAACGGCAAGGGACGTTCCACCAGATCCAGCAGTTCAAAAGGACGGTCCATCTTTTTCAGTCGCTCGCACGCCGCGAACGCCAACAATCGACTGCGGCTGTTGGGGTGCAAACTGGAACTGATGACGAGAATCATGAGGCTGCTCTTGCAAGGTTAAACGGAAAGGAAGGTTGAGCTGGACGGGACGCTCTGGTCGCACAGAAAACGCAAAATGGCGTCGCGACGATAGGGTTTGCTCAGCACCACATCCAGGCCGCCCCGATGCGCCGCGTCGATCTGTTCCAGACGCGGGTAATTCACCAACCAAGCGTGTCGATGCGGTTCGGCTGTGGCCAAGCCGTCCAGCCGCTCGCGCCAACACCGCGGGGAACAGGCCGGCGCGGCCGAATCATCCCACAGCACCCGGCCGACCTGTCGCAGACGCCGGGCCGAAGCGGTGGGCTGCCACAACGCCGCGGCGCCGCAGCCGTCCAGCACATCCAGCAGCGCGGCCGCCTGGGATTCGGTCGCCGCCACGACGAGCGTCAAACCACTCACCGCCGCGATTGCTTGCGGCAGCGGCTGGAAGGATTCGGGAAGGATCTGATTCCAAGCGTGCCAGGCGGTGCGCTGCCAATCCGGCCACGGTTGGCCGGTCCGCTGTTCGCCTTGGGCACCGCTGCCCTCGATCAAGATCCGCTGCGCATCGGGATACCGCTGGGCGAACGTGTCCAGCAGCGTCTGGGGAACCAACCGGCGGCGGTCGCGGGCGAGGATCACGTGCGTGACCGCCTCGGCCGGATGGTCCAAGGCGGCTGGAAGGTCCTCGCGCAGGGCCACCTGGGCCGCGTGACGCTGGCAGTAGGCAAACGCTTCACGCATCTCGGGCTCGGTAGGTCTGCCGATCCACAGCACCGTCCGCGGCCGATGGTCGCTCATGCTTCGTCCTCGAGTTCCGCATCCTCGAGTTCGGTTTCGGCGCGTTCCAGTGCCTCGCGGACTTCGGCCGGCGAACCGGCCTCGCGGATGTTCGTTACCATCTCGCCGCCGGACAGCAGCCGGCTGAGCCTGGCCAGGATCTTCAGGTGCGCCCGGTCGTCGTAGCTGCACAGCAAGAAGAAGACGTCGGTCAAATGGCCGCGATCGGAGAACGGGATCGGCGCCGGGCACACCCCCACGGCCATCAAGGATTGCGCCAGGATCGAGGTTTGCGGCCGCCGCGGGTGCAACAGCGCCACCCCACAGTCCAGGGCCGTGGGATGCAATTCTTCACGTTGCCGGACCGCTTCGGCCATGGCCGGGGCATCCCACAGCAACCCCGTGGTCGCCGCCAAATCGGCCATCGAACGGATCACCGAGCCGCGGGTCCGGGCGTTCAGGGGCACCGCGATGGCTTCCAGCGGACACAGGTCCACGATCCGGCCGATCGGTTCCTGGACCGTTTTGGTTTCCCACAGCATCTCTTCGACGTCGCCCAGTTGTTCTTCGTCGCTGCGGCCGATGCGTTGTTCCATGTAATGATGGATCTCCGCTTCGGAAAAACGCCATTCGTTCTGGACCCGACGACCGGGTAATTTGCCGCGTTCAGCCAGTTTGATCACTTGGTCGGGCGTCAATCGCAGGAACGCGGCCAAATGTCCGACGTCAAAATCGTCCATCGAAAAACTCTTTTGAAGCTCGGTAAGGAGGATGCTAGCAGGGCTCGCAAAAGCCCGCTTCGTCAACGAATAAACCGCATCGTGGCACGCTCTCTGGCAGCTGTCCAGGGTTCACCCCGGCGGGGACACTTTTGCTAGCACCCTCTGGACTTTCCCGGTCGGCGGCTTTTTCGACTTGACCAAATCTTGGGAACGGTGACAATCGTTCTCGCTCGCCACCCAGGCCAGCGGATTCAGGACGAATCCACGCTGTGCAACGCGAGTCTTTTTCCCAGGATAGCCCTACCACATCTGCGGCAAGGAGGCCGGACATGGTTGGAATCGATGCAAGCGAGCTGCGTCCCGCAAGTCTTCGAGAATTGTTTCCTGAAGCCCGATTCATCGGTGCCCAGGACATCCAAGTCTCTCGCTTGGCGGTTGATTCCGCCGCTTGTCGGCGTGGTGATTTAATCGTCGTCGACTGTGCCACGGCGGACCCCCAGCAAGCGATCGCCGAAGCTTTGGCTCGTGGCGCGGCGGGCATCCTGTGCGAGCAACTATTGCCCTGTCCCCTGCCCCAGTGCGTGGTGCCGGACGCCCTGGCCGCGACGGCTTTGGTGGCCGATGCGTTGGCCGGACGCCCGACCCGCGACGTCTACACCGTGGGCGTGATCGGACCAGCCGGAAAGACGACGACCGCGTTGTTGGTCGCCGCGGCCTTGCGAGCCGCTGGAATCCGCACCGCTTACAACACGGACCTGGGGACCTGCGATGGCGTCCTGCAAGTGACGCCCGGCCATGCGGTCAACGATCCTATCGGACAATCGCAGTGGTTGGCTGATACCCGCGACTGCGGCTGCGAAACGGCCGTTCTGGAATTGAACGAGCGGATGCTGGCCAACCACTGCCTGGAACCGCTGCAGTTGGATCTGTTGGTCATCACCGGTAACCCCGGACGCACCGGCGAATTCGGACCGCATCAGTTGCAAACGGCCTTGGATCATTTGAACCCCGAGGGCATGGTCGTGGTTTCGGCCGACAGTCCGCAAGCGGTGCGGATGGTGACCGATGCCGGGGTGCGGCGATTGACTTACGGACTGCGCAAGCAGGCCGACATCAGCGCCAAGGTGTTCGAGCAGGTGGCCGGTCAGACGACCCTGCTGATCACCGCCGGCGATACCACGGCCGCGATGGAAACCCAGTTGACCGGTCCGGCCATGGCCTCCAACCAATTGGCCGCCGTCGCCGTGGGGATGCTGGCCGAGCTGGACCTGCCACGAGCGATCGAAGCGGTCGTATCGGTCAAGCAGATTCCGGGGCGCATGGATCGTATTACCGGTTACGACACCGCCGCGGTGGTACTGGATTCAGCCGATACCCCAGGGCGATTGAGCGAAACGTTGCGGACGTTGCGGCGGGAACGCCAGGGCGGACGACTGTGGTGCGTCGTCGCCGCCGACGAGCGAGCCGAGGACGTGCAGCATGCGAACCTCGGCGCGGCGGCCGAACGCTTTGCCGATCGAGCCATCTACACCAGCGGAGCCGGCGGTAAGGAAGCCTTCTTGGCCACCTCGCACGCGATGTTGGACGGAGTCCGTCGGCCGGCCGAACCGCGTCTGATCGCCGACCGCCAACGCGCGATCGAGTGGGCCGTGGCCCACGCGGCCCCCGAAGACACGATCTTGATCGCCGGCGGTTATGCCAGCGACAGTCCGCACGCGCACCGCAGCACGATCGAAGCCGATCGCCGGCTGGTCGAAGAGGCTCAGGAGCGGCCCGCCACCCCGCGAGCGGTCATGCCCGCGACGATCCCCTTCCCGGTAGCGTAGCCCCAGCCGCGCGTTTCGCGGCTTATGTGAGCCGTTTGGGCGATAGCCCCGGTTTTTTGGGTGACCAAACCGAGGCCGTTCGCCTTGGGCGGCTGAATAGATCGACGGCCGCGAGCCGCGCATTTTCGCACCGCAGGATCCGGAAACCCCCAACCGCCGTCCCCGCGCCCCGCGGTTCATTTGATCAGCCGTGAAAAACCACAAAAAAACCCTGGCTGTGCAGCCAGGGTTTTTTCGTCGTTTTGATGGGACGCTTCCGACCGGCGGTTGCCAGTCGATTGCGTGTTACCAGGCGAAGTGCGAGAACGCTTTGTTGGCGTCCGCCATGCGGTGGGTGTTTTCCCGCTTGGTGTAGGCGACGCCTTCCTTCTTGTAGGCGGCCAGGACTTCGTCGGCTAATTTCAGGTGGGTCGGGCGGCCCTTTTTGTCGCGGATCGCGCCGAGCACCCAGCGGATGGCCAAGCTTTGCTGACGCGTGCGGTTGACCTGCATCGGGACCTGGTAGCTGGCACCGCCGACGCGTTTGCTGCGAACTTCGACGAACGGTTTGACGTTCTCGATCGCCTCTTCGAACACTTCGATCGGTTCGGCATCGGGCAGCCGACGTCCGATCTCTTCCAGGGCGTCGTAGAACACGTTTTGCGCGACGGTTTTCTTGCCGTCCTGCATCAGGCAGTTGATGAACTTGCTAGCCAGCGCGGAATTGAACCGCGGGTCGGGCTTGAAGTGCGAACGGCTGGCAGTGATACGTCCCATAGAGCGGTCTCTAACGCGAAAATTGTATTGTGTTGAAGTGTTGTTCGAATTCTCGAAGCGGCTGCTTAGCCCTTCTTGGCACCGTAGCGGCTGCGAGCCTGCTTGCGGTTGTCCACGCCCAGCGTGTCACGCGAACCGCGGACGACCTGGTAACGCACACCCGGAAGGTCACGGACACGACCGCCGCGAACCAGCACGATCGAGTGTTCCTGCAGGTTGTGGCCTTCGCCGGGGATGTACACGGTGACTTCTTTGCCGTTGCTCAACCGAACACGCGTAATTTTTCGCAGTGCCGAGTTCGGCTTTTTGGGCGTCATCGTACGCACCTGCAAGCACACGCCTTGCTTCTGCGGACATTTCTCCAACACCGGCGATTTGGTCATTTTTCGCTGGCGTTTACGGGATTTACGAACCAGTTGGTTGATAGTGGGCATCGGCTAATTTCGTTGAATTGCGACTGAACGCGTCCAGCCGTTGGGGCACTAGGCTGGTTTGACATGCAAAACGTAAGCGGGCAAGTATCGCCCCTGACAGTCCCCTGTCAAGGGCTGTCGGCGACAGTGTAGCGAGCGTGGGGCAATTGCGTAACGGCAATTGCCCCTCAATCCGCGGCTTTTTCTCTCTTGTTTTCGGCGATCCCCTTGCGGTACACCTGTGCGGGAAGATCCAAGCGGCGAATCGGAACGCGGGACTGAGTTTTTGCGTTTGCTCACCCCCCACGCACCGCTCGCCCCTACCAGCCAAGGAGGGCTCTGGTGAATAGAACGAATACCTTTTCCCTGGAAACGTTGGCGAAGCTCGTCGATGCCCAGGTGCTCGGCGACGCAGCGACCCAGTGCTGTGACGCCCGCCCGCTGCAGGAGGCCGCCGCCGGCCACATCACCCTGTTGGACGATTGCAAGCGAATCGATCAGGTGCTTCGCAGCGGCGCCTCGGCGGTGGTCGTCGACCGCGCCGTCGAACATGCCGACATCCCCCAATTGGTCGTTGCCGATATCCATGCGGCGTTTGTAACCATCATCCGTCAGTTCCGCCCCGATACCTCCCAGGACTTTCAGGGCGTCAGCGCGGCCGCTCACATCAGTCTGGATGCCGAAGTCGGCACGGGCTGCACGATCCATCCCGGCGTGCACGTCGGCTCCGGGGCCGTCATCGGCGACGGGACCACCCTGATGCCCGGCGTGGTGGTCATGCCGCACTGCCGGATCGGAAAGGATTGTCAGTTGTTCCCCGGCGTCGTGCTGTATCCCTACAGCGTGCTGGAAGACCGGGTCACGATTCACGTCGGTTCGGTGATCGGTGCCTACGGATTTGGGTACCGCCAGCAGGACGGCCGCCATGTTCGCACGGCCCAGCTGGGATACGTTCATATCGAAAGCGACGTCGAACTGGGCGCGGGAGTCACGATCGACCGGGGAACCTACGGGTCCACACGGATCGGCACCGGCACCAAAATCGACAACCAGGTGATGATCGCGCATAACTGTCAAATCGGTCGCCACAATCTGATCTGTTCGCAGGTCGGCGTCGCCGGCAGTTGTTCCACCGGAGACTACGTCGTGATGGCCGGTCAGGTCGGGCTGAAAGACCATGTTCATCTGGGCGACGGAGCCATCGTCGGGGCTCAAGCCGGCGTGATGGAAGACCTGGCTGGAAATCAAGTTTATTTGGGCAGCCCGGCGACCAGCCAACGCGATCAAATGCAGATCATGGCCGTCCAACGCCGCTTGCCCGAGATGCGTAAGAACCTGCAGCGGCTGGTTCGCCAAGTCGAAACCTTGACCGCTCGGCTGGAAGCCGCCGAGCAGGCCGCCGCAGCCGAACAGGCCGCCGCAGCCGAACAGGCCGCCGCAGCCGAACGGGTCGGGCCAAGCGAACAGGACGGGCCAAGCGGACGGGGTGGCCCGGACGAGGCTGCCGACGCTCAGGCCGCTTAGGAACACGAGGGGATTGCAAAGCATGAGCGGTACCACGACGGTTACGGCGGCCGGTCAGACCATCGGCCTGATCGCCGGCTGGGGGCGGTTTCCCGTGCTGGTCGCCGAAGCGGCACAGCGGCGAGGCCTGCGGGTCGCCTGTGTGGCGATTCGCGACCACGCCGATCCACAGCTGCATCGTGTTTGCGACCATGTCCGCTGGATGGGCGTGGCCAAGTTTGGCGGACACATGCGGTTCTTCCGCCAGCACGGCGTCCACGAAGTCACGATGGCGGGCAAGATCTTCAAATCGCAGGTCTTGTTTTCCGGCGCGGTGTTGTGGCGACACCTGCCCGATTACACCTGCCTGCGTTCGCTGGCACCGTTGCTGTTCTCGCGGCACCGCGACACCCGCGACGATAGTCTGCTGGGCCGAATCACCAATACCTACCTAGACCGCGGCATGCACGTCTGCCCGGCCACCGACATCGCTCCGGAGTTGCTCGTGAAAGAAGGAATGCTGACCCGCCGGCACGTCAAACCCGCCCAGCAGCGCGACATCGAGTTCGGTTGGGAGATCGCCAAGCAGATGGGCGGGATGGACATCGGACAAAGCATCACGGTCAAGGACGGAACGGTTCTGGCCGTCGAGGCGGTCGAAGGAACGGACGCCTGCATCGAGCGCACCGGGCAACTGTGTCGCAAAGGCGGCTGGACGCTGGTCAAGGTTGCCAAGCCGAATCAGGATATGCGGTTCGACGTGCCGACGATCGGTCCCCAGACCATCGAAACGGTGCGTCTTGCCGGCGGTACGGCGATCGCCATCGAAGCGGGAATGACGATCGTGGTGGATCAGGACCAGATGGTGCGGGCGGCCGATGCGGCGGGCATCGCCGTGGTCGCGATGCGCCGCGGTGCCTCGCAGACCGTCGCCGCCTAGGTGCGTATCCTCGAACTGTTCTCCGGGATCGGCGGCGTGGCCGAAGCGCTCGCCCGCTGGCCGGGACTGGGAACGATCCAGCAAGCGGTCGACATCGACCAGCAGTGCGCACAGGTGTACCAGCGGAACCACGGTGCGGCGCCGCGGATCGCGACGATCGATTCGCCGCACAGTTGGCAACACCGGATCGACTGGCGCGGAGCGGATTGTTGGTGGCTCTCGCCGCCCTGCCAGCCCTACTGCCGGCGCGGTCGTCAGGACGACGCCGACCCGCGCCGCGGCGGGCTGTTGCAAGTGATGGCAGCGCTGGACCGGGCGGGCCGCGATCGGCCTTTCGCCCTGGCGATGGAGAACGTGCCCGAATTCGCCGGCAGCGCCGATCACGGACGTTTGCTGGACCTGCTGGACCGCCTGGGGTACCGCGTGCGCGAGCAGCAGTGGTGTCTTTCGGATTGGCACCATCCCAATCGTCGGCGGCGTTACTATTTGACCGCGTGGCAGCGCGACGTCTCGGCCGAACCGCCGCGGTCGCTGGTTCCACCGCCCACGCCCGCCAGCGGTGTGCGTCCGCTGGCCGACTTTCTGGACGCGGCGGTCGCCGACGCCCTGTGGTTGCCCCCGGAGCCGTCCGGTGCGCTGAAGACGGCCCTGGACGCCGGTGCGCTGGACATCGTGCGGGCCGACGACCCGGCCGCGGTCACCGCCTGCTTTACCGGCGGCTATGGCAAATCGATCAAGCAAGCCGGATCGTACCTGCGGGACGGCCGGCGTCTGCGGCGGTTTTCGCCGACCGAGATCCAGCGTCTGCTGGGCTTTCGCGAGCGGTTTTCCTGGCCGGATGATGTGCCGCTGCGACGACAGTGGAAGATGTTGGGCAACAGCCTGGCGATTCCCGTCATCGTCGACCTGCTGCGTTCGCTGACGCCCCGCCCTAGTGCTGCGTCAGCGTTAGATTTTGGGTCTGGCCGTAGCTGAAGTCGCCAGACTTTGGACCTTTTCGCCGCTTCAATCCAATCTCTGGCGAGATCAGCTGCCCTAGGATTGGGCTTTGACGCACCCCTAAGCACGTCGGCATGAATCTTTCGGTGAAACCCCGCGACAACACCCTCCCGCGCAGCGGGAGAGTAAAGCCGAATCAAATGTTGCGACGTGCTTAGCCGGTTTCGCTTGAACGTTTGATCATCGTGATTTCGTTGCCTTGGTCGTTGAAGGAAACCTCGTCCATGAACGTGCGGATCAGGACCAGGCCGCGGCCCCACTGTTCGTTCAACACTTTGGTTTCTTCGATTCCCGGAACCGTCGACGTGTCGAATCCCGGTCCCTCGTCGCGGATCACGATGCGGGCTTGTTCGGGGGTCAGCTTCATCGTCACGTGGGTTCGCCGGTCACGGTAGGGCGCTTCCTTCAAGCGTTGCTCGACCTGCGTCGGCTGGCCCTCGATCGCCCGGTCTCTGTCCGCCTCGAGCGCCTCGCGTGATAATTCCAGGTTCCCGTGAAAGATCGCGTTTCGCAGTGCGCAGTCGACCGCCATGCCCACCCGGACGCGGCCGGTCTCGTCGCACAGCGAAACGCCCGCGGTCATCTGTTGGATCAGCTCCACCAACGGGCTGATCAATTCGGCTTTGTTGTGCAGTTCGAACTGCAGTTCGTTATAGCGCATCGACTGGATCAGCTCGGTGTAGGAGCGGTCCGCTTTTTTTAGTTCCAGGACCTGGTCGATGGTCGACAACAGGCGATCGCCCAGTTGCGACTTGGGCAGGTAGGCCGCGGCGCCTCGCTGCAACGCTTCGATCGCTGATTCATCGTTGCCTTGCGCGGTGATCAGAATGATCGGGATGGTCGGATGTTGGGTGCGAGAGGCGGTGACCAGTTCCAGCCCGTTCAGGACCGGCATCTCCATGTCGGTCAAAATCAGTTGCGGCCCGAACACCGCGACCAGGTCCAGAGCGTCTTGGCCGTTCTTGGCGACGTTGACCTCATACCCTTCCTCCTCCAGTCGCGCCCGGATCTGAAAAGCCTGCGTTGGACTGTCCTCGGCCACCAAGACTCGCGTGACGGATGTCATCGTACCTTCCTCGCCAGAACGCCATCGGGAAAAGCCTCAAGCGGTCGAGCACGCGCTACGCTTGATCGCCTGGATGCTGTTTCATTCTAGCCTCCCCCATCGGTGCCGTGTGGATAGCCCCGTCGTACCCAGGGTCAGTGTGCCCGACAGTCCGCCTAGCTGATGCGCTGGCCGATGGCTTTGACCAAGTCAGCGGTAGCGCGGGCGAGTTCTTCCAGCAGCGGTCTGGCCACGTCCATGTCGTCCTGAGGTTCGCGATGCTCCAGTTTGCGAGCACCCTCGACAACGTCCTGCCCACCAAAGTAGGCGGAGGCGCTTTTCAGGGTGTGGGCGGCTCGCGACAACGACTGAGGATCGCCGTCGGCGAGGGCGGTCTGCATCCTGGCGATCAAATCCTCCGCTTCGACCACGTAGGCCTCGGCCAACGCTTTGGCCAAAGCTTCGTCCCCGGCGGTTTGACGCAGCGTCAGCGACCAGTCCAAACCCGACGGTTCCGCGGGCCCAGCCGGGCCGCCGGCCGGGCTGTCACCGGTCGCGACTTCCGCGGCCGGGACATCTGATGCGGCCGGGACATCCGATGCGGCCGGGACGTTTTCCGAGGCCGGGCCGTTTGCCGAGGCCGGGACGTTTTCCGAGGCCGGGACATTTGCCGACGCCGGGACGTTTGCCGGAGTGGGCTCGTGTTGGCGAGGTTCGCGTTGTCGAGGTTCGCGTTGTCGAGGTTCGCATTGGCGAGGTTCGGGGGCACGGGCCAGCACGGCTTGCAAGCCGGCCGGATCAAAGGGCTTGGCGATGTAATCGTCCATCCCGGCGGCCAGGAATCGTTCGCGGTCGCCTTTCATCGCGTTGGCGGTCATGGCCACGATGTGTTGCCGGCGTCCGTTGCCAGACTCGTCCCGGCGAATCGCGGCGGTCGCTTCCATCCCGTTCATCTCCGGCATTTGGATATCCATCAGGATCAAGTCGAATCGTGTTTGGCGGGCCGCTTCGACCGCTTCCCGGCCGTTGTTGGCGACCACCACATGATGGCCCCACTTTTGCAAAAAGCCGATCGCCACCTGCTGGTTCACCAGACCGTCTTCGGCCAACAGGATGCAGCGGGGCGTTTGTTTGCGCGGCGTCTCGGATTCGACTTCGCGCGGCGCGGGGACGGCGATCCCCATCAGGTCCAAGATCACGTCCAGCAATTCACTGGCGATGACCGGTTTGGTCATGAACCGTGCGATGCCCAGTCGCCGCAGTTTCGCTGGTTCCAGGCCGCTGGCTGTGGAGGAGAGCATAACGATTTCGTACGCCCCCGAAGGTTCGCTGCGGCGGAGCTGGGCGGCGAACTGCAGGCCGTCCATCTGGGGCATGTGATAGTCCAGCAAGATTAATTCGTACGGCCGGTTCGCAGCCTCGGCTTCGCCAACCGCTTGCAGCGCCTGGTCGCCACTGCTGACCGCCTCGGCCGACACTTTCCACTGCGTCAGGATCTCTTGCAGGATCCGGCGGTTGGTGGCGTTGTCGTCGACGATCAGAGCGTGGGTGTTTTCCAGGCGGGACAGTTCGGCGGGTTGCCGCAGGGTTTGGTCGGCCGCGATGCCCAGGTGGATCTGAAAGTGGAACGTGGTCCCGACGCCGGGAGTGCTGTTCAGGCTGACCTGTCCGCCCATCATCTCGATCAATCTTGCAGAGATCGTCAGGCCCAGTCCGGTCCCGCCGAACCGACGCGTGGTCGAGGAATCGACTTGGGAGAAGGCGTTAAAGACGTGGGCCTGTTTGTCTTTGGGGATGCCGATCCCGGTGTCGCGAATGCTGAAATGCAGGACGAGCGAGTCGTCCGAGAGCTGGCCGGGATTGACGTCCACCACGATCTCGCCGGCTTCGGTAAACTTGATCGCGTTGCCGACAAAATTGACGATGACTTGACGCAGCCGGCCGCAGTCGCCGATCACGCGGTGGGGAGTTTCAGGAGCGATCCGCACGGCCAGTTCCAACCCCTTCTCGTCGGCTTTCAGGGCGAACAATTTCATCGCCTTGCCCACACAATCGCGGAGGTCGAATTCGACTTCTTCCAGTTCCAGACGGTCGGCTTCGATCTTCGAGAAGTCCAGGATGTCGTTCAACAGTCGCAGCAGCGAATCGGCGGATTGTTGAACGAGGTTGAGGAATTCGCGTTGTTGTTTCTCTAGGGGCGTGTCGGCGAGCAGTTTGGCCATGCCGATCACGCCGTTCATCGGCGTGCGAATTTCGTGGCTCATATTGGCCAGGAATTCGCTCTTGGCACGGTTCGCCGCCTCCGCCTCCAGTTGTGCTTTTCGCATCGCCGCATCGGTGCGATTCAGCGACGCGGCACTGATCCAAAACAAGCCGCTGAACACGACGATGTTGGCAAGCGCAAAGATCGACAGCCCCATCACCTGTTGATACCAGCCCTGATGTTGGCCCCAGATACCCAGCCAGCCGACCACCGCTGGCACCAGCAGGGCACCCGGCAGCAGCCGCCGCAGCATGACGCCGCCCGCCCCGCGATCACTGGCGATGGCCATCAAGCCATCCGCCGGACGAACACACAAGATGCCGATAGAAAGGACTGCGAAACTGACGGCCGTATTGAGGGCCATCGGGATATAGCTGTCCATGCCAATCAGTTTGACCGAGCTGTAGGCGTATCCCACGATCGCCAGCAAAGCAACCAAGGCGGCGGAGAAGGTCAGCAGTTCCGCCGGTTGGCCGCGCAATCGCCAGCGGACATCCCGCAGCACGATCGCCAACCCGCAAAGCAGGAAATTCAGAGCCGTGTTGGGCGCCATGCGATTATGGTCGTCGTAGGCCTCCAGTTTGGCCGGGAACAACCAGGTGTCGGGCCCGGCGTCAAAGCCCGTGCCGTAACCCACGATGCGAACGATGGCCATCCACACCACCAACCAGCCCAGCACGACCGCCGTCCGCCGCGCTCGCCGCGGTGCCGTTCGGTGGTCGGTGGGAGACCGCGAAAGCCACAGCGCGGCTGCGCACAACAAAAATCCCACGGCGGTTCCGCCTGGATTCATCGCCACCTTGCCGGGCAGCAAAGCTTTGAGCAGTTCCACATCGAACAGCCAGCCCAACAGAACCGTCACGCTGATGATTCCAACGGACAGGGCGGCTAGGTCGGCCGTTCTGCGGAACCGGGCAAGCATTTGGGGGTCGTGAAATTCCACTACCGCATTGACCTTTTTGCAGATAAGCGTCTGTAATCATGTTATCATGCAACCGAGTCGGTGACATCCGCTGCGCCGATCCCGCCATCGCATCCGTGCCGCCTTCGTATCCCTTTGGCGGTCCTCCCACCTGATACGACGAAACGACAGGAGCATCGTCATGCTGCGTCTTGCGCCCCGGTCTCTCGCCCAGCTGGCCCGGAACGATTCCGCCGCCACCGGACGCGCGAAACGCGACCGCTTCGGTGGCCGGCGATGGCGCGTCGCCGTGCAGTGGACGCTTTGCGCGGCCCTCCTCGTCGGTGCCGAAGCGGTGACGGTGGCCGACGATGCCGAAGGGGTGCGTTTCTTTGAAACGAAGATCCGGCCCGTGTTGGCGGAACATTGTTACGGGTGCCACGGCGCGGAGGACCAGGAATCGGAGCTTCGCGTCGATACGCTCGACGGCATGCTCCGCGGCGGCTACGCCGGACCGGCCGTGATGCCCGGCAAGCCCACGGGCAGCCTGTTGTTGACGGCGGTCACCTATCAGGACAGCGACCTGCGGATGCCGCCCGATGAGAAACTCGATGCCCAACAGGTGGCGGACCTGCGGCGTTGGATCGAGATGGGGGCTCCGCATCCGGACAGTGGCGACACGCCGGCGCCTCGGCCACTGGGCGAGATCGATCTGGAGCAAGCTCGCCAGCACTGGGCGTTCCAGCGACCGGTTCTGCCACGCATCCCCGCGTTGGTCTCGCCGGGCCTAAAGCCAATCGACGCGTTCGTGTTCTCGCGTCTGGACGATGCCGAGATCCCGCGTCCCGGCCCGGCCGACCGGGCCACGCTGCTACGCCGTGCGACCTTCGACCTGACCGGCTTGCCTCCCACGCCCGCGGAGGTCACCGCGTTTTTGGCCGACGACAGTCCACAGGCTTGGCAACGCGTCGTGGAGCGCTTGCTGGCTTCGCCGGCGTACGGCGAGCGCTGGGGAAGGCACTGGCTGGATCTGGCTCGTTACGCCGATTCCAACGGTTTGGACGAAAACGTCGTGCATGCGCATGCCTGGCGGTATCGCGATTACGTCGTCGACGCTTTGAACCGCGACAAACCCTACGACCAATTCCTGGTCGAACAGATCGCCGGAGATTTGATCGGCGCGGCCGAATCATCGCAGACAGACTCGCCCGCGGCGAACCGTCCGCCGGATGACCGTCCCGCATACCAACGCCGCAACGAGCGTTTGATCGCGACCGGCTTTCTCGTTTTGGGGCCCAAGGTGCTGGCCGAACAGGACGAGACCAAGATGGAGATGGACATCATCGACGAACAAGTCGATACGCTCGGCCGCAGTGTCTTGGGTTTGACCCTGGGCTGCGCCCGTTGTCACACGCATAAATTCGATCCGATCACGCATCGCGACTACCACGCTCTCGCGGGCATCTTCAAAAGCACCCGCTCGATGGACAGCTACAAGACCGTCGCCGAGTGGCACGAGAACGTGGTCGAATCACCCCAGCAGACGCAGCGCTACGAAGCCCATCAGCAGCGGATTGCCGACGTCCAAAAACAGCTCGACCAGCGGATCGCAGCGGCCACCGAAGCCCTGCCCGAAGAGCAGCGCGAGGGCAAGGCCGAAGAACTGGAAAAACGATTTTCGCCCGAGGCTCGGGAAGAATTAAAATCGCTGCGTGAGCAATTGAAACAGCTGCAAGACACGGTCCCCGAACGCCCGATGGCCATGGGCCTGGACGAAGGGACCGTGGAGGATCTGGCGATTCACCTGCGCGGCAGCCATCTGACCCTGGGCGACGTCGTGCCCCGTGGCTTCCCGGCCGTCCTGACCGATCCGGAAACACCAGAACTGCCGGACGACCAGAGCGGCCGCCTGCAACTGGCCCAGTGGCTGACCACCGGCGACCATCCGCTGACCGCCCGCGTGATGGTGAATCGCCTTTGGCGCTGGCACTTCGGCCGCGGCCTGGTCGCCACGGTCGATAACTTTGGGCTGCAGGGCGAACCGCCCAGCCATCCGCAGTTGTTGGACTGGTTGGCGATTCAATTCGTGCGTAGCGGATGGTCGATCAAATCGATGCACCGGATGATCATGTTGTCGGAGACGTATCGTGCGTCCAGCCGTTTTGATCCCGTCGCCGCCAGCCGTGATCCCGACAATCGTCTGCTGTGGCGTTTCCCGCCGCAACGGCTGGAGGCCGAAGCGATTCGCGATGCCCATCTGGCCGTCAGCGGGACGCTGGACCGCGGGATCGGTGGCAGCCTGCTGACGCTCAAGCCCCGCGAATACGTCTTCAATCACACCTCCGAGGATCGTTCGACCTACGACACCAAGCGGCGTTCGATTTACGTGCCGGTCATTCGCAATCACCTGTACGACTTGTTCCAATTGTTCGACTACAACGACGCCAGCGTACTGGATGGGGATCGCGAAAGCAGTACCGTCGCACCCCAGGCCCTGTTCCTGATGAATTCGCCCTGGATCCGGCGGGTCAGCACGTCGCTGGCCGCCCGGCTGGAGGCGTTGCCCACGCCGGAGCAGCGCATCGAAAACTTGTACCTGTTGGCCTACGGGCGGCGGCCGGCGGAGGCCGAACGTCAGGGGGCCGAGCGTTTTCTGAAAACGTTTGCCTCGGCGTACGCGGCGAAAGCATCCGCCCCGCCCGAGTCAGATGATTCGCCGGCGTCACCCGAAGCGGCCGCGTGGCAAGCCCTCTGCCACGCCGTGGTCGCGTCCCACGAATTTGTTTACCTGCGATAAAAACGGGAGCACCATGACAAACGGATCGAATGCGCTGGGGTTATCGCCGCTGGGACTTTCGCGGCGTCGGTTGCTGCAGAATTCCGCCGCGGGGTTCGGCTCGCTGGCGCTCGCGTCGCTGTTGGCTCGAACCGGCCACACGGCCCCCGCCGGAGCTGGTTCGGGCAGCGGTGAGTTCGAGAACGGTGGGCTGCATCATCCGGCCCGGGCCAAGCGAGTGATCTTTCTGTTCATGAAGGGTGGCCCCTCGCACATGGACACCTTCGATCACAAGCCGCAGCTGCAGAAGGACGACGGCAAACCACTGCCCTTCGAAAAGCCACGCGTCCAGTTCGCACCGACCAGCGATCTGTTGGCCTCGCCGTGGAAGTTCCAGCGGTACGGCGAAAGTGGGATCGCCGTCAGCGAGCTGTTTCCGGAGGTCGCTCGGTGTGTGGACGACCTGTGCATCATCAATTCCTTGCACGGCACCAATCCGGCCCATGGCGGTGCGGCCCTGAAACTGCACACCGGCAGCGACGTCTTCGTGCGGCCCAGTATGGGCGCCTGGATTCAGTACGGGCTGGGAACGGAGAACGAAAACCTGCCCGGCTTTATCACGATCTGTCCCACGCTTGCCCATGGCGGAACCAAGAACTGGGGGTCGGCGTTTCTGCCAGCCAGCTGTGCGGGAACGCCGCTGGGCAACGCCAGCCAGCCGGCGACCAATGCTCGGATCAAATACGCCGAGAACGACTTCTACCCGGGCCAGCTGCAGCGGATGCAGCTGGATCTGGCACAGTCGCTGAACCAACAATTCCTACAGTCCACCGGTCCGGATACGGAACTGGAAGCTCGCATTCAGTCGTTCGAGCTGGCCTTTCGGATGCAAACCGAAATGCCCGAGGCGCTCGATCTGGCGGCCGAAACCGCCCACACGCATCGGCTGTACGGAATCGACCAAGAGACGACGGCCGATTTCGGACGACAGTGTCTGATGGCGCGGCGCTTCGTCGAACGCGGCGTCCGCTTTGTCCAGATCACGCACAGCAATACCGAAGTCCAGTGGGACCAACACGGCAACCTTCGCAAAGGCCACGAGCAGAACGCGGCGGAAGTGGATCGGCCCATCGCGGGCCTGCTGCGCGATCTGAAAGCCCGCGGTTTGCTGGAAGATACCTTGGTCCTGTGGGGCGGCGAGTTCGGTCGAACGCCCACCTGTCAGGGCAGCGGACGCGATGGCCGCGACCACAACCCCGAAGGCTTTACGATGTGGATGGCGGGCGGCGGCGTCCGCGGTGGGATCCAGTACGGAGCCACCGACGAATACGGTTATTACGCCACCGAAAACAAAGTTCACATCCACGACCTGCACGCGACCGTCCTGCATCTGATGGGCGTGGATCATACGCGGCTGACCTATCGACACGCCGGCCGCGACTTCCGTTTGACCGACGTGGCCGGTCACGTCGTGCGGGAGATCTTTGCATGATTCCTCGCGGCGTCCTTAGGCTGGCGCTCTGTGTGGCCGTCGTGATGAGCCCGACGGTTATGACTCCCACCGCGGTGGTCACGGCAGCCGAGACGGCCGCGGCGACGGTTTCGGCCGACCAGCTGGATTTTTTCGAACGCAAGATTCGCCCGTTGCTGGTCCAGCACTGCTACGAATGTCACAGCGAACAATCCGACACCATGCACGCGGGTTTGCGTCTGGACGCTGCCGATGGGCTGGCCGCCGGTGGCGATAGTGGACCTGCCGTCGTGCCGGGACACCCCGCCGACAGCCTGTTGATCCAGACCGTTCGCTATGACGGCGACATCCAGATGCCCCCCGAAGGCAAGTTGTCCGAACGGGAAATCGAACACCTTGTCCGTTGGGTTCGCGACGGTGCGGCGATGCCCTCGACGCCGGCCACGGCACGGCCCGCGGCCGCCGGCATCGATTGGCAACAGGGACGCCAGCACTGGGCGTTCCAGCCGGCACACGTCCAGGATCTGCCCACGGTAACTCGCTCCGATTGGCCGCGCACCCGGACGGACCACTTTCTGTTGGCCGCGATGGAACGCCAGGGCCTCGAGCCGGCGCCGCCGGCCGACCGTGTGACCCTGATTCGACGGTTGTACTTCGACCTGCTGGGCCTGCCGCCGACGCCCGAGCAGATCGACGCGTTTGTCCAGGACCGCCGCGTGGACGCCTACCAGCGGTTGGTCGATCGCTTGTTGGCTTCACCCCGGTACGGCGAGAAGTGGGGGCGGTGGTGGCTGGACATGGCTCGCTATACCGACCGCACGGCCAGCTGGCTGCCGCAAACCAGTCACGCCTACCTGTACCGCGACTGGGTTGTTGCCGCTCTCAACGACGACGTGCCCTACGACCGTTTTGTGCATCGTCAATTGGCCACCGACCTGATGCCCGAAACCGGGCCCGAGGACTTGGCCGCACTGGGGTTTTTGAGCCTCAGCCCGGCCTACTGGAAAGAACCCAAACTGCCGTGTGAGATCATCAAAACGATCGTCGCCGATGAATGGGAAGAACGCGTCGACGCGGTTTCGCGGACGTTTCTGGGGCTGACGGTGGCCTGTGCGCGATGTCACGACCACAAGTTCGATCCGATCAGCAGCGAAGACTACTACGCCCTGGCCGGCGTGTTCGCCAGTGTTCGGCATGCCGAACGACCGCTGATCGACGAGGCCGCTTACGAACCGGTGCGCAAGGCCAAGCAGCGTGTGGCGGCGCTCGAAAAAGAGATCCAGGCCTTGCGCAAACAAAAGCCATCGGCGGAGTCCGAGGACGCGGAAAAACGGCAAGCGGAGATTAAAAGCCGCCAAGCGGAAATCGAACGCATCCGGCAAACGACACCAAACTACGATGTGCCGCTGGTCAACGCCCTGGTGGAGGAGTCGACGTATGTGGTCCGCGCGGGCAAAACGCCCGAAGAAGGTACGGCGTTCGAACACCGGCCCGAGCCGCGCGACCTGCCGGCTTTCATTCGCGGCAATCCGAACCGGCCGGGCCCCATCGTGCCGCGCCGCTTTCTGACCGTATTGACGGACCAGCCACAACCTTTCACCGAGGGAAGCGGGCGTCTGGAGTTGGCGCGAGCAATGACCGGCGAGGCCCGCAGTGTGACGGCCCGCGTGATCGTCAATCGCATCTTTCTTGCTCACTTCGGTCGCGGCATCGTGGCCACGCCCAGCAATTTCGGACGGCAGGGCGACACGCCGTCGCATCCCCGGTTGCTGGACGATCTGGCCGCGCGTTTGATCGCCGAGGGTTGGTCGCTCAAGTGGTTGCATCGCGAGCTGGTGCTCTCGGCCGCCTGGCGACAGGCCGCATCGACTTCGCCGAAGAAACTTGCGGCCGATCCCCCGAATCGCTGGCTGTCACGCATGGAGACTCGGCGCTTGGATGTGGAACCGTGGCGCGATGCGGTGCTGTCGGTCAGCGGCGCCTTGGATCATCGAGTCGGTGGACCCTCGCAGCCGGTGGATGACGCAAACAATCGCCGGCGAACGTTGTATGCCACCGTGCACCGCCGCGACATGGCGGCCACACTGATGGTGCACGACTTTCCCGATCCGACCCAGCACAGCCCCGCACGCTCGGTCACGACCACCGCCCTGCAAGGATTGTATGCACTCAATGGACCGCTGCTGCTTGGCCACGCGGACCGGCTGCTGGAGCGACTAGAGCGAGAGGCAGGTGATGCCTCCGCCGCCCAGCGGATCGAACGCGTCTACCGGTTGCTGTATGGACGCGGCCCCACGATGGGCGAGCGGGAACTGGGCGTCGCGTACGTGTCCGCCGGCGATGGGGAGGAGGCTGCGGAGCGATGGCAGTCCTACCTGCACGTCCTGTTGGCGGCCAATGAATTTATGTTCGTGGATTAGAGAAACAAAAAGGAAACGATGCGTACGCCTACGAACAGTACCGCCAGCGTGAACCGTCGTGCTCTGCTGCAACAATTGGGCGGTGGCTTGGGAATGCTGGGTGCCGCGGCAGCGATGAGCTCGGCGGAGCGGCTCGAGGCCGGTCAGGCCGGAACATCGGCCGGTCCGCATTTTCCGCCCAAGGCCAAACGGGTGATCCATCTGTTCATGAACGGCGGGCCGTATCAGGGCGACCTGTTCGATCCCAAGCCGGCACTTGAAAAGTATGCCGGGACACGGCCACCGGGGGCCGACCTGTTGACCGAGCGACCCACCGCCGGCCTGCTGCCCTCGCCGTTTCGTTTCCGCCGCCACGGCGACAGCGGACTAGAGGTCAGCGAGTTGTTGCCGCGGTTGGCCCAGCATGCCGACGATCTGTGCGTGCTCAATGCGCTGCACGCCGATAATCCCAATCATGGTCCGGCTCTGTTGCAGATGAACAACGGCACGATCATCCCGACCCGGCCCAGCATGGGCGCCTGGTTCCTGTACGGCTTGGGCAGCGAGAATCAGAACCTGCCCGGGTACCTGGTGCTGTGTCCCGGCCGGCCGGTACGGTTTTCGATCCTCTGGAATAGTGCCTTCCTGCCGTCGAAATATCAGGGCACCTACATCAACCACTCGACCATCGATCCTGAAAAGATGTTGCCGCACCTGCGCAACGGACGTTGGGATTCGCAAACGCAGCGAGACCAGCTGGACTTGTTGCAGCAGTTGAACGCGACGCACCTGTCCCAGCGCGGCAACGACTCCACGCTGGCAGCGCGCGTCGAAGCCATGGAAACGGCCTTTCGGATGCAGTCCGAAGCGCACGAAGCCTTTGACCTGCAGCGAGAAACCAAGGCCACGCGGCAGGCCTATGGCGAGGGGCACTTCGCCAACGGTTGTTTGCTCGCACGGCGAATGGTCGAGCGGGGCGTGCGCTTCGTGCAGGTCTACTACGGCAATGGCCAACCCTGGGACACGCACAGCAACCACGACAAGACGACCCGCAAGCTGTGTCAGGACATCGACCAGCCGATCGCCGCGCTGTTGGCGGACCTCAAGCAACGTGGGCTGCTGGACGAGACGCTGGTCATTTGGGGCGGCGAGTTCGGCCGCACGCCGACGTCGGAAAACGGCAACGGCCGCGATCACAATCACCACGGATTCACGATGTGGATGGCCGGCGGTGGTGTCCGGGGCGGGATGACCTACGGCGAGACCGACGAATTCGGTTTCAAAGCGGTGGCCGACAAGATGCACGTGCACGATCTGCACGCGACCGTCCTGCATCTGCTGGGACTCGATCACCAACGGTTGACCTACCGTCACGCCGGTCGCGATTTTCGGCTGACCGACGTGTTTGGTCGCGTCGTCGACGAGATCTTGGCGTAGCGGTGGGCGGCGGCCGCTTACGCCAACAGGTCTTTCACCACGTGCGCCGGATCGACGCCCGTCAGGCGAAAATCCAAGCCTTGGAAGCGGACCGACAAGCGGTTGTGATCGAGCCCCAACTGATGCAGGATCGTGGCGTGCAGGTCGTGGACATGGACCGGGTTTTCGATCGCGCCAAAGCCAAACTCGTCGGTTTCGCCGTACACATGCCCGGCCTTGAATCCGCCGCCGGCAAACCACATCGTGAACGCATCGATGTGATGGTTGCGGCCCGTGTTCTCGCGCACTTCGCCCATCGGCGTGCGCCCGAATTCGCCGCCCCAGATGACAATCGTATCGTCCAGTAAACCCCGGCGTTTCAGGTCCATCACCAGCGCCGCGGTGGCTTGATCGATCTCTTTACAGATCTCCGGCAAGTGTTTCTGCAGGTTTTCGGTGGGGCCGCCGTGGTGATCCCAATTGGTGTGATACAGCTGGATAAATCGCACGCCCCGTTCGACCAGCCGGCGGGCCAGCAGGCAGTTTCTGGCATAGCTCGATTCGTTGGGATCCTTGATGCCGTACAGGGCCAGCGTCTCGGCGCTCTCACCGGCCGTGTCCATCAATTCCGGCGCGGAGCTTTGCATGCGGTAGGCCAGTTCGTAGGCGTTGATCCGCGTGGAGATTTCTTCGTCGCCGGTTTCGACCAAGCGTTTGAGATTCAATTCGCGGACCGCATCCACGACGGCTCGTTGCTGCGCAGGTTCGATCGACTCCGGGGTGGAGAGGTTCAGGATCGGATCGCCCTGGTTGCGCAGCGGTACGCCTTGATAGGTCGTCGGCAGGACGCCGCTGCCCCACAGTACGGCCCCACCACGCGGTCCGCGCGGTCCGCTTTGCAGCACCAGGAATCCGGGCAAATCATCACACTCACTGCCCAGCCCGTAGGTCACCCAGGCGCCCATGCTGGGCCGCCCGAATAAACCGCTGCCGGTATTCATAAAGAATTTTGCCGGAGCGTGATTGAACAGATCCGTCTTGCAGGTTTTGACGATCGTCAATTCATCCACGATGTTCGCCGTGTGCGGCAACAGATCGCTGACCCACGTACCGTTTTTGCCGTAGCGGCGGAAGGAACGCGTCGTGCCCAACAGGTCGCTGCGGTGGCTGCTGTCCATAAACGCAAAGCGTTTGCCTTCGACAAAGCTGCTGGGGATCGGTTCGCCGTTGCGTTTGGTCAACTCCGGTTTGTACTCGAACGTCTCCAGTTGGGACGGGCCGCCGGCCATGAACAGGAAGATGACGTTCTTGGCTTTGGGCGGAAAATGCGGCGTTTTGGGTTGCATCGGCTCAGCCGCCGAGGCGGCCCCGGCCGAATCGGCCATCAGCGACGCCAGCGCCATCGAGCCCACGCCCATCGAGCAGCGGGAGAAGAAATGGCGGCGGGTTTCCTCGCGCAGCCGGTCGCGGTTTTGCATCTTGTCTGACATCGTTACGGGGTCACTCACGAGTGATTGTTTCGTCCAGGTTCAGCAGCGTCCGGGCGGCGCTGAGCGGATCGAGCTGGGTCAACACAGCCAACTCGTCTTCGGTGGGCGTTCGCGAAGTGCAGCGCCGAAACGCGGTCTCCAGGCCGTCGCGAACAATGATCTTTTCCAGCGCGGTGGCGAACTGCACATGCGCCGGATCATTCATCAGTGTCAGGGCTTGCAGGGGCGTGTTGCTGCGGAGCCGCCGGGTGCAAGTGCTGAAGCCATCGGGGGCGTCAAAGACACTCAACGCGGGCGGGGGCGTAGCGCGGAACTTAAACGTGTACAGGCCGCGTCGGTAACGATCTTCGCCGACACTGGCCTTCCACGCTCGTTTGACCTGTCCCTGCCCCATCACGCCCTCGGGGATCGGCGGATACACCGGCGGGCCGCCCAGTTTGGGCGACAACAAGCCGCTGGCGACCAGCGACGCGTCCCGGATGATTTCCGCGTCCAGCCGCAGCCGACGCTGGCGGGCCAGCAGATAGTTTTCGGGGTCTTGCTCGTCCAGTTCCGGCCGCAGTCGCGACGTTTGCTGGTAGGTGTGCGAGCTGACGATTAATCGCTGCATCGCTTTGATGCTCCAGCCCTGCCGAACAAATTCCAGTGCCAACCAATCCAGCAATTCGGGATGGGACGGCGAGGAGCCTTGCAGGCCAAAGTCGTTTTCGATTTCCACCAAGCCGCGACCGAAGTGTTGTTGCCAAAGGCGGTTGACGATCACACGGGCGGTCAGTGGGTTTCGGGGGCTGACGATCCAGCGGGCCAGATCCAGCCGATCGAGCGGCTCGTCGGTGCGCTCCGCAGGCCTTTCCAGCGGATGCAGCACCGCAGGCGTACCGGGCGTCACTTCGGCGCCCGGCCGGGTGAAATCGCCCTTGATCAACACGTGCGTCTTACGCGGCTGGGCGCGTTCTTTCAAAACCAACGTCGTGGTCAGCGGTTCGGCATCGCCTTCGGCCTCGCCGGCGTCCCCGTCCCGCCCATAGACCTTCATCGACGGTTCGTCCTGATTATTCAGGAAAGCGAACATCTGGTAGTATTCGACCTGCGAGATGGGATCGAATTTGTGGTCGTGGCACTGGGCACAGCCGATCGTCAAACCCAGCCAAACGGTGCCGGTCGTAGCCACTCGGTCGAAGACGCTGTCGACGCGAAACTGCTCGCGGTCGATGCCGCCTTCCTGGTTGATCTGGGTGTTGCGGTGAAAGCCGGTGGCGATTCTTTGACGCTCTGTGGCGCTGGGAAGCAGGTCGCCGGCGAGTTGTTCGATCGTAAAGGTGTCGAACGGCATATCTTGATTGAAGGCATCGACGACCCAGTCGCGATAGGCCCAGATCTGCCGCGGGGCATCGATGGAGTAACCGTTGCTGTCGGCATAGCGTGCCTGGTCCAGCCACCACAGTGCCCAGCGTTCGCCGTAGTGAGGGCTGGCCAGCAATCGTTCGACCAGTTCGCGGTAGGCCGCCTCGGGATCCGCCGCCGCGGCGGTGACAAAGGCATCGATTTGGGCGGGGGTGGGTGGCAGACCGGTCAGGTCCAAGCTGACGCGGCGAATCAGCGTCTCACTGTTCGCTCGTTGTGAGGGCGTGATGCCTTCGCCGGCCAGGCGAGCTTGAATAAATCGATCGATGGGGTGCGAGATGCCCTCGACCGGCGGCGGTTCGTGGGCTTGCGGCGGGACAAAGGCCCAGTGCGTTTCGTAGGCCGCGCCCTGCTCGACCCATCGCCGCAGGGTTTGCTGCTGGGCGTCGGTCAGCCGTTTGCCGGAATCGACCGGGGGCATCCGTAGGTCGGCGTCGTCCGTCAGAATGCGGGCGACCAATTCGCTTTCGTCCGGCTTGCCGGGTACGATCGCCGCGTTGCCGCCGTCCCTGCCGATGGCTCCGGCAAAGGTGTCCAGCCGCAGGTCGGCTTCGCGAGCCGCTTCGTCAAAGCCGTGGCAGGCGTAACAGTTCTCCGCCAGGATCGGTCGCACGTCCCGGTTAAAATCCACGGCCTCTCTGAAATCCCCGGCCTCTCCCGATGCGGCTTGCAACACCATGCCGTGGCTGCCTGCGCAGCAGCCGATCACCATCAATGAAACGGCAAGGGACCATCGAATGCGGACGCTGCGCATAGGTTACTCGTGCGGGGAATCACTCCGAAGGAGTGGCAATCGGCGGGGGGAAGAAAGTCAGCCTGGCTGCCTTTCATCTTAACCCCGTTGCGCCACCGCTGCAGGCAGACGCGGCTGCCTGCAGCGATTTCGATCCCCGCACTTTCACCTTACAGCGGCAGCAAAGATAAGTCGGGCAGCGCGGGCACTGGGGGATCGCTCTGACCTCCGGCGGATGCCGGCCCCTGAGGTATTGAGCCGTGGGATTCGCACAGAATGCGAAGCTCCGTGTTGTAGGTGCAAACGTCCCAGCCCGGACCCCCAATGCCGATGTCAAACCCGGAGCCACCGTTGAGGTAGTCGTCGCCGGTTAAGCCCTCGAGCTGGTCATTGCCGCCGAACCCGTAGATCGCATCATTGCCGCCCAAACCCACAATCACGTCGCGCCCATCGGTTCCGAAGATCAGATCGCTGCCTTCGGTGCCGACCAACACGCCAAAGTAAGGCAGGCCGTGCAGCGGACCGCCGACAACGCGTCCGTCGTAGCCGACGTAAATCACTTGCCCATAACCGTTCGCACTCGGGAGGAACGTGTCTGCCGCGGCACTTGACGTGAACAACAGGGCAGCGCCCAGGCTCAGCAGGATCTTGCTCAACAGGGTCTTGGTTGTCATTTGAATCATCCTTTTATTCCTGCGCGGTGAGAAAACCATACGTCCAAGAAGCGAGCCGGCATCACCCACGCTTTCCACATCCCGCCCGCTTTCCACATCGAACGCGGGCGTCGCAGCGAAGCTTTACCGGCCGATTCGCAAGGCCCTTTCGCAAACGCAATACCAACCCGTCCACCAGAAGGGCCGCTATCGATAAATCCCCAGTGTTAGGGGGTTCTTTGCGGTCCTCTGGATTTTTCCGGTTGAGGCGAATGGTCGTTTATCGCGCAGGCAGCTGAGTCGGTGGTCGATAATCGACCGGGTGTGCTCGGCGCAGATCGCGGGATGGGACGTGCCGCCGGCTGGAAATCGCCGCCTCGCCACCGGAACGGCGTCGCGAGGAAGCTCTCGGCCCGATAAGATCGATGGGCCATGAAGATCGATGGGGCCATCGAACGCGGTGGTCGACTAGTTTTTTTTCCGGCTTTGTTCTCCGACGACACCGGGGACCTCGGCATGACCTTGAGCGACCGGTGATGCTCGGAAAACTCGATTCCATCCAGGTTGGACTTCCGCGCCGTTACGTTGGGGACGGCGACGCGGAGAAGGCGTGGACGTCGGCGATCGCCAAACGGTCGGTCACCGGCCCGGTGCAGGTCCGGCAGACCAATCTGGATGGTGACCGTCAAGCGGACCTCAAGCACCACGGCGGCCCCGACAAGGCGGTGCTGGCCTATGCGGCCGCGCACTACGAGGCGTGGCGCGAGGACTTTCCGGACGTGGTTTTTGGCCAGGGCGGTTTTGGCGAGAACCTGACGATCTCCGGCTTTGACGAGACGGGGTGTTGCGTCGGAGACGTCGTCGGGATCGGTGGCTGTCGGCTGCAGTTGTCCCAGCCGCGACGACCGTGCTGGAAACTCGCCCGGCACTGGAAACTGCCGAAACTGGCCGTATTGGTTCAGAAATACGGCCGGACCGGCTGGTATTACCGCGTTCTCGAAGAGGGGCCGATCGAAGCGGGGCAAGCTGTGCAATTGATCGATCGCCCCTACCCCGAATTGACCGTGGCCTGGGCCAACAAAGTCATGTATGCGAAACCGCGGTCGAAAAGCGACGACCTGCAACTGGCCGCCTGCCCTGCCCTGTCGGCTTCTTGGCAAGCAACACTTTCGAAGCGGGCTACAACCGGCGTCGAAGCCGACGCCTCGGCTCGCCTGGACGGCGGCCACCGGTAGCTCGCTTGTCGATCATCGCTTGGCTGTTCCCGCCCGCGTGGAATCGGTTTTCGGACGAACGTCCCGCGACGCTGCACTTGGTTGGGCTCAGCTGTTAATCTGTTACGGGAATCGGCAAACTCGCGACTGCCGACGGCCCTCCTCTGCCCCTCCCTCTTCATCTCGCCTACGGTCGCTGGATATGTCCTTTTTCGCACCACAGTTGTTTCGCCGGTACCAACTTTTTCTAAACGCCGCACTGGTCCTGGCGTTGGCCTGTCTCATTCCCCCTCGGTCTTTCGCCGCCGAGCAGAGCGAAGGGCAAACCTATCGCGTGGGCGTGGCTAAGCGAGACATCACGCCCGAGTACCCGGTCCGCCTGAATGGATTCGGGATGCGGGAAACGCCCTCCGAAGGCGTTTCGCAACCGATCTGGACGCGAGCTCTGGCGATCGAGGCCGACGAGGCGGAGTCGCCGGTCGTCATCGTGACGCTGGACAACCTGGGGATTCGGTACCCGATGGTCCAGCAGGTCGCCCGGCGGGTGGCGGCGACCACCGACCTGTTGCCCGACAATCTGATCGTCACCTTCACGCACACCCATAGCGCCCCGAAGGTCAACGGCGCCTCGGACAATATCTTTGCCGAACCGATTCCCGAGGCCGACCAACAGGCCATCGACCGCTATACCGCGGAGTTGACCGAGCACCTGGTCGCCGTCGTGCAGCAGGCCCTCGGGAACCTGCGTCCGGCAACGCTGCACTGGGGTGTGGGCGAGGTGGGCTTTGCCAAGAATCGCCGCACCGCAGGCGGGCCGGTCGACCATTCCCTGCCCTGCTTGATCGTGCGGAGCGCGGAATCACCCGACGACATCCTGGCGCTCTACACGACCTACGCCTGTCACTGTGTAACGCTCTCGCACAATCAGATCGATGGCGACTGGGCGGGGTACGCGGCCAATGGGATCGAGCGTTACTTTCCCGATGCCGTGGCCATGGTTTCGATCGGTTGTGGTTCGGACCAAAACCCCGACAGCGGCGTGACCGGAGACAAGGTTCAAGTCGCCAGACGACAGGGCATGCAGATCGCCGACGAGGTCGCACGATTGATTCGCACCACGGATCTCCAGCCGCTGTCCGGCCCCGTGCGGGCCGCCCACACCCAGTTGCAGTTGCCGTTTGAGACGCTGCCCAGCCGGGCCGAGTACCAAGCGATGGCCGAGGCTGGCGGAGCGGCCGGCTACAATGCCCAAACCCAACTGGCGCGGCTGGATGCCGGCCACTCGCTGCCCACCGCCCTCGACTATCCGATTCACGTCTGCTCGTTCGGCGACCAGCTGTGCATGGTTTTTCTGGCCGGCGAGGTGTGTGTGGATTATGCGATCCGGCTGCGCGGCGAACTGGATGGATCGCGGATCTGGATGCACGGCTACAGCCAGGACTTCGGCGCCTATATTCCTTCGGAGCGTCTGCTTCGCGAAGGCGGCTACGGAGGCGGAGCGGAGATCCCTTATTTTGCCTTGCCCACGCGTCTGGCCGGCGGGCTGGAAGACAAGATCGTCTCGGCGGTTCACCGTTTGGTGCCGGAGGCGTTTCATCAAGACAAAAGCGATGGCTCGAAGTCCCACGATGCTTCAAAGACCGGCGGCACGGTGCCCTTGGCCCCGGAGGATTCGCTCCAGAAAATGCAAGCCGCGCCGGGACTGGAGGTACGGCTGGTCGCTTCGGAACCGCAGATCTCCGATCCGGTGGCCATCGACTTCGGCCCCAAGGGTGACCTGTGGGTGGTGCAGATGAGCGACTACGGCCACGGCATCGAAGAGGAGTTCGTTCCCCGCGGCGAAGTGCGGGTGCTGGACGATCGAGACGGCGACGGACACTTCGAAACCGCCCGCGTCTTCGCTGCGGGGCTGCGTTATCCGACCGGCGTCAAAGTGTGGCGCGACGGAGCGTTGATCTGTGATGCCCCGCACATTTATTTCTCTCGAGACACCGACGGCGACGGGGTCGAGGACAGCCGCGAGATCCTGTTCACCGGCTTCGCCACGCACAACGGCCAAGCCCGCGTTAACAGTTTGCGCTGGGGGCTGGACAATTGGTTGTACGGTTCGGGCGGCCTGTTCGGTGGCGAGATCACCAACGCAAAAGGCCAAACCGTGGATGTTTCCGGACGTGACTTTCGCATCCGGCCCGATCAAGGCATCATCGAACCGGTCACGGGCCGAAGCCAACAGGGACGTTGCCGCGACGACTGGGGAAACTGGTTCGGGTGTTCCAACAGCCAGCTGCTGACGCACTTTCCGGTCGACGACACCTATGCCGGACGAAACCCGTTCGTCGCGCCTCCGCCGTCGCTGGTCTCGGTCCCGCGAGGCCCCGAAGCGGGCAAGCTGTATCCGCTGGACAATCTGGTGCTGTTTCGGTTGTCCGGGGCTCCGGGCAAAGCCACCGCGGCCTGCGGGGTCGGCGTCTATCGTGACCGGCTGCTGGGCGAAGGGTATTCGGGCAATGCCTTTACCTGCGAACCGGTCAACCAATTGGTCTACCGCCAAGTGCTCTCCCGCCAGGGGGCTCACATCGTCGGCCATCGTGCCGAGGAGCAACAGGAAAGCGAGTTCCTTCGTTCCAGCGACCAGTGGTTTCGTCCCGTGCAGGTCCGCACCGGGCCGGACGGCGGCCTGTGGGTTGTCGACATGTACCGTTATGTGATCGAGCATCCCAAGTGGATCCCCGACGAGACGTTGGCCCAGTTGGACGTGTTTGCCGGTCAGGATCGAGGCCGTATCTACCGGGTCGTGCCGGCCGACAAGACCGCGGAGCCACGCCGATCGCCGCTGGATTTGGATTCGCTGGAACCGGCGCAGTTAGCCCAACAACTCGATTCGCCCAACGGCATCGTTCGCGATCTCGCCCACCAGATGTTGCTCTGGCAGAGTGCGGTGGAAGCGAAGGAGACGTTGCACGAACTGGTTCAAACCGGCACGCATCCGGCAGCCCGCATTCACGCGCTGAGCGTACTGGCGGGACTGGATCTGTTGACCGCGGAACGGTTGGGTATCGCTTTGGAAGACCCCTCTGCCCACGTTCGCCAGCATGCGGTCCGCTGGTCCGAACCACTGCTGGATCAGCCGGCCCTGCAGCGAGCGATCCTGAAGCTCGCCGCCGACCCGGCCTATCCGGTGCGCCGGCAAGCCGCCTACGCGCTGGCCCACCTTCCGCCGGAGCCAGCCGCGCCGGTGCTGGCGCGGCTGGCCACCAAAGATACCGATGCCTACCTGCGGGCGGCGGCCCTCAGTTCGCTGACGCCCGAGAACGTCGGAGCGGTTGCCCAGATCGTGCTCGACGACGCTTCGCTGCGTGATCAGATCGGCAACGAAGTGCTGGCTACGGCCGCCGGAACAGGAACGGCCGCCACGGTGCGGCAAGTCCTGGATGGGCTGTTGGCTGGCCAGCACTCGGCGGCCCAGCCGTGGCGATTGCGGTATGTGGCCGAGTGGCTCGATGGGCTGGACCGGCGAGTTCGCGAGGGACAGCTCCGTTTGGTCCCCGCCTCCGGCGACCGCAGCTCCTCCGCGGCCGCAGCGGTAAGGTTGACCCCCGACGACCATCTGCGAATCGCCTCGCTTCGACGACACGCCTACCGCATCGTCACCGACACATCGTCCGACGATCGATCGTTGCAGGCGGCGTTCGCCCTGCTCGGCCGCGGGCGCGGTCCGGCCACGCAGGCCCTCCTGAACGACACCGCGGACTCGAGCGACCCCACGGATTCGAGCGACACCGCGGACCCGAGCGGTCCCGCAGACTCGAGCGACCCTGCGGAGACACCCCACACGGCTGCCTCCGGCGATACGCTTTCCCCGGCCGCGACCAGCCGCGCGCTGGCCCGGTGGATCGATCTGCCGATCGCCAAAGAGCGTCAGCTGTGGGCGATCGCGGCGCTCAAGCGGCGGGGCGGACCGGCCGACGCGGCGGCCCTGCTGGACCGCTTGGATTTTGCCACCCCGCAGGTTCGCACCGCGATCATCGAATCGCTGGTCACCGCGCCGGCCTGGAACGCCGTGGTCTTGGAAGCCTTGACCGAAGGCGTGATTCGCCCGGTGGATATCGCCAGCGACCATCGACAAGCATTCATCGAACGGCAAAGCCCGGCTCGGCGTGAGGAGGTGGCAGGTCTGTTGGTCGACCCCCAACAACAGGACCGGGCCGCGTTGGTCCGGCAGTGGCAGGACGTTGCCCATCTGCCCACCGACCCGCAGGCCGGCCAACAGGCGTTCATCAAGCACTGCAGCGTGTGCCATAAGTACGACGGTGTCGGCCACGAGGTGGGACCCGACCTGGGCGGTTTGACTTCGCGCGCGACCCCGTTTCTCTTGACCGCGATTCTGAATCCCAATCGCGACGTCGACGCCCGCTACCAACGCTACACCGCCCTGACCGATGACGGCCGCTTGGTGTCCGGCCAACTGGCCACCGAAACCGCCACCAGCATCACGCTGTTGGAACAAGGCGGAAAGCAGCACGTGCTGCTGCGAAACCAGCTGGAAGAACTGACGCCCAGCGGCCAGTCCGCGATGCCGGAAGGACTGGAGAAACAGATCGATAAACAGCAACTGGCCAACATCATTGCCTACCTGCAGGGTGCCGGTTCGCCGGCGCGTCAGTGGGCGCGCCAGCTCCTGGACCCCGAAGCTTCGACCGAAACGCGGGTGGAAATGATTCAGACGACTCGGCTGCCCGCCGCCGACCTGATCGAAGCCCTGACGGTGGACCTGCCCGCGGGCGATTCCGAAGAAGAGTACCGCCGCATCCCCTGGATCTGGCGGGTGGCCATCGCCGCCGGTAAACGGAATCAATCCGAGGAGATATTAAGTTTGCTCGATGCGTCGCTTCCGGCCACCGGCCAGCCCCTGGCCGATTGGCAGAGCGTCGTCATCGGTGGCGGGCTGATCAACGGGATCAGCCAAGCCGGCGATTGGCCGCTGGACCGGATCCAGCGACTGGTCGCGGGCAGCGGGGATCTGCCGGCCCGCTGGAACCATGCCGTGACCGAGGCCGCCGCGATGGCGGACGATGTCCGCGTGGCTTCGGGCACCCGCTACGACGCGCTGCGAATGATCGCCTTGGCGCCGTGGTCATCCTATGGCACAAAGCTGGTTGCTTACCTCGATTCAGACGATGCCGACCTGCAGATGGGCGCGGTCAGCGGCCTGGCCGATATGCCGGCCGCCGAAGCCGGTGACGCTCTGCTGGCTAGCCTTGCGAAATTGACCCAGCGCAACCGCCAGCTGGCCATCGCCGGATTGCGACGCACCGAACTGCGGGCGCTGCGGCTGTTGCGGGCGGTCGAAGCGGGCGACGCGCTGGCCGCGTGGTTCCGTCCGGAGGACCGTCGCGCTCTGAAGACGCACCCGAGCGACGACGTCCGGCGGTTGGCGGCCCAAGTGCTGCGGTGAGTGGTTTACTGCGGCGAAACGCACCGCAGCTAGTCCTTTTCGCATTTGACGAGACCAAGATGGAACGGTTGAGAAACGTATGGAATTCCTTCTCCTTCGTCGGCTTGGTCATCGCGATTCTGTTCTTCGCCGTCTCTGTGACGCCCTCGTTGTTGCCGCGGACGCCGTGGACGCAGGGGGCCTTGTCGGGGTTCGCCCTGGCGGTCGGTTATGGAATCGGCGTGTTGCTGTATTGGATCTACCGGTTCTACCAGTTGCCCGAGGTCCCCGGCGGCGCCCAGCTGCGCGCCAAGTTCGCGATCGGTGTGGTACTGGTCTTCGTCTTTGTCGGCTTCCTATGGCGGATCACCGTCTGGCAGAACTCGATCCGGAGCCGTATGGAGATGCCGGAACTGGAGACGGCGTACCCGTTTCGCATGGTCTTGGTGGCCCTGGTGGTGGGCGGCGTTCTGGTCCTGTTGACGCGCGCCTTTATTTGGCTGAATCTGTTCGTCGGTGACAAACTGTCGCGCTGGCTGCCTCGCCGCGTGGCCCGCACCCTGGGCTTTGTCGTGGTCTGTTTTGCGGTGATGACATTGACCAACGATGTGTTGATGAGTCGTCTGCTGGCGACCACAGACCAGGTGTTTGCTCGGATCGACCAGACGTTTGACGAAGACTTCGACATCGCGAAACTGCCGGCTGGAATCGGCGACCCGGCTTCGGTCATCGCCTGGGACGAGGTGGGCAAGCAAGGCAAGAGTTTTCTCGTGGCCGGTCCCACGCAAACGGAGATCGCACGGTTTTGGAAACGTCCGGCGATGTCCCCGGTCCGCGTCTACGCCGGACTGAATTCGGCCGACAGCTACGACCAACGCGCCGCCGCGGCGCTGGAAGAACTGATCCGCGTCGGTGGATTCGAGCGATCCGTGTTGGTGGTGGCGACGCCCACCGGAACCGGCTGGCTGGACCCTTCGGCCGTCGACACGCTGGAATATTTGCACGGCGGAGACACCGCGATCGTGTCGATGCAGTATTCCTACCTGCCCAGTTGGCTCACGATTCTGGTCGATCCGCAGCGTTCCCGGCAGTCGGCCGAAGCGCTGTTTCAGGCGGTCTATGAGCACTGGAAAACGCTGGCTCGCGATCGCCGCCCTCGGCTGTACCTGCAGGGGTTAAGCCTCGGGGCCTTCGGCGGCGAAGCCTCCGCGCCGTGGTATACGATCCTGGAGGATCCGATCCACGGCGCCGTCTACAGCGGCACTCCGTTTCCCAGCCAACAGTGGCAGCAGTTGGTCGCCAACCGCAACCCCGGCACCACGCCCTGGCAGCCCGGCATCGGAGACGGTCGCAACGTCCGGTTCACCACCCAGACCAACGCGCTGGGCGACGGAGCGCCGTGGGGTTCCATCCGCGTCGTTTATATCCAGCACGCCAGCGACCCGATGGTTTGGTTCTCGCCCAGTTTGGCCTGGCAGCAGCCCGAGTGGTTGTCCGGGCAGCGCGGCCCCGACGTCTCGCCACTGCTCCGTTGGTACCCGATCATCACGTTCCTGCAGATCGCTTTCGATCTGCCGATGGCCACTTCCGTCCCGGCGGGCTATGGGCACAACTATGCGGCCAACGCCTATATCGACGCCTGGCTTGCGGTTACCCAGCCGCCGGATTGGGACGAAACCAAGACGGCTCGCTTGAAAGCTCTGTTCCTTCGCCAACAAGGGTCCGCGGGACCCTCGCTGGTTCAATCTGACAACTCGCTGCGCGAGGAACGGTCGCCGAACGTTGCGCTGGCCCTGTGAGTGTTTCTGCTGGCGGCACCGTCTTTATGGCAGGTGCTTGCGGTGCGATCGGCACGTTGGCGATCCAACCGCAAACCGGCGACGATTGCCAGCGCGTGGTTCGCGACGGCGGTTGCCTAGTGACCGTCTCGGGCGACCAAGTCACCCCGCAGCGACAAATCAAGGTCCAACAGGTCTTCGTAGGGCCCGAGGTGGATGCGGCGCTGGCAGGGGTGGCGAAGAAAGTGGCCGCGGGCGCGATTCGCGTGGAACTGGAACAGGTCTATCCGTTCGAACGCGCCGTGGAGGCCTTGGAGAAAACCGAAACCCGCCACGCCCGTGGAAAGGTGGTCATCAGCCTCTAGCCCTCAGTCTCGGTCTGGGGCTCGGTCTGGGGCTCGGCTTCGGGCTCGGTCATCTGATAAACGCTGGCGGTGCCGTCGGCGTGGGCCACGGCGAAACGATCCTCGCCGATCAGGTCCAGCCCGCGAGCGGCACGCGGCGTCGCGACAGTGTGGAACGGCTCGTCTTGCTGGCGGTTGTAAAACCACAACGCACCCTTGCCGTTTTTGTGGGCGCCGGCGCCGATCACAAATCCGCTCCGATGGAACCGCACGCCCCAAGCGATGCCTTTGAAATTCTTGGCGGCATGGAACCGGCGCAGCGGTTTGCAGGTTTGCCAATCGAACAACACGATCAGCGGATCCTGGTCGCCGGCGAATCCGTTGGTCAATTTGGTGATCCCCGCACTGGCCCAAGCCGTGCCGTCGGGATCGAACTGCAGGTCGCGGCTGCCGCCCATGTCGGCCGCAAACTTTTTGTCATAACCGGTCATCATGTCCGCGACGAATGTGTGCTCGGGCTGGCCGGTCAGGTAGTTCCACAGCTTCACGCCGCCGACCAGGTCCTGCGACACCAGCAGCGGTGCGGTGGGATGAAACTGTGCCCCGTAGACGTGGCGTGCGTGTCCCGCAAAGACCTGACGCAACGAACCGTCACCGGCGTCCCAGATCTTGACCAGTAGGTCGTTGCCGCAGGTCACCAACCAGCGTCCGTCGGGACTGACGCCGACCCAACGAGCGGAGCCCTGATGGGCTTGGACGCTGTACAACACCTGCGGCTGGTCGGCGGTCAAGTCCCACGCTTTCAGAACGCCGCCCCAGCACGCTGTGTACAGCCGCGAACCATCCGCGGAAAACCGCACCGAGCGCACCCAGCTGTCGTGCCCCTCGAGCGTCCGCTGGCGGTCGGACTGCAGGTCCCACAGCTGGACGTTCAAATCCTCGGCACCGGCGGCGAGCAAGCGGCCTGCCGGATCGCAGGCCAACGTGGTCAAGGGCCGCTGGTGTTTGTATTCCGCGACGACGTGCGTGTGCACAGGATCGACGCTCGCGGCGACCGGTTCCGTTTTCGTTTCGGCAGGATTCATGATAGCAGCTCTCCGATTTCTTCCGCCGCCGGATCGCCGATCGGGATGGAGCGGCCGGGCAAGTCGTGTTCGGCATAGGTATCCAAACCCACGGCCCGCAGGTAAGTGTGAAACAGATGCCCCGAATCGACTTCACGATCCGCCACCTCGGTGCCCTCGGCGTTGGTGGCACCGATGATCGCACCGGGCTGCACCCCGCAGCCGCCCAGCACCGTGGACCAGGCGGTTCCCCAGTGATCGCGGCCGTACTTGGTGTTGATCTTGGGGGTGCGGCCGAACTCCGAACAGATCAATACCAGCGTACTGTCCAGCATCCCGCGGTCGTGCAGGTCATCCAACAGCATCGAAAACGGTTTGTCGAACTCTTCCAACTGTTCAAGATGAAAGTTGAAATTCTCGGCGTGGGAGTCGTAACCGTGATGCGTGACCTTGACGCACGTGGCACCGTTTTCCAGCAACGTGCGAGCCAACAGACAGTACTTGGCAAAGTCGTGCGTGCCGTAACGCTCCAGGTCTCGCGGGGAAGCTTCACCGGCGAAGATCTTCTTGCGAGCCATCAGCAATTCGGCCTGCTTGAAAGCTGCGTCGTAGTTGGCCAGTTCGGCGTTGCTGCGGCGCCGCGCGAACGGCTCGTCAAACTGCCGCCGCAGACTCTCCCGCTGGGCGTCCAGTTCCGGATCCAGCTGGCCGGGCAGCTGCAGATTGTCCGGGGGTTGGACGCCGCGGAGGGTCAATTCGGCATGCTGGGCACCCAGAAACGCGGCCGTTTGATCGTTCAAGCCGCGAGTGGTGATGTGGATGTATCCAGGCAGCGTCGCCTCGGGACCGGCCAGGTACTTCGATGCCACCGATCCCAGATAGGGAAAGTCGCCGGCCGGACGCCCCCGTTCCATATACAACATGCCCTGCCGGTGATCGTTGATCTTGCTGTTGATGCTGCGCACGATCGACAGATGATGCATCCGGCGGGCCGTGTGCGGCAGCAGCTCCGAGATATGCATGCCCGGCACCGAGGTCGGAATCGCCCGAAACGGTCCACCATATCGCGTGCCCGGCTTGGGGTCCCACGATTCCAATTGACTGACGCCGCCTTGCAGAAAAATCTGCAGGATCCGCTTGCCGGATTGCCGCAGCCGATCGGCCTGCATCAACGGCGCGGCCTCCGCCCTCGGAGTGTGACCTGTGGCCAATGCGGCAGTGGCGGCGCCGGCCAGAAACCGTCGTCGCGCCAGGACGTGTTCCACTGGACTGCAGCCTCGGTTGCGTCTCACCGGATTGCTCCCTCGTGCGGATGAATGAATCACCGGCGCGGTTGAATGACCAACACGCGCGGTTCAGTGGTTAAAGCGAAACTCGCTGGACACCAGACTGGCCCAGGTCAATTGTTCGATGGCAAGCCGGCGGTCGGAGGCGGCGTTCAAGTACTCGGCGATGCGGCGAGATTCTTCGGGAAGTGGCAGTCGAGAGTACACACGCAGATAAAACGTCTCGGCCAGCTCGGGCGTCTCCAGGTCTTTTAGGTCTTTTAGGTCTTTTAGGTCTTTTAGGGCATTTAGGTCTGCGACCAAGCCGTCTTCGGTTTTCAACCAGGATTGGATCAGCGGACTATTGCGCAAGAACAGCACCTGCTCGGCCGCGGCATCGAATCGTGTGCTCTGGCCGGCGGAACCGAACATCTTGGCAAACGTGGCGACGGATTTTTGGGCCGCTTCGTCCAGCGGGGCGGTCGGGTCGACGACGCCGGTCGCCTGCATCATCGCGATCGCCAACTGTTCGGCCGACAGCGGTTTTAATCGCGCTACCGAATAGCTGGCTGTGTCCGCAGGCGATCCCTCACTGGCTTGGCTGCTCCGCTGATAGGTGCGCGTCAACGCCAATTCCCGCAGCAGGTACCGCAGATCGTAGTCGTTGTCCAGTAACGCCTCGGCCAACAGATCCAATACCTCCGGGTGCGTCGGGGGATTTTGTGGATGCATCATGTCCAGCGGTTCGACCAGGCCGCGGCCCATCATCAAGGCCCACAGGCGGTTGGCGATGTTGCGGCGAAACGCGCCGTTGGCGTCATCGATCATCGCCTCGGCCAGCCGCAGGCGTCGGCTGTAGGTGGGAATCGCACGGGCGTCCTTGGCCGGTTTGGTCTTGTAAAGCTCCTCGGCCGGCGACGGATCGTCCAGCGGCGGCAGGTCCAACATCCGCGGCGGCGTGGCGTCCGTTTCGCTGGTGAAGACCGACGTGAACTCCACGTCCCCTTCGGCCTTCTCGCCGATCGACGTTTTGCCGCTTTTCGGATCTTTGAACAGATAGCTTCGTGAGAGAAAAGCGGTCAGACCAAAATAATGTCGCTGGAGGTAGTCGTCGACGGTTGGGTGGTCGTGGCACTGTGCACACTGCAGGTCCCGGCCGAGAAAGATGCGACCCAGGTCACGGGTGACATCCTCGCGTCGCAGGTCGCGATCGAGCAGGAACTTGGCGGCCGGCCGTGTCTTCGGTTCGCTGCCGTCGGCCGAGAGGATCTCGCGAACCAGCACGTTCCACGGCTTGTTGTCCAGGACCGACTGCCGCAGATACGTTTGCCAATCCACGGCGGGAACGTGCTTGTCCGCGCGGCGTTCCATCAGCAATTCATCCAGCACGTACTGCATCCGCGTGGCGTGTTGTTCGGAGGCCAGCAGCCGGTCGATCACCTGGGCGCGTTTGTTCTCCGTTGTGTCGCCGAGGAATTCGTGTAACGCTTCGCCACTGGGAAGGCAGCCGCCGAGGTCGAGATAGACGCGGCGCAGAAACGCGGCGTCGTCGGTCTGCGCTGCCGCGTCCGGAACGTAACCCTCCTGAGCTTCGATCAAGGCATCGATCTGTTGATGCAGCGGTGGGGCCGCGGCCAGCGAGCCGCACAGGGCCGTCATCAGGCTGACGGCCAGCAGCGTCCAGAGCGTGTGATCGACTCGCATCACAACGGTTGGGGGTGGATGGGGCGGGAGTGGCAGGAAGGCACGCGGCGGCGGAAAGGCGGCGCAGGGGTCCACTATACCCCATCCAGCGGCCGCCGTGGGAACTTTGGGGCGGTGCCTTGGTTCGCGCTCACTCCGCCGGCGATGGAACCTTCACGTTGCGGACGTTTTCAAACGTGACGTTGCGGAGGTGTTCGGGGCCCGAGGGATTGCCTACCGGGTCGGCTGCCGCGCCGTAATGGATCACGTTGGTGATCGACGAATCGACCAGCGAGCCGGCGATCAGGATGCTGTGGCGAGCGCGGCTGATGACGTTGTTGATGAGGATCCGCCGGGTATCGCCCAGCGGCGTCACCCCGCCCCACGCGGGATTGGCGTCGCCGATGCGGACCGCCGCTTTGGCCGGCCGACCGCTCGATGTATCGATCAGCCCGTCGAGGATGACGTCGTGAATCTTCAGGCCGCTGGCATTCAACAGCCGCACGATGTGATGGCCACCGGCGGTATAGCCGCGAACGTTTCGGATCGTGATCGCGCGGATGTCGTCCAGACCATCGCCGCGATTGTTCGGCCGGCTGACCATGATGTAATCCGGACTGCCGGCGGTCTTGGTGTCGTTGACGATGTTGGTCAAGGCGATCAGGTCGTCGCCGGTGTGTCCGGAGATGTTCGTGATCTCGATGTCGTGGCAGCCCTGGCGGAGGTCCAGACCATCCTGGTTCAGGAAGACTTCCCGTTTGCCGTTCACCAGCTTGCCTTCTTCGGCGGCGAATTCGATGTCGCGAATGACCCCGTGGGCACAACGTTCCAGCGAGATCGCCCAGGAGTGCGCGTCCTTGAGGAACAGATTTTCCAGTCGGAAGTGGTCGACGTAGGCCATCAAGATCCCGATGTTTCGCCAGTCGCCGGTCTGGCTGGTTCCGGCGACGCCGGCGTCGGTGCCGTAGGTCCGCTGCCCCAAGACTTTGGCACTGTCGCCGGTGCTGCGCGGATTGTCGGCGCCTTCGAGCGTGACTCGACCGGTTCCGATGATCGTGATATTGTTCAGCGGTTGAATATCGGTGATGCCCATCCCACAGTTTGCGCTGCGGATCAGGTTGTCGCGAGCGGTGTCGGACAGTTTTAAATGGCAGTTTTGCAGTTCCAGATACGTGTTGCTGCGGACCAGGATGGCCGAATCGAGCATCCAGATCTCGCGTTCCCCATCGGCCGTCCGATTGATCCGCGGCACCACGACCGGCTGACCCGTCTTTGCGGCGGTGGCGATCGCCTGATTGATGCGCTCCACATCGCTGCCTTCGAACTGATTGGGGGTGATCTGGGCCTGAGCAAACCCACCGAGTAACAACCCACCGCAGCACAGGACGAGGAAGCCGGTGCGGACGAGAAACCAAACGCGAGAACCATCGATAGCGGGCACGAATCAAACCATCAAAAAGAAAGGGATGCAGACGACGCGGTAATCACAACCTGAGCATGCTAAGCACGTCAGCATAAATCTTTCGGTGAAACCCCGCGACAACACCCTCCCGCGCAGCGGGAGGGTCGGGCTCTTAGGCCCGGGGAGGGCCTTACAGAAACCCTCTCCGGGCCTAAGAGCCCGACTCTCCCAGAGGGAGAGTAAAGCCGAATGAAATGTTGCGACGTGCTTAGTCAAAACCTCGCCCCGCACCACCTCCCCCCGCCTGCGCGCAATTGCCAAGCCTTTTCCTTCTCCAGGCGAGCGCAGCGGTGCGGCTGGCCGGTATCTTTGCCGACCAATATGGCCATGACCGTCGCAGCCGTGGCCAAGGAACTGCCGGCGGCACCGTTTTGTTCGCGGACCGAACTGCTGGAGTACGATCCGCGGTTGCCGCAATAGACTTGACCGCTTGCGCGAACCGTGACCGCGACTAGACCCAGCCGTCGCGGTATTCCCGGCGGAGGAATTGATTGGCTGCAGCGTGGTTGGTGAAGGCAAACTTCTCGGCATCCCAGTACAGCGGTGCCCGCGTCAACGGCTCGCGAAGCTGCGATCGCAGAGCGACGTTGCCCAACAGAATCGCTTCGGTCATCGGGCCGGCGATGTCGAAGTTGGAACCCCCGGCCGGTCCGCCTTTGCACGCTTGGATCCATTCGGCGTGATGGCCTGGCGAACGAGTCAGTTTCTGGGGCGGTGTGCCGTAGTCCTTGGCTCGTTGTTCGGGATACATTCGCCAATGATTCCAGTCGGACATCAGCACGGCATCGTCTTCGCCCACCAGCATGATCCCGTTGGGGCCCAGGACCTCGCCATCGGGCAGGGAGCGTGGACGCTGCGGACGCAGACCCCCGTCGTACCACACCAGTTTCAAAGCCGCTTTGTCGCCACGAGCTGGGAAATGAAACGTGATCATCGATCCCAGCGGGTAGGTCTCGTCATTGACCTGCGTCGACACCGCTTCCACGCTGTCCGGCGCGCCCAACTGAAGGGCTCGGAACACCGGGTCGAAGTAATGGCAAGCGATATCGCCGAGCGCTCCGGTGCCGAAGTCCCACCAGCCTCGCCAGCGAAACGGGACGTAATCCGGGTGATAGGGTCGCTCCGGTGCCGGCCCCAGCCACAGGTCCCACGCCAGGGAATCCGGTACCGGTGGCCGCTCCGTGGGGCGTTTCACCCCTTGCGGCCAATACACATCGGACAACCCTCGCAGCGGCCGGTCCGTCCAAACATGGGCTTCGCGAATTTGTCCGACCGCGTTGTCCATGACGAACTCCTGGACCACACGCGTTTCCTCAGCCGCTTGGGCTTGGTTGCCCATCTGCGTGGCCACGCCGGCAGCGCGCGCCGCCTCGGTCAACTGGCGAGCTTCCCAGACCGAATGGGTCAGAGGTTTTTCGCAGTACACGTGTTTGCCCCGCCGGATGGCTGCCATCGAGGCCGGGAAGTGATGGTGGTCCGGGGTGCCGACGATGACCGCATCGATCTGCGGTTCCAGTTCCTCGAGCATCACTCGATAGTCTTTGAATCGCTTGGCCTGCGGAAACTTGTTGAACATCGCGGCCGCACGGTTTTGATCCACGTCACACAGGGCCACGATGTTTTCCGAAGCCACCGCTTGAATGTCTCCGGCCGCTCGGCCGCCCGCCCCGATCGACGCGATGTTCAATTTCTCGTTGGCCGCATAGGTGCGCGCGGAGCCGGATTTCAGAATCATAAACGTCGACGTCGCCGCACCGGCAGCTTGCAGGAAGTTGCGGCGATTGGGAGTAAAGCTCATCGTCAGGGTGCCTATCAACGAGGGGGAGGTGGGAGGAAGGACCAGGCAGGGCCGCCATTATAGGGCGAATTAGACCAGCGAGACGGCGATGGCTTGCAGGGCGACGACGACCGCCACAACCACTCCCAGACAGCCGATTCGTGAGGCGACCGGCTGGCCCTGACGCTGGGCCATGCGTTCGACGGCTTCCTTGGATGCTGACAAACTGGCACCGGTCGCCTCGCGGTAGCGTTTGACGGCCGCCAGTTTCTTGCCGGATTGCAGCAGGGCCGCAATTTCTTGTTCCGTGGCTTCGTCCATGTTTTCCAAGCTAGATTAGTGCAGAGGTTCTCTGTTGCTACTTGGGGAGAGGTTGCCGTGTCTCGTTTGTTGCTTGCCCTATCTCTACTGGTCGTCGTCGCCGGCCCGCGTCTTCAAGCTCAAGGCTATCACACGCCCGGAGAGTACCGGCCGCATGCCGTCCATCCGCACCATTCGGCCTATCGGCATCACTCGGCCTACCGGCACCACGCTGCGTATCCCCATCATTCTGCCTACCGGCACCACCACGTTCATCCCTACCGCCATGGACAACCGTTTGCCGGTGGCTACCGATCGTCTGGCGGCCTGTCGCAACCTGTACCGGCGGGATATCCTCGGGGTACGACCGGATATCAATTCGGTTTGGTTTACGATCCCTACGCCACGGGCAGTTTCCGAGCACCTGATCTGATGGACGACCCCAGCTTTCGCGCCAAACAGCGGGTCGGTCGGCTGTTTTATCGGGAACCCGAACCGCTACGCATCGCTCCGCCGCATTCCCACGCGCTTCGACCCTAGCGGCCTGTCGATCTAGTGAGCCGTTTAGGCGATAGCTTCGGTTTCGTCATCGCAAAACCGGAGCGTTCGTCCAAACGGCTCACATAGACAAGGCGTTTTCGAATAAATCGACAGGGCGCTAACCCCGTAGGGCTAAACAGGCTGTGGCTTCACGTGTCGCCACGAAGGAACGCTCAAGGCTTCGCGGTTGTTTCGGGACGAACCCCTGCTTGGCGCTCGGCCGAAGCGGTGGTCCGCAAGTCACCTCTGGCGGCATCGACAAACCGGGGACGCACGCCGTAGCGACCGTCCTGTTCGGCGACCGGCAAGCCTTGCGGGGCGCTGCTCGTGGGGTCGTCGATGCAGTACCAATGGTTCCGCGCGAACCGAAATGTTTCCGGCGCGGTGCCGGGACCGATGTTGGCGATCGAGCGGAGCTCGTCTTGGCGATTGACGATCAGGTTGTCAGCAAACACGCCCTCGCGACAAGCGACAAACGGTTCGCCTCGCGATTCTTGCAGGATCCGAAAAACCCATCGCTGCGGGCGATAGATCGTATTGTGTCGAACCACCGCTCCATCGACTCCCACGAAGGCGATGGCCGCTTGGGCTCCGATGATCGTGCAGTCCTCGACCAAAATCTCTCGAGCTTCGTAGTTTGCGTCTCGCGGCCGAAAGTAAGCTCGCCCGGTGCTGCCACCAATGTTCAGTGCTCGATTGCCAGCATGTTCGAAACGACAGCGGCGGACCGCGATGTTCGCACTGCCGCCCTTGGTCTGCACGCCGTTGGCAGGAACGTCGCTGCGAAAGCGAAACACGCATCCGGCGATTAGACCGCGATGACAACCTACCATATCGATCGCCGAACCCGCGTCGCCCCAGCGCCGGATCGTACAGTCGATGACCTTGAAATCGGCCACGCCGGACAGCTTGATTCCGTCGCGATTGCCTTGCGGGCCGACGTCCTCGATCCGCAGGTTTCGCAGCGTAAGGTGATGCGCCGTCTGGCGTCGCTGGCCGCCGTCGTCGATATTCAATCCGTTGCCGCTGGCTGCCCGGAATACCAGATTGCGAAGTTCGAGGTGCGCCGGGGCACTCAGCTGCATGCCGGAGGTGCCGCCGACGAACTCGGGCGGACGCTCGGGGTCGGCCGCAGTCAGCACGATTTTTTCAGCCGCGGTGCCCTGCAAGTTGCCGAAGGCCAGCCCGCCGCGGTACTCACCCGGAGCGATGCGGATCGTCGTCCCCGGCCGAACCGCTGCGACGGCGGCCACCAGTTCCGCGCGATCCGAAACGTCCACCGTCGCCGCCGAAGCCGCCGCCGCGACAGCGACGACGAACGTTGCAGCAAGGGTGGGCAGCAAAGACAACCGGGGCATCAGGCGAAACAGGGACATGGCAGCGTCGAATGGAAGAGGGATAATGCCGTGGGCACAGTATAGTGGGTGCTCTGCCGCCTAGCAGACGAACTCAGGAACGGAAGACGCGATGAACACCGAACAACTTCGAGAACACGTGCTGTTTCTCCTGCGAGGGCGTGGCGCCCATGCCGATTTCGACCAAGCGATCGAAGGATTGCCAAAGGACCTCCGCGGTGCCAAGCCTGCCGGAATTCCGCATACGCCGTGGCGGTTGCTGGAACATTTGCGGATTTGCCAGTGGGATATTCTCGAATACAGTCGCAACGCCGCGCATGTGTCGCCGGATTTCCCGGACGGCCTATGGCCAGAAACCGACGCTCCGCCTTCGGAAGCAGCGTGGGACGCGAGCGTCGCGGCGTTCCGGAATGACCTGCAAGCGATGCAAGATCTCGTTCGCGACCCTGCCACCGACCTGTTCGCCCCGATCCCGCACGGCCAGGAGGGGCACACCATCCTGCGAGAGGCCTTGCTCGTCGCCGATCACAACGCCTACCACATCGGTCAGATGATTGTCCTGCGGCGAGCGCTCGGAGCTTGGTCCGATGAATAGCCGCGATACATGAAGCAGTTCCTGAAGCAGTTCCTGAAGCAGTTTGTAAAGGAAAGGGAGTAGGTGGATGGTCTTTGAGCAGGGGCGCGGCGACCCCTGTATCGATTCGTATTGTTTTTGCACGCAGCGGAAAAGGGAAAGTGAATGTGGCGAACAACCTGCTTTATGGTTTTTCTTTGCCTCGGCTTGATCCACGGCCTGCCGAACGGTTTGCCTCAGAAAGCATGGCAGTGCCGACGGAGAAACCTTTAATGAGTTATGACGCTAACCCAAACGAGGTAGCCTCGGTCTGGGCGCTGTCTGCTCCCGAACGCTATGAGTACCTGGTCAACAAGGTGGCTGACTGGGAGGAAGTGTGGAGCGTTGCTAGTGAGGATTCAGGTTGGGCATTGCTGGGGGATGATCGCGGAGGCGAAGCGTGTCCCATTTGGCCGGCCAAGGCGTTTGCGGAAGCTTGCTGCGTCGACGACTGGGCTGATCGTGTGCCCAAACCCATTGGGTTGAGCGAGTGGCGCGAGAGATGGTTGCCCGGCCTAGCTGCCGACCAGCGAAAGATCGCCGTTTTTCCGCTACCCTCCGACGCGGGCATGATTGTGGACCCGTTGAGGTTCAGCGATGACCTGATCGAAGCGCTTGAAGGATACGAATAAGCATTGCCGTACACCGTCCGACTCCTCTTCGAGCAAGCAAACGGCGGCGGGATTGCCAGCAAACGGGCGGTCCGTAAAGGCGTCGATCTGGAAGCAACGAACTCCCGGCATCGCAACTCTTCCCTGCATAGCAACCCATCCCCGGTGATTTTCTGATAGTGCCCCTGACTCCACCTGGGCGGTTCGCGCTCTCCGGTGATTCTACAGAAATGGACGGAGACGAAAGGAACGCAGACAGGGCCTAACAGGCCGCTCAGCCATCCCCTTCGCTCTTCGATATGCAGATTCCGTTGGTTTGGCATTGGCTTTTCGGCGTGGGGGTTGTAGGCTGTTTAAGCGTAAGCAAGTGGCTTTGTGCCACTGCATGCGACAACGATTGGATTGAATAAGACGCTGATGCGAATCTCGCGTGGTCCAATCGCCGAGAATAATCCCTGAGTGAGGTTCTCAGTTTCTCGCCCTGGTGAATCCTTTTCACCGTCTGCTGCTGACTTATCGGTCCCTTTGACCGTTCTGAAATGCGGCTCGCGTTGTGGGACAACGCATCTTTTCTGAGACTTTCTTATTGGTCCAGAACGCCTCGGTCGGCATCGGTTGCCGGCAACGACGGCATGCGCCTTTTGTGCGCTCCATCGCCGAACCTGGCAATGATGTTCACGAGCGGTCGCCTCGCGTGCCGCACCGGACATCGGGTTCGGATCTGAACCATACAACATAGAAAGTAAAGTACTTGGACACCTTCGACTCCTTAGATTTGTTCCCCCTCGTCCGCAACGCCCTCGCGGATCAAGACTACCAGCGTCCCACGCCGATCCAGGCGCAGACCATCCCGCCGGCCATCGCCGGCCAGGACATCCTGGGTTGCGCTCAGACCGGCACAGGCAAGACCGCCGCGTTTGCGATTCCCATTCTCGATTACCTCGGCCACGACAAGCCATCGCGGATCTCCAAGCAGCCCACCACACTCATCCTGGCTCCCACCCGCGAACTGGCAATCCAGATCGGTGAGAGCTTTCGTAGCTACGGGCGCCACATGCGAGTTCGCCAAGCGTTGGTGTACGGAGGCGTCGGCCAACAGGGGCAGGTTGAAGCATTGCGTCAAGGCGTCGACGTGCTGATCGCGACGCCTGGTCGCCTGCTGGACCTGATGAATCAGGGGCATGTCGACCTCGGGGGCGTGGAGATCTTCGTGCTGGACGAAGCGGACCGGATGCTCGACATGGGCTTCTGGCCCGCCCTGGAAAAAATTATCGCTGCCCTGCCTCGTGACCGCCAATCCCTGTTCTTCTCCGCCACCCTGGCGCCGAAGATTCGGAAGCTGGCCGCAAAGCTCTTGTTCAACGCCGTTTCGATCGACGTGACTCCCGAGTCGAGCAGCGTCGAAGGGATCGAGCAGACGGTGCGAGTTGTCCAGCGAGCCGACAAACTCAAAACGCTCCAAGACGTGCTCGGCCGGGACGGCGTCGAGCGAACCATTGTGTTCACTCGCACCAAGCACGGCGCCAACGCGTTGACGAAAAAGCTTGACCGTTTGGGCATCGCCGCCGCCGCCATCCACGGAAACAAGACGCAGAACGCTCGGCAGAAAGCACTCGAGGCGTTTCGTCAGCAGCGGGTCACCGTCCTCGTGGCCACCGACGTCGCCGCTCGCGGAATCGATATCGATGGCGTCACCCATGTGGTCAACTATGACATGCCGGTCGAACCCGAGAGTTACGTTCATCGGATCGGACGGACCGGACGTGCTGGCGAAAAAGGAATTGCGGTGTCCTTCTGCACGGCGGAAGAGCGTGATGAGTTACGAGCCATCGAGAAACTCATCGACCAGCGGTTGACGCTCGAGAACCCCGAGAGCAAGGCCTTGTTGTCCGATGCGTCTACGGCGGCAAAGCGAGGAGCTGGCAAGCCCTCCCGCGGCGGTCCATCCCGATCCCGCAGCTCGAAACGCGGACCGCAAGCTCGTCGGCAATCGGGACGAAACCACAAAGCTCGCCGGGCGTCCGGAGCCAGAGTCACCGTGTGATGCTCAGTTAGCATCGAATTACCGCGCCCGTGCGACGGGCGCCAACTCAAGACGCGGCGGGCAGCGGTACCAGGATGGGCATACCACGGAATACGCGTCATCGATTCCTACGGAAGGGGAGATCTATTGCAACTCATTCGCACCGCACAGTCTTGGGCTTTGGGCCTGATCATGCTGGCCCTTCGGGCATCGTGCCGCGTTACCCTGCACGGGGATCCGCGAGCTCGTTTGCGGGCCTCCGCCACCCCCTACGTCTACTCGATCTTGCATGCCCATCAAATCTGTGCAGCGATCCATCGGGAAAAGAACACCGCGGCGATGGTTTCCCAGTCCGGCGACGGTCAATTGCTGATCCCTGGATTCTGGCTGCTCGGGATCAAGCCGATTCGCGGCTCCAGCCAAATCATGCAGCAGAGTAAAAATGGGCGCAAGGCACTCACGGAGCTGACCATGCATGTCCAGAGCGGGGCCCCGGCGCTGTTGGCGGTGGATGGCCCGCGCGGACCGCGCAATCGCGTCCGCAAAGGGATTGCGGCGCTGTCTCGAGAGTCCGGTGCGGCGGTGCTTAATGTGGTCGCCGTGCCGTCAAGAAGGTGGATCCTGCGCGGCGCTTGGGATCGCTTGCAGATCCCCCAGCCATTCTGCCGGATCGACGCCTACTTCGCCGAGCCGCTCTGGCCCACGGAGGAGGAGACCGTCGAACAGTACCGCAAGCGGATCGAATCCTCGCTGAACGAACTGGAGCAAACGCACGACGCTGGGGAAGCCCAAATCGCCCGCGACCGCCCCAAGCGTCGTCCGGACAGGGGCTGAACCCAGCAAAGCTTCGAACGGGGACAGTGCATGCAATTGGCTCATGCTAGCTGACAGTGGGCGTCGTTCACTGTCCCCGCTCGTTCGTTTCGCCATGTGCGTGGCTGCTGACGGCACCTCGAGGCCTACCACATTTCGCCATGTACGTGGCTGCTGCGAGCGAGCTTCCCGGGCCGTCCGGCAGATCCTCTTCTTCCAACCATCCCGCCTCGTTGGAAGTGTATGCTGGCACCAATGCTAGTGTTCGGCTCCGAGCCTTCGGGTTGGCGGTGCTGCAGTCGAGTTGTGTTCAAAACAATCACTTGAATGGTACAGCAACAATGTTCATACAAAACATTTTTCGTCTGATTCTTGTCGGGCTGGTAATCACCTGGCTCTTTGCGGAGACGGCGGTTGCCTTTACGGTCAGTAGCGATTTCCCGGGCGGGTCCGCCGAACTTCGAGAACTGAATGCCGCAGAGGGCTATCTGGAGATCGCCCCCGCCTATCATGACCAACGCGGCTGGCCCTGTTGGTGGTACTTTCGTGTCGATGGAGCACAACGCGGCCAACAATTGACGGTGCGAATCACCCCCAGCACGCAGTCATTCCGGGAAGGACGACGGTTGGGGGCGGCCTGGTCACTGCCTCAACGCGCTGCGATCAGCACCGATGATGTTCATTGGCAGCAGACCGAGCCGGGGGAAATCGACCGCCGCGGCGGCACCTACACGATCACGGCTCCCGCGAGTCGCTTCTGGATGGCTTGGGGGCCGCCCTTCCTGCCATCGCATGCGGATGACCTGCTGGAAGCGGTGGCCGCGGACCTGCCGGCAGCGGAGCGGTTCGAGTTGGCGACGACGCGGCAGGGCCGCGCGGTGACCGCCATCCGCTGCGGCACGCCGGGAGCGCCGCATGTCGTGTGGGTGCAGGCGCGTCAGCATGCTTGGGAAGCGGGAAGTTCCTGGGTCGGTCGCGGCTTTTTAGAGTGGGTCGCCAGCGACGCGCCCGAAGCCGTGCGGCTGCGAGCGCACAGCGAAATTGTTTTCATCCCGATCATGGACGTCGACAATGTCGCACTCGGCGCCGGCGGCAAGGAAGCGGTTCCACGCGATCACAACCGGGACTGGGCGGAGCAGCCCCATTATCCCGAAGTTGCCGCAGCGCAGCGTCGTATCGGCGAACTGGCCGAGGCAGGTCGGCTGCGCGTTTTCCTCGATCTGCACAACCCAGGTGCCAATTCAAAACAGCCGTTCTATTTCGGGCCTTACAAAGACGAGCCGATGAGCGCCCAGGGCCGACGCAACTATCAGCGGTTTCTGACCCTGTCGGTCGCGACGATGACCGAGCCGCTGGCCATGGAACGCGCCTATCAGTACGCCTCCTACATCAAGACCGCCGAGGAACGAGGACGGATGAGTCGCAACTGGGTGGCAGACCATAGCGACGACGACGTCGTTGCGCTGACATTGGAAACGGCTTGGAACACGCCCCACAGTACGACGCAAGGTTACATGCACGTCGGCCGAGGCCTCGCACAAACCGTCGCTCGCTATCTGGCCACCGTCGAGGAGACGTCCGAAGAGGCAGGTTCCGGGAAATAACCAGGCTCGCGCCTACGAATGAACGGGGACAGTGCCTGTCGACACATTTACGCTAGCAGCTAGCTACGGAAAACAGGTGTGCCCTGTCCCCGTGTCGGGGTTTGTTTGCCACTGCGCACGAAAAAAGCCTGGCTTTCGTTGGGAAAGCCAGGCTTTTTGATCAGGGAGTGGAGGCGGCGGGAATTGAACCCGCGTCCCGCGATACGTCCACGCACGCGTCTACATGCTTAGTCCTGCGTTTGTGCCTCCTCGAGGGAAGCTTTTCGCGTTTTGCGGCGCTGCAGAACAGGCTACGCAAGCGGCTAGCCCGAAACTTTGTTTAATCCACTGCGTGTCAGGCATGACAGCGGACGATTCGGAATTGTGACTGGCTTTCGGACGACTCCGACAACCCTC
>NZ_WIAD01000006.1:105000-199576 GCF_009618275.1 Roseimaritima sediminicola
CGATGAATCGCCAACAGCGTCGCGTAGGGACGATCACGCTTCGCTCCGCCGCCGATGGGCATGAAGTGAAAGCGGTGGCAGTAGCGATTGGCACGGTGGATATTGGGCGAGCAGCGGGTGTCGAGCAGCAGCTGGAAGCCGTCGCTCTCGGCCGGACGGCTCTCCCGGCACCAGGGCAGCTGGCGTTTGCCGGTGGTCCGCACCGAGAAACCGAGCCCCGCCGGCGACCAAGCCATGCGGACGTCCGCGTACAGCGGCCGCTCGGCCAACGCCCCCCAGGATGCCATCCGGCACGCGTCGGGCAGCTCTAACCCCTGCTCCTGCCACTCCAGGCGGAACTGCCGGATGGCGACTTCAAAGCGAAACGGAAACGTCGGGTCGAGCAGCTGGGACATGGGGGGTGTTGGTTGTTGGTTGTTGGTTGTTGGTTGTTGGTTGTTGGTTGTTGGTTGTTGGTTGTTGGTTGTTGGTTGTTGGTTGTTGGTTGTTGGTTGTTGGTTGTTGGTTGTTGGTTGTTGGTTGTTGGTTGCGAGTTGCGAGTTGCGAGTGGCGAGTGGCGAGTTAGGGGCGTGCTCGTGCTCGTGCTCGTGCTCGATCTGAGATCTGGGATCTGGAATCTGAGATTCGCTGACTCTAACGGATTCTATGTATGGACAATCACGTTTTCTCCCCTCTCCCCCAAATCCTGGCGAGCCTAAGCGAGCCAGGATTTGGGGGAGAGGGGGCGGGGGTGAGGGGGAATGCAGAGCAGCAGCATCATTGCCGTATCTAGATGTGGTGCACAGCCCTGGGGATCGTACGCCATGAGTCATTCCGTTGCACCTGAGCCCCCTCACCCCCGGCCCCTCTCCCACCACTGCTTCACTCGCTGGCGCTCGCGGCGCCGCGGGGGAGAGGGGAGAAAGCTTCCTTACCTATTCATAGAATCCGTTAGAGTCAGGAGATCTGAGATTTGAGAATACGCTTCGGGGCCGGGGCGTGCAAACGGCGGGCGCGGGCGTGCTGGGCGGAACGCGTCGGCGCACGAAAAAACCTCGGACACCTGTAGAACAGATGTCCGAGGCTTCGGCTATCGGGCCGAGTCGAGCAAGCGTCGCGGCCGATATTTCGCAGTGGGGCAATCGCTCGAAGCGAGCCGCTTACCAGTTGTATTCCGCTCCGATGTAGCCGCCGTGCAACAGCAGGCTGTCGTCGGCACACACCTTGCCCGCTTCGGGCAGGTTGGCCAGGTCGTCGGCGATCGAGCCGACCGAGGTGGCCACACCGCTGATGCCGTACAAGCGGTAACCGCCCCGGACGCTCCAGCAGTTGTTGATGCGGTAACCCAAGCCCAGATCCAGTTCGCCCAGGGTTGCCAGGACGGTTTCGGAATTGTCGATGGCCACGGCCCGGCCCTGGATGGTCGGGTAGTAGTTGCTGACGTAGCCGGTCGACTGCATCGAGCCGAGCCGCGTGCGGTAGCGGGCGTCGTTGGCGTAGATGCCCATCTTGGTGCCGGCGTACAGGTTCAGCTTGTGGCCGAGGCAGTAGTCCAGGCGGGCGCCGAACTGATAACCGAACAGGTTGTTTTCGGTGTCGACGTTGTAGTACAGGTCGTCGGCCGTGGCGCCGTAGACGGTGTCGGTCTGGCTGGTTGCGAATTCAAAGCTGTCCTTGAACTGGAACCATCGCAGGCCGTGCGTGGTTTGGATCTGCAGCTTGCTGCTGGTGGGCGGAATCATCGGACCGCAGGCGCCGCCACATCCGGGCACGGGGCCGCAGGTGTCACCGCAAGCCAGCGGGCTGCTGGCCGCCCGGCGTGCTCCGCCCAGGCCAAAGCTGACCAGATTCAGCTCGATGCCCTGGAACGAGACGTCCCGCGAGGTGCGGTAGCGGACGTTGCCATCGAACAGGCCGTAGATGGGAACGTCGTTGCCGGGCATGCCGTCGTTGCCGACGTCATACATGATGTTGTTCCACGAGGGCATCGCGGCGCGGTAATCGATGGCCACGTTCATGTTTCGGCCGTTGGCACCGGTGCCGGCATCGACGCGGGCGGTCTCCGAGGTGGGGTCGAAGAAGAAGTAATTGACCAACAGAGCGTGTTGGCCGCAGTTGAAGTAGCGTCCGAAGTAGGTTTCGAAAGCGACGTTGCTGCCGGGGTCGACCTGGCTGGAGCTTAGGGCCGTGGTCAGGGGCATCGCGGTGTCGAACAACAACCGGCGATCGCAGTTCTCTTCCAGATCCAGGAACAGCAGGTTTGCGCCGCCGAACCAATTTCGCAGCGGTGCCTGAGCCATCACGGGCACCGGACCGCAGGATGCCGCCCCGCCGTACTCGAGTCCGCCACTCCAGGACGAAGCCGCAGCGTGGTTATAGATATGGCCGACCTGGGGATCGTTGCAGCTGTGGCAGGGCTGTTCGGCAATCGAGCTGCCGTAAGCCGCACCGCCGTGGGCCGCCGGACCGCCTTGGGGGGCCGGCAGCGGAACGGGCTGGCCGGTTGCGACGCCACTGCCGGTCGATGCGGTTTGGAACGGTGTGGATGCCGGTCGCCGGTAATTGCCCCAAGCCGAAGCCGCCATCGGCGATGCGGCCGGTTGGGTGGGCCGGTAGGCGGTGCGGGGAGCCGGGGGAACCGACTGCGGAGCCGACGCTCGCTGAGTGACCGGCTGCTGCGGCGCCGAGTGCTGGGCGACCACGCGCTGGGCCGCCTGCTGCTGGGCCGAAGTGTTGGGATACAAACTGGGGTGCAGGGGCACCGAGCTGGCAGGCTGCTGTGGGGCGTATCCGGGAGTTGCCGGATAACCGTTGTACTGCGCCTGAGCGACGGTTGCGACGCTGAAGCCCAGCGCTAGCGCCAAGCCTCGCATAAGATTAGTTTTCACCGATCGACTCCTATTGGTTGTCAGCGCCGCTGATCCGCTGAAGGCTCGCTTCCTGTAGCGGAAGCGGAGTCCTCGAGGCCGAGCTTGACGGCGTGATCCGTTTTGGTTGGGGCGGGTTATCCATTCCCTGTCAATACACTGCATTCCGTTGGCCGGCCGCACTCCGAACAGAACCCGTGGGAAACCCGGCGGCTGGCTGTACGCTGGCGACGATGGCTGATCAGTGAACTGCATCGACCTGGCGAGCTCGACAAGCGGCATCAAACCCCTCGGACACCCCCCACTTTTCCCGGACGCTCTCGGAAAACAAGCAACGTCGTTACAGTTTGCCCGCCGCCCGCCCCGGCTCTTTCCCCAGTCCGCACCCCTTCGCTGTTCGGAGTAAAATCGCGGGAGCGTCGCCTTTCGCTCCGCGAAAGTTGAGAGAGCGTCGCCTTTCGCTCCGCGAAAGTTGGGAGTGTCGCCTTTCGCTCCGCGAAAGCTGGGAGTGTCGCCTTTCGCTCCGCGAAAGCTGGGAGTGTCGCCTTTCGCTCCGCGAAAGTTGGGAGTGTCGCCTTTCGCTCCGCGAAAGTTAATTGCTTGTGCTGCTGCTTTCGCGGAGCGAAAGGCGACACTCGGCGGAGCGAAAGGCGACGGCTGCCTGGTTGCTGTTTACTTACCTCTTTGGAATTCCTGTTTGATGCACTGTTTCCCCTCTTTCGACCGTGTCTGTTGTTTTCGATCCGTTCGCCAGTGCGGAAGTGCTCGGCCGCCAGCCGACTGGGCTGCTGCGGCAGTGATGCTGGTCGCTTCGCTGTTGGCGGTGCCGGCCCCGGCGGCGGAACCGGACAAAGAGAACACGGCGCAGACGCCGCTGAAGATCTTGTTGGTCACCGGCGGCTGCTGCCACGATTACCCCTTTCAAACCAAAGCCATGCAGCTGGCCCTGCAGGAGCGTGGCGTGCGGGCCGAGTGGACGGTCGTCAACGACGGCGGCAAAGGCACCTCGGCCAAGATCGATCTGTACGACCGCCGCGACTGGGCGGCCGGATTCGACGTGGTGATCCACAACGAATGCTTCGCCGCCACCAAAGATCCCGATTACATCCGGCGGATCACCAAAGCCCATCATGAGGGCGCGAACGCCGTGGTGATCCACTGTGCGATGCACACCTACCGCGATGCCAAGATCGACGATTGGCGGCAGATGCTGGGCGTAACGAGCCGTCGGCACGACCATCAAAGCCGCTATCCGGTCGAGGTGGTCGCGCCGGAGCACCCGATCATGAAAGGTTTTCCCCAGGACTACGTCAGTGCCAAGGACGAACTGTACATCATCGAAAAGGTGTGGCCCCAGGCGACGCCTCTGGCCACCAGCAAGAGCGAGCGCACGGGCGAGGCACATCCGGTCTACTGGGTCAACACCTACGGCAAAGCTCGCGTCTTTGGAACCACCTACGGACATTCCAACGAAACGTTCCAGGATCCGGTTTTCTTGGACACCCTGTGCCGGGGGATTCGCTGGGCGGCCGGACGCCTGGAGGGCTGAGCGAAACTTTTCCGGTTGCAGCGGACGCAGCAGCGGCAGCGTTCCTGCTGTATCGGAGGACCCCCCGCGGTCGAAAGCATCACCTAGCAAGCGTTCGGCACGTCCGCCGGGACGTTTTGACCCAGGTGAAACGGAGTATCACTATGAAGAAGCTCGTGTTTTCGACGATTTTTTCCATCGGTCTGCTGTGCGGAGTGTTGGCACAAGCCGAGGAAACCACCCAGCGGATGAATTTTGCCGAAGCTCTCGACGCGGTCGATGAGCCGATCCAGTTGGTCGGCCACCAGTCGGCCATCAATTGCGAGCCCTGCGCCCAGAGCTGCAAGCCCAAGCCCCGCAGCCATTACTACGGCACGATGGAACTGCCTCTGTTGTCGCTGTACGCCAACCACGGTGCCGGTGGTGCTACGGCCTTCGGTAGCTGGTTTGAAGACTTCGACACGCAGGCCGCCCTGCGCGTCGAAGCCGGTTATGAGAACGCTTACGGCGTGGGACTCCGTGGCCGCTTCTTCACGTTCGACACCGATGGGGGAGCTCCCAACGAGTACTTCGACGTGCGGCTGTACGACATCGAAGCGACCAGTGCCCTGAAACTGCGTAACTGGGACTTCGAAGCCTTTGGCGGTGTGCGCTGGGGATCGATCGATTTCTCCGACGAGAACGGCAGCCTGGGGCGTGACTTCGACGGCTTTGGCTTGACGATGGGTGGTCAGGCTCGCCGTTGCTTGACCCAGCGATTGGGATTGAACGCCGGCGTTCGCTACAGCGCCCTGTACGGCAAGAACGAAGCGGGTCCTTTCCAACTGGACAACGTAATCGTGCCGATCACCGAACTGCGCTTGGGTGTTGACTACACGCGGATGCTCCGCCGTGGCGTCGAGCTGATCGCGGAAGTCGGCTACGAGCACCAGATGTACAGCAGCCTCAGCGTGGCTCCGAATATCGACCCCGAAGACGTGGACGTGGCTCTGGCCGGTCCGGTGTTCTCGATCACCCTGCGTCGCTAGTCGCATCGCGGCTAGCTCCACCGCGGCAACCGTACCTGCTGCAGCTCAGCCCTTCTCCCCAATGGTTACCCCGCCGAGTTGATCGCAGGGCCACGGGCGCGAGGGAGTCGACCGCCTGCGACGCCGACGAGATGACGCTGTGTTTTCGGCCCGCGGCTTTGATGAAAAGCCGCGGGCGGTACTCTGCGTAGCGATCGGCGTTCCGCAGACGAAACCGAGGCTAGCGCCTAAACGGCTCAATAAAGCGACAGCCCGTTTAGCGAAGGTGCGCGGCGTAGACGCGTGCCACATCGGCCATGTAGTGGGTCAGGTCGCTGGCCGCGGCCCGGTCCAGATACTTTTGGGCTTTGTCTCGCCGGCCTTCGGCGTCGGCGATCAAGCCGATATAGAGGTCGGCATAGAAGCGAGCTTGCGCGTGGGCGGGGGTGTCCTGCAGCGCCTCGGTCGCGGCGAGGATCTCCGCGTCATCGCCGCCGGCCAAGCGAGCCAGAATCTGTTTCATCGGCGCTCGCCGGTCGGCTGGAGCCGGCAACAGAATGTCGCGGGCACGGCTCAGATCGGTTTCGCGAGCCGCACACAGAAAGTGCCAAGCCGCGTTTTCCACATCGTGCGGGTTGACGCGGCGGTGCGCCTCGAACAGCCGCCGACCGTCGGCGAACCGCCCTTCAAAGTACAGCGCGATGCCGTACTGCCAAAGGTACGGCCGCAGGTCCCTGCGCAGCCCTGACTCACGGTGCAGCCGCAGGGCGTGCTCGAAACTTTCCACAGCTTCGGCTGTCCTGCCGCCACGCAGAAACGCGTCGCCCAGTCGCACGTACGCGTCGGCCAGGGACGGCGAGTCTGCTCCGGCGGCAACCCATGCTTCGGCGCGTGCGATCGCCGCGGCGTGCCGGTCGCGGTGCGAGTCTTCCCCAAACACGGTTGCCCTCCGGTCCACGCCGGCTCCCGCTAGGGTCAAAGCCAAAGCCATAAAAATGGTCTTGCCGGTTGCGGGGTACCAACGGAAGCGAGAACGGCGGGGAATATGGGGACGCATCGGCATCTTCTCGCAGGAGGGAAGGCGAACAAAACGCAGGTGGAGATTATACCGCCGTGTATTCGACACAACCGAACCGATCGGATGGATCCACAGAGCAAACGCCCACGCTTTTTCTGGTTTCGAAGGCCGCGGATCGGCGATGGCTTACGCTTTTCCAACGCAGGGGCTTCACGCAATTCAATGATGCGGATTATACGCGATGCGATCGGACCAACAGTTCTACAAAGGGTGGCGCCCGGTCGCGTGGATCGTTTTGGGAACCCTCTGGTTGGTCGGCTTGGGCGGGCTGTGGTACGCGACGACCCGTTATCAATTTCGCCGGCCGCCGGTCGCCGAATCGTCCATCGCCACCTCCTGGCCGGCGACGAGTCGGCTGGAGCTTGCAGCCCGGCGAGACACGCTGGTGTATCTGATCCACCCGCGCTGTCCTTGTACCCGAGCCTCGACTCGCCAGCTGCAACGTCTGCTCGATGGCAATCTTCTGCGGCGTGAGCAACAGCCGCGCGTGCTGGTGCTGGCCAGCGTGCCCAGCGGCGCCGAGGCGTCGGCTTCACCGCGTCACGAAGCGCAGAGGGAAACGGATTCTTCGTGGACCGATACCGACCTGCTCCGCCGCTGCCGTCAGCTGCCTCGCAGCACGGTGGTGCTGGATGTTGGTGGCGAGGAATCTCAGCGGTTCGGCGGTCGCATCAGCGGCACGGTGTTGCTGTTTGATTCGGCTGGCAACCGCCTCTTTGCCGGCGGAATCACAGCCGCTCGCGGTTTAGAAGGAGATAATCCGGCGGCCGCTCGCCTGCACGATTTGTTGTGTCGTCAGGCTACCCCCTCGCCTTCCCTCTTAACCGGTCATTCCGTTTCGTCGCCTCGTCCAAGCTTGTCGGCGGAGACGTTTCCGGCGCTGGGCTGTCAGCTGTGCCTGCCCTCCGGAGCGGCACCCAGCGACGACAGCCAAGCCGCCACCGCCGCGCAAACGCCCCGCAAAACGCCATTGCCGAGGGCGCTATGAACCCTCTATCCATCCTCCGCTCGTGCTGGCCCGAGGGGTCGCTGCGAGAGGCAACTCGACAGAAGCTCGTGATGCGACAATTGTCCTTGCACACCCGTGCGGACCGAATGTTTCGGGTGATTCTGTTGCTGCAGTGGGTGGCCGGGGTGGTCGTGGCGCTGTGGGTATCGCCGCGAACCTGGATCGGCGCGCAAAGCATGGTGCACGCCCATGTGATTTTCGCCATCGTCGGCGGTGGCTTGTTGGCCAGTTTGCCCTTGGCGATGATTGCTTGGCGGCCGGGACGGCTGAGCACGCGGTTGTGCATTGCGGTGGCCCAAGCCTTGTTCTCCTGCCTGTTGATTCATCTCAGCGGCGGTCGCATCGAAACGCATTTTCATGTCTTCGGTTCGCTGGCCATTCTGGCGGCCTACCGCGACTGGCGCGTCATCGCTTTGGCGTCCCTGGTGGTGGCCGGCGACCATTTCCTGCGGGGCGTGTGGTGGTCTGAATCGGTGTTCGGCATCACGACGGCCAGCCGTTGGCGATGGGTCGAACACACGGCCTGGGTCGCCTTTGAAGACGTTTTTCTGTTCATCATCATTCGGCAAAGCAACGTCGAGATGCGGCAGTCGGCCAACCTGCTGACGGACCTGGAAAACGCCAAACGCGAAGCGGAGCTGGCCAACAAGTCGAAAGACGATTTTCTGGTCAAGGTCAGCCACGAGATTCGCACCCCGCTGAACGGCGTGCTGGGATTCACCGAGGTGATGCAGCGGGGCGGACACACGGCCGAACAACAGAAAAAGTTCCTGCAGACGATTCACCGCAGCGGCCAACATCTGCTCCGCTTGATCAATGACATCTTGGATATTTCCAAGATGGAATCGGGACATCTGGACTGCCAGCTCGGCCGCTGCCGGCCGGACAAGGTGATCGATGAGATTGTTTCGGTGCTCCGGGTGCGAGCCGCCGAGAAAGGGATCGAGCTGGAGTCCTGTTGGCGGACGGCCGTGCCCGAAACGATCGAAACCGACGAGATGCGATTCAGCCAGGTGTTGATGAATCTGGTGGGCAACGCCATCAAGTTCACCGAACACGGCACCGTGCGTTTAACCGCCGGCATCCACCGCACCGACGAGGGATCGATATTGGTCGTTGAGATCACCGATACGGGCATCGGAATCCACCCGGAGAAACTGGAACGCATCTTTTCGCCGTTCCAGCAAGCCGACAATTCGATCACGCGACGCTTTGGCGGAACGGGCCTGGGGTTGCCGATCAGCCGCCAACTGGCTCGAGCCCTCGGCGGCGATGTTTCGGTGGAGAGCCAAGTCGGTCGCGGCAGTTGTTTCCGGTTGTTCATCCGCGCCGGTTCACTCGACGGGATCGCCCTGCACAACCCAGCCGCTCCTCTGCCGGAAGCGCCGCAACCCACCAGCCCGCCGGCCAACCGAACCGATCTCGAGGGCATGTCGATCCTGCTGTGCGAGGACGGCGAAATCAACCGCGAACTGATCGGCTGGGTCTTGACCGCAGCCGGGGCGAGCGTGTCTTATGCCGAGAACGGCCAGCAGGGCGTGGACCTGATCGAAGACTGCGTCGAGAAGCCGGACTTGGTCCTGATGGACATGCAGATGCCGGTGATGGATGGCTATGCGGCGACGCAAACACTGCGCGCTCGCGGGATCGATCTGCCGGTCATCGCCCTGACCGCGCACGCGATGAGCGGAGACGAACAGAAGTGTTTGGCAGCCGGATGCAGCGGATACTTGACCAAACCCTTCCGCTTGGAAGCGTTACTGGACATGATCGACAACACGTTTGAGACGACCGAGCAGGCGGAAGCATCATGGGAAGATTGCGTTGGGGCATAATTGGGTGTGGGGACGTGGCTCGCAAGCGCGTGGCCGCGGCGATTCTTCAAGACCCACACAGCGAATTGATGGCCGCGTGTCGGCGGAGCCCCGCGGCCCTGGAGCAGTTCTGCCAGGACTTTGGGATCGCGGACGAGAAAGCCTTTACCGATGCGGCGGCCCTGATCGACGACCCCGACGTCGATGCCGTCTACATCGCTTCGCCGGTCCGTGAACACCTGCCGCAAACCCTGGCGGCGGCCGCCGCCGGCAAGCACGTGCTGGTCGAAAAACCCATGGCTCGTGATGGCCGCGAATGCCAAGCCATGCTCGAGGCCTGCCAACGGGCTGACGTCCGCCTGGGCGTGGCCTACTATCGTCGCTTCTACCCGATGGTCGAGCGTCTCGAGCAGTTGATCGGCAGCGGCCAACTGGGAACGGTCCTCGGCGCCAGTGCGATCACGGCCACCCCGCTGGATATGGCTCCGGGCGAGGAAGGTGCCTGGCGGATGCAATCCGAGGCCGCCGGCGGGGGAGCGCTGATGGATGTCGGCAGCCACAGGATCAACGTCCTGACGCATCTGCTGGGAGACGTTACCGAGGTCAAAGCCATCTGCGAAACCGTGGCGGCAAGCTACGACACCGAGGATGCCGCCGTCGTGGTGATGCGATTTCAGTCCGGCGCGGTGGCCACGGTGCAGTGTCACTTCGGCAGTGAAGATCCGGATCGCCTGGAAATCATCGGTACCAAGGGCCGCGTGATCGCGGAACCGCTCAATGGCGACCGCCTGGTCGTGGAACTCGGCGGAGGCCGGCAAAGCGAACACCTTCCGCCGGCGGAGAATTTGTGTGCACCCCTGATCGCCGATTTCGTCGCCGCGGTCCGGCAAGGGCGTCCGCCTCGCGTCGATGGCCAGGAAGGCTGGGCCGCCAACGAAGTCATGGAGGCGGCCTACCGTTCGGCCGGCCGCTCGAATCACTTGGGTTGATCCGCCGGCCTGGGTAAGCGGCCTGGGTGAGCGGCCTGGGTGAGCGGCCTGGGTGAGCGGCCTGGGGTGGGCAGTCCGGGTGGGGGCGATCGAGGTGGGGCGCGTAAAAAAACGATCCTTTTTGGTGCTCTGCCCGCCCCCTGTAGGTGCCACGCGGCTAGGCGAAACGCTACGATTTGGCCGTTACTCCAAAACCGACCGTCAGCACTTTTTCGACAGGCCGCCGTTTTGAACTTTGAATTTGTTCCCGCCGACCCGCTGTATCAACTGGCGCTGGTCCTGGTCGCTGGCATTATCGGCGGCGAATTGGTCAGCCGAATCCACCTGCCCAAGGTGACCGGATGGATTTGCACCGGAATTCTGCTGCGCGGGCTGGAGTCGTATCATGCGCCCTACACCGGATTGACGGTCACGGCGGCCTCGGCGTTTGCGCCGTACATGAGTTTCGTGCTGGGCTACATCGCCTTTACGGTCGGCGCCGCGCTGCACTTTGCCAGCCTGCGAAATTCGGGCAAACGCCTGGGGTTTTTGCTGGTCGGCGAAGCCCTGGTGACCCCCTTGGTGGTCGTCGGCGCGATGTACTTTGTCGGCGGCTGGATGAAGCCGGAAGAGATGACCTGGCGAGCCAGTTTGCTGTTGGCGGCGATCGCCATCGCAGCCGCGCCGGGAACCACCGTCCTGGTCGTCCAGGAAACGCGGTCTCGCGGGATCCTGACCCGAACGCTGGTCGCGGCGGTCGCATTGATCGATATGGTGGCCGTCGGCGTGTTCGTGTTCGCGACCGCCTACCTGACCGGTCTGGGCGATGCCAACGCCGATTGGCACGACCACTGGCAGCACGCCCTGGTTTCGGTGGCGATTGAATTCGGAATGGCATTCGCCGTGGGGACGCTGACCGCGCTGATCGCCCTGGCGCTGACCCGCACCGTCGTCGGCCCGGCATTCCTCGGACCGACCATGGTGGCGGTGATCCTGGGAGCCTGGGGGGCGGCCGTGGGCTTTGGGTATTCGGGCATCCTGGCCTGCACGTTCGCAGGCATCATGCTTTCCAATCTGCGGCACGACACAGTGCGGTCAACGGGCGCCTACCTGCACACCATCGGCGGCGTGCTGTTTGCCGCCTTCTACACGTTTGCCGGGATGAAACTGGATTTCACCTTGGTGCTGCAAGCCGTCGGGCTGGTGTTGCTGTTCTTTCTGGCTCGGCTGGTGGGCAAGTACGTGGGGGCTTTCGCGGCGATGGGCCTAGCCGACGTTCCCACGCGAGTCCGCAACAACTTGGGGCTGGCCCTGTTGCCGCACGGCGGCGTGGCGGTTGGCCTGATTTTTCTGGTGCAGGACAACGTCCATTTACAGGACGTGGCCGACACGGTGACGACCGTGGGCCTGGCGGCTCTGGCGATCAACCAGTTGCTCGGTCCCAGCGGCACACGCCTGGCCCTGTCACGCGCCGGCGAGACGGGCAAGGACGCGCCGCGATTGCTGGATTTTCTGGACGAGCAACACATTTCGGTCGACGTCGCGGGAAACACCAAAGAGGAGGTGATCCGGTGCCTGGCCAACCAACTGTACGCGACCACGCATCGGCCCAGTTTGCCGCAGGAAGATTTCGTGCAACGCGTGCTCGAACGCGAACAGATGGCGACCACCTGTTTGTCGCAGGGCTTGATGATTCCGCACGCTATTTTGGACCAGGGCGAAGACATAACGGGGATCCTCGGGATCAGCTCCAACGGCCTGGACCTGGACACGCCCGACGGCCAACCGGTGCATGCCGTGTTGCTGTTGGCCACGCCGCCGACCGATCGCAAACGGCACCTCGAAGTGCTGGCGGCCTTTGCCCGGGCGATCACCCGCGACTTGAACCTTCGCGAACAACTGTATCACGCTCGCAGTGCCGCCCACGCCTACGACGTGCTGCACGCCGAAGACGCCGAAGAATTCAATTACTACATCGAAGACGCCCTCGACCGCGCCGAAGCCTACAAGGACCCGTCGTAGGACCACGTCGTGGCTCGGGCTCGCCAGGACTCGGGGGAGAGGGGAGTAAACGTTCTTTTTCTTCCCTAGAATCCGCCGGGGTCAGCGAATTTTAGATCTCCGATCCAAACTCTGGCGAGTTCAGCTTCGGGGCTACTGCGCGATCAGTTCCTGGATTTTCCCGTGCAGGGCCTCGGCGTTGGCCGGTCCGCTGCCGACTTTGATCATTTGCACTTTGCCCTCGCGATCGACCAGCACGGCATGCGGGATACCGGTCACGCCGTACTCCTGCTGTAGCGTGCTGTCCTGGGGCGTAAAGATCGTCGGATGGCTCATGTCCTTGGACTGCAGGAATTGGGCGATCGCTTCGCGTTCCTGTTCGGGGGTGGCATCTTCGCTGCGGACCGCCCGACCGGCTTCCTCGTCCCACGTGTAGTTGTAGTAGCGGGTGATGCCGACGATCTCAAAGCCTTGCTCGCCGAACTCCTCTCGCCACTCGCGGAGGTGCGGGAAGGTGGCGATACAGGGGCCACACCAGACGGCCCAGAAGTCATACAGCACAACCTTGCCTTTCAGCGAGTCTTCCAGACCTTCGCCGCCGCCCTCGACGTTGGCCCAGGCGTCGATCTGCAGCGGCGGCGCGGGTTTGCCGATCATTTCGGTCTGCTTCCGCGCGGCCTCGATGCGGCTTTCATACGACTTGATTCGCGACAGCATGCGAGACAGGGCCGAGTTTTCCTCGGCATACTCGCCCACGCGATCCATGACTTCGTCGATTCGCTCCATAGCCGCTTCGGGATCGTCGCGATAGCTCGACGCGATCTCCATGCCGGCGATGTTGACGTACTGCATGCGCAGGCGGTCCGATTCGGGAAACGCTTCCATGGCCGCGTCCAGGGCTTCGTGCAGCTGTTCGTTGTAGGCTTCGTCGCCCACACCCAGGCCGCTGCGGGTACCGAGCAGTGTCAACAGGCTGATGTGGGCGAGGGCCGATTCTTCGGTCTTGGCGTGCGTGGCCAGGCTCTGCACTTCCGCGGTAATTAATTCTTTGGCTTCGTCTCGCTGGCCCGCGCGAGCCATCGCGACGGCTTTGGTTCCCAGCAAACTGGCGACCGCTGGCAGCAGTGCGGCCGAGTCGTCGGATTGCAGCTCGCGGAGGCGGGCAAGCGTGCGGTCCAACGCATCGGTGGCCTGCGGCTCCGCACCGGAACGCAAAGCAAAGGCGGCCAGCTGCTGGGCGCTGGACGCCAATTGCTGAGCACTGTCGACATCCTCGGTGCGCTGGAATTGCTCTTCGAACAGCTTCTGATACTGTGCGGTCGCCTTGTCGTACTGCCGGCCGCTGGCATAGCGAACGGCCACCATCTGCCGCAGCGACTGCAGGCGTCGTAGCATGCCGACTTCGTCGCCGCTCTGATCGGCGAACGCCTCATCCAACGCCGCTGCCGCATCGTCCAGCTTGCCTTCTAGGACGAGGCTTTCGATCTGCGCGGCTCGCTCCGCCGAGTCGCTCAGATCCGCCTCACCGGACGTCGCTTCGGCGTCCTGGGCAAAGCCAGTCGGCATCTCCGTAACGGCCATGAAAGGCAAAGCGACCAGGGCCACGCGCAGCGCGCGCAACAGCAAAACAGAATAGGTCATGACAAGAATTCCCCGAGAAAGGCAACGGGGCGAACGAACGCCGCTCTACCCCACAAGCAGAAGTATATCACTGCTGTCGACTTGGGGGGCGAAGCAGCGTCAAGCCGATGGCAGCAACGCTTCGCTCCGGTACGGCGCACCTTCTTGCCGGACCACCAGCGGCGCCGCTTCGCCCTTCGCCGCCGCGCATTCCGGTGCCGGCTCGGCAACGCCCGTCGAGGCGGCAAGACCGCGGACGATTTGACGACGGATCCGGCCTACGGTTTGCTGAGCATCTTCCGCAACGGCCGCGGCCAGCGAGCGGTCTCGCAGTGGCGACAGTTCCACGAGGGCGGAAACCTGCGATTCCAGTTGCTCAAGCCATTGCAGCAAATGCTCGGAGGGGCTTTCATCCGACAAGGAACGTAGGTCCTCCTGCCCGAGCTCGCCACGCAGGACGCGGATCGAACGCGGGGCGTCGATACCGATCTGGGTTTGATGCGCGCCGCAGCGCAACACACGGATCAACACCGAAAGGTCCGGCAGCGTGATTGTTTCCTGAGGTTTACGTGACAGCACCAACATTATCCCATCCTCCGAATCGACCGATAACGAATTCCCAACTTGTTGGAAGTGTAACCCTGGATAGAGTGGTGTACAACCGTGATTTGCCTGTTGGGAGGTTTTTCTATCCAGGTGGTGTAGTGTTCATGGGTTTAGTGCATCGCAAATCTCCTGGCTCTAGCGGATCTTATGTATGAGTGCGAAGCTCGGGCGCATCAGCCACGCCAGTGGCGACATGTGGTAACCCCAGACGCGAGCCTGGGGTGCCGCTTTTGTTCGTGATGTTTACGTTTCCCCGGGCTCGCGCTTTGGGGCTAAGCACGTCGGCATGAATCTTTCGGTGAAACCCCGCGACAACACCCTCCCGCGCAGCGGGAGGGTCGGGCTCTTAGGCCCGGGGAGGGCCCTACGAAAACCCTCTCCGGGCCTAAGAGCCCGACTCTCCCAAGGGGAGAGTGATGTCGAATTAAAGGTTGCGACGTGCTTACCACAATCAATCGCTCCGCGATTTAGGAACATTCGTTCCCGTACATTAATTCCGCTGGAGTCAGCAAATCTCAAATCTCACATCTCAAATCTCAAATCTCAAATCCTTGCAGGTAACGCCGACGATGCATCATAGATTCGGCCCTCAGTTCCACGACGACGGCACGGTTTCGTTTCACGTTTGGGCTCCGGGGTGCCAGAGCCTTGATCTGCAGTGGGCCGACGAGTCGGCCGAGGCGCTGGCGATGACTGCGGACGAAGCCAACGTTTTTACGGTTCGGACGCCGGCCACCGCCGGGGACCGCTACTGGTTTCGCTTGCCGTCCGGAGCCCTCCGGCCTGATCCGGCCAGCCGGTTTCAGCCCGCAGGCGTTCATGGGCCATCCCAGCTGGTAGACCAGCGCGGTTTTGCCTGGACCGACGCCGACTTCGCGGGCATCCGGACGCGGCAGATGGTGCTGTACGAATTGCACGTGGGGACGTTCACCGTCGAGGGCACTTACACCGCTGCGATCGAGCGGCTGGAGGAATTGAAATCGCTGGGCATCAACGCGATCGAGCTATTGCCCGTGGCTCAGGCCGCGGGATCTCGCAACTGGGGCTACGACGGCGTGAATCTGTTCGCCCCCAGTTACGGCTACGGCTCGCCCGATGATCTGCGCCGCTTGGTCGACGCCGCCCATAGGATCGGGATCAGCGTGATCATGGACGTGGTCTACAACCACTTCGGCGCCGAGGGAAATTACTTGCACGAGTTCGGCGGGTATGTGTCCAAACAGCATCAGACGCCCTGGGGCGACGCCCCGAATTTTGATGAGCCCGGCAGCGAGCAGATGCGGGCTTTTATCATCCAGAACGCCGCCTACTGGATCGAGGATTTTCATTTGGATGGTTTGCGGCTGGACGCGACGCACTGCATGGCCGACCACTCGCCGGTTCACGTCGTGCACGAGATCGGCCAGCGCTTCGAGCAACTCAAACAGCACACGCGGCGACCGCTGCACCTGATCGCCGAGAGCAACGTCTATGACGAGGACCTGCTGCGGCCGTTGGCTCGCCGCGGGCATGGTTTCGACGCCATCTGGTGTGACGACTTTTTGCATTCGGTGTCTGCGCTGGTGCGTCCCGAGGAGCAGATGTCCAGCCGCGAGTATCGCCAGCATTACGACCTGGACCTGACGCTGCGACGCGGATTCGTCTTTCTGGGCGGCCTGGGGGTGCAGCGGCGACGCATCGAGATCGACGAACCGGTCGATCCGGTGCCGGTGGAGTCGTTGGTCGTGTCGATTCAAAACCACGACTTCGTCGGCAACCATCCCCACGGCCGGCGGCTGCATCAATTAACTTCGCTGGAGGCCCACCGATCGGCCGCGGCACTGATGTTGTTGTATCCGGCCATTCCGATGCTGTTCATGGGCGAAGAGTCGGCCGCCGAACAGCCGTTCTTCTTCTTTACCGATTTCGGCGACGAGCCTTTGCGCAAAGCCGTCGAGGAGGGGCGAAAGGCCGAGTACCCCCAGCACGACTGGACCAACGTCGAATCGCCGCTGTCGCTCGAAGCGTTCGAGCGGTCGAAGCTGGGGGAAGACGCGCCGCACAGCGACAGTATGCGTCGCTGGTACCGCCAACTGATCTCGTTGCGGACGGCTTGGCAGAACGATGATCTGTTGCGCTGGAAAAATCTCAAGGCGGCTTGGAGCGAGCACGATGCCATGGCCGCATTTGCCTATCGGCACGAGGGCCGGGCTGGCTTCGCCCTGATGCGGCTGCACGAACCCGACCACACGCCTGCGCCACTACAGTATGAGGTGGACGGCGACGTATTGCTGCACAGCAGCTGCGAAGCGGACGACCGCCGGCCAAACCACTGGAACCTGGGGGCCTACTCGGTCCTGGTGGGCCTGGGCGAAGTGCACCGCCTGACGAAGTCCTAAGCAGGTTCGAGTTATGTAAATCTGTTTTTGTCTGTTCCAACTCCAAGAAAGCTTCATCATGCCCGCGAAACGAACCCTCGGAAAAACCAACCTCTCGGTCACCCAGCTCGGCTACGGCAGCATGGGGCTGCGCGGACCGCGGACCTGGGGCAAGCGGGTGGTCGACGAAGCCGATGCTGAGGCCTTCTTGAACCGGGTCTTGGACGCGGGAATTAACTTCATCGACACCGCCCCGGATTACGGCATCGCCGAACAGCGAATCGGGCGCTACATCTCGGCCCGTCGCGACGAGTATTATCTGGCGACCAAGTGCGGCTGCGTCTACACCCAGCACGAGGACCACCTGGAGATCGATCACCAGTGGCGCACCGACGTGATTCGAGCCAATCTGGAGACGAGTCTCGAGCGGATGCAGACCGATCACGTGGACCTGTTGCAGTTTCACGGCGGCGACGCAGAGACGCTCCAGCGGGAGGGGCTGATCGATTTGCTGGAAGATTTTCGGCGTCAGGGCTTGGTGCGATTCATCGGCGTGTCCAGCAAACTGCCCGACGTCGACGGCCTGATCGACCTGGACGTCTTCGACACCTTTCAGATGCCCTACTCTTGCCTGGCTCCGGAGCACAGCGATGCGATGCAGCGAGCCGCGGACCGCGGTGCGGGCGTCATCGTGCGTGGCGGCATCGCTCACGGCGGTCCCGACGCGGAGATCCAGCGGCCGGCGCTGAACGACGTCTGGCAGCGAGCCGGGTTGGATGAAGTGAAGCCCGAGGGCATGTCGCGAGCGACGCTGCTCTTGCGGGCGACGCTGTCGCATCCGGCCTGCGACACCACGATCGTCGGCACCTGCAACGCCGAGCATCTAAAAGAGAACCTGGCGGCGGCCGAAGCCGGCCCCCTACCCGACGACCTGTTAAACGAAATCCACCGCCGCGTCGCCACAGTGGCATAGGCTTCCAGCCTGTGAAGAAACCAGTGGCATAGGCTTCCAGCCTGTGAAAAGCTCCCCCCAACCCATCACCCACCATGCATGCCCTGCTCTTGATCGACATCCAGAACGACTTTCTGCCCGGCGGCGCGTTGGGCGTGCCCGACGGCGACGCGGTGATTCCGATTGCCAACGCGCTGATGGCCGACTACGCCTGTGTGGTGGCCACGCGCGACTGGCATCCGCCGAACCATCTGTCCTTTGCCAGCCAGCATCCGGGCCAGAACGTGGGCGATGTCGTGACGCTGGGCAGCCAGCCTCAGGTACTCTGGCCGGACCACTGTGTGCAGGGCTCGCACGGTGCGGACTTCGCGGCGGAGCTGGATGTGCGGCGCATCGATCATGTGATCTTCAAGGGCACTGAACGCGAGATCGACAGCTACAGCGGCTTCTTCGACAACGATCACCGCCACGCCACCGGCCTGGACGCGACCTTGAAGCGAGCCGGCGTCGACGCGGTGGACATCGTCGGCCTGGCGACCGACTACTGCGTGCGTTTTACGGCGCTCGATGCCCGGCAGTTGGGCTATACGGTGCGCGTGTTCCAAGCCGGGGTCCGCGGCGTCAACCTCGCCGCCGGCGACAGCGACAAAGCCCTAGCGGAAATGCAAGCCGCCGGCGTTACGCTCGTTGTCTAGAACGCCGACGGATCTGTAGACCAAAATCGCGGATCAAAAAACTCGTCCTGCTTTCCCGGGCGCCTAGCGGCGGCGGGGGCGACGGCGGTTCATGGGGTTCAGCTTTTTGCGTTTGGGCTGGTCGTCCGCTTCTTCTTTGGCCGGAGCTTGGGGCGGCGGTTCGACGGCTTCGAAACCTTCGATTGTGTCGCGGATCAATTCTTTGTTGATGCGTTGTTCGATCGAGGTCAGGAAATCGCCTTCGCCGGGCACGATAAACGTGAATGCCACGCCATCGCGGCCCATCCGCCCGGTGCGGCCCACGCGGTGCACGTAGTCGTCGCTATCCTGAGGAACGTCGTAGTTGACGATGTGCGAGATCGTGCTGACGTCGATGCCGCGGCCGACCACGTCGGTGGCCACCAACACCTTCAGCTTGCGGTCGCGAACCGACTGCATCACGCGGTCGCGTTCACGCTGCTGCATGTCGCCGTGGATACAGCCGACGGACTCGAACTCCTTCGATAACAATCGCTGCAACCGGTCGGTCCCGCGTTTGGTCCGGCAGAAGACGATGGTCTGTTCGGGGTTCTCGCGTTTGAGCAGGCGGAACAGCAGCTTGCTTTTGCGGTCCTGGGCGACGGTGAAATAGCGCTGTTCGATGGTCTCGACCGACATTTCGTCTTTGCTGCAGTCGATCACCTCGGGCTTGACCATGTAGGACTCGGCCAGCCGGCGGACGGTCGAGGACAGCGTGGCCGACAACAGCAGGGTTTGGCGGTCTCGGGGGCAGCGCCGCAGGATGCGTTCGATCTGCGGGCGGAAGCCGATATCCAGCATCCGGTCCGCTTCGTCCAGAACCACGCACCAGATGCTGTCGGTCCGCAGGGTGCCGCGTTGGATGTGATCGTGAATACGGCCCGGGGTTCCGACGACGATCTGCACGCCGTTGTTCAGGTGCCGCAGTTGGCGGTTCATGTTCTTGCCGCCGGCCAGCACGCAGATCTCGGTGGGCACGCCGAAGGCCAGCCGTTCGATTTCGCGGCCCACCTGATCAGCCAATTCGCGGGTGGGGACGACGACCAAGGCTTGGGGGTCTCGGCAGTCCTCCAGCGAATCCAGTTGTTCCAGGATCGGGATGCCGAAGGCCGCCGTTTTGCCGGTACCGGTGCGGGCCTGACCGATGACGTCCAGACCATCCAACGCCAAAGGAATCAGCGCGGCCTGGATGGGCGTGGCGTCGGTGAACCCCGCCTTTTTCAAGGCGGCTTGCATGATTGGCGAGAGGTCGAGGTCTTTGAACCGCGTCGGCTTTTCGTCCGCAGACTTGTTCATTGACACTGATCAGACTTGCGTTATGAGGAGAAAATAGGAGAGGGCTATGTTTTAAACAATTCCTCGGGTCCTCAACAGTAGCCCACTTTCAAGTCTTTGCCGCGATTATTCTGACGTCGCGCCGGCTCGTGCCGCCAGTTTTTTGCGGGCCGAGTAGCGGCGGACGGCTTCGTCGAATACGACGCCGGCAAACAAGGCGGTTCCGATGACCACGAATTCCCACTCCTTGCCGATCCCCAACAGATCGATCGATTTGTACAGACAACGCATCACCGCTGCGCCCGCGATCACGCCCAGTAGTGCGCCCTGCCCGCCCCGCAGCGAACACCCGCCGAGGACCGCCGCGGCGATCGCGTACAGTTCGTAGAAGTTGCCGGCCGTGCTGGGCGCCATCGTCGTCCAGTCGACCAGGAACAGGATGCCCGCCAAGCCGGCCAGGGTCGAGCAGATGACGTAGGCCAGGACGGTCAGCCGCCGCGTGGCAATGCCGCTGTAGAGCGCCGCCTGTTCGTTCTGGCCGAGGGCCAACAGATGCCGGCCGTAGACGGTTTTGTAAAGAAAAATCCAGGCTGCCGCGGTGACCAACGCCAGCAAGACCCCGGTCCAGGGAAACTCGATCCAGGTCACCCAGGCTGTGCTGGTGCCCGCGATCCGGCCGGCAAAGGGCAGCGGGAACTCGAACGCGGCCCCGCCGACGCTCTGGCGGAACTCCAGCATCGCGTTACCAAACCCCTTGGCCGTGTCATCGGAAAGGATGCGAGCCATGCCGCGGTAAATCAGCAGCCCGCACAGGGTGACGACGAACGGTTGCAGTCGCCCCCAGGCGACCAGTAACCCATGCACCAGACCCACCACCGCGCAGAACCCCAGCACGATGGCCCCGCACGTCCAGGGGCTGCGGTGCGCCGTGATCACATGCCGCACGCTCTGACCCGAACGCGTCAGAGCAACCGCTTGGCCGATGGTCGGCGGCGAGCCGCCAGAGCGCACCCTCAGCCAGGTCTGGCCCTCGATCCGCTCGGTGCCCAGGACCAGCAGGCTGGCCTGCTCGGTCTGTAATTGGTCGCCGGCGCGGACCGTGGGCAGGCGATCGCGGAGTCGCACGACGGTCTGGGGCTCGGGCTCGCCCGGCTCCGGTTCGCGGAATGGCTGCACCGCGGCCACGGAGGATTGGTAGTCGACTTCGTACTTTTGGAAATCGCCAATGGTGATGAAGATCACGCCGGACAGGGCGATCAGCGACCCGATCGACAGGTCGATCCCGCCGGTGATGATGACAAAGGCCACGCCGATCGAAATCAATCCGTACAGGCTGGTGTCGCGGATCAGCGAGCGGATGTTGCCGGGATCGAGGAACAGGCCGTTGAACCACGTGGTCAGGCCCACGATCGCCAGCAGGAGGACGAAGATGCCCAGGTTTCTAGATCGCATTTACGTGTCCTCTCGCGCGGTTCCGACCGCCAGTTGCATCAACGCTTCCTCGCTCAGTTCCGACCGGTCCAGCTCGCCAGCGATCCGGCCCTCGTGCATGACCAGTGCGCGGTCAGCCATGCCCAGCACCTCTTCCATCTCGCTGGAAACGAACAGGACGGCGACGCCGTCGGCGGAGAGCGATTCGATCAGTTCATAGATTTCGTGCTTGGCACCGATGTCGACGCCGCGGGTCGGTTCGTCCAGCAGCAGGACGGCCGGTTCGCGGAGCAGCCACTTGCCGAGGGCGACCTTCTGTTGGTTGCCGCCGCTGAGCGTGGCGACCGGGGTATTCTGAGTGGCGGTGCGCACGCCCAGCCGCTCGATCAACTCCGACGTGACGCGTTGTTCCCAGGTGGGCGATCGCCAGGGGGCCGAAGGGGCGTCGCCCAAAGCGGCCAGCGTCATGTTGTCTCGCACGCTGGAGTCGAGCAGCAGGCCGGTCGCTTTACGGTCCTCGGGAACCAGTGCCACACCGTGGCGGATGCTGGCGGCCACCGTGCCGCCGCGCAGGGGCTTGCCGTCGACGGTGATCTGGCCGCCGAGTGCGGGGCGGACGCCAAAGATGGTTTCGACCAATTCGGATCGGCCCGCACCGACCAGTCCGGCCAGAGCCACGACCTCGCCGGCGCGAACTTCCAGATCGATCGTGTGCTGCGGCGCGGTGGCCACGACCAAGCCCCGTACGCTCAGCCGCACCTCGCCGGCTGCGTGCGGAGAATGCGGAAAGAATTGGTTCAGGTCGCGGCCCACCATGCGGCTGACCATCGCATCGTGAGTGATCTCCTCGCCGCACAACGTGCCCGCGTTGCGGCCGTCGCGAAGCACCTCGACGCGGTCGGCCAGCCGCTGAACTTCGGCCAAGCGGTGGCTGATGTAGACGATGCTGACGCCTTGGCGGCGGAGTCGATCGACGACGGTGAACAGCCGCTGGGTTTCGCGTGCCGAGAGGCTGCTGGTCGGTTCGTCCATGATCACCAGCGAAGCGTTGGCCGAGAGTGCCTTGGCGATTTCGACCAATTGCTGCGCCGCCAGCGGCAGCTCGCCCAGCGTGGTGGCGGGGTCGATGTCCAGGCCCACGCTGCGAAGGTGCTCGGCCGCCTGGCGCTGCATCGGTCCGCTTCGCAGCCATCCCCAACGCCGGGGTTCGCGGCCCAGAAAGATGTTTTCGGCGACCGTCAGGTTCTCGGCCAGGTTCAGTTCCTGGTGGATCAAAGCCACACCGGCGGCGATCGCCTCGGCCGGCGAAGTGAACTCGACCGGCCGGCCGTCCATTTCCAGCGAGCCCTCATCGGGCGGCTGGATGCCGGCCATGATTTTCATCAGCGTGCTCTTGCCGGCGCCATTTTCTCCGATCACCGCCAGCACTTCGCCGGGGCGGACCGCCAGCGAAACGTCTGCCAGGGCCTGGACGCCAGGAAAGCGTTTGCAGACCGAGTGAACACGCATGCGTGGCGTCGAGGAGACGGAATCGGCAGAGCGGGACATCGAACAAAGCCGAGCAAAGGAATGGAAAAGCCACACCGGCGGAAGGTTCCGAAGATTTTAATCGCTTTCAACAGGCCGCGTGGGGTGAGGGCGAAGGGGTTGGTGGGATGGAGTTGGTGGCTGTGGCTGGTGGGATGTGGCTGGTGGAAGTGGTTGGTGGAAGTGGTTGGTGGAAGTGGTTGGTGGGAAGTGGTTGGTGGAAGTGGTTGGTGGGAAGTGGTTGGTGGGAAGTGGTTGGTGGGAAGTGGTTGGTGGGAAGTGGTTGGTGGGAAGTGGTTGGTGGGAAGTGGTTGGTGGGATGTGGTTGGTGGGATGTGGTTGGTGGGAAGTGGTTGGTGGGATGTGGTTGGTGGGATGTGGTTGGTGGATGTGGCTGGTGGAAGTGGTTGGTGGATGGAGTAGGTGGCTGTGGTTGTGGTTGTGGTTGTGGTTGTGGTTGTGGTTGTGGTTGTGGTTGTGGTTGTGGTTGTGGTTGTGGTTGTGGTTGGAGGATGGAGTTGGTGGATGAAGTTGGTGGGTTGGAGTTGGGGATGTTTGGGCTGCGAGTTGCTCTTAGCCCGAAGGGCGGCACAGCCCTTGCCGGGGACGTGAGTCCCCGGGTTCGCGCGATTCTAACGCTCAGCCCGGAGGGCGGCACAGGTGCAGACCAGCTATGTCGCCCCTCCGGGGCTTTTGTTTGTTCGGGGGTGGGCGGACCGACGGTTGACACCGTCGGCAGGGGCTGTGTCGCCCTTCGGGCTGGTGCTGCGGTCGGGCGGAATTGTTGCGGCTTGGAGTGTTTGGAGGCCGCTGCGTGGCTTGCCGCTGGTGTCCGGCGGACAGCCTGCACGCAGGCTGGTTCTGCGGTCGGGCGGAAATGTTGCGGCATGGTTTGTTTGGAGGCCGCTGCGTGGCTTGCCGCTGGTGTCCGGCGGACAGCCTGCACGCGAGCTCTTAGCCCGAAGGGCGGCACAGCCCCTGCCGGGGACGTGAGTCCCCGGGTTCGCGCGATTCTAACGCTCAGCCCGGAGGGCGGCACAGGTGCAGACCAGCTTGCGGTTAACTCCATAATCGCTCAGGGTCATAATCAACCTCGTGACGCTTGAGGAATCGCAGATATTCCTCCTTGAAGGACATCTTCCGATGATGCTCTACTTGGTTCTGTATGTAGTGCGCGACTTGGTCTTTCTGAGATTGGCTCACCGTGAAGGCGCCGTAACCGTCTTGCCAGTGGAAGTCGAAACCACGCGGTTGCACGTTGTTGATGTGGTTGCTGGTATTCGACTTCACCTTCTTCACGAAGTCCGCGACGGCTAGCTTGGTAGGGATTCGAACGAGTAGGTGGGCGTGGTCTTCGAAGCCACCCACTTCCAGTGCAAAGCCTTCAACGTTTTTTACTACGCCGGCCATATAAGACCAGACGCTGGTGCGAAGTTCTGTCTTCCTCAGTAGCGGTTTGCGATGTTTGACGCTGAACACGATGTGATAAAGCAGACAGTGGTGCGTTGACATCTTGCATGCCCCTTGCGAAAAGAAGTCGTCAGTAGAGAACCTTCAGCGTACCACGGCCGATGGTGGCTGTGTCGGCCTTCTACACAGTCTGTGCTTGGCTCTTAGCCCGAAGGGCGGCACAGCCCTTGCCGGGGACGTGAGTCCCCGGGTCCGCACATCCGGCAAGACCGTTAAAGCGTCTTCGACTCATCAGTCGCCTTGTCAAAACGTCACGCCGGGGACGAAGCTGCTCACGCCTGTGACTGGTGGCGACCGATCAGCGACCAAGGGGCTTTCGCATTTCAACGAGGTTCGCATGTCACAGTACTCCAGCCAGCCGAAGGCCGCCGCGCGACCGGGCGTCGCTCTGGCGGCACGCCAGGGCAGCCGGCGTGCGACAGCGGCAACGGTCACTTCTGCGCATCGCAACAACCTGCCACTGGATCACGCCAGCCGCCTGCTGAGCGAGACGGCTCATGATCTGCGCACCCCGCTGTGCGCCATCCGCGAGTCGGCACGCTTGGTCAACGACGGCTACCTCGGACCCATCACGGCCGAACAGCGCAGCTGCCTGGACGGGGTCTTCGAGCAGTGCGAGGCGATGGAGCAATTGATCGCCGACATGATGTCGCTGGAGCAACTTCGCAGCGGTGCCCCGCAGGTCTATCGCCGCTGGGTCGATCCGCTGCAGATCGTGCGTTCGGTCACGCAGACGGCCACACCGGCACTGGCTCGATGCGACCTGAGCCTGGTATGGGATCGGCCGGAATCGCTGCCAGAGGTGTACGCCGATCCGGCGAAAACATCGCGTTTGCTGTTGAACCTGATCGGCAACGCCGCCCAGGTATTGCCGGGCGGCGAACAGGTTCTGGTGCGGATCGAGGCGGTGGCGGCCAGCGGCATGCTGCGCGTCACCGTAGCGGATCACGGCCCTGGAATGGACCTCTCGGCGATCGACGCGTTCTCACAACGCGGCGTCTCCGGCACCGGCGGCAGCGGTCTGGGGTTGGCGATCAGCCGCCAGATGGCCGCCCTGCACTTCAGCACACTGGAGATCACCAGTTGCCGCGGCGTGGGCACGCAGGTCGCCTTCGAATTGCCGGCGGCCGGACCCGCTTCGGTCGCCGACGCTTGGGTGCGTTGGCGCAGTCAATTCGTCCAGCCGCCCAAGGTCACGCCGCGCCGTAGCGCCGCCGCAGCGGCCGAAGCGATGCCGAACGTGCGACTGGATCCACCCTCATCGCCGCCCGCCGAACCGCCGCATTCGCACGGCCGCACCGCGGCGATGGTGGCATTGTTGCCCGACGGCACACCGCCGCGCAACCGACACTGCGCGGTGGCCGTGGGAATCCGCTTGGGCGAGACGGTGGCCAGCCGGATCGCCGAGCAGGTTGAACAGCGGCTGCAGGACAGCACCCAACTGTATGAGTTGGCGTTTCGCACCGACCAACGTCGCTGGGTCCTGTTGTTGGACGCCGACCTGCGCCAGGCTCGGCAACGTATCGACGATCTGAAGAAGCAGTGGTCGGCCAGCTTGCCCACCGCTCGGCTGAGTTGGACGGAACTGTTGGAGTTGCCTATCGGTTCGCGATCCTGCCGGGCCAGCGTGCGGGATCTGTTGGTGCGAGGCTCGCTGGTCGCACCGGCGTCGATTCCGGCGGCGGATTATCAGATGGTCCGCGGCGGCGGGGCTTTGCCGGCAGTCTCACAGATCGCTACGCGGCGGCTGGACGACGAATTGCGACGGTTGGCGTTGCACGTCGGACAACAAGGCCGGCGGCTGCAACATCAAGCCGCGAAAAGTCGATTGCCCGGTTCGCCCCGGAACAGCTGAGCGACTATGGCACGATCAGATACGGACGGCATCGTTCGATGGTTTTGGGACCGATGCCGCGTACCCGCTGTGCCACATCCTCCAGCGACTCGTACTCGCCTCCGGCGTTGCGCTCGGCGACGATCCGCCGGGCAGCCACCGGGCCGATATTTGGCAACAAGCACAGCTCGGCGAATTCGGCACGATTGATGTCGACTTGCAACAGCGGTGGTTCAGCACCCGCTCTACCGGCTCCGCCGGCTTGCACCGCTGCGGCCGGCGGTGCCGCTTGCTGTTGCTGTTGCGGCGGCTGGGCCGACCACCACGAGAGTCCCGCGGCCAGCGCCAACACGAGGCTGAGGGCGATCACCAGTCGCTGGATTTGCGGTTGGTCGATACTGCTGGACACCATCCCTTTCATCCCGGTGTTTTGCTTTACAATGCCATTTGGCAAAGATTAAATGCCGCTTGGCAAAGATTAAACGATGGCCCGCGGCGCCACCACAACCCGATACCGCCACCAAGGAAGCAGACGGAACCACCATGAAACGCGATTATGCCAAAGTCGTGCCCGATGCAGCGATGGAAGACGATTGCCGCCAGTTGGTGCGGTTGGCGGTGCGGGAGGACCTGGAACGTTCGATCGACTGGACGACGGCTTGCTTGATCGCCAACGACCAACGCGGGGCGTGTCAAGTCGTGCCGCGACAGACGGGCATTTGTGCCGGACTGGTGACGGTGGATTGGATCCTCGATGAAACGGAGGCGGACCTCAAGGCCGAACCGCTGGCTCGCGACGGCGACACGCTGCATGCCGGCCAGCCGATCCTGCGGCTCGAGGGTAGCGCTCGCGATCTGTTGACCTGCGAGCGATTGATCTTGAACGTGCTGTGCAAACTGTGCGGCGTCGCCTCGCTGACCGGCCGCTACGTCCAGGAGATCGCCGGCACCTCGGCCGCGCTTTACGACACGCGTAAAACCACGCCCGGCTGGCGGCGGCTGGAAAAGTACGCCGTGGGGTGCGGCGGTGGACGCAATCACCGTACGGGCTTGTTCGACGGGTTTCTGATCAAGGACAACCATCTGGCCCTGGCCGGCGAAGCGGCCAAGGGACTGTCGCCCCGGGCGGCGACCGAGCTGGCACGGCAGTGGGCCGAGGGCCGCACCGAGATGACCGCCGCCCCGGAGATCGTCGAGATCGAAGTCGACTGCCTGGAGCAATTGGCCGAGGTATTGCCGGCCGGCCCGGATATCGTGCTGCTGGATAATTTCACCCTGGAGCAGTTGCGTTCGGCGGTCCAGCTTCGCGATCAGCAGGCGCCGACAGTGGAACTGGAAGCCAGCGGCAACGTCACGATCGATACGATCCGCGAGATCGCCGCGACCGGTGTGGAACGCATCAGCAGCGGAGCTTTAACGCACCAGGCCGTGTGGGTGGACCTGGGGTTGGACTGGCAGCAGCAACCGTGAGCTAGGTTTGGGCAGATGAGGCGGGACCCTGGACGGCAATTTGTCCCGCCCCGTCTCGGTTCCGGTTCCTTCTGTTCGCACTGTGCCAAAGCCGCTGCATGCCTGCTTCACAATCCATTCGCGCGGATCGTTCCTTTTGGGATTTTCTGCAGCCCGCTCTGGATGCCGGCTGCATCCTACTGACGCTGCTCGCCGTCAAATGGTCGGCCCATGGGGTGCTGGGAGAGCTGGGACTGGCGATGGGTCTGATCGCCGTGGTCGTGTTTCTGTTGCTGTCTCAATTGACCGGGTTGACCCGGCGGTTCAGTGGCGAAGCGGCCGACCGGGAGATTCTGGTGGTGCTGGGGACCTGGACCTTGTGCGTGCTGACGCTCGCCCTGGTAGGCATTGCGACGCGCTACAACGAACTGTTCTCACGAGCGGTTCTGGCCGTCTGGTTCGTCACCGCACCCTGCATGATCACGCTGGTCCGTATGGCTGCGCGGATCCTCCAGCGCGGGCTGCTACAACGCGGTGTGGGCGTCCGCCGAGTGGCCATCGCTGGGTTGAATGACCTGGGGATGCAGACTGCCGACAATATTCACAGCGATCCGGGATTGGGACTGCGTTTCGTCGGCTTTTATGACGATCGCCAAGAGGCTCGTCTGCCCCAGCGTTCGGGGATCCCGGCGGAGCTGGAGGGCAATCTCGCGGCGTTGGTTGCCGCGGCTCAAGCGGGCCAGATCGATAGCATCCTGATCACGTTGCCGATGCGCGCCGAAAATCGCATCCGTTATCTGCTGGATCAGTTGAGCAATTCCACGGTATCGGTGTACATCGTTCCCGACTTTTTCGTTTTCGAACTGTTGCACTCGCGGTGGACGCAGATGGGCGGCTTGCCGGCGGTCAGCGTGTTTGAAAACCCGCTGTACGGCGTCGATGGCGTGACCAAGCGAGCGGCCGACTTTGTGTTGGCTTCGGCCGCTTTGGTCTTGGCCGCGATCCCGATGTTTCTGATTGCAATCGCCGTCAAATGGACGTCGCCCGGACCGGTCTTCTTTCGCCAACGTCGTTACGGGCTGGACGGCCGCGAGATCCGGGTATGGAAGTTTCGTTCGATGCGTTCCTGCGACGACGGGGCGGTCGTTAAACAGGCCACCAAGGGTGATTCGCGGATCACGCCCGTGGGAGCATTCATCCGCAAAACCAGCCTGGATGAACTGCCCCAGTTGTTCAACGTTCTGGAAGGATCGATGTCCCTGGTCGGACCGCGTCCGCATGCCACGGCCCACAACGAACAGTACCGCGGTCAGATCCGCGGTTACATGCTGCGGCACAAAGTCAAACCCGGGATCACGGGACTGGCCCAGGTGTCCGGCAGCCGTGGCGAAACCGACACCCTGGATAAAATGCAGCAGCGCATCGAGCTGGATCACCAGTACATCCGCCGCTGGTCGCTGTGGCTGGATCTGAAGATCCTGGCCAAGACCCTGCTGGTCGCCTGGCGGCAACCCGAAGCGTACTAAGCAGGTAGGCAGGAGTCTTTCGGCAAATCAGCCGTTTTGGCGTTAGCCAAGGTGGACCGCCTGGAACCGTGGGCTAGCGCCCAAACGGCTAATAAGATTACCCCCAATCATTCCTGCCTACCTGCTTAGCCGATTCCCCGTAGCGGAACTCGCCAGCGTTTGGACAGTAGCGGATAGCCGCTGGACGCGACGGCAGCCCGGTGCCGAAGGGCAACCTGCGGTCAGCCGTGTTGCCTTTCGCTCCGCGCAGTGTTGCCTTTCGCTCCGCGCAGTGTTGCCTTTCGCTCCGCGAAAGTTGCTGAGGATGTCCTGGGCTACTTTCGGCGGAGCGAAAGGCGACTCTGGGCTACTTTCGCGGAGCGAAAGGCGACTCTCGGCTACTTTCGGCGGAGCGAAAGGCGACTCTGGGCTCAGTGGCCTTCGGGGCCGGCTTTGGGGGCTTCCTTCAGCGACGCCAGGTAGGCGACCAGGTCACGCATTTCGCGGGGACTGAGGAAGTTGACGATATCGGCGGGCATCGCCGATTTGCCTTTCTTCCTCGCCACGATCGTTTCCTGGTCGATCACCTCTTTGTCGCCCTCGGGGTTGATCAGTTCGATCGTCTGGTCGGTTTCCTTCAGGACGATGCCGGTATAGGTATTGCCCAGATCGTCGGCCAGCACGGTGGTTTCGAAACCTTCCGCGATGGCCGCATCGGGCAGGACCAGCGATTCCAGCAAGTACTTGCGATCACGCTTCTTGCCGACGTCGCTGAGGTCCGGACCCACGTCGCCGCCGCTGCCGCCAATCTTGTGACACCGGACGCAGGAGACTTCGGTCTTGCCCGTGAAGATCTTTCTGCCGGCCGCGACCGACCCACCTTCCAGGCTCGGCAACCACTTGCCCAGCGGGCTGGTTTCGGTCCGCTGGTCCAGGGCCGCTTGCAGTCGGCTCCGCAGCGATTCATCCAGCTTGCCTTCGGCGGCTTCGAGGACGTTCAACTGGGTATCGGCCGGCAGTGAACCGTCCAGGAACTTGCGGATCCCGGCTTCGATCACATCGCGAGCGAATTCGTCGCTGCTGCGGGCCAACAGATCCCAGGCCTGTTGGCGTTCCTCGACCGACTCGCTTTCGGTGGCCTTGCGCAAAAACGGCGCCGCCTGGTCGGGTTGCGTTTTGGCGAGCACTTCCAGTGCCGCCATCCGCAAGGCGGCTTGGTTGCTACGCAGGGACTGCCGGGCGACGGCCGCGGCTTGACCGGCGTTGAGTTTCGACAGCGACAACAGGGCCGACGCCCGCGCCGACGGCTTCAGATCCTTGGTATTGATTCGCTGGATCAGGATCGGGACCACATCTTCCAGCCCCATCGACGCGGCCAAGGCCACGGCTTTGGTCTTCACCGCTTCGCCGGCTCGCAGCAAACCCGGCATCACTTCTCGCAGGGCATCGCGAGCCACGTCGCCGGAACGCTCTGGCAAGGGACGCACGTCGTTGAGGACGCGGTCGCGGAGATCCGGTTTGGCCCACTCCTCCAGCATCGCCAGGGCTTCCAACCGCATCGTCTCGGAAGCCCCGGCACGTTCGGCAAACACGGCCAGACGCCGTGCCGCCTCGGGCGTGCCCAGGCGGTAGTTGGCGTTCAAAATGCGGCGTGTCAGCGAGTCGTTATCGCGGGGCGTTTTGGCCAGCTCGGCAAGCGCCTCCAGGCCAACGCCGATCGGTTCGTCGTGGATGGCACGCGCCGCTTCGGCCACGACCAACGGTGATTGGTCGGCCAAGAACTGGGTGATCGACGGGTGCTGCAGGCGACGCAGGGCCACCACCGCGACGCGGCGAACCGCCTCGCTGGGATGGTCTTTCAACTGCGCGATCTGCTCTGCTGGAACGGCGCCGGCCAGGGCCATCATGCCGGCGTGCCGCAGCGCCGGATCGCGGTTGTCGTTGGCTTGCAGCAGCGAAACGATCTCGACCGCCGCGTCGGCATCGCCCAGATCATGGATCGCCATGGCGGCGAAGTACTGAACGCGAGCGTGCTGGTCGCGCAGCAGCCGCCGCAGCCGAGCAAGCACCTCGGGGGCAGCTTTGCCAGCGGCTGCGTTGTCGCCGACGAACTTGGCTGCGGCCGCTTGCACGAAAGGTTCGTCATCGGTCAGCAGCGACGCGATCGTCTGTACCGCTGCGGTTCGGCTCTCCGACCCGTCGGCCTGCCGACGGACGATTTGGTCGGCACCCCAGATCGCATGCAAGCGAGCCAGCCGCGAAGCCGTGGCATCCTGAGCCACGTCCAACAACAGCGGCAACTCGGCGCGAGCGGCCAATTGCCACTGGGCTTCCAGTCGAATGCGGCGGTCCTGGTGGCCGAGGTAATTGCCCAGTTGCTGGGTATCGACGCTGTTCCAGTCGCCACCCAGCAGTCGCTGGACTTCGGCAACGATCGGTTTGCCGGCGTGGGCGGGATCGGTCACGCGGTACATCCGTCCTTTGCCTTCGCCGTTCCAGCCGTTGACCCAGTCGGAAATCCAGATCGCTCCGTCCGGGCCGAACTGGACGTCGGTCGCCAGCACGCTCCAGATCAATTGTTCGTCTTCGGCCAGCTTGTAAAACGCGCCATCGGGTTCCAGGCGAAACGAGCGGATACCGCTGTTGCCGGGCGTGCCGCGAAAGTCGGCCAGCAGAAAATGGTCGTCCAGCCGCGAGCCGAAACCGGTGCCGGGATAGTACGTCAGACCGGACGGGCCGTCGGCAAAGTTGGCGATCGGCGGGACTAGATAAGCGGGTTGCTCCTGATGAAACGGTTCCCAGATCCGTTCGCGGTTGAAGGGGCCGCGGTCGGACAGGTACTGGTAGTACATCCGCCAACCGGTGTCGCCGCCCTGGAGGATGTGAATCAGGCGTGCGCGGTCGCCGCTGTCGCTGTTGTTGTCGCCGCTGAACAGGTCGCCGACGTCGTTGAACGCCAACTCCTGAGGGTTTCGCATGCCGGTGGCGAACACTTCCAGGTTGCTGCCATCCAGTTCACAGCGAAACACCGCTCCGGTGGCCGGATTGGACAGACGCCGGCCATCGGGCGTCAGCACATGGTAGCCGCGGTCACCGATGCTGTAGTACAGCCGTCCGTCGGGACCGACGACCAGGCCGTGCAGGTCGTGGCCGCGAAACGCCACTCGCACGCCGTAGCCATCGGACATTACGATCGACTCGTCCACCTTGCCGTCATCGTCGCTGTCCAGCATCTTCCAGACTTTGGGAATGCAGGTCAGGTACACGCTTTGATCGCGCGCGAGCACCCCTGCCAGGGTGCCTTCCTCCAGCCGATTGAACCCTTCGGCAAACGTCGTCACCTGGTCGGCCTTTCCATCACCATCCTCGTCGACCAACCGTCGCACGCGATCGATCTCTTCGGTGTAGGAAGCACCCTCATCGGGCAGCAGGCGTTTGTGGTAATCGATGCGGTCCTGCACCGTTTTGGCCGACAGGTCCGACAGCAACCACTGCTCGTCGTGTCCGCGGTTGTCGGTGACGCCTTTGTTCTGACGAAACGACTCCAGGACGAACAGACGGCCGCGGTTGTCGACGTCGAACGCCACGATGTTGGCGACCATCGGTTCGGCCGCAAACAAATCCGCGTTCCAGGTTTCCGGCAAGCGGATCTGAGCCAGGGCCTGCTGCGGTTCGTCCGAAGCTTCGGCAACGACCGGAGCGTTGGGCGGGGCCGCTGTGGCGGTCGTGGCCGCTGCCAGCAGATACGCCAACGCGGTCCATAGCAACATGCTCGGCGACAGGCGGTGGGCGAGCGGCAAGCGGTGAGGCGTCCGAGCGAAGGACGCGGTATGAGAAGAGGGCAGCAGCATCGAAAGCGACTTTTGGCGAGTACGGGACACTAGTAGCTCGGCCGTCTCCAGCCGAGAGGGAACATAGTAGCTCGGCTGTCCCCAGCCGAGAGGAAACATAGTAGCTCGGCTGTCCCCAGCCGAGAGGGAACGCGGTCCACGACCGGAAAGGCCGCGCGACTTGCACAGGCGGAAAGCCTATGCCACGAGGTCTATTGTAAAGCACCTTGCCGCGACGTCATGAGCAAAATCGCGATCCTGCCCGGCGGTGGGCGAGACTTCTTCTGCCGATGAGCAGGCGTCCTAGCGATTCGTCCAGGTTCCGTTTTCGCGAAGCCGATCTCGCCCAAGACTGGATCGAGGCGGTGAAAAGGTCCAAAGTCTGGCGACTTCAGCTACGGCTAGGCCCGCCGATCAGATAGTGACGCAGCACTAGCGGATCAGCAGGATCAACTGGCTGCGGATGTCCGGTCCTTGGCTGGCCGAAGCCATGCCGTTCCAGCCGTCACGTTCGAGCGGCATCAGAGGGGGCCGTTCCGGGCTGAGCGTGAAGTCCGCACGCTCGCCTTGTTCGCTGACCAATGGCCAGGCGGTCGAAGCGTCTGCGGAATGCTGGACCGAAGCGGGGTGCACTTGTTGCAGGTTCTGGACGGCTTTCGAAAGCGGCGGGTCGATCGCCATGTTCCACCGCAGCTGGGCGACGTTATCGGTATCGGCGAACAGCGAGACCATGAACTGGTCCAACGCTTTCCCGGACGCTTCGATGTACAGGATCTCCGCTCGGTCGGCCTCCGGCGACGCATCCTCCGCAGCGACCAGTTTGGCATCGCGCAGGTAGCCGACCACTTGTTCGCTGACTTCACGCCGCGCGGCCACTTCGATGCCAGCACTGGTCAATGCGCCCAGGACCGCTCGGCTGGCTGCGCCCTCCGGGGTCTGCGTCACTTCGTAGACCATCACGAAGCCCAGCGGTGCGGTTGCCGGTAAGTCGGTTTCCATCGCTCGTGGTTGCGGCGAGGGAGTCGGTTGTTCCAGAGTGTTCGCCGCGATTCGTGGTGAGTCCGACGAAGCGGCGGGCGCAGGGTCGGCGGTTTCGAGACGGTTGGGTTCGGGCTCGGGGGCAGGATCCGCCAACGGCACCTCTTCCATCACCTGAACCAGGTTTTCTGGAGCAAGGTTTTCTGGATCGAGGTTTTTTGGATCGAGGTTTTTTGGATCGAGGTTTTCTGGATCGAGGTTTTCCAGGTCGACATTTTCGGGGTCCACCGCCCCGGAGCCGGCCTGAGTCAACTCGTCGGGATCATTCGAGCCGGGGATCAGCATTGCGACGATCAAGACGGCGGCCGCCACGCCCACGGACCCGGACAAAGGGCGCAGCCAGCGACGGCGGCGGAATCGCGCGGATCCGGCCGCGCCGGTTCGATCGCCTTGGAGGTCGCGATCTCCTTGGAACGCTCGGGCGACTCGAGACGCCGAGTCTACTGAAGCCGTTCGGTTCGTCGGCCGTTCGCCGGACGACGCCGATCGGCTGTCGTGCAGCGGTTCGGAGGCTTCGTTCGCCGTCTCGGCCGCGGCGGCAGCCAAGGCGGCTTTCATCACTCGTTGCGTAAATTGCGGCGGCAGCTGGGCGTTGCCCAGGCGCGGATCTTCTCGCATCGCACGCAGCCGCAGGGCCCGCTCGTCACGCAGCCGCTGCAGTTGGTCGGCCACCCACGGATCATCCTTGATCGCGGCTTCCAGTGCCGACAGACGCTCACCCTTCAGAGCATCGTCTAGATACTCCTCGAGCAGCGTTTGAATTTCGTTGCGGGGCAAAGACATGCCGGATCCGCCTGAAGTACATTTTCTGTTCCGATACCGGCGGTGATTTTTCGTCCCTTCACCGGCGGCCGAGCAACGATTATCACAAGAACCGTCGTCGATTGATACAGCTCCGATGCTCGGGGCGACGACAAAGTTCCCTGATTTCAAGTCGGCGAGCTGGGAATTTCGCGAGTTTTTTCGTGCTTTTTTGAGTACGCCCGCCAGCCACAATAAACGGCGGGGTGTGCTCCCCACATGGAAGTGGCGGATCGCGGGAGGGCGCCTGCCGACCTGCTCAGTCTTTCGAGGAAGATATGGGCGAGGTTTCTGCCTGTCGCTGAGCGGCGTCCCATTCCGCCAGCCGACGCTCCCGCTCCCGGCGTTCGCGGTCATTCGTACGGACGAAGAAGAACCAAGCGAGACTGCCGCCGGTCAGGGCCATGGCGAGGACCAACACGGCAAGGAATTCCGCGGCGCTAATCACGGTTCATTGCCTCCTGGGGTACGTGGATGAGAGGAGTAAACGTCAAGATACACCGGATCCGTTGGAGTCCGGAAATCTGACACTTTTTTGTAACGGCTGGCGGAAGGCGGCGGTATCGGCTGCGACAAATTGGAACCGATTTTGTGGCGGTCTCAGGGCCGGGCGGGCCTATGCTTCCGGCCTCTCGCGTTGCCTTCTATACTTTGGGCCGACCTGTCGAATCCGCCCAGAACGAGTACTAGTAGAAGACCCTGCGATGAAAATTCACGAGTTTCAGGCCAAGCAACTGTTTCGCGAGGCAGGCGTCCCCGTCTTGGAAGGGGTTGTTGCCCGCACGGCTGCCGAAGCCAAACAGGCGTTTGAGAAACTGGGCCAGCCCTTGGCAGTGGTCAAGGCTCAGATCCATGCCGGCGGCCGCGGTAAAGGGCATATTGCCGACAACCCGGAGCAGAGAGGCGTGGTGCTGGTTCGCAGTGCCGACGAAGCCGAAGCGGCAGCGGCGGCGTTGCTGGGCAAGACGCTGATTACGATCCAGACCGGTCCCGAAGGCCAGACCGTCAACCAGGTGTTTGTCGAGCAGGGTTGTGACATCGCTCGCGAACTGTACATGGGCATCGTGCTGGACCGGGCGGCGGCCCGGCCCGTCCTGATGGTCAGCACCGAGGGCGGCGTGGAAATCGAAAAGGTGGCCGAGGAAACGCCCGAATTAATCCTCAAGGAACACTTTGATCCGGCCGTCGGCATCGAAGCTTTTCAGGTCCGCAAGCTGTGCAAGAAGCTGGGCATCAGCGGCCCGGCCGCTCGCAGTGCCGGCAAGTTTATGGCCGCCCTGTGTCGCTTCTACGTCGAGAAAGACTGTGCGATGGCCGAGATCAATCCGGTGGTCATCGACAGCGAAGGACGCATGCTGGCCCTGGATGCCAAAATCACCTTCGACGACAACGCCCTGTTCCGCAACAAGGAACTGCTCGAGCTGCGAGACCTGAACGAAGAGGACCCGGCGGAAGTGCGTGCGGCCGACAGCGGGCTGAGCTACGTCAAACTGGACGGCAATATCGCCTGCCTGGTCAACGGAGCCGGGTTGGCGATGAGCACGATGGACATCATCAAATACCACGGCGGCGAACCGGCGAACTTTCTGGACGTCGGTGGCGGAGCCAATACCGAACAGGTCACCGAAGCGTTCCGGATTCTGTTGGCCGATCCGAACTGCAAGGCGGTGCTGGTGAACATCTTTGGCGGCATCGCTCGCTGCACCACGATCGCCACCGCCCTGATCGAAGCCAGCAAGACCGTCGGCTTCAACGTTCCTTTGGTCGTGCGACTCGAAGGCACCGAAGTCGAAGAGGGACGGCAGATGCTGGCCGACAGCGACGTCGACGTGATCACCGCGGTCGACCTGACCGACGCGGCCAAGAAAGTCGTCGCGGCGATCGCTTGATCGCGCCCACGACGTTTCCGACGTCGGCGCCAGCGCCTCAGGACGCCGACGCTTCAAAACAGCTATCCATCAACACAACCAACCAGCAACACATCCAATAGCGGTCGCCATGAGTATTTTGGTCAACAGTGAAACTCGCGTCCTTTGCCAGGGCATCACCGGCAGCGCCGGCGGATTCCACACTCGCGGATGCAAAGAGTACGGAACGAAAATGGTCGGGGGCGTCACGCCCGGCAAGGGCGGGCAAACGGCTGAAGGCCTGCCCGTATTCGATACGGTCGAAGAAGCGGTTCAGGAAACCGGTGCCGATGCGACGATGATCTTCGTCCCCCCGCCGTTCGCCGCCGATGCGATTCTCGAAGCCCTCGATGCCGGGATCCGCATCATCGCCGCGATCACCGAAGGCGTGCCCGTGCTGGATATGGTTCGCGTCTACGAGAAGGTCCGGGCCAGCGATGCCGTGCTGATCGGCCCCAACTGCCCCGGATTGATCACGCCGGGCGAGTGCAAGATCGGGATCATGCCCGGTTACATTCACCAACCCGGCAAGGTGGGAGTGATGAGTCGCAGTGGGACGCTGACCTACGAAGCGGTCTGGCAGACGTCCAGTTTGAAGCTGGGACAGAGCACCTGCGTTGGTTTGGGCGGTGACCCGATCGTCGGGACCAACTACATCGACCTGTTCAAACTGTACGAGAACGATCCGCAGACCGAAGCGATTCTGATGATCGGCGAGATCGGAGGCAGTGCCGAAGAGGAAGCGGCGGCGTATGTGAAAGAACACGTCAGCAAGCCCGTGGCCGCCTTCATCGCCGGTCGCACGGCTCCTCCCGGCAAACGCATGGGCCACGCCGGCGCGATTATCAGCGGCGGCAAAGGAACAGCGACCGAAAAGGTGGCTGCGTTGGAAGACGCCGGCATCGTCGTCGCCCCCACCCCGGCCGACATGGGCGCCGCGGTCAAAGAAGCCATCGACCGGCAGGGTTAGTTGGTTGATGGTTGATGGTTGATGGTTGATGGTTGATGGTTGATGGTTGCTGGTTGCTGGTTGCTGGTTGATAGGACGCTAACAACTAACAACTAACAACTAACAACTACCCTCCAATACCCAGGGCCGCCTTCATGCGCTCAAGCGCGGCGGCCGTCTCTTGTCGGGCGTCTCCGCCGGCTTCGTATTCCATGGCCACGTACCCGGCGTAGTTCACCTCGCGGAGGATGTCGGCCAGCCGCTGGAAATCGGCGTCTTCGTGCTGGCCCTGTTCGTTGCGGATGGCCACTTTCCACTGCACGTGCACCGCGCGGTCGGCGCACTGGCGAAGCTGGGTGTAGGGATCGGTGGGGAAGTTGCCGGTGTCCAAATTAATTCCGACCCAGGGGCTGTCGACGGCATCGAGAAAGCGCAGCAGGGTTTCGGCGGTGATGCCGCCGTGGTTCTCCAGGCCGATGACCACGCCTCGCTCGCCGGCGTGCTGGGCACAGCGGCGCACGGCCGCCACGCTGGCCTCAAACCGCTGGGGGTCGGCCAGCGTTTTTGCTCGGCCGGCGAACAGGCGGATGTGCGAGGCGCCCAGCAGGGCGGTTCGTTCGATCCACCGCAGGGCCGCGGCAACGTCCTGTTCCAGCTCGTCCCCGCGGTACTCATCGAAGCGGTTGCCGATCGCCGTGCCACAGATCGGCACCCCGCGCCGAAAGGCGTAGCGACGCAGCTGGAGCAGTTGATCGTCGCGGACGTCGGGCGGAAAGAAGTAAGCGGTCAACTCCGCGGCAGCACGATGGGCCGCACAGAAATCGATAAAGCCTTGCAGATCGATGCCGGGCTCGCGCGGCTCCTGAGCTCGTCCGCGGGACCAGGCGAAATGCGATCGCAAAGAATAAGCCGACACGGCCGCCTGCGGCCAAAACACCTCCGCAGGCGATGCCGCAGATAGAGACGAACGTGGAGAAAACGCCATGGCAGCGGACAGCGAAAGGAACGTGCGGCGGTCAGGACGTAGCATGCCGGGTACTCGTTACGAGGAAACAAACGTCGGTTAACTGTCCCAGCCGAGGCTTCAACAACGCTCAGCCGCGGCGGATGGGGTTGCCTTTGAAATTGATTTGGACGCGGAACACGGTCTTCTCTTTGCGATGGATCTCGCCGGTTTTCAGGTCGACTCGCACCGGGATCTCTTGGATGTGCTTGTCCACCACGGCGTGGTAACCGCGTTCGGCAAAGATGTCGATCAACATCGATAACGCCAGCGGGTCTTGGAACAGCGCGTCCTCGCTGTTGACGTGCGCCCGGCCGGAGAGGGCGTGTCGTTTGATGATCGGCATGAACTTATCCTGGATCACGTTCACACAGCGGATGAACATCTCGGTGTGTTCCAGCTCGTAACCGTCCAGCCGCTTGACCAGCAACTGCCGGGCGTGGATGCCAATCTCTTCGGCCAGCGGCAACGGCTGCAGCCGGTCGTAGGTTCGCGGATCCAGCTCCAGCGAACTCTGGTACTGCAGCTCCTTGAGGATGTTCTCCTCGACCTGACTGATCGGCCCTTCGGCGTTGACGAAGTGATAGTGATAGATTTCCTTCAACGACTGCAGGGCATCCCAGGTTTTCTCTTTGAAAACGCGATACCGCCGCCGCGCGGCCTCTTCGCTCAAGTCGGTCGTGCGCAGTGGCAGCGGCGTGCCGACGCCCGTCTCTTCGACTTCTCGGTTATGAGCGGCGATTTGTTGGCCGCGCTGCAGTTGCCGTTCGATACTGGTCTTTTCGGTGACGAACAGGACCATTGCGTGGATGGTGGGCCGGCGGAAATTGATGGCCAGCGGTGTTTCGGCGAACTCGGTGTACAACTGGTCGATGCGGTCGACCAACAACTTCAAGCATTCCACCTGGACGCGGGTGCGAGGAAACCCGTCCAGGACCGCTCCGTCGCGAAACTCCTCGTCCAGCAATTTGCGCAGCAAGATCCCCACCACCTCCTTGTCGCCCACCATCCCGCCGGCGTCCTTGGTCGCGGTCGCTTCCGGCGTGACCAACAAGTCGCTGATCACGATCGGTGGGCAGGTCAGGCCGCGAGCCTTCATGACGAACCGCGTATGGGTTCCCTTGCCGGCCCCCGGAGCACCGCCCAGCAGAATCAATTCTTTGGGAAACCGCAGGTTTTCGTGACCGATCTCTTCCTCCAGCCGCTCCCACACCGACTTGAAGATCAGCTGGGCATCCTTGATTTCCAGGTCGGCGCTGTCGGTGGGTTGGGGCTGGTTCTCAGTCATCGATATCGGCAAGCGGTGAAGGCGGGCGGGGCAACGAAGCAGCGAAGCGGCGAAGCAAATCATTGGTACGCCGGAGCGTGCTGCGACTATACCGTATTTGCAGCCCGCTTCGCAGCCTGGCTACCGAGGACGCTGCGGCCGGGGTAGGCTTTTTCCGAGAACCAAAGCTCAAAAGTTCCTGAAGCTGGCGTGTGGTGCATGGTCCCGATCGAATTATTGGTGCGGATTCGCCGCATGCTTTGGCTGGGACACGCGCTCCCCTTGGGAGTGCTCCTGCTGCTGATGATGAGCGGATCATCGACGTTTGGCTGGTCGACGTGGGCGGCCCTGGTGATCGCGGTTCTGGCCTCGCTGGCCATCGGTCTGATTGGGATCCAGCGTGCACTGACGCCGGTTCTGAAACTAGTCGACGATGTGATCCGAGACAACGAGCGATTGATGCGGGACCAGTCGGCTTCACAGGTCACAACGACGCTCGGGTATCCGTTTTCTCGGCTGGCCGAAACGCATCAAGCCATGCGGCAGGGGGTAAGTGATCGACAGCAGGACCTGCAAGCCGAATTCAATCGTTTGTCGGCGGTGCTGAACAGCATGGGCGATGGGGTGGTGGCGATCGACCGCGACGAACGGGTGCTGTTGGTCAACCGGGCCAGCCGCACGATGGTGCATTTCGTCGCCGGCGACGCCGAGGGACGGCCGTTCCTGGAAGCCTCTCGCAATTGGTCGTTGGGCGAGTCGCTGCGCAACTGTCTGGCGACGGGCCGCGTCCAGCGCCGAGAGATCCAAACCACGACCACTCCGGTGCGAACGCTCAGCGTGCGGGCATCCTGTCTGCCCGGGGACCCGCCCCAAGGTGCCGTGGCGGTGCTGCATGACGTTACCGAACTGCGGCGGCTGGAAAACCTGCGGCATGAATTCGTGGCCAATGTGTCCCACGAGTTGAAAACACCGCTGGCAGCCATTCTGGCTTACACCGAAACGCTGCGACTGGGGGCCATCAACGATCAAGCCAACAACCTGGACTTCGTGGGCCGGATCGAAGAACAAGCCGAACGGCTGCATCAGTTGATTCAGGATATCCTGCAGATCGCTCGGGTCGAATCGGGACAGGAGGTATTCCATTTCGTTGCGCTTCCGCTGGCGGAAGTCCTCGAAGCGACCCTGAAGGTCCATCGTGACGCGGCCGGTCACAAAGGTGTCCGCCTGACGGTCGACGTTCAGGCGGAGGCCACGGTGATGGCCGATGAAGATGGTATCCGCACGATTCTGGATAACCTGCTGAGCAATGCCATCAAGTACACACCGACCGGCGGCGAGATCGAGGTGCGGTTGCAAGCCCGTGGCGAAGAGGCGGTGATCGAAGTGACCGACACCGGTATTGGGATCGCCCAGGAGCATCTGTCACGCGTCTTCGAACGCTTCTTCCGAGCGGACCGAGCCCGGGAGCGGTCGATGATCAGCACGGGGTTGGGCCTGTCGATCGTCAAGCACCTGACGCAGGCCTTCGGAGGCAGCGTGACGGTGACCAGCACGTTGGGCCGTGGCAGCTGTTTCACCGTCACCCTGCCACGGGTTGAGGGATAGTTGTTGGTTGTTGGTTGGAGCGGGGGCTACTTTCGGCGGAGCGAAAGGCAACACTCGTTCTTAACGATAACTTCACCGAGTTTTCCGGCGGTGATTCGCGGCTGTGTGGTTCATAAGTGCTTGCCGCGTAACGGCTTGTGTTAGTCGCCGGCGTCGGCCTGCCGGTGCTGTGGTGACAATTCGGGATCCGCCGATAGAGGTTTACAATTCCGGATATCACCCGCTTCCTTCTGCTTCGTGTTCGCTTTCCCACAGGTAACGTGACTCGATGAATATCTACCGGACCCGAACCGCCCTTTGCATCGCGATGCTGAGTCTCCTGCTGGGCGGTTGCGACTCCTCCAGCACTCCGGGCGAGGCAACCAGCCCCGCCAGCGGCGAGTCCAGTCTGACGGGCGAAATCAAGATCAACGGCAGCAGCACCGTGTTGCCGATCGCCAACGCGGTCAAGGAACAATTCGACGCTGAGTTTCCCAACGTCGATATCACGGTCGGCGGTGCCGGCACGGGCAACGGCTTCAACGAATTTGCGGAGAAGACCATCGATATCTCCGACGCCTCGCGGCCGATCAAACCGGGCGAGGTGGCGGCGTGTCGAGAAGGAGGCGTTGCGTTCGTGGAACTGCCGATTGCGTATGACGGCCTGACGTTGGTCGTTCATCCGGATAACGACTGGGTCGAGCAACTGACTATCGACCAGCTGAAACAGATTTTCGTCGCCGGCGGTGGCGTCGACAAATGGAGCGACGTGGATCCGTCCTGGCCGGACCGCGAAATCAAAATCTTTGCCCCCGGCGTCGGCTCGGGAACCTACGACTACTTTCACGAAGTCTTGGCCAAAGAGGACAAGCGGCAGTTGCGTGAGGACATGACGCTGAACGAGGACGACAACGTGCTGGTTCAGGGGGTGGCCGGCAACAAGGATTCGATCGGCTTCTTCGGCGTGGCTTACTACGAAGAGAACCAGGACAAACTGCGTCCGGTGCCGGTGGTCAATCCAGAGTTGAACGAGGCGATCGTTCCCAACAAAGAAACCATCGCCTCGGGTCAGTACGCTCCGTTCAGCCGGCCTCTGTTCATCTATGTCAACGCCGAATCTCTGAACAAGGCCCAGGTGCAAACCTTTGTCGAATACTTCCTGGAAAAGGCACCTGAAACCGCCGAGAGGGTCGGCTACGTACGCTTACCCGAGCCGGTGCTGTCGCGCGCCATCGAGAATTTCGAAGCCGTCAAAACCGGAACGCACTTTGTGGACGCCCAGGGAAACAGCCGCAGTGGCTCGGTGACCGAGATCTTTACCGAAGACAACCTGGTCAGCTCCTAGCAACGCCATGACGGGAACCATTACACAACCGACGGCGCTGACCAAACGCCGATTCAAGTCGACCGCCTGGGCGAGTGTTTCCGAACGCCTCGTCCTCGTGGGACTCGGCTCGTGCGCCGTGGCAACGTTGTTGATCACCGTCGGCATCCTGGTGATGTTGGTAACGCAGAGCTGGCATTTCTTCGCCAGCGAATACGTTGAGTTCGGCGAGTTCTTTAGCGGTGGGCGCTGGACAGCTTTGCAGGCGAAAGAGATCGAAGACGCTCGCTTCGGGATCTGGCCGTTGTTATCGGGAACGTTGCGGGTGACCGTGATCGCGATGGTGATCGCGTTGCCGCTGGGCTTGATGACCGCGATCTATCTGAGCGAATTTGCTTCGCGGCGGGTTCGCAGTCTTTTGAAACCGACATTGGAAGTCATTGCCGGAATCCCGACGGTCGTGCTGGGGTTCTTCGCGATATTGGTGATCAGTCCGGGGCTGCAGTGGATCAGCGGTGGTTCGTTCGACACCTTCAACGCCACCAGTGCTGGGATCGCCGTCGGCATCCTGTGTCTGCCGATGGTCTGCAGCCTGTCGGAGGACGCTTTGCAAGCGGTTCCGACGTCGCTGCGGGAAGGCGCCTACGGGCTGGGATGTACACCGTTTGAAACGGCTACCAAAGTCGTGGTGCCGGCGGCGCTTTCGGGCATCGTGTCGGCCTTTTTGCTGGCCTTCAGCCGAGCGATCGGCGAGACGATGGTCGTGGCCCTGGCGGCGGGAACGCGAGCCACAGCGACGCTGGACCCGCGTGAGCAGTCCCAGACGATGACCGGTTTTATCGTCGAGATGATCAAGAGCGAGAGCGAGTTCGGGACGGTGCAGTATTACAGCCTGTACGGCGTTGCGATGGCGTTGTTCGTGATCACGTTTGCGATGACCGTCGTGGGACAAATGGTACGTCGGCGTTACCGGGAGTCCTATCAATGACGATGCCTGCCGCGCTGCAGCGAGATGATGCAAACGATCAAGCCGCCAAGGCTGGTCGTCGCAAATTAATCAGCCGCTGGTTCTACCTGTTGTGCATCGCGATTGCGATGCTGAGCGTGCTGGTCCTGGCGGTGCTGCTGATTTCGATTTCGGTTCAGGGCGGTTCGCGACTGTCGGTCGACCTGTTGACCAATGCGCACAGCGAATTGCATCCCGAGCAGGCCGGGATGTGGCCGGCGATTGTGGGGACGTTGTTTGTGTGCGGCGTGTGTGCCTTGGTTGCCCTGCCCCTGGGTGTTGGAACGGCCGTATTCCTGGAAGAGTTCAAGCCTCGCCGTCCGGAGCTGCGAGTTCTGCGGCGGTGGATCCCGCTGGGGCAGCGACGTTGGGACGGGGTCTGCACGGGCCTGTACAAGGCGATGCGGGGCCTGCACGGATTTGTGCAATTGAATATCTCCAATCTGGCGGGCGTGCCGTCGATCGTCTACGGGCTGCTGGGCCTGTCCGTGTTCGTGTACATGTTCAATGTGTTCGGGCAGATCACGGTCAACGAGTCGGCCGGTTTGGAGCTGGCGGGTGTGCGTCACTACTACCAAGTCTTGACCCTGCAGCGCGGCGAAGTCGTGTTGATACCGCAGCAGGATCTACAGCAGGCGACGATCACGGTGACCGAACCGGTTGAAGCGATGTTGCCTTCGGGCGAACGGGTCACGTTATCGCTGTGGAAACCGGGCACCGAGAAACCCACCGAACCGGAGCTGCGGCGACGGACGGTGCGCGAAGGGGCCACCGGCGGACGTTACTCGCAGAAAGATTGGTACTACTTTCGGCTGCCCCTGGGCCGCAGTTTTCTAGCGGCCGGGCTGACCCTGGCGTTGGTGATCCTGCCGGTGGTGATCATCGCTTCGCAGGAGGCGCTTCGCGGCGTGCCTCCGTCGATGCGGGAAGCGTCGCTGGGGCTGGGCGCGACCACTTGGCAGACGACGCGGAATGTGTGCCTGCCGGCGGCCCTGCCCGGGATCTTGACCGGATCGATCCTATCGATGGGCCGCGCGATCGGCGAAGCGGCGCCGATCCTGGTGGTGTTGGGCGCGGCGATCGCCAAGAACTCCGGGCCCCAACACTTGATGGACGACGCGGTGACGATGCCCGTCTTGATCTATAACTGGGCAGGACGCCAACAGCAGGTTTACCAGGAACTGGCGGCCGCCGCGATCATCGTGTTGTTGGTGATCCTGTTGTTGGTCAATTCCCTGGCGATCTACCTGCGACAACGTCTCCGCCAAACCTAGTGCAGAACGCCCATGAACCTTCAAGTCCGACCCATGGAACCCAAATCCAAGAACCGCCCGCCGGTGGTGGAGCGGCCGCTTGCCAGTAAGGACGCCAGTGAGTCCGCCCGGCCGGCGAGGCCGGCCCGCATCGAGATCAAAGACTTCGACGCCTGGTACGGGGATTTTCAGGCGATCCATGGGCTCTCGCTGGACGTGCCACGCCATCAGGTGACGGCGTTCATCGGGCCGAGCGGCTGCGGCAAGAGCACGCTGTTGAAGTGGTTGAACCGTATGAATGATGTGGTCGCCGGGGCCCACGCCCAGGGACATCTGGTGCTCAAAGGCGACGTCGGCGAGGACGACGTCGACCTGTTGGCGCGTTCCACCGACGTGGTCGCGCTGCGGCGGCGGATCGGCATCGTGTTCCAGAAACCCAATCCGTTTCCGAAGTCCATTTACCAGAATGTCGCGTTCGGCCCGCGACTGCACATGAACATTTCACGCCGCGAAACCGACGAACTGGTCGAATGGGCGCTGAAGAAAGCCGCCCTCTGGGACGAGGTCAAAGATCGACTGCACAAGAGCGCGCTGGGACTGAGCGGAGGGCAACAGCAACGCTTGTGCATCGCACGGGCGATCGCGACCGGTCCCAACATCCTGTTGATGGACGAACCCTGTTCGGCACTGGACCCGGCCAGTACGGCTCGCGTGGAAGATTTGATCTTCGAACTTCGCCAGCAGTACTCGATCGTGATCGTTACCCACAGCATGCAGCAAGCCTCCCGCGTCTCGGATCAAACCGCCTTTTTCTTTCAAGGCCGACTGATCGAGAGCGGGCCGACCGAACAGATTTTTACCAGGCCACGCGAACAACAAACCGAAGATTACGTCTCGGGGAAATTTGGATAGCATCCGATGACAAAACACTTTCAACGAGACATGGAGCGATTGCACGGTTCGGTCCTGGCCTTGTCGTCACGCGTGGAAGCCATGATCGACAAGGCCATGTTGGCCCTGTGCGATCGGCGGATGGACCTGGCGGCGGAAGTCGCCGACGAGGATTACGACGTCGACCAGGAAGAGATTCGCATCGAAGAAGAATGCCTGAAGATGCTGGCCCTGCACCAACCGGTTGCCGCGGACCTGCGCCGGATCGCGGCAGTCCTGAAGATCAATAACGACCTGGAACGCATCGCCGACCTCGCGGTTAATATCTGCGAACGCTCGCAAGGCTTCGTTCCCTTCCGGGAATTCGACGCTCCGCCACGCTTGCAAGAGATGAGTGCGGCCGCCGTAAGGATGCTGCGGGACGCGCTGGATTGTTTTGTCAAACTGGATGCGTCGATGGCTCGGCAGATTCGGCTGCGCGACAAAGAGGTGAACGAACACAACGTAGCGATCATCGAAATCCTGCAGGACATGATGATGCAGGACAGCCGCTTGGTCGTGCCTGCGGTGCACTGCTTGTCCGCCTCACGCCACCTGGAACGCATCGCCGATCTGGCGACCAATATCGCCGAGGACGTGATCTACCTGGTGGAAGGGGAGATCGTGCGGCATCAACATGAGACCATCGAGGGGACGCCGGTGTCCGGAGGGAAGCATTGATCATGGCCAAAGCGTCCGTATTAATTGTCGAGGATGATCGCTCGATCGCCGATGTGATCTCCTACAACTTGCGCCAGCAAGGGTACGAGGTTTTTCTCGCCAGTGACGGCGAAGACGGCATCGCCCAGGCCAAGCACCGGCGGCCCGACGTCGTGATCCTGGACCTGATGCTGCCGGTGATCGATGGCTTGGACGTGTGTCGCAGTCTGAAAGCCGACAAGGAAACTCGCAAGATCCGCATCCTGATGCTGACGGCAAAGTCTGAGGAGTCCGACCAGTTGATCGGTTTCTCGCTGGGCGCCGACGATTATGTGACCAAGCCGTTCAGCGTGAAGGTCTTGCTGCAGCGGGTAAAATCGCTGTGCCGCCGCGACCAGCCGGACAGCGACGACGGCGTGATTCGGGCGCACGGTGTGGTGATCGATCCGGTGCGGTTCAAAGTGACGGTCGACGACACCCCATTGCAGTTGACGCGCAGCGAGTTTCGGTTGCTGGAAACGCTGGCCGGTTCGCCCGGCCGCGTGTTCGTCCGCAGCGAGTTGCTCGACGCGGTACTCGGCGACGGCACGGTCGTGATGGAGCGGACGGTCGACGTGCACATCCGCGCCATCCGACGGAAGCTGGACGAGAAGGCTCACCTGGTCGAAACCGTCCGCGGCGTCGGCTACCGTTTCTGCGAAACGGCGTCGTAGTTGTTGGTTGATGGGATGCGAGAACAACTTACTCCCGCATAGGCGCTGGAGTCCAGGCTTTAGCCGCCCGCGCCCCTTCACTCGAATCGCCTAAGCCGCGCGCAGGACCAACAGGGCGAGTTCCGGCGGGCAGCGGAGCCGCATCAGGTGCACGCCGCTGACGCCGCGGCTGACGTGCATCGTGGTCGGCGCCAGGTAGAACTCGCCGGACGCAAAGCGGCTGCCGTGACGGCTGGGCGAGAGGATGGGCCCGAGGATCGGCAGTCGGCCCTGGCCGCCGTGGGTGTGGCCGGCCAGCATCAGTTCCACGCCGCTGCGCCGCGCCCAGTGGATGCAGTCCGGCGAATGGCACAGAGCCAGTCGAAAGTCCGCCGGAGCGGCGTCACCGCCCTGCCCCGCCGGGCCGTCGCTGGTTTCCGGGGCTCCCCTGGCCAGGTCCGGTGGAGCGGGAAACCAGGGAGCTTCGTTGCCGGTCAGGTCCACTGATACGCCTCGCAAGATTTTGCGGATCGTTCGTGAGCCGGCGTCGCGCCAGCCGATGCGGGTCATCGCGGCGCGAATCTGTTCGGGATCGGCCACGCGCGTGTCGTGGTTGCCCAGTACGAAATAGCAACCCTCTGCCGCCCGCGCGGACTGGAAACAGGGAGCAAGCCAATCGATGCAGCGGTCGACGTCGACGATGTCGCCGGTCAGAGCCATCAAATCGGGGTTCCACGCCGTCGCTCGTTCGACGACGTACCGGTAGTAATCCGGAGCGATGTGGCCGGTTAGGTGGATATCGGACAGGTGAGCTATTCTCAAACCGTCCAGGCGTGGCGGCAGACCCGCGACCGGTAACTGCTTCTCCTCGATGGCCAGATCGAGGATCTGATTAAAGGGCAACCGAGATTGCCAGCGGCACTTGGGCGTCAGCGCTAGCGGTTGGTCGGTTTGCCGAGCGACCCGCGCGTACTCCGCCGACTTGTCGACCCGCAGGTGTTGGAAGCCGAAGATCGGACGCGTCCACAGCCAAGCGATGCCGGGATAGATCCAGGTGGCCAGGCACAGCAGCGTGTAGGCGCGCAGGCCAGCGGGCATTGCCAGCCAGGGCGGTTCGGCAAACAACGCGCGGACCAAAAAGTCGTCATACAACGCGGCGATCACCAGCGGCGTCACCAAACACATAACCAGGAACACCCACACCAGTCGCTTGATGCGGCGGCGAGGGATGCCCAGTGAATTCAGGCGGTTGTAGATCGCCAAGTACAACCCGAAATGGCCGACGACCGCGGCCGCCAGGTAGGGCCACCAGAACCAAGAGGACAGCGATCCAGAGAACACGTTTGCCGACTCCCTTTAAAGCTCTTTGGGACGCTGCACCGCCAGCAGGCGGTGACCGCCATCGACGTCCAGGTTCGACCAGGCGTCCAGCTGCATCTCAAACACGGCGACCGCGGCCGTAGGAAACGGCTGATAGGTTCGCGTCAATCGCTGGACCACGGCTTCCAGACCCGGATTATGAGCCAGCACCATCAACGTGTCGGCGCTGCCGCCTTCGCTGCAAACACTGTTCAGCAAGCGTTCCGGCGCGGCCAGGTACAGCTCGTCGCGGTACTGTGCGTCGACGTCCTGCGACCACCGGGCCGCCATCCGCTGGAGCGTCTCGCGGGTGCGGACGGCCGAGGAACAGAGCACGCGCTGCGGGACGTAGCCGTGTTGCTCCAGCCAGTCGGCCATGTGGTCCGCGGCACCGCGACCGCGCCGATTCAACGGCCGGTCGTGGTCGCCGGCCTGGGGCGCGTCCCAGTCGCTCTTGGCATGTCGCATGAAGATCAGGTGTTTGGTCATGATTGAGCAGTGTCGCCGATTCGGCCGCGTTATACTAGGCTGTGTCCGCTGGGACGCTTTCTCCCCTCGCCCCGTCCACCGGGAGTGCTTAAGACATGCTGGGTTTGCTGGTTTTGCGACTGCGTTTTGCGACAGGTGTGCTGCTGTTCGGCCTGGGGCTACAGACGCTCTCTCCGGCCGTGCTGGCCGCCGACGACTGGCCGCAGTGGATGGGCCCGACTCGCGACGGCGTGTACCGAGAGGACGGACTGATTCGTTCGATCCCAGCCGACGGACTGCCCATCAAATGGCGCGTGCCGATCGCAGCCGGTTACGCCGGTCCCGCGGTTCAGGGTGACCGTGTGTTCGTGGCGGATTATTTGCGGCGGTCGGGCGAGGTGGTCAATGATCCCGGGCAACGGGCGGAACTGCAAGGACAGGAACGCGTGCACTGTCTGGATGCCAAGACCGGCGAAACGTTGTGGCAACATGCCTACGAACGCCCCTACAGCATCTCCTATCCCAACGGCCCGCGTTGTACGCCCACGGTGGACGAGGACCGCGTGTATTTTCTGGGCAGCGAAGGCGACCTGCTGTGTTTGCAAGTCGACGATGGGCAAGTTGTCTGGCAACGCAGCTTTACCAAAGATTTCGGGGCGCCGGTGCCGATCTGGGGATTCGCTTCGCATCCGTTGGTCGAAGGCGATCTGTTGATCTGCATGGTGGGCGGCGAGGGGCAGACCGTAGTGGCCTTTGACAAACACACCGGCGAAGTCCGCTGGAAAGGGCTGGATGCGAGCGAAGTCGGGTATTGTCCACCGGTCATCGTCGAAGCCGGCGGAGTACGCCAACTGGTGGTCTGGCACGCCGACGCCCTGGTCAGTTTAAATCCTGCCGATGGCCAGCCCTACTGGAGCGTCGACCTGAAACCCAGTTACGGGATGTCGGTTTCGCGGCCCCAGCGTGAAGGCGATCGGCTGTACGCCAGCGGTATCCACAGCACGTCGGTGATGCTGCAATTAAAACAGGACGAACCCGACGTGACCGAACTGTGGCGGGGTGAACGCAACCACGCGGTGTATACCTGTAACAGCACGCCGCTGATGGACGGTGGCGTGATCTTCGGCGCGGATTGCCACAAGGGGTCCTTGATCGCTGCCGACGTCCAGACCGGCAAGCGGTTGTGGGATACGTTCCAGTTCACCCAGCCCGAGCAGCGCCGCTTCGTCAAACAGGGCACGGTCTTCCTAACGCGGTTGGCCGGCACCGATCGTTACCTGTTGTTCAGCGAAACGGGCGATCTGATTTTGGCGACGTTGACCGCCGACGGCTATGAAGAGCACGGCCGGTTCCACGTTGTCGAACCGACCAACACGGCGATGGGCCGTCAGGTCGTGTGGAGTCATCCCGCCTATGCCGGCCGCACGGCGTTCATTCGTAACGACAAAGAGATCGTCGCGGTGGATCTAGCTAGGCGATAATGTCGGTGATCGGGTGGCCGAAGTCTCGCTCCAAGCGTTTGTGGCCGGGCACTTCCAGGCGTTGCGGCTGGAGGCCCAGTTGGTGGAGGATCGTGGCGTGCACGTCGGTCACGTAGTGGGGTTGTTCGACGGCGTGGAAACCGATTTCGTCGGTCGCCCCGTGCACGACGCCTCCCTTCAAACCACCGCCGGCCATCCAGACGCTGAAGCCGAAGGGATGGTGGTCGCGGCCGTCGGCTCCCTGCGATCCCGGCGTCCGTCCGAACTCGGTTGCGAATACGACCAGAGTTTCGTCCAGCATGCCGCGCTGTTTTAAATCCTGCAGCAGCCCGGCGATCGGCCGGTCGACCTGTCCGGCCAGTTTCGAATGCATCGCCTTTAACTTGGAGTGTTGGTCCCAGGCCCCGGCCGCACCGCCACCGTGCTGGATCTGAATAAATCGGACGCCCTGCTCGGCAAAGCGGCGGGCGGCCAATAGTTGTTGGCCAAAGTCCTTGGTTTCCGGCTGGTCCAAGCCGTACAACTTGTGCGTCGCTTCGGTCTCGCCAGAAAAGTCGATGATGCCGGGCACGGCCGTCTGCATCCGGTAGGCCAGTTCGTAGGACTTAGTCCGGGCCGACAGCGTGGCATCGCCCGGGTACTGCTGGGCCGTCAAGTGATTCAGCCGCTGTACCAGGTCGAAGCTGAGGCGTTGCTCGGCGGGCGTGATGTCGCCTTCGGGCGTGGCATAGTCCAGCGGATTCTGCGGATCGACCTTCAGCGGCACGGCATCATAGGCGGGCCCCAGGTAGTGGCCATCGCGGCGATCGAAGAACCGCGGTCCCATGCTGATGAACTGCGGCAGGTTTTCGTTCAAGGTGCCCAGACCCCAATTCACCCAGGCACCGATCGTCGGCACGCGGGGTTCGAGCATGTGGCGGCCGGAGTGGAACTGGACCTGGGCCCCGTGGTTGTCGTCGGTCGTCCACATCGAACGGATCACGGCCAAATCGTCGACGACCGAACCGATGTGCGGGAACCAGTCGCTGACCTCGATACCGCTCTGACCGTGTTTGCGAAATCCGACCTGCAAGGGGTACAGCTTGTTTCGTTGTTGACCGTTGGCATCGTTAACGACCACGACGCGAACGTTCTTCAGCCGTTCCGGATCATTGACGTGGGCGAAGGGCGTTTCCGAGATCGACTTGCCGGCCAACCGATTCAGCATCGGCTTGGGGTCAAAGCTTTCCATGTGGCTGACCCCGCCCCGCATGAACAGCCAGATCACGTTCTTGGCTCGCGGCGCAAAATGAGGCTGGCCGCTGGGCGGTTGCCAGAGCGAGTCTGGTCTGCCAGCGGCCAGGTCGTTGTGCAGCATCGTTCCCAATGCCAACGAACCGAAACCCAACGCTCCCCCGAGAAACGCTCGGCGGTCCTGGCGATGATTCTGGGGCATGGTCATGGGCGTGTCTCTTTATCGAATCGAAACAAAATCGTTATGGTTCATCAGGGTGTGAACGAGCCGCGTTCGCACGCGCCGCGCAAACGCTTCCTCATCGTCCGCCGCCGCATAGCTGAAGTCGCCAGACTTTGGATTACCGTTGTCGCCGAGGTCGCCAGACTTTGGACCCGCCGACGTGCCCCCTTCTTTATGCTGCTCGCGCCACAAGCGCCGCAGAGCGTCACAGTACTCGAGGCAGGCGGCCAGTTCCTGTGGATCGGGCTGGCGACCCAGCAAAGCCGTAAACACACCGGTCACCATCACGGCGTCGTCCTCTGTCTGACCGTTCGCATCACCGCTCGAGGCGGCCAAGTGGTCACCGATGCGGCCGGCCATCTCCAGCGTCAGCTTGCTGTTGGCCATCGCCAGAGCTTGCTGTGGGACCACGCTCTCCACACGGCGGTAACACTGCAGCAGATCGGCATCGTCGAACATCGATAAAAAGCGATTGTGATCGTCGCGAGAATGGCGGAAGTAAATGCTGCGGCGGACCGAATCGCCATCGACCGCGACCGAGGGTCCGCCGATCTCCAGATCCAGGACGCCGGCCAGGTGCAAGACGGTGTCTCGCACCACTTGCGCTTCCATACGCCGCGTATGGGCGTGCCAGTACAAATCGTTTTCCGGGTCGGCATTCAGGCTGGCCGGATCGGCCGCAGCGGTCGAGGTATCACGCTGGTAGGCGTCGGAGGTACAGATCAAGCGGTGCAGATGACGGAAGCTCCAGCCCGATTCGATGAATTCGCTGGCCAGGTAATCCAGCACTTCGTGCAGCACTGGCTGTGGCGTTTGCAGGCCGAAGTCGAACACGTTCTCGACCAGCGGTTCACCGAAATGACGCATCCACACATGGTTCACCGCGACGCGTGCGGTCAGGGGGTTCTCGCGAGCCGTCATCCAGCGGGCGAGGGCCAGCCGACGGCCGCTGCTGGTCGCCGGATAGACCGCCGGGTAGTCTTCAAATTTGTGTTCCGGCGTTTCGAGGGCCTTGCGCGAGGCGCGAACGCTGCGGTAGGAGCCTTCGCCCGCGCGGGCCGCCTGCAACTGCTTCTCGGCCGCTTGCACCAGCTTTTCGGCTTGCTGTTGTTTCTTCTCGTCCTCGCCGGCTTCGAGCAACTTCAACGCCGCTTCGGCCCGTTGCTGGAACGCCTGGTCGATGGCCGCTTGCTCTGCCAGCGATTCGGCGGCCGTGGGATCGTCGCCAGCGTAACGGGCGGTGTCTGCGGCCAAGGCCGAAGCCAGCGCGGTGCGTTCGGCTTTGGCTAACTCCCAAGCCGCCGCCGCACGTTCGGCAGCTGCTTTGGCATCGGCGACGCTGCTGGTGCCGGCCGCCGCCGGGGCATTCGCCGCGGGTTTCAGCGTTACGTCGGCGGCCAGCGAGCGGATGGTGATCGCATCGAAGGCTGCGGTCGCATCGAACGGAGCCAGGGAAAACGTGCCCTCGGGGCGGCGATCGGGCAACTGGTAAGCCAGCACGAAAGCGTCATCGATCCAGACGTTGACCAGCCGGTCGCGAACGGCAAATCGCAGGTTGAGAGGTTTGTCCAGCGGGATCGGCATCGCCACGCGGCCGTCGCCGGGGTACTGCGTTTTGCCATCTCGCGACAACGCCACCTGGACCTTGGGACCCGGCGCATGGGCGCTGGTGTAGACCGATTGGCTGTACCGGCCATCCTCGCTGGCGTCGAAACGGAAGGTCACGCTGCGGTAGGTCGGCCCGCCGGTGGTCGTGTACCGGCACCGCACTTCGAAATCTCGTGGCAGGGTGTGACGCAGCCGCAGCGATGCCTGGTCCCGGTTCGCTTGCGACTGAATCAGCATCCCGTCGCGATACTCCCAACCCGGCCCGGACAGCTCCCAGTCGTCGGGCGCGGCCGCATCGAAGTCGTCGTGGAAATGAAACGACGGCTCGGTCGACGGTTCGGCATCAGCCTTCTGGCGAGCGACCTCGACAGCCTGGTGGGCTTTGTCCAGCCGTTGTTTTGCCGCAGCAACCTTCGCGTCGGCCGCGGCGATCAGGCTCTGCTGGGCTTCCGGACGCAGTGCCGGAGCGTAGCTTTGCGGCGGCAGCCGGACCGGTTCGATGGGCGGTTGGTAGGACGCAAACAACTCCGGAACGCTGGGCGAAATCGTCGTCTCTAGATCCGGCTGGGTGGGGTCGCCACGGAGGTGCAGGTGTGTGGTCGCATCCAGGTGGTTGTCGAACACGCGCGGCAGGCCATCGGCATCAAAGTCGCTGGTTCCCGGCACCGGGTCCAAACGAACCTGATGCGGTTCGAACAAGGCGCGAAACTGATAGTAATCTTTGTGGCTGATCGGATCGTATTTGTGGTCGTGGCATTTGGCGCAGTTCAGGGTCAGTCCCAGGAACGCCTTACCGGTGTGTTCGACCGTGCTGTCCAGCCACGTGGTGCGGTTGAACAGGTAGTAGTTGCGAGCCAGGAAACCGGTCGCGGCCAGGGCGTCGCGGTCGGTGGGCGCGAGTTCGTCGCCAGCGAGCATCTCGTGGATCATCCGGTCGTAGCCCTTGTCGGCGTTCAGCGACGCGATGATCCAGTCGCGCCAGTGCCACATGTGTTTCTGGCTGTAACGCAGTTGTTTGCCCAGGCCGTACCAATCGGAGTATCGCCACACGTCCATCCAGTGACGCGCCCAGCGGACGCCGTGCTGGGGGTCGTGCAGCAATTCGTCGACGATCACCTCCCAGCGACGATCGTCGTTCAATTGTTCGACGGTCGGCGGCAATCCGATCAAATCCAAGTACAGCCGCCGCAGCCGCAGCGAACGCGGGGCGAGGCCGACCGGACGAACACCGGCTTGGGCGTGGCGGGCCGCAAGCAGGGCATCGATGGGGTTCGTGGCAGCCGAGCCATCGGCACCGGCGACTTCGGGAACAGCCGGCCGCGAGATGGGCTGAAACGCCCAGTGTTCCAGGGGCCCGCCGGGAACCGCTTCTTCGGGAGCCGGAGCGCCCTGGTCGATCCAGCGCCGCAGCATCTGGACCTCTTCGGCCGTCAGCGGCGAACCCTCATGGGGCGGCGGCATCCGCAGATCGTCCTCGGCCGTCACCCGTTCGATCAGCGAACTCGCCTCGGCATCGCCCGGATACACCGCCCCGCCCTCTTCCATCAGGGGCACCGTTTCCAGCCGCAGGCCGGCTTCCTGCTTCAGACGGCCGTGGCAGGCATAGCACTTGGTCTCCAGCAGCGGCTTGACTTTCGTCAGGTAGTCCACTTCCGTTTCGGCCAAGCCGTCCACGGTGCCCAGCAGCAAAAGGACGAAGCAGAGAAGAGAACGGAGCATGGATGAGCCATCCAGATAGAGTCGCCTTTCGCTCCGCGAAAGTTGTGGAAACAGAGTCGTCTTTCGCTCCGCGAAAGTTGTGGAAACAGAGTCGCCTTTCGCTCCGCGAAAGTTGTGGAAACAGAGTCGCCTTTCGCTCCGCGAAAGTTGTGGAGGTGGTTTATAGCTGCTTTGTACTACTTTCGCGGAGCGAAAGGCGACACTCGGCTACTTTCGCGGAGCGAAAGGCGACACTCGACTACTTTCGCGGAGCGAAAGGCGACACTCGACTACTTTCGCGGAGCGAAAGGCGACACTCGATTACTGGTAAACGCGTCCAGGTTTAACTTTGGGGTAGCCGAGTTCGCCAGAGATTGGATCGAGGCAACGAAAAGATCCAAAGTCTGGCGACTTCAGCTATGACCAGACTCGAAAATCAACTGTTGACGAACCTCTATGCCAGGATGTCGGTGAACCGGCCGGTGCTGTCGCCGATCGATTCGGCTGGGGTTCCCAGGGTGTCGAGCATCGTCAGGAACAGGTTGGCCATCGGCGTTTCCTCTTTGCGGACGATGTGTTCGCCGGTGCGGAACTGGCCGCCTGCGCCGCCCGCAAACACGATCGGCAATTCGTGGTGCTGATGGCGGTTGCCGTCGCTGATCCCGCTGCCGTACATGACCATGCTGTGATCCAGCAGGGTGCCGGTGCCTTCGGAGACACTGTCCATCTTCTCGAGGAAGTAGGCGAATTGTTCGACCAGGTAGTGGTCGATTATCGACAGGCTCTTCACCTTGTCGGCGTGGTTGCGGTGATGGCTTAGCGCGTGGTGAGCGTCGTTGACGCCGGCTTCTTTGTAGACGCGGTTGCCACCGGCGTTGTCCAGCATCAGCGTAGCGACACGGGTGGAGTCGGTCTGGAAGCCCAGCACCATGATGTCGTACATCAACCGAGCGTGTTCGCGGAACGTTTCCGGGCGTCCATCGGGAACTTTCAAATCGGGCATCGCGGCCCGCTCTTCCGCTTCGGTCAACTCGATGCGGCGTTCCAGATCGCGAACCGACGAGAAGTACTCGTCGATCTTGCGTTTGTCGGAACCGCCGGCGCGTTTCAGCAGTGCCTTGGCGTCACTGGCCACGACGTCCAGCACGCTTTGGCGATAGAAATCGCGTTCGCGTCGACCCTTGACGTCGCCGTTGCCGAACAGGCGTTCGAAGGCGGCCTTGGGCGTCACCTCCTTGCTCATCGGCTGGGTGGGGCTGCGCCAGGAGATGTTCGAGGAATAGGCACAGCTGTAACCGCTGTCACAGCTGCCCGCATTGCGGCTGGTCGTCAGCCCCAGTTCGATCGAGCTGAGTTTGGTTTGGCCTTCCAATTGGCGAGCGGCGACCTGGTCGACCGAAACGCCGACATAGATGTTGCTGGCCGTTTTGACGGGATGGGCGGCGGTCAGGAACGTGGCCGAACAGCGAGCGTGGTCGCCGGCACCGTCGCCGTGGGCGCGTCCTTGGTCGAGGGCCAGTCCCGAGATCACGTTCAGTTTCGACTTGAACGGCTCCAAAGGCTTGAGCGTCTTGGACAGTTGCCAATCACGCCCTTGGCCCTGGGGCGTCCAATCGGGCATGATCGCGCCGTTGGGAAAGAAGATGCAAGCCATGCGCGTCGGCGCCGTCGCCGGAGTGCCGGCCGCCGCCTGGGCGACACCTTGCACCGAGGGCAGCATGGCATCCAACAGAGGCAGGCCCACGAGGGCGCCCGCACCACGCAAAAACGTTCGGCGTTTAAGATTCAGCTGCGACATGGTGATTACTTCTCTTCCAGAGTGTGAAAGCGAAACGGTTTACTGAGTGCGACAGCGGTCGCCAAAGCCACGAAGCGGTGCTCCGATTCGGCGGATTCGGCGACGATGTCCGTCAAGAAACAACGATCCACGGGGGTCAGTTCGCGACCGATGGCGAACGTCAACAGGCGGTCAGCCATGGTGTTGACGAAGGCCTCGCTCTCGGTCTTGCGAAGCTGTTCGATCAGGGGCAAGGCGCCGTCAAAATTGCGGCCACCGGGCAGGACGCCTGTGGCGTCGATCGGCTGGCCGCGTTCTTCACTGCGGTAGCCGCCCAGGGGGCCAAAGTTCTCCAGGCCAAAACCCAATTGGTCCATCACGCGGTGGCAGGAGGCACAGGCCGGGTCGGCGCGATGGGCTTCCAGCTGCACGCGGAGCGAAGCGTCGGGATTCGACGTCGCGGTTTCCTCCAGTTCGGGAACGCCCGCAGGCGGATCCGGCGGACGCGTGCCCATCAACGTTTCCATGATCCACTTGCCGCGTTTGACCGGCGAGGTGCGGCCCGGGTTACTGGTCAGCGTCAGGACGCTGGCATGCGTCAGGATGCCGCTGCGACCCGCCTCCTGCACCGACACCAGACGAAACTCGTCGCCCTCCACCCCGTCGATGCCGTAGTGGGCAGCCAGCCGTTCGTTGACGTACGTCTGGGCGGAATCCAGCAGCGTGAGGACGCTGCGGTTTTCGCGGACCACATCGCGGAACAGCAACAACGTCTCCTGACGCATCGCTTCACGCAGGGAATCGTCAAAATCGGGAAACTGCGTGGGGTCGGGTTCGAACTGGTCCAGGTTGCGAAGCCCCAGCCACTGGGCGGCGAAGTTCTCGCCCAATGCCTCGGCTCGCTCGTCTTTCAACATCCGCGCAACCTGCTCGCGCAAGACCGCTTCGTCGCTCAACTTGCCTTCATCGGCCAACCGCAGCAGTTCCTCGTCCGGCATGCTGCTCCACAGAAAGTACGACAACCGGCTGGCCAGTTGATGATCGGTCAGGGGGCGGACCGCGCCGGGTTCGAGCGTGTCGTTCTCCGGCGGCAGTTCGACGCGGAACAGGAACCGGGGCGAGACGAGGATTGCGCTGACGGTCACCTGCATCGCTCGCTCGAACGATTTCTCTCGCTTGTGCATCTGTTCGGTCAGTCGCGCATAGGCGTCAACCGTTTGGTCATCGACCGGTCCGCGGAAAGCTCGCCGCAGCAGCGGCTGGAGGCATAGCTTGGCCGCTTCGCGAACGCTGCGGTCCTTGGCGGGATAGTGCGTCAGGATCCGCGGGTGCGAAGCCGGAATCAAGCCTTCGGGCGTGCCTTCGGGACCATTCAGTGTGACCTTGCGAAGCATGTACGCGACGTCTTGTTCGGCGGCCTTGCGGTCGACTTTGATGGATTTGCCCACCGCCGCGCGTCCGGCCGCGATCTCTTCTTCGGTCAACCGTTCGACGCCCGCCAGGACCGTTTTGCCAGGCTGGGCCTCGGCGTCTTGCTCCAGCAAGCCGAACAACAATCGCGTGCGACCTTTGTTCAGCGTCACCTTCACCGAACTGTGAGCGCTGCCGCCACTGCTGCCGTAGTGTTTCAATTCGCAGGAGTCGAGCAACACGCCTTCGGCGTCGAACACGCCGACTCGTACCGTTTGGTCCTTTTCGGTCGCGCCACCGCGAATGTGCAATCGATAGTGGCCGGTGTAGGGAACCTGCATCTCGGTCCAAGCGATCGTATCGGCCGCTAGGAAGTGACCGTAGAAGCTGCCCACCCAAGCATCGCCGAGGGTCAGGATCTGATCGCCGGAATGTTCGATGTCTTTGCGTTCGATGTTGCGCGGATCAAAGATGACTTGTCGAGAAACCTGTTCCGCCGCCGCCATGTACTTTTCGAACAACATTGGCGGGATCGACAACACGTCGCCGTTGTTATCGAATCCGGCCCCGACCTCATCCGAGGGAAAGGAGTCCGAGACGCTCAGCGGCACGCCGAACAGATCGCTGATTGTGTTGTCGTACTCGGCGCGGTTCAATCGCCGTACGGTCACTTTGCCGGGCCGAGGATCCAGGTCGCAGGCCGCGCTGTAGAGGACGCGGTCCAGAGACTGAACCAGGCCCGCACGCTGGTCGTCGCTCAGTGGTTCGGCGTCTTCGGGGGGCATCGCCCCGAACTGAACCATCTCCAGCACTCGCTTCCACAACCCCTGGTTGGCGGCGATGCCTTCGACGCTGGCGAACTGCGACAGATCGACCTCGGCCTCCTGGTAGTCCTCGTTGTGACAATCCAGGCAGTGGGAGCGGATCAAGTCCGCACCGGACTCGGCCCAGTCTTCGGCGGGGGTCGAATGAGGAGTCGGGCTCGGCTTCGCAGCGTCGGCAGCCAACAGGGATTTGCCACCCGGCAGAAGGGGCGAATCGGCTGACAGCAGGCAGGACGCCGCAAGCGTTACCAAGCATATGACTGCGCGTAACCGCATGAGCAGATCAAAGTGGGGGTAAATGGGGTGGGAGCTTGCCGAAGCAGCTATTGATCACCGTCGGACAATTGCCCGGGGCAACAACAGGTCTTTTTTGGCAAGGGGGTTTATTAAGGCGGGAACGGTTGATTATAGCGGCTCGGCCACCCCAGATTCAAGGCAAACCCGCTAAAACGGCGATTTCGAAGCGGCTTTGTCCCGGCCGTGACTTCTGCTCAGGTTCCTTGGTTTCGTACCAAGTCGCATCTCGGATCACATCTTCGTCGAATAGCGGGTGGAACCGTGCGGTTCTAGCCATCCCGCCATTGCTGGATTCGATTAACAACTTCGGTGTGCGTCTTGCCGGGATTTGGATCTGAGAGCATTTCGTCGCGACGACGCTCGGCCTCGGTGATCGCCCAGTCAGGTAGCGGAATTAGATTCGATTCAGACGTTGCTTTCACAGGCTGGAAGCCTATGCCACTGTTCACAGGCTGGAAGCCTATGCCACTGTTCACAGGCTGGAAGCCTATGCCACTGTTCACAGGCTGGAAGCCTATGCCACTTTTTTATTTTCCTGGCCAGTGCTCGGGCATGTCGGGTTGCTGCCAGACGCTCATGCCGCCGTCGACCAACAGCGTTTGGCCATGGACGTGCGCGGCCGCGTCGCTGAGCAGAAACACCGCGGGCGGTCCGCAGACCGAGGCGTCGGGCACTTGGCCCGCCGGCGTGTGCAGCTGCATCCAGTCCGCGAAACCCGGCAGGTCGATCGCCGGATTGGTCAGCGGCGTGCGGACCAGCCCCGGAGCCATGCTGTTGACGCGGATCCCGTGGGGAGCGAGCGCCACGCACAGTGAACGCACCATCGCCGCGACAGCTCCTTTGCTGCAGTCGTAGGCCACGTGATCCGGTTCGGCCAGGAAACCGTTGATCGAACCGGTGAACAGGACGCGGCCCGCCGTGCCGCTTTCGACCCAGCGGCGAGCGAGCGCCTGGGTCAGATGAAACCCGGCCGCGACGTTGATCTGCAGCGTGCGTTGAAAACGCTCCGGCGCCATCTCCAAGAACGGCTCGTCGATAAATACACCGGCATTGTTGACCAACAGATCGACCGCACAGCCCAGAGCGTCGATCTGTGAGAGCAACCGCTCGGTCGCCGCGGGTTGGTCGTCGGCCAAGTCGCCGGTGACCAGTTCACAGCGGACGCCCGCGTCGCGGCATGCGGCCAGGGTGGCTTGAGCGACGGCATCATCCCGCAGGCCGTGCAGCACCACGCTCGCGCCGGCCGCGGCGATCGCTTGAGCGATCGCTGCGCCGACGCCTTGGGTGCCGCCGGTGATCAGGGCTGTGCGGCCGTCTAGACGGAAGGGGTGGGGGGCCATGGTGGGCGGGGGGGTTGGATGCTGGTTTCTTTCACAGGCTGGAAGCCTGTGCCACTGTTTTCACAGGCTGGAAGCCTATGCCACTGATTTCACAGGCTGGAAGCCTATGCCACTGTTTTCACAGGCTGGAAGCCTATGCCACTGATTTCACAGGCTGGAAGCCTATGCCACTGATTTCACAGGCTGGAAGCCTATGCCACTGTTTTTGCTAACCGCGGGGAGCTTCCCAGAGTCCGAGCGCGGGGTTGCGGACGAAATAGAACTCGCCCTCGCCGCGGTCCGGGTTCCAGCCGTCGCTCAACTGGTCGATCGGGTAGCGCTCCAGCAGCGGCCCGAGCTCGGCGTAGGTGTAGCCGACCCCTTCGACTTCTTCGCGGCTCAGTTGGCCGGCGGCGTAGACGATTTCGAAGCGGCCTTCGGAGGAACCGTGAATCAAGTGAGCCGCGGCCGAAGGGTTGGCTGCTAGATCCGCGTTGTTCTCGAACGCACGCAGGATCTCGGGCGTGGTGCGGTAGCCGTATTTGCGGATCAAGTGATCGATCTCGCGGTCTTCACCGAACTCTTTGACCGCCGGACCGAGAACGGTCAACCGTCCGCCATCGGCGATCGCCATTCGCGTGCGGTAGATCGATTTGTTGCCCACCCAGGTGGTCGTGAATTCGCTGGGATCCAGATACGCCACGACGTGTTTCGGCGCTCGATCGAGGTGCACGAAATTAACTTCGTAGGACAGCTTGGCGGCTTCGTAAAACGTCTCGTGGTCATCGCCGATGTACAATCCCCGCGTGATCAATCGCTGGGCCTGGTGGTCTTCTTCGATGACCGTCAGAGCGTACAACAGCGGCATGTCTTGGCAGAAATGATCTTGGGCGTAGTTCAGGATGCGCCGCAGGGGCGTGTCGGCGCGGCCCATCGTCCGTTCCATGCCGTAGACCGCGCTCAGGAAATGGCTCTCGTTGATGCCCCTCGCCCCGCCGGTGCCCACGAACACGTTCTTGTTGTAGTTGGCCATCCCGATCACTTCGTGCGGCACGACTTGACCGACCGAAAAAATCAGGTCGTGACCGCCGTCAGAAAGCAGCCGATTGACCTGGGCGGGCCAGGGTTTGTCGTAGATCCCCTCGGTGGCTTCGGCAACGAACGGGCTGGGGACTTCGCCCAGCGTGACCACGTCGTCGCGCCAGCGGTGCTCGCGGATCAACTCTGCCGGCACGCCGCGGAACATGTCGGCGATCTGCGCGTCGCTCATCGGATGATGCGTCCCCAACGCCGGCATGATGTCGGTCACCCGCTTGCCCAGCATCTCGTAGGTCAGGCTGGTGATCTCGCCGGCGCGACTGGGCAGCCGCGTGTAATCGGGCGGCAGGATCAGCACTTTGTCCAGGGAGCCAAGCGACTGAAACGTCTGCTCGAGGGCGCTGCGGATGTCGTCACGCGACAGGTCGGTGGTCGCCGAGCCTTCGGCGAAATAGGTGGTCATGTTCAGCGGGGGCGGCGAGGAAAGTGGACAGGCGGCTGGACACCGGACGGTGGGTGTCGATTATGAAGCCCCGAAGCGCCGGCGGCAATGGACGGGGCTCGAGCCGCCCTTGGGGTTTGGGTAGCTGTTCTCGTCTCGGCTGGGGACAGCCGAGCTACTTTGGGTCTCGGCTGGGACAATGGCCGCTTGTCGCCTACAGTAAAGCCTACCATGTTCGTGCGATCCGCCTGACCCCTTAACCTTACTGCCACGCAAGCCCCACGATGTCCGTCGAACAGATCGAAGCTGCTATCCCGCACCGTGCTCCCATGCGACTGTTGGACCGCTTGTTATCGCAGGAGGAGCAGAGCATTGTTTGTGAAAAGACGTTCCGCGACGATGAGTTCTTCGTGCAGGGGCATTTTCCGGGCCGGCCGATCGTGCCGGGCGTGATCCTGTGCGAGTGCTGTATGCAGGCCGGGGCGATTCTGTTGAGCAAGGTTGCCCCGGGCGGCCCGGGCGTGGTTCCGCTGGCCACGCGAGCGGACAACGTGAAGTTCAAACGCGTCGTCCAGCCCGGCGATACGGTGCGGCTGGAAGTGACCCTCAACGAGCGGGTCTCCAACGCTTTCTTCCTGACCGGCCGCGTCCTGTTGGATGGCAAATTGGCCGCGCGACTGGATTTTGCCTGCACGGTTTCGGCACCGGAGTAAGCGTTCTGCTCCGGCGTTTGCCTCCTCCTCTTTCCCTTCCTCCGCCCTTGTTCGGCTGACCGATGACCGATCCCTCCCCTGCCGCTTTCGATTTCCTGGCCGTCCGCGGCAAACGTTTCCTGGTCATGGGAGTGGCGAACAAGAAAAGCGTCGCCTACCGGATCGCGCTGCTGCTCGAACAGGCCGGTGCGGAAGTGGTCTACAGCGTCCGCAGCGAGGCGCGTCGCGAATCGCTGGCCAAGTTGTTAAAGGATCGGCGAGTGTTGGTTTGCGACGTCGAAGACCAAGGGCAGATCGACGCTCTTGGCGCGGAATTGGCCGCCGACGACGTGCCGCTGGCCGGCCTGGTCCACGCGATTGCCTTTGCCGATTACCGCGATGGGATCCGGCCGTTTCACGAGACGCGGCGCGAAGCGTTCCTGCAAGCGGTCGACATCTCGTGCTTCTCGCTGACGGCTGTGTGCAACGCCTTGAAAGACCAGTTCGCCGCCGATGCCAGTGTGGTCACGATCGGGATCAGTACGACGCGGATGGCCAGTGAGAGCTACGGCTACATGGCACCGATCAAAGCCGCCTTGGAATCGTCGCTGGCGTTTCTGACCAAATCCTTCAGCCGCTTTTCCGAAGTCCGGTTCAATGCCGTCTCGGCCGGCTTGCTCAAGACCAGTGCCTCGGCTGGCATCCCGGGATACGTCGATTCGTATCTGTACGCCGAACAGGTCATTCCGCGCGGCCGTGCGCTGACGACCGACGAAGTGGCTTCGACCGCCGCCTTCCTGCTCAGCCCGCGTTCGTCGGGAATCACGGCCCAGAGAATCGTCGTCGACGCCGGTATGTCGACGAATTATTTCGATGCCGAGGTGGTGAAGAAGGTGATGGAGTAGCGGACGCGGGGGGCACTGCTGACAGGCTGGAAGCCTATGCCACTGTTGACAGGCTGGAAGCCTATGCCACTGGTTAGTTGGCTCGGGGGTGGGCTTGTTCGTAGACTTCGCGCAGGTTGGCCGTGCTGACGTGGGTGTAGATCTGGGTGGTGACCAGGCTTTTGTGGCCGAGCAATTCTTGGACGCTGCGGATGTCGGCGCCGCGGTCCAGGAGGTGCGTGGCAAAGCTGTGGCGCAGCGTATGGGGGCTGGTCCGCGTGTCCAGGCCGGCGATGGCCAGGTACTTTTCCAGCATGCGTCCGACGCTGCGGGTGGACAGCCGGCGGCCAAAGCGGTTGACGAACACGGCCGCTTCGAGGCCCAGATCGTTTTCCTTGGCATCCCGCTCGCGAACCGCTTCATATCGCTCGAGGGCTTCGATGGCGTAGGAACCCAGCGGACTGATCCGCTCTTTGCGGCCTTTTCCGCGGACCGTCACGATTTGTTGTTCGTAGTCCAGGTCGCCGTCGCACAGCCCCACCAGTTCGCTGACCCGCAGGCCCGCGCTGTACATCACTTCCAGAAGTGCTCGATCGCGCAGGCCCGCCGGGTCGGTCCCCGGCGGAGTGCCCAGCAGGCGTCCCATTTCTTCATTGGACAGGACGTGCGGCAATTTGCGTTGACGGCGGGGATTGCGCAGCGGTTTGGCGGGATTGGTATCGGCCAGGCCCTGCCGCTGGGCGAAACGGTAGAAGCTGCGCATCGAGGCCAACTTGCGCGAGATCGTACTCCGCGCATACTCGGCCTGTTGCAATGCCGCCTGGAACGCTCGCAGGTCCTGGGGGCTCAGGCGGTCCACCGCGGGCACTTGGCCGTGCTCGTGCTCGAGCCATTCGACCAGACCCATCAGGTCCTCGCGGTAGGCCTTGATCGTCAGGTCCGAGGCGTTGCGTTCGGTGGCCAGGTATCGCAGGAACTGGGCAATCTCGCGCCGCATCCTAGCGTCGTCCTCGCAGCGAGGCGTCGATTCGCGAGGGGCTGAGCGCGGGCTCGGGATCGGGTACGGCGTCGCGAATCTTTCGGCTCAGCATCGCGGCGTCGTACCACGTGAAGTCCAGCTCGGGATTGGCAGCAAAGCGAGCCAGCGTGCGCAGCGTTTCGTCGCGATTATTGTCGTCGAACAGAAACATGAAACGCTCTTCCCCTTTGACCAGAGCGAGTACGTTGATTTCGTTTTCCATCCGTGGTGGCTCGTTGGCTTGGCGTCGTCGGACTAGATCCCGTCACTGGGATCTGTATCGTCCGATGGGCCAGTTCAGGATCAAATCGCTTTGATCCGCCCCCCCACGCGCCTCAAGCATTTCCGTCACATGCAGGTGGCAACAAAATCGCACAAAATCGTCGGTTCGGCTAAGGTAGGCCTGCCAATTGGTCGGGCGGCGATCGTCCGCAGCCGAGACGTGATCGGCAAGCCGCCGAGTGAAGCGGCTGTCCGAACCGTCGTACAACCGGGTGTGTGTGAGGACCGGATCGTGCTGGGGACGCGGCGGCGGCGGAAACGGCTGGGGGCCGTCGGGGATCAGCCCGCTGGGGTCGGGCCAGGCCGCCGGCAGCGCGGCCGGCAGTCCGCCGTCGAGGCTCGCGATCGGTTCCTGGGCAAAGGCCGGTGCGACCGCGGGCGGCTGCGGCGGTCCCTGAGGAACAGGGGGCGGCCCAGGCGGTGAACCGGCGGGCGGCGAACCGGCGGGCGGCGGGGAATCGGCGGGCAGCGGCGGCGTCTGCGTCGCCAATTGCTGCCGCGCCAGTTCGAACTCGGCTTCCAATACCACTTCCGAGGGAATGTCCTCTTCGGCTTCCGTGCCCCAGGGCAGTCCGTATCCGACCGGAATCGGATGGAAACTAGGATTGGCCGCGTACCAGTGGACGGTCAGCCCCATCCGCGGTGGGTAATACGGGTCGTAATCGGTCACCGCCCCCTGGACCACGGCGTCGACGCCCAGCAGGCGAGCGAATGCCTGGAACTGCTGGCCGGTCTGCGGCGGGCCATACACCGCGGCGTAGGCCTCGAGTTGCCGCTGGGAGACGCCCACGGGCAGGACTTCGAATCCCGGAACGGCTTGCAGTGCCGCGTAGTAGGCTTCGGTCACCGACCCGGCGTCGAGCGTCGGTTCGTTGCTCTGATTGAAGAACGGCAGGATCGCCACGGTCTTCAGCTGTGGGAAGGGGTTGTGGACCCGGACCCCGTGGCGGACTTCGGGGATTGCGCTACAGCCCGCCGAGAGCAGCAAGAGCACGACGAAGGCGGCAGCCGCCCGGTGAGGCGCTGGCGAAGAGCGTCGATGCGAGTTCCGACCGTGCATGGATCACCGATTGCAGTTGCCTGCGCGCAGCGCCTCCACCCCCACAGGTCAGCATCGGCAATCCCCAACGCCGGAGTTGAATCAAAATGCACAAAAAAGTATCGCCTTTCGGCAGTGTTGCCTTTCGCTCCGCGAAAGTTGCTGAAGCTGTCTCGGGCGATTTTCGGCAGTGTTGCCTTTCGCTCCGCGCAGTGTTGCCTTTCGCTCCGCGAAAGTTGCTGAAGCCGTCCTGGGCGATTTTCGGCAGTGTTGCCTTTCGCTCCGCGAAAGTTGCTGAAGCCGTCTCGGGCGATTTTCGACAGTGTTGCCTTTCGCTCCGCGAAAGTTGCTGAAGCCGTCTCGGACTACTTTCGACGGAGCGAAAGGCGACACTGAGCTAGCGGTGCAGGTGGTCGACGTACACCGGGATCACGATGGTGCGATGATAGGGAAATCGCGACGTGGTCGAGGGCGTCACCACACCCGGCGGCCGGGAAAGATGATAGCCGCGTCGCAGGGCCGCTTCGGTGCGGGCGACCCGCTGCAGACGCTGGTGCCAAGCCAGGGCCTGACGCAGCTGAGCCGGCGAGGGGATGCTGGCCGCCTGGTCCACCCGCTGCTTGCTGGGGCTGGGCGTGTCGAACAGCTCCATGATGTCCGCATCCAGCTGGGTAGCGCGTTGGGACTCGGGGGCTTGCGCGGGCTGCTGAGCTCGGGCCGTGGGCGCGGCGGCAAACATGCCGACCAGGGCGGCGACGATGAGGAGTGGTTTGATGGATGCGGTCATCGAAAGCTTCCTGCTGCTCGGGCGATCGGGTCAGTCCGTTTTCAGGTAGTCAGCCTCGTACGGGGATTCCGCGTCAAGAACCGGGGCTAGCGACCAAACGGCTCAGGGTGGCGGAATGTGCGTGCGTTGCTTGATCGTTTTGTCGACCGCTCGGCAGCACGCCGATGATGGCAAGACCGCTTCGCAGACAGCAAAGTGAGATTCCCCGTCCGGTTGTGGGGGTCGTGCCGGTCCCCGGATTGGTCTGGTAGCGGAGCGGCACAAGTTGTTCGGTTTCGCGATACCGGACGGCTTGCGCCGTTCCGCTCACAACGGCAAATCGTTTGCGGACGAGTCTTGCCCTGCAACCAACAACCCACTAACCGCGATTGGGTCGGGGGACGGAGCGTCGGCCGGTGCCTTTGGTGCTGCGTTTGCGGCGTTTTTGCTGACGACCCATGCCGGAGCTGGACGAGGAACCGGTCAGTTCGACTTCCGACAGGGGCCGGCCGATGGCGTCTTTCAACTGCAACACGCGGTCGCGCAGCTGAGCGGCGCGCTCGAAGTCCAAGGCCTCGGCGGCCTCGAGCATCTCGCGTTCAAGTTCGTCAACGTACTCGATCGTGACGTACTGGCCGTCCTTTTCGGCTTGGGCCTTGGCCGTGGATTCCCTGCGTTTGGCGGCATCCTGTTCGATTCCGGCCCGCATCGATTTGCGCACCGACTGGGGCGTGATGCCGTGTTGTTCGTTGTACTGTTGTTGGATCGCGCGACGCCGCTCGGTTTCGTCGATCGCCAAACGCATCGAATCGGTGATTTTGTCGGCGTACAGGATGACGCGCGAATTAACGTTTCGAGCCGCTCGGCCGATGGTCTGAATCAGACTGGTTTCGCTGCGCAGGAAACCTTCTTTGTCGGCGTCCAGGATCGCCACCATCGAGACTTCCGGCAGGTCCAGGCCTTCGCGCAATAGGTTCACGCCCACCAAGGCGTCGAATTTGCCTTCGCGCAGCTCCTGCAGCAGTTCCACGCGTTCAAACGCATTCAGTTCGCTGTGCAACCAGCGACAACGAACGTTCTGTTCTTGCAGGAAGGTCGCCAGGTCTTCGGCCAATCGCTTGGTCAGGGCGGTGACCAGCACCCGTTCGTCGATCTCGGCCCGCTTGCGGATTTCGTCCAGCAGGTGATTGACCTGACCGCGTGCCGGGACGACTTCGATCACCGGGTCCAGCAGTCCCGTGGGCCGAATGATCTGTTCGGTCACTTCGCCGCCGGACTGCTCCAGTTCGTATTCCGACGGGGTGGCCGAGACGTAAACGATCTGACCGACGCGCTGTTCCCATTCCTCGAACTTCATCGGCCGGTTGTCCAGGGCGCTGGGCAGCCGAAAGCCGTGATCGACCAGCGTCATTTTGCGCGAGCGGTCGCCGGCGTACATGGCCCGGATCTGGGGCACGGTCACATGCGATTCGTCGACGAAGGTGACGAAGTCGTCGGGAAAGTAATCGTACAGGGTGTCGGGCGTGGCCCCGGGCGCTTTGCCGGCCAGCACGCGACTGTAGTTCTCGATGCCCGGGCAATGGCCGACTTCCTGCAGCATTTCGATGTCGAACCGGGTGCGAGCGGACAATCGTTGGGCTTCCAGCAGTTTGCCCTGCCCTTGCAGCTCCTCCAGGCGTTCGGCCAGCTCCTGCTTGATCGCGCCGATCGCTGACATGATCCGGTCCTCGCCCATGACGAAGTGTTTGGCCGGATAGATATAGACCTGGTCGCAGGTATCGAAGACTTCGCCGGAGACCGGTTTGATCATCGAAATCTGCTCGATCTCGTCGCCCCACATCTCGATGCGGTAAGCGAATTCTTCGTAGCTGGGCCACAACTCGATGCTGTCGCCGCGGACGCGGAATTTGCCGCGTTCAAAGGCCACGTCGTTGCGGTCGTACTGGACTTCGACCAGTTTCATCAGCAGATGGTCGCGCCGCGTCTGTTCGCCACGGCGGACGTGCAGGACCAGGTCTTTGTAATCCTGCGGTGAACCCAAGCCGTAGATACTGCTGACCGAAGCCACGATCAGGACGTCTCGGCGGCTGACCAGCGAGCTGGTGGTGGCCAATCGCAGGCGATCGATTTCCTCGTTGATCGAGGCGTCTTTTTCGATGTAGACGTCGCGCTGGGGGATGTAGGCTTCGGGCTGGTAGTAGTCGTAGTAGCTGACGAAGTAGTGGACGGCGTTGTGCGGAAAGAACTCTTTGAATTCCGCGTACAGCTGGGCGGCCAGCGTCTTGTTGTGGCTGAGCACCAGAGCGGGTCGGCCGAGCTGGGCGATGGTATTGGCCATCGTGAAGGTCTTGCCCGTACCGGTGGCACCGAGCAGGACCTGGGTGCGTTTGCCTTGCTGGAAGCCCTGGACCAACGACTGAATCGCCGTCGGCTGGTCACCGGCGGGCGGAAAGGGGCTGTTCAGTTGGAACTGGGCCGGCGGAAGCTGGGTTTTGGGCATTCGCACTCCAAAGAAAGGTTTCGCAGCGAGGACGGCCGAGCTCAGCCGTTAATCGTGGCGGGCGGCAGGCCTAGGGGCGGAGGAAAATCCACCATCTCCCAATAAGTTTGTATGAAGTCGACCAGCTTTTCGTAGCCGTGGCCGGTGCGGGATTTGGAAATATACCCAGCAACTCGCTGGTCAAACGCAAAATGCCGGTCCGCGTCGGCTTCGGATGTGGTCAGGACAAAGGTCGGGACGCGGGACAAGGTGGGGTTGGTCCGCATCTCAACAAGCATCTCAAAGCCGCTCATCCGCGGCATGTTCACGTCCAAAAAGACCAGGAACGGCCAGGGAATCCGCTCGCGGTCCTGCAGCATTTCCAAGGCCTCGACCCCATCGCTGGCGACATGCAATTCATACTCAAAGTCCACGCGCTGCAGCGCACGCCGCAGCGCCATCACGTCCAATTCGTCATCGTCAACTAACAAAAGCCTGATCGGAAGGTCGGCCATATTGATTTTCTGCCCGTTCGATGGTGGATGGCATCGTTCGATGGTGGGGACACCGGTTTGCGGCCTGGAGTTGGCGACGCGCAGGCTGGAAGCCGATGCCATATAGGGATCGTTGGTCCCGAAAGTGGATTGGGCATTCTAGCATCTCCCACCAATTGGGCTAGCCAACCCGCGGGGCTACTGCGTCGGGGGAGGGACATCGTGGACGCTAGCACCGCTCTCGGCGTCCAGCACCAGAATCGCAAAACGCTGCACGTTCCCCAGGGCCGGCGCACTGAGCGAGACGTAATCGAACCGGCCGCGGAGGTCGGTGTAGCCATCTTTGTAGAAGGCGACTTGGCCGTCGGCGGTGCGGCTGTAAACCTTGACGTAGGCGCCCGCCAATGGCTGGCCGCTGGTGCGATCGCTGGCCTGCAGCTGACCAAAGCCTTCGGACAGGTAGGTGCGGAGGTTGCCGCCGTAGTACAGCACGGTGTCCCGCGCCGAACCGCTGATCACCTCCACCAACAAGGTCTGTTCGGCCAGCGAGGCGTCGATGGCGTGGACCGTCACGCCCTGGTCACGAAGCGAAATCCTCTTGCGCAACGCCGGCCGCACGGTGGCCATCCGCCCCAGGTCGTCGCGAACGAAGGGCGTCTTGCTGAATAACAGCTCCAAGTCCACGCCGTACAGGTTGACGGTGGCCTCGCGGGCGTTGCGATGCGCGATGCGAATCTGTCTCCCGTCCAGCTGCAACTGGATGCTGGGTTGGCGGTACGCCGCTTGGGCCTGACGCCGCTGGCGATCGATCAAAGCCAAGTCCGCCGCCGACTCGTCCACCGCCGGGCTGCCAGCGGTATCTGGGCGGCCCGGATCCGAACCATCGGCCGGATCCGAACCATCGGCCGGATCCGAACCATCGGATGGGGTGCCATCGGCAGCGGCCGGGTTGCTAGCGACCAGCGCCGAGCCGGCTCGCAGGTCCCGGTGCTGCTCCAGCCGCTGGGCCAACTGGCCGAATCGCTCGCGCCACCGCGGCACCGGATGCTCGGCGTGCCGAGCGGCCATTTCCGCGGCGGTCTGTAGGTCGCCCTGATGCAGGGCGAGGTAGCCGGCCAGATAATCTCGCTGAAGCTGTAACGCGGTCGACGCCGAATCGACTTGCTGGAAACGCTCCAGGGCCGCGTCGATGCGGTTCTGGATCAACAGGTAGTAACACAGGGCCAGCTGTTGCTCGGTCGAGGGACCCGTTTGGTAGGCCAGGACCCGCATAAAATCGCGGTACTGTTCCAGGAAGCGATTGTTCAGGATCTCCGGTTGCTCGCGCAGCGGATGGATTCGGGCGCGAACCAAGGGGGCGTATTCCAGGTGTTCGTACAGGGCTCGCTGTACCGGTTCGATCCGCAGCAGTTCGCTGTTGAGCACCGGACCGGCGGATTGAACCAGTTGCCGCTGCATCGACAGGTACTGCCGCATCCGATCCTCGTCACGATGGTGCAGCGCATAGGCCAGCAGCTCCGCGGGCCAGAGACGGACCTTGTCCAGCGCCTGCATGACGACGTCGTAAACGGCGCGGTCCCGCAGCCGATGGGCAACGGCCGACAGGTCCAGCCGATGCAGATTCGCCTCGCTCAGAAACGCTTCGATCTGCTTTGGCGTGCCGCTGCGGGCCACCGCTTGCCAGGACTGGGAATCGGTGGTCGTGGGCGTTTCGACCACATTAAAAGTGCGTTCCTGGCCACGGGCGACCGTCTGTTCGGCGATCGAAACGCACACAGGGTAATGTGTGAACCGGCCCGCTGTGGGAAAATAAAAGCGATACTCGCGGCGTTCCACGGCGAACGGCTCCAGGCGAATCGTCGCACTGTCGGTGGCCAGCGACCCGGCCAACGGTAGCGAGCCGGCGGGGATTTGCCAGAACACCTCGACCGTCATCGGCGCAGGCGTGGGATTGGTCAAAACGATTTGCCCGAGGTACCCGGTTTGCGTGAGGTATTCCTCGGGAGCGACGCGGGCGGTCGCAGCGGCGTCCATTTCGGTTGCCTGTTGGTCCAGCCGCTCGAAGCGTTGGGCGACCAACAAACGCGTGTCGCCGGTTTGCGCCTGCAGCTCTCGCAGTCGCTTGGTGACCACGGCCACGGGGTGCTGCGGCGCGTACTGGTCTTCGTCTGCTTCGGGCAGATCGACGTCACCGCTGGCCAGGGGCAAACCACACAGGGCCAGCGCCATCAGGGCGGCGTGGCGGTTTTCCGTCGGCAGCAACAGGTGTTCGCTGACGCGGTGAAGGCCGGGCCTCTTGGCGTCGTTTGTATCGTTTGCGTCGGCGTTGTCTTGGTTGGGGGCACCGTGCCGAGCGACGTCCAGCCAAAACGCGTTGACCGGAATCAGATCCGCATCGGCCTGAGCCACCCGCACCGAGTGCCAATGGCTTTCCGCCCACTGCTTGGTTGCGTCCAGGTGCTGGAACATTTGCGCCGCTCGCCCGCGCCGGCGAGGGCGGAGGTAACGATCGACCGGCGGGGCTGCGAAGTCCGCCTTATCGTCCATCATCACGTCCAGGCCATCCATGTCCATTTCCGGAAGCGATTCGCCCCGCTCCTCGGCTTCTTCCAGCACGCGTCCCAACGCCTCCCTGTCGCTCGCTTCGCCGGGCCTGCCGAAGTACATCGCGTTCCGACGGGATTGCGGCGACGCGTCTTGCAGTTGTTGGCCGGCCAGTCCCCATTCGATGGCTTGCCGGATGCGATCATCGTCGTCCTGCTGCAGCTCGACTCGCTGCTTCAAATCCCGCAGTACACTCGCCCGTACCTCTGGCACCGCGACGGCCAGTAGGGCGCGTTCGGCGGCGTTCAGCCTTGCGTACTGCCAGGGCACGGTCCATGGCGTCAGGTCCCGGTCGAGCAACCAGTGATCGATGAACTGCGTTTCCTTCTTGGACTGCAGGTAGGGACGCACGACGTCGTCGAAGAAGGGGCGGTCGTGGAAGTACAGGAACACATGCACTTCGTGACACGCCAAGCGGCCGTACGCGTCATATTTATCGGCCGTTTCCAGTTCGTGCCAAGAACCCAGAACCTGAAACTCCTCCAGCCGATTCTCTTTCGAAAACGTGTTGTACAGCGTCAGCAGATCCGCCACGTTGGCGTAGACCTGCAGCCGAGCCGCTCCCAGATCGTTTCGTTCCAGCGGCGACTCGGCCGAGGCCACCCGGACGGTCCGTTCGAAAGCCAGGGCCCGCTGCGGATCCAGGGCCCGGCTCAGCCGCAGATCACGCGTCTCCGCCGGTTGGTACCGGCCGTAGACGGTTCGCTGCACGACGGTTGCCGGGTCGATGGCCACGATCTGAAGGATCGGGAATGCGGCGACCAGTTCGCCAGGAATGCGAACCCTGCCTTGATCGTCGGGACGAAGGTTCGTCGCCAGGCCGGCGCCGCGACGAAGGAAGTCGTAGGAAGCGCTGGCGGTCTGCCGATCGTCGTGGCGCTGGCCGGCCTCGGCCGCGGGCTCCCCTCCACGCATGCCCGCACGATCCGACGGCGCCGGGGCTTGGCCGTCGGCGGCCTGCTGCGTCGTGTTCTCCGTTTCCTCGGTGGCCCAGGGGTTCAGCAGCAGCGAAGGCTGGGGCAGCATCACGCCCGGGTACTTCTGGGCGTACTGGCGGCGCAGCACGTAGGCGTACTCTTCACCCAGTTCCAAATCGCTCAGGTACAGATTCTGCATGCGTTGCAGGTAGCGAGCTTCGGGGGAACCGGTTGCGGGCAGTTTCAGTTGTTGCCATGCCGGACGAGCGGGCAAGTAGCGGCTGGCCACGACGTGCACATGCGCCAGCCCGGCATCGCCACCCAGTTGAACCACCACATCCCCGTCCTGCCGGCGAACTTCGGCGATGGCGACCGGATCGCGACGCGGAACCTCTAACTGGCGGACCTGTCCGGTGGCAATGCTCTGCACCAGCGTGCCGGCGGTCACTGCGATCGAAACCTGCCGGTCTTGTCGGCGGTCCAGCAAGCGGTAGTCGCCGGGCGTGTCCAACGTGAAACGAAGTTGGCCGGCGGTCTGTCGCAAGTGTTGGGAACGGTCCTGGTAGGGCCGGTCACCGCGGAGCTCGAATAGCACGAAACGCGGTTCGCCGATGAGCGGTTGCGCGTCCTCGGGTGCGACGATCGGTAACTGCTGCGGATGGCCCACCACGCCGTGCAGCCGTCGCGGCCAGAGGGCCTGGTCGGTATGCACCGTGCGCCGGTGGACGGGGCCGCCGGCGACGCCGTAATGAATGGTCCGCACCGTCGCCAGCGAGCCCAAGCGGACGCGGCCATCGTCGTCGGTTTGCAGCGTTCGCTGGACCTCGTGCCCGCTGACGATGGGCACCAGCCGAAGGTTCAGTGGGACCGCACCCACGGCCTCGCCATTATGTCCTCTCGCTTCGATGATCCAGTCCGTGCCATCGCGAGTCAAAAACGCGTCGACGGTGTGTTCGGTTTGCTGGAATCCGTTCAGAGACCAACTGTCCGACGTTTCCAGGTTCTGGCGACGCCCGGTCGACAGACGCATTACGTAACCGCTCAGCCGGACCTCCAGCCGCTTGAGCCGGTCGGGCACGCGAAACGCTGCGCCTGCTTCGTTCACGTCGTCCAGCTGCAGAGGTTCGATTCGTTTGCTGGACTGAACGCCTTGGGAATCCGTCGAAACAATCGTCAACGTCGCGTCCTCGAGCAGGGATATCGATACACGTTCGCCGTTGAGCAAGAGTTGCGGTCGAATGGTCAGCCGAGCGGTGCGGCCGGGCTGCAATTGTTGATCGACCAACAGGATCGACGCCGCCAGCGAGTACTGCTCGGCCGGCTGCTGGATCGTCGCCGTGATCGCTAGCCGGTCATCCATCATGACGGCGTTGCGAGTCAGCGGTTTGTCGCCCATGGGGATCGTGACGACGCCATCGTCGTCGGCAAGAAACTGCTGCGAGCCGATGCGGACCCGGCCTTTGGGAATCACCTCGCGGGCTTCATCGAAGAGCACGATCTGGACGCCGTCGATCGTTTGTTTCAGCGCGTATTGCAGTTCGCCACGTTGGATCAGAGCCCGAGTCCGGCGTCCACCACCCAACAGATCGACGACCCACACGCCGCGGCCTTCGATCCCGGGCAGCGAGATCGTCTCGCGGTGCCGGCGAACGCTGGGTTGGTCATACTGGATACGAAGCTGCTCGGTGGCCACCAGCCCGTCCAGGTCGATGTCGGTGTTGATCGTTTGGTTGTGGGTGCGGTAGTACGCGTGGGTGTTGATTTCGTAAACGCGTACCACCAGTTCTTTGACATTTTTGATGTCGACGGTCACTTCCGCCGGCGCTTCGGGATCGGTGTAGGCCGGATTCGTCGGCGCCAGGGTCAGCTCGACACGGTCTTTGAGCTGTTGTTGATCGGCCGGATGGAGCAACCGATACCATCGCTGGGGATCTCCCACGCCGTACAGCAGTTTTGTTTCGGCGAACACGTCGTTCAGGTAGTCGTCCCGCAGCAAGCCCGCGAACGCGTCGGGACCGTCGGCGTCGCGCAGAAAGATCTCCAGATACTGCCGCACCAAGGATGTTTCATTGCCGATGGGCGGGACCAAGGCGACGTCGGAGAAATCCTCGCTCAAGTTAGCGAGGTGGCGGGACCCGGCACGCAGACGCGGCAGCATGACGGGGCTGTTGCGCGGCAGTTTCAAGTATCGGACAAAGGCGGAGCGGTCGGGTTCTCCGGCCGCCAGATCGGCCTCCAGTCGCCGGTACAGGACCGCAGCTTTTAAACTGTTCCAAGCGTCGGGCAGGTTCGAGACGTACTGGTCCAGTCGAATCAGGTAAGCTCGGCGGGCCTCGGGTTGTTGTCCGGGGTCGGTGTCGTCGTCGGGACGCAGACGCAGCAGGATTTCGTGCACCAAAGCGTCGCTGGTCGCCACTGACGGGACGCTCTCCGATACGCGGTGAAGCTGTGGCAGGGTCAACTGGTGATGGGCGGTCAAGTCGCCGAAGCGACGGTCCTGCGGACGTCGCCCTTGCAGTTGGCGGATGACCAAGTCGTCCAGATGCGGCATCCAAGCTCCGTCGACCCGCTCGAGCAACCAAGCCAGATCCACCGGCACTCCGGCCGCGTCGTCTTCGGCGAATCGCTGTCCCAGGCGGATCAATCCCGGCTGCGTCAGTGCCTGGTTGTGGCGAAGCGCCTGGTCGATCATCGCGTCGGCGGCCAATGCGTCGGCGGGCAACGTGTCCGGGTACTGGCGGGTGCCGCGCAGGGGACGAGCCGCGTGGTCCAATTTGATGTTCAGCCGCTGCCGCAGGTACTCGATCGTGCGATCGGGCGACGTGCCGTAGGTCAGCAGGCGTTGCCGATCTCGCATGGACACCAACAGCGCACTGCGGCCAGCTTTGGTGTCGTTTTCCCATTTGCCCAGCATCGCTTCGGCCAGGTCCAGTTGCCCGCGGACCTGATAGTGCAAACAGTGGTAGTAGTAATAGTCCTCGCTGCCAGGAATTAATTCGTCCAGAATCGCCTGCCGGTCGTCGGCCAGCGCGTAGCGTTCGATCAAACCAATCGGTTCGGCATGGGCAGGGGGCAAGGGATCGCCTAACATCAGAAGTGCCGAGAAAAACGCCAGAGAGCCAAGGAGGCGAAGGCGGGTAGGTCGCTTCATGGTAAGACAATCCGGATGAGTGGGGGGCACGGCCGGGGACAGCCGAACGGCTTTTTGCGGTCTCGGCTGGGGACAGCCGAGCGGCTTGGAGACTAGACGCGGCGGGCCGGCGCTGGTTCCCGGAGGGCCGTGAAGAGCCCTGTTTATTTTGATGGGACTTCCTACCAATAGCGAGCAAATACGGTGAACAAGGAGCCAGGTGCGGCTGCGGAACCTCCGGCTTTTCCGACTTCGGGCCGCTTGGCCGGGGTGGATTACGGCACGGTGCGGGTCGGGATCGCGGTCTGCGACCCGGGGCGGATTCTGGTCAGCCCCTTGGAGGTGTGGCAGCGGAGCGATAAAGATCGCGAAACCGAATTCTTCCGTTCGTTGGTGCGCAGCGAACGTCTGGCCGGATTCGTCGTGGGGCTGCCCATCCACTGCGATGGGGCCGAGAGCGAGAAGAGTCGCGAGAGCCGCCGGTTCGCCCGCTGGTTGTACGAGGCCACCGGTCTGCCGGTACGCCTTTTCGACGAGCGTTTCACCACGGCCGATGCGACGCGGCGGCTGCGAGCCGGGGGCATGAAGAACGCCAAACGCAAACGACGGCTGGACGCGGTGGCCGCGCAGATCCTGCTGGAAGCCTACCTCGAAGCCGCCCGTTACGCCGCCGAGGACCATTTGCCGGGCCATCCGCTGGACGAGCCGCCCGCGGCACGTTCCGAAACCGCCCTGGAAGACCTTCAAGATTCGACCGATTAACGCCCCGCGGACTATAATCGTGTTGTAGCTGAACTCGCCAGAGTTTGGGGGGGGCGTCCAAAGGCTGGCGACTTCAGCGACGCAGTGAGGTGAGGGTTACGGCATTTGAAACGGTTAATACGTTTGAAACATTTGAAGCCAATGAAACGATTCGCCGCGGTTCGAAACCAGGTGGTGGCGGCGCTGGCCGCCGCTGGGTTGGCGTGGGCTGCCGCACCGCTCGAGGCCCAGCAGACGCTGGAGCTGACCAACGGGGTTCGCGTCACCGGAAAGGCGCGTTCGGTGGACAACGCCAAGCGTCCCTACACGCTGTTGGAAACCGAGGACGGTTTGCGGGTGGCTTTGCCGCAAGGCGACATCCGGCGAACCCGCAGCGATGAATTGACCGAGCAGTACCGCCGCTTGGCCGCGGCGGTGCCCGATGACGCCGAAGCGCATTTCGAAATGGCGCGGTGGTGCACCAAGAACCGGTTGAAGGCGCAGTCGCGCTTTCACATGCGGCGTGTGATCGAGTTGGATCCCGAGCACGGCACGGCTCGCGAAGCTTTGGGCTACGTCAAACGGCGCGACGAGTGGATTCCGCGAGCCCAATGGGAACGCGAACGCGGCTTGGTACGCTCCGGCGGTCGATACCATCTGCCCGAGGACCTGGCCGAACAATTGGCCAGCAAGGAAACCCAAACCAAGATCAAACGCTGGGCTCCGGACATCGCGCGGCTGCGCAAGACCGTGCTACGGGGCGGGGACCGCGCGGCCGAAGCGCTGCAGGCGCTGCAGGCGATCGATGACCCGCTGGCCGCCGTGGCTATCGGCGATGAATTGACCGATCCCCGCAACCGGCACCAGCCGCAGTCGCTGCGATTATTGTGGGTGGATCTGTTGGGGCGAATGAGAACGCCGGCCGCCGTCAGGCCGCTGGTGGAAGTGGGGGTCAAAGAACCCGATCCGGTGATCCGCGAAGCGGCGCTGGAGCGTTTGTCGCAGTACGGTTACCGTTCGGCTCAGTTCACATACGCCCCGATGCTGAAGAGTTCGAACAACAAAGAGGTCAACAGCGCGGCGGCCGCGCTGGCCGAACTGCCCAACCCCGAACTGCGTTTTCAATTGGTCGACGCGCTGGTAACCGAACACGTCGTTCCCAAGGGAGGCCCTTCGACCGAGATGAACGTGATGATGGGGCAGAACGGCGGCGCCGGTGGGCTGCAGATGGGCGGCAAACCAACCACCAAGAAAGAACGCAAAACCAATCCCCACGTCTTGGCGGCCCTGAAAGTGATCGCCCCAGAAGTCGATTTCCAGTACGACGAGCCGCGTTGGCGACAGTACTTCGCCCAGCAATTGTCCAGCTACCGCGGCGATCTCCGCCGCGATCGGTAGCAGCACGTTCGCCTTCCAGACGGACAAGTGTAGGGGGGCAATGCCAGCCGCCGGGTGCGAGCGTCCGGTTTCCTTGCGCTGTCGATGCGCGGGGTAACCGGACGCTAGCGCGTTGCGGCTGATGACGCGGTGCGCGGCGTAACCGGACGCTAGCGCGTTGCGGCTGATGACGCGGTGCGCGGCGTAACCGGACGCTAGCGCGTTGCGGCTGATGACGCGATGCGCGGGGTAACCGGACGCTAGCGCGTTGCGGCTGATGACGCGGTGCGCGGGGTAACCGGACGCTAGCGCGTTGCGGCTGATGACGCGGTGCGCGGGGTAACCGGACGCTAGCGCGTTGCGGCTGATGACGCGATGCATACGGGCCAGCGGGGCCCATGCTGCTTTACTTAGAACGTCACGATGGCATCGACGCCGAAGGTGAACTGACTGGATTCGCCGTTCTCGTTCAGGTTCAACACGGCCATGCCGCTCTCGTTGATGCCCCAGTCCCAGCGAGCTTCGGGACGCACGATCAGGTTGCTTGCCGGGCGGCAGTTCAAGCCGAGTGTCAGCATGTAGACGTCCTTTTGTCCGCGGTTGCCCACGAACCGAGCTCCGTCGACCTGCCACCATTCGAACCGCAGGCCCGCGCTGTAATCACGATTCAGGTCATACAGGAAGTAGTTGGTGAAACCGCTGCCGCGACGCCAGTTCGTACCGTCCTGCAGCTCGGTGTCGATGAAGTCTTTTTGGGAGATGAACGCCAGCCGATTGCTGACCCGGTAACGCGTGGTCAGCGAGTGCATGTGGCCGCGTTCGGCAAAGTTGACCGGCAGACGGGTGTCGTTGCCGAGGCGGTCGATCGATTCACCCAGCCGCCCGATCGACGTGGTGTAGGTCAGGCTGAAACGCGGTGTCAACACCCAGGCCAGGCCGCCCAGGAAGGCATCGCCGTTGTCGGCAAAGCCGCTGTCCCAGCCGGCGGTCCAACCCGCATAGGCGGTCATGTGCTGCGTCAGGTCGAAGGATCCCAGCACGCCGGTGTGCGTGAAGGGTTCGATGTTGTTCATCTGCCAGGAATGGCTGTAGAAGAAGTTGTCCGGCGCGGCGACCACTTCGTAACCGATGATCGTATAGAAGTGACCGAACTTGACCGACACGTCGCCGTAGGCCACTTCGCCGTACAGCTGCGGCAGGGCGTGGCCGTAGAAGCCACCGTTGTCCCAGTCATTGTCCCAGTCGCCATCGTCGCCGAACTCGTCGGTCCCGAAGGCTTGGGTGTTGGGGCCGTCGGTGCCGTAGACGTAGTCGATGCGTCCACCGAGGTCCCAGCCGTGGCGGCCGTCGGCCAGTTTTTCGGCGAACAACCACGCCTGTTGCAGCTGGACGTGATCGGGGTAGTCGTTGAACCGCTTGGCTCGCGGATTGGTGCCCAGGCCGCTGCTGTGGTAACCCAGTTGCAGCCAGCCGCCGACCCGCACATCATCCAGCCCCAACCAGTCGATCTGACGGCCTTCGCGACGGTTGCAGCGGTTGCAACCATTGACGGGTTTCTCCACGTTGCAACCGCTCAGCGTCTGCATCGACCAACTGGTCTGTTCGACGGTCGGCCGGGCCGATGCGTCCAGCGACAGGTCGGTGAACGTGATCTCTTCACCGTAGCCATGCGTGACCAGCGAGACCACGGCCGCCAACAACAGACTGATTCGCAACAACCGCATGCCGGATTCCTCGCAACAACCAATTCCCGATCGCACCGCATTGGCACATCAACGCTATGGCCCCGGTATCGACGGCGATTGGAGTGCGAACGCAGCAAGATTCGCCGATTGCTAAGGAAGGTCGGCATGAGCGGGTGGATTAGGCCACAAAAGACTGGTCGGTGTTATCAGGAACCTTTTGCTGGTGTGTAAAACTTTGCCGATTGGAACGACAAATCGGCCGCTTCGGACGCGTCGGCGGCCGCGGCTCTCACAGCGGGAACTCTTCCTCGGCGGCTTTGTCGGCATACAGCGGCATGTGGCGGTAGTAGACCTCCAGGATCATCGTCGACATGGCGGTCATGTACAGCCGTCCGCCGTGCTCGGTGCCGTGGCCGGCATTGGGGAATGCCCAGCTGCCCTTGGTGGGGCCGCTGTCGGACTGTTCGGCTACCAGCCAGTCCCGCAGTTCGTTGTTGAATTGATCCCACTGCGAACCACCGTACTGCCGCAGCACCTGGGCGGCGTAGTAGTTGTAGTAGATGTTGTTTTTTAAGACCCCGATCTCGGTCAAGTGCTGGACGCCCTTTTGGATCCCCAGGTGGTTCTTGTCCCAGCCCAGGTACATCCGGCACAGCAGCCCCACGGCGTGGCAGGCTTGATGTTGCCCGCGATTGGCCACCGGCGCGGTGTAGCCGTACAGGGCGCCGTCGTCGGACTGGACCGAATCCAGGAACAGCGTCGAGCCGCGGATCGAAGCGGGCGAAACCGTCAGATGGCCCATGTAACCGCTTTTGAGCGCCATGATCTGCCAACCGGTTGCCGAGGTATCGCCGGCTTGACGCGGTTGGTACCGCCAGCCGCCACCGCGTGGATCCTGGGCGTACATGATGAAGTTCAGGGCCCCTTGCGCCGGGGCGGCCAGTCGCGGATCCTCGGTCATCGCATAGGCTTCGCACAGGGCGATCGCGGCCAGCCCGTGCGAGTACATGCTGCCGCCCTTCTCGGTAAAGTCCAAGCACGGCAGCCCCCCCAGGTTCTTGCGTTTGCCATTGTTGATCAGGAACGCCAGCCCCCGCTCGACCGTCTTCTTGTGGTCGCCGGCGAATTGGGTTTGCCCGGCGCCCAAAAACGGTAACAACGCAAGGGCGGTCGCGCCGTTGACGGCTTCGGCGTGAGTGCCGGACCGGTCGCAGGCCGGGTCTCGGCAGACCGCCTGATGGGCGAACGTCCAGGCGCCGTTGGGCATCTGGTGCCGCTCGAGCCATTTCAGGGCCATTGCCACGGCGGCTTCGCTCGATTCGGTACCGCCATAGGTGCGCAGCATCCTCTTCTTGACGTCCGCGCTGCTGCGGCTGCCCAGTTCGCTGCTGGTGTCGGCCGACAAGGTCTGCAGCGAATCGGCCACCGGAGCCATCGTACTGGCCAGGTCGACCACGCTGATCGGCACCGTTTGCATGTCCAAGGGCGTGTCCAGATCGACCGGTTCCATCTCGTCGATCGGCTCGGCCACCTCGACCACCTCCTCGGTGACCTCTTCCTCGGTCTCCTGCAAATCTTCTTCGGGTTGCTCCAGCGCGAACTCATCGATCTCCGGACCCTCTTCACCGCTGGACGAGGCGCTCAGCACGTTCACGATGCGCTCTTCCACACCCACGGTCATCAGGGCCATGACAAGCAGCAACAGGACGTGGACCAGCATGCTGATCATCCACGCCGGGACGGCTTGAAAGAGCACGAACTTGCGCTGCAGGTCCGCATCGACCGGCTCCGGTTCGGTCGCCCGAGTCCCCGCTGGCGACGAAGCGGCCTCGCCCGTTCGGCTTGCCGCAGGTGTCGGAGCCGCTCCGGTCCCGGTAACGTCACCGGGCAGCGCGGATCCGAAGCCGAGCATGGGAAAGAAAATAAACGGCAGCAGGGCCAGGCCGATGCCGAAGCCGGGACCCTTGCCAAACACCTTGGCCAGATCGATGCACATCACGACCAACACCGCCAGGTTGACCAGCGGGATCAAGGTCAGAACCACCCACCAGACCGGCCGCCGAACGATTTCCAGCCAGACGATCGTGTTGTAGACCGGGATCAGAGCCGCCCAGCCCGGCTTGCCGGCTTTGGTGAAAACCTTCCACAACGAGGCGATCATCACCACCGTAAACAGGACGCCGACCACCAGAGAGACGAGCACTACGAGCGCAGCAAAAGCCCCGGCCGCAGCCAAGGCGCCTGCGTTATCTTGAGCCATCAACGCCGGATGCTGGATCAAATTCATGCGTATATACCTCGCCGCGGCACCCGAAGGACCGCCGGGAAGGGAGAAGAGACCGATGGAGGACAAGCTGATTTTGGAGGGACCCGAACCTCAATCCGGGCAACAACTATTCTAAACCAAGCCGCGTCCTTGATCGCCCGTTCGCAGCGGTTTTGGCGGGAAAGCCTGAAAGAACGGGGACTTCGGCCCGGTTACACCTCTAAACGCACCCGTCCGCCGGATGTACTCAGCCTAGTCCCACCTTCGACGCGTCCCCGCCTTCGACGCGTCCCCATCTTCGACGCGTCCCCGCCCTCGATGCGTTTCAGCCTTCGACGTTGTACATCGCCGACAACTTGCTGCGCACCGCTCGCTGAACACGCCCGGTCAGCCGGACGCTGCCGCTGCGGCCCGGCACGCCCACCCAGCCGTTGGTCAGGTCCAGCCGAAAGGTGGTCGGCGTGATCGGGGGGCGATGCGGTACCTCGCCGTCGAGCACGATCGTGGCCCAGCGAGCCGAGGGGGCCGAATCGGCGACCAGGCTGTCGATGTCTTCGCTGCGGCGGGTGTCCCAGTCGTAGCTGCGTTGGTCCAGCAGCGCTCGCCGCAGGTGGCTGACGCCCGGGATGTCCGCGAGATCGACCGGCTCGGCGGCGTCCTCGGGGAATTCGGCTTCGGTGGGCTCGGCCTCTCCGGCCTCGTCCAGAGGCGGCATGGTCAACCGGAAATGTCGCGAGGACTGCAGGGCCGCGACGGCGTCCTCGCCGAAGAACTGGCTGGTATGTTCGGTCTGGGTTCGCCGCAGCTTCACACTGAGCGCCGCCCCCACGACGCCGACGGCCAGCAGTCCCAAGGCGAACAACACCCACCAGCCGCGCCGCATCGCCGGCGTCGGTCCGTGCACCGATTCCGTTACCGCAGCGGGTTTGTCAGAATGAGTCATCGCAGGCCGTGTCCTAAAAGGGTCGAATCTCGAATCTCAAATCTCAAATCTCAAATCTCAAATCTCAAATTTCATGGCTGAACCAACGCTGCAAGAAGTCGCCGTATCGCTGTCGGCCCAACCGTATTCTATTTTCATCGGTTCGGACTGGTGGAGCGGGGTAGGCGATAAAATTCGGCAGTGTCTGCCCGATATGACACACGCGGTGCTGGTTTACGACTCGGAGGTCCGCAGCAGTTGGGCCGAACCGCTGGGCGAACAGCTCCGCGGCGGGGGCGTCCGCGTGGACGCGGCCGAGGTGCTTTCCGGGGAAAGCAGCAAGAGTGTCCAGCGTTTGGAGCAGTTGTGGGAGCAGATGCGAGTCGATCGAGCGGACCGCCATTCGGTCGTCATCGCCGTGGGCGGCGGCGTGGTGGGAGACCTGGCCGGGTTTGCCGCTGCGACATTCAACCGCGGCATCCGCTTGGTTCAGGTGCCGACGACGTTGCTGTCGCAGGTCGATAGCAGCGTGGGCGGCAAGACGGGAATTAACTTGCCCGACGCCAAGAACATTGTCGGCGCGTTCTGGCAGCCGTCGTTGGTGGCGATCGACACGGCGACCCTGACGACGCTGCCGCCGCGGATCTTTCACAGCGGGCTGGCGGAAGTGGCCAAGTACGGGGTGATCGCCGACGAAGCATTCTTCGCTTGGCTGGAACAGAACGCCGAACCGCTGGCGGCCGCCGAACCGGCCGCCGTGCGGCATGCGGTGGCCGTCAGTTGCCAGACCAAGGCGGCGGTCGTGGCCGAGGACGAACGCGAAACCAGCGGACGCCGCGCGATCCTAAACTATGGCCACACCTTCGGGCACGCCATCGAAGCCACGGCCGGTTACTGGTCACTGCTGCATGGCGAAGCCGTCGCGATCGGGATGCAGATGGCCGCCCACCTGGCTCAGATGCTGGGCCGTGTCGACAATGCTTTTATCGCTCGCCAGCACGATCTGTTGACCCGCCTGCAGTTGCCGGTTCACTGGCCCGATGCCGACCCGGCGGCCATGCTGGAAACGATGCGCAGCGACAAGAAGGTGGCCCATGGTAAACTTCGTTTTGTCCTGCCGACGCGGCTCGGTCACGTGGAACTGGTCGGTGACATCGACCCGGCGTTGATCGTGGCCGCGATTGAAAAGTGTTGCGACCAATAAGGCTTGCCATGCATGTGACGATCTGGAACGAATACGTTCACGAACGCTCCGACGAGGCGGTCCGAAAGGTCTATCCCGACGGTATTCACGCCGTGTTGGCCGCGGCGGTTGGCGAGCAATTGGGGGCCGAGGTCACCGTACGCACCGCGACGCTGGACCAGCCAGAGCATGGGCTCGGTCAAGCCGTGCTGGACGAGACGGATGTGTTGCTGTGGTGGGGACACGCCGCCCACGACGAGGTCGACGACGAAGTGGTCGCACGCGTGCAGCAGCGGGTTTGGCAGGGCATGGGATTGTTGGTCCTGCACAGCGGACACGGCAGCAAGATCTTCCAGCGTTTGATGGGCACCGGGTGTATGTTGCGGTGGCGCGAAGCCGGCGAGCGCGAGCGACTGTGGATCGTCGACCCCTCGCACGAAATCGTCGACGGCCTCGACGCGGCTTACTTCGACCTCCCTCAAGCCGAGATGTACGGCGAGTTCTTCGACATCCCGCAGCCGGACGAGCTGGTTTTGATCAGCTGGTTCGAGGGCGGCGAGGTGTTTCGCAGCGGGTGCACGTTTCGCCGCGGCAAAGGCAAAATCTTTTATTTCCGCCCGGGACACGAGACGTATCCGATCTATTACGACCCAAACATCCGCAAGATCCTCGGCAACGCCATCCGCTGGGCCCGCCCCAGCGGTTCACCCTACCAAATCGACGCCCAGCACTGCCCGTAGTTGGTTGTGTCTACCCGCAGGCGACACCCCAGGCTCGCGCCTGGGGCTAGTGCATGTCGCCACTGCCGTGGCTGTTGCGCCCAGAGCTTCGCACGCCAACCAGTGAATCCGCCGGAGCCAGGCTGCGGGGGAGAGGGGAGAAAACGTTACATTCTATCGCTCCGCTCCCCTACATTAATTCCGCCGGAGGCAGGAGATTTGCGATTTGAGATTTACCTCTCCACGCTTGTTCGCATCTGCTCGACCGCTTGTTCCCATTGCTCGTCGCTGGCGAAGAAGCGTTTGGGCAGCAGGATAAAGAGGTCGGAGTCGCGGTCGAAACGCAGCCAAAGGATGTTCTCGGTGTGCCCGAAGCCGTGAAAGCGTGACCAGTCGGTCGAGGATTGTTCGATATTATTCAGCAGCGTCAGCCGCCGGGCGTCCAGCCAGCCGGAGATGTGCATCAGCGGTTGTTCCGGGTCGCTGAACGGACGCAGCGTTCTGGAAAAGAACAGCCAGAACAAATAGTCCACCGCCAACAACGGAATCAGCGCCATCGCCGCGTAGTACCAGCCAGCGGTCAGCACCAACAGGATCCAGGCCAGGTGCAGCAACAGCACGACCGCGACGACCTTGCGGACGCTGAGACGGCGCAGCTCCGGCAGCGGCGTACCGGTCAAATCGGCCGAGCGTAGCATGCCCTCGAAGGCGATGGCATCGGCACCGCGCTGGCCGACGTGGACCGGGGCGTCAAACGGACGAGCGATCCGCTCGTCCAGAATCCCCAACGCTGGTCGCGGGTTATGCAACGCGTAATGCGTGAACAATTGCCCGGCCGTCGCCGGATCGCTGAAGCCGCGTTCGGGAAGGATCTGCTTGGAGGCACCCCGCAGATCGTAGGCGAGAATAAATTGTTCTTCGCGGTGCTCGAATGACAACAGCGAATGATGAGGCCACCAGGACACGCCGTCGTCGGTTTGCAGCAGAAAACCGTCGTCATCCAATTGCCCTTGCCGCGGTTTGAGGGCTCGCGGATAACGTTTCAGGTACAGTTCCGCCGCGTACCATTTACGGTAGAACGCCGTAGCGGCCAGCATCGTCGGGATGCCGATGATTAATAGCGCGAAGACGTTTTCGCTGGCTGCAACCGGAAAGGGAGCCAGGGAACGAGTGGCCCACCAGATCTGGTTGACGACGTACCCGATCAACAACAGGCCCAGGACGCCCAACAGAATACCGTCGCTGAGCAGCGGCGAATCGCTGCGGAGCGCGCGCCGCAGGTCTTCGGCGGTGAGCGTTGCCGCATACCGAATGGGCCCCGGCTGGGGCGGCACGGCTTGCTCATCGACCTCGCGCGGCGGCTGGTAGGGGTTTTCGGAAGGCAAGTGGGACATAGCCTGTATCACGTCGACGGGAAGGAACCGTTAGGATAAGCCATACGATGAACGTGATGCGAAACTCGCTACCGACGGCCACTCCCGCCGAACGCCGCTGTGTAGCCTGGGCGTTCGCCTGGTTCTTTTGCATTCTGGCGGCGTACTTTGTGTTGCGTCCCGTGCGGGAGACGTTTGCCGTAGCGCGCGGGACCGGGGAATTGCCTGGGTTGTTCGCGGCCACGCTGCTGGCCGTGGTCATCGCTTCGCCCCTCTTCGCCGCTCTGGCAGCCCGCCTTTCGAGGCGGCGGTTGGTCAAAACGGTCTACCGTTTTTTCGCGGTGAACATCGCCCTTTTTTGGGCCGCGGCGCAGCTGGACGCACCGCGGCTGGAGCCTTGGTTGGCGCGAGGTTTCTTTGTGTGGATCAGCCTGTTCGCCCTGTTCAATACGTCGGTGTTTTGGAGTGTGATGGCGGACTTGTTCAGCAACGCCCAGGCGAAACGGCTGTTCGGCTGGGTGGCCGCCGGCGGGACTTGCGGCGCGTTGGCCGGATCGCTGTTGACCGCGACGCTGGCCAGCCAGCTCGGTCCAAATTGGTTGCTGCTGTTGCCGATCGTGTTCCTGGAACTGGGGGTGCAGTTCGCTTCGCAATTGCAGCGGCACGCCGAAACGTTGCCCGAGCAAACGCCCAGTACCCGTTTGGCTCGTCCGACCGGCGGGTCGGTTTGGGCCGGACTGGCGCGCGTCGTTAGATCGCCGTACCTGTTAACGATCTGTGGGTTTCTGCTGCTGGGCCAATTCGCCGCAACGCATCTGTACCTAACGCAAATCGAAATCGTCGAGCGGTTTGTATCCACCACCGAGCGGACGTCGCTGTTCGCGATGCTGAATCTGGCCACACAACTGTTGACGCTGGCCTTGCAAACGTTCGTGTTCGCTGCGATTGCGCGACGCAAAGGCGTCGCGCCGGTGCTGGTGACGGTACCGCTGATCTACGCCGGTTGCTTTCTGGCACTGAACCTGGCACCGCGCTTGGAAACGTTGGTGGTCGTGGTCGTGTTGTGCAGCGGTTTGACCTACGGCATGATCGTGCCGTCGCGCGAGGTGCTGTTTACGGTGGTCAGCCGCGAAGACAAGTACAAGTCCAAGAACTTCATCGATACCGCCATCATGCGCGGTGGCGATACGACCAGCGCCACCATCCTGGGCTGGCTGCAGCCGGCGTTGTTGAGCACCGCTTTCGTCATCGCGGTCATGGGGCCGCTGGCCCTGTTGTGGGGAGCCGTCGGCTGGTGGCTCGGGCGGCGGCAGCAGCGTCTGGCCGCGTGGACGCGCGCCTCGTCGGTAGCGCCGGCGGCGACCCGGTCTGTCGATTGATCACGGTCTGTTCGCGGCAAGCTATTGCTCGCTGGACGTCGTGGGGCGCGGCTCCGCCGAGGTGAAATGTGCGAGAACGCCGTCGAGGTATGCTTTGCGATCCCGTTGCTGCGGTGAAAACGTGAAGCCTGTATCGGTCAGGGGTTGATCCAGGGCATGTCGCATCAGGTTGTGCATCAGGTAACGCCCTTCCCCGACGGTCATGTGGATGGCATCGCGATACAGCTGAGCCAGGGAATCAAAGGGAGCTTCGTCCCGCTGGATCTCCGCGGAGATCCGGTGGATGGCTTCGGCGGCTCGCGTCGAGCGGATGGTGCGTTGCGGATGCCGCTGGCGAAGCGTCTCGAGCAGGGCAGCGAAATAGGCTTCGTTGTGAGTCATCGTTTCGGCATCCTGCGAAGCGTATTCCTGGTCGGCTTTGTCGTGAAAGGCCCAGCCGGTGTGCAGCACCAAGGTCGCCGCGGGTTGCATCTGCAACCAATGCTCGATCGTTCGCAGGTCCTGGTCCAGCGTCGTGCCGTAATGCGGCTGGACGACCAGATAGTCGTACTGCAATTGGTCCAGTGCCGTCGGCCACAGGTGGGAAGACGTGACGCAGGGCTGCGCCGGATCTTCCCGAATGTGCTGAAGACTCTTGCCACAATCGACATGCCAGTTGACGAAGTGTTGTAGTTTCGACGGCACGGTGTCCCAGGTCAGAGAATTGCCGATCAAGTAGACGCGAGGCTGGCGCGGCAGCACGGTATTGTCACGCAGCGTGATGTTCTCTTCCGGCGTGCTGTTATAGCGGACCGGCGGCGTGTCGGCGGTTTCCAGTTCCCACTGGTTCTGCTCGGCAAGGTTTTCGCCGGCGCGGTGGAAACGTAGCGGGCTCTTGGAGATACGGCGAAATCGGTTTTCGGAAATCGTAAAGCCCGTCGTGCCCTCATCCAAGAACATCCCATTGCTTTCGGCTCGGCCGGCGTTCAGGGGTACGTCGGTGATCGTGTTGTGGTGCAGGCGGCTGGCCGGCTGGCGACCCAGCGTGTAGATGCCGCCGCCGTCGCTTAACACCTGCATCACGCGGCGGATCTGATTGTGGTGCACGTTGTTGTTCTTCGCGGGCGAAGGGCCATCGTTCCAGAGCCATCCCAGTGAAATGCCGGTGTAGGGACAGTCTTCGATGCGGTTGTTGGCGATCTCCAGGTTCTCGTGCAGGGCGGCCCAGATCCCGACCGCGCCCATCAGCACGCGGCCGACGCGGCGCACGTCGCAGTCCTCGACACGATTGTTGCGCGGCACCTGTTCGGGTGCCGATTGATACCAGGGACGACCGGCGACCTGCCGCGAATTGTTCTCGCCCAGGTTGATCCCGTTGCCACCGATGTCTTCGAAGCGGCACTGTCGGATCGAACAGTCCACCGATCGGCTGCCGATCCACAGGGCCGTATTGCCAAGGGCTCGAAACGTGCAATCGGTGACCTCACAGCCGTGGGCCTGTGTCAGGTGTACCGCCGCCGACAGCATCGGGCGGTTGCCCGTCGTCCGTTCGCCTTGCTCGCTGCGCGGTTCGTGCATCGTGGCCTGGGCCCCGGCGAGACCGCCGGCAGGCATCGGAAACCGCGAGCCGGTGAAGGTCAAGTTTCGAAGGTTTAGATTTTGGATCTGGCCGCCTTCGTCATCGCCGGCGAGGAGCAGATGATCCAGTACGGGCAGTTCTACCCGCGGCGCAGGCTCGTCGCTGGCGGCCAACAAGACCACTTCGTTGGCTTCGCGATCGAAGGTCCATTCCCCGGGAACGTCGGCCAGCGCCGGGTGTCCTTCCAGCCAGTACCGCGGTTGTTTTTCGAAGTGGTCGATCGCGTAATGCGGCGCCGAGCAACCGATCGGTCCGACGGTTTCCAGAACGAAGTTCTGATGGTTCAGCGTGCGCACCGGCAACCGGCTGGAGGACCAATCGTGCAGCAGGATCAGATCGCAGACGCCGGTATACGGAGAAACGTCGTCGGGGATGTCCGCCGGATCGAACCGAAAACCGCTGCGGCGATTCTCCGCCGCGGCGACGATTCTCGCGTAGCCCACGTTGGGATGCCTCGCCGGTGAACGCAGGCGACCGTCGACCACCAGCACACGAGGAATCTCCGTGGCGAAGGCGGCCGGCACGTCGTATCGCCAACGTCCCTGCTCCGTCCCGTCGTCGGCTTGCAGTTCCATCGCCCCGCTCAGCACCGTGGGTTGATCCGCCGCGCCTTCGATGGTCAGCCCCTCGCCGACCAACGCCGCATCCAAGCGAATCGTCTCGGCCAGCCGATACGTGCCGCTTTGCAAGCGAATCGTTTTGGGGGCCGCATCGCCCTGCTCTCGCAAGGTGCGCAGCTGGCCGAGGACCACGTCCAGCGTCGCCGGCCCTTCGGGTGTGGCCGAAAGCACATCCTGGGCAACCGCCAGGGACGATAAACTGGTCGACAAAACGAGCGTGGCCAGAAACAGGCCGCGGCGAAACGAATGCAGGAGCATGGCGGGAGTGGGTTGTTAAGTTTGGGGGAGGACGGGTGGGGAGGGATCCCCATTGTAACGCCACCCGTTCTGCCGCGCCGCCCTGCCCTTAGTCGTTTTCCGCGGACGATCCCGTCAGGTAGGTGTAGCTGGATAGGCCCTGCTCGTAGAACCGCAGGAAGCGACCCGCCTGTTGGTTGTCGATGCGGTTTTCTCCCACCGCTTGCTCGACCATCGTCTGCACGCGCCGCACCAGGTCGCGTTCGTCGTACTGCACATAGCCGAGGACTTCGCGGACGGTGTCGCCGGCGACGATGTCGCGGATGATCGGCTGGCCGTTGCCCGGATCGACGTCGACGTGCACCGCGTGGGTGTCGCCAAACAGATTGTGCAAGTCGCCCAGGATCTCCTGATAAGCCCCCACCAAAAACGCCCCCAGCATGTAGGGCGAACCATCAAAGGGATGCAGCGGCAGCGTGTTTTTAACGCTTCGCCGATCGGTAAACCGATCGATCTTGCCGTCGCTGTCGCAGGTGATATCTCCCAGTACGGCGTGCCGCGTGGGGGCTTCGTCCAGGCGATGAATCGGCATGATCGGAAACAGTTGTTTGATCGCCCAGCTGTCCGGAACGGACTGAAACAGCGAAAAGTTGCAGAAGTAATTGTCCGACAGCATGCGGTCCAGGTTTTCCAGTTCCTCGGGAACGTAGTCCATGTCCTGCACGCACTTTCGAATCCGCTGGCAGGTGGCAAAGAAAACATTCTCGGCGACCACGCGTTGCTCCAGCGACAGGTACCCGCTGGCAAACAGATTCATTGCCATGTCGAGGCTGGCCTGGCAATCGTGAAAGGATTCGACGACGTTGCGTGCGTTGACTTCCCGGTATGTGTTGTGCAAGTCCACGACGGGTTGTTCGTAATCGTCCGGCAGGGTTGCTGGGATTTCGTTCTGTTCGCCTTGCGTGGTCACCCCCAGCACGCCAAACACCAACACGCTGTGATGGGCGGCAACGGCTCGGCCACTTTCGCTGAAAATAATCGGATGCGGCACCTGGGCTTCGTCGCACACCACCTTGATCTGATAGACCACGTCGTTGGCGTACTCCTGCGTGGTGTAATTCATGCTGGATTCGTAATTGGTCTGCGAACCGTCATAGTCCACTCCCAAACCGCCGCCGACGTCCAGGTATTCGAGGCCGGCACCACGCCGATGCAGTTCGCAGTAAACCCGCACCGCTTCGTTGATCGCGGCTTTGATCGGGCGGATGTTCGTGATCTGGCTGCCCAGGTGGAAATGAAGCAACTTGCAGCAGTCCAGCATCCCGCGCGACTCCAGCAGGTTTACCGCCCGCATCACCTCGCTGACCGTCAGCCCGAACTTGCTGCGGTAGCCGCCGGAGGACTGCCAGCGACCCTGGCCGCGAGCGGCCAGTTTGACGCGGATGCCGATATTGGGCCGCACATCCAGCTGTTGGGCATGGACCAGAATCCGCTCCAGTTCGCTGAACTTCTCCACGACCGGGATCACGGTCCGCCCCAGCTTCTGGCAGATCATCGCCAAATGAATGAACTCGTCATCCTTGAACCCGTTGCAGACGATCGGCATGCTGGGGTGGCAATGCGCGGCGACCGCCATCAGTTCGGGTTTGCTGCCCGCCTCCAGCCCCGCACCGAGTTCCGTTCCGAACTCGACCAGTTTCTCGATCACTTCTCGTTGTTGGTTGACCTTGATCGGGAAGATGCAGCGGTAATGGCTTTGGTAATCGTTGGCCTGCATTGCTGTGGCAAAACAGTCGTGCATCTCGCGTAGGCGATCGCGCAGAATGCCGTTGAAGCGCAGCAACACCGGCAGCTCGTAGCCGCGTTGCTGCAGGCGATCGCAGATTTCTTTCAGACACACCGATTGCTGGGGATCGCGGCTGGGGTGGACCAGCAGGTTCCCGGCCGGATCGATGGAGAAATAGCCGTTGCCCCATCGCTGGACATCGTACAGTTCGGCGGACTCGGCAACGGTCCAGTTTCGGGACGCAGAGGCAAGCGACATCAAAGGTTGCGGGCCGCGAGGCCCGCCCGGTGGGAGGTAGGGGCGGGAACAGGGGAACAGCAACCGCCGTTCGCTCGCGGAACTCGACGGAATCGCCTGGTACCGTAGCCGCGCTTGTTCGACAGTGGGGGATTTTATCCACGTTGCCGTCCACCACGCGAGCCGTGATCGGTTTTTTTCGGGTTCATTTCCGAGGCTGATTCGGGATGGCCATGTGACATCCGCCGAGAGTTGCCGATCGCAGGCAGGAGGCTCAGCGGTTCCTTCTGCCACGCCCCTTGCCGTCCTTGTCGTCGTCCTGGGCTCTGGCCAAGAACACGTCGACCATCTCAAACCCGGCGATGGCCTGATCCCAGATCGTCCGTGCGGACAATTCCGTGGGCGTGCTGCGAGTTTTCGCTTTGGAATCTACTTCGCTGTAGCTAGCCGACAGAACGTCACGAAGATCATTCACGGCAAACTTCAGGAACAAATCGTCGTGGCCGTCACCATCGACGTCCATGACTTTCCAACGCAACGGATTGGCACCGGCGAAAACCACGGAACTGGGATCGATTTGGGAACCGGTCAGCTGGGCCGTACCCCACAGCGTAATCGAGACCTTGCCATTGCTGCCCAGATTGATACGGCGGCTGTCCAGCGCATACTCGACGTTCAGCGTGCCGGACTGGACGGTCACTGTCACTGTGGCGGAATCCCGTCCACCCTGCCCATCCCGAACTTCATAGATGAACGAGTCTTCGCCGGAAAAGCCGGCGACCGGCGTGTAGGTGAGCGTACCGTCGGCGTTGACAGCGGCGGAACCGTTGGCCGGTTGCGAAGCGAGCGAGACCGCCAAAGTGTCGCCGTCGACATCTCCGTCATTGCTCAACACGTCGATCGTGATGGCGGTGTCCTGCGACGTGGTTGTTGCGTCCGCGTTGGCCACCGGGGGATCATTCACCGGGTTTACCATAACGGAGACTTCGGCCGTGTCGCTGGCACCACTGGCGTCGCGAACCTCGTAGCGGAATGTATCGCTGCCGTGGAAGTTTGCCGCGGGCGTGTAAGTGATCCAACCGTGGGCATCGACCACCGCGGTGCCATGAGCAGCCTGACCGTCGAGCGTTACGGTCAGGTCGCTGTCGTCGAGGTCGACGTCATTGCCCAGGACATCGATCGTGACGGTCGTGTCTTCCGGGGTGGTCGCCGAGTCGTCGCTGGCCCTGGGAGCGTCGTTGACGGGGACGACCGTGACGGTGACCACGGCCTTGTCGCTGGCCTGCTGGGGATCGGAAAGCGAGTAGGCGAACGAGTCGATGCCGGAGAAGTTGGCAACAGGCGTATAAGTGATGGAACCGTCGAGATTTAATTGCAAGGAACCTGCAGAGGGCTGTTCGTGAATGGCCACCGACAATGCGTCCCCATCGACGTCGCCGTCATTGTCCAAGACATCGATCGAGATCGGGGTGTCTTCATTCGTCGTCACGGCGTCGTCGACGGCGACAGGCGTGTCATTGACAGACGCGACCGTGATGGTGATGGTGGCCGTATTGGCGCCGCCGGCCCCGTCGTCGATTTGGTACGTGAGGGAATCGGTCCCGTGGAAATTAAGGTTCGGCGTGTAGACGATGTCGCCGTCACCGTTAATCGTCGCCGAACCGTTGGTCGGGTCGGCGACCTGCGAAACGGTTAGAGTGTCGCCGTCGATGTCGCT
>NZ_WIAD01000070.1 GCF_009618275.1 Roseimaritima sediminicola
CCTGCGAAACGGTTAGGGTGTCGCCGTCGACGTCGCTGTCGTTGGCCAGCACGTTGATCGTAACCGCGGTGTCCTCATCCGTTGTGGCGGTGTCGTCGTCGGCCACAGGAGCGTCGTTAACGGGGTTTACGGTGACCGTAACGGTCGCCGTGTCGGTCCCGCCTGCACCGTCGGAGATCGTATAGGTGAAGGTGTCGATGCCATGGAAGTTGGCGCTGGGCGTGTAGACGATGGCCCCGTCATTGTTGACAACCGCCGAACCGTTGGCCGGTTGGGTGACCTGCGAAACGGTTAGGGTGTCGTCGTCGACGTCGCTGTCGTTGGCCAGCACGTCGATCGTGACGGCGGTGTCTTCGTCCGTTGTGGCGGTGTCGTCGTCGGCCGCAGGAGCGTCGTTAACGGGATTAACGGTAACCGTAACAGTCGCCGTCGCGGTCCCGCCGGCACCGTCGGAGGTCGTATAGGTGAAGGTGTCGATGCCATGGAAGTTGGCGTTGGGCGTGTAGACGATGGCGCCGCCATTGTTGACAACCGCCGAACCGTTGGCCGGTTGGGTGAGCTGCGAAACGGTTAGGGTGTCCTTATCGACGTCGCTGTCGTTGGCCAGCACATCGATCGTAACCGCGGTGTCTTCATCCGTTGTGGCGGTGTCGTCGTCGGCCGCAGGAGCGTCGTTGACGGCCGTCACCGTCATGGTGACCTGGGCCGAATCACCGTAGCCGTTGTCGTCGCTGATCGTATAGTAGAACAAGTCGATCCCCGAAAAATCGGGGTTCGGGGTGTAGGTGACCGTGCCATCCGCATTGATGTCGACGGTGCCGTTCGCGGGCTCTGTCGCGCCCAGCAGTGTAATGGGATCGCCATCGGGATCGAAATCGTTCGCCAGCAGGTCCAAGGTCACCGACGTGTCTTCGGCGAGGCTTTGGCGGTCGTCCACCGCATCGGGAGCTCGGTTGACTGCCCGGACGGTGATCGTCGCGGTTGCCACGTTGGAATTCGCTTGCCCGTCGCTGGCTCGGTAAGTGAACTGGTCGGTTCCGGCAAAGTCGGGGTTCGGCGTGTAAGTGAAACCTCCGTTGGTGTTAAGCGATAGTGTGCCGTTGCTGGGGGAGGTCACCAATACGGCGGTCAGCGGATCGTTTTCGGGATCCGAGTCGTTGGCCAGCACTCCAGCTTGCGGGGGCACAGTGCGCATGTGCGTTTTAAAAGTCAGATCGAAACCAACCCCCGCCGATTCGTGCTTCGTGCCATCGCTCCACAGTTCTCCGTGGTCATAGGAATCGTTGGAAAGCGGTTCTCGCGACATCCCCAGGTAGAGACGCTGACTCGTCGTGGAGCGGGTCGCACTCAGCCCCAGCGTGAACAGCTCGCCACTAGTTAATGCAAAGTCCGCTGCGGAAGTATCGATTCGAAGCCAGCCATCGGCCATCGACGACGCCGGGGTGACCTGGGTTGTAAAGTCCGGTTGTCCCGACTGCCAAGGCGCCCCGCGGTAGAGCTCGAGGGTGAGTTCGACGTCGCCGGTCAAATCCCTGCCGAGATAAACTTCGACGGCATCCAACTGGCCATCGACTCCAGCACGGACTTTTTGCTGCAGGTCATAGTTGGTGATGAGGATGACATGATCGTGAGCCAGACTTTGTTGGTCGACCACCGACGCGTTCTGCTCGGTGCCGATACTTAGTGGCACGTCCCGGTCAGTGACAAATGCGTCATCGAGCGCGGTGGGCGCGTCGTTGACCGGAGAGACCGTAACGGTGACGACGGCCGGGTCGGTTTTGCCGCTGGGGTCGACCGCAGCGTAGACGAAGGTGTCCTGGCCGTTGAAGTTGGCGTCGGGCGTATAGGTAATCGTGCGATCGTTATTGATTACGACCGATCCGTTTGCCGGTGCGGTTTCGATTGTCACGCCCAAGGCATCTTCATCGACGTCGCTGTCGTTAGACAACACATCGATCGTAACCGCAGTGTCCTCGTCCGTCGTTGCGGCGTCGTTAACGGCCACGGGAGCGTCATTGACGGCAGTGACAGTGATGGTGACCGTGGCCGTATCGGTAGCGCCCGCGTCGTCAGCGATCTGGTAGGTAAAGGTGTCGGCACCGTAGAAGTTGGCCTTGGGCGTGTAGGCGATCGAGCCGTCACTGTTGACGGTCGCCGAACCATTGGTAGGCGGTGTGTTCAGCGTAACGGTCAGGTTCGTACTGTCGCCGGCGCCGTCGTTGGCCAGGACGTCGATCGTGACCGCGGTGTCCTCGGCCGTCGTCGCTGTGTCGTCTTCGGCTACCAAGCTCTCGTCATCCAGCACGACGAGCGGTGCGCTGGTTCGGCCAACCGTGGTATCGTAAGTCAAGGAAAAATTATCGAACTCGGTGACCGACAAACCCTCCCCGAGCCAAGAACTGTCTTTCATGAACAACTTGATCGGCCCGCCACGAAGGTCCACGGTGGCGGTATTTAATTCGGTGCCATCGACGAACGCTCGGGCCGTTTGCGTCGCCGCATCATACTGGATTTTCAGCTGGTGCCAGTTGGTCGACTCGTCACCGAATTCGTCTCTGCCGCGATAAGGTCTACCGCTTCCGGCATTGTTTACCCAGACGAGATATTGTCTTGTATTTGGGTAATGGTAGATGCCGTAGACAGCGGCAGGGCCCGCCGGCACACTCATCCAGCTCATCGCCGACCCTTGAGGATGACGAAAATCCACCTGGGCCGTGAAATCGGAATGGCCGAAGGTGAGTTGGCTACGCACCCCAGTGTCGAGAAAGCTCTCTGAAGGGCTCGGGCTTTCCACTCGAAGAACGCCGCCGGTCTGGGTGACGGAGGACCCGGGGATGTCGGTGATGGTTGTCCAAAAGGTCCCCAATTGCTCGGCAGAGAAATCATCGGAGTAGGTCTCCGAACTCGGGGGCGACATCGCAGCGGAAATGTACACCGTCTGGCTTCCATCGCGAATCGAATCGTCGACTCCAGACACAATAAATGTCGCCTCGGATTCTCCGGCTGGGATCGTTACCGTGGCCGGCACGCTCGCTTCCGACGTATCACCGCTGGACAAGTACACCACCAACTCTTCAGACAAATCGGTGTTTCTCGTGACGGTAGCCGTCGTGGTCCCGCCATTTTCATTTATGGCTGTGTCGGCGAACGACAGTGTCAGGCCTCGGCGCTGATTGCCAAAGTTGACTTGGTCGCGGACCGCGTCGGCGGATACGGTGACGTACTGAGCCCCGTCGGATGCCGGGACATAATCGAGGGCATCGATGCCCAGGATCTCCGACATGGTCAGGTACGGAGTGGCAGTTGCCGTGAAGGGGTCGATCTGGACCAGATTTCCCTGGGTGGTGGACATCACAAACTCGTCGCCTACGGGCGTGAATCCATAGGCGGCAAAATCGGAGGTGTCCGAGAGCCGCGTGACCGCCCCCGTCTGTACGTCAAAGCCCCAGAATTCAGCGTCCAGGTTATCGAAGGCGATCACCTGGTTGTTGGCCGCGTCAAAGGCGATCCCGCTGACATTCACCACGTCGCCACTGCCCGGACCGATTGTTGTGAGCGCACCGGTGCTTCGGTCGATCGCCGCCAAATGCCGGGTCGACCCCAGATTACGGACGGTGTAGATCGTGTCGGTGGCAGGGTCGTACGCCAAGCCGAAAACCACATCGCCGGTCGGGCCGATCAACGTGGCGGCACCGGTGGTGGTGTCGATGGAGTAGAAACCGTCCGTCCCGGTGCCCTTCAGCCCGAACAGTTCCCCGGATCTGGTATGCACCAGCCCGTTCATGTCGGTTCCGAAAAGGCCGACGTGTGCGACTTCGCCGGTGGCCGCATCGATAGTGATCAGTTCATTGGCTTGACCGGCCACGGCATAGAAGAAGGCATCGCTAAGTCCCGGGGCGGTCTGAACGAAATCTTCAGGCACAACTTGGCGAACCATGTAATCGCCAATCGGTAGATTGTTGAACTGATACGATCCGTCGGCGCCCGTTTGCGTCGATAGCTCCCCGCCATCGAGCACCCTGTTGTTGTTTGTGTCCAGATAGACCGTGATCCCGGCCAAGGGATCTTCATCGGCGTCCCGTTGACCGTTGCCGTTCTCGTCCTCGAACAAGACGCCCCGAATGGAGCCGGTTTGCCGGATATTCCCAAAATCAAGATCGCTTATCGTTTCTCCGTCGCCCACCGTCACTCGATGGGCGGCATCCAGTGAATCCGCGGCCCCCAGCCCCGACATGTCAAACCCGGTTTGGAAACTGCGAACCGGCGTTCCGTCCGGCTCGTACACCTGCACCGTTCCCGCCGGATCGTCGAAGCCCAGGTAGACCAAGCCATCCATGCTGGTCACGCCAAAGTCGCGACCATCGTTGACGAAGGCGTGCGAAAACCAACTCGTCGCCTCGCCGGTCGAGGGATCCAACAGGGCGACGACATTGGAATTCCCCACCGGTCCAATCAGTTTCCCACCCGAAGCATCCGGTAATTCGCCCAGTCCACCAAAGGGTTCGTAGTTGGAGCTCGGGACGCTAACGATGTTTTGTACGACGTCGAGCACCGGATCAATGACATAAATCTTGTTTTGGCCAGGCGCATTGACATAGACCAGACCGTCAAGCACCGCGACACCGTCCCAACGCGGTGTGGAGTCCAGGACCATCAAATCCAGAACGCCTCCAGTGTCAGGATTCAGCTCATACAGCCTGTCTTCGGATGCATCGATAAAAAATAGAGTGTTGCCATCGAACGCCAGGCCTGCGGTGCTACCGACAACGTCTCCCGGAGCGTCGAAGGAGCGAATGGTCGTGCCATCGCCGGGATCGATTTCAATGATGCGCGCAGGATTTGTAATGTTGGGATCGATCGCAAACAGTCGACCCGCCGACGCCTGCGGCGCGGTCAGGTCATAACCCGACGGGACAATTTCGCGGACCACATAATCGCCGGCGGGAAGATTCGTGAATGTGTATTGACCGTTTGAATCGGTTATCGCCGTGGGCTCGTTGTTCTGGCCAAGCGTCAGATTGTCCAGCGTGCCGCGTAAGCTGTCCGTTGAAGCGGCGATCGCATAGGCGATACCGGGAACCGACGCGACCAATGTTTCCGATTGCCCGGCTGCGAGCGAACCGGTCGTTACCGTAGTCAATAAATTGCCGTTGTCGTCGAATACCATCAGCTGCCCCACTGCACTCGCCTCGATGGCAGTGAAATCGATACTCAGTGCGTCGACGGTCCCGGTGACATCAATTTCCAGTTGGTGTTCGGCATTCGAAAAACCCACATCCCCGTACTGATTCGCAAAGACACGCGAACCGGTAGAGGTGAATAATGCGTTGGCACTTGTCGCCAGCGCCGGTGCATCGCCGCGCAACGTCGTCCGCACTGTGGCTTCACCAATCGCATGCCCGACGGTTTGGCCAGCGGGATACAGATCTGGTTCCAGGCCTAAACGATCAAGCACGCCGTTGTCGTTCTGGTCCAAGTAAACGACGACGCGTTCCAATCCGGCTTCGTCCCCGGCACGCTGTCCATTTCCGTCGCTGTCCTCGAACGCGGTTCCGCTGAGTACCGACATAGCGCTCAGCAGATTCCGCTCCTCAAGCAGTTCCGCCCGCAGCCGGCGCCGCCCCAAAGATCTGCGGCAAAGCTTGAACCGCGACTTGCGAAGCAGGCCGAAAGTCTTTCGAGACAAACGCTGTTCACGTACAACCGAGCGGGGGTAGACGCTGTCAGACACAGTAAGCTCCGTTCAAGATCGCGACGAGGAAACCGAGGAAGATAAGTCCGAACCGAGTCAGAATGGGGGAGACGAGCAGACGCGAAAATCTCTACTAGGCGAAGCAAGTTCACGCTACGCATCATTTAGTGGAGTGTAGGAACACCCAGTGCGGGGATTCCGATTGTGCGGGCGGGAAAAGCGGGAAGCAACCCGGCCGAACTGGGGGCTGCGCTGGGCCGGACGGGGGGGGCGTGGAGCTGAGGGCCGAGGGAAGGCTGATTCGCGGGACGCCGAAACCGCATTGGCGCCGATGAGCACTCCAGCGTGAGTGCTCCGGAAAAACTAAGGAGCCGTTCGGGAATAATTCCGTGTATACGAAATAGCCAAGTCCGTTCCCTGGGTTGGCACCCAGGGCTAGTGCGCCTGCGAAGGCGACTGAACTGCAGGGTGAAAGTCCCTGTCGGAGAGGACCGTTACCCTCTCCGTAGTGAATGATAACTGCGTTTTCAACAGAAAGGGTGGAGAGCAATCAGGATCGAATAGACAGTCCGTAACGAAAGTGAACTCGATTCGGCCAAGCCTGTCGGGGAGCGGCCTAGCAACTCGCGAACCCCTGATCTCACGAAACGGCCCGACGATGATCGCAACAGGTCAGCCAGGAACCAACCATGGCGGTCGGTGAGACGGCTCACACGGTGAATGAACAGTAGCGTGCTAAACCGAGGTGAACGAAATGGCAGTAGGGTGGTTGGAGATGGAATGTCTAGAAGTTCAGTCGAGATAAGCAGGGAGATCTGAATGAGCCGCAGCCTCTGAAGCTCGCTCAGAAGTCAGAGCCTTCATAGTAGTGATGACCGGCGGGAACCAAACCCGCCGCGAGCGAAGGGAGGCAGGAAAGTAGAAATCGTATCGAGAACAAACGCATGAGAAAGAACAAGTCTCAACGTCTGGCGCGACGCCAACGGCGGCTCGCCAAACAGAAAGACACCGAACTTTTACCGGAACGAGTGCCGTTTGCGGCTATGCCTCCGGGCGACGAACAGAAAACGGATATCCGCTTCTGGGCTTCGCGTGCGGTCTGGACCGATCGAATGTTGTCGACACTCGTCGAGAGACGATTGAAACATGGCAAGTGGTATTCGCTAATCGACAAGGTCACCAGCGAGCTGAACCTGTTCCAAGCCGCCCGCAAGGTAACGGCGAAACGGGGCGCAGCCGGGGTCGATGGCCAGAACTGTGAAATGTACGAGCAGCAACTGATCGCGGAGATCCGTACGCTGCGTGGACAAATTAACAGCGGTCACTATAAACCTCAGCCGGTTCGTCGCGTTCACATTCCCAAGCCCGGGAAACCGAACGAGACTCGACCTTTAGGCATCCCAACGGTCCGTGACCGAGTCGTGCAAACCGCACTGGTCAACGTGATCGAACCAATCCTCGACAACGAGTTTCATGAACGGAGCTATGGTTTCCGGCATGGACGCTCGGCTCACGATGCCCTTCGTATCGTTGAGCAAAAGATCCAGGATGGTTACGTGTATGTCGTCGATGCGGACCTCAAAGGGTACTTCGATTCAATCCCCAAAGAGCGACTGCTGAAGCTCGTCCGGGCTCACATTGCTGACGGCGAGGTAATCGATCTGATTGAATCCATGCTGGATCAGGGAATCCTGGAAGAGCTGCGTCAGTGGAATCCGATCGCCGGAGTTCCTCAAGGCGCAGTACTTTCTCCGGTGCTGTCGAACCTGTACCTCAATGACCTGGATCATCAAATGGCAGAGTCTGGTTTCGAAATGGTCCGTTACGCCGACGACTTCGTCGTCCTCTGCCGTAGCCAGTTCGAAGCCGAGGCGGCCCTGTTGGAGATCAAACAATGGGTCGAGTCTGCCGGCTTACAGTTACATCCTGACAAAACGAAGATCGTAGACAGCCGCTATGAAAGCTTCGCCTTTCTAGGCTATTCGTTTCGCGGTGAGTGCATCTATCCTCGGCGCGAAAGCTTGGTGAAGCTGAAACACCGGCTCAACGAACTGACGTCACGCAAGCGAAGCGGCTCTATCGAGTCGATCGCGAAGGAGCTCAACCGCGTGTTGGTCGGCTGGTTCCGCTACTTCCGCCACTGTCGCTGGACGATCTTTAAGGACCTTGACGCGAAAATCCGTAGTCGCCTACGTCGGCTGCTGCTAAAGCGTCATCGTCTCAACCCTAAACGGCTTTCGCGTAACCAACGCTGGCCAAACGCCTACTTTACGGCGGCGGGTCTCTGGAGTCTGCGGGAGGCCCACATCCGTTTCGGACAATCCTCATAGGACCTACTAACTGGAGAGCCGTGTGCGGGAGAACCGCACGCACGGTTCGGAGGGAGGGGAGCCCGGCCTAACCGGGCTTCCCTACCCCTATCCACATATCGCCACTGCCGTGGTTGCCACGCCGCGATTTGATCATCCCTACAATGCTCCAGCAACCGCTGGGAAATGCCGAAGTCGTTTCCGAACGGTTCCCAAGGCAGCGTGTTCCGTAGCGTAAGACATGGACCGCCCCACTGCTACGGCTCCCCTCTTACGGCGATGGCCGTTGCGGCAATCCGATGGACGGCAACCAGGAAGGGATCAGCGCATAAAAAAACCCTTCTTGTCACAAGGACAAGAAGGGTTTTAAAAATCCGGCAATACCTACTTTCACGCTGGTGGGCACTATCATCGGCTCGGAAAGCTTAACTGCCGTGTTCGGGATGGGAACGGGTGTGACCTTTCCGATATGGTCGCCGGAAGGACTGGCGGCAGGGTATTTCACCTGACCGCCAGCCGGTTGTTTGGTAGTAAGACATTTTATAGGAGCGTTGTGAACCATCGGTTCGAATGCGAGTGCAAGATATCGATGGTCAAGCCTTTGCCCGTTAGTACTGGTTAGCTCAATACGTTACCGTACTTACACGTCCAGCCTATCAACCTGGTAGTCTTCCAGGGGGCTCTCGTCGCAAAGCGACTTACGAATCCTTATCTTGGGGCGGGCTTCACGCTTAGATGCTTTCAGCGTTTATCCGTTCCGAAGTTAGCTATCCAGCCGTGCCGCTAGCGCGACAACTGGTACACCAGAGCTTCGTCCAACTAAATCCTCTCGTACTAAAGTTGAATCCCCTCAAGATTCGAACGCCCACGGCAGATAGGGACCGACCTGTCTCACGACGGTCTGAACCCAGCTCACGTACCACTTTCATTGGCGAACAGCCAAACCCTTGGGAGCTTCTACACCCCCAGGATGTGATGAGCCGACATCGAGGTGCCAAACCGCCACGCCGCTGTGGACGCTCGGTGGCGATAAGCCTGTTATCCCCGGAGTACCTTTTATCTGATGAGCGATAACCCTTCCATTCGGGATTACCGGATCACTAAGACCGACTTTCGTCCCTGCTCGACTTATGGGTCTCGCAGTCAAGCACACTTCTACCTTTACGCTCTTCGCCTGATTGCCGACCAGGCTGAGTGTACCATTGCACTCCTCCGTTACTCTTTGGGAGGAGACCGCCCCAGTCAAACTGCCCGACAGCAACTGTCCCTTGCCCGGATTCACGGGATCAAGGTTAGAATTAAATTATGACCAGGCTGGTATTTCAAGGACGGCTCCGCCGATGCTAGCGCACCGGTTTCAAAGCCTCCCAGCTATCCTACACAGAACATAACTCAACCCAATAACTGCCTACAGTAAAGGTTCACGGGGTCTTTCCGTCTAACCGCGGGTATGTGGCATCTTCACCACAACTACAATTTCACCGGGTCGGTGGTTGAGACAGTGCTCCAATCGTTACGCCTTTCATGCAGGTCGGAACTTACCCGACAAGGAACTTCGCTACCTTAGGACCCTCATAGTTAGGGCCGCCGTTTACTGGGGCTTCGGTCGCCAGCTTCGCTCCGAAGAGCTAACCGTCTTCCTTAACCTACCAGCACCGGGCAGGCGTCAGTCTCTATACATCCACTTACGTGTTAGCAGAGACCTGTGTTTTTGATAAACAGTCGTTAGAGCCGATTTTCTGTGGCCTCTAGCAGCGTAAACCGCCGGAGGCGCCCCTTATCGCGAACTTACGGGGCCATTTTGCAGAGTTCCTTAACCACCGTTCTCCCGAGCGCCTTAGACTTCTCGTCTCGCGTACCTGTGTCAGTTTTAGTACGGTCGGTTGCACACATAACTTAGCTGCTTTTCTTGGACGTCCTTCCAATGACTTCGAGAACTTAAACGCTCTCGAGCTAAACCTTGGTTTTTGACCAGTCATTTAACCCTGGTCGCCTCGGTTTTCGCTACGGACATTTCTATTCGTACCGCTCACTTTCCGGACGCCGTCCCAGCATCGAATGTACAACCGGCACAGGAATATTGACCTGTTATCCATCGTCTACGCCTTTCGGCCTCGACTAAGGGACCGGCTAACCCTGGGCGGATTTACCTTCCCCAGGAAACCTTACGCTTTCGGCGAGCAGGATTCTCACCTGCTTTATCGTTACTCATTCCGGCATAATCACCCGATAACCCCGACACCGTTCGTTACCGTACGGCTTGTATCTGGTTATCGGCGCTCTCCTACCACGCTAGCCCCGAAGGACTAGCATCCATTGCTTCGGTGAAATACTTACTCCCGTTCATTATCGGCGCAGAATTGCTCGACTGGTAAGCTGTTACGCACTTTTTAAATGGTGGCTGCTTCTAAGCCAACATCCCAGCTGTCTTAGCAATTCAACTTCCTTAGTGACTAAGTATTTCTTGGGGACCTTAGCAGATGGTCTGGGTTGTTTCCCTCTCGACCGCGGAGCTTATCCCCCGCGGACTGACTGCCGAGATAGTTTTATCGGTATTCGGAGTTTGGTTCGGTGGGGTACCCCGGGAAGGGCCCCCATCCGATTCAGTATCTCTACCCCCGATAAATAGTGGCTCGACGCTATCCCTCAAGATATTTCGGAGAGAACGAGCTATCTCCTGGTTTGATTACACTTTCAGTCCTCCCCACAAGTCATCCCCTCAGTTTTCAACCTAAGTGGGTTCGGTCCTCCACGCAGTTTAACCCGCGCTTCAACCTGCTCATGGGTAGATCACCAGGTTTCGCGTCTGCAGCATACGACAATTTCGCCCTATTCAGACTCGGTTTCCCTTGGGCTACGTCCCGTAAGGACTTAACCAAGCCGCATACCACAACTCGCCGGATCATTATGCAAAAGGCACGCCGTCACCCGTGGTCCCGAAGGACTATAGGGCTCCGACCGCTTGTAAGCATATGGTTTCAGGTTCACATTCCTCCCCTAGCAGGGGTTCTTCTCATCATTCAGTCGCCCTACTGGTTCGCTATCGGTCGTCAAGGAGTATTTAGCCTTGCGGGATGGTCCCCGCGGATTCAATCCAGGTTTCACGTGACTGGACCTACTCAGGAACACACCGACGTCGCTTAATGGAGTTTCACTTACGGGGCTGTCACCCTCTGTGGCCGACCTTTCCAGGTCGTTCTGTTACTCGTTCTGCGACGCCATGCGATGTGCCCTACAACACCGGGAGGGAAACCCTCTCGGTTTGGGCTGTTCCGCTTTCGCTCGCCGCTACTTACGGAATCGATTTTTCTTTCTTTTCCACCAGGTACTTAGATGTTTCAGTTCCCTGGGTTGCCGCTGGCACACCTATGTATTCAGTGTGCAGCATTCGGGTATCTCGGGATCATCGCTCGTTTGTCAGCTTCCCCAAGCTTTTCGCAGACTTCCACGCCCTTCTTCGGCTCTTGACGCCAAGACATCCCCCATATGCTCTTGGTAGCTTGACCATCGGAATCTCGAACTCGCTACGCTTCGTTGCTCGGCCGCGGAAGCGGTCGGGCTCGGAATCGCAAGCGATGCTTTCGATCCGCTGGTGTCTACCAACGATAAAAGTGCCTGGCCTACACTGCGTTTCCCGCAGTTCGTTCCTCGGCAGCAAGCTGTCGAGGTGTTCCCTGCAGGCGGTCAGTGCATCCAAGCTATTTGCAAGATCGTCTGATCAACTTGCTCTCCCGCACTTGCGTGCTGGCGGGCAAGTCTCACTCAACGCTCCTGAGAACTAAACCGAGAACTTGCAGGCTGTCGGTCGCGAGCGACCAACGAGGCTTGCAAGAACTGTGGTGTTCTTTAGATGCCTTCTACCAAACAACCAAATTGTCAAAAATCAAGGCCTTGCTCTGGGCAAGGGACGCTTTCCTAGGTGGTCAGCCGCTCGCCCGGCTGCTTGAGCTGGGCGAGCGGTCGGTCACCTTTGGGAGGCGGGATAGTAACTGTTGTCGGCCGGGGCCGTCAATGCCTGAAGTGAAATTTTTGTGAAGAGCATTTTGCCGTTGTCGGCGGGCGGCTCGTCGTTTCACTTCGAGGCGTGGGTGGGAAGTTTAGCGACCGTTTGTTTTCGGTCAATGCCTGTTTCCCGTTTTTTTGAAGCGGCGTTTTTGGTGAGGCCTGTCGCTTCAGGTCGGCCCTTCTTTGTTAGGTCGGGGATTGTTGCGGAAAGTCGCTTGGCCCGCCAGGGCTCTTGGTCGACTTTTTGCAAACTTTCCCAACTTTCTGCCCCGGAGGGACAGTTGGCCATCCCGAAGGATGGCCGCGGGCCAGGGCCCAGGCGGCTGACTGCTGCCGGCGACTAATTTAGCGACCGGCGGCGATCTGCCAAGTGGAGGTAGACGGACTTGAACCGACGACCCTCTGCTTGCAAAGCAGATGCTCTCCCAACTGAGCTATACCCCCGTGGGAACCTCGAAGTGAAAAACGCTTGTGGCGGAAATCCTGCCGTCGGCGGTTTTCGCTTCGAGCCTCTTCGAGTGGGCGTACCAGAATTCGAATCTGGGACCTCGTCGTTATCAGCGACGCGCTCTAACCAGCTGAGCTATACGCCCGCGGAGCCGAAACTTGGAAAGCCGCGGCTGCGAAGGTCCCGAAGTTTACGAATCTGCCGTGATCTGTCAAAGGCCCTTTTGGTTTTAATTCTATTTTCCCGGCAATCTCTTCGCCGATACCCTTAAAACCGGACACTCACTGCTGTTTCTTTCTCGTTTGGAGAAGTATTCGATGCCACGCAAGGCTGCCCTGTTCGTTCTACCACTGGTGGTTGGATTGTCGCCGACAGTCCCTCTCTCGGCCGCGCCACCGGCTGCGAAGGCGGCGCTGAGCCTCAAGCCGGTCCAGCAAGCGGTTCGATACCAACGAGTTCCCGCCTCCGAAGTGGACAGTTGTCGGGTGGTCGACCTGGAAGGGGACTGGGCCGGATGGGAAGTCACCACCGCCGACGGCACCCCGCTGCGACGCTTTGCCGATACCAACGGCGACAAAAAGGTCGATCTGTGGTGCTACTTCGACCAAGGTGTCGAGGTCTATCGTGATGTCGACGGCGATTTCAACGGCAAAGCCGACCAGTATCGCTGGCTGGGCACCGCCGGAACTCGCTGGGCGCTGGACGACAACGAAGACGGCACGATCGACAGCTGGAAACAGATCTCTGCCGAGGAAGCCACCGCGGAGCTGGTCGCGGCCCTGGCCGACGCGGACGTCGAGCGGTTTGAGCGGTTGGTGCTTTCTGACGAGGAATTGGCCGCGCTGGGCTTTGCGCCCGGCGAAGCCAAGAAACTGGCCCAGCAGCTGCAGGAGGCTCGGCAGCGGTTTGCCGATTTCGCCAAGCAGCAGAACTCCGTCCAGGCCGGCGCGCGGTGGGTGCAGTTCGCCGCGGCCAAACCCGGCGTGTTGCCCTCCGGTGCCCTGGGCCTGAGCTCGGACCTGAAGGTTTACGAGAACGTCGTGGCGATGTTCGAAAACGAGGGCGAAAGCGGCCAACTGGTCGTCGGGACGCTGGTCCAGGTCGGCGACGCTTGGCGGTTGATCGATCTGCCGCAGGTCGTCGGCGAAGACATGGTTGCCCGCAGCAGCGGATATTTCTTCACCCCCATGCGGGCCGCGACGACCGCCCTGCCCAGCGAAGGACAGGACCAGCAGGCCCAGAAGTTGGTCGTCCAGCTGGAAAAGATCGATCAACGCTTGGCTACGGCCGGACCGGCCGAACTGCCCAAATTGAACGCTGCTCGCGCCGACGTGGTCGAGCAGCTGGCCCTGGCCGCCAGCACGCCGGCCGATCGTCAGGCCTGGGTCCAGCAACTGGTCGATACGGTCACCGTGGCGATTCAGGAAGGAGCCTATCCCGACGGCACGACCCGGCTGCGAAAAATCAGCCGCGAATTGGCGGGCAACAACAAGGCGCTGCGGTCGTACGTCGATTTCCAAGTGATCAGCGCAGAATACGCCACTCGCCTGCAGGGTTCGAAGTCAGAGGATTTTCCCAAGATCCAGGAGTGGTACCTGGAAAACCTGACGGAGTTCGTCGAGCGGTATGAGTCGACGCCCGAAGCCGGCAAGGCCATGTTGCAGTTGGCGCTGAGCAAGGAATTCGAAGCCAAGGAAAAGGAGGCCCTGCAGTGGTATCGCCGCGTGGCCAAGGAATTCCCCGGCGAAACCGCTGGTGCGAAAGCCGCCGGAGCGGTGCGCCGGCTGGATTCGGTGGGCAAATCGCTGGATCTGCGCGGTGAAACGATCGATGGCAAGAGCTTCCGGCTGTCGTCCCTGCGGGGCCGGCCGGTCGTCCTGCACTACTGGGCCGCGTGGTGCGAACCTTGCAAGCAGGACATGCGGCGGCTGCGACAACTGCAGGCTCAGTACCAGAAGGCCGGCCTGGAAATCGTGGGGGTCAGCGTCGACAGCACCCGCGAAGATGCCGCGGAATTCCTGCGAGCCAATCCCCTGCCCTGGACGCAACTGTTCGCCGAAGGCGGCATGGAGGGAAGCCGCTTGGCCAACGAACTGGGCGTGCAAACCCTGCCCACGATGTTGCTGATCGATAAATCCGGCAAGGTCGTCCAGCACAACGTCCAGGTCGCCCAGTTGGGTGAGGAACTGGACGAGCTGCTGCGGTAGCAGCGGCCGGCCGTCCAGAGTAGCTCGGCTGTCCAGAGTAGCTCGGCTGTCCCAGCCGAGACGGAGCTGGGCTGTATTGCATCCTCGGCTGGGGACAGCCGAGCTACTTTCGCGGGAGCGAAAGGCGACACTAGCCGAGCTACTTTCGCAGGAGCGAAAGGCGACACTGGACGGCTACTTTCGCAGGAGCGAAAGGCGACACTGGACGGCTACTTTCGCGGGAGCGAAAGGCGACACTAGATCAGCACGGGTTTGTTGAGGGCACGTCGGACCGGAACCCACTGGCCGACGTGCATCAGCGGATGACTGGCGATCAACAGAAAAACGTCTCCGACTCGCGGGAACATCTGCCGGAGGTGCTCCGGAGCCGGGGCGTCGAGGTCTTCCGCGGAAACGCTCCGCAGCGCGGTCTGGGTGGCCGCCGCGGTTTGCGACAGCAGCTCCAGGTACTGTTGTTTGCTGCAGAATTCCTCGGCCTTGTCGCTGTCGGCGTTCTCCTTGGAATGCGTCTCGGCAAATCCCTCGGGCAAGGTGATCGCGGAGCCGGGGCGGACGGAATCCAGCAGACCGCACTCGGCGACGATCAGATGTCCCAGTTGCCAGGCGATGTGGTTACAGCCCGGTCCCGGCCGGCGGAGCAGCTCCGCGTCCTCCAGGTCCGAAACATAGGATTCGAGGATCATTCGGCTGGTCTTGGCGGCTTGGGCGATGACGTCGTGGGCATCCATGGTAGCTCCAGGGGGTAGGGGAAATGCGGTGTCTCGGCTGGGGACAGCCGAGCTGCTTTGGTTTTTTCGTCTCGGCTGGGGACAGCCGAGCTACTTTGGCTCGTCCATGCCCAGCTGCTTGAGTTTGCGGTACAGGTTGCTGCGGTGCAGCCCCAGCGTGGCGGCCGCTTCGGTCATATTGCCTTGGCAGCGAGCGATGGCTTGTTCGATGGCTTGGATTTGGAACTGCCGCGTGGCTTCGGTCAGGCCGACGTCCATGGCCAGGGCGGGATCGCGTCCGGATTCGCCTGGTCCCTTCGGGTCTGCTGAAAACGCCAGGTCGGCGGCGGCCACGGTGTCGTCCGGGCACAGGTAACTGACGCGTTCCATCAGGTTTCGCAGTTCGCGAACATTGCCGGGCCAGCGGTGACGCCGCATCGCCGCGGCGGCTTCGCGCGAGATTTTGGGCGGGAGCCTCCCGATCTGCTGGGCGAAGTGTTCCAGAAAATGGTTGGCCAGCAGCAGGATGTCGTCGCCGCGCTCTCTGAGCGGCGGCAACTGCAACGAGACGACATTCAAGCGAAAGTACAGGTCTTCGCGGAAGGTTTTCTCGCGAACCATCTCCGCCAGCGAGCGGTTGGTGGCGGCCACGACGCGGACGTCGACCGGGATCGATGCCGAACCGCCCACGCGAACGATCACTTTCTCTTCCAGCACACGCAGCAATTTGGCTTGTCCGCCGGGGCTCAGGTCGCCGATTTCGTCCAGGAACAAGGTGCCGCCGGAGGCCAGCTCGAACTTGCCAGGCCGCGATTGATGGGCGTCGGTGAAGGCGCCTTTTTCATGGCCGAACAGTTCGCTTTCCAGCAGGGATTCGACCAGGGCGGCGCAGTTGACCGCCACGAAGGGCTCGCTGCGGCGCGGCGACTGGAAGTGGACGCTGCGGGCCAGGACTTCTTTGCCGGTCCCGTTTTCGCCCAGAACCAACAGGGCCAGATCGGTCGCGGCGACGCGTGAGACCGTTTTTCGCAGCGCCGTGATGCTGTCGCTGTGCCCGATCACCTGGACCGTTTCGGCCACGTCGGCGACCAGGCGGTCCCGCGACCGAATCGCCGTGTGGCGGTCCTGCGTATTGCGGATCACGCCGGCGGCTTGGGTGGCCAGACGGGTCAGCGTGTCGATGTCTTCGGTGCTGAAGCGGCCCGTGGACTTGTTGATCACCTCGAACACGCCCAGCGGTTTGCCCTTTTGGTCCTCCAGCGGCACGGCCAGCAGGGAACGGGTGGTGAACTGCAGCTGGCGGTCGACCGCACGATTGACCTCGCTCTCCTCATCTTCGCTGGCCTGCCAACGCCGGGGCTGGCCCGACTGGAGGACCGCTCCGACGATGCCCGCCGCGTCGTCGACTTCCAACGGCTGGTGCCCCACGCCCAGGGCCGGTTTGCCGACCAGTTTTTTGCGGCGGCGATCCCACAAAAAAATGCTGGCCCGTTCGCAGCGAAGCAGTTCGGTGGCGGCTCCGGCGATGGCTCGCAGCAACGCTTCGGGGTCGTCCTCACGATGCCAGTGGGCGGCGAAATCCAACAGCCGTTCCAGTCGCTCGGCCCGCTCGCTCAAGTCACTCAGGCGGCGGAGCAGCGGACAAAAGCCTCCCAGCGTGGCGGCTGCCGCGCGGCCGCACGCTTCCAGCGCCGCGGTATCGATGGTCTGGGGTTCGATGGTCTGGGGTTCGATCGCCTGGGGGGCCGCGGTCGACGCAGCGCCGTCCGGGGCCCACAGCACGAGTGCCTGGGGCAGCTGAGCCCGCAGGGCCGGAGAGATTTCGGCGCCGGAGGCCAGCGGGATCGGCCACGCCCACCAGGGCTGGCGGTGCTGGGCCTGGCGATGATCGAGCGCCTCGGCCACCAAGGTTTCCGGCACGGCGGGCCGGTCGGCTGCGGAATCTCCCTTGGGCACGCCCTCCGCTGGGTCCGCTCCGGTCCATAGGTCCATCTGCCAGGAGCGACCTTGCTGACGGACCGTCCCGGCGCCGGCCGTCCCGGCGCCGGCCAGGGCCGTTTGGCGGACGACCGCTTCCAGCACCGCCAAGATGCCGGCCGTTTCCGGGTGCTGGGCTCCTGCCGCGGCCGCCAGTAGGGATTGTGCCAACGCGGCTTCCCCGGACGAGGCGGTGCTGGGAGGATCTGGAGCGGGCGACATGAGGTGCGTTCTCGAGCGGATTTAGAAAGGTGGTGACGCGGCCCCGCGTGTGGCTACCGGAGGCCTTGGTTTTTCGATAAACTCCGCCCTCCGAACGTCCCGCGTCGGCTCGGCCAGCTCGGCCACCTTCCCGACCGTTGCTCCCGCTTCCTCCAACGCAATCAGAAACACAGCATGGACTTTCAAGGAAAAAAAGGTTTGATCCTGGGCGTCGCCAACGACCATTCTATCGCCTGGGCGATCGCCAAGCGGATCATGGAAGGCGGTGGCGAGTGTGGTTTTACGCATCTTCCGGACCGTCCCGATGACGCCCGCCAACGCAACCGCCGCCGCGTCTCGCAGCTGACCGACAAGCAGCCGAACGCCAAGTTCCTGGTGCCGATGGACGCGCAGGACGACCAACAGATTCGCGACGTGATGCAGACCGCCAAGGACGAATTCGGCAGCATCGACTTTTTGCTGCATTCGATTGCCTTCGCCGACCGCGAGGACCTGGGGCGGGATACGGTTTACACCAGTCGTGCCGGATTTGCTTTGGCGATGGACGTCAGCGTGTACACCCTGATCGCGGCGACGGCCGCGGCCAAGGACGCCGAATTGTTCAAACCCGGTGCGGCGATCGCCACGATGACGTATTTCGGCGGCGAAAAATGCGTGCCCGGATACAACGTGATGGGCATTTGCAAAGCGGCCCTGGAAGCCACGGTGCGGTACCTGGCCTTCGACATGGGCGCCCAAGGCGTCCGCGTCAACGCCCTCTCGGCCGGCCCCATGCGGACCCTGGCCGGTCGCGCCGCCGGTGTCGATGAGATGCTAGAGTTGTACGAGCACATGGCACCGATGGCCCGGAACGTGACCCACGAAGAAGTCGGCAACACCGGCGCTTTCCTGCTGCATCCGGCCAGCGACGGGATCAGCGGCGAAATCCTGCACGTCGACGGCGGCTACCACGCGATGGGCAGCCCCGGCCGGTTGCTGGAAAAAGTTCGCGCCGCCAAGTCGTAGACGCTTCACTGAAGGTGGCCAGTAGATATCCCCCTCACCCCCGGCCCCTCTCCTTCGAATCCTGACTCGCTTAGGCTCGCCAGGATTCGGGGCAGAGGGGAGAAAACGATTTCGATTGATCCTTTATTTGGACCCCCAGCGATGACCATTGGCAGCAGCCTCCAGGGACGCACTTGTCTGGTGACCGGCGGCGCCGGCTTTATCGGCAGTCATTTGGCCAACCGTTTGGTGAAGCTGGGCGCGACGGTTCGCGTGCTGGACAACCTGAGCACGGGCACGCGCGAGAATCTGCAGGCGATCGAAGGGCCGGTCGATTTCATCGAAGGCGATTGTTCGGAGGAAGCCGTCGTGGCGGGGGCCGTCGAGGGCTGCGACACGATCTTTCATCTGGCGGCCATGGCCAGTGTGCCGCGGAGCGTGGCCGAACCGGTGCGGTGCCACCAGTGGGTGGCGACGTCGACGGTGCGGATGCTCTCTGCCGGTAGCGCCGCGGGCGTTCGCCGGTTCGTGCTGGCTTCGACCAGTGCGGCCTACGGGGATTCTCCCTACGTGGCCAAGCGCGAAAGCGATCCGCCGGCACCCTTGTCGCCCTATGCGGCGGCAAAACTGGCTGCCGAGCAGTACTGTGCGGCGTTTGCCCGCAGTGGCACCATCGAAACGGCCGCCCTGCGGTACTTCAACGTCTTCGGTCCCCGCCAGGATCCGCAGAGCGAGTACAGCGCGGTCATTCCCCGCTTTGTCTCGATGATTCTCGAAGGCCAGCAGCCGATTATCTACGGCGATGGCCAACAGTCTCGCGATTTCGTGTACGTGGACAACGTCGTCGACGCGAATCTGTTGGCGGCGACCGTCGAAGGCGTCAACGGCGGCGTGTTCAATATCGCTTGCGGTGCTAGCACGACGCTGCTGGAATTGCTCGACCGCCTGCGCGAGCTGCTCGGTCAGGGCATCGAACCGATTCACCAGCCGCCGCGGGCCGGTGACGTGCGAGATTCTTTGGCGGATATTACCGAAGCGCGTCGCGTCTTGGGGTACGAACCGCGGGTCAGCGTTTCTGAGGGGCTGGAGGCCAGCGTCGAATACTATCGATCGATTGTGACCAGCGGCGCTTGACCTCGGCAAGCGTTCCGGGGTTTGCTAGGCTGCCCTTTTCCGGTCAATCCGTCACCTGTTCGCCCCAGCCAGAGCCGCCCGTGCCGCACGCTAGTATCGGTCCCATCGCCGTTCATTTTCCGGAACGGCTCGAAACCAATGCCGCTCTGGAGCAAGAATTTCCGGGCTGGAACCTCGATTTGATCGCCGCCAAAACGGGCATCGAACAACGATACATCGCCGCGGAGAACGAAACCGCGTCGGACTTGGCCGTGGCGGCATGCGAAAAACTCTTTCAGCGGGGCGTCGAGCGCGAGTCGATCGATTTTTTGCTGTACTGCACGCAGACGCCGGACTATCCCCTGCCCACGACGGGCTGTCTGATTCAGGATCGACTGGGCTTGCCGACCCACTGTGGGGCCCTGGATTTCAATCTCGGCTGCAGCGGGTTTGTCTACGGTTTAGCGTTGGCCGAAGGTTTGATCCACAGCGGTGTGGCCCGCCGCATCCTGCTGATCACCTCCGAGACGTATTCCAAGTACATCGACCCCAGCGACCGCAGCTTGCGAACCATTTTTGGCGACGCCGCCGCGGCGACGTTGGTCGAAGCGGCCGAACCGCGATCGATCTGGGGCTTCCAGTTCGGTACCGACGGTAGCGGAGCCGATACGTTGCTGGTCGCCGACGGCGGAGCTCGTCCGCCAGAGGATGCCCTGCGGCCGCGGCACCGCAAGCGGTGGCCCAGCCGGTTGTACATGGACGGGCCGAGCCTAATTAATTTTACCGTGGAATCGATTCCGCGATTGGTGGAGGACATCCTCGAGGCGAACCATCTCCAGCGGGAGGCGATCGACCTGTTTCTGATGCACCAAGCCACGCGGAAAATGCTGGAACAGTTACAATTGCGAATGCAGGTCGAACCGGAGCGCTTGCCGATCGAGTTGGCCGATTGTGGGAACACGGTCTCTTCGACGATTCCGATCCTGATCCAGCGGATGCGGCAACAGGGCCGGGTTCAGGCCGATGCCACCAATATGTTGGTGGGCTTTGGCGTGGGATGGTCCTGGGCCGGTTGCTTGTGGAAAGACGTTTTTCGCGATCCTCAAAATCAGAACTTGAGTTAGGGCAGAGGCATGAGTTCCGTCGAAGGTTGTTTGCTGATCGCCTCGCCGTATTTGTCCGACGGGCATTTCTTTCGGACCGTCGTGTACGTGATCCGTCACGACAGCGAGGGCGCCTTTGGAGTGGTGCTCAACCGCCCCGGGCCGATGTCGCTGGAGGAAGCCCTCGCCGAACCGCTGGGCCACCAGCCGCAGCGGAGCGACCAGTTGTACATCGGCGGGCCGGTCGAGGGGCCGCTGATCGCCCTGCATGACCTGGCCGGGCTGGGCGACCCCTGTGTGGCCGAAGCGGCCAGCCCCGAGACGGCCCTGATCTGGATGACGACCGATGAAGATCATCTGCGGATGCTGGCCGATCGCAACGATGTCCGAGCCCGCTTTGTGACCGGCTACAGTGGCTGGGGCGCGGGCCAGTTGGATGCGGAACTCCGCGTCGGCGGCTGGCTGGTGGCCAAGGCCGATGTGGATACCCTGTTCAGCGATCCTTCGCCGGTCTGGGAAAGCCTGGTGCGCCAACAGGGCCGTAGCGTGCTGGCGGATCTGGTGCCCAGCGTCGACGAAGGGTTCGATCCGCAGGTCAATTGACCATGCGTACGATCGCGATCGGCGATGTCCACGGCTGTGCCAAAGCCCTGCGGACGTTGATCGAAATCATCGCCCCGCAGCGTGACGATACGCTGGTCTTTCTGGGTGATTACGTGGACCGAGGTCCCGACAGCCGTGACGTGATCGAACAAGTGATCGCATTGGAACAGCGGTGCCGCGTGGTGGCTCTGCGCGGCAACCACGAGATCATGCTGTTGGGCGTGATGAACAGCGGGCTGTGCCCCGAGCTGTGGCTGGCCAGCGGCGGCCAGGCGACGGTGAGCAGTTACGGCGGGGCGCTGGAAAAAATGCCGCCGGCGCATCGCCGCTTTCTGGCGGGCCTAGAGGCCTACTACGAGACCGACGAGGCGATCTTCGTCCACGCCAATTATTTTCCCGATGTGGCCATGGAAGACCTGCCGGAGCGACGGATGTATTGGGAGCATCTGAGCATGATCCCCGAGCCGCATCAATCGGGCAAACGCATCTACGTGGGCCACACCCCGCAGATCTCCGGCGAGATCCTGGACCGCGGACACCTGGTGTGCGTCGACACCTGTTGTTTCGGCGGCCTCTGGTTGACCGCCCTGGACATCCATAGCGGCAGGGTCTGGCAGACCGATATTCACGGGCACGAGCGACGAAGACACTGGGCGGCGTCGCTGGTCGCCGAAGTGGCCCAGCGGTGGAAAGCTCGGCGAACGAAATAATCCCCAGATCCGTAGCCGAAGTCGCCAGACTTTGGGGGCGAGATTGCAAATTGAGGTTTGCCGG
>NZ_WIAD01000071.1 GCF_009618275.1 Roseimaritima sediminicola
ATATGAACCGTACGCTAACGCGTCAGCGGCTGATGGACGTACCACCCGCATCCCCGTAGCCGAAGTCGCCAGACTTTGGACCGTCTGCCGTCTCGATCCAAACTCTGGCGAGATCAACTACGCTAGAAAGCAAACCTGAACGAGCCCCCGGGTCCGTCTTGACGCTTCGTGCGGCCGCTTGCTACAGACCCGCACAGCGTTATGAGCAAACCATTCTCTCCTTGCGGCTGGCACTGGTGTGCGGCGTTGGCCCTTTGCGTCATCGCCGGCGGGTGCCGTACGGACGCACCGCTGCACGTTTGGCGGCCGGCACAGCTGCGCTCGGCCGTGGGCCAACAGGTCCTGGTCGCTCCGCTGGCCGGACCCAGCGAGCCGGCTCGAGACGTGCTGGCCGCGATGCAGGCGGCGACGCCGCGGGACGGTGGCCGGCAGGTGACCCTGCGTACCGCCGAGCAACTGCGGGCTTCGGCCCACGGTACGGTGCGACTGGCCTCGGCCAGCGAGACCGTCGAGTCCGAACAGCTCAGCGATCTGACCTTGCTTTCCCTCGCGCGGCAAGCCGGCGTGGATTGGCTATTGATGGGCGAGGTGTTGAGCCGCCGCCAGGAATCCCGGTCCCAGCAGATCCCGACCTGGCTGATTCCCGACCACACCGAGGCGTCTGGCTCGGAGGCCGCCGGTGACGAGAACACTTCCTCCGGCGCTCCTCGCTTGGCCGTCGTCTGGCGGCTGTACGACGTGGGGGCTGCCAAACCGGTGGCCGATCAATCGGTCGTGGTCGACGCGGCCAGTCTGGCCGACTCCAACGCCGGCTTCACGTTGGCCCAAGCAGCCGGCCGCGAGGCTTGGCGGTTGCTCACGCCCTCGGTGGCTCGCGAGACCGTTTCCTTGGCGCAGCCCTGGGGACGCTGGGGCAGCAAGACCGTGCGGCGGGGCAACGAGCACGCCGAGGCCGGCGCCTGGCCCGAGGCCGAGCGATTGTGGCAGCAGGCCTACCGGCAGCATCCCTCACAGCACGCGGCGGTTCACAACCTGGCGATCGCCGCGGTGGCCGCTCAGGATTTTTCCCGAGCTCGGCAATTCATCCGCCGCGCGTTGGAGCTGCGCGACTGCCAGCTATATCGGCAGAGCGCCGTCTGGATCGAGCTGCAGCAGCGGCGCTACCACCGCGCCTTTGCCCTGCCCGACCCGCCGGAAGGCTGGACGCTGACCCGCGACGGGCGGTAGGCATCCGCGCCGCCTGAGAACCCGCCCTCAGCCGCTATCGACCGCACGCTCGAGCATCACCACGTCCAGCAGGCGGCCGTCTTTCTCGCCGACGTGGTGCATCGTTCCGATGGTTCGAAACCCCATCGCCTCGTGCAATCTTAGACTGCCTTCGTTGCTGGCCTCGACGCGCGACAAGACGACGCGGAGGCCCGCGCCGGAAGCGCGGTCGAGCAGGTGCCGCATGAATCGGCGGCCGAGGCCACGGCGGAGGCACTGCGGACGCAGCCAGATCGAAATTTCCGCCGTGCCGGCGTACGCTTCGTACTGTGACCACGCCGAAAGCGACGCCCAGCCGGCCAGCGTAACGGCGGCGGGCAAGTCGGTGTCCGGTGGCCCGGTGGCCACGACCACGGGGTGGCGGGGATCGGCATGGGACGCGAACCAGCGACGACCGGCCTCCGGGCCCAAAGGAGCCAGGCGGAACGAGGCGACGCTATGCCGAATGTAATGGTTCAGGATCTCCAGTAATTCGGGTAAATCCTCTGGCGTGGCATCACGCAGCGTCCAGTCAACCATGGTCTTCAGCGGGGTTGTCGCAGTGGGCTATAATGTTGGGTCCTGCCATGTCCGACCCTTCCAAGACGAACCCTTCAGATGAGCAGTTTTATGAACCGAGCACGATACTTTACACCGAATCAGGCTTGTAGACGTTGGCGTTTGGCGCTCTTGCCGGTGTTGGCCGGGTGCCTGCTGGCCACGACGCTCTCGGCCGCCGACAGCGACTCGGACACAGTCACGCTGGGCGACGCCGAATTGCTGGCGGGGATTCCCGGCGAAGGGCCGCTGACGATGAAGGAGATCGAGCAGTGGTTGGCGATGCCGGAGATTCACGAGCCGCTGAAGTACGAGTTGCCGCGAGGGTTAAACGCCGCGGCGCAAAACGCTTTCGTCCCCGACAACAACCCGATCACGCGGGCCAAAATCGAACTCGGGCGCCAGCTGTATTTCGATCCGCGGCTCTCGGCCGACGCCTCGGTCAGCTGTGCGACCTGTCACGATCCCAGCGAGGGCTACGCCGCCCACACCCAGTTTGGTGTGGGCATTCGCGATCAGCAAGGCGGTCGTAACTCACCGGTCGCCTACAACCGCATCCTCAGCCGAGAACAGTTCTGGGACGGGCGGGCCGCGACGCTGGAAGACCAGGCCATCGGACCGATCGAAAATCCCATCGAGATGGGGAATAATCACGACGCCTGTGTGGAGTGCTTGGAAGGCATCCCGGGTTACAAGAAACAATTTGAAACGATCTTCGAAGATGGCGTCACGATCCTGAACGTCGGCAAGGCGCTGGCTACGTTTGAACGAGCCATCGTCACCGGACCTGCGCCCTATGACTACTACCTGCCGCTGCAGCGGTTCCGCGAGATCTATGCCGACGACCTGCCCTATTTGGACGAGATTCGCGAAGAGGATCCGGAGTTCGTCAAGGAGTACGAAGATCTGGTTGAGGCCTTCAAGCAGAACTCGATGAGCGAGTCGGCGATCAACGGAATGAAGTTGTTCTTCGGTAAAGCCAACTGTGCGACCTGTCACGCCGGAGCCAACTTCACCGACGAGCAGTACCACAACCTGGGCGTGGGGATGGACGCCCAGCAGCCGGACCTGGGCCGCTATGAAATTACCAAGGCCGAAGCCGATAAGGGGGCGTTCAAGACACCCACGCTGCGGAACGTCGCCTCGTCGCCTCCCTACATGCACGACGGATCCCAGCAGACGCTCGAAGAGGTCATGCACTGGTACAACAAGGGCGGGCACCCCAACCCGTGGCTGAGCGACAAGATGAAGAAGTTGAATCTTACCGATTCGGAACTGGCCGACGTGGTGGCGTTCATGAAGGAAGGCCTGACCGGATCGTTTCCCGAGGTTCAGACTGGCCGCCTGCCCGAGTAGCCGCCTGCCCGAGTAGCCGCCTGCCCGAGTAGCCGCGTGGCAGCGGCCCGGCGGTAGGGCATCCGCGGCCCGGTCGCGCTTGCCCAGTCCGATTGATTGGAATTGGATCGAAGTTAATGCTGCGACCGGTGTGCGCACCGGTCGCTTTTTTTGCGCCCTGCGGCTAACAATACAACCCACTTTCCAATTAGAATTTGGGCCTTTGCCCCGTTTCCGGCATGACGCGGAGACGGTCGCTGGCGACTCTCCCCCCTTCCCCACCAGTTGACCCGATAGGAAGACCCTATGGCTGCTTCTCAAGATCCTCCTGCCGATCCCGATAACGTCCAGCCCGGATTGACGGGTTCCGATGGCCAAGGCGGTAGCAAGGTGATCGCCCTGCTGTCGATCATGATGTTCTTGCAGTTCTTTGCTTGGGGTTCTTGGTTTGCCACGCTCAGTGCCGCCATGGACGTCAAACTGTTGGGCGCCTTCATCGGTGGTGCCTATGCGGCCGCACCGATCGCGGCGATCATTGCGCCGCTATTCCTGGGCTTGGTCGCCGACCGCTTCTTCGCCTCGGAAAAAGTCATGGGCGTGCTGATGCTGGTGGGCGGATTGATCATGCTGGCCATTCCCGCCGTGGCGACCGGCGCGGCAGAGTTTGCCGCGGAATCCGCCGATCAGCTGCGTGGCGCCAATGGGGTGCTGGACGCCGATGCGTTTCTTGCGCAACAGTCCAGCGAAAACACACAGGGCCGACTGTTGGTCTGGATGATCCTTGCGCACTTGCTGTGCTATATGCCGACGCTGGGGCTGGGCAATACCATTGCTTTCACCCATATCCCGCACCAGGACCAGTTTCCCAAGATCCGCGTCTGGGGCACGATCGGCTGGATCGCGGCAGGGCTGATGCTCGGGGCGGCCGGTTGGTCGGCCACCTACAACATCTTCTGGATGGGGGCGATCAGCTCGATCGCCCTGGGACTGTTCTGTTTCGTGTTGCCGCATACGCCGCCGCCACTGCGGGGAACACGCATCGATATGCGTAGTTTGTTGATGGTCGACGCATTCAAATTGTTGACCGATCGCAACTTTTTTGTCTTCGCCGTGTGCTCCACGCTGATCTGCATCCCGTTGGCGTTCTACTACGGCATGACCGCTTCGTTCCTGACCCAGACCGGGTTTGCCGAAGCCGGGGCGACGATGACCATCGGACAGATGTCCGAGATCTTCTTCATGCTGTTGATCCCGTTCTTCTTCCGCCGGTTGGGCGTGAAAGTGATGATCATGGTGGGCATGGCGTGCTGGGTCCTCCGGTACCTGTTGTTCGCCTACGGAGCGCCCAGCCAAGTGACCTGGATGCTGTTGTTGGCTGTCGCCCTGCACGGGATCTGCTACGACTTCTTCTTCGTCACCGGGTTTATGTACACCGACCAGAAAGCCCCCAAGGCGATCCGCGGTCAGGCCCAGTCGTTGTTGGTCTTTCTGACCCAGGGCGTGGGAATGTTCGTCGGGTACCACATCATGGGCGGCGGCACCTTTTTCGGACTGCCGCTGACGATCGGTCCCTATGGCGAGCAGGTGACCAAGGCGCCGCAGTACGTCGAGTCGTTGACGGCGGCCCGCGGGGAATCGGCCTCGACCAGTTTCTTCGAGTCCTTCACGCAGATGTTCTCACGCAGCCTGCCCGAAGGAATCGATCAAGGATTGTTGGCCGAAACCATGGCCCAGTGGAAGGATTTCTGGCTCTCGCCAGCGATCATGGCCGCCGCGATCCTGGTGCTGTTCACGCTGACGTTCTGGGACCGCACCAAGACGGCCCCGCGGGAAAAGGCTTAGGCACCGCGCGTCCGCTGCTCCTCGCCCGGTCGTTGGAGTCTAGCCTTTAGGCGATTTTGGTTTGTGCTCTCGGCTGGGAAAGCCGAGCTACTATGGCTACGCGGCTTGGCGGGTGGGCTCGGCTGTGGCGGCTGGCTGCACCGGCGGAGCGGCAGCCTGAGGCTGCGGCACGCCCAGCAAACGTCCCAGTCGCGTGCGCCGCACCAGCACCTCGAAGCTGAGCAGGCACCAGGCGGTGGTCAGCGACATCGCCAGGGCCGCTTTGAGAATCGGCGAGGCCTCGGGCAGCAGCAGTTTGAGGTCGGTGTGAATCAAACCGATCAACGGATGATGCACCAGGTACATCCAGAACGAAGCCCCCGCCACGTAACGAACGGCGGGAAGACGCACGGTGGCATAGCGGGTCGCCAGACCGATCAGGCCTACGGTCGTCGCCCAGGCCGAAACGGTGGTGGCACAGCCCAACAGCAGCCGCACCGTCAGGCTGTTGTTGTGTTCCAGAAACTGCAGGCCCGCGACGATGGCCGCAACGCCCGTCACCGCCGCGATCCACATCATTCGCCATGCCAGTCGCTGGATCTGACGCAGGCGGTTGTCATAGATCGCCAACCATACGCCTCCGGCAAAGAAGGTTCCGCTGTAGACCCATTTCGATAGGAAGGGCAGGAAGTGGTGTTGGAAACCAAACACGACTTCGGGCACCATGCAGAGCGTGACCGAGCCGGTGACCAACAGCGCCCACAGGCTGGTTCGGCGAAGCAGGTAACGGGCCGATAGCGACCGCCACGTTGTCGGCCAATAACGTCGGCAGAGCGCATAGGCGACGCAGTACAAAAACAGGTACTGCAGAAACCACAGATGACTCAGCCCCCACAGGTGATCGTCGACGCCGGCTGCGAAGTTCAAGCTGCGCATCTTGCGGATGTCGATGTGGCCTTCGACCACCCATCCCAGCAACCAGCTGTACAGGTCCAGCGGCAAAATGACCGCGCCGACGACGACCAGCGGCCCGAGCAAACGGCTGGCCCGGTGCTGGAGAAATCGACGGAAGTCGCGGCGGTCGTACAGGCGGACGGCAAAGTATCCGGCCATCACCAGAAACAGCGGCATGATGAACAGTTCGATCGTCCAGAACGTCAGATCGGCCGCCGTGCTGGCGGTATCGCGCACGGGCCAAACCAGACCCGGCATCGGATGGCGCAGATAGGGCACGCAGGCGTGCAGCAGGATCACGCCCAGGACCGCGCCGGCACGCAGCCACTCAAAGCAACTCAGCCGTTCGGCAGCGCTCGGTGCGGCAGCCGCGCCGTGTGATTCAGGCCGCGATGCTGGATCGGTGGAAGGCGGTGGGAGGAACGCCAGTAGATGGGACATCGGAGAGGATTCCGTTCCTGCGAAGTCGTAAAGCCCGCCGGCAACCATCCGCCCAGGCCGGTCGCGAGGATACTAGCCCAAAACGACCCCGCGGCAAAAGACGGAAAACCTCGCGACAACACCCTCCCGCGCAGCGGGAGGGTGTTGTCGCGGGGTTTCACCGAAAGATTCATGCCGACGTGCTTAGCCGCTCGCATGCATCCGCAAATCACGCTGGAGCCGAGGCTTTAGCCGCCCGCACGCATCCGCCAATCGCCTAAAGGCTAGACTCCAGCGTCCAACCCCTGAGCGGCTTCGGCTACGGGGCGGCTTCGGCTACGGGGCGGCTTCGGCTACGGGGCGGCGGTAACTTCCAGCTCTTTCTGCTGCTCGACCAACTCTTCATCGTTGACGCTGAATCCGAAGGCTTCGATGACCTTCAGGTAGAACAGGTACAGGATCGGGATCATCAGCAGCACGAGGCCGGTCGCCAACATCAGCCCGAACGCCAGGCTGGCAGCCATCGGGATCAGCAGTTGGGCTTGGAACGAGCGTTCGGTCAGCAGCGGCAGCAGGCCCGCGATCGTGGTCATACTGGTCAACATCACCGGGCGGAAGCGGCGATGGCCGGCTTCCAGCAGGGCTTCGCGGCCCGACAGGCCTTCGCGCACCCGAGCGTTGATGAAATCGATCAAAACGATGCTGTCGTTGACCACCACTCCGGCCAACGCCACCAGTCCGAACATGCTGAACAGCGTCAGCGGCAGGCCCAGCACGGCGTGCCCCCAGATCGCGCCGATCATGCCAAAGGGAATGATGGCCAGGATCAGGATCGGCTGGACGTAACTGCGGAACTGCAGGACCAACAGGATGAACATCGCCAGGATGGCGACCCCGAACCCGGCGAACAAACTGCCCACCGATTCCTCACTCTGCTCCCGTTGGCCTTCCCAGCGAACGCTCAGCGCCGGGTACTTCTGGAGCAGCTGGGGGATGAAGTTCGTGCGCAGTTCTTCGACCACCAGGTCCGGCTCGGTCTTCGTTTCGTCCAGGTCCGCCGAGATCGTGATCGCTCGCATCTGGTCGACCCGGTTGATCTCCGAATAGCCACGGATGATGTTCACGTCGGCGATTTCGGTGATCGGTCGCTCGCTGCCGTCGCTGGTCCGCACGCGGACATCCTGGTAATCGGCCAGCGAGCTGCGTTCGTCTTCGGGATAGCGGACCATCAATTTGACTTCGTGGCGTCCTCGCTGCAGCCGCATCACTTCGGCGCCGTAGTAGGCATTGCGGATCGTGGTGCCCAGGTCGTTCTCTGTGACGCCCGTGGCCAACGCCTGGTCCTTGACCTTCAGCTGGAACTCCCACTTGCCGGGCGTGTTGTCGTCGCCGATGTCGTAGACGCCTTCGAAGTCCGCCAGCCGCTGCTTGACCTCTTCGGTGGCGGCTTCCAACTGGTCGGCCGCGACTTCCGGGGCCAACAGTTTGAACTCGATGGGCTTGCCGCCCGGGCCCACGCCGACCGAGCCGTAGGTAATTTTCTCCATCCCGGCAAAATCGCCGGCCTTGGCTCGCCAGCGAGCCAAGATCTCGTCGCTGTGCGTGGTGCGGATGGTCGTGTCGTACAGTTCGACAAAGATTTGGCCAACATGGCTGCCGCCGCCTCCGCTGTCGCCCATCGGTCCCTGGGTGTTGGTGATCGAACCGACCTGTCGATACGTCAGCTGAACCGGTCCCAGCACATCGTCGGGCTCATCCGGATAGATCTCGGCGACCGACAAGCCCTCGCCAGCGGCCCGCTCCGCAGCGATCTCCGCGCTCAATTCGCGAATGGCTTCTTCCATCCGCGTGGTGGCGGCATCCGTCACGGCCGCAGGTGTGCCATCGGGAAACGTGATCGAAGCCTGCAGCAGGTTGTTGTCGGATTTGGGAAACAGAATCCGCGGGACGACGCCGCCGCGGACCATGCCCGCGGTAAAGATACACATCCCCAGCGTCGCGGCGATCGGGACCAGCGGATAGTGCAAACAGAACCGCAGCGTCGGAACATAGATCTCGCGAGCAAACCATTCCATCGCGCGACTCGTTCGCTGGTTCAACCACATCAGAACGAAGCCAAACGGACGCAGCGGATACAGCAGGACGCTCAGGATCCTGAAAAATCCCTCGTGGCGATGAGCCAGGTGACACGGCAGTACGAACATGCTTTCCAGCAGCGAGATAAACAACATGGCGATCACCGCAAAGGGAATCACCGCCATGAACTTGCCCATCACCCCGGAAACGAAGAACATCGGGCTGAACGCGATCACGGTCGTAAAAATCGATGCCGTCACGCTGGGGACCACCTCGCTGGCACCGTCGATCGATGACTGCAAATAATTCTTGCCCATCTGGCGATGCGCATAGATGTTCTCGCCGACCACGATCGCGTCGTCGACGACGATTCCGAGGGCGACCAGAAAGGAGAATAGGCTGAGCATGTTTAGGGTTTGATCGCCCCAGGCCAAAGCGATGCCGGCCCCGAGAATCGAAATCGGGATCCCCAGTGCGACCCACACCGCCAACCGGATCTCCAGGAACAGAGCCAGCACCAAAAACACCAGCGCCAAACCTTGCGCCCCGTTTCGCAGCAGCAGCCGCAGCCGGTCGCGGACGTCCGTACTGGTGTCGCCCCAGATGATCGAGCGATAGCCCGGGGGCAGATCCTTGGTTTCCAGATAGGCTCGCACCTGGTCGGTCATCGCCAACAGGTCTTCGCTCTTGGTGCGATTGACGTTGACGACCATCGCCGGCCGTCCGTTGATTTCGCTGATGTTGGTGGTGTCTTCGAAATCGTCGCGGACGGTTCCCAGGTCATCGACCGTCAGGACCACGCCGTCGCTGCGCGTGATCAGCGGCAGGCGGCGGATCTCGTCGCCGACGCGACCCTTGTTCTTGGCCCGGAACAACACTTCCTGGCCTTCGGCGCGGAGCTGGCCGCCGGGCAGTTCGACGTTGCGGCTGCGCAGCCGCTGGGCGACCTCGTCCAGCGACAAGTCGTATCGGCGGAGCGTGCTTTCGGAGATTTCCACGTCGATCTGGTAGGAGCGGCCGCCCATGACTTCGGCCGCGCTGACCGCATCCAACTGCAGTACGTCGTCGCGGACCTCTTCGGCCACGGCCCGCAGTTGACGCTCGGCCTGTTCGTCCAGCGATTCCGGACCGATGATGCCGATGCGAATCGCCGCGTCGCGAAACGTGATCTGTTGGATCTGCGGGTCTTCCGCCAGATCGGGAAAGTTCGAGATGCGGCTGACCTCGCGGTCGATTTCCGCCAGCACCTTTTGGACATCCTTGACGTCGGCCAATAACTCGATCAATACATAACCCGCACCCTCCTGAGCGATCGAGGTGACTTTCTTGACCCCTTCGAGGCTCCGCACCGGTTCCTCGATCAATTGGCAAACGCCCTGTTCGACATCCTCCGGTGAGGCGCCCGGATAGGGCACCGTGACCATCACAATTTCCAGCTCGAATTCCGGAAACACCTCGCGGCGCATCTGATACAGGCACAGGGCGCCGACCAACATCGACGCCACCATGATGACGTTCATTCCGGGAGAGCTGGCGATCGCCCAGGCGATAATGCGTTTCATAGGGACAACGGGGTGACGGGCGGTGGAATGAAGAGGAGCGTGCGAGCAGTATGTGGGCGAAGAAGAATGTGGGCGAAGAAGAAACCGAATGCCTCGCCCGTCGTTACCGCTGGGCCGTGACGGCATCCGGCGCCGCGTCCGCTTCGGCTTGGTCGACCGGGACGCGGACCGCCACGCTCTGGTCGCTGGTGATCGCGGTCAGCGGCGAGACCACGACCAGATCGCCCGCGACCAATGAACGATCCACGATTTCACAGATCCAGTACTCGTCCTCCGCTGGGTTGGTGAGCCCGGTTGCGGGGCCGGCCGCGCCCGAATCAGGTGGCTGTGGCAGATCCTCGATGACCTCTCCGGGGTGCAGCGCTTCGGCGGTTTCGATCGCGCGGACTTGCGTGACGACTCGCACGCTGCCCGCAACCCAGTTGTGGACGTCGAACTCGGGCGCCCGATCTGCCAGGTCCTCGGCGGCCGATTGTTCCCCGGCGGGTTTGTCGGAGCCGGGTTTGTCGGCCGGGTCGCGATCCTGCGGCCGCGGTTTGTCGGCAACCAACTGGGCTTCGGCAGCGGAACCCGTCTCGGTGGTTTCGGGCTCGGGCTTGGGCTTGGGCTCGAGGACCGCGGGATCGGGGCGAAAGTGCCACACGCGATTGCCGGGCTGCATGGCCAGGGCCGGCACCAGGACCAGAGGCGTTTGCGGATGGATGTGCAGCGTGACGTCCACGAACATGCCACGCAGCAAAGCCGTCGGCCCGCTGGACACGGCTTGGCTGCCATCGGGCTTTCGAAACCGCTTGGGGTTGTCCACCACGATGCGTACCGGAGCCGTCCGCGTCTGTTCGTCCAGCCCGATGCCGTCGTAGCGGATCAGGGTCCCTTGCCACTGATAACTGACGTCCTCGCGGCCCGAGACGCGGTAGCGAATCGTGGCGTCGGTGGCCGGCAACTGGTACCCTTCGCGGGCGGCCAAAGCCAAGGATTCGGTCGACGATGTTTGGGCTGACGCATCGGCTTGATCCAGGACCCAGAACAACTGGTCCATCCGCAGGTTCACCGAAACTTCGACTTTCGACGTGTCCTCGATCGTGATGATCGGGCTGCCGCGCTGGACGAACGAATTCAGCTCGGCATCCTCACGTACGATGACGCCGCTGACCGGCGACCGAATTTCCGTCCGCTGCAGATTCAACTCGGCCGCTTCCAACTGGACTGCCGCCAGTCGCTCGCTGGCTTCCAGCCGGGTCCGCCTTTTGGCCAGCAGTTCCAACTGGTTGCGGGCGGTGACCTGGGCCTGGACCGCTTGCAGGCGAGCTCGGCGGAGCGCGTCGAGTTCCGTCTTGCTGGCGAAACCCGAAGGGAGCTCTTCCAGTCGTTTCAGTTCCTCGGTGCGCAGCTGAAGGTCCTCGCTGGCGACGTCCAACAACCGCTGGGCGTTGGCGACTTCCTGGTCCAGCTCCTGCAGGGCCTGGTACTCCTGCTCGCGGACTCGGGCCAGTCGTTTGACTTCCAGTTGGTAATCCCGGTCGTCGATGCGAAACAGCAATTGGTCGGCTTCGACGTAATTGCCGGCTTCGCAGCTGGGGTCTTTGTAGACGATCGTGCCGGCCACCTCGGTCGCCACCTGCACTTCGCGAAACGGTACCACCACGCCATCGACCGAGAGGTCCAGCCGCCCGCCGACTTCCTCCAGGGATTTGACCCGCTGGACATCCGCACGCGGCAAACGCTGCATGCGTCCGGCCAGCGAAGCGTCTTCGGCCGTGCGCTGCGGGGCGGTGGATTTACCGAACGCCCAGAAAATGCCCCCGGCGACCGCCAGGATGGCCAGCGGGATCACGATGTTGTACAGCCACGCGGCGCCGCTGCGCCGTCGCGATGGACTGTGGGCCGGCGCATAGGGCGAAGCCGTGTCGGTTACCGGCACTGGCGGTGCGGGCGGGGGCGTTTCACTCATGCGTCAAACTCGCAGGGGCTGCGGTCCAGAAGGTCAAAATAAACACCCTGAGTCAGGGCCGCCAAGGTAAAGGCCGTGATGTGTCGGGCCAGCGAGCCGGTATCGAAATGCCGACGACGCTGCTCTGAAGCAACAATAATCTGTAAAACCTCACTGCCAACGCGGTAGTACAGACATTGTCCCACCACGCTGAGGGCCAGCTGGTCCAGCTGATACGGCTCGATCCGCTCCTGTCCCGCCTGCTCCAGCAAGCCTCCGATCGTCGCTTTCAACTGTTCCAGCAGCGGTCGAAAGTACTCCTGCACCATCTCGTGGAAGGCCTCGGTGGGCCGCTGCATTTCCCGCATCATCAGCTGGGCTTCCCAGCCGCTGTCGTCGCCGTCGAGCATCCGCTGCAGCAGCGTCAGGATCTGCCGATACAAGCGATCTTCCAGCGGACCGTTCAACCGGGGCATGGGAAAGGTTTGTTCACGTTGGCTGCGGATCCAGCGGACGATCGCCAGGTACAGGCCCATTTTGTCGCCGAAGTAGTATCCGACGCTGGCAATGTTCACCCCGGCAGCCGCACAGATCTCGCGAACCGTCGCTTTATCGAAACCCCGCTGGGCAAAGATCGGACCGGCCGCTTCCAGGATCCGCTGGCGCGTAGCCTCTTCGTGGGGCGCGGCCGCTTCGTGGGGAACAGGGTCGGACACAGCAGCGGTTGAAACCTCGGGAAACGAAACAGGCACAGGCGGACATCAGGGCCAATTTAAACGTGTGTTTAAAACATCTGTTTAAACCGGCGGGGTGTCAAGCAGAAAAGTCTCGAGTCATGGGCAGTCGGGGACAGTGCACGCCGACGTCGATTCGCTAGCTGAAGGCCCAGGTGATCCCTGTCCCCACCTGCACTGTCCCCGGCCGCTGGTCGGGGACAGTGCTTGCCCACCTTGATTTGCTAGCGGTCCGGCCAGAGAGGCAGTCGGGGACAGTGCATGCCAATGGTGCTTTGCTAGCTGAACGAGCAGCAGTCGGGGACAGGGACGGTCGGGGACAGGACGGTCGGGGACAGTGCAGGTCGACGCTAATTTGCTAGCTACAACCCGGTTTCTCGGTCCCCGCTTGCACTGTCCCCGCCCGCTCGTCTGGCCAGCATCCGGTCGGGGACAGTGCATGTTCGGCATTTATTTGCTAGCTGAAAGCCCGTGCATACGTACGGGGACAGCGACAGTCGGGGACAGTGCACGCCGACGTCGATTTGCTAGCTGAAGGCCCAGGTGATCCCTGCCCCACTTGCACTGTCCCCAGCCGCTGTGAGTTGGGGGGGCATGCACTGTCCCCGGCCGCTTTGTCCCCGGCCGCTTGTTTCCCAAAGACCTCATGCCAAGGCGCACGGCGTTTGCCGGTGCTGGTCTCTGCGGCTGGGCCGGAGCGCGTTCGGGGGCGGGGCCGTTTGCTATCGGCCGCTGGGCCGGGTCAGCCGCATGATGCGGATCGGGTGCTGGGGGTCGTCATCCAGGGCCACCGAGTGCTCCTCGTAGTCCCAGCCGCGGCCCTGGATCCAGTCGCGGAACTCGTTGGCGATCAGACGAAACGGATCGCTCAACAGGACTTCGCCCCCGGCCTGTAGGTGCTGCTGCAGGCATTCGTTCAGCTCGGGCCAGAGCTGGCGCAGGTAGGTGACGTCCGAACCCAAAATCAGCGGAAACGGCGCTTCGGGCAGAACGTCCAAGCCGAACCGCAGCCTTCGCACTCGGCAACGCTCGGCGAGCCGCCAAACCGTCAATTGCACTAATAACAACGGATCGCTGACGCCATCGGTCAGCGTGACGTCGGCTCCGCGAATCGCCGCCGATAAACCCGCCCGGCCCGTGCCGCAGCCGACTTCCAGAACCCGTTGGCCCTCGAGCGAGTAGCGGTCGAGAAAGCGGTCCAGCCCCGCCGAAGCTCGCCAAACCGCCGCCCAGAACGGGTCGATCACCCCCTGTTCGCCAGCGTCCTGGCGTTGGCAAGCGTCGACCAACATGCCGTCGGGATCCGAAGCGGTGGCGATCTTCCAAGGCGTGTCGGCCACCCGGACCGGAGCCCAATGCCAAGAAAATCGCTCGCCGGCTCGCCACGCCAACCGCTGCTGCCGCTTGCTTGAATCCCGCCGCGCCGGCGACGCCGTGCCGGAAGATGGGCCCGAGACACCGAGAGAAGAAAGAACAGCGGTCATGAGCGTTTGCGGAGGTAGCCCGCACTGGTTTGAAAGTAGCGAGTTCGCCGAACCTCGGCCGAGCCGGCCGCGTCCTGCTGGCGGGACTGCAGGTCGCTGAGGTTGGCCTGACAGCGTCGACAGCCGATGCGTTCGATATGAAAACGTACATAAGCGGCCGAGTCGTCGTCCAGCACGCCTAATAAATACTGCCCCAGTTGCTGTCGCTCCGGGCACGACAAACGGTGACGCCGCCAGATCGCACCGATGGTGTGCAGGCCAGCGTCTTCGCGCCCGCGCACCGCGGCCAACCGCCGCAACAATTCCTGGTTGTCGCGGCAGGCGTCTTCGATCGCTGCCATCGTGTCGGCCGGCAGGGATTCGTCCAAAAAGGCCAACAGGTCGGCGTCGCTCCAGTCGCTCATCGGCTCAGCTGCTCGATCCGGTGTGTTGCATATAAACTTCCTCATAGGGCTGGATGACGACGAACCCATCGCCGTTGAACTCCATCTGAATCGATTCCCCGCTGCCGCGACCGAAAAAGGTTTTCAGCGAGACGTCGGTTTTAAATTCCGGCTGCAGGTTCCCCGACCAACAGATCGTGGCATTGGGGTCGGTGCGGACCGGTTGCCCGGGCCGAACCATCAGGGCCAGCGGTTCGAAGTGGCTGGTGATCGCGACCAGGCCAGTGCCTTGCACCAGGACGTTGAACAGGCCGCCGGACATCATAGCGGCCATTTTTCGCATCATCTTGATGTCCCAGCCCAGCGTCGGCTCGAAGGCCAGTAGGTCGTTGCCGTTGACGAAAATCGATTGGTTCTCCAGACGCAGGATCTGGATGGTTTTGCCTTCGTCGGCCAGATACAACCGGCCCTGACCGGTGGCCTTGGTCAGTCTGGCCCCTTCGCCGGTGACGGTCGACTTCAGCAGGTTGCCCAGGCCCCGCTCGAGCATCTTTTCGCGTTCAAACCGGATCTGTCCGGCGTAGGCCACCATCGAACCGGTCTTGGTCCAGACTTCGCCGTTAAGGTTCACCTCCAGCATGCGATCGCTCTCCAGCTGGAAATAGTCCCGCGCCGAAGCGTCTTGCTGGTTCTGGGTGATGAATTCTTCGAGCGTGTAATTGGTCATGGGAGGCAGCACCTGGGAGTAGAAGGGAACCAAGCGTTTTCGACTACATCAGCAGCCCGCTAGGGTAAAGCGGCAGGACGTTTCACCGCCCATTGTGATCGTCCCAGCAAGGGCTGGAAACTACACGTCCAGGGGGCGCGCAAAAACGCCGCGAGTGCGCGAAACTGGACGGCTCGCCGCGGTCCGCCTAATCTGTACCGTTCACCTTCACCGCGGGAGCCCCGGTTCGGTTGCTGTCCCATCCGGCTCGTTTCGGTGAAGCCTCCCCCGCCAAGCCCCCGCCCCTGCGATGCGATTCCGCTTGCTGTCCTTCGGACTGTTGTTGCTGCTGCCCGGTTGGCTGGTCGCCGCCGAGCCCGCGATCGATTTCAATCGCGACATCCGGCCGGTGTTGTCGAATAGATGCCTGCTGTGCCACGGACCGGACGAGACGGGGTTGGAGGCCGGACTGCGGCTGGACGTTCGGGAGATCGCCACCGGTGAATTGGATTCGGGGTATACGGCCATCGTGCCCGGGGACCCTGAATCCAGCGAATTGATGGCGCGCATCACCAGCGACGACACCGGCATGCGGATGCCGCCCGAGGGCCACGGCAAACCGCTCAGCGAAGCCGAGATCGATCGCTTTCGGCGGTGGATCGCCGACGGAGCACCGTTCGCCCCGCACTGGTCCTACGTGCCGCCGGCGCGGCCCGATGTGCCCACCCCGGATGCGCAATGGGCGGATTGGCCGGTCAATCCAGTCGACGCCTTTGTGCTCGAGCGGATGCGCAATCAGGGGCTCGAACCCTCGCCGCCGGCCGATCGCGCCGCACTCGCTCGCCGCGTCTATCTGGACCTGACCGGGCTGCCGCCCACGATCGCCGAAGTGGAGGCGTTCGTCGCCAGCGACGACGCCGGGGCCTACGAACAATTGGTCGACGATCTGCTTCGCCGCCCCGCCTTCGGCGAGCACTGGGCGCGGAAGTGGCTGGATCTGGCTCGCTATGCCGACAGCGCGGGCTACGCCGACGATCGACCTCGCACCATCTGGGCCTATCGCGACTGGGTGATCCGGGCGATCAACGACAATATGCCCTTCGATCAATTCACGCGCGAACAACTGGCCGGTGACCTGCTGGCCGAACCCACCGAACCGCAATTGGTCGCGACCGCTTTTCACCGCAACACGCTGACCAACAGCGAAGGCGGCACGATCGACGAGGAATTCCGCAGCGCCGCGGTCGTGGACCGGGTGAACACGACGATGGCCGTGTGGATGGGAACGACCATGGCGTGCGCGCAGTGCCATACGCACAAGTACGACCCGTTGACGCAAAAGGAATACTTCCAGCTCTACGCGATCTTCAACAATACGGCCGACGCCGACCGCACCGACGAGTCGCCCACGTTGCCGCTGTACACGCCCGCACAGCGAACGCGTCGCGACGAACTGCAGGCCCAGATCGCGGAGCTGCAACGGACGCTCGCTCAGGACACGCCGGCACTTCAGCAACAGCAGGCCAAGTGGGAGACGGCGCTGCGTCGGCCAGTGCCCTGGCAGGTGCTGACGCCCAGCGGTGCCAGACGCCAAAGCGGCCAGCCGATCAGTGCGGCCGACGACGGCGTGATCACGGCAACCGAAGCGACCGAAACCGATCGCTACACCATCGAACTGCCCCTGAACGCCAGCGCCGACGATCCGCTGGCGATCAATGGTTTGCGATTGGAAGTCCTGCCCCAGCCGGAGCTCGGCCGCGGCTCTTCCGGCATCGGCGGCGGCAACTTCGTGCTCACAAGCGTCCGCGCCGAACTGGTTCCGCAAACCGACCAGCCGCTGCCGGCTCGGTACGTCCGCGTCACCAACCTGGGCGAAAATCAACTTCTGTCGCTCGCCGAAGTCCAGGTGTTCGGCGACGGCAACAATATCGCTGTGAAGGGAACGGCGACGCAGCATTCGACGGCCTTTGACGGACCAGCCGAGTATGCCATCGACGGCAACACCGACGGGGAATACACCAACAAGTCGGTCACGCACACCGCCAAAGCCACCGATCCCTGGTGGGAGGTGGATTTGGGCAGCGACCAAGCGATCGAGCAAGTTGTGGTTTGGAACCGGACCGACGGTGACTTGGAAGCGAGACTGAAGAACTACCGCGTCTCGGTCCTCGACGTCGACCGCGACGTCCTCTGGGAACAGACCATTGCCGAAGCGCCGCGACCGTCGCAGGCCCTGGCGATCGACGGCACGCAAACCATCACGCTGGCTTCGGCCGTGGCGGATCACCATCAGGCCGGTTTCGAACCCGGCGATGTATTGACCGGTGCCACCGGCTCGCAGGACGGCTGGGCGATCGGGGCTTCGACTCAGCCGCACGCATTGGTATTGGCGCCCGCGAAAACCATCACGGTCGACGCCCCGGCGACGCTGCGGATCACGATGCAACATCGATCGCCGCACAAGCGACACCTGCTGGGCCGCTTCCGCTGGAGTCACACGGCAAGCGAAATCGCACTGGATCGCGCCTCGCTGCCGGGGTCGTTGCTCGCCGTGCTGGATCAGGACGCGGAGCAGCGCACCGGCGCCGATGCCGCGGAACTGGCGACTTTCTTTCGCCGACATGTGGCGGCGAGCTTGTCCACGGTCCGGCAGCAACTGGCACGGAAACAAAAACAACTCGACGCGATCAAGCCGGCGACATCGGTACCGGTGATGCGCGAGTTAACGGAGAACCGCCGCGAGACGCATCTCCAGCACCGCGGCAGTTACCTGAGTCTGGGCGAAGCGGTCGAGCCGGGCGTGCCGGAAGTGTTTCATGATCCGCCCACGGACCGACCGCTGGACCGTTTGGCGCTGGCCCAGTGGTTGACCGACGGCGACAATCCGCTGACCGCCCGCGTGCTGGCCAACCGCTACTGGGAAACCCTGTTCGGTCGCGGCTTGGTCGTGACCAGCGAAGAATTCGGCTCGCAGGGCGAACTGCCCACGCATCCCGAACTGCTGGACTGGTTGGCCACCGAATTGATCGACGGCGGCTGGGATCGCAAAGCGTTCCTGCGGATGCTGGTCCTGTCGGCCACGTATCGGCAGAGCGCCAAAGTGCCGTCGCCCGATCCGGACCCCGGCAATATCTATTTGGCTCGAGGGCCACGCGTGCGATTGAGCGCGGAGATGGTTCGCGATCAAGCGTTGTTCGCGGCCGGTTTGCTGAGCCCCAAGATGTACGGGCCGCCGGTCAAACCGCCGCAGCCCAGCAGCGGTTTGAAGGCGGCGTTCGGTTCCACCACCGACTGGCAAACCAGCACGGGTGAAGATCGTTATCGCCGTGGTCTGTATACGATGTGGCGACGCAGCAGCCCGTACCCGTCGATGGCCACGTTCGACGCCCCCAATCGCGAAGTCTGCACGGTGCGTCGCAACAGTACGAACACTCCGCTGCAATCCTTGGTCACGATGAACGATCCGGTGTACGTCGAGGCCAGCCAGTCCTTGGCCCGCATGGCTCTGACCGCTTCGGAAGATCTGACCGAACAGTTGACATTGGCTTTCCGCCGCTGCGTGCTGCGAACCCCCGCGGCGGCGGAGCTGGACGCGTTGGCCGCGCTGTATCAGGACTCGCTCGAGCAGTTGCAGGCTGCGCCGGCCGATGCGGTCCGGCTGGCAACCGACCCGCTGGGGCCGTTGCCCGCCGACACGGATCCGGCCACAGCGGCGGCGATGACGGTGGTGGCCAACGTACTGCTGAACCTGGACGAAATGTTTCTCAAACGGTAGTGATCTGATGAATCCTTTGTTGCAACGCGTGCAATTGCAAACGCGTCGTCACTTCCTGGCCGGTTCCGGAATCGGTTTAGGCGCGATGGCTCTATCGACGCTCGGCGGCGGCACGGCTTCGGCGGACCTAGCGATCGACGCCATGCAGCCGCTGGCCGAGCGTCAGCCGCACTTTCCTGCCAAGGCCAAGCGGGTGATCTACCTGCACCTGACCGGCTCGCCGCCGAACCTGGACTGTTACGATTACAAACCGGAACTGGTCCGCCGCGACGGCCAGGATTGCCCCAGCAGTTTTCTGGAAGGCCGCACGTTTGCCTTCACCTCGGGCGTACCGAAGTTGATGGGAACGCCTCGTAAGTTTTCCCAGCACGGTCAAAGCGGCACGTGGCTGAGCGATGCGGTCCCGAACCTGCAGGACCCGGAAGTCGTCGATGAATTGTGTTTCGTGCATTCGGTGCACTCCGACCAGTTCAATCACGCTCCAGCAGAATTATTAATCTATACCGGCTCGCCCCGCTCGGGCCGCCCGTCGCTGGGCGCCTGGGCCACGTACGGGCTGGGCACCGAGAACCAGGACCTGCCGGGGTTTGTGGTCTTGATCAGCAGCGGCGTGCAGCCCAACGGTGGAATCAATTCGTTTGGAAGCGGTTTCCTGCCGTCGGTGTTTCAAGGCGTGCAGTGCCGCAGCAAGGGCGATCCGGTGTTGTACGCTTCCGACCCCGAGGGAATGAACCGCAGCCTGCGCCGGCGTTCGCTGGACGCCCTCAGACAGTTGAACGAGTATCAAGCCAGCCAGCTGGGGCATCCCGAAACCCTGACGCGGATCGCGCAGTACGAGCTGGCCTTTCGCATGCAGGCTTCGGTGCCCGACGTGATGGACATCACCCAGGAAACCCAGACCACGCTGGACGATTACGGCGCCAAGCCCGGCGAGGCCAGCTTTGCCAACAACTGTCTATTGGCCCGGCGCCTGGTCGAAGACGGTGTTCGCTACGTCCAGCTGTTCGACTGGGGCTGGGACTTTCACGGAACCAGCGAAGCGACCGGACTGACCAGCGGATTGACCAACAAATGGGCGGCCACCGACAAACCGATCGCCGCCCTGATCAAGGATCTCAAGCGGCGTGGGCTATTGGACGAGACCCTGGTCGTGTGCGGCGGCGAGTTCGGCCGCACGCCGTTTCGCGAAGGCCGCACCGCCGGCAGCAAAGTGCTGGGCCGCGACCACTACCCCGACTGCTTCACGATGTGGATGGCGGGCGGCGGCGTCAAAGGCGGGCTGAACTACGGACAGACCGACGAGCTGGGTTTCTCAGTCACCGAAAATCCGGTTCACGTGCACGACCTGCAGGCCACGATCATGCACCTGTTGGGCTTCGACCACGAGCGGCTGACCTATCGTTTCCAAGGCCGCGACTTCCGCCTGACCGACGTCCACGGGCATGTCGTTCGCGATCTGTTGGCGTAGGGTTGTTGGTTGTTGGTTGTTGGTTGTTGGTTGTTGGTTGTTGGTTGTTGGTTGTTGGTTGTTGGTTGTTGGTTGTTGGTTGTTGGTTGTTGGTTGTTGGTTGTTGGTTGTTGGTTGTTGGTTGTTAGTTGTTAGTTGTTAGTTGTTAGTTGTTAGTTGTTAGTTGTTAGTTGTTAGTTGTTAGTTGTTAGTTGTTAGTTGTTAG
>NZ_WIAD01000072.1 GCF_009618275.1 Roseimaritima sediminicola
CTACCTCCATGTTCCTACCTGTCCCTGGCGAGCAGATGTTAGGAAAATGGAGGTAGGAACATTCGCGTAGTGAGTCGCTGATTTGCGAGGTCAAATATTGCCTGGTCCCGTTTGGGCCCGTATTCTGAGGTCGAGCTAGATTGGCAGGTTGGCAAATCGCCCGCTAATCCGATCACCTCACAAGAACCATGTGTTGAACCACAGTTGCCGATCTGACGCTGCAAGAACCGGTCAACCGTGGGCGACAAGCCGGTTAACACTAACGTTGTTATTTGGGAAAGGCGAATCTTTTTTGACAGGCATCGTTTCCAATGCCGCCAGGCTGAAATGGCATGAGCCACGCTGGTTCTATGTGCCAAGATTATGGCGACAGTTGCGCCAAATTCTCAACCTGCGTTCGCTAGTGGTGATCGTTCTTGCATCCGCGTTTGTTGGTGCCGCGATTATCGCCTTGTGCAAGATTGCGATTCCCCAATTTGCCATCCCCAACCGACTCTGGTGGATGCTCCTCTCCCTTCCCGGCGTGATACTCTACCTTTGTTTCTACTTCGCGTTGCTATCCGCCTTCCCGCCAACGATCACAGTTCGTGGCCGCACGCTTCAGCGAACACACTCCAGCGCGGGGCCGAAGATCAAACCTGAACACGTTCGTATTTCGTGGCTCACTGTTCACTCTCGTGGTCGAGTTCGATTAAAACTTCGGTACTGCCTCGGTAAACTTGAGCGGACGTGCGTATTTGGAGTTTCGAGCAGTGTCGATTTGGACATGCTTGTTCAGGTTTTGCCCCAGGAACCCATCGTGCGTGATGCACGAAAGCGTGCGATCGAACTCGAGAATTGCAAATAACCAAATTCTGCGTACCGCGCACGCGACCGGTTTTTTTGAAATGGGAAGTCGCTCACGCATGTCGGGTGATGGCCGCCGTTACCCCACAGAAAGTCAACCCCCACTTCGAGTTTTGCATTGAATCAAAGCCCATATACTCCGACCGACGTGACATCTGAGCGCAATGCGACAAGGAATCCGAATCGCTCGCATTTCGCGAATTGGATGACCGCAGTCTCCTTTGTTCTGTCGCTGTCAATTGGGGCCTGGTTTGCCGTGTTCTTCTACCCGTCTCGTTTCGGTGTATGGCCTTGGTATCTTTCGCCACGCGAAGCATGGATGGATAAAATCGAGTTCGTGGTATTCTTCCTCGTTCCGCTTTCCGTTGGCTTGACGTTTGCCTGCTTCGCTGGACGGTTTCGTCGCTGGTTGTTTGCACTATTTGCAGCAGGAGTCCTGCTAAGTCTCGTATGACCAGAGAGGATCGGATTGCCAGGCCGTGAAGTCGAGCGGTCTTGAATTGAGCAATCTTTCGCCGCCGCGCCGGTTATCGCAATTCGTAACTGGCGTTTGCGTTCGGCGTTGCGATCATCGTGTCGATTGCGTCAAGCGGTTTCGATTCGCGGCCATTGGCGTGATTCGCGGGCCGAGTATCAATTGCGAAAGCATCGGGGATGAGAGCCCTCGGCGGCTTGCTTTTTGCCTGACCTACTCAACGCGGAGTCCATGCGCCAGAATCGCGAGCACCAGAGAAATGACCAACGGGAAGCTTGAATCGGAACACGGATACGACCTCGATGCCTGATCAACTGAAATGGGACCGCCACTTTATCACGCTGGCGTTGGAAAATGCTCGGATGTCCAAGGATCCGGCAACCCAAGCCGGGGCGATCATCGTGGGCCCGGATCGCGAAGTCCGCTCGATGGGCTACAACGGCCTGCCTCGCGGCATCGCCGATACGCCCGAGCGGCTTGAGAACAAGGAACTGAAGCGTTCGTTGGTCGTGCACGCCGAGATGAACGCGATCCTGAATGCCGCCCGGATCGGAGTCAGCACCCGCGGTTGTGTGCTGTACCTGGCCCTGACCGATGAGAGCGGCGAAGTCTGGGGCGGCCCGCCTTGTGCTCGCTGTACGGTCGAAATCATCCAGGCCGGCATCACCGAGATCGTGGCCAAACCCTTCAAGATGAAAACGTCCTACTGGAAGGACTCGGTCGAGCAAGCCAGGTCGCTGCTAGAGGAAGCCGAGATCCACTATCGCGAGATCGCCAGCTGAGACGACCGTGTTCACCCCATCGGGGCCTCAGCCAGAGCCTAGTGCTGCGTCAGCATTTGATCTTAGGGCCTGGCCGTAGCTGACCTGGACGCGGCACTAATTCTCCCAATCCAGCCGCTGTTTGTCGCGCTCCAGTTTGGCCCTCAGCGCTTGGTAGTCCACATCCTGTACGGCGATACCGTTGTCGATCGCCATCGCGGCGGCTGTACCGGCGCTCTGGCCGAGGATCATAAAGACCGGTTCCATGCGAATCGATCCATAAGCCACGTGCGATGATGACAGGCAGACCGGCACGAACAGGTTCTCGCACTCGCGCTTCCGCGGCACGATCGCGCGGTACGAAACGGGATAGGGTTTTCGGAATGGATGCCCGAAGCCACCTTCGTTGCGAACGGTCAGCACACCGTTTTCTTCCACAACCACGCGCTGGCAAAAATGCGAGTCCATGGGATACGACGCCAGGCCCACGGAATCTTCCGCGACGCGGCGCGACTGGCAATCGGCCTGCGTAACGACATAATCGGACACCATGCGACGACCCTCTCGCACGTACAGTTGATGCGGCCAAAAGCCGGTTTCCTGAAACTCCTGCGGGTCCAGTCCCCAGGCGTTCACTCGCTTCCGCAGCGACTTCGGAACCTGTGGGTCATTCGCCAGAAAATACATCAATCCCTGCTGGTAATTGACGTGATCTTGGAAGATGGCTTCGCGCAGCTCGTACAACTCTCCTAGCGGCACCGGAAGGCCACGACGCGGCGCCGGCATTTCCGTAAAAGAGATCGGCTCGTAGGTGCCGTCGGGCCAGCGATAATTGCCACCGACGTAATCCGACGAGAAACTGCCCGCGTTGTTGCTGTCGCCCTCTCGCATCTGAACCGGCCCGTCGGTCATCGGCGCCGTCGTATAGTTCAGTCGCCACTCGATGTCGTCGTCGAAGTTCAAAAAGCGAGCCAGCAGGGCGTAGCGGTTGGCATCATACTTGGGCGGTTTGGGGAACGCGATTCGGTCCGCATCGCGAGTCAGCTGCATGCGGAAATTGTAGGCCTGCACCTTGTAGTCGCCCTCGCCGGGCTTGCCCGCAGGCTCCGCTGCGATTTCGGGCAGCAGTCCCGAATCCGGGTCATCCGCAATCACAAAGGGACTGATCGGCAATCGGCAGAACTGGTAGACGTTTTTCCAGGATACCGTCTGCCACTGGCCGCCTAAGGATTCGTCGTAAGCGGCTGCGGGCTCTCGTCCGACGCGGTAGGAAACATTCGCAGCAGCCAACAGGTCGCCCTCATAGGTGCTGTCCACGAACATCGCCGCACGAACCGTTTCTCCGCTTTCCAGGGTGGCCGACACCAGCCGGTTCTCGCGCATTTCGACGGACTTCAGTGGACGCCGCAGCAGGACCTCGACGCCCGCCTCCTCCAGCATCGTCCGGTACAACTGTTCTGCCTTGGACGGACGATAGTCGCGCGTCTTGCCGATGCGGTCGTAAAATTCTCGGGCCATGCCGCCGATGGAACGGACCCGACCGAGGTCGGTCGCGGTCAGCCCGCCGGACGTCATGCCGCCCACGTGGCGGTTGAAGGACAGCAACACGGCTCGTTTGCCTTCGCGAGCGGCTTGAATTGCCGCCGTCACCCCGGCCGGTGTGCCCCCGTAAACCGCAACATCGCACTCGATCACCTTCGGCTGTCCGGGGTCAACTGGTTCGTAGTATCGAGGCCCATCCGCAGCGGCCGCGCGCGAGGGGCCGATCAGATGCCCAGCGGCAATCAGGACGATAGCCATCAAGCAGACGAATTGCTGCAAAACATGTGTTCGAGCGGTCATGGATTCAAGGTGGTTCCCGGTAGAGGACAGTCAGTAAAAGAAGGACGGGACAAAGCCGCACAGCATACAACGGTACGCTGATCCGCTGGGCAAACAACTGCCACGCCAAACAAATCTTCTGTTACCCACGGTTCAGGACGTTCCGCGTGGGGCTGGGCATTATAAGCGGCTCCACCGGTGCCCAACATCCAGATCGTGGGAAAGTAAGTCCGCCGGATCCTGTTACGCCAACGACGAGCGAGAACGGTATAATCGATAGGGGCTGTCGATCGATTCTCGACTTCGCGGAGGCTGCGACAATGCGATATTCAGTGGTTGGCTTGTTGGTCGTCGGACTCTTGCTCGCCGCCTCGGCGGCAGCCGACGATGCCAAAGATGATGCGATCAAAAAGGATCGCGAACGAATGGAAGGCACTTGGCGAGTAACGGCCTTGACCGTCAACGGTAATAAGGCGGAGGACGAGGATGCTCAGATGATCACGGTCGTCAACGGCAAAGATGGCACCTGGAGCGTTCGCTTGGAAGGTAAAGAGATCGGCAAAGGCACCAGCGTGTTCGATCCTACCCAGAAACCCAAGTTCATCGACTTTACCCCGACCGAGGGCGAAGAAGCCGGTGAGCAGTTCTTAGGGATCTATCAACTCAAAGAGAATACTCGCAAGCTGTGTTTTGCGCCGGCGGGAGAGGATCGACCCAAACAGTTTTCTTCAACGGCCGAGAATCGGCACACGCTCGTTGTCTTCGAGCGAGTGGAGTCGGAGTAGAGACGGCTCGATTTCGCCACGGCGGCTGGGGTGAACCTGGGGCGAGGTGGCCCGAGGCAAACGAGGCGGCTGCTTCGTCGGTCCCGGTGTTTACAGACGCGGCAACTTGCTGGAGACCGATTGATGAGAGCGTCTTTTATATCTGAAACCTGGACCCGGTCCTTTGCCTTCCGGTTGACCGTCCTGCTGGCCGCCATGGTTGCGACCGCCAGTGCGGCGGCGGCAGAACGACCGAACATCGTGTTGGTGATGGCCGACGATCAGGGCTGGGGACAGGTGGGCTACAACGGGCATCCCGTCCTGGAAACGCCGCATCTGGATGCGATGGCTGCCGGCGGGCTACGCTTCGACCGGTTCTATGCGGCGGGACCCGTCTGCTCGCCGACCCGGGCCTCGGTCCTGACCGGCAGAACGCACGAGCGTACCGGGGTTCCTTCGCACGGATATAACCTCTGCCTGCAGGAGAAGACACTGCCGCGGGCGCTCCAGAGAGCGGGCTACGCGACCGGGCACTTCGGCAAGTGGCATCTGAACGGCGTGCGGGGACCCGGCGTTCCGATTCTCGCAGACGACGCCAACCATCCGGGCCATTACGGATTCGACGAGTGGTTGTCGGTCACGAACTTCTTCGACCTCGATCCACTGATGAGCCGTCGTGGTACGTTCGAAGCGTACGAGGGCGACTCTTCGAACATCATTGTCAGCGAAGCCCTGAAGTTTATGGCCCAGCAGACGTCGAACGACTCACCCTTTCTGGCCGTCATCTGGTACGGTTCGCCGCACCATCCGCAGCGAGCTCTGGAAAAGGATCGGCAGGCCTTTGACGATAGCCCCGAACGACTTGCCCATCACTTTGGCGAGATTGTCGGCATCGACCGCAGCATCGGTGTGCTCAGGAGCGGATTGCGGGAGCTGGGGGTCGAGCGGGATACGCTGGTTTGGTACTGCAGCGACAACGGCGGCTTGAGCCTCGACCCGAATGCGGTTGCCGGCCTTCGCGGTCACAAGGGCGACCTGTTCGAAGGCGGCATCCGCGTGCCGGGCATCATCGAATGGCCGGGCCGGATCGAGCCCCAGGTGACGGATTATCCCGCATCGACGATGGACATCATGCCCACGATCGTGGACCTGCTGGGCCTGCCCGATGAATCGATGTTGGCGGTGCGAGACGGAGAGAGCCTTCTGCCGCTGTTTGATGGAAAGACACCCCAGCGAAGCCGCGGCATTCCGTTTCGTTATCAACAGGGAGCCGCTTTGATCGACGGTGACTACAAACTGATCAACACGAATGATCAGCAGTCCGATCGCTGGCAGCTGTTCGATTTGCGTTCGGACCCGAGCGAGACCACGGACGTGTCGGCAGAGTTGCCCGAGCGGTATGAGCGAATGAAGGCCGAGGCCGAGAAGCGGCTGCGCAGCATCGAAGCCAGCGCGGCAGGCGAGGATTATCCGGAAGGACGAGTCCTCCAGCCGCCGCGCCGCGCGTTCTGGAAAGACATGCCCGAGTACCAGCCCCACCTCGAAACCTTCACCGAATATATCCGCGAAGACCGCAAGCGATAACGAGGAAACCCGCAACCGAGCCGACGGCGCGAGCGGGTTTCCATGGCCACGACCCCGTTTCCCGCTGCAGTGTTGCGCAATGGATCATGGTGCGGAAACCCGAACCGCCGCCTCGAGATCTACCGCCGCGAGACCCGACGCTAGCGCGTACGGCTTGAGGGGTTTTGCGAAGCCGCCCACGATCCGCAGCCGCCACCCAGCCCGCCAGCCGACCCTTAGGCCGACGTGTCTCCCTTCCGCAACAACGCCCAGCCGTTGAACAGGGCGAATGCGTGGAGGGCAAGGCCAAGAGCCGTCATCGTTCCTAGTAAGGTTAAAAGTTGATAACGAATGAACAGGCTGTTTTCAGCCGCTCGGAAATTTTCGAGCTCTGGCCCTATTCCGACTGCCGATGTCACCAACGTGATCAAACCGAGGGTCAGGACGAGCAGACCGAGCCAAACGAATCCGAAGCGGCCTTTCAGGACTCCGATCCCCGCTACGAGGCCGGGCAGATAGATGCACGAGCTGAAACAAAGGATTTCAGCAATCGCGAAATAGGGCTTTTCGGTGGGATGCAGGCCCGTCGCGTAAAAAAGGATCCCGAATAATCCCCACAGGGTCATGATCATCATGAGGGCCGCGATATACCCGCCCGCGGCTAACACAGAGACCGTGGGGTTCTTGGTATACCATCGCCAGATCCGTTCAAGTTGACCTATGGGACGAGCGACGATGGATTCACCACGTTGGAATCGTTCTAGTTCATCGGCGACAAAAGCCGCAGACGAATATCGTTTTTGGGGTTCCTTTTCGAGACATTTCAAGCAGATCGTTTCCAAGTCGAGCGGGATCTGTGCATTCAGCTTGCGAGGACTTGGCGCGTCTTCATTGATCATTTGATGAATCAACATGCGGATATTGCCACGAAACGGAAGCTCTCCGGTCAGCAACCGAAACATGATGACCCCGAGCGAATACAGATCGCTGCACGGATCGGCGTTGTGCCCCTCACCACGAGCCTGCTCCGGAGACATAAAGGCTGGCGTGCCGAGGATCTGGCCGTCCAAGGTCATGGAGACGTCGCCGGCATCGCGGCGAGCCAGACCGAAATCCATCAAGTGGGGCTCGCCCTCCGCGTCGATCATGATGTTGCCGGGCTTCAGATCGCGATGCACAACGCCCCGCTGATGAGCGTGTTGCAGGATTCGGGCGATCTTGGTGCAAAACGCAATCGCTTCACTGATGGACGGTTCACGGGCAGTCAGCCACTCGGCTAGGGTGACGCCCTGAATGTAGTCCGTAACGATGTACAGCGTGTTGTTGGAGCGTCCCACCTCGTGCACTGGGACGATATAGGGATGGTTCAGCTGGGCGACGTTCTGAGCCTCCCTGAGAAACGCTCTTTCCTGTTGATCGTCAAACCGTCTCTGACGCGGGATTTTTATCGCGACGATGCGATCAAGTTTCGTATCGTGCGCTTTCCAGACGATACCGAACGTGCCCATTCCCAGCCGATCGATAAGCCTAAAATGACCGATCTCGCATAGGTCGCTTGCGGACATTGTCGACGACACGTCGCCAGCCAGGCTGAAGTTGCTTCCGCATAGAGGACACAACACATCCGCAAGCGTGCTGCTCTCTTCGACAATGATCGGATTGTGGCACAGCGGGCAGCGAACGGTCAGGCCATCATGGGTTGCATGACAATTCTCTGCAAAGGGAGTGGTAGCGAGAACGTCTTTCTTCAGTTCCTCCTTGAAAATTCTGGGAGCTTCACCACTTGGCATGCGACTGGCCTTGATGGTTTGCGAATGGTTGGTATGAGCAACAATGTAGGAGGGGCGATCAAGAAGTTTATCAAGTTTCGCGTTTGACTGATCGCTGTTCAAGACGCTGGATGGACATTAAAGCCGCCGGGCGATGCGAGGAACGCTGTTTACTGTACACCCGCAGCGTTACTTGCTGGACTTGCCTTTGCTCGCCCACCAGGCTTCCCACTCCGTTCGCCGAACGTCGGAGCCCGATAATGGACGCTTGCCGAGGCGCCGACGTGGTGCCACCAGCGGCCCGTCAACAACGAGGCCCGCGTGTGTTCTTTCGGCAGGTGTTAGAGGTGGGCGACACAACTATGTTAAGCATGTCGGCACAAGGATGCCGGCGGAAACTTGCTCTAGAGGTTCGCGATTCAGTCCCCATGGGACGGACGCGATGTCGCCGCGAGCCTGAGCCGTTGGTACGGTAACGGCACTAGGCAATCAACTCGTCGATCACCTTGCCGCCGAATTGGCTGAGTTGTTTGAAGCGGCCCGCGTGGTAGTAGGTCAACTTGTTGTCGTCCAGTCCCAGCAGACGCAACAGCGTGACGTGGAAGTCGCGGACGTGGTGCACGTTCTCCACCGCCGTCGCCCCGATCTCGTCGGTCGCCCCGACGGTGTGTCCGGCCTTGCAGCCGCCGCCGGCCATCCAAATCGTCATCGCGTCGGGGTTGTGATCGCGTCCGTAAGCGAGACCGCCGCCACGCACCCCATTGTCGGGCGTGCGGCCGAACTCGCCCATCCAGACGATCAGTGTCTCCTCCAGCATCCCCCGCTCTTTCAGGTCGTTGATCAGAGCAGCGATCGGACGGTCCACCGTGGGGATCAAGGCGCCGTGAGCTTTGGCGATGTAATCGTGCGAGTCCCAGGTGCTGCAGTAGACCTGCACGAACCGAACGCCCTGTTCGACCAACTTGCGAGCCAACAAACAGCGACGGGCGAAGTTGTCCGTCGGCGCTAGGCCGATGCCGTAGCGGTCGAGCGTCTGCTGGTTTTCGCCGTCAATATTCAGCACCCCCGGCACCTCCATTTGCATCCGGAACGCCAGCTCGTAATTCTCCATCCGCGCCGCTAGCTGGGCGTGCTGCGGATGCCGGGCCGCATGGCGAGCGTTGATCTGCTGCAGGAAGTCCAGGTTCTCTCGCTGGTGCTGGCGGCTGATGCCTTCGGGCGGCGCGATGTCGAGAATCGGGGAACCTTTCGGCCGCAGGGGCGTGCCTTGCAGGGCCGTGGGCAGGAAGCCGTTGGACCAGTTCGCCGCGCCGCCTTGAGGATACGCCAGCTCCGGCAACACGATGAAGCCCGGCAGGTCCTGGTTCTCGCTGCCGAGACCGTAGTTGACCCAGGCGCCGAGGGACGGATCGCCACCGAATCGGTTGCCGGTGTTGACGTGATAATTGGCCGTGGGATGGTTGACCGATTCGACCTGACAGCCACGGAAGAAACAGAGCTCGTCAGCCACGCCCGAGAGATGCTCCCACAACTCGCACATGTCGGCCCCGCTGTCTCCCGCCTTGTGGAACTTGAACGGGCTCTCGACGTAGTACCGCTTTCCGCTGCTCATCGCCGATTGCTCTTCGCCGCTGCGATGAAATTCCTTCATGTGCAGCTCGCTCAGCTGCGGCTTCGGGTCGAACGTATCGATGTGCGACGGTCCGCCTTCCATGTAAAGAAAGATGCAGTGCTTTGCCTTGGCCCGAGGGAAATGGGGGCTTCTGGTGGCGGAAGCGTGCTCGGCCGTGTTCTCTTGTTCGGCTTGAGCCAACATCGAAGAGAACGCCACGGAGCCGAGACTGGCACCCAGGCCGTAAAGGAAGTCGCGTCGGGGCACGGCTGAAGGACGTTGGAAAGGCATGCCGGACAATCCCACTAGTAAACGTAGATGAATTCGTTGCTGTTCAGCAGCACCAGGCACAGATCGCTCAGGGCCCGCTTTTCAGGGCTCGCTTCATGACGTGCCAGGTCTGCCTGGTAGTCTTCGTAGACGAACAGTTTCTCGGTGAACCGAAACGGTTTGCCGGTGTTCTCGTCGATCGCTTCTCGCACCACTGTGGTAGGCCACTCGGGCGGGTCGAAGTGCAGTTGCTGTTGCCGCGTGAGCATCCTGCGCCAGTGCTGCAGCATCGCGTCGACCTCTCCGGCCAGCGGCTCGCGACCGTAGACCAAGCGAATCAACCGCTCGACCACCGCCCGGCGGTTGGTCTCGCCCTGCTCGGCACCGCCTGTCGCTTCGAGCAACCGGTGGGCGAGCGCCAACGCGCGGTCATGGTTGTCGCGGCCGTTCATCAACGCGAACACTTGCGGCGTGATGTTCGACTGGTCGCGCCGTTCGCAGGAGGTCGACGATCCCGGTTGGTTGAACGTTTCCATGAACGGCATCCGCTGTCCGCGAAGTCGCGTGATGTAGATCGAACGTCGGTTGCGGGTTTGCGGTTTGGGGTTCGGCACGTAGCTGGGGGCGAAGGTACCCATGATCATCCGCGGCTGCAGGGCCGCTTCCAGGTTCATATCGGGTCGCACCGGGATGCCGCCGATCTCCGGATTTAAATCGCCCGAGACGAACAGCATCGCGTCGCGGATCTCTTCGGCTTCCAGCCGCCGCGGCAGGAACACCGCGTACGACCGCCGATTCGGATCGACGTCGGCCAGCCGCTGCGGATTCGGATGGGTGCTGGCCCGCCGGTAAGCCCGCGAGTTCATGATCACGCGGTGAAGGTGTTTGACCGACCAGCCGTTCTCGGTGAACTCGGTCGCCAACCAGTCGAGCAGCCGCGGGTGGGTGGGTTTCTCGCCGGTGGCGCCAAAATTGTTCGGATTGCCGGCGATGCCGCGGCCGAAGTGATGCGACCAGATGCGGTTGACCATCACCCGCGCGGTCAGCGAGTTCTCGGCGTTGGCGATCCAGTTCGCAAGCTCTGTGCGGCGACCGCCGCGTTTGCCGGTAATCGCCGTTTCCAGTCCGCCGGGCACCGCGCTCAGCACGCCCGGATCGACCGGCTCACCTGGTGAAAAGACGTCGCCGCCGGTCAAGATCGTTGTCTGCGGAAGCTCCGTTGGTTTCAAAGGAGCCTTCGGCATTTTGATGCGGCCGCCGCCGCGTGGCGGCTCCCGCGTGCTGCCGTTGTAAACCGTAAACGCCAGCGGCTCGTAGCGATCCAGCTCCCAACCGAACCGCTGCCGCCACTTGCGGGCGATCCGCTCCAGGCCGAACTCCTGCGGCGTTCTCAGCAGCTTGCCGCTGGGTAGGTCCTCCGCGGCCGCGCCCGCTTTCTTTGCCTCGGCCTTGCTCTGGTAGGGCAAATCTCGCTGCTTGAACCATTCGCGTTCGTACTGTTTCTGTTTCTCGTTCAGCCGCTGCAGCGATTGTTCGTTCCACCGGTGGCGCATCTCGTGATAGCGGCGGTCTTCCTCCATACCGCGGAGATTTTCCTCTGCCAACCACTCGGCTGCGACCGTGGCGAACTGGGTCGTGGCAAAGTTGGCTTGAAAGCGGTAATAGTCACGAGTCGGGATCGGATCGAATTTGTGATCGTGACAGCGGCAGCACTGAAGCGGCTGGGCCAGGAAGACCTGCCCGACCGTGTCGGTGATGTCGTCCAGCCATTGTTGACGGGTGACCTTGGCGACGCTCATCCCGGTATGTTCCCAAGGCCCCATCCGCAGGAAGCCCGCAGCGATCAGCATTTCCGGATCGTCCCGGTCGATCTCATCACCGGCGATCTGTTCGCGGATGAAGCGGTCGTAGGGTTTGTCTTCGTTGAACGAACGGATCACGTAATCGCGGTACCGCCAGGCGTTGGGCCGTTCCCAGTCGTTGGCGAACCCCGAGCTGTCGGCATAGCGGACCACATCCAGCCAGTGCCGGGCCCACTGCTCGCCGTAGTGCGGGCTTTCCAGCAGACGGTCGACCAAGGCCGCGAACGCGACATCATTGGGCCGCGGATCTTCGGCAAACTGTCGGACCTGCTCCGGCGTCGGCGGCAAGCCCAGCAGATCGAAGCTGACGCGGCGGATCAGCGTGCGACGATCGGCCAGCGGTGCCGCTTCGAGCTGCCGCTGCTCGAGGCCGTGATCGATGAAGGCGTCGACCGGATTACCATCGTGCCCATCCAGCCGATCGGCGAAGTCACGCTCGATGGGCTGAAACGCCCACACGTCTTCCGGCTTGTATTTACGGTTGGTCCACGGCTCGCTCAAACCGCCGCTGGTCGAGACACGGACCCCCTCGGCGTATTCGGCGTAGATTTCCGCGACCCGTTCTTCGTCTGGCCAGGGAGCTCCGTGGTTGATCCAGTCGCGCACCGCCCAGACTTCTTCCTGCGAGAGCGCCTCGGCCTCTTTGGGCGGCATTTCGTAACCGGGTTCCTCGCGCCGGACCATCGCCAACAGGTAACTCGCCGCGGCATCGCCGGGGACCACTGCAACGTCCCCATAGGCATCGCCGCCGCCGAGCATCGACTCGCGCGAGCTGAGGTCGAACTCCCCTTGCATCTCATCGGCCTCGCTGCTGTGACAGCCAAAGCACTTCTCGCGAAGCAGCGGCCGGACCTCGAGGGCGAACCGTTTTTCGCCTGCGGACGGCTCGCGGTCCGAGGCACCGGGTTGGCGGTTGCTATCGGCCGGTTCGTCGGCTCGAGCCGGAACCACTACCGTCCAGGCACCCACCGCAACCATCGCGGCGAGCCACCATCTCGCCGGGCCAGCGGGGTTCTGTTTGCGCGCATGTTTCTTCATTCGTTCGCCATTCCCAACTCGTACAATGCTTCGATCTCGCCCGCGAGTTAGCCGGCCTGTCGATTGATTGAGCCGTTTAGGCGATAGCCTCGGTTTCGTCACCGCAAAACCGGAGCTATCGCCCAAACGGCTCACATAGGCCATGCGTTTTCGAATAAATCGACAGGCCGCAGCGTCTCGGGCGGACCTGTCATCTTACCGCAAAGCTTCCGCGGCACGCGAACGATCTTCGTTTCGCTGCGTGACGATGAATGGCAAAAGGTGTAGGTCCGGGCGGTGGGTCTGAAGCCACAGCAGGTGAGCCTCCGACGCCTCGATTGCCTCGAGTCCCACCGCAAATCTCCCCTGCTCGATCGCACAGTCCGCCAGTTCCGATTCCGCTCGCAGCAGATCCAGTCGAAAGTTCCAGGCTTCCGGTGCGGCCTCAAAAGCTTCCCGGGCATACGCCACCGCTTGTCGATAATGCTGCAAAGCCAGTTCGGGTCGGCCCTCCCGCACGGCCAGCCTCGCCAGCTCTTTATGTGCGCTGATGCGATGCTTCCAGTGCCGGGGCTCGGACGCCGGGTTTGCATACAACGCTTCGGCAACGGCAAGGGCCTCGAGGCAATGCTCGCGCAGTGTATCCGGCGCTAGTAAATCGGCGTTCAGGTGAACAAAGGCGATCCCGCTGGCGGCATAGCAGTCTGCATAATCCAGGTTCTGCGGATAGGATCGAAACAAGCCGCCGATGAAATCCGTGGCCAGCATCAGTGATTCGTTTCCCGGCTCTGTCCGGCCAATCTCGTGTTCGACGTAGCCCAACTTGTGGTACGCGTGGAACAAATCAAAACGCATCGTTTCCGGTTCGTATCCCACGCCCAGAAGGTAGCTGTATTCCGCGATCGCCAGCTGGATTTCGTCGATGGCACGCGGTTCTTCGCCGACCTCATTAAGGTACTCGGCCAGGATGTAGCAAGCCTGAGCGTACTTGTACCTCATCGGCCGGTCGTTCGGATACAGCGATACGAATTGGGCAAACTGGTTTCGCGTGGCGGCCAACAAGTCCGCACGAGCCGTGGAACTGAGGTCTTCACCGGGCCGCAAACGCATCACGGCCCCCTGAAAATCCTTCACCGTGTTCGTCGCCGCTCGCAGATGGTCGTGCAGGATCGCGCGTTTGCTCAACTCGGCCTGCCACCAGCCGGCCAGCAGAAACCCGCTGGCGATGCAAGCCAGCATGGCGACGCTAACCAAGGCAGCCGAGATCGGCTCGCGCCGAACCCACAACAGCGAGCGATCCCATGCGGTTTGCTTCTCAGCTCGCACGGGCCGCAGTGCCAGGACGTTCTCCAGGTCCTCCCGCAATTGGCCGACCGTCGCGTAGCGTTTTTCGGGATCGAGCTGAAGGCCTCGGTTGGTCACGGCCAACAGGGCTCGCGGACAGCGGTACTTGGCGAGGTTCGGTTCCAAAACCGCAATGGGGGCTTCGGCTGTGGACAACGTGATGGCCGACAGGGTCGATCGTGCGGCCCTCGGTGCTTGCTTCGAGAGCAGTCGATACAGCGTCGCGGCCAGCCCGAAAACATCCGTCGCAATGCTGATCTCACCGCCGGGAGCGCCGTCGCGCGGCAGCAACTGCTCGGGCGCCATGTAGGCCGGAGTACCGCGAAGGTGTTTTGAGAGCAAGCTGGCCGCCGGGTTCGATTCTTCGAAAAATCGAACCAAACCAAAATCGGTGACGATGACTTCGCCGTTTTGGTTGACCAACAGATTGGCTGGCTTCAAATCGCAGTGCAACACGCCTCGGGCATGAGCGTGTTCAATCGCTCGGCACGCTTGGATCATCAAGTGGACGATTGTCTTCCAGTCGCAATCCGGCTGGTCGCAGTACGCGTCGATCGATGATCCCTGGACGTAATCCATGGCCAGGTAGGCCAGGTGAGGGCCAGCCAGGCCGCTGTCCAGCAGCGAAACGATGCCCGGGTGGGACAAGGCCTTCAGGGCGTTGGATTCATCGCGAAAGTTATCGGAGGTCGCCGCCGAGCCGCTTCTGCGCAGCAGCTTCACGGCAACGGTCCGATGGCGAGGCAGATCCGCGTCGGCATTCTCGGCCAGGTAGACGCGTCCGAAACCGCCGCGGCCGATTTCATTCAACAGGCGATAGGGGCCAACCTGCGAAACGTTCTCGAAATCATTGCCATGCTCGCCGGTCAAGTGGCCATCGAAGGATTCCGCCGCACAGCCATCAAGAAGATGCGAGGGAATCGTATCGAGTTCACTTTCTGTTAGATCCAAATGCTCTGCATCACGTGTCATGAGGTCGGCTGAGTGCGGTCCAACCGTGCGATTCGAGGAAGGCGACTCGCAAGGCTGGAGACTGGTGAAGATCGCTGATCGTCGATTTCAATTGTAGCCAGTTCTCGTCGATCCTGTGTCCTGCTGTACACCGCTTTCCGCTGGGATCCCCAGCCGACCGGACGTGCGGCCGGCCACACTTGCATGACGACTCCCGCAGCAGAGACGGCCGCAGCGAACTGCGGGTGCAGGTGCTGCGGCCGGCCGGTTTCGGCGTGGAGCTCAGTCGGTGTACTTGACCTTGGTGGTCTTCAGGGTGCCGTCGAACTTGAAGGGTTTTTGGTCATAGTAGAATTCGGAAACCGGCGAGCCCAGGTCGCTGCCCAGATCCAGGCAATCGTTCGCGGTGAACGTGAGCGGAGCCGAACGCGGGACCTTGCCGCCGGCGACCCGTTCGCCGTTGACTTTCAACGTGATCTCGCCGACCAGATCGGGCTTTACCAGCTCGAAGTGACTGTCCACTTCAATCGTCACTTCCCCGGCAGGCACCCTTTGGTCCGAGCGGAACTTGGTCCGCTCGATCTCGAACAGGTTGTACTCGTAACAGAGGTAACCATCATCCAGGTAGCAGGTCAGCCCGCCGGAGAACCCGCCCAGGGCGTACAGGACGCCGCTGGCCTTTTCCGGCACGACCGCCTCGATCGTCACCGTGTTGGGACGCGCCCCCAGTGCCGGCGCCGCGAACTCGGGCATCCTGACTATGTTGCCCGAGAAAGTCCATTCGGTGTAAGGCGGCGATGGTTTGTCTTCGGGATGCAGCACCGGCACCCACAGGCCGCCTCCGATCGGCAGGTTCTTGTTCTTGGTCGATTCGATCAAAAACAATTCTTTCATATCTTGAAGCTTCTCGGGCATCTCGGCGGCCAAGTCGTTGGCTTGACTCCAGTCTTCTTCCAGGTTGTACAGCTCCCAGGTGTCGTCGCGGGGGTCCCAGACCGACAGGTCGGGCGCACCGGGCGTCCACGGGGTCCGGGGGCCGAACGTACTGGCCATCCAGCCATCGTGATAAATGGCTCGGCTGCCCATGATGTCGAAGAACTGCGTCTTGCGCTGGCCTTCGGCTTGGGGGTCTTTGAACGTGTACAGCAAACTGATCCCGTCGATCGGATCCTGGGCAACGCCGTGGATCTCTCGCGGCGGCGTGATGTCCAGCACCTCGTAAACCGTGGGGACGATGTCGACCACGTGGTGAAACTGAGGCCGTGGCGTCTTGTCGGCTGGCAGTGACTTGGGCCAGCTGACGGCCATCGGCTGGCGGGTTCCGCCGAAGTGGGCGGCCACCAGTTTCGTGCTCTTGTAGGGAGTGCTGCCGGCCCACGCCCATCCGGCGTGATACATATTATCGGTCTTCGCCGTTCCTAAGACGTCGAGTCCGCCGAGCTGGTCGAGAGCGCGGATGTGGTCTTCGATTTTCGTGGCGATCCCGTTCTGGGCCAGCAGCTCGCTGATCGTCCCATTTTGGCCTTCGGCGCTGGAGCCGTTGTCGCCCCAGATGTAGAACACCAGCGTATTGTCCAGCCGCTGCTGACGTTCCAGCTCGTCGAGGATCCGGCCCGCATGATGGTCGGCGTGTTCGCTGAATCCGGCAAACACTTCCATCAGCCGGCGCTGAAACGGCTTCTCGTCTTCGGGAATGTCATCCCAGGCTGCCAGCGAATCGGGGCGCGGGGTCAGCCGGGTGTCTTCCGGGATCCAGCCCAGCCGCTTGGCTCGCGCGAAGACCCGTTCGCGGTACTTGTCCCAGCCGTCATCGAACTTGCCTTTGTACTTGTCCGCCCACTGCGTGGGTACCTGATGAGGTCCGTGGGAAGCCCCGGTCGCCCAGTACATGAAAAACGGTTTGTCCGGCGAAAACGCCTGCTGCTCGCGAAGCCAGTGGATGGCGTCGTCGGCGATATCTCCGGTCAGGTGGTACTCGCTGCCGTCGTCGAGTTTTTCGGGAGTCTCCACGACCGACGTGTTTCGGACCAGATGCGGCTCGTACTGCGAGGCCTCGCCCGCCAAGAATCCGTAGAAATACTCAAATCCGTAACCGGTTGGCCAGTAATCGAAGGGGCCTTTGGAGGTGGTCTGCGCGGCCGGCGTATTGTGCCATTTTCCCCACGCCGCGGTGTTGTATCCATAATCTTTCAGCACTTCAGCCAAGGTGCCGCTGGACTTGGGGATCGTGCCGCTGAACCCATCCCAGTCGTTGGCAAGCTCGGCGATCTGTCCATTGCCGACGCGGGTGTGGTTGCGGCCGGTAAGCAGCGAGGCCCGCGTCGGAGAGCACATGGCCGTGGAGTGAAAGCGATTGTAAGAGATGCCTTGTTCGGCGACACGGGAGAGATTCGGTGTGTGAACCTCGCCGCCATAGGTATCCGGGGTACCGGGACCGACATCGTCGATCAGGATAATCAGAATGTTCGGCGCGTCGGCGGGCAGCCGATGGGGATCCACCCGCGTCTGATATTCCGACTCCTGCATCGTCGGGCCCGCCACCGATGCCGAAGGCGTCGGCGGGAACGGCAACGACTCCTGAGCATGCGTCGATCCGGACAGGAGCAGCGCGAGACTGCAGAAGATAAACACACCGAACTTTCGCATAGGGACAAACTCCAGAATAGGCAGCAAGCGTTGGGTAAGCGGGTGGCGAACGCAGGGCCGTCAAAACGACGAGAGTTTCAGATGAGAATTTCAATCGCCATCGCAAGAACGCGCGAAAACGTGTCACGCCGTGCGATGGCGGCCCTGCTAAAGTTTAGCCAGTTGCAATTCCAGTGCAATCATTCTGATGTAGGACCTACGCAAACTCATCAAAACTTCATCTCGCCAAACCCCCGGTTCCGGTAGTAATCCAATGAATTCTTTCCAGAACGAGCTTGATGAAATTTACCGAACGCAGTCTCGGCGTGGGTTCGCGATGCTGGTACACCTGCTTGGTGATTGTGACCTTGCCGAAGAGGCGATGCATGAGGCGTTCGCGGCGGCGAGGCAGCAGTGGCCGCGAGAGGGCATTCCGGCAAGCCCGCGGGCGTGGTTGGTTTCCACGGGACGTTTCAGCGCGATCGATGCGATCCGGCGGCAACGTCGTCTTGCCGACAAGCAGCCTGAGCTATTGGCTCGCATCGAAGCCGTTGACGCGGACAATGAAGCACGCGCTGGCTACGACATCGAAGACGATCCGCAGCGGTTCATTTTTACTTGCTGCCATCCGGCGATCGACCCGGAATTTCAAGTGCCGTTGACGTTGCGAGAGGTTTGCGGCCTGAAGACCGAAGGGATCGCTCGCACATTCCTGACGCGTCCGGCAGCGATGGCGCAGAGGATTGTGCGTGACAAAGCAAGAATTCGCGACGCGGGAATTCCCTGCGTGATCCCATCCCAGACCGATTTGCCTCGGCGGCTCGCGACGACCTGAAGGATTATCACCTTCTGCACTCGACTCGCGGCGAGCTGCCTCGCCGAACGGGCCGGCTTGATGAGGCGACGGAAGCTTTCGGCTGTGCGCTCGATTTGGCTCAGCAAAAGCCAGGGCGGTGTTTTCTGGAGGGCAAGTTGCGGGAACTGCGAGCCCGGATGTGATCGAAGTCAACTCCAATCGAACCTCTTGCCGTCGAGCTGACTTTCTCGCTGAATCCGTAGTTCACCGCTCCATAACGCCTTTTCCGGCGAGAATCTTGTCTCGAAACTTGGCGATGCGAGATATCCGTGTTTCTGGTTTCTTTGCTGCATTGAGGTTGATCACGTAGCTTCTCTGCCTGCCGGGCGTAAGGGAGTGAAAAGCGTCTGCAAGCACGGGGTCGGCGTCCAATGCATCGATAAGTTCACCAGGTAGTTCAAGTTCATATTCCTCTTTTGGTGGCTTAATGCCGGCCTCCGCATAGCCTTTGGCCTCGTCCAGATAAGACATGATTGCCTGTTTCATTAACTGCACTTGAGTATTTTTCGTAAACCGAATCATGTCAGGGTGTCGCGCGTTGGGACCCTGCCTTTCCAGGACTTTCTGGGGATCCTTCATCAAAGCGGCATTGAAGAAACTGATGCGAAAGTCGCCGCGAAATGCACCGAAAATCACGATGTTGCGATTCGCATGCATGTAGCAAGGATGTGCCCACTTCACTGTCTCAACCAGGCCTGATTCAAGACAGATCTTCCGAAGCTCGCTGAGCCCTCGGCTCCACTGTCGCGTCGAACAATCCGAGGTGGCAAACCGCTCGCAGCGTCCACACCCTTGGGAAAAATACGTCTCAATGTCGGTAATCATGGCGTCATCCTACCAGCATGAAGCGACCAAAAGCGATGAAACCGCAGATCACCGCCACCACTAACCAGTAAGCCACAGGGGCGAGCGTCGAGTCGCCAGAATAGTAATGCAGGCCAATGAACAACAGCATCTCCGCTACGATGCAAACTGCTGCGACAGGAGCCAGGAAGTCCCATGGTTTGTAGATCAATGGGATGAGAAAGCAGATACTCAAGAGGATCTCAAACCCACCCATCGCTATCCAAGCTCCGTTCGGGATCGCCTTGAGCGAGGGCATCGTTTCTTCAGCGGAATTAGAGAACTTCCACACTGCACCCATTAAGGTGTGCAATGCGATTAGGGCCTGAAGCACCCACAGGACGGTGTTCATGTTTC
>NZ_WIAD01000073.1 GCF_009618275.1 Roseimaritima sediminicola
TCCTAGCTACGGTCCAGAGCCCCAGCCATGCAGTTCAGAGCATCTTGGGCTTCAGCTTGGGTATGACGATGCATGGTCCAGTGGAGGTTTGGTCAAGTCGCCGAATGACCCCGATGTTGGTGTCGGTGTTTTTGAGACGGAGATACCATTTTTAGTTGACGTTGGCTTGCATAGCTGCATCACCTCGGCTGATTACCAGTTGGTCATGTCGGTCATGGCCGGCGACATTCTAGTCCCGATTGGTACTATGAGCTTTTCGGTGGGCGCCGGGGAGTATTTTTACGACGAGTTTATCTACGTCCTTCCAAGCGGTAATGCTGACCAGGTCGAAGTGGTTGCCGATTTGTACTACGATCCTCCGCCCGCTCCTTCGCCACCGGCTGCTGTAGCGCAACAGGGCGAGCCGCATGACCCCCCGCCGCTTTTGAGGTTGCGCCAGCAGATTGTGGAGGCGACGGATCGTTGGCGGATGGAGTTGGTTAGTGCTTTGCCGGAGAGCGCAGTGAGTAGCGGTGTCGAGTATGTGTCAACCGTTGCGCCGACTAAAACCGCGGACGCAATTCTTGATGGACTGATGACCGAGGAGATGAGACAGTCAATCACAGACCATATCATGCAAGCCGGCAATATGTCGCCCGAATCAGCCGCGGAGGAATTTGATCGACGGCTGGGGCTCGCTAAGACAGACCTCTCCAGTGCGTTCGAGCCCGTCTTCCAAACGATTGCGACGAAATTGTTTAGCACAGACCGGCCTGACGCGGAGGCGCTGTTTGGGGCGAGCGACCCGGTGGATCCGCCTGGTATGTTTGGGGAGGCTCTCAATGACATCCATTCGCGAATCCAGTCATTTCTTGACAGCTTGCCGAGCCTGGAAGATTACCCCAATATCAAGGATCTTGACGTAGACTTTAAGTTCGCCAGCGTTTCGGACGTAGTGAACGCCGACGCGGGGTCAAGTTTGTCTGATTATTTGAAGGCGGCGAATGTCAGTGGTCTGTGGGACGATCTGAAGGACACTGATGTCGATACGTTTGCCTTTATAGAAGAGGTGGCTGTCTCTTATCCCATTGACAATTATGGCGCACTAACGCTGTCGGCCCAGAATGTCTCTGCATCAGGTGTGTATAGCTTTAAGCTTGGTGGGTCGGTAAGTTATGCACGCTATTTCGGTGGTTATCATTTCAATCTTCTTTTGGTGCCTTCAGTGCTTCATGAGCCGGATGATCCCTATGAAATCTTTGGCGACGGTGACCAAGTCTACAATGTGGACTACAATGTTATCATTACCAGTCAATAGCTGCGCAACTCGAAACAAGCAGAGAGAAGTGCCTCGCGTGGCACCCATTTCCCCGCGGCGTCAGGCGGTAGCGGTTAATTGCAGTGCCAGAGTTTTAGTTCTGTTTATGGCTCTGTGTCCTACAGTCACAATTGCGCAAACCGCCCCCAATGGTACATCGCTCCCGCCATTGTCGCCGCACAGCACGCTAAGCGGCGGGTACTCCACTGCCTCGCTCACAGAGAAGGAAGGCGATACCGAACTCTCGACTATCTTCGTTGATTGGTCTGATAGCGATGTGTTTATGATGACGGTGGACCGCGAACAGGCCCCGAAAAGCTGTATTGTTGCAGACTGGGTAATGGGCTTTGACGGTTCCGTCCCTGAGCCTGTTCCGATTGCATTCTCATTTAAAGTGCTCGACAATCTCGTCGCCACTATCTACCAAGCACGGAAAGGACGTCCGGAGGAGCGTAGCGATTTCAGCTTGCCACTTCCTCGGATGCTCAAGAGCATCAAGCGGACAGATCTGCAGGCGAACGAAAGCTACATGCAGGAGTTGGTGGTCTGTGAATCCGGGGCGATTTTTCTTTCGTATAGAATGCCTGCCGAAGCAAAGTTCTTCGGGTACCCCATTCGGGCCTGTTTCACGGTCTCTAAGGGAGGCCCGCGGCAGTGGTTCACGAACTTCAATGGCGCGGGGGTTGAGCACGCGAGAGTGCAACACCCAGGCGCCCTGCACGATCCGGGGCAGGAGCAAGCCAAGAAACTTACCAGAGAAACTTGTCGGCAGCTTTTTCTGGACAAGCAATACCAGCCCTGGGCCAACATATATAGCGATTTGTTGTATCGTATGGTAGCAAGTTCGAGTGAGGCAAGTGCGAAGACGCTTTCACCGGAAGGCGCGCATGATCGCGAGAGGCTTTTCTATCAGTTGATGCGGCGAATTCGTAGGGAGGTTGACAGTCATCTAAATGATGGGACTTCATTGTTCTTAGATCCGTTTGTCCGCGGCATGATGCTTGAGCAATCGCTCTGGCAACCGCAGCGTCACCCTGCAACTGTAACGCACTTGCTGTCCCGCGTTTTGAACGACCTTGAGTCGAGCAGTGGCCAGCTTTCCCTGTCCTACTCGCTGATCTGCGCGTACGCTGATCTGGGGTTCGCGCCGAACGAAACAAGTCACGCAGTTTTCACACAATCCCTGCAAGATCAAACATCCAAAGATCGCGACGCCGCGGCGGTCCTCGCTCGCTGGCGCTGGCCGACAGAGCAACGGCATGTCGATGCAACCGTAGAATTCTTGAAGCATGCCAAGCACCCAACAGACCGGATGAACTGTGTCGAGACCTTGATTTTGATGGATCGAATTAGTCTTGTTCCAGCTGATCTACTCCGGCGATGGTTTGAGGGAATCGAAGGTGAGGCTGATCAAATTCGCCGACCGCTCAACCTTCTGATGCAGAACGCAGCAGGTCGGCGATACCTGGCGGACAAATTCCTTGCCATGCCTGCTGATGCCGCGCTGCGCGAACCGATCCGCGCCCTCTTTGCCAACGAATTGACGCATGTTCGCAAATCCGGGGACTACAGGTTCTGGACAAGAGAGGAATGCGACGGCCTTGAATCTGACCTGCAACTTGAGCTCACGGGCAACGAGAAGCGATAGCGAAACCGGGCGACTAGCGATAGACCGCTACGAATGGAAATACTGTGTCCTGGACGGATGCCATGTGTGGAGACGGCCTCGGTCGGAATCGCAGAGCGATGGCATGCGGTAGCCCCGGGCGCGAGCCCGGGGAAACGCTCACCGACGCTCACCGACGCGTTTTTCCGCCGCTGACGCCACGGCGTGCGGTTTGCCAGGGCAGGGCGGAGCGTTAGAATTCGGCTTGTCTCGGACGCCTGACGCGGCAGCGGAATCGACCCCGTTATCGCGCCCGGCAAGTCCTTGCGGGCCAGTAGCTCAGTTGGTTAGAGCAGGGCACTCATAATGCCTTGGTCGCGGGTTCAAGTCCTGCCTGGCCTACTCGACCATTCTTTCCTAGTGTTTTGGAGTCTTTTGGAGCCGGATTACGGACGTTTTCAACGTCCGATTCGGCTGTGAAACACTGGGAAAGAGCAGGAATGGGACCGCCAGTGGGACCGCCAGCCGTCGGCGGTCCCATTATCGCGCGTTGGGCGGTGCCGGTGGGCTTGGTCGCGGCGGCGTCCCAGTGGTCGCTCGTCACCTGCAAGTAATGCTCGTCAGCGACTCTGGATGAATGCCCCAGCCAAGCGTCCACCACGTGGCTCGCGAACGCCTCTTGCAGTTCGGTGCGGCGGGTCGACCGCAGATTGATGTAGGTCTTCTCCCACGGCACACAGCCCGCCCGCTCGATGATCCGGTGAAGCATCGTCGATAGATTGGTCTCGCCGCCTCGGTATCGGTGGATACAGTAAACCGCGCCCTCGGGGGCATCGTGATAAGCCTCGTCCAGGATCGGCCGCAGCTCCGGGAAGATCGGGCAGAACCGAAGGCCGGTTTTAGGCGAATCGATCCGTAGCCGGTTCGTGTCCCATAGTACGTCCGACCATCGCATCCCCAGCACCTCGCTGGGCGCTCGCATCCCCGCAAATCTCGCGAAGGCAAAGATCAATCGCCAATCGTGATCGGGGCACGCGTCCAGGACGGCGGCGGTCGTCTGGCGGTCGACGAAATGATGACGGGCGGGGTTGGACTGGGAACCGATCTTGACCGCAGCAAAGGGGCTGGAATCGATCAGACGGCCCCGTACCGCCTCGGAGAACAGCAGCCGAGCCCGTTTGACGTGCTTCGCCACCGTGGCCTCTGCCATCGTCTTGAGAGGCTTACCGTCCTTGTCTCGGCGTACCGGATAGGTCAGCAGCCAGCGACGCCACTGCTCCGCATCAGCCGCGGTGATCGAGCGTAGTGGTCGATCCGCACCGAAGTGCTCCACCAGGAATCGCTTCGCCTGCCGGTAGGTTTCCGTGGTCCGCGCGGCTACGTCCGTACGGCGGGCGATGTACGCATCCAGAAACGGCCCCAGTAAGCGGCCCTCGTCGCTGCGTAGTCGACCGTCCGAAGCATCGCAAAGCCCCCACCGGGTTAGCGTGTCCCGCATACGGCCCTCCAAGGATTCAACCCAGCGGACCGCGCCGGCATCGGCGGTTACGTTCGCTTCCGCCGCCCGAGCCAATTCTTCGACGTGACGGGCAATCGTGTCTGCCGCCCGTTTGCTGGAATCGCCGATCCAAAGAGACCGCCGCTTGCCATGAAGGTAGAACCGCAATCGCCATCCGTTGCGGCCACGGTCGGACTCTTTTCGCAAACTCGCCATCGGGTCAATTCCATCGGTTGCCCCATGATCGAAAGAAAACGCTGCGGCGGCCGATCATGGGGATCGGATTTCGGTCGTGAACCTAGCCGCGGCGTTGAGGTGCGTACGGTATCGTGCTGTCAGTCTTTCAGGATCACCCAATCCAATCCAGAAAGCCGCTCTCGCTCGGACTCTACAAAATCGGCAAAGGCCTCTTTGCTTTGCGTCGGAAAATGGTCTCGATCGTATCGGTCTGACCATACTGGGAATTCCTCCGTAAGAAATTCATCCTCCCATTTGGTCACGTTCGGCTCGCCGTCCCCCTCCCACTCCTTTATGAAGTCGTCTCGGCAGTCTTCCAGGTAGCTATTCCACTCCTCATCCTTCTCCTCGTCGTACCGCTCTCGGAACGCGTCATACTCTTGGGTGCTTTCCACCCAGTTCAGCTCGCAGTGTTTGGCCAAGTCGACTCGGCGGACCAATTCCAGATCGAGCAACTCGCAGAGCCTCTCGACGCCGTCGAATTGCAAGCCTGCTTGCTTGCCCGAACAGAAGCGATGCAAGCTTTCCCGTGGCACATCGCTGGACGCAGCGACGCTCGATGTGGTGTAGTTGTCCACGGCGATCGCTTCACAGATACGCTCTCGCAACATTGCATTCTCCCTTGTGTGTGATGATGGGGTGTGATCTGGCGTCACAGTGATTTCAGGTCACGTCCACATGGTACGTTGCTGGGGTGTGATGTCAACTCACAATCTTGGGGAAAGTGCGAGAGATAGCTTCTGTATGCTCTGCTACTTCTTTGTTGACCCAGGATTGCTGCTAGGTGAGCCGGACATTCGCTACTCAGGTTTCCGCCGGAGCGGGTGAAGGCAAAAGGAGCACCGCACCGCGAAGCGATCGTCGGCCACGCCAGGCACGCAAGGCACCAGGATGGGCCTTGCTGATCGCGGGCAGCCGCGGTGTCTGTAGTGACCGGCCATCCACTCGACAATGGTCTGGCCGGCATCGCTGACCAAAAAGACCGCACCGAGCGAGATGGTCCCGCCTCTCGTCTCGATGGTCAATCGACGCTTAGGCGTAAGTCGAACGTGCAAGCCATCTGCTACCTGTCGCCTCAGCGATCCCAAGACGTTCTGCAACGGCCGGTAAGCATTCTCGGGCGGCTTGATCGTCCGTGTGCTCCTGCTGCCGCTCCGGGCGTTCCAGGCGGCAATTCGTGCTGCGACGCTCCGGCGTGCCGGCTTTCGTCGGCGGTGGCTCCGCTGCAATTCCTTGACGCGGGCCTGCTCGGCTCGCAGGTCGGCAAGGTATTCAGACGCACCTTTAGCGGTTGCAGTCGGCGTTTCGGCCGGATCGGTCGGTTTTGCTGGGGTTTCGGAAGTCATGGCGATGCGTTTGCTGCGGCTTTGGGGTTGCGGGTTTTCTGAACTTCGTTTTCGCTCGTTGTGGCGGTCTCGTCGCCGTTGGGCGGGCGTGTCAACGACTCGCTTCTCCCACCTTGCGGTAGCTTTCCCAATCGCAGGCGAGCACCAAGGCCCCGTGACACAAACGGTCAACGGCCTGGGCGCCCAATCGGGCTTCGGCCTCGCTGCCGTTCTCGATGTTCATCGTCATCCAGGTGGGACGCATGTCGCTGTACCGGCGATCGATGATCTCGAAGAAAAGTCTCTGTTGGTACTCGGACAGGGCACCGCTCGGGGGCAACGGGTCGCTGACCCAGAGGATCGGCGTCTTTTCCGGTTTCGTTGTGAATCTGCCCACCGATGCCGAGTTGTCCTCGCCATCGAAGTCTCGCTTTTTCAAGTCGTTATGCAAAGTGACGCCATTGATCCAGTGAGGACATAGGCCGTGAATCCCAACCATTGCGTGAGCCAGGGCCATCAGCAGGTGATCCTTTCCAGCACCTTTGGTCCCGAAGAGCAGCACGCCCCGGCCATTCTCGATGTTGGAGCGGTCGGCTGCGTACTCTCGCAGCTTGTCCACCACTTTCTGCTGCTTGCTGTTGGTGATCTGGTAGTTATCGAAGGTGCACCCGTCGTAACGCTTGCCGCGATCCTTTCTCAGCCACTTCCATGCGATGTTGGTGACGTGCCATTGGCTCAGCACCTCCCTGTCGGTCTCGTCCAAACGGCCGGCGATACCTCTTTCGGTTTTGATTTCGTTGAACTTCTGCTGTGCCGCTTTCACACGATCAATGAAACGTTCCGTTGCCTCTGTGGTCATCGCCATGACAGCTCCTTCTGGGGGTCGTAATTGACTCCCGCGCCGACGTTTGCGGTGCGGGGTTTTCCATTCGATGGATTGGTCATTCGAGCGTGGAGATTTGCGAACTGTTTTCGGAGTTTGTCGGGCGAACGAATGTTGACCCTCCAAAAGTCATCCGCATTGGCCCATTGGAACACCTGCTTGATTTCCGCGATGGTGTGCCTATCACGGTCGCGCATCAGGCGTATGGTGTTCGCCCACTGGTTCAGGTTGGGCTGCTGCTCCTTGGGTGCCACCTGGAGGATCAGGCCAAACATCCAAGAGGCAACTCGGTAACACTCCTCGTCGCGATCAGCGACAAGAGATTTTCGTTTCTTCTCGGTTACCTTTCGTTTCTTATCGCTTTGTCGGTCATCATGACCGGGGTTGTGGGCTGCATGACCGGCCCCCCCGGTCATAGTGACCGGGGTTGTGGACTGCATGACCGGGGTGGTTTCGGGCGTGACCTCGGTCGTGGTGACCGGGGTGGGGATCGCCTTCCAGTTGATTTCGAGAATGCTGGTTTGCCCAGCATTGGGCGTCACAGTGACCAGCCCCATCGACTCCAATGCCTTGACTGCACGCCTTACCGTCTTCTCGCCTTGGCACGTTTCGGTCGCTATGGTCGTGATGCTCGCCCAGCATTTAGCGCCGTGGTCGTCGATGGCTCGTAACACCGCTTTCATGGCCGCGCCGGACACCTTGGAGCCGGATGGTTCGGTAAAGGCATCCAGGACCAACTTCCGCAGCGCGAACAACTGCTGGCCTCGGAGAAGATCGGGGTTGGTCATCGACGCCCTCCCCGGTAGCAGTCCGCACGCCAGGCTTCCCATTCTTCAATCGGGGTGGTGGTTTGCGTCGTGTCGCGCATGCCTCGACAGTAAAAACACCAATCGAGAAATGCGAGGTAATCAACGGGCTGGGATGCCTCGGGGGAGTCGTCGCTTTGCCAATCGCTCATTGATCTTCCCCCTGGTCGATTGCCACTAGCACGGCCGCCATGCTGCCGGATGGCGTCGGTCGTCGGCCGCTCTCGCGGGCCAGTCCCTCGCGACGCAGACGCAGGGCTATAGGGCAGACGGATTGCAGGCTCAGGCCCAAGTCGGCAGCCAACTCATGGCGCGTTCGGCCGCGCGGCCCGGCCGCCCGCAGTGCGTCCATGGCGGCTGTGAGCCGGCGAGTCAGCTTCGGCTGGGATTCTGCATAGGCCGCTGCGCGAGTCTCCGGCGAAACGGCCTGTTCGCCGCCGGCGAAGAGCGTCTGTTGGTGGGCGGGTGCGTTCGGTGTATGATTCGAGGGACGGCGGCAATCGTCCTGGGGGTGTTCGCTACGCATCAGCGACGCCCCGTTTTTCGTTGGCCAGGGCGGCCAGCACAGCGTCCCGTTCAAACCGGACACACCGGCCCGCGCGAATTACCGGGATCGCATCGCGACGGACGAGGCTGTCCACCATCGACTCCGACATGCCAAGGAACTCAGCCAGCTCGTCACGCGACAATAGCCGGTCCGCTCGCCGATCGATCAACGGGCGGATTTGGTCCAGCACGGCGGCGGTGATACGGTCAGTTAGTGCGTCAGGGTCCATGCCGTGGAGCAGCACGGCGTCAGTGGCGTTACGCATTGGTACGGCCCTCCGACTCGGGAGCGGCCGCTACGGCAACGAAAAACTCTTCGAGCCACTCGCGGGTTGTCCGATGGGCACCGCCGAAAAAGATGCATCGCAGGCGAACCCCTCGGATGCCCTGCTTTCGCCAGCGAAAGACAGTTGCCCGGCAGCACGGTTCGCCAGTGAGCCTTTTTACTTCTGCCGGCGCTTCGGCCAGTTTGAGATACCGGGTCGCATTCGATACGGCCATGTGCTTCCTCCTGAAGTGGGAAGCCGGCCGTTTGACGCCGGAGCCCCGGCGCAGCCATCAAATGGCTCGGCCGGCTCCGTTGTTCGGTCACCGTGGATGATCGTCACACTCAGTCGTGCAACATCGGGGGTATGCTAGCGTAATCGCTGCGGCTGTCAAATTGTGCGTTAGGGAACTCCTGCGGTGCGTAACCCATTGCAGCATTGGCGCTTAGGAGTGACGTCACACGTTTTCTTTTCTTCGCGGTTCAGAAAAAACGTATTTTTTCGCTGCCGAGAGGGCTCGGCACTGATTTTTGTGACGACGCATTCCCCTCGGGTGCATCGAGCCGTTACTGGCTGGCGATCCGCAACGCTACTTCGATCAGTTCGGCCCGCTACGCATCGTCGAGTCGGTCCCAGATGGCCAGCAGCTCGGCTTGCTCGTCCTCGCCGCGCACTGATAGGACCGCCGTAGCGGCAGCGGCATTATTCCCTAGCGTTTTAACGAATCGAGTCCCGTCTGGTTTCTCGAGCCTCTAATCCCTTGTGTTTTGAGGCTTTTGTTGCTGGTTTCTGGTTGGGAAAATTCACCGTAACGTTTACGCACTCGCGGCTCGTGCTTTTAGGTTCTCGTACAAGCCAAGTTGGTTGAGGAGGATCTGTTTCAGGCCGTCCTGAATTTCGGGAGAGTTGAGCGCCTTCGTGCTCAGCTCGGTCTGCACATCCATGGCATCGATGATCGCGTTCACGAGCTCGTTGCTGAGGTCCGGCGAGTTGGCGAATTGAGCCGCTGAATTATTTGCCGCCTGCTGCTGCAGAATCGTCGACTCCAGCACCTTCTCGTTCAGCGTCGTTGCGTGCGACAACTGATCTCCGTCGCTTGTCTCGGGTCCGTAGATTTCGTTCAGCTTGACGATGATCTCTTTCAGGTAAGCCTTCTCCTTCTCGCGAACCATCCCGCTGCCGATCTCGGTCATCGGGTTGAGCTTCGGAACGTCCTCATCGGACAAGCCCAGATTCTTCTTGCCGCGGTGGCTTAGTTTGTGATGCGTGAGCGTGACCTGCGATAGATCGACGCCCTCGCGTTCTCGGCCGAACTTCAGCAGCCTGACGAGGTGCTTGAAGAAGATCGCTCGCTTCTCGAAGTCGGTGTTGCCGTAATCGAAAATCTGCGAAAGGAACGTGTAGGCTCGCAGATAGGTCGCCACATCCGACCGGAACAGGATCAGGGCATCCATCGTGTCCTTGGCCGCCTGCTGGGCCTTTTCGTCATCATTCTCGCTGGCATGGGCGTGGGCGGTTTTCGCTGCGGAGAACTTCTTCAGGAGGCGGTCGGCTACCGGCTCGATCGCGGCAGCCAGTTGCTCGGACTTGGATGTGGGATCGAGCACGACGTTGACCACTCGTTCGATTTCGTGCTCATAGTAATACCCTAGCGCATCGAGCTTGGTCCGCAAATCAAGGATGATGTACGGGTCGGTCGCGTCGGAAAGTTCGGCTGTCGTGAAATACGTCTTGAAGGCGTCCAGGACCTCGCTGGGCTCGTTGACGAAGTCCAGGACGTAGGTGTCGTCTTTCCCCGGGAAGCAGCGATTAAGCCGCGACAGCGTCTGGACGGCTTGGATTCCGGCCAGTCGTTTGTCGACGTACATCCCGCACAGCAGCGGCTGGTCGAACCCGGTCTGGAATTTGTTGGCGACCAGCAGGATCTGAAATTCGTCGTCCTTGAAGGCTTCGGCAATGTGGCGCCCCTTCAGGCCGGGATTCAGCTCCGCGCTGGTTTCTTTGAACGGTTCGGGACCGGATTCTTTGTCGTTCACTTCGCCGGAGAAGGCGACCAGGGTGCGCAGGGGATAGCCTTTTTCCGCGATGTACTTATTGATCGCCAATTGCCAACGGACGGCGTCCAGCCGGCTGCTTGTGACCACCATCGCCTTGGCCCGGCCCTCGAGCAGCGGCGCGACGGTGTCGCGGAAATGCTCGACCACGATCTGCACTTTCTGGGCGATGTTGTGCGGGTGCAGCCGCACCCAGCTCATCAGCCCTTTAACGGCCGTGCTGCGTTCGACTTCCGTATCGTGGAACTCTTTGCCCGCGTTGGCCAGCTTGAAGGCTAGCTTGTAGGACGTGTAATTTTTCAGGACGTCCAGGATGAAACCTTCTTCGATGGCCTGACGCATCGAATACACATGGAACGGGGCGGGAAGGTTGTCCTCGGAGGCCGGCTCTGAGGGGGCAGGGCGACGCCCGAACAGCTCCAACGTCTTGGCCTTGGGCGTGGCGGTGAAAGCGACGTAGGTGATGCCGGCGTCGGCGGCGCGAGAGCTCATCTGAGAGGCCAGAATGTCTTCGCTGCTGATCGTGCCGCCGTCTTCGAATTCCTGCTGCTCCTCGGCGGAGAGGACCATCTTCAGCTTCGAGGCCGCTTCGCCCGTCTGCGAGCTATGGGCTTCGTCGGCGATCACCGCGAATCGTTTTCCTTCGGTTGCGGCCAGCTCTCGCACGGCCTGCAGCGCAAACGGGAACGTCTGGATCGTGCAGACGACAATCTTCTTGTCACCCGACAGCGCGTCGGCCAGCTCGGCACTCTTGCTGCCCTTTCCGCCTTTGACCGTGGCGACCACGCCGGCGGTGCGTTCGAAGCCGAAAATCGCGTCCTGCAGCTGCCCGTCGATGACTCGGCGGTCGGAGACGACCAGAACCGTATCGAAGACCTTCTTGTCGTTGGCGTCGTGCAGGTCCGCCAGGAAGTGAGCGGACCAGGCGATCGAATTGGTTTTGCCGGAGCCGGCCGAGTGTTGGATCAGGTATTTTTGGCCAGGTCCTTCGGCCAGGACCGCCTGTTGCAGTTTGCGGGTGGCGTCGAGCTGGTGGTAGCGGGGAAAGATCAGTTTGGTGATCCGCTTCTTCGCATCCCGCTCGGCCACCATGTAGCGGCCGAGGATTTCCAGCCAGCTGTCGCGTTGCCAGACCTGTTCCCACAGGTAGGCCGTGCGGTGGCCGGCGGGGTTCAGCGGATTGCCTGAGGCGCCGTTATCGCCCATGTCGAAGGGCAGGAAGTCGGTAGCCAAGCCAGCGAGCTTGGTGGTCATTTTCACCCGGCTGCTACTGACCGCGAAATGAACCAGGGCACCGGAGGGAAAGGTCAGCAGCGGTTCCGCCGCTTGGCCTTTCGGCTTGGGATTGCGGTCCTTCTTGTATTGATAGACCGCGTCCTCGATGCTCTGGGTATTGTCCGTCTTAATTTCGACAGTCGCGACCGGGATACCGTTCAGGAACAGCACCAGATCAAGGCTGTTTTCGTTGTGCTGGGAATAGCGAACTTGCCGCACGACCCGCAGCCGATTGGCCGCATACCGCTGCATGATGTCCGGATTCATCGCCAGGGCTGGCTTGAACTGAGCCATCCGGAGCGGCTTGCGGAGGCCCAGCACATCGAACCCGTTGCGGATGACGTGCAGCGTACCGCTCTTGTCCAGTGAGTCACGGAGCCGCTTCAGGAGCACGCCCTCGGCCGAGCCGCCGTGGTTCTTGGTCAGCGTTGCCCAGGCATCGGGATCGGTTTCCTGGACCCAGGCCAGTACGTCGGCCGGGAACATCGCGAGCTGGCGATCATAGCCGGCGGCGTCCTGTTCCGCGTAAAGCCAGCCGTGAGCGGCAAGGTGGTCGCAGATGTCGTTCTCGAATTCGATCTCGTTGTGGATTGCCATTTCTCTCGGGCTTCATTGCTGCTCGTCGTGAACTCGACCACCATTGGGAGGGGGTGGGCTCGGCTTTTGTGGATCGTCTGCTAGATACAAATTGGTTTGTGGCTCATGAAACGCGGAAAACGAGACACAAACCCCGTTGGGTATTGCCAGCGAAACACAAACGGCGAACTCTTCGCTCTTGGCTTATCGACGCTTCGCACTATACCTCTGTCGTGGGTCCGTGGGATTCTCTGGAATGGACATTTCTACGAGACCGGCGGAGATTAGGTCATTCAGGTAGGTCTTGCGGATGTGATCTTGTGTCCGTCCGGTCAGCAGAGCTAAGTCTGCCAGCGAAAGCTGTCGCCACCGAAGCAAATCCAGCACGAGATCAATCATCCGCGTTGGATTGGCTCGTTTCCCTAACGCCACCATTCGCTCAGCAAGCTCCGGTGGTAAGTCCCGCAGCTCCGGTGGTAAGCGGTCAAGCTCCGGTGATAAGCCGGGGAGCTCCGGTGGTAAGCGGTCAAGCTCCGGTGATAAGCCGGGGAGCTCCGGTGGTAAGGTCTCCGAATCGGGTAATGTGTCGCTTTGCTGCCCTGTTTCTGGACCAGTGCCCCAGCTCGCCATCGCTTTCTCGGTCGGAACGTAATACGTGCCAGCGCCGCTACCTTTCTTTGCTAGCAGTCCGAAATCGACCAACCGCCGCAGATGTTTGCTGGCCGAAAGGGTATCGGTTATCACTTACGATACCTCGTAGCTCTTTTCGAGCAGTGGCAATGCCTTCTCTAGGTCCTCTGATTTTCGGAGCGTTATTTCCAAATCGCCGGTTCCGAAATGACCAATCTGCCGAACATCTCGCGTGAAGCCATCCACAAGCTCCACGGTGTCGGGATCTACTTTGACATACACTAACACCACTCTGGCGTTCGTTCGAATTTCTACCGACGCAAAATTTTTGATGCGTTTGAACGCCATGTAAAACTTTAGCGTCTTCGCTTGAACGTCATCGCCGAGCGACATGCAAAAGGATTTAACTGCTTCAAATACATCGAGAAGTTGCGGATCCGCATCAGCAAGCTGTTCGGTTATGTGTTTGTATTTGTGTTTCGACTTCTTCGTGGGGGTGTTGGTGGTGGCGATCAAAACTTCCCCTGTGGCCTGCGCCGCATTCACCAATTCGAGCAACAAAAACTCTTCGCCAAATCGCAAGTAGCGGAGCAGTTCGATGTTGCGGTTCATCTGCTGTACCGCGTGACTGTCGTACTTGGTGAAGTCGCCGGCAATGCACAGCAATCGTGGACTTGACCATTCAATACTGTCGGACACTGCCTTGCCGTACCGCTTGAGCACAAGCAATTCGAACTCGCCCTTATGGTCGAGTAGCCAGTCGAGATAAAACAGGCCCTGATTGATGGCGTTTTCATTGCTGGACCGTTTGTACTCGATGATGCAGGGACAGCCATTTTCATCGATACCCAGCGTGTCGATGCGTCCGCTGTGCGTCTTGCCTGTCGAATACTCGCTGGCGATGAATCGAATGCCCAGAAACACGTCTAGGTGAGTTTCTATAAGCGTCTGAAGAGACTTCTCGAGGGCTACCGAATGACCCTCCAGTTGCGTTACCGTCTGGCCAACGGTGCGGAATAGTTTAATGTCGCTCATGATTCTACGTTGGATCCCTACTTGATGTTTCCCGCCATGTGGATTCTGTGTTTGCCTTGAAACCAGCGGCCAGTGACGCGGCTTTTCCGGAAGGTTCCAAGCCGGCCGTACTGACGATCGAACACCTCGACGTACCAGGAGTGATTACCGACGTCTGGCAGCCTCGCGTCGGCACGGTTGAGAGCATCACGCCAAATTCCGATGTGATCGACGATTAACACTGCGCGTCGCGTGGGCTCATCGTGGAACAGATGCCACGCATGCTTCCGGTCCGGTTCGTCCTCGATGCCGCCAAACGGTTCCGCGTCACTGGGCCCCAGATGTAGCGGATTGTTGCCACCGTGGTAAGGATCAGGCCAGGATGGTCTGGGCCGCTGCCGGAATTGCGTCCACCAAGATCCGTCCGGAAATGTTGCCCCCGCTTGCGGCTTCCCCGTCGCTGGCTCGCTGCTGCTCCAAGCCCACGCGGCATAAAAATCGACTGCGTCGTCGCAGCCCCACAGGCGGGTGACCAGTTCGAGCAGCCGCGAGTCTGTGATCGGCTTGCCGTTCTGGTACCACCACGCGAGTCCCTGAGCCGGATTGCTCCAGCCGAGAAGCGAACGCAGCAGGTAGTGCAGGGGCTCCCAGACGGCGCAGGAATCGTGCAAATCCAGCGCGCGGGTCGGATCGGGAAAGTCCTTGGGCGAGCGTGAGCCGGCAAGGATTTGATGCAGGAGCGGTATCCGGCGGCACCATCCATCGCGAATCGAGTACCGCCCGCTCACGCCACGACCTTTCTTGCCGCGTAGCCACGCACGTCGATCTTGCCGGTGACGGTCGCCGAGATCAGGGCGGCGCGGCGTTCCTGGAGCAGCTCGATGGCTCGCTCGGCTTCTGTTTGGAGCTGATCAAGTCGTCCCACTCGATTCTCAATAAATGCCGCGATCCAATTTTGCTCCTCGCAGGGGGGGGCTGCGACAGAGAGGTTCCTAATTTCGTCAACATTGATACGCTTGAACGTCGCACCAACCATTGCAACGCTCATCTGCTCGACTACTGCAGTTGATTTTAAGACGTGTTGCCAATAGTCGGACGACGACTTTTTGTTGTGCTTCCGGAAAAGGCAAACGTCTTGGCCCATCGCGAATTTCGGCGTGTGCTCGCCGACTTGCGCCACTTCTCCAACAGTTGCATTGCGACTGAAAATCAGATCGCCAACTTTGGGTTCTCTGTCACCCTCAATTAACAATTCGTAGAACTTTTGTGTGGTCTTCTTAGCATTATCTAAATCTACCCATTTGCTTTGGACTTCCCGGATACTAGAGAGCGGGATTCCATCATCAACAAACTCGGCGGTGACGTGCTTGCAGTCGGTAACGCTCCAAAACCGTTTCAGCGGCCCAACTCGCCAATGTTCCGGCACCTCGCCGAGCCAGGGGATGCCGGAGGGTTTCATGGGGGCGTTCGGGTTCAGGCCTTTGGTGACCGCGTGGCTGATGACCGCCTGCCGCTTTTCCTTCAGCAACGCAATCAAGCGACGCTGCTCCGACACCAGAGCGTCGATCTTCGACGTTTCCACATCGAGGAACGACGCGATCGCACTTTGCTCGGCTAGGGGAGCCAAGGGAATCAGCACTTGGCCGATCATCGTCGAATTCAAGTTAGCAAGTCCCGTCGTCGAATTTGCAAGAAAATCAAACTGCCGACGTGCCAAACCGTTGTTTAAAACGTACCACGCCAACTTCGGGATCAAAGAAGTTGAGGTCCGTAGTCGTTGCATGAAATTCGAGTAACAACATCGCAATTCCGCAATCCTGGAACTAACAATCGTGGTCTTTCCAATGTGCAACGCACTGCCGCTCGACTTAGTGACGAGCAAGTCGCCTTCAATTAGCAACGCGGAATCTACTTCGTCTTGAGTCAGCTTTCGCTTCGCTGGCTCTTCGATTCGCCACTCTCCATCGACGGTTTGTTCGGTTGAGCGCAGCACCACGGTATCCCCTTCGTCGTCATCGGGATCGCTTCCCCAAACACCACCGTCATTCCGCTCGATGCAACGTTTGAGCGGCTTAAGTGACCAGTGAGCTGGGATGTTGCCAAGCCAATTAACGCCGCTGGCTTTGTACTCGTCGTAAGTTGGAAAACTCACTGCGAAAGCTCCCCGATCATGGCCACGATTCGATCAGTCACGCCCTTCAGTTCCGCGTCGATCTCGTCCAAATCGCGGGGCGGTTTGAACACATAAAAGTGCCGGTTGAATGGGATCTCGTAGCCGATCTTGGTTTTGTCCCCGTCGATCCAGGCGTCGGGCACATGCGGCTTGACCTCGCGGGAAAAGTATTCGTGGATCTCTTCGCCGAGCGGAACCTCTTCGCTGTCGCGTAGCTTGCTGTCGGGCTTGGGCTGGCCTTTCCGCTTGCCTCGCGTTTCGAGCACGACTTGGCCGTCCTTGTCGCGCAGTGGACGCTCGACGGTGATGGTCTGGTAGCCGAAGTCCGTGGTCTTGAAAATGCGGCTGATCGGCGTAGCCGGGGAACCGGAGGCTAGCGCCTTTCGACTGATACGCTTGCCGGTGTCAGGATCGACGTAGACTTCTTTGGCGTCGCCGAACAACCGCGTGATCTCCGCGATGTGCTCGTCGCTCAGTTCCTTGCGTTTGCTGCCCAGGCTCTTTCGCATCTTCTGCCACATCGCGCTGGCGTCGATCAGCTGGACCTTGCCCTTGCGGTGTTTTGGCTTGCGGTTGGTGACGATCCAGATGTAGGTGCTGATGCCGGTGTTGTAGAACATGTCGGTCGGCAGCCCGATGATCGCCTCCAGCAGATCGTTCTCCAGCACGTAGCGGCGGATCTCGCTCTCCCCGCTGCCTGCGTTGCCGGTGAACAGGGGCGAACCGTTCAGGACGATGCCGAAGCGGCTGCCGCCGTCCTTGGTGGAACGCATCTTGGAGATCAGGTGCATCAGGAACAGCAGCGAACCATCGCTGACTCGCGGCAGCCCAGGCCCGAAGCGGCCGTTAAATCCGTCCTGCGTATGCTCCTTCTTGATTTCCTTCTGGATCTTTTTCCATTCGACGCCGAACGGCGGATTGGACAGCATGTAGTCAAACTGCTTGCCCGGCAGGCCATCGTCGGACAGCGTATTGCCGTGGATGATGTTGCTGATGTCCTGCCCCTTGATCAGCATGTCGGCCTTGCAGATCGCGTAGGACTCGCCGTTGAGCTCCTGGCCGTACATGACCAGCCGAGCATCCGGATTTTGGCCGCTCAGGTGATCCTCGGCCACCGACAACATGCCGCCGGTTCCCGCGGTCGGGTCGTACAGCGAACGGACGATGCCGGGCTTAGTCAGAGCGTCGTCGTCTTCGATGAACAGCAGGTTGACCATCAGCCGGATGACCTCGCGCGGCGTGAAGTGCTCCCCGGCGGTTTCGTTGGAAAGCTCCGCGAATTTCCGAATCAGCTCCTCGAAGACGTGCCCCATCTGTTCGTTGCTGACGACGTCCGGGTGGAGGTCGATGTTGGCGAACTTTTCGGTCACCAGATACAGCAGGCCGGCTCTCTCGAGCCGCTGGACTTGGACGTGGAAGTCAAAACACTCGAAAATGTCCCGCACGGCCGGCGAAAAGGCCTGGACGTAGGAGAACATGTTTTCCGCGATGTTATCCTGGTCGCCCATCAGCTTTTTGATGTCCAGTGGCGACGTGTTGTAGAACAGCAAGCCAGATTTCTTCAGCAGGAACGGCTCAGGGTTCAGCCCAGCAGCTTCGCGTTTGTCCTTTTCCTTCAGGACGGCCAATTTCGTGTGCTCCAGAACACAGTCCAGCCGCCGCAGGACGGTGAACGGCAGGATCACCTTGCCGTATTCCGACTGCTTGTAGTCGCCGCGTAGCAGGTCCGCGACGGACCAGATAAAGGAAGAGAGATTCTGTTGGCTCATGCGTCTGTAGGCCTCCTGCGTGCCCTTTCTCCTAAAATGCGATGGTTTGACTATCCGCGAAATCGGTTGCGCCACGGAGGCCGAGGAACGCCTGCAGGTCTTGCCCGCGGAACAGTCGTTATCTGTTTGCCGAATTGATCTGCATCGAGATCGTTCCGGCTTTTGCCCAGCTCCGCAACGTGTTTGCGAGACTCCGAGAAACTGCGTGGCCTGTGCCGTATTCAGGTGGGCGCTCAGCCTCTCCGGCTTGGCACCCCCGGCAGCCGCGGAAGATGGTCGCTCTGTGTTTTGCTCAGAGCGTACCGAAGTCTGCAGAGGATTGTAGCTAGTAGACGGCCGGCGTGGTGCTCGACGCTGCAGCGCAACGTCTGCACGGCTTTCCATACCGGATTCGCCGTCGCCGGCCGATCGGCAGATTCTTCGAACGGCTTAGCTTCTATCGTTGATCCTCGTCATCCCCCTGGCGATCTCCAGCAGGTCATGCTTTTGGGCACCGTTCAAACGTCCCCAGCAATTAAACAATTCAGCCGTTTGGCGATCGTGCTCTGACGCGGATGGGACCGCCTGTGGGACCGCCGTAGCGGAAGCGGCGGTTTTTTCTAGCGTTTCAGCGGATAGTGAGAGTCCTGCCTGGCCTACTCGATGTTTTCCGCAATGTTTTGGTGTAGTTGCCCGCGGTAGGCTGGCGTTGCCGGTAACCCTCTGAGCCGCCGGCGCGAGCCTCGGGTCTCGCACCGCTGGACTTCATTCCGCCGCGAGCTTTTCTAACACCCCGAAAGCGCAAGCTCCACCGTCCGGAAGTCACCTGTTGCGGCCGCGCTTCCTCAGCCGGCCAGGGCCCGCGGCTCGCGCCGTCGGCTCAGTGGTCTTGCGGTAGCGTCAACGTTTGGCGACTGGCGTCTACTCTCCCGCTAGGGACGTCGATTGTATTGGTGACCGTCCCTCACGCAGCGACCATGCCATTCACGCTCGCATGTCGATGTTAGCGGCGCTGAATCGCGAAGCGATGGTAGTTGATAGCCTCGGATGCCAATCCGAGGTAGGTGCCGCCAAGATACGTCGGGAGTCGCGGAGCGACGGCGGTCGGTTGTACTCGCATCTTACAGCGCCAGCCGAGGACTTGCGTCGCTCAGGCCAACGGTCGTCGCTTCGCGACTGTCAAACCGGGTGGGGTGTCGCCGACCTGGGATTGGCATCCCAGGCTATCGACGGTCGTTGCTTCGCAACTGACGTTTGTCTGCGGTCCTCAGCCGAGGCAAGGGGCTGGAACGGGGTAGAGCGGGCCAGGACTTATCGTGCCAGGCTGCTGGCAACCAACTCGTGCGATGCCTGTCCCCGGCCGCAGGGTCCGTTCCGAGCCGCAGTAACCGCGGCGTGTCGCAAGCCGGGGATCACGGCTTCCCCTCTCTTCGCCATTCCGCGTTACCAGCGTTTTCATCTTGCGGATGCGATCAGGAGAGATTAACCCTCGCGGCTTTCA
>NZ_WIAD01000074.1 GCF_009618275.1 Roseimaritima sediminicola
TAGGACGCGGGCGGTGGCGACGGATGTTCGGCCACTTCGAATTGCTCCAGGGTCCGCGGGTCGGTGGGCCGCAGCAGTTTTTCGGCATCTTGCAGGCGACGGTTGTCTTCGTCGTTGACGATGACCAACGTCGCTCCATCGCGAACTCGCTGTTCGTAGTCCTCGCTGACGTCGTGGGCAACGCCCCACTGATGCGTCCCGCGCAGCAGGCTGCCCACCGCCGCGCCAAGCGCCATCCCCACCAATGGGCCGGCGATGATGAACGGGCCGATCAAGGTTCCCGCCGCGATCGGTGCGGCCAACGATCCGCCGATCAACATGCCCAGGCTGGTGTTGCGGTCGTCGATCGGAGAATGCCCGCCGCGGTGCTCGACCAACTCGTGCAGGTGCTCGGCCGCCGGGTCTTCTACACTGGAGACGACCGACACGTGGGCCAAGGTATAGCCGTGTTTCTCCAGAATCTCGAGCGCCGCTTTGGCGTCACTGCTGTTGTCGAACTCCGCAATCAAACATCTCGACATCGCACACCTCCCAGTTTCGGGTCGTGTTTTCTTTTCAGGATTCCACCCTCGTCCTATTTTACGGGCGCACCGCCCCGCAGGCCAATCGCGGCGGCGGCCCGGCGATGCCCATGGTTTTGCCGACGCGCGATACACTAAAGCACGGACCTGCCTTTCGTTCGGCCCTTCCAGCCCCGAGGTCATGCTTTGACTGCTGTGCCTGGTTTTCCGATACCTGCCGCCTGCGGGCAGTCGCAAACGCGTTGCCGGCGAGCGTGTAGCCCTGCGAGTTCTCTCCGCGGCGGCCGTTTGGGGCAGACGCTTCGCCCGCGCCCCGCCCGCGCCGTGGCCGCCGCCGCGGCGGCGCTGATCGCGGTCGCCACCCTGGCCGGTACGGCGGCCGGAGCCAATCTGGGCGAAGCGGAAGCCCTGTATCGAGCGGGCAAGTACGAAGCCTGTCGGGCGGTCGCGGCCGAAGCGGTGGAGGACGGTGTCTGGAACGTGCGTTGGCCGATGCTGCTGATCCGGTGTCAATTGACAACCGGTCGCTATGAGGAGGCGCTGCAAACCTACGAAGCGGCTGCCGAGAAGTTTACATTCAATGCCTTGCCGCTACGCGTGCAGGGCGTCCAGGTCTATCGTATGAACGACCAGACCGAGCGGGCGGAACAAGAAATGGTCCGCATCCGCAGCCTGATCCGTCGCTCGATCGGGCGGTTCATGAGCAAGGACAGCATGATTGCGATCGGTCGCTTTCTGCTCACTCAGGACGAAGACGCGCGAAAGATTCTCGAACTGTTCTTCGACAAGGCCATCGAAGCCGATCCGACGTTTGTCGACGCCCATATCGCCTCGGCGGAACTGGCCCTTGCAAAGAACGACTTCCAGCTGGCCGCCGAAACGCTGGACCGCGCAGTGCGTCTGCAGCAGGACGAGCCCTACCTGTATTACCTGCAAGCTCGAGCGTGGCTGACCTCGGATCGCGCGCGCAGCGAGCAGGCACTGCAGCGGGCCCTCGAGGTCAATCCTCGTCATCCGCCCAGTCTGCTGTTAAAGGCCGAACAGTTGATCGATGGCGAACGTTATGAACAGGCGCGAGAGGTGTTGGCGGACGTCTTCCGCGTCAATGCGCTGGAGCCGCGGGCCTGGGCGCTGCTGGCCGTCATCGCGCACCTCGAAGGCGATCCCGAACTGGAAGCCTTTCTGCGCTCGGTCGCGCTCAGCACCTGGTCGACCAATCCAGAGGTCGACCACTGGATCGGCGAAAAACTCTCGCAGAAGTACCGCTTTGCCGAAGGTGCTGCCTACCAGCGTCGCGCTCTCGCCCTCCGCCCCGACTCCACGGAGTATCGCTTTCAACTGGCTCAGGACCTGTTGCGGTTGGGCGAAGAGCAGGTGGGCTGGGAACTGGTCCAACAGACCCAGCAGGACGATCCCTACAACGTCGTGGCCTATAACCTGATGATCCTGCACGATGCCTTGCAGGATTACCGCATCCTCGAATCCGACGGGATCCTTCTGCGGATGCAGCGACGCGAAGCCGAACTGTATGGCCAGCAAGCGATGGAGTTGCTGCGCGAAGCCAAAGGCGTGCTGTGTGAAAAGTACGCGGTGCAGCCCGACAAGCAGATCATCGTGGAGATCTACCCGCGGCAACAGGACTTTGCGATTCGCACCTTTGGATTGCCTGGTGGCCAAGGCTATCTAGGCGTTTGCTTTGGACGCGTGATCACGGCCAACAGCCCGGCCTCCCAGGGGGCTTCGCCGGCCAACTGGAAATCGGTGCTGTGGCATGAATTCTGCCATGTGGTCACCTTGGAAAAAACCCGCAACCGGATGCCGCGGTGGCTCAGCGAAGGTATCTCGGTGTATGAGGAGCGGCAGCGGGACCCCAGCTGGGGACAGCGGATGTCGCCTCTTTATCGTGAGATGATTCTGCGGGACTCGGGCCGCGAGCTGACGCCGGTCAGCCGTCTGAGCGACGCGTTTCTGCGGCCGGAAAGTTCGTTGCACTTGGATTTTGCCTACTACGAATCGTCCTTGGTCGTCGAGTACTTTGTGGAGCGATTCGGCCGTGACGCCCTGAATCGCTTGCTCGACGACTTGGGAATCGGTATGTCGATCAACGAAGCGCTCGGGCGACACAGCGGATCGGTTGCGGAACTGGACGAGGACTTTGCGGCGTACGCCACCGCGCGAGCCGAAGCGTTCGGCGCGGACGCCGATTGGCAGCGGCCCCCACCGTCCGGATCGTCAACGTCCCCAGACGCAGCGGATGTTCTGGCATCGTCGCCGAAGAATTATTGGGCGCTCAAGGATGCGGCGGCCGCCGCCGTGGCCAGCCGGGACTGGTCGCAGGCCGACGCCCTGCTGGATCGATTGGACGCCCTGCTTGCCGAGGACGCCTCGGACGGCTGCGCCACCGAGCTCCGCGCTCGCGCCGCTGCCGCTCGTGGCCGCACCGACGCGGAACGCAAGCACTTGTTGTGGTTGGCCGAGCGCCGCGACGATGACCTGGCAACCTACGACCGGGCCGCGACCCTGGCCGCCCAGCAAGAGCAGTGGACGCAAGTTCGCGAATTGGCCCAGCAGATCCTGGCCGTCAATCCGCTGGTGCCCGCCGGGCATCGGCATTTGGCTGCCGCCGGCGAGGCGACCGACCGTCCCGAAGACACCGCAGAAGCGCTGGCCGCGCTGGCCCTGCTCGATCCGGTGGACCCGGCCGGTCTGCATTACCGCTGGGCTCGCGCGCTTGCCGAACTGGACCGACCGCGTGCCGCCAAACGCAAGGTCTTGATCGCGCTGGAGTACGCGCCGCGATACCAGCAGGCGTTGCGTTTACTGCTTTCCCTGACCCAGGAGGATCGACCATGAATCGCAAGGTGCTGTGGGCTGCGCTCGTCGTTCCGGTGGTGCTGTTTTCTCTGGTCGCCACGGCCCAACGCTGGCGCTACCGCGGTGATTACCGCCATGTCGGACGCGGCGGGGTGCCGACCTGGGAGATCGATGCGGAGATGCCGGCCGATACGTTTACGTTTGTCCGCATCAAATACGATTCCTACGGCCGCGGCGGCGGCTGGGACACCGACTACCGCGACAGCGACCTGAACTTTTCCCTGCGGCTGCAGCAGTTGACGTCGCTGAAAGTGAACCCCGAACCGATGGTGCTGGAATTAACCGATCCCAGACTGTTCGATTACCCGTTCATCTACCTCGTCGAACCGGGCGGGATGGTGCTGTCCGAACCCGAGGTGCAGGCCCTCCGGCGCTACTGTTTGAACGGCGGGTTCTTGATGGTGGACGATTTCTGGGGCGACCGAGAGTACCGGGATTTGGAACGCAATCTGACCCGCGTCTTTCCCGATCGACAGGCCGAAGAAGTCCCGCTGAGTCACGAGATCTTTCACTGCGTGTACGACCTGAAAGAAAAACCGCAGGTGCCGTCGATCCATGCAGCCAGCCGAGGCGATTTTCATGGCGAGTACCGCCCGGGATCGGACACCAGCCGCGCGATCTACCGATCGATTAATGATGACCAGGGCCGTATCATGGTGTTCATCTGCCATAACACCGACCTGGGCGATGGCTGGGAACGCGAGGGTGAGGATCCGTGGTACTTCGAACAGTACTCCGTAAAGAAGGCCTATCCCATGGGCATCAACATCGTCACCTACGCGATGACTCACTAACCTCGACCCGCTCACCAGCCTCGACCCGCTCACCAGCCTCGACCCGCTCACCAGCCACGACCCGCTCACCAGCCCCGCTTCAACGATGCTCGCCGCCACCGACCTTTGCAAAAGCTACCCCACGCCGGGCGAACCCCTGCACGTGCTTCGCGACGTATCCCTGACGCTCCAGCCCGGCGATTCGCTGGCGATCGTCGGGCCCAGCGGGGCGGGCAAGAGCACGCTGCTGCACATCCTGGGAACGTTGGACGAACCGAGTTCCGGCAAGGTGGAACTAGCCGGCGTCGATCCGTTCCAGTTGTCGGAAACCCAGCTGGCTCGTTTTCGCAACCGCGAGATCGGGTTCATCTTTCAGGATCACCACCTGCTGCCGCAATTGTCGGTGATCGAAAACGTGTTGGTTCCCGCGCTGGCGGCCGGACGCCCGGACGCCGAGACCAAACGCCGCGCGGTGGAATTGCTCCAGCGCGTCGGCTTGGCGAGCCGGCAAACGCATCTTCCGGGCGAGTTGTCCGGGGGCGAGCGCGAACGGGTCGCCGTGGCGCGAGCACTCGTCAATCGGCCGAAATTAATTCTGGCCGACGAGCCGACGGGCAATCTGGATACCCGCACCGCCCAGACGATTACCGAACTACTGCTACGGCTGCAGCAGGAAGAGCAAGCGATTCTGGTGACCGTGACGCACAGCCAGACGCTGGCCGCGGCGATGGCCGACAGGCAGACTCTGATCGACGGTCGCTTGCAAGAAGACTCTCTCCGGGCGTAAGAACCCGACGTTCCCCAAGAGAGGGCAGAGCCGAAGTACCTCCTGCGGCGTGCCTAATTGCTCAGCGGATCGCTCAGGGCTTCTTCGGTAAGGGCCAGATCGGACAGCAGCACCTGGGGCACGCGCCAGTGGAAGGGCCGATCGACTTCCGCCCGCGTCATCCCGCTCCGCAACATTCGGGTGCGGCGATTCCACGATCTTTGCACTTCCTGACAGCGTCGGCGGATTTGTTCCGGGGAAGGATCTTTCTTGCCTGGCAGAAGATTAGGATCCACATTCTCTCGAACCATGACGGGGCACCTGCGTAAAGAGACGGGAGAAGAATCGTCGAAGGGCCGCGAAGTTTGACGGACCGCCGAATTGACCGGCACGGAACGGTCGCAAGCGCTGTGCCGGAGGCTGCCGAGAGGTTGGAGGGTGGAGGGGCGAGGTTTCGGTAAGTCGTTTCAGGGCAGGGGGTTGTGGCTCATTGGGCGGTCTGTGATCGCCGTCTCGACGAGCCGCACCTGCCGGGGGAGCCGCTGTGGCAATTCGCAACACTGCGGCACGGTGCAGTGTTCAATTCCGCCGCACTCGACGCAGCTTGCCAGTCCAGACCAACCGCGTCGTGGTCCCGCTTCCTCGCCTCCACGCTTTCCCGGTGCGCCCCGCTTGAGGGCCGGTTGAATCCCGGTTGGGCTACGGGCCCGGCTATCGAAAACGCCCCTTTGCCGCCTAGAATGCTGGCTTTGATGGTCGCCTGGTCAAACGGTGGCACGAGATCCGCAGCCGGGAGTCGGCATCCTGCACGTATAAAATCGATGACAAAGAAAAAGAAAGCGAAGAACTTGGAATACGTCGAACCCATCGGTGCCCGCGTTCTGGTTCGCAAGGACGAACCCAAACGAGAGACGCGCGGCGGCATCGCCTTGCCCGATGCGGCGGAGATTCCCACGATCACCGGACGGATCGTCAGCATCAGCACGCAGATCGAGAACGACGAGGATGTGCCGCTGCGGCAGTACGACAAGATCCTGTTCCATCCCAAGAGCGCCATCCCGGTCGACTTGGAGCACGACAACCAATTGTTCGTCGTCCCGGTCGAAGACGTCGTCGCGGTCTTCCGCCGAGGACCGACCGGCGAAGAGGTTTAGGGTCGCCGGAGTCGCCTTTCGCGGAGTGAAAGGCGGCGCTGTTTGTTAACTTTCGCGGAGCGAAAGGCGACGGTGTTTAATCACTTTCGCGGAGCGAAAGGCGACGGTGTTTGTTAACTTTCGCGGAGCGAAAGGAGACTCTGTTTAACAACTTTCGCGGAGCGAAAGGAGACACTGTTTAATAACTTTCGCGGAGCGAAAGGCGACTCTGTTTAGAACGGGAACTGCTCATCGAGCGGACTCTCCGACAGCTCGACCAGAAACGGCGCCAGCCGCTCGGCGATCAGCTCCATGACCTGCCGGCCCTTGTCGGCGCTGGCCTCGTGGGGGGTTCCCGAACCGGACTGTTTGGTCAGCAGATGCCAGGGGCGGGTCAGCGAGACCCAGCCTGCGTTGAGGGCGTCGAAGCGAGCGGGCCGGACCGCGCCGTCGTCGGCGTGCAGACTGCCGTCGGACTTGCGGACGACCAGGTCGGGAAAGTACGCCAGGATCAGCGAGGTTTCCATCTCGCCGGCGTGGTCTTCGGGATGCTGAAAAATCTCGTGGTATCGATCGCCGACCATCCGAAACCAATCGCACAGAAACAGATGCGCCGGCGTGTGGCCCGCCATTTCGCGCAGGAAAGGTTTCAGATCGTTGCCGCCGTGGCTGTTCAAAAACAACACCTTGCGGATGCCGCTACCCACGAGCGAATCGACCAAGTCCTTCAGCACCGCAAACACGGTCGTCGGTTGCAGGTTCATCGCCAAGGGCAGCGACCGCATGTTGCTTTCCGTTCCGTAGGGCAGCGTCGGTAGCAACACGACGCGGCCGCCCATCTCGTGCGCGCGGCGACAGACCTCACGGCCGATCACGCCGGCCTCCAGCGTGTCGGTGGCGTAGGGAAGATGCGTGTTGTGCGGCTCGGTGGCGCCCAGCGGCAAGACGGCGACTTCGAATTCGCCCGCCCGCACCTCTTCTAAAGTCGATTCTTCCAACAGCCAAGGACGACGCGACATAGCGGCTCACCAACAACGGGACGGCGACGGTCAACGCTTCGCGGGCGGCGAAGCCGCTCGGACCGTCTGGGGCAGGATGTCTGGAAAGTGTGACAGCATCGGCAAACTGCTACAATAGCCGCCGCTTCCCAAAACGCTTGAGGTATTGCTATGAACCGTTTGATGTCCCTTGTTGTGATCCTGACGTGGCTGCCGGCTTGGAGCCGAGCGGAGGAACCCGCGCTGCAACTGCAACTGCAACTGCGCTCGCAACACCAGCTTGCCGCCGACCAGATTGTGGGCGGGATGCCGTATCGCTTCACCTCTGACCGCCGGCCGCGACTGGCCATCCTGATCGGAGAATCCGAGTACGAAACGGAAACCACGCTGCCGGCCTTCGCTCGGCAGCACCTGGGCCGCGACTATCAGGTGGACATCATCCACGCCGACAAAGAGAACGGCAATCATTTTCCGGGGCTGGAACGCATCGCCGAGGCGGACCTGTTGTTGGTTTCGGTGCGTCGGCGACCGCTTCGTCCCGACCAACTGCAGCAGGTTCGTGATTTCGTCGCCAGCGGCAAACCCGTCTTGGGGATCCGTACGGCCAACCACGCCTTTACGCTTCGCAACAAACCGGCGCCGGAAGGCTACGAGAATTGGCCGGAGTGGGACCGCGAGGTCTTTGGTGGCAGTTACACCAACCACTACGGCAACCGCCTGACAGCGACGATCCGCACCAGTCTCGGAGCCACCTCACACCCGATCCTCGCCCGCATCCAGCCCACGCCATTTGCCGCCGGCGGATCGCTGTACCGCGTCGCACCGCTGGCCGCAGGAGCGACCAAATTGATGCAGGGCGAGGTCACCGGCCATCCGCCCGAACCGGTCGCCTGGACATTCCGCCGGGCCGATGGCGGGGTCTCCTTTTACACGTCGCTGGGCCACCGCGATGAATTCGATCATCCGGCTTTCCAGAAACTTCTGAACAACGCGATCGACTGGGCCGCCGCCCAGGTACCCGACGCCTGAGCGACGTATCCTGATTATCGAAATCGTTTGCTCCCCTCTCCCCCAAATCCTGGCGAGCCTAAGCGAGTCAGGATTTGGGAGAGAGGGGCCGGGGGTGAGGGGAGTAAACGTTCGTAAAGATCGAATCCGTTCCACCGACAAACGCCAGCCGATGCAATTTAGGCCGATTGCTCCGCTTGGCTGAGCGCCTGGATCTCGGCGTTGGCCGTGGCCAGCGAGCGGGCGGCCATGGCGAAATTGGTGTGCCCGCTGACCTCGGGCTGAATCTCCACGAACAACTCGGTGGCTCGCTGCAGACGACGCCGCTTTTTCTTCAGCATCTTGAGATAGGCCGCCGCGTCGCCCGCGGCCGAGGCCGGGCCGACGGCCAACAGCACGTCGTACAGGTCGCGGACCACCGACTGCAGTTCCTCGTCGTCCTCGACTTCGTCGCAGTGTTTCAGGAACGTCCGGACCATCCACACGTGACTCATCAACGCGTCCAGACGTTGCATTGGCTCGGGCGTTTGCTCGGTCATGACTCGTGCGGCGGCGTCTCGTCCATCGACGTGACCGGGACGGATGCATCGGCGGAAGGCTGGGATACCGGTGCGGCGGACTTGGCGGGAGGCGCGGGATGCGGGGTGTGGTAGGCCGTCAAGCAGATTCCGACCGCCACCAGAGCCATGCCCACCCACATCAAGGGGTTGATGGCGTGGCCGCTATGGCTGAGGTAGGCGGCGATCGCGTTGACCGTGACCGCTCCGCCGAACACGATCGGCATCACATAGGACGGTTTGCCGCCGGCCTTGGTCAAGGCAAAGGTCAATCCCAACGCTCCCAACGCGCCCAGGCAGCCGGCCAAAAAGCCCCACTTCATCGCCGGGGTGTACTTGCCGCTGTAGTCGAAGTTGTCGTTGAACGCAAACTTCATCATCAACGCGCCGCCGACGATGGCGATCACCAGGTAGGCGATGCCGATGAACAGGTAGGGCTTGAACGGTCCCCACTCACGCTCTGGCGAACGGGCGTTCGAGAGGGTGGGGCCATACAGTCCCCAGCACAGAGCGACCACAAGAGCGCAAAACACGGCGAACCATTTCATCCAAGATCTCCACTCGAGCAGAGGTGCAAATACGGTTGATACGTGGCATCCCGCCGGCGACTTGCGGAGGTACTGGCCAACAGGCCGCTGCCACTTCGGCCTCGACAAACTAACAGCCGAAGTTCATCTCTGCCAGCACACCGGCCGCCCAGTGTTCGGGCCCCCAGCACACGGGCCGCCCAGCGTTAGGGCCGCTTGCGTTGGTCCAGCCGTTCGCCCATCGGCGTGCGCATCGGCAGGTTCAGTCCGCCGCTGGCCTCCAGTTCGGCAAATAACTGCGAGCGCAGCTGCGCGATCTGCTCCTGATAGGCCGGCACGTCGATCAGGTTATGGCGTTCGATCGGGTCGGTCTGCAGGTCGTAGAAGCTGTCTCGATCCCAGGCGCCGTGGTAGTACACGTACTTGTACCGATCGGTGCGGATGGCCAGGGTTGTCGGTGTGGCGGGAAAGTTCCATTCCCAGTGGTATTCGTACAGGATGTGATCCCGCCACGGCGGTTGGATGTTTGATTCGGCCTGCCACAGCGGCTGCATTGAACGGCCATCAAACTGCATCGCCTCGGTGATCGGCACGCCGCACAGATCCAGCACCGTGGGCGCGATATCGATGTTTTGCACCAACTGGTCGATCTTGGTCCCCGGCCGAATACGTCCCGGCGCCATGGCCAGCATCGGCACACGGATCGACGTTTCGAACGCATCTCGCTTGTCGTAGAAACCGTGCTCGCCGAGATGAAAGCCGTTGTCGCCCATGTAGATCACGATCGTATTGTCGAGCATCTGGTCCGACTCCAGGGCCTCCAGCACCCGTCCGATGTTCTCGTCCAGGCCGTGCACGGTCTCGCAGTAGCGGTGGTACAGGTCGTCGAAATCCGGCACCGGATCCTTGTCGAACGCGCCGGTTTCCATGTGATCGATGCCGTGGATGCTGTAGCGTCGATCCAGAACCCAGCGGGGCTGCGTGCGGTAGTTGCGTTCGGTGTTGGCCATCGTCTCGGGGTAATCGATCGCCTCGTCTTCATACCGCAGTCGGTGCCGAGGGGCTGGTTCGAAGGGGTAGTGCACGGCTTTGTAGGACAGGTACAGCATGAACGGCTCGGCGGCGTCCTGCTGCTGCGCCAGCCAGTCCAAGGCGACGTCGGTCAACACGTCGGTCGTGTACCCTTTGAACGCCTGCCGTCGGCCATTGATATTCAGCGTGGGGTCCTGGTACACGCCCTGGCCGGGAAAACTCGCCCAGTGATCGAAGCCCGGTCGCGGCGCGTCGTCGTCGTGGCCCATGTGCCACTTGCCGACAAAGCCCGTGCGGTAGCCGGCGGCCTGCAGGTGTTGCGGGAAGAACTGGGTGCCCTCCGGAACCGCGCGCTGGTTGTCCACCACGCGGTGATTGTGCATGTAACGTCCGGTCAGAATCGAAGCTCGACTGGGCGAGCACAGACTGGTCGATACAAAGGCGTTACGAAAATGAGCCCCCTCGCGTGCGATCCGGTCCATATTGGGCGTGGTCAAGAAATCGGGACAGGATTCCACACAGCTCATGAAGTCGTAGCGGTGGTCATCGCTCAAGATAAACACCACGTTCGGTCGCTCGGCGCGCACGGTGCCAGCGCAGGCGAGCATTGCCGTCAGCAGGGGAATCAGCCAGAAGGAGGGACGCATAGCGAGAATCCGAGAGGAACGGGGAAGACGTGAAATGCGAACGATACGGGAACCGATTGTCCGGTGCCGCAAGTTTAATTCAACCGCCCGGGAGATGTTATTGGACAGGCCGACAAGTCACCGCGTTCCCGGCGAGACGTCGCGGGCGACGGCGAAGATGCGATTCTCTTCGCGAACCGCTTTGGCATTCCATTCCAGCGGCAGGAACTGTCCGGTGGAAGTGCGGTAGCGGTTGCGAAAGCGAACCACGGGCTGCCCCTGAATCAGCAACTGCATCTGGTCCGCCGTGCGCTCTCGGTCCTCGGGGTGAACGAAATCGATGAACGGCTGGTTCAGCAGTTGGTTCCGGGGGTAGCCCAAGAGGCGGGGGAAATTCGCATTCACCCAGTGAAAGTAACCTTCGAAATCGGCGATGCAGAACAGGTCGAAGGACATGTCACAGAAGCGGTTCAGGTCGTTTTCAGCCCGCTGCAGGGCCGCTTCCTGATAACGGAAAACCTCGGCGGCAACCTCCCCCGCGTGCTCGGGGCGGTCGTTGGGGTCGCGGGCCAGGCAGCGTTTCGCCAGCCGTACCAACGCTCGATCGGTGTCGCTCTGTTCCAGCCCGATCAGGGTGTCGGACATCGAACCGCGAACGACGCGGGCGTACATCTTCTGCGTGCTGCTGCCGCGATACGGGGCGTGTCCCAGCAGGATTTCGCAAAGGATCGCGCCAAGGCCGAACACGTCGGCACGCGAGTCCAGTCGATCGCCGCGAGCTTGTTCCGGCGACATGTACGGCAACGTGCCCAGAACCTGCGAGCCGGAGCGGCGGAGGGCTTGGCGATCAAACCACCGCGCAAACGTATCGATGCTCTGGTCTTCAAAGCGTGCCAGTCCCCAGTCGGTGACGTGCACCTCGCCAAAGGCGCCGACCATGATGTTGCTGGGCTTGAGGTCCAGGTGGATCAGGCCTCTGGAGTGGACAAAGGCCATCGTCTGGCAGATGTCCGAAAAAATGCTCAACAGTTCCGCCGACGTCGGGTGCCCGCGATGCAGGGTGTCCGCGAGCGTCGTCCCCAGGATCAATTTCATGACGTGGTAGGGGCGCCCGTCGACGCACCGGCCACATTCGTAGATGGGGGGCACGCCGGGGTGCGACAAAAAGGCCATCACCCGTGCTTCGTTGGCAAAGCGACGAACCACCTGTGGCGCATCTGCGAATCGTTTGTTAAGGATTTTGATGGCGACTTCGCGGGGCAACTGCCGGTCGCTGGCCACATAGATCACCCCCATGCCGCCCCGAGAAATCTCCTGGCAAAGGGCGTAGCGGTCGTTGTCCAGTTCCGGAGAATCGTATTGGAAGTCGTCGTCCTCCGGGGCGGCATCCAGATCGACCGTGGGCGGGCAGATCGATGCGTCGTCGTCCTCGGACGGATCACGGTCCTCGGACGGATCACGGCTATCCATTGGGTTCTCCCCATTGGGGGCAGGTCGTGGGTCTGTGGGGTGATTTTATCACAGCGTGAACGCCAATCGAGAAAAGCGTTGCGAAGTGAGAAAAAAACGACTTGCCAGCGCCGCGCGAACCCGCCCCGTTTACCGGTGCACCAACCGGCGGCGAGCGTGCGGTAAAGGAAGGTAATCTACCGCTAGGTGCCGCTGTCACGGGGCGTAGGAAGTATCCGTGCCGCTAGACGGACCGTCCTGTCCTTGACAATGCGTTGACCAGGACCGGCTGCAAAGTATAGTTCAGGGCCCACCGAACTCCGCTTTCTTGCACGTTTGCTCCCGTTATGCTGAATTTCTTTCGCCAACAATCCGGCTCGATCAAGAACGATTTGCTGTCCGGGCTGACCGTGGCGTTGGCACTGGTTCCCGAAGCGATTGCGTTTGCGTTTGTCGCCGGCGTCTCGCCGCTGATCGGCCTGTACTCGGCGTTTTTCATCGGTTTGATCACCGCGGCGATTGGCGGCCGACCCGGGATGATTTCCGGAGCCACCGGAGCGATGGCCGTGGTGGTGGTGGGACTGGTTCATATCCACGGCGTCGAATACCTGTTTCCGACGGTGATTCTGTGTGGCTTGCTGCAGGTGTTGATCGGGGTAGGGCGACTGGGCAAGCTGATCCGCATGGTCCCGCATCCGGTGATGTTGGGATTCGTCAATGGATTGGCGATTGTAATCGGATTGGCCCAACTGGGCAGCTTCAAAACGCTCTCGGCCACCGGCAATTTGGAATACCTCAGCGGTACTTCGCTGGCTCTGATGTTGACGCTGGTGGCGGTCACGATGGCCATCATTTGGTTGTTGCCGAAATTGACCACCGCCGTCCCGGCATCGTTGGTCGCGATCCTCACGATCACGATGGTGGCCGTCGCGATCAACCGCAGTGTCGCCACCGAAGACGGCCACAATGTGCTGGCCACCGTGGGCGACATGCTGCACACCAATTCGCAGGCCTCCGAGATCGCTGAGGTGCGCAGCCGGCACCTCGCCAACGGCCAAGCGACGGTATCGGCCGACGGCGAAGCGACGGTATCGTTGGTCAGCAACACGGCCGCGCAAAGCACCTCCGCAGAACCCAAGAGCGGCGCTCCGGTCGTCGGTCCGGTACCGGCCAAGACGCTGCCCGAAGTGCGCGACATCCTGCAGCGCGACACCGCGTCGGAAGCCGGGATCAGTGGCGGTTTGCCCAAGCCGTTTTTCCTGGAATACGACATGGCGCCGATGAACTGGGAAACGCTGCGAATTATTTTTCCCTTTGCCATCGTGCTGTGTGGCGTCGGCCTGATCGAATCGCTGATGACGCTGACGCTGATCGATGAAATCACCGAAACCCGCGGTCAGGGCAATCGCGAGTGCATCGGACAGGGCACGGCCAACGTGGTCTGCGGCCTGTTCGGCGGCATGGGCGGATGCGCCATGATCGGCCAATCGCTGATCAACGTGAACTCCGGCGGGCGCGGTCGCTTGTCGGGGATCACCGCAGCGGTCAGCCTGTTGGTGTTCATCCTGTTTCTCGGTAAATACATCGCCCAGATTCCCATGGCCGCTCTGGTGGGCGTGATGTTCATGGTCGTCATCGGGACGTTTGAATGGGCGTCGCTGAAGATGTTTCGCCGCATGCCCCGCAGTGACGTCTTTGTGATGGTCTTGGTGGCCGGTTATACGGTCGTGATGCACGACCTGGCCTCGGCCGTGATCTTGGGCGTCGTCGTATCGGCCCTGGTCTTTGCTTGGCAGCACGCCACTCACATGGGCGCGGACGTCAAGTTCAACGAATTTGGCAGCAAGATCTACCAGTTGCACGGACCCCTGTTCTTCGCGTCGGTGTCCAGTTTCAAGGACATGTTCGACGTGAACGAAGATCCCGACGACGTGGTGATCGACTTCTATTACAGCCGCGTCTACGACCAGTCGGGATTGGAAGCGATCAGCACGCTGGCCGAAAAATACCAAGCCGCCGGCAAGCGTTTGCACCTGACCCACCTGAGTCCCGAGTGTCGAACGTTGCTCGATAAAGCGGGCGACTTGGTCGAAGTGAATCTGTCGGAAGATCCGCAGTACCACATCGCGACCGACCGCTTGGCTTAAGCCGCGAGGGCCGCAGGGCGTCGTTGTTCTACAGCCCGACCGTCTTGCGCCAGGTCTGGGCCATCAGGGCGTGACCGGCCAGCGAGGGATGCACGCCATCGCCAGCCCAGTAGGCCGGTTTCTGCTGCTTGACCGCCGCGTCGAACATCTGTTGGAACGGCACCAGCGTCAAATCAAATTGCTCGGCCACGCGCACGGCGGCTTGGCGACGCTGGTCGAACTCGGGAAACCATTCGTCGGTGACTGCACCGGTGCGCAGAACGAAAGGCTCGCAGATCACGATTCGCGTCTCGGGCAACGCCTTCTGCGTGCGCTCGATCAGTTCGCTAAAGCCGGTTTCGTAGGATTCGACCGTCCCGTCGTAACGCCCGCCCAGCTTGTGCCACAGATCGTTCACACCGATCAGGATACTCAGCACATCGGGTTTCAGATCGATCGTGTCCTGTTGCCAGCGGGCATCCAGGTCGGGAACCTTGTTGCCGCTGATCCCGCGGTTATAGATCTTCAGTTCCGCCGACGGATGATCGGCCAGCATCCCCGCGGCGGCCAGCATCGCGTAACCACGCCCCAGGGCGGACGGATCGTTGGCGGCGCCGCGTTTGCGATCGCGGTGCGCGTCGGTGATCGAATCGCCTTGAAACAGAATCACTTCCACGCCGTCGGCTTTCGCGTCGCGATGCTGGGCTGCCGGTTCCGCGGCATAGGCGTTCTGGGAGAGCGCCGCCGCAGCGGATAGAGCCAGGGACTGTTTGAGGGCTAGACGACGATTGATCGCGGGCATTCGTGGCTCCGGAAGCATGAACATAGAGGGAATGTCAAAGAAACGTTCCTTCTATTCTGCTTGCTCGGCGCCGGCCGTTCAACGTCGCATCAGTATCCGTAGTGATGACCGTAACGGTGGCCGTAATGCGGGCCATAGTGCAAGTCAAAATGACCGGGCATGTAATGGTAGTGTCCGCGGTGGGGGACCAAGGACGGCGGATGATAATCCAAATGGGGGCGGGCGTAGTGATGGCCGCGGTAGTAGGAGTGGTACCCGGGGTTGTAGACGCGGTAACGGAACGTCGAAATGCCGTGGTTGTGATGATGGTGATGGTGGTGACCGTACCCACCCACTCCGATGTGGAACCGGAAACCATCGGCTTTTGCCTGCGAGGTATCGACACTCATCAGGGCGACCGCCAATACCGGAAGGCCGACCCATTTCAATATACGTAACATCGTTCTTGCTCCTGGCAACATGGCATGTGGCTCGCAGGGATACCTGCAACCTTCAACCCAATGCACAATCTGGGCCAAATCTGCATTGCTGTCCATTTCCTTGCCGGTCACAACCCGCCTTGGCTGCGGAAAACCTGCGGAAAACCAGCGGAAAACCTGCAGAACCCCCCGGAAATCCAATTCAAGCGAAGGTCGCAGGCTGCGGGACCGCCCGCCGGTGCGACCCGCCACTGTCGCCGTTTCGACTACAAGCCTGTCGTCCTTTTGATGACTTCTTTCCCGTCCGGTTGCGGTCGGTGTGATGCGAGACGCCGCGTTGTTCTCAGCGTCCCGCATCGATCCAGTCGCGCAGCCAAACCGGCAATGGGCACTCGAGCAGGCTGGTCCACAACCTCGCTGCGTCCGGCGCTGCGGTGGGGACGACCAAGATGCCGGGTTCGGCGCCCGGATGCAGGTGGCCGACGTCCTCGTGCCCCAGCGCTTGGGCTCCCCACAAGGAGCCCATCGTTAGCGCCGTTTCGATGCTCACCTCGGGAAAGTGCGAGGCGACGTGACGAATTTCGTTCCAGAGAATGAGATCGGGATTGCTGCTGCGGGAATCGGTGCCCAGCGCAACGCGCACCCCCGCCTCGAGGCAGCGCTCCAGCGGATACCGTTGGTGGTCGAAGTACCGGTGGGTTCGCGGGCAATAGACCAGCGACATGTGTGGATTGCCAGCCAGAAAACCGATCTGCTCGGTGGTCAAGTAATTGCCGTGCACCACCAAACACCGTGGGGCCTCACTCAGCCGCCGGAGCAGGCCGTCGATCCCGTCGGCCAGCGGGAACATCTCCTCTTGCCACACGCCCAGGGACTCCAGTGCATCGCGAAATGGACCGCTGCCTCGCTGGACCAGTTCCAGCTCTTCGCGGCTCTCCGCAACGTGCATCGCCAGGGGCATTCGCTGGCGACGGGCCGCTTGGATGCATCGCCGGATCAGCTGCGGACTGGTCGAGTAGGGAGCGTGCGGGCTGATGCCGAGGTGGAGTCCCTGCGGCGAGGCGTCCAGCCACTCGCTGGCCAAGGCGAAGGTTTCCTCAGCCCGCTCTGGAAGTAGCCCCAGCGTCTCGACCATCGCCAACAAACGCAGCGGCGTAGGCGGCGTCTGCCGGAGGTAGGGCTGCGTGGCAATGTCAGCGACCAGACGCACGCCGCTCCGGTGCGACTGGGCGCAACCGTCCAGCACGATCCGCTGGCGAGCCTCCGCCGCGGCCGATGGATCGGCCCACGCGCCGCGGCGATACCGGACGACGGCGGAAATCCAGTCGGGCAAGCGGTTGCCGGGGCGGCCCAGCGGTGTGGTCAGGTCGGAGAATTCGAGGTGGGTGTGCGCGTTGACCAAGCCCGGCATCAAGGCCACGTCGCCAAGGTCGAGACAGTCTGCCGGCGGCGAGGACGTTTCCAGTTGCACGATGCGGCCGGCCTTTACGCGGATCCAGCCGCCGGCGATGGGCGGTGAGGCAACCGGAACGATCCAGCGGGCTGCGAAGGAACCGGTCAGTTGATGGGATGTGAACGCATCGAGCGGGTAGGACATGGCGGTTTTGAAAACGTGGTCGGCCGGCGGCGCTTGAGGCGTCTGAGACGCTTGGGCGTTTGAGGCGCTTGGACGTTTGAGGCGGAAGGTAGGTCCAGTGGCGCCGGGGTATACTTGTCCGCATGAGTGATCGATCCCCCGAGCTGCCGCGCGAACGGTTGCCGCACGCCTTCTATCAACGCAGCCCCCGCCGCGTCGCTCGCGATCTATTGGGCATGGCTCTCGTGCATCGTGGCGAAGACGGTGTGTGCTCGGGCGGCTGGATCGTAGAAACCGAAGCCTATCTCAGCCAGCGGGATCCGGCCAGCCACAGCCATCGCGGTAGAACGCGTCGCAATCAATCGATGTTCGCCGCAGCCGGAACGTTGTACGTCTACAGCATCCACGCCAAGGCCTGCTTGAACGTGGTGACCGAAACGACCGGCCGCGGCAGCGCCGTTCTCATTCGCGGATTACAACCCGTCTGGGGCGTCGACGCCATGCAGCAGCGACGCGGTTGGCCGCACGCGGATGTTCGCCTAAGTGGCGGTCCGGCGCGGCTGTGCCAAGCCTTGGCGATCACGACGGCGGACGATGGCCGGGACCTGGTGACCAACAGCGACCTGTGGATTGCCCGGCCGCAGGTGCCGCACCGGTTTAGAATAAAGACGGGCCCACGAATCGGTATCTCCTCGGCGACGCGGTTGCCACTGCGATATTTTGTCGACGGCAACACGTTCGTCAGCGGTCGCCGCGGCGATCATTCGCAGCCGGCTACCGGGTGGTTATGACCACGTTATGCGAAGAGGGGGGCGTGGGAATTCTATTGACTATGGATAGAGATCCTATTAATTGTGGATATCGGGAATTCCGTTTTCACGGTTATCCGAACGAGAGGTGAGGCGATGTCTGATTCACCGGCGAGAGAAACTTCGCCACTGGAACGCTTCTTCGCGGGCTTGAATGAATACATTTTTCACGGCCGCATGGGAGTCGTGGATGTCCAACTGGTCGACTATCTCAGCGACCTGCTGCTGCGGTTTGTGCGTACCGACGCCTTGGTGCGGGTGCGGCGTAACACCGGCCAACCGGTGACCGAAGTCGTGCAGATGTTGCTGGAGGCAGAAAAGCGAGTCGGCTTGGCCCGGCGGGATGTTCATCGTCATATCGGCGACGTTGCCTTGTTCTGGTCGGGCATGTTTCCGGAGAGCCTCCAGCGGCGTTCGGCGGACCAGTCAATCGATGGGTTTTTCAGCTACTATGATCAAGGCAAACGCGCCTATGCCATCGCCGCCGACATCGAAGGTGACGAAAGCCGTCCGACCAGCGAGTTGTTGCAGCGTTTGAGTGAGCAATTTGAAATGTGTGCCTACGGACTCCGCGAGGTGCGGAAGGAGTGGGAGCAGCAGGCCGACGGAGAGGGGGGATTGCTGCTATCCTAAGCACGTCGCAACACTTCATTCGGCTTTACTCTCCCTCTGGGAGAGTCGGGCTCTTAGGCCCGGAGAGGGTTT
>NZ_WIAD01000075.1 GCF_009618275.1 Roseimaritima sediminicola
TCAGCCGTAAAAAAACCAAACTCTCGGCTGGGACAGCCGAGCTACTCTGTGGCATAGGCTTCCAGCCTGTGAACAGCCCCCTGTCCAAGCGTAGGAAACCGACCCTCACAGGCTGGAAGCCTATGCCACTGGCCCTTCAAGCCAGAATCCCCTCCACCAATTCGCCTTCGACATCGGTCAGCCGGAACCGTCGGCCTTGATGACGGTAGGTCAGCCGGGTGTGGTCGATGCCCAACAGGTGCAGCAGCGTGGCGTTCAGATCGTGCACATGCACAGGGTTCTCGACGATATTGTAACTGAAGTCGTCCGTTTGGCCGTAAACGGTTCCTGGCCGCACACCGCCGCCGGCCATCCACATGCTGTAGCAGCGAGGATGATGATCGCGGCCGTAGTTGGTCGCCGTCAGAGCTCCTTGGCTGTACGCCGTTCGTCCGAACTCGCCGCCCCAAACGACCAGGGTATCGTCCAGCAAGCCACGGCGTTTCAAGTCCGAGACCAAAGCGGCTGAGGCTTGGTCGGTGTTTTGGCATTGCCGCCGAATCCCGCCGGGCAAACCGCCGTGCTGGTCCCAGCCCTGATGGAACAGCTGGACAAAGCGCACGCCGCGTTCGATCAAACGCCGGGCCATCAAGCAGTTGGCGGCGAAGGTCCCCGGCTGTTTGGCATCTTCGCCGTACAGATCGAACGTCGAAGCCGGTTCATCGCTCAGGTCGGCGACTTCCGGTACCGACGCTTGCATCCGATACGCCATCTCGTACTGGCTGATGCGTCCCTCGACCGCCGGATCCAGCGTTTGCTCGTAAAGGTTCTCATGCAACTCGGCCAGTCCATCGAGCAGTTTGCGTCGCGAGTCGGCCGACACGCCGGGTGGGTTGCTCAGGTACAGCACCGGATCGCGGCCGGCACGGAACTGAACGCCTTGATGCGTGCTGGGCAAGAAGCCGCTGCCCCACAGTCGCGAGTACAGCGGTTGGCCGCTGGCGTTCTTGCTGATCATCACGCAGAACGCCGGCAACTGTTCCGCTTCGCTGCCCAGGGCGTAACTCAGCCACGCGCCCAAGGACGGCCGCCCGGCGATCTGGGCACCGGTCTGCATGAAGGTGATGGCCGGGTCGTGGTTGATCGCTTCGGTATACAGCGAACGAACCACGCACAGGTCGTCGACAATTTTTGCCGTATGCGGCAGCAGCTCGCTGACCTCGATGCCGCTCTTGCCGTGCCGCGCGAACTTAAACAGCGATCCGGCAACCGGCAAGCTGGACTGGTTGCCCGACATTCCGGTCAAGCGTTGGCCCTTGCGGATCGAATCGGGCAGCTCCGTTCCGTTTAATTCATTCAGCACCGGCTTGTGATCGAACAGTTCCATCTGCGACGGACCGCCGCTCATGAACAACGAAATCATCCGCTTGGCGCGGGGCGCGTGATGCAGCTCGGAGAGTACCGGCCCGCCACCGGCGGACTTGCCGTGGGCATATTGAGAATCGCCCAACAGCGATGCCAGCGCGGCGGTGCCCAGTCCCAGGCTCGAGCGGCCAAAGAAGTAGCGACGATTTATCCGAACCCCAGCGCGGCGAAGGTTATTCATGCCTAGTCAACTCATCAGTAAGTGATCCAAAGTGACTCGATAGTAGCACGTCGGCATAAATCTTTCGGTGAAACCCCGCGACAACACCCTCCCGCGCAGCGGGAGGGTCGGGCTCTTAGGCCCGGGGAGGGCCTTACGAAAACCCTCTCCGGGCCTAAGAGCCCGACTCTCCCAGAGGGAGAGTAAAGCCGAATTAAATGTTGCGACGTGCTCACTAGCACGGCTGTCCCAGCCGTGAATATTCATGCTCTCGGCTGGGACAGCCGAGCTACTCATGCCACTGGGTTTAATACTGCCTGACGGCGGGGGCGTAGTTCATTACGGCTTGGGCGAGCGTCGTCACCGCGGCCAGTTCCTCTGGCGATACGTCGACCGTGCTGCGGAACTCGCCGACCGCCAGAAACGCCTTGGCCGCGGCCTCGTCGCCGGCATAGATCTCGCGTTGTTGCTGCAGAACCCGGTGGAGGATGTCCGCTTCCCGTTCGTCCGCCGGGCGGCTGAGCAACAACCGGCACAGTCCATCGATGATGGCTGCATCACGACGACTGGTCTGCGGGTCGAGCTGGCGGAGCACGCGAGCCGCGGCGCCGCGAGCCGACTCGACGGCTTGTTCATCATTCAATAATACCAGGGCCTGCAGCGGGGTCTGGGTCAGTTGACGTTGGGCCACGCAGACCTCGCGGTCCGGAGCGTCGAAGATCAGCATCGAGGGCGGTGGCGACGTGCGTTTCCAGATCGTGTACATGCTGCGGCGGTGACTGCCCACACCGGCGTCCCGCTGATACTTCTTCCCGCTCTTTTCCGCCCACAACCCCGGCGGCTGGTAGGGTTTGACCGGCGGACCGCCGACGGTTTCGGCAAGCAGTCCGGCCGCGTACAGTCCGGCGTCGCGAATCATTTCTACCGGTAACCGTCGGGCGGGTCCGCGAGCGTACCAGCGATTGTCCGGGTCCAGCTCGCGGCTTTGCGGGTCGCCGCCGGAGCTGCGCCGGTAGGTTTCCGAGAGGACGATTCCTCGCAGCAGCCGTTTCATGTCCCACTGATCGTCGTGCAGCTGAGCGGCCAGGTAGTCCAGCAACTGCGGGTGAGTGGGCGGTTCGCCTTGCCGACCAAAATCTTCTGCGGTCGACACCAAACCACGTCCCATCACGCTGGCCCACAGCCGGTTGACCGCCACGCGAGCCGTCAGTGGATTGCGCCGGTCCACCAACCACTTGGCCAGCCCCAGACGGTTCTGGGGCCAGGGTTCGTCCATCGGCGGCAGAAAACCGGGGGTCAACGGTTCGACCGGATCAGCGGGCGCATCGTAGGCGCCGCGAGCCAGCAGGTAGGTCTCGCGGTAGCCGGGCATTTCTTCCATAACCATGATCTCGCGAATTCCGTCGACGATCTGGCTGCGGCGTTTGCGAGCGGCAACGAGCTGCTGCCGCGTTTCACGAACCGCGGTATCGATACTTCGGCAGTACAGCTCGAACAGCGACTCGCTGGCGGAAGCATCGTCGTTTTGGGCCGCTTCGATGGTTTCGGCCAAAGCCGCCGGGTCGACCAAGGCGGCGATTTCCAAATCGGCCAGTCGAGCACGATAGATGCGCAGGTCGTCGATCGCTCCACCGGCCAAGCCGCGGTCTCGGAATCTTGCTCCCACGGCGATCTCGTTGACGCCGCCGCCGTTGGCCGTGCGATCCAAGCAATCGCGGATGGTGCGCGTGGTCGCGGGTTGGCCGTCGACGTAGATTCGCAAGCCCGCCGCGGTGCTGCTGCCGTCGTAGGCGACCGTCACGTGGGTCCAGCGATCAACCGGCACCTTTTCTTCGCTCACCACGCGGATCGCGTTGCCGGGCCAGAAGTGGATCACACCGGCGCTCAGCTGACCGTCTTCGATCAGCAGTTCCAAGCCGCGGCTGCCGGCGTCGGTCCAGGCCCGGCTGCGATGCCAGACGACAGCGCGTTGGTGCTGGCGATCCACCTTGACCCAAGCCGCGATCGTCCAGGCATCGTCGCGGGTCAGGTCGCCACCGTGCGGCGTCTTGAATTCGTCTTCGCCGCTCAGCTGCAGGTGTTGTCCGTCGGCTTTGTCACCGTCGGTTTTCGCATGCGCGTCGCCCGCGGCCAGTTTCGCACCCTTGTGCAGCGAGCCCGGTTTGCCATCGGACACATCGTTGGGCACTTCGTTTTTATTCGTCTCGTCGAACTGATAGTGCGCCAGTAAATCGGTATCGAGCGACGCGGCCAGCGTGTCGGCCGTTGCCGATTTCCGCCAAGTTTCGAAACGCTGACGCGATTGCTCGCCAATCTGCTGCGTCGACTCGGTGGCCTCCGCGATGGCCTCGCGAGCCGCTTGCAACTGGACGGTTTGCTGGTCGGTGGGAAGCCATAGCGTGGGCGTCGGCACGGCGTCGGTGAAGTGCGAGTACAACCCGAACTCGTCGATGTTGTTGAAGAAAGCGAACAGCTGGTAGTAATCCTGCTGCGACACCGGATCGTACTTGTGGTCGTGACACCGAGCACACTCCAGGGTCAGTCCCAGCACGGCGGTGCCCAGCGTGTTGACGCGGTCGGCCACGTACTCGACATGGAACTCCTCTTCGATACTGCCGCCTTCGTTGGTTTGCCGATGATTGCGATTGAAGGCGGTGGCCAAGCGTGACTGCCGGGTGGGGTTCTCGATCAGATCGCCGGCGATTTGGTGCACCAGGAATTGGTCGTAGGGCATGCTCGCATTGAACGCGTCGATCACCCAGTCACGCCACGGCCACATCTCGCGATACACGTCCGCTTGGTAGCCGTAGGTGTCGGCGTAACGAGCGGCATCGAGCCAGGGGACGGCCATGCGTTCGCCGAACCGGGGCGAGGCCAACAGACGATCGACTTGCCGCTCGTAGGCCAGGGGCGAGTCGTCGGCGAGGAACGCATCGAGTTCGTCCGGCGTCGGCGGCAGCCCGGTCAGATCCAGACTCAGCCGTCGCAGCAGCGTCGCTCGATCCGCTGGCTCGGTCATCGGCAGCGAGGCAGCGTCTGCAGCGACTTTTTCCAAACGAGCGGCGACGAAGCGATCGATCGGGTTGGCAGATTCGGCGTCTGTCGCCGGAGCGGGCACCGGCGGTGACTCGATCGGCCGAAATGCCCAGTGCTGTTGCCAGGTCGCTCCGTCGGCGATCCATCGGCGAAGCAGGGCGATCTCCTCTTCGCCGAGCTGCAGATTTGATTCCGGCGGCGGCATCTGCTCCGAAGGGTCGTCGGAGAGGATCCGCCGCATCAATTCGCTGTCCTCCGGCTTGCCGGGGACCACGATATTCTCGTGTTCCCCGCTGTAAGACTCGCCGAACACGCCTTCGGCCGTGTCCAGCCGCAGGTCCGCTGCGCGGCTATTCGCGTCCGGTCCGTGACAGAGGTTGCAGCGGTCGGAAAGCAGCAACTGGGCCCGATCGATCTCGTCGGCTTCGGCGGCCGAAGCCATGATCAGCGTTAGGGAAACAAACAGAGCAACCGGTGCGACAAAGCCTCGCGTCGCAGAAAACATAGACGTGACCGAACGAAACGGGGCGAGGACGGCTCGAGTACCATGCCGGAAAGGCGGGAAATCAGGCGGGATTTTCATTCCGCCATTGTATTCCTCTTCGGCAAGGCTCGCCAACAAGAGGCGTCCGGGCATTATCTCACGAGCCAAATGACCCGGACGACCACGATCAGAGGCACGCCGATAACCAGGAAAGCAAGCGCACGGTCGGCGGCGGGGCCCCGAACGGCGGTTGACAGGGTGTGGCGGTTCCCAAAGTCGACGGTGCCGCAGGTCCCCCGAGCCGAACGCGGACAGCGTCGGGTCTCGCGGCGGGGGACTCGTCCTGCGGCGATTCGCGCTACCGCACCGCTACCGGCCAGCGCACTCAGACCTCGGCGAACTCCCACACCGAACGGTAGGCGGATCGCTGCTCGAAATACTCCAGCAGCTCGGCGTAAAACCGGTGCGAGGCCAACGTGGCGCTGTCGCCGACCATGATCAGGCTGCGTTTGGCTCGCGTCAGCGCCACATTCGTCCGCCGCGTATCGGCCAGAAAGCCGATCTCCTGCACCTCGTTGCTGCGAACCATCGTCAGCAACACCACTTCTTTCTCTCGGCCCTGGAACCCATCGACCGTATCGATTTCCAGCAGCGAGTCCTCCAGCCGGTTTCGCAGCAGCCGCACCTGGGCGGCATAGGGCGCGATGACCGCGATCTGCTCCGGGGCCACGCCGGCCTCGGTCAGCTGACGCACCAGGTCGATGATCAGGTTCGCTTCTCGCGGATTAAATTTGCTGTCTCCGTCGGTTTCGACCTGTTCCTCAAATTCCGCGCCCGCGGTATCGATGAATAACAACGGGTCCTGGGTCAGCGGCAGGTCCGCCACCGCGGGCAGGTCGCACAATCGATGGCCGGCCACCGACGCGTCGGCAACCAGCGAGCCGTCGTAGAACGTATTCGACGAGAACGTCATGATCGCTTCGTGCATGCGGTACTGCACGGTCAGCCGCCGATACACCGATTCGCCTTCGCGCTGGACCAATCGCTGCATCAGCGAATCCTGCATGCCGGCCGCGACCGCATCGTTGCTGAGCACCGTCGGCGGCAACTGGCAATGATCGCCGGCCAACACCAACCGTTCGGCTCGCAGCACCGCTTGCCAGACCCCGGGCAGGGTGCACTGACAAGCTTCATCGATGACCACCAGATCGAACTCGCGGTCGCCCAGCAAATCGTCATCGATGGTCGTGGTGGTGCAGACCACGTCGGCGGTATCCAGGATATTGCGGATCACGGATCGCTCCTGAGCCCGAATCTGTCCGCGCAGCTGTCCGGCTTCGGAAAACAATTCGCGCCGACGCGCATGGGCATCGCGTCCGCGGCCGCTGCGCGAGGCGGCTCGCACTAATTCCTGCACTTCGCGCCGCATCTGACGCACGACTTCGGTGGCCGGATCGCGGTCGACCAATTCGTCCAACGTATGCCCACGCAATGCTTCGAAGACGCGGGCCGGGTGCCCGACGCGGAGCACTTGGGGCAGCATCTGGACCAAGCGTTCCAGCAGGTTATCCACCGCCGTATTGCTCGGCGCACAGGCCAGTACGCGCTGTCCCTGGCGGACCGCCTGAAAAACCACTTCGGCCAACGTAGTTGTTTTGCCCGTTCCCGGCGGCCCGTGCAGCACCGCCACATCGCGGGCACTCATGGCAAACCGCACGGCCTCCTGCTGGGGCGGGTTCAAATCGCTGTAAAAGTCCAGCTCGGGCGGGTCGTCAAAACGCAGCGGCAACAAGCCCAGCAGACGGTCCCGCAAGCGAGCTCGCCGGCCGCTGGCGGTGCGGGCCGTGGCCATCGCGGCCAGCTGGCGGCGGCGCGTGGTTTCGTCGGGCGAGAGGTCGATGCGGTACCATTTGGCTTCGGGCCACTGTTCGGTCGCCACCTGCAAATGATTTTGCTTGCGGCGGCTGACCACGCCCGCCACGCCGTGATCGGCCGGATCGCCATCGTCGGTGATGACCACGGGCGAACCGACTTTCAAGCGGTTCATCGGCAACGGTTCGCCGCCGGGCTTGGCAAAGTCCAACAGCAGCCTGCCGGCCAAGCCCGTTTGATGGTCGACCAATTGCAACCGAACCAGGGCTTCGCCGGTGCGTTCGACGTCTCGCTGGGAGCGCAGTTGTCGCCGCCGAGCCATCCGCTCGCGTTCGGCCACCGCTTCCAAATCCAGCCAACGAGCGAGTTCGTCGAAGTAGGCGTCGACGCTGCCCAAGGCGTCCAAGTCGATGGCGGCGGCTTTGGCAGATGCGGCAGTGCGAGCGGAGCGTCGGCGAGCGGTCATAGCTAGGCGAGCAATTCCTGCAGTTTCGTGCTGATCGTTTCCTGGACTTTGCCTTTGAAGGGCAGGGCAGCCAGCGGGATCTTGCCGTCGATGTCGACGCGTTGGTCTTCCACAACCAGATCGCTCTTGATGTCGAAACCGTAAACGGTGAACGCCAGCGAGAGCCGATTGTCGTTCCACTGGCTGGTCAAATTGTTGACCATACCGGGGTACTTCTTGTCGATCGTCTGCATCAGAGCGTCGACCCGCTGTTTGGCTTCGTCGGCGGACAAGCCATGCGGCACGGAGGTTTTAAAGGCGGGCATCGGAGGAGCCGGTTGGGTTTGGAGGAAGTAACTGTGGCATAGGCTTCTAAGCACGTCGGCATGAATTTTTCGGTGAAACCCCGCGACAACACCCTCCCGCGCAGCGGGAGGGTAAAGCCGAATGAAATGTTGCGACGTGCTTAGCCTGTGGGGATAGTACGCGTAAACGGTAAGCCTATGCCACTACTTGGCGACGATGTTGACCAGGCGTCCGGGAACGACGATCGTCTTGGCGATGGTCTTGCCTTCGATCACCGACTGAATCCGCGGCAACTCGAGGGCTTGCTTCTGCAGGTCGTCCTTGCCGATATCGGCCGCGACCACCAGCTTGGTGCGGACTTTGCCGTTGACCTGAATCGGGATCTCGACGGTCGATTCCACCAAAGCCGCTTCGTCCCACTGCGGCCAGGGTTCGTAGGCCAGCGTCTTTGCATTGCCGAGGATCTGCCAGAGCTCTTCGGCCAGATGCGGGGCAAACGGCGAGAGCAACAGCACGAACGTCTGCATCGCTTCGCGCGGACGCTGTTTCTGGCGGGTGAAATAGTTCACGAATTCCATCATCCGCGCGATCGCCGTATTGAAGCTCAGCGATTCGATGTCTTCGGTGACGCTGCGGATGGTCTTGTGCAGCACGCGGGCTTGTTCTTCGTTGCACGGCGAATCGACCAGGGCGTCGACCAACCGGATCTCCGCGGCGTCTTGATCGACGATCATTCGCCAGGCGCGATCCAGGAAGTTCCGCACGCCTCCCACGCCCGCCATGCTCCACGGCTTGGTCGCTTCCAGCGGCCCCATGAACATTTCGTACAGACGCAAGCTGTCGGCGCCGTAATCCTTGACGACGACATCCGGGTTGACCACATTGCCGCGGCTCTTGGACATCTTGAACGAACGGCTTTCGACGCGGGCGTTCGGGTCGTCTTTCAGCACCCAGCCCTCGCCCTGCTTGACCACGTCCTCTTCTTGAACGGCTTTGGCCATCACCGGCGTGCCGTCGGCCGTGGTCATACCGTCTTCGCCGCGGCGCACGTCCTGAGGGGCGACCACGGTGCCGTCTTCGGTCTGGTACAGCGTCAATTCGGCTTCGCCCAGGATCATGCCCTGGTTGATCAATCGCTGGAACGGCTCGTCGCAACTGACGTGGCCGCGGTCGTACAAGACTTTGTGCCAGAACCGCGAATACAACAGGTGCAGCACGGCGTGTTCGGCACCGCCCACGTACAGGTCGACCGGCATCCAAGCCTTCTCTTTCTCCGGATCGATCAACTGCGATTCGTTCAGCGGGTCGATGTAGCGGAGGAAGTACCAGCAGGAGCCGGCCCACTGGGGCATGGTGTTGGTTTCGCGTTTGTAGCGGCGGCCGTCGAGTTCGACGACCAGCCACTGGTCGTCGGCCTTTTCCAGCATGGGTTCGGGCCGGCCATGCGGACGGAAATCTTTCAGTTCCGGCAGCGACACCGGCAACGCCTCATCGGGCACGGGTCGCTTGACGCCGGTCTGTCGGCCGTCGGCGTCGATCTCGTGCAGGATCGGAAACGGTTCGCCCCAGAAACGCTGGCGGCTGAACAACCAATCGCGCAGTTTGTAATTCACCGCCGCTTTGCCCAGCCCCTCGCTTTCCAGCGACGCGGTCACGGCCGCTTTCACGTCCTCGGTCGACCGGCCATCGTAGGAGCCGCTGTTGATCGCCACGCCAGAGCCGGCAAAGCAGGCCTTGCCGTCGAGCACATCCTGGCGAAGCGCGTGATCGGCCGGCGGATCGACGACCGGCACCACGGGAATGTCGAACTGGCGAGCGAACTGGAAGTCGCGTTCGTCGTGGGCCGGCACCGCCATGATGGCTCCGGTGCCGTAGCTGGCCATCACGTAATCAGCGATCCAAACCGGCACCTTCGCACCGTTGACCGGATTGATGGCGTAGCTGCCCGAGAACACGCCGGTCTTTTCGCGGTCACCCTGGGTGCGTTCGCGTTCGCTCTTGAAGGCGGCCGCGTCGCAGTAGGCTTTGACCGCATCGCGAGCGTCGGCCGTGGTCAGCCGGGGGACGGCCGGATGCTCCGGCGCGACCACCATATAGGTCGCCCCGAACAGGGTGTCGGGCCGCGTGGTGTACACGCGCAGCGTATCGGCTTGTGGCTGGTCGACGAAACCGGCTTCCCGCCGCCCGGCTTTCCAATCCTCAAAACCGTCGGCCGAGCCAATATAGAAATCCACCTCGGCTCCGGCACTGCGGCCGATCCAATCCTGCTGGAGGGTCTTGATGCCGGTGGGCCAGTCCAGGGGCTCCAGCCCTTCCAACAAGCGTTCGGCATAGGCCGTGATCCGCAACATCCACTGCCGCAGCGGCAAGCGGCGGACCGGATGCCCGCCGCGTTCGCTCTTGCCGTCGATCACTTCCTCGTTGGCCAGCACCGTGCCCAGGGCGTCGCACCAGTTCACCGGCGCCTCGGTTTCGTAGGCCAACCGCCACTCGGCCCGATAGGCTTCCACGGCCGCTTCGTCGGCCGGGTCGATGGAATCGGGAATCGGCAGCTCACTGATCGGACGTCCACGCTTTTGTTCGGGATCGAACCAGGTGTCATAGAGAACCAGAAAAATCCACTGCGTCCAGCGAACGTAGCCGGGATCGGTCGTGGACACGACGCGGTCCCAGTCGTAGCTGAAGCCCAGCATTTTCAGCTGGCGCGTGAATTCGCTGATATTGCGTTCGGTCTGAATCCGCGGATGCTCGCCGGTCTTGATCGCGTGTTCTTCGGCCGGCAGTCCAAAGGCATCGAAGCCCATCGGATGCAGCACCGATTCACCCCGCATGCGGGCAAAACGAGCCACGATATCGGTGGCCGTGTAGCCTTCGGGGTGGCCCACGTGCAAGCCTTCGCCGCTGGGATAGGGGAACATATCCAGGACATAGCGTTTGCGCTGCGTCGGTTTGTCGGGCGTTGCGAACGTGCGGTTTTGTTCCCAGTACGCTTGCCAGCGGGGTTCGATGTCGGCGGGGTTATAGCGAGGCATAGTCGTCGGTCGAAGGGTTCGGGGAAAGCAGTGGGGCGGCATTTTACTGCCTGGCCACCGTTTCGGGCAGCCACCCGAACAGATCCGCTCGCCGGGCGACACACCGGCGCCAATCCCCCCTTGCCGCCGCCGATGGTTCTCCTGGGCGCGGCATGTGCTAGAATCGTCAACCCGTCATCTAAGCCGTAAAAAAAGATCGCCCCCAAGGAAGCGAATGCTCAGAAAACGAAATAAATTGCAACTGACCGCCGCCCAGCGTGATTCGATGCGGGCCGCCGGCCGGTTCAACGCGGAAGTGATGGACCATATTCGGCCGCTGGTCAAAGCGGGCGTGACCACGGCGGCGATCGACGACGCGGTGCGGGAGTACACCAAAGCCCACGGCCATCGCGCCGCGACGCTGGGCTACCAGGGGTACCCCAAGTCCTGTTGCACCAGCATCAACGACGTGATCTGCCACGGGATCCCCAACGAATACGCGTTGCAGGAAGGCGACATCATCAACGTCGACCTGACCTCGGTCGTCGACGGCTGGTTTGGCGACCAGAGCGAGACGTTTTTGATCGGCCAGTGCAGCGACGAAGCGCGAGCCGTCACGCAGTGCAGCTTCGACTGCCTGTACTTGGCGATCGAAGCTTTGACGCCGGGATGCCGGGTCAGCGTGATCGGCGAGACGGTGGTCCGCGAAGCCCACGCCCGCGGTTTCTCGGTGGTCCGGGAATACGTCGGACACGGGCTGGGACGAGCGTTTCATCAAGACCCCTCGATTCCCCACTTCCCCAATCGCCAGAGCCGGATCGACCGCCTGCTGCCCGGCATGTGCTTTACGATCGAACCGATGATCAACGCCGGCACGCGGTACGCGAAACCGGTCGACAAAGCCGATGGCTGGACGGTGCGAACACGCGACGGACAACTGTCGGCGCAGTTCGAACACACGATCCTGATGACCGAGGACGGTCCGGAAATCCTGACCCTGACCCAGGACGGCCCCCGCCGCGGGCACCGGTTTTAGAGGCCAAAGAGTTCCATGTCGGTCGATTCCGCCGGCGGTCGCCGCGGAACAGCGGGGCGGCGGAAGCGGAGGGTTGACCACTGATCTTCACTGATCGAACACTAAGTCCGAATCATCCGCGCAGATCAGTGTCTGGTTGGGGCCGATTAGTGGTCTCCAAGCGAACTCCCGCTCGAAATCTGAGATCTCAGGCCTCCGGACTCCGGCGGAATCTATGGATGGGAACGGAGCGATAGAATGGAACATTTTCTCCCCTCTCCCACGCGGCGCCGCGAGCGTCAGCGAGTGAAGCAGTGGTGGGAGAGGGGAGAAAACATTCGTTCCCATACGTAGATTCCGCCGGAGTCAGCAAATCTCAAATCGAGCACGAGCACGAGCACGAGCACGAGCACGAGCACGATTCGAACTCGCCACTCGCCACTCAACCGATTGACTTTGGTCGGCATTCGGCTACGATTCGATTCTTCACAATCTTCCCAAACTTGTTCTCGCAACACTCCACGTCTGTTTCCATGCCTTCGTCCGTTCCTCATTTGATTATCAAGGTCGCCATTGGGCGGCCGCATCAGAGGACGATGGCGTTCGGCGAAACGAACGACCCGAGGCTCCGGCCGGTGCTGTAGCGAATTGCTCGCTCGGCCTTGCTGAGCCTCACAGAGCCTTCCCCAAAGGCTCCTGACCAACCATCGGAACCTCCGCGGCACGAGTGGCCTCGGGGGTTTTTTTGTTTTATGGCACAATACCGCTCAGGCTAGTCCCGTAATCGACCCGGCCCCGGTGGCGACACCTCGGGCGGTTCCCCTCTCTCTCTTTCGACCAATGCAAAGCATGACCACACGCTCGATCGAAATCTACGACACGACCCTCCGCGACGGCACGCAAGGCGAGGGCGTAAGTTTCTCGCTGGAAGACAAACTGAATATTGCCGCCCGCCTGGCCGAGATCGGAATCGATTTCATCGAAGGTGGCTACCCGCTGAGCAACGATAAGGACAAGGCGTTTTTCAAGCAGGTCCGTCAGTTGGACCTGCAGGGAGCTCGCGTGTGCGCCTTCGGCATGACTCGCCGGCGAGGCATGAAAGCCGAAGCGGATCCCGGCATGCAGGCCCTGGTCGCCGCCGAGACGCCGGCCGTGACCATGGTGGGCAAGACCTCCGACTATCACGCGACCAACGTGTTGGGCGTGTCGCTCGAGGAGAACTTGGACATGATCGGTGAGAGTGTGGCGTTTCTGCGCCGCCACGCCGAAGTGCTGTACGACGCCGAACATTTCTTCGACGGCTGGAAAGCCAACCCCGAGTACGCGATTCAGACCCTGCAAGCGGCCGTCGACGCCGGAGCCGGCTGGGTCGTGCTGTGCGATACCAACGGTGGCTCACTGCCCGAGGAAATTGCTCAGATCGTCGGCCAGGTCAAGCAGCACTTCGCCGACCGTGAACTCACCATCGGTATCCATTGCCATAACGACTGCGAATTGGCGGTGGCCAATTCCCTGGCGGCCGTCGACGCCGGCGTCAATCAGGTGCAGGGGACGATCAACGGCATCGGCGAACGCTGTGGCAACGTCGACCTGATTTCGACCATGGCCAATCTGGCGCTGAAAAAGAAAGGCTACCAGGTCCTCGGCGGCCGCCCGCTGACGCACCTGACCGAGCTGAGCCGCTATGTCTACGAGACGGCCAACCTCCAGTGGCGCAGCGGCCAACCCTTCGTGGGCCAGAGCGCCTTCGCCCACAAAGGCGGGATGCACGTGCATGCGGTCAACAAAGCGGCCAGCACCTACGAACACATCGATCCGGCCGTCGTCGGCAACGAGCGGCGGATCCTGGTCAGCGAATTGAGCGGCCGCAGCAACATCATCGCCTTGACCACCAAGCACGACCTGCAGGACGACAAGGAATTGATGAACAAGATCCTCAAAGAGGTCGTCCGCCTGGAAAACCAAGGGTACCAGTTCGAATCGGCCGGAGGTTCGTTCGATTTGTTGGTCAAACGGTTGGCCGGAACCTTTACCCCGCACTTCGAAGCGATCAAATACCGGATCGTGGCCGGCGACCGCGATGCGGGTAACCACGTCGCCTTTGCCGAAGCCATCGTTAAACTGCGGGTCGGCGACGTCCTCTGGTTCGACGCCGCCGAGGGCCACGGTCCGGTCAACGCCCTCGACGCTGCCCTTCGCAAAGCGCTGCAGGGCGAGTTCCCGGAATTGTCGGAAATGCGGCTGTTGGATTACAAAGTCCGTGTGGTCGACAGCGGCGCCGGTACGGCCGCGCACATCCGCGTGAACATCGAAAGCGGCGACAAACACGACACCTGGGGCACGATCGGCGTCAGCGAAAACATCATCGAGGCCAGCTGGAAAGCTTTGGTCGACGCCTTCGAATACAAACTGCACAAGACGCGGGCCTGAGCGCCGCCCGAAGATACGCATTCGTTTCCAACTCATTTCCACCGATTGCACGATGACAGCAACACCCGAATCCGCGGCTTTGGAAATTCCCAATCGCTTTGATCACGCCGCTGCTTGCCCTCCGCTGTACCAGGCGTGGGAGCAGGCGGAATGCTTTGCGGCCGAGGTCAATCCCGACCGCAAGCCCTACACGATCGTGATCCCGCCGCCCAACGTCACCGGCGCCCTGCACATGGGCCACGGCCTGAACAACACGCTGCAGGACATCCTGATTCGGATGCAGCGGATGCGCGGCTTCGAGGCCCTCTGGATGCCGGGCACCGACCACGCGGGGATCGCCACCCAGGCGGTGGTCGAGCGGCGGCTGAAGGAAACCGAAGGCAAAACCCGCCACGACCTCGGCCGCGAAGCGCTGATCGAGCGGATTTGGCAGTGGAAGGACCAATACGAAGCTCGCATCCTGGGCCAGTTGAAGCGGATGGGATGCAGCTGCGACTGGCGGCGGACGCGGTTCACTCTGGACGAACGCTGCGCAAGCGCCGTGCGGGCAACCTTCTTCGACCTGTTTTCCAAGCAATTGATCTACCGCGGCAAACGCCTGGTCAACTGGGACACGTTCCTGCAAACGGCCGTCAGCGACGACGAAGTCTTCAACGAAACGGTCAAGGGTCACTTCTGGCACTTCCGTTACCAGGTGATCGATCCCCAGCCCGGGGAACCCACCGAAGTGACGATCGCCACGACGCGTCCGGAAACCATGCTGGGCGATACCGCGGTGGCCGTGCACCCGGACCCGGCCGGAGCTCTCGATGCGGTGGAAGCCGACCTCCGCGAGCGGCTGGAATCGGCCGCCGCTAAAGAGAAACCGGCGATCCAGGATCAACTGGACGAGATCCAGCGGCGCCGCACCGAGATGCTGCCCGAACTGCTGCAGCTGTGCCGGATGGCAGCCGACGGGCGGATGCTGATGCTGCCGCTGCTGGATCGCCCGATCCGGTTGGTCGCCGACCAGTGGGCCAAGCCGGAATTGGGCAGTGGCTGCGTCAAAATCACGCCCGCTCACGACCCCAACGACTACGAAGTCGGCCTCCGCTGCGAGCTGCCGATGATCAACATCCTCAACCCCGATGGCACGCTGTGCGAAACGGCCGGCAAGTACCAGGGCCTGACCATCAAACAGGCTCGCAAGGCCGTCGTGGCCGACCTGGACGCCCTGGGTCTGCTGGGCGACATCGAAGACCGCGACATCGAACTGCCGCACAGCGACCGCAGCAAAACGCCCATCGAACCGTACCTGGCCGACCAGTGGTTCGTCAAAATGGACACGCTGGCCCAGTCGGCCATGGACGCCGTCAGCGACGGCCGCGTCAGCATTTCGCCCGACCGCTACGAAAAGGGCTACCTGGACTGGCTCAGCGAGAAACGCGACTGGCCGGTCAGCCGGCAACTGTGGTGGGGCCACCGCATTCCGATCTGGACCCGCAGCGGTCTGAGCGACCAGGAACTGGCATCGCTGGAGAAGGACCTGCAAGCGTTGGGCGATGACAGCCAGTTGAGCTACCGCAGCGAAGCGGGCCACATGTTCGTGTGCCTGCGGCGTGAAGACGACGGCCTCGAGCGTCAACTCGAAGAGCTGGGCTTCGAGCAGGATCCGGACGTTTTGGATACCTGGTTCTCGTCCGCCCTGTGGCCGCACAGCACGCTGGGCTGGCCCGAACAGACCGAAGAACTGCAGTACTTCTATCCCACCAACACCCTGATCACCTCGCGTGACATTATCTCGTTGTGGGTTGCCCGGATGGTGCTGATGGGCCTGAATAACCTCGGCCAAGTGCCCTTCGACCGGGTGTACATCCATCCCACGATCCTGGACGGCCACGGGGAACGGATGAGCAAGAGCAAGGGCAACGGCGTCGACCCCCTGGACGTGATCGACAAGTTCGGTCCGGACGCGATGCGGTTCGGCTTGGCTCGCCTGGCCACCGAAACCCAAGACGTGCGGCTGCCGGTGCAGTTCGAATGCCCGCACTGCGAAAAACTGATCGACCAGACCAAGAAGAACCGCTCGCTGCCGCGAATCGATTGCCCCGAATGCGGCAAGGCGTTCTCGACGCAGTGGGCCGAAACCGCAGAGGACCAGGCCCTGCCGCGCTCGGCCGTGGTCAGCGAACGGTTCGAAAACGCCCGCAATTTTGTCAACAAACTGTGGAACGCCTCGCGGTTCACGTTGATGAACCTGGAGGATTTTCAGCCCCAGACGTTTGCCGCCGAGGACTTGAACGTCGAAGACCGCTGGTTGCTCAGCCGGTTGGCGTCGGTGACGGCCGAAGTCAGCGAGGCGCTCGACGCCTTCCGGTTCTCCGATGCCGCCCGCACGCTGTACGACTTTGCCTGGGACGACTTCTGCAGTTTCTATGTGGAAATCGCCAAGCCGCGGCTGAACGACGCGGCCGAGCGGCCGAAGGTCCAGAACATGTTGGTTCGCGGCCTGGACACGTTGCTGCGGCTGCTGCACCCGATGATGCCGTTTGTCACCGAACAGATCTGGCATCACCTGAACCAGCTGGCCCCACAGCGGGATCCGAACGCCGCGCCGGCTCCGGCCTTCATCATGCAGGCGGCTTGGCCCGAATCGGTCGCCGAGCACCGCGACGAGACGATCGAGCAGCAGTTCGCGCGTTTCCAAGCCGTCCTGGGCGCGATCCGCGAGATCCGCAGCCGGCAAAACATTCCGCCGCGTGAAACCGTCCCCTTCGCCGTCCGCTGCGACGCCGCTTCGGCGGACCTGCTGCGCCCGATGCAGGATTATTTTGCCGCCATGGCCCACGCCCAAGCGACCCTCTTCGGCGAGGCGCAGGCCTTCGAAACCGGCGTGCAAGTGGCGATCGCCGGTCTGGACATGGACGTGTACCTGGACCTGGAAAAGTTTATCGACGTCGAGGCTGAATTAAAGCGTCTGGGCAAACTCGAGGAACGACTGGAAAAGCAGATTGGCGGCAAACGCAACAAGTTGGCCAACGAGAGCTTCGTCGCCCGAGCTCCCGAAGCGATCGTCCAGCAGGAACGCGACAGCCTGGCCGAACTCGAGCAGCAGCTCGAAGAAGTCCACGCCAACATCGCCAAGATGCAGCGCAAGCAAAGCTCGTAGCCGCTCGTCACCAGAGTTCGGACTCCCCGTAGCCGCTCGTCGCCAGAGTTTGGAACGCGCACCCGATCGCGGGGATCCGTCGCGAGCGGGCAGCGAGGGATTGCAAATTGCAAATTTCCTGGCTGCGGCGGATTCTATGTATGGCTCAGAGCGGTAGAAGACAAAGTA
>NZ_WIAD01000076.1 GCF_009618275.1 Roseimaritima sediminicola
CCAGAGGGAGAGTAAAGCCGAATGAAATGTTGCGACGTGCTTAGCAGCCGCAGGGGAAGATACGATTGTGTTTCGATGATGAGTCGATTCGAGTGAGCGGGACGCGGCTAGTGATCCGCGAGCCCGTTTCGCAAGAATTTCGAGTACGAGTACGAACCACACTCGCCACTCGCCACTCGCCACTCCCAAACTCTGGCGAGTTCAGCTACGCCTTGATTTCAACTAACAACTAACAACTAACAACCAACAACTAACAACTAACAACTAACAACTAACAACTAACAACTAACAACTAACAACCAACAACCGCCATGCACGCTCCCCCCATTCGTATCGGACTCGGTTTCGACACTCACCGCCTGGGCAACGGGGGACCGCTGCGGCTGGGCGGCATCGACTTGCCGGCCGACGTGCACGCGATCGGCCACAGCGACGCCGATGTCTTGCTGCACGCGATCACCGACGCGATTCTCGGCGCCGGCGACGCGGGCGACATCGGCCGCTTGTTTCCCGATACGGCCGAAGAGAACCGCGGCCGCAACAGCGGCGAATTCCTCAGCGAGGCCCTGCGGCGGGTCCGCGCCAAGGGCTGGGAAGTGGTCAATCTGGACTGCGTCGTGCTAGCACAGCAGCCGAAAATCGCCCCGCACCTGGACAAAATGCGGCAAAGCATCAGCGAAATCGCAAATCTCTCTCCCACTCAGGTGGGCATAAAGGGTAAGACAGGCGAAGGTGTGGGTCCGATCGGACATGCCGAGGCGGTGGCCGCCCGCTGTGTGGTGTTGCTGTACCGCTGCGATTGACCCGTTCCGATTGACCCGCACCGGACGATTCGTCCCGGACGCCTTGCCCCGCACCGAACGATTCGTCCCGGACGCCGCGCGGCCCGCCTCGGGCTGCGGTTACTGACCGTTTTCACACACCGAATTCGACCGACCCGACAATGCCCGAGATCCGCGTCTACAACACGCTGTCCAAGACCAAAGAACCTTTCGCCCCCCTGCGTGCCCCGGCGGTCGGCATTTATCTGTGCGGTCCCACGGTCTACGCCGAAGCCCATATCGGCCACATGGTGGGACCGGTCATCTTCGACACGATCAAGCGTTATCTGACCCACAACGGGTATCAGGTCACGCTGGTGGTGAACATCACCGACGTGGACGACAAACTGATCGCCCAGAGCCGCAAGCGGGGCGTGCCGATGAGCCAGATCGCCACCGAGATGACGGCCGATTACATGGCCAACCTGAAAGAGCTGGGCGTCAACCAGATCGACTACATGCCCCGGGCCACCGATCACATGGACGACATCATCCAGTTCATCCAGTGCCTGGAAAGCCAGGGCTATGCCTACGCGGTCGACGGCGACGTGTTCTTCGAAGTCGGCAAGGACAAGAGCTACGGCGAGCTGAGCAACCGTTCGACCGACCAACAACAGGGCGAAGGCGGCGACGCGGCGGCTCGCAAGCGTTCGCCCAGCGATTTCGCGCTCTGGAAATCCGCCAAAGCCGACGAGCCGGCCTGGGACAGCCCCTGGGGCCGCGGCCGCCCGGGATGGCATATCGAATGTTCGGCGATGAGCCACCGGATTTTGGGGGAAACCTTTGATATCCACGGCGGTGGCCTGGACCTGATGTTCCCCCACCACGAGAACGAGCGGGCGCAGAGCACCTGTTGCCACAACGCGCCGATGGTCAAGTACTGGATGCACAACGGGCTGATGCGAGCCGGCAACAAGGGCAAGGTCGGCGGCAAGAACGATCGCGACCCCGCCACCGAATCGGTCGCCGAACAGACCGAGGGCAAGATCAGCCGCAGCAAGGGCGGTGGCGGTCTGGCCGAATTGATTCGCAGGCAGACCGGCGAACGGCTGCGGTTCTTCCTGCTGCGAACGCATTACCGTTCGACCATCGTATTCAACGACGAGGCGTTGGCCGAAGCCGGCACGTCGCTGGAAGCCTTCTATCGCTTCTTCGACCGCTTTGAAGAGCTGACCGGTACGTCGTTTTATGACCTGTCGGCCGCGGAGAACCGCGAGGCCGGAGCGATCGATCCGGCCGGCGACAAAGTGCTCGAAGAAGCCGCCGGGCTGCGAGAAAAATACTTCGCCGCCATGGACGACGACTTCAACACCGGCGCCGCGATCAGCGTCCTGTTCGACCTGCTGCGGACGATGAACCGGCACATCGACCAGAGCGGTTTGGACAAGAACACCGCCGCCGACTCGCCGGCTCGCGCCACGTTGCTCTCGGTCGCCGGCGTGCTCCGCGAACTGACCAGCCTGTTGGGATTGTTTGTCAAACCGGTTCCCGCCGCGGCCGGCGGCGACGACGGCGATTCCGGCTTGAGCGACCAGTTGATGGACCTGCTGATCGAGCTCCGCAAAACGGCCCGTCAAAACAAAGACTTCGCCACCTCCGACGCCATCCGCGACCGGCTGGCCGAGATCGGCGTGGCCCTGCTGGACAAGAAGGACGGCACCACCTGGGAACGGACGTCTTGATTCTCGCGGAGCTTCGGTCGTGAACATTCCAGAGACCGCCAGCGGACCCGACGTTCGCCGCATCCTGGGCATCGACCCCGGCTTGAACGTCACCGGTTACGGCGTCATCGAAGCCCGCGAGCACCAGGTGCGGCTGCTGGAAGCGGGCATCATTCGCACCAACCGCCGGCACTCGATGCCCGAGCGGTTGGTCGAGCTGCATCGAGGTCTGACCGAAGTGATCGAGCACCTGCGACCGGACTTCATGGCGCTCGAACAGTTGTACTCGCACTACGAACGCCCGCGAACGGCGATCCTGATGGGTCACGCTCGCGGCACGATCTGTCTGTGCGCCGGCCAAGCGGGTTTGGAGATCAAGAGTTTCGAACCGACCAAGGTCAAGAAGCTGATGACCGGCAACGGCCGCGCTCCGAAACACCAGATTCAGTTGGCCGTCAAAATCCAATTGAATCTGTCCAGCGTTCCCGAACCGGCCGACGTGGCCGACGCCCTGGCGATCGCCCTGTGCGGGCATCACCAAAGCCGAATCGGGATCGGCTTGATCGACAACCAACTGTAATCCTCGCCACCGGCGGTTGACCGCCGGCCGCGGGCGACTCGCCGCCCCGGGCACGCTCCCCCTGCCAAGGAACCACGCTTGATCACCAAAATCACCGGCAACCTGCTGGCCACGGCCGAAGCGGCCGTTACCATCGACGTGCCGCCGTTTGAATACGAAGTCTTGGTCGGCGACTACACCCGCCGGCAATTGCAAGCCGAAGTCGGCAAGACGGTGCGCCTGCACACGCTGGATTACATCGACGGCAACGCCCAGGGCGGGAGGCTGACCCCGCGTCTGATCGGCTTTCAAACCCTGCCCGAACGCCAGTTCTTCGACCTGTTCTGCAGCGTCGACGGCGTGGGCGTGAAGAAAGCCCTGCGGGCGATGGTCCGCCCGGTGCACGAGTTGGCCGTGTTGATCGAACAACAGGACGCCAAGCAGCTGTCGGCCCTGCCGGGCATCGGTCCGGCCACCAGCGAACGGATCATCGCCAAGCTGCGCCGCAAGATGCCGCGGTTCGCCCTGATGGTCGCCCGCGACGAAGTCGAAGCGACGATGGATGCCGCCACCGGCGTGGTCGCCGACACCTTCGATGCCCTGCTGGCCCTCGGACACAGCGAAGCCGACGCTCGCCAGTTGATCGACGAAGCGATGGAATCGGGCAAGAAGTTCAAGGACACCGAAGCCCTACTGACGGCGATCTACCAGAAGAGTCACTAGTTGTTAGTTGTTAGTTGTTAGTTGAAAGACGAACCAGGACGTAGCTGAAGTCGCCAGACTTTGGACGAGTGACGAGAGGCGAAGGGCGAGATTTGAGATTTGCTGACTCCGGCGGATTCTATGTACAACGCGGGGCGGTCAAATGCAGTGTTTTCTCCCCTCTCCCCCGCTGCGCCGCGAGCGTCAGCGAGTGAAGCAGTGGTGGGAGAGGGGCCGGGGGTGAGGGGGCTCGGGTGCAACGCAACGCCTGTTTGCGTACGCCTTTCCGATTCCCGCACCGCAGCGAAATACGGAAGTGGTGCTGCTCTGCTGGTCCCCCTCACCCCCAACCCCTCTCCCCCGGAGCCTGACTCGCTTAGGCTCGCCAGGCTTCGGGGGAGAGGGGAGTAAACGATTCTTCTCATACATAGATTCCGCCAGAGTCAGGAGATCTGAGATTTAGATCTGAGACTGCGTGCGGTCGAACACGAGCACGAATCCCACTCACCACTCACCACTCACCATTCCCAAACTCTGGCGAGTTCGGCTACGCGTTGCTGGCAACCATCAACCATCAACCATCAACCATCAACCATCAACCAACAACCAACAACCAACAACCAACAACCAACAACCAACAACCACCCCCCCTCTACTCCACCGGGGTTTCCTTATCCCCGTCGCGGATATACGGCGGGCGCTGCTGCTCGCCCTGAGCCGGTTTCAGCGGGCGGACCCAGATATTGCGGAACCGCACCGGGTTGCCGTGGTCCTGCAGCGCCAGCGGCCCTTCGGCGGCGTGTTGGCGGTACTCCGGCGGCCGGTTATAGGGCGTGTCGCCTTTCAGCTGGAAATGGTTCAGGATCACGACGCCGTTGTGCAGGGCGGTGATGTACGCCGGGGACTCGAGCGAACCGTCTTCGGCGAACCGCGGGGCGGTCCAGATGATGTCGTACGTGTTCCACTGGCCGGGCTTGCGCATGGCGTTGACCTGCGGCGGCGTCTGCTTGTAGATCGCTCCGGCCTGGCCGTCGTAGTAGGTTTCGTTGTCGTACGAGTCCAGCACCTGGATCTCATAGCGTCCCATCAGGAACACGCCGCTGTTGCCGCGTCCTTGGCCGGACCCTTTAACCGGCAGCGGCGCGGACCATTCGATGTGCACCTGGCAATCGCCGAACACTTCCTTGGAGACGATTTGCCCCTTGCCCGAGTAGGCGACGCCGTCGCGCACCTCCCAGTTCTCGCCGTTCTTCCAGGCGTCCAGATTGGTTCCGTCGAACAGCACGACCGCGTCGGATGGCGGGGCGTCGTCGGTTTTGCCCGGATCGACCACCGGAGGACGCTGCCACTGGATGCCGCTGAGATACTCTTCGGCCGCCGCCGCGGCGGCGAACCCCATCGCGGTACCCAGCACGACGACGCTGTAAAAACCACTCTTTGCAAACCGTAGGATCACAATTGAACTCTTTGAAAAAAGGAGGGAAACGTTTAGAGTTAAAAGTTGGAAGATTGCCCCCGCCGGGGCGGCCGCCGACGCCTTACGCCCGGAACAACGGCGATTATGCTTGCCGCAAGCGCCCAGAGCAACAAACCGGCGGCTGAACTCCCCGTAGCTAAACTCGCCAGAGTTTGGTCCGTTCGCCCCACCGCCTCCAAAGTCTGGCGACTCCGGCTACGGGTCGATTGGTCGTTTACGCCTCTCTCCAAAGTCTGGCGACTCCGGCTACGGGTGATCTGAGGGCGAACCGCTCCGCGTAGGCAGATCGCCGCTGCGAGGGTAGGATTCGGCGGCAGACTCGATCTGATTCCTTGTTCGTCCTTCCTTTTCGTGCGGTCCGTTCTTCGTGTCCAACCTGCCCAGCGTCGCTGTTAAACCTTCGCGTCACTTTCCCTTCGTCGCTCGCCATCCCTGGGTGCACGCTTCCTCGTTGGTCGAATCCGACGCGGAGATCGCCTGTGGCCAAGCCGTCGACCTGGTCCAGCACAACGGAACCTGGCTGGCCAGAGGGCTGTACAATCCCCACAGCGGCCTGCGAGTGCGGCTGTACACCTGGGACCGCAACCAGCCGCTGGACGATGCGTTCTTTTGCGGGCGAATCGATCAGGCTCTCCAGCGGCGACGCATCGCCGGTCTATTGGCCGACGGCGGCGGCCCTTCCCCGGACGGCCCCGATCACAACGGCCCCGATCAAAACGGCCCTTATCAAAACGGCCCTTATCAAAACGGCTCGCTGCGAGGCGTCTCCACCGCGGCCCGGCTGGTGTTCAGCGAATCCGATGGATTGAGCGGTTTGATTGTCGACCAGTACGCCGATTACCTGGTGGTCCAGATGGTGTCGGCGGCGGTTCTTGGCCGGGCCGAGGCGCTGCTGGATCATCTGAACCGGCGACTGCAGCCCCGCGGCATTTTCGTTCGCACCGACGCCAAGACCGCCAAGAAGGAAGGCATCGAGCAACGGGAGGGCCTCGAGCGCGGCGAGCAGCCGGGCGAGGCGGTCACCTACACGCAGAACGGCCTCGAGTGGTCCGTCGACCTCGAGCACGGTCAGAAAACCGGCGGCTACCTCGACCAACGCGAAAACCACGCGGCCGCGGCCCGCTACCTGGCCGGCCGCCGCGTGCTGGACGTGTGTTGTTACGCCGGCGGATTCGGGCTGGTCGCCGCGGCGGCCGGGGCGAGCGAGGTGCTGGGGATCGACAGCAGCCAGCGGGCGCTGGACGCAGCGGCCGGCAATGCCCGGCGCAACGGCCTGAGCGGCGTGCGGTTCGAGAAAGCCGATTGCTTTGACTTTCTGGCCGCGGCCGAAGCCGGCCGGTTCGAAGCCGTCGTGCTGGACCCGCCCCGCTTTGCCGGTTCCCGCCGTCAGGTCGACGCGGCCCTGCGCGCCTACGCGCGGCTGAATCGCGGAGCGGTGCAGTGTTTGCCGCCGGGCGGGATCCTGGTCACCAACAGCTGCAGCGGCAGCGTCAGCCGCAGCGATTTCCTGAACATGCTGGTCGACGTCGGACGCAAGGCCGGCCGCGACATCACGGTCCTGGAAAGCCGTTCGGCGGCCGCCGATCACCCGATGCGGGTGTCCTGTCCCGAGAGCGACTACCTGAAGTGCATGATCTGCGAAGTGCAGTAGAGCTGCCTTTCGCTCCGCCGAAAGTCGCTTTCTGCAAGCTTTCTTAACTTTCACGGAGTGAAAGGCGACACTTCTTCTCAACTTTCACGGAGTGAAAGGCGACACTTCTTCTCAACTTTCACGGAGTGAAAGGCGACACTCCGCACGGCGTGAAAGGCGACAGCACAAAAACCCTTCTTTCCGGTGCGGCCGAAGCTGAAATTTCTCGCGTTCTCTTGGTTCTGGTCGTACAATAGCGGCCGCACCGTTGATATTCGGCCGGCCAACCGCCACAATCGGGCCGGACACCCTGCCACCGTGCATCTCACCAGACTTGCTAGACGGGCCTTGCATGTCAGACCTTACCATCACGATCCTCCACGGCGCAGACCGCGGCAAGGTATACCGTGAGCTTCCGGTCCCGCTGACGATTGGCCGCGAAGAAGGCAATTCGATCCAGTTGAATGACGAACGGGTCAGCCGTTGTCACTTGAAAGTCCAGCGGGACAACGACCGCTTGGTCTTGACCGATCTGGACAGCACCAACGGCACCAAGGTCAACGGCCAGGAGACGCATCTGCGGATCCTGCGGTTCGGTGATTTGATCAGCGTGGGCCGCAGTTTGATGCTGGTCGGCAGCGACGAGCAGATCGCCCAGCGGATGGCCCGGATCAATGGCAAGAGCGAGGACGGCAGCTCGTCGCACTCGCGCGAAGCCGGCTCGGTGGCCGGATCGCTGGGCTTCGACATCGGCGAAGGCACCCCGCCACAGCTGGCAAACCTGTTGGGATTGATCGAACCGCCCGAAGTCCCCGACCACATGTCGGCCGGTCAAGCGGCCCAGTTCTGCGAAATCCTGGAATACCTGCAGGCTCGGCTGCACAAATTAATTGAATCAGCCGATATCGACGAAACCGCGCAGAAAGTCGAAGTGGATTTCTCCACTTGGCAGCGGCTGTTGGACCTCCAGGCGCGCCTGGCGACGCTGGTCCGCAGCGTCGCCAATCCATAGAATTCAGTTCCTGGCCTTCCGTCTTTGGAACTGCCGTCCCTGGAACTGCCCCTGCGCGACGCGGCCTCGCCGCCGAACCCTTCTTCGCTCGAGCTTCTCCCCCCTCTCCCGACAGGATGATCCGTATGGATAGCCGTCCCTTCGTGCACTTGCATTGCCACAGCCACTACAGCCTGCTGGACGGGGCAGGGGACGTGGGCAAATTGATCGGTCGCTGCAAGGACCACGGGATGAACGCCCTGGCGCTGACCGATCACGGCAACCTGCACGGGGCGTTGGAGTTTTACCGCAAGGCCAAAGCCGCCGACATCAACCCCGTGATCGGCTACGAAGCCTACATCGCGCCGGGCAGCCGCTTCGACAAGGATGGGGCGGGCAACAGCCGCGACGCCAGCTACCACCTGACGCTGCTGGCCCAAAACCGCACGGGCTTTCGCAACCTGATCAAATTGGCCTCGGCCGCCAGCCTGGAAGGGTTTTACTTCAAGCCGCGGATCGACAAAGAGATCCTCAAAGCCCACAGCGAAGGCATCGTCTGTCTGTCGGGCTGTGTCAGCAGCGAATTCAGCCGCGCCGTGCTCAAAGGCACCGACACGGCCGACGCGATCGAAGAGGCCAAATCCGTGGCCGGCTGGTTCCACAACGTGTTCCAGGATCGCTACTACATCGAAGTCATGAACAACGGCGTGGAGATCCAGCGGCTGCAGCTCGAAGGCGCCGTCGACATCGCCCAGCAGATGGGCCTGCCGGTCGTGGCCACCAGCGACACCCACTACGTCGACCCCGAGGACGCCGAAGCCCAGGACGTGATGCTGTGCATCAATACCGGCCGCTTCCGCACCGACCAGTCGCGGATGCGGATGGACGGCAACCAGTACTTCCTGCGCAGTCCCGAGCAGATGTACGAGAAATTCCCGGGACTCGAAGACGCCGTCGCCCGCAGCCAAGAGATCGCCGACAGCGTCCACATCGACCTGGAACTGGGCAAGCACTACTTTCCCAAGTTCGAGTGCCCCGATGAAATGCAGCCCATCGATTACCTGCGGCAGCTGTGCATCAAGGGGCTGAAGGAACGCTACGAGGGCAACGACAATCGCTTGGTCGACGGCGAATTGTCCGAGGAGGTGATCGCCCGGCTGGAACGCGAGCTGGGCGTGATCGAGAAATTGGGTTTCCCGACCTACTTCCTGATCAACTGGGACTTCGTCCATCACGCCCGTTCGCTGGGCATCTGGGCCACGGCTCGTGGCAGCGGCGTCGGCGCGATCGTCTGCTACGCCCTGTACCTCTCGCACGTCTGCCCGCTGGAATACGACCTACTGTTCGAACGCTTTCTGGACGAGAGCCGTCTGGAACCGCCGGATATCGATATCGACTTCGAGAAAGAACGTCGTGTCGAGATCATCCAGTACGTCAAAGAACGCTACGGGCACGACAACGTTTGCCAGATCGGCACGTTCGGAACCCTGGCCGCGCGGGCGGCCATCAAGGACGTGGGCCGGGCCCTGGGGATCCCGCTGGCCCGCGTCAACCAGATCACCGAAATGGTGCCCGATGAATTAAAGATCACGATCAAAAAGGCGCTCGAAAAAAGCGACGACCTGCGGCTGACCTACGAGAACGATCCGGAGATCCGCGAGCTGTTGGATCTGGCGATGCGGATCGAGGGCCTGGCCCGCAACGTCGGCACCCACGCCGCGGCGGTGGTGATCGCCGACCGCCCGCTGACCGAATTCGTTCCCCTGGGCCGCGTCCCCGGCAAGCAGGACGTGATCACCCAGTGGTCGATGAACGACGTCGAAGCGGCCGGGCTGCTGAAGATGGACTTCTTGGGCCTGCGCAACCTGACGATCCTCAGCCGCGCGGTCGCCCTGGTCGAACAGACGACCGGCGAAAAAATCGATCCGCTGAAATTCCCGCTGGACGACCGCGAGTCCTACCTGCTGCTGCAGCGCGGCGAAACCAAGGGCGTGTTCCAGTTGGAATCGGGCGGTATTCGCGACCTGCTGCAGCGGATGAAGCCGGACACCTTCCACGACATCATCGCTACGGCCGCACTGTACCGGCCGGGTCCGCTCGAGGGCGGCATGGTCGACATGTACGTGGACATCAAACACGGCCGCCAGCAGCCCGAGTACAAGCACCCGGTCCTGGAGGAAATCCTCGCCGAAACCAACTCGGTGATGGTCTACCAGGAACAGGTGATGCGGATCCTGAACCGCTTGGGCGGCATCCCGCTGGCCAAAGCGTACACCTGTATTAAGGCGATCAGCAAGAAGAAAGAGGAGCTGATCAACTCCAACCGCGAACAGTTTATCGAAGGCGCGGTCGAGTCGGGGTTGGCCAAGAAGGACGCCGAAGACATCTGGAACCTGATCGAAAAGTTCGCCGGTTACGGTTTCAATAAATCGCACAGTACCGCCTACGCCCTGATCGCGTTCCAGACCGCCTACCTGAAAGCCCACTACCCGGTGGAGTTCATGGCGGCGTTGCTCTCGAGCGATATCTCCTCGCGAAACTTCAAACGCAAGGACCCGCTGGTCGAACACCTCGAGGACTGCGAGCGGATGGGGATCGAGGTGGTCAATCCGGACGTCAATCACAGCGAGGCCGATTTTTCGGTCAGCGATGGCAAAATCTATTTCGCTCTATCGGCCATCAAAGGCTGTGGCGGTTCGACCGGCGTGGCGATCGCCGAGGAACGCGCCAAGAACGGCCCCTTCAAAGACATCTTCGATTTCTGCGAACGCGTCGACCCCCAGGCCTGTAACAAAACGGCCATCGAAACGCTGATCAAAGCCGGCGCAATGGACAGCTTCGGCGCCCTCCGCAGCCAACTGGCCGCCGTGATGGAACGAGCCATGCAGAGCGGCGCCGCGGCGATCGCGGACAAGAAGAGCGGCCAGGCCAGCCTGTTCGGCGACTTCGAAGAAGAGGAAGACCAGCCGACGATTGCCGAAAACCTGCCCACCATGGAAGAATGGCCCGAAAAGGAAAAACTGCTCAGCGAGAAAGAGGTCCTGGGCTTCTATCTGTCCAGCCACCCGCTGGCCGAATACGAACCCAAACTGGCCGCCTTCCGCTCCCACACCACCGACCAGCTGGGCGGCTTGAAGGACCGCGCCGAAGTCATGATCGGCGGGATGATCGGATCGATCAAAATCGCTCACACCAAAAACAGCAAACCCGGTGCGCCCACCAAATACGCCAACTTCGACCTCGAAGACATGCAGGGCGCGGTCCGCTGCATCATCTGGCCCAGTGGCTATGCCGAAATGGGCGAGCACGTCCAGCCCGACGCCGTCCTGATGGCCCGTGGTGTGTGCGACAAACGCGGCGGCGGCGACGAGGTCAACCTGATCATCAACGAACTGGTGCCCCTGGACCAGCTGGACGGCAAATACACCCGCGGCATCCGCATTCAGATCGACCAGAACAAGCACGACGAAAAAACCCTGCCTCAGGTGCGAGAGATTGTTCGCGGATACCCCGGCAAGCAGGAACTGCAGTTCGCGCTGAAGATCAGCGAAGGCTACGTGGTGCACCTGCGGAGCAAGAAGATGCACGTCGAACTGACGCCGGAGCTGCGCCAGCGGCTGGACGACCTGCTGGGCAGCGGCGGTTACAAGATGCTGACCAGCCGCCCGCAACTATCCGCCGGCGGCGGCCCTAGGCGAAGGGGGTAGTTGTTGGTTGATGGTTGTTAGTTGTTAGTTGTTAGTTGTTAGTTGTTAGTTGTTAGTTGTTAGTTGATGGTTGATGGTTGATGGTTGATGGTTGATGGTTGATGGTTGATGGTTGTTGAGCGGATCAGGGCGTAGCTGAACTTGCTAGAGTTTGGGGGAAGCATTAGCGAGTAGCGAGTGTAATTCGTGCTCGTCCGCCGGCTCAATCGAGTGCGATCTCTGTCGTGCAGACGCGGTAGCGATGGAGATCCGAGGACGAGTACCGCTGCGCTGAGTACGAGTACAAGTACGAAGCTTGGCAACGAACAACCAAAGTCTGGCGACTTCAGCTACGTCCTGGCTCGCCTTTCAACCATCAACTAACAACCATCAACTAACAACCATCAACTAACAACCATCAACTAACAACTAACAACTAACAACTAACCCTATCGCTGATAGATGGGCAAAAAGCCGCGGTCCAGCTGCAGCATGATCAGGTTGCAGGCGGTGATGTAGACCGGGTGGATCTGGCCGTCCCAGTTCCCGTCGGGCTTCTGTTCGCCGACGATGCGATCGTACAGTTTGTTGCGAAAATCGCCCCACAGCTCGTTGCCCTGACGGTACACCACCTGGCTGTAGTACAGGTACGTGTAGTGCCAGTGGCCAAAGGATCGAGCTGCGTCGTGGATGTCGTGCAGGTTTTCTTTCGCATACTGCCACATCTCCGGCACGTGCTCGCTGTCGTAATCGCCGGCGTTGTACAGCGCGGCCAGAGCGGCCGCGGTGATCGCCGGCCGACTGCTGCCGCGTTGCCGGCTGCTGTAGCTGATCCCGCCATCGGGATTCTTGCACACATAGATGTATTCCTTGGCGCGATCGATGATTTCCGCCGGCACGGGAATCCCCGCGTTGCGGCATCCGCGCAGTCCCTGCACCTGGGTAATCGTGGTCGAACCCTCGTCAAAATTATTTCCGTCCCGGGCCGACACATAGCCCCAGCCGCCGGCGGGCGTCTGGGCGTTGCCGCTGAATTCCACCGCCTTGGTCAACACCTCGACCAGCTCTTCACGGCGATCGATCAAACCCTCCTCGCCCAGCACCTGCGACAGAAACAGCATCGCGAAGCCGTGTCCGTAGGTGTAGCGGCTGTCGCTTTGGGGATCGCCGATCAGCCCGTTCTGACGGGATTTGCTGATGATGTAGTCGGCCGCCCGAGCGATGTCCTGGGCATAGGGTCCCTGGGTGGTCGTGCTGCCGCTGGCGATCAGCGCCGTGCCCGCCAGCGCCGCCATCGCCGTGGGGTACATCTGGGTGTTCCACTGACCGCGTGACGACTGGGTCCGGCTGAGCCACTCGAGGCCCTTGTTGGTCGCTTCGACCCAGCGGGGATCGCGACGGGCCGCGCTGTAGGCCCGCTGCGTCGCGCCGGCCGACACCGCGGCGGCAGCGGCCCCCGAGGCGGCCAACGTCAACAGACGACGCCGCGACAGCTTCGCGGGCGAAGCGGAGAAAGGGTGGTCAGCCATGGTTTTTCGATCCGAGGGGGGGCTTCTGTGTGCGATTCGGGCCCTATTGAGCATTTGGGCCCTATTGAGCATAGCCATTGTTGGCATTCGGGCGGGAGAAAACCAGAGCGATCACGGGACCAGAGCGATCACGGGACCAGAGCGATCACGGGACCGAGCGGTGCTTGCCCCGCCGCTGCTGGCAATGGCCGCAGAAAAACGTCGCTCGCTGGGCCTGCACGATCCGGCGGATGCTTTCGTGGCCACAGCGCCGGCACGGCTGGCCTTCGCGGTCGTACACGCGGTGATGGTTTTGATAGCCCCCCGCGCTGTTGAGCGCATTGCGATAGGTGCCGTCGGAGAGGGTCGAACCCTCGTAGCGGATCGCTTCGCCGAGCACCTGCCGGGTGGCCGCCGCGATCCGCTGCCACTGCGGCCCGCTCAGCGAATCGCACCGCGTGCGGGGGTCGACGCCGGCCACGTGCAGGATTTCGGCTGCGTACAAGTTGCCGATCCCCGCCACGGCCCGCTGATCCAACAGCGCCACCTTGACCGCTCGGCGGCTGGCCGCCAGCGTGGCTTGCAGCTGGGCGGCGGTGACTTCGAGGGCGTCGACCCCCAGCGTGGACTGGTCCAGCAGCCGCGCGAGCGTCTCGGCGGGCAGCCAGCGAAACGTGCCCAGGCCGCGGCGATCCCAGAACAGCAAATCCTCGTGCCGTGGTCCTTCCAGCTCGATCCGCACCCGCAGATGTTGCTCATTGGGCGGGTCGGCCACCAGGATCAAGCCGGTCATGCGGGGTTCGATCACGATTGCCGAGGCGTCGTCCAGGTGCAGCAATAACCGTTTGCCGCGGCGGCCCACCGCGGTGATTTTCCGTCCGGCCACGCGGCGGTCCAGGGCATCGATCCGCGGCTGGATCTGAATCGGTTTCAGACGGCAGGGGGTGCGGCGAACCCGGCGGATCGTGTGCTCGACCACGCCTTGGACACCGCGACGCATCGTTTCGACTTCGGGTAACTCGGGCATCGCAGGGGTTCGCCGTACGTTGACTTTCCTTCGCCATTGCCCACAATCGTTAGGACACGGCGATCGAGCGCTTCGGCTGTTAAGCACGTCGCAATCTGTCTTAAAGTTATCTGAGTAACGAAATAAAAATATCGGGATCCTCCATGACCACCACCCCCGAAGATGCGGCGTCGAGCTCTTCCGACGCCCCTGGCAACGGCGAATCCGCCCTATCGGCTGCCGCCAGCAGCCAGGTTCCCGACGCCGCTGGCCGCTTCGGTGACTTTGGCGGTCGCTTCGTCCCGGAAACCCTGACTCAGGCCCTGGACCAGTTGGCCGACGAATACGACAAGGCCAAGCGCGATCCGCAGTTCCAGCGGGACCTGACCGATCTGCTGAAAACCTTCGTCGGTCGGCCCAGCCCGCTGTATCACGCTCGGCGGCTGAGCCAGGCGGTGGGAGGAGCCCAGATCTGGCTCAAACGCGAGGACCTGAATCACACCGGTGCTCACAAGATCAACAACACCCTCGGTCAAGCTCTGTTGACCCGGCGGATGGGCAAGACCCGTGTGATCGCCGAAACCGGCGCCGGCCAGCACGGCGTGGCCAGCGCCACGGCCTGTGCCCATTTCGGTCTGCCCTGCGTGGTGTTCATGGGTGCCGAAGACGTGCGGCGGCAAAAGCCCAACGTGTTCAGCATGCGGCTGTTGGGCGCCGAAGTGCGAGCGGTGGAGAGCGGTTCGCGGACCCTTCGCGACGCGGTCAACGAAGCCATGCGGGACTGGATGAGCAGTGTCGAACAGACGCACTACATCATCGGCAGTGTGATCGGTCCCCATCCCTTTCCGATGATGGTGCGGGACTTCCAAGCGGTGATCGGCAAAGAAACCCGCGGGCAGTGCCTGGACAGTTTCGGTCGCTTGCCCGATTGCGTGGTGGCCTGCGTCGGCGGCGGCAGCAACGCCGCGGGCATGTTCTATCCGTTTGTCGAAGACGAAGGCGTTCGCCTGGTGGGCGTGGAAGCGGGCGGTCGCGGTGTCGAGCCCGGCGAACACGCCTCGCCCCTCACCTTCGGGGCCCCCGGCGTCCTGCACGGCAGTTTCAGCTACGTCATGCAGGACGAGGACGGCCAGACCTGCGACGTGCACTCGATGAGCGCCGGGCTGGATTACCCCGGCGTCGGTCCCGAGCACAGTTACTGGAAAGCGACCAAGCGAGCGGACTACCTCCACTGCCAGGACAGCGAAGCCCTCGACGCGTTCGACAAACTGGCCCGCAGCGAAGGCATTCTGGCCGCTTTGGAAACCAGTCACGCCACGGCCAAAGCCATCCAGATCGCCGCCGACATGCCGTCCGACCAACACCTGGTTATTTGCCTCTCGGGACGCGGCGACAAGGACGCCATGGAACTGGCCCGCCTGCGCGGCGAAGCTTGGGAATAGCCAGCGAGCCGACTCGTCGGCTACTCCTCACCAGTGCAAAGCCCGCCAAAGACGGACGCTCCATGACGTTACCCACGATCCGCATCACGGGCGCCCAAGTCGTGGACGTGCGGGTGCCCACATCCGACCAGATGCTGGGCTCCGATCCGTTCCACAAACAACCCGATTATTCTTCGGCGCTGCTGCGGCTGGAGACCGATCGGCCGCTCGAAGGTGTGTCGGTCGTGTTCACCGTCGGCGCCGGCACGGACTGGATCTGCCACGGCATTCGCGACCTGTGCCAGTTGGTCGTCGGCAGTGAGTTGGCCGAATTCGCCGAGGCCCCGATCCGCCTGTACCGCCGCTTGATCGATCACCATCAACTGCGTTGGTTGCACGACGGCGTCTTTCGGATGGCTGCCGGAGCGGTGCTGAACGCGATGTTCGATCTGTGGGCCAAAGCTCTCGAAAAACCGCTGTGGAAACTGTTGGTCGATCTGGAACCGGAATTCGTCGCCGACTGCATCGATTGGCGCAACCTCGGCGATGCCCTGACGCGCGACGAAGCGGTCGAGATGCTCCAGCGAAATCGCCCGACGGTCGCCCGGCGCGAACAGGCGATGCGCAAGCAGGGTCCCAAGGCCTACTGCACGGCCGGCTGGCTGGGGCTGGATAACGAGCAGATCCTGGCGACGATCGAAAAGCTGCGGGTTCAAGGTTTCGACGCTTTCAAAATCAAAGTCGGCCGCGACAGCGATCAAGACGTCCGGCGGCTGGAGTTCATGCGCGAGGCGATCGGCCCGGATTGCCAGCTGATGGTGGACGCCAACCAGTTTTGGGGCGTCCAGCAGGCCAAGCAGCACATCCAGCGGTATCGTCCCTTCGACCTGAAGTGGATCGAGGAACCGATCGCCCGGGACGACGTGCTGGGTTACATCGAATTGGCGCGTACCTTTGCCGACGACGACTTTGCCATGGCCTGCGGCGAACACGCCGCCTCGCCGGTGATCTTTAAACAGCTGCTCAAGAGCGGGGCGATCGGCTACTGTCAGATCGACGCCACGCGGGTCGCCGGCGTCAACGACGTGATGGCGATTCTGTTGATGGCTGCCAAGTACGGCGTGCCGGTCTGCCCGCACGGCGGCGGGATCGCGCTGTGCAACATGATCGCGCACTACGGCATGTGGGACCAGATCGCGGTGGCCGGACACAGCGGCACGCAGCTGGTCGAATACATCGACTTCCTGCAGGAAGCGGTCGCCCATCCCGTGCAGGTCCACCAGGGTCATTACGTGGCACCGGCCGCCCCAGGCTGGGGCCTGGATTTCTTGCCCGAATTCCTGGATCAACACCGCTTTCCCGACGGCAGCGTCTGGCGAGACCGTCCCCCAAACCGCCGCGGCACCGCCTTCGAAGCCTA
>NZ_WIAD01000077.1 GCF_009618275.1 Roseimaritima sediminicola
CGGCGCCGCGAGCGTCAGCGAGTGAAGCAGTGGTGGGAGAGGGGCCGGGGGTGAGGGGGCTCGGGGGCAACGTAATGAAGGTCATGGTGATCGTCGAGGCAACGCGTCGCGCTTCGGCGGTTTCCGTCTGACCTTGATCGTTTCTGCCATCTCAGACGCCGACCGCGTCTTCGGAGCTCTGGCGGCCGGAGGCACCATCGATATGCCGCTGCCCGGAAGCGAGCCGGAGCTTCGCAGTAGCGGCGGAAAGAGCTCGCGGTCCATTACGGAACGCCCTGAGCCCGGCTGGAGCGGTTGCGCACCAAGCCGATCGCCAGCGTGATGACGGTCAGCGGCACGACCAGACCCAGCATCACCAGGCCCCACGAACGGGCCCAGTCGGCCGACATCGCGGTGCCCACCAGATAACCGGTGTAGCCGAAGTAGTAGGCGAGGAACAACCCGCCTTCCCAGCGGGCGATCAGGTGGCCAGTGAAGAAGATCGGCAGGCAGGCGACCGCGACGGCGATCATCACCGGCAGGTCGATCCAGAACGCCGACTCGGAAACCGGCACGCCGTCGGCCGCAACCAGACTGGATATCCCCAGCACCCCGAGAATATTGAACAGGTTGCTGCCGATCACGTTCCCCACGGCCATGTCCCGTTCGCCTCGGATCGCCGCGGTGACCGACGTGGCGACCTCCGGCAGCGAGGTGCCCGCCGCGACGATCGTCAGCCCGATGACCATCTCCGATACGCCCAGGCTGCTGGCCAGTGCGACCGCGTTGGTGACGAACCAGCGCGAGCCGAGCACCAGCAGGCCGAGGCCGACGACCACCAGCAGCCCATCGATCGCGATGGACTTCGGGCCGGGTTTCGCAGTCATGCTTTCCTGCTTCGAAACATCGGCGATGCCTGCCGCCGCCTGTTCTTTTCGCCCCGCCACGATGGACCACACGGTGTAGGCCAGCAAACCGGCGGTGAACAGGACGCCGTCGACGCGGCCCAGTCGGCCGTCGATCGACAGCAGCAGCACGGCAAACGACAGGACGATCATCAGCGGCACGTCGAAGCGAATTAATTGTGGCAAAACCCGCAGCGAGACGATCAACGCCGACGTGCCGAGGATGAACAGCACGTTAAAAATATTACTGCCCACGGCATTGCCCAAGGCCACACTGCCCTGCCCGCTCAAAGCCGATTGGATGCTGACGACCAGTTCCGGCGTACTGGTCCCGTAGGCCACCACGGTCAGCCCCACGACCAGCGGCGAGATGCCCAGGGCGGCCGCCAGCTTCGACGCACCCCGAACCAACAACTCCGCCCCGCCGGTCAACACCGCCAGTCCCAGAAGCAGCATCAAGTATGTCATGAACGGTAAATGCCCCACTTTGAAAACGAATGTCCAGACAGGTTGCCCAGAGAGAACATTAAGATATCCGCTGAGAAGCAAAGCCAGTGCCAAGGACACTTACCGATCGAGGAAACTGAATGCAAACCAGCGAACAACCGAACCGCAAGGCCGCGGCCACCGCAGGCGACCTGTTCGCCGATCTCCCGGCTTCCCTGCCCGGCGAGCTGGTGGAAGTCCTCGCCCAAAGCCCGCACGTCCGCATCGAACGCATCGTTTCCACCGGCCAGGCTTCCCCTGAGGACCACTGGTACGACCAGGACGAGTCCGAGTGGGTGATCGTGCTCACCGGCGAAGCCGCGGTGTGGTTCGAAGGCCAGGCCCAGCCGCGGCGGCTGCGGCCCGGAGAGTACCTGTTGATTCCACCCCACTGCCGGCACCGCGTGGCCTGGACGACAGCCGATCAGCCCACCGTTTGGCTCGCCGTATTCTTCCGCTAAGCACGTCCGCTCCTGCACGCCGCTCCTGCACGTCCGCCCCAGCTCGCCCCGTTCGGCTGGTATCATGAGGGCCGCCTTGAGGCTTCCCGGACCCCTTCGCCCTGCATCGGCCGCATGCCCAGCCGCACCAACGTCACGCACTGGATCGACAGAATCAAAGCCGGAGATTCCGCCGCGGCGAATCACCTCTGGCAGGGTTACTTCGACCGCTTGGTGCGGGCCATTCGCGGACGTCTGCAAGGACAGAACCTGGCGGTTTCCGACGGTGAAGACATTATCTTGAGCGTGTTCGACAGTTTTTACGATGCGGCTGCGAAGGGACGTTTTCCAGATCTGACCGACCGCGATGACCTGTGGCGCTTGCTGCTGCGAATGGCATCGCGAAAAGTCATCGACAAGCGTCGTCGCGAGCGGAGGCAGCGGCGCGGCGGTGCAGCCGTCGTCGGTTCGCTGGACCGAGCCGCCGAGGAGGAAGGCTGGGCCGAGGTGATCGGCAACGAACCGTCTCCCGAGATGGTGCTGATGATGCAGGAATCGGTCGAGCAACTTTTTTCGCATCTCGGTGTCGGGCAACTGCGAGAAATAGCGGGTGCCAAATTGGAAGGGTATTCCAACGCCGAAATCGCCCGGCGTTTGGGCTGCTCGGAGCGGACGATCGAACGCCGCTTGCACCTGATCCGAGAGAAGTACCAGCAGGAGTTGCTCGAAAGCCATGACGATGCGACAACAGAACCTCCCCATCGAAGCCCTCGAGTGGATTGACGAGCGGTGTGCCCAGTTCGAACGCGACTGGCAAACCGGCAGCGCTCCCGACCTCCAGTCCGTCCTGCCTGACGACCTTCCCACACCCCAACGCGAGGCCCTGCTGGCGGAATTAATCTTGCTGGACGTCGACTACCGTCGGCGCCGCGGCCAGTCGCCCGCCGAGCAGGAATACCTCGAGCGTTTTCCCGGCGACGGCCAAGCCGTACGCGACGCTTTCAATATCAGCGGCAAACCTCAGGCCGCGTTCGTGCCGCCTGCGATCGAACGGCTGGGCAAGTTGTTTCCCGGCTTACAAATCCTGGAACTGATCGGTGCCGGTGGGATGGGGGCGGTCTACAAGGCGCGGCAACAGGGGCTCGATCGTCTCGTGGCCCTGAAAGTATTGCCCGATGAGTTCGGCAACGATGCCAAGTTCGCGCTGCGATTCACTCGCGAAGCCCGCACGTTGGCCAAGCTGAATCACCCGAATATCGTTTCCGTGTACGAGTTCGGCAGCGTCGACGGTACGTTTTACTTCCTGATGGAATACGTCGAGGGTTCGACTTTGCGGGCCGCCGTCCAGTCCCGCCAGCTGGGGCCGGAACAGGCTCTGGCGGTCGTTCCTCACCTGTGCGATGCCCTGCAGTACGCCCACGACCAAGGCGTCATCCACCGGGACATCAAACCGGAAAACATTCTGCTGGGCCTCGGTGGATCGGTAAAGGTCGCCGACTTTGGACTCGCGCGGATCATCGGCAACGAATCCGCTTCGGAGCCTTTGACCGCGACGCATCAAATCATGGGCACGCCCCGCTACATGGCACCCGAACAACTGGAAGCGACGCACAGCGTGGATCACCGGGCGGACATCTATTCGCTGGGCGTCGTCATCTATGAGATGCTGACGGGCGAGTTGCCGATCGGCCGATTCGCCGCACCATCGGCCAAGGTTAAGATCGATGTGCGGCTGGACGAGGTCGTGCTGCGGACGCTGGAAAAGGAACCGCAGCGGCGCTACCAGCGGGCCAGCCAGATCAAGTCGGATGTGCAGTCGATCACGTCCACCGCCCAGGGCGGTGACGCTCCGACCGAGATCCAGTCGCCGCACGGTGCAGCGTCGCCCTCGGCCGGGGACGCTGTGAATTCCTCCGGCCAGGCAATGCTCGAGCAACAGGAGTTGGCCGGACGCCTCGTTTTGACGCGTCGCCAATTGATGCAGCGAGTCGCCACAAGCCTGCGGCCGCTGTTCGCCGGCCAACTCGTACAGCTCGTCTTCGGCGTGGGGCTGATCGCCCTGGGGGCCTACGGCTGGACCCGCAACACCGAAGTGCCCCATCGTTTGCTGTGCGGAATCATCGTGCATGTGTACGGGGTGGCGATGGTCATCGCCGCCGCCGCGGTGTGCATCCGGATCAAACAGATCGACTACTCCCAGAGCCCCGAGCAGATCAGCCAGGGGCTCGGCCGCGTGCGGTCGCTGCGACTGTTTTTCGGCCCCCTGCTCGGCTTTGCCTGGTGGCTGCTGTGGATTCCCGTCGCCGTCGCGATCGGCTTCGACGAGGTGGTGGTGTACCCAAACTCGCTGGTGCCGTCGCTGGCGATCGGTGTGATCGGTTTGGTCGGTTCCTTGGGACTGTACTGGCGAGCTCTCCGGCCGGGCAACCCAGCGGCTGGCCGTTGGAGAACCAAGTTCGCCGGAGGCAGTCTGGCCGCCGCCGTTCAAACCCTTCGCGAGATCCAGCAAGCCGGCATCCGCTGAGACGCTAATCACTGATCGAGAAACCACATGACCAATCCGATTTCCCGAACCATCCTCGTTGCTCGGAAGATGCCGTTGTTCCTTAAGGTCTTCCTTCTCGTTGTCGCGCTGTACGGCATGTCGTCGGAATCGGCCGCAGCCGAACCCAACGTATTGTTCATCGTCGCCGATGATTTGAACTGTGCGATCGGGCCGTATGGGGATCCGGTCGCGCACACGCCCAACCTCGATCGTTTGGCCGCCCGCGGTTTGACGTTCCAGCGCGCCTATTGCCAACAAGCCGTGTGCAATCCATCGCGATCATCGTTCAAAGCTCCGGTCAGCGAAGCTCACGAGGTTCCCGACACGGTTTATCGCGATGGCCAGATCGCGAATCTGGCGGCCGCCATGCTGCGAGACCATCCGACCGAAGGCCGGCCGTTCTTTCTGGCGGAGGAGTTGTACGACCACCACAGCGACGCGATGGAAGCCAAGAACGTGGCGGCCAAGCATCCGGATGTCGTGACCTGCCTGTCAGCAGAAACCGCTGATGTGCTCGAGGCAAACGCGGCACCCTAGTCGGATGTCGAACGCGCGTTGCCTCACTGCTCGTCGTCTGACTCGTTTTGTCGCGAATCAAGGTCGACTCGATACGCGTCCCGTCCCGATTCGAAGGCTTCCCAGGCTACGTAGGGAACGATGAAGAGTGCGGCAACGGGGTCAGCCCACCACCACCCTTGCCACTGAACCAAACCGATGCCGATCAGGACGACGATCGTTTGGTACTCGCAAATCATTGTATCGATGGCGTCGTACTTCAGCGTCGGGGAGTCGGTCAATTTGCCGTAGTGATACTTGCCCCAGGCAAGTCCCGGATTGACCACCAAGGACACGCAGAGGATGCCGATGCCCCACCAAGACATCGACGCGGTCTCCCCAGTGATCAGCTTGCTGATTGACTCGTAAAGAATGAAAACCACCGCGAATGTGAAGGCCGCTGACAGGACGCCCAGAGCGACCTTTTTCCGCTTGAGAACCGCCCGCCGACCGAGGCCCTGCTCTTCGCCATAGAGCCGCCAAATCATGAAGGCCGCCGAGTTGCCTTCGACGATGCTGTCGACACCCCAGCTGATCAACGCGGAACTGCCCGTTGCAAAACCGGCTGCCAACGATACGACGACTTCCACGATGTTGTACAGCAGGCTTGCTACTTCGACATAACGACCCTTGCGTATCCGTTCATCGATCATAAGTACAGCAGGATTTGTAGCCCAGAAACGCGCGGCCAGCCGATGAGGGAGGCCGACATGTTATGGTTACAAGTTGGCAAGCCCGGAAGGCTATTCTACTGACCCTGTTCCGTGTCGGCCTCAGACGGGGGCTGCTCCAGCGAGAAGCCGGTCTCTTCATTCGGAAATGCGATCTCGACGGCGCCGGTGCAGCCCTTGCCCTGCTGGCAACGACCGCTTGCAACCAGCAGTCGTCCGTCCGAGAGGCCCTCGATGCCCAGTGAACAATCGATCGCGTGGCGGCCCTGCATCTGAAAGTCGGCATCGGTGACCAGCAGGATTTTGGGGCTGCCGTAGCAACCGAACCACCATCGGTCGTGGGCGAACGTCGCGGTTTGAATGCCCAGAAACGTGTGCCCGCTATCGATGACGTGCTTCTTGACGAACTGGAACGCGTCGTCGTACTCGTAGACGTAATTCTCTTGAACTCCGTCGGGCAGACCGCCGACCACGAAGAAACGCCCGTCGCGATAGCCGATCCCGCCGGCCCCGTGGAAGACCTCCTGGGTCTCGTGCCGCGCCAGTTCCTCGAGTGTCTCGGCGTCGTAGACGTAGACCCAGGAATCGGCGTTGCCTTCAGGATCGTTGAATTTGCCGAGATTCACCGCCACGTACAGCTTGCCATCGTGACAGCAGAGGTCGCCGTGGTGGTTGACGACGGGAATCTTGGCTTGCACCTTGCCCTGCATGTCGCTCTTCACCAGGGTCGTCGTAAAAGACCAGTAGATCGACTGTTCGTCGGTGCAAACGCCTTGCAGGTGGTGTTTGTACGTCCCTTCGCAGGAAACGCGGTCCGCGGCCAATAACGATGGAGCGGCGAACATGCAAAGCAACAAGGCGATCGAGGTGTTTTTCAGTTCCACGGCGTATCTTTCGGGAGAAGCGTCAGAGGTGTTTTCACTTTTTTCACAAATGCATTTGTGACCACTCGACAACATTGTACTCGCGCCGGAGCGTCGTGTTGGGCGTCTGGAACGTGTGCTGCCTGTCGGTCATCCCGACTGATCCAACGATGGCGACTCGGCCCATGGTAAACTGCCAGCTGGAAAAAATGTCTCGCCCTTCCCGCCTTCTTGTCGACCCATCCTATGTTTTACGAACTGCTTCGCAGTGGCCCCGTGGTTGCTCGTCTGTGTGTCCTGTTGTGTGTTGGTTTCGCGGCCTGCGTCGGTTGGCCCCCTTGCGTTTCAGCCGCCGACCCAGTGATGCGGGCGGGTACGGCGCGCGTCGACATCACCGACTATGAGGCGGGTCCCGTCAACGATCCGATGTACGCCAAGGCGTTGGTAATCGAGCACGGTGACCAGCGGGCCGTGATCATCACCGTCGACGCGGTGGCCATTGGCGAAATCGGCCGGATCGGTAACGACTACCTACCAACGGTTCGCCAGCAGATCCAGCAACGGGCGGGCATCGCTCCCGAACGCGTCCTGATCAACGCCAGTCATTGCCACGGTGTGATCCGTCAGGACATCGCCGAGTTGACCGTGCAGGCGGTCGAGACCGCGACCGAGAACCTGGTCCCGGTCCGGATCGGGGCCGGCCGCGGGCACGAAGACCGCATCAGCGAGAACCGTCGTATTCGCATGAAGAATGGCACCGAGATCGACGTGCGTCACGCCTACTCGATGCCGCCCGACGACCAGGTCGCCGGCGTCGGTCCGATCGATCCCGAGATCGGCGTGTTGCGGCTGGATCGCGTGGACACCGGTCAACCACTGGCAGTGCTCTACAACTTTGCCTGCCATCCGATCCAAGGCGTGCCCAGTGGTGCGAACACGGCCGACATGACCGGCCTGGCCTCCAGCGTGATCGAGCAGAATCTGGGCGAAGAGACAACCGCGTTGTTCCTGCAAGGCTGCGGCGGTGACATCAATCCGGTGTTTTACAAACAGGTCGACTTGCCACGCGATGCCGAGACACTGGGTAACCAGCTGGCACTCAGCACCCTGCAGGCGACGCGGCGCATCCAAACCAAGGTCGACGATCGGTTTGTCTGGACGCACGACACGCTTGCCCTGCCTCGCGCCGATCTGGCTCCGCGCATCGAAGAGCTGAAACTGCGGCAGCAGGACTTGGTGAATGCCCTTCGTGGGACGACGCTGAATCTGAAGACGTTCTTGCCGCTGCTGGTCAAGCATCGGTTGGCCGACCAGTATCCCGCGTACTACTCGCATCGCTACCTGCATGAAAAGTCGCAGCAGCGCGAGCAACTGGCCGTGCTCGACGCCCGCAACGCCGCCGACCTGAACCGCTACATTCAGAACATTGAAACGATGGAACAACTGACACGGTTGAACACCAACCTGGCGCTGCTCCGCAAACACCAGCAGCAGAACCTCGCCGCCGGTTCTCGAACCATCGACGTCGAATTGATCGGGATGCGAATCGGGGACTTTGTGTTGACCAGTTTCCCGGGCGAGTTGACCGTTCAGATCGGCTTGAATTTGAAGCAGCGATCGCCGCACGATCTGACTTTCGTCGCCGGCTACACCAACGGCTACATCTACTACGCGCCGACCACCGAACAGCTGCGAAACGTTGGCAATGCACAGGAGGACAGCGATTGCATCCTCGCCCCGCACTGGCAGAGCATCTACGAAGACAAGGCGCTCAAGATCCTGCGGGGTCTGTAGGGGCCGCATCCAGAATCGCCTGCAGCCGACTCCGCGCCGCTCGGGCGGCGGCCTCTTGCTCGTCGGCGAGCGGTTCGGCGGGAAGCTGCCGGGCATCGACCAGTTCGCCCGACTTCTTCAGCCGCCACTGGCCGTCGAAAACGGCTGCCTTGTTGCGGGAAACGCCGTGGGTGTAAGCGTGCGAGGGGCCGGGGCGACCGTGAAGTTGTGGAACCAGCGAGTGACCATCCAGCGAGTGTTCGCTGGGCAGGCTCGTCCCGCTCAGTTCGCAGAACGTGGGGAACAGATCGACGACGTCTACAAGGTCATCACAGACGGTCCCGCGAGGAATCGTGTTCGGTCCCCACACGATCAGAGGAACGTGCGTGCCGCCATCGGTGACCGAGGCCTTTCCGCCGTCCACATTCCCAGCCCTCGTATGGCGCGTGTGGGCTCGTTGGCCGGGCTGGCCAGCCTGCGGATTCGCGAAGTCGGGTTCGTTCGTGCCGTTATCGGTCATGAAGACGACATAGGTATGATCGCGGATCTCTAGTTGCTCGACCGCGTCCAGGAGCCGCCTGACCAGTTTGTCCATATAAGCGATCATGCCGCCGAGGTCGGCCTTGCGGGGCGGTGATTGCGCCCGGTCATCAGGCGTTTGGATGATCGGCCAATGAGGCAGCATTTCGTTGTGCACGATCAAGAATGGCTCGTTCGCCGCGGTGGCTTCTTGCATCTTTTCGATGACGTAGTCCACCAGCACATCGGGGCCGAAGCGGTCGGCGATGTCGTTGCGAACCGCGCCATCCTGATTGAACGTCGGGTTCCAATAGCGAGTGGTTTTTTCGCCTTTGCCGGCATCCGGATTGGTCTTCCAGATCTGCCACAAGCACCAGGAATCGAAGCCTGAATCGCGAGGATGTTCCGGGTGGGCCTCCAGGGTGGCCAGTTGCCATTTGCCTGTCACCGCGGTTCGGTAACCCGTCGCACGCAATCGCTGGGCGAACGTCGGCATGTTTCGGAAATCGACGATCTTTTTTGTACCCAGGTGCACCGGCAACACTCGCCGATGCCGATGGCGATTCGCGTACCAGCCCGTGTGCATGCTGACCCGCGAGGGGGTGCACACACCGCTGGTGTAAGCTCGAGAAAAACGAATCCCGTCGGCCGCCATTCGGTCCAGGTTCGGTGTGGAAAAATCCAGGCCGCCGTAACAATTCAGGGCCTCATAGCCCAGGTCGTCGACATAGATCAACAGGATGTTGGGTTTGTCGGCGGGCTCTGCCGTGTTCGCGGCCCGGGCGACGAGCAGCGAAAACACTACCACCAGGGCGGTCGCAATCGGTCGATTCATCGGTTTTTTATACTCCGTTGTAGAGCTGCGTCATCCACCGCCATTCTGCAAGGAAGCGGAAACGTATTGAGTTTGGATGCTTGAATTTTGGATGCTTGAATATCGCAAGGATATCCCGGCGGGCAAAGGTGTCTCAGTCTTCCTCGTGTAGGTTCGGCCAGTGATCGGGAACGACGAACAGGGGCTGAGCCGGTTCAGGTGCCGGCGAGCCCATTCGGCATCTGCTCAGCAGCACCGGCCCTGGGCGGTTGTCAAAGTGGTTCTTCAAGAACACCACGCACTCGCCGGACGAGAACATCGCGTCGCCGGACGCTTGCGCGGTTTGATCTGCCAGCCAGTAAGGTTTTTTCAGGACGCGGCAGTGCAGGTCGTCGGTTGCGAAAGCTGTGGCGGCGTCGCCGTGACGTATCCATCGCCCGCGTAGATGGTCGTCCGCCAGGACCGGCGAAAACCGTTCGCTCACGCCCGCCCGTTTGGGCTCCAACGTTGCCGGCCGCGTTTGCCAGGGAGTGAAGATTCTGCCTTTGACGAAGGCTTGGCGGACTTCGACGTCAGGAAAGTAGCGTTCGCTTAGACGTAACTGATGTTCGACGAGCCGCCGGGTCTTACGTTCCAGCGTATCGCGGACGTTGGGGCCGACGTAGTCCGATGCGGCTGTCTTTCCCGGCGCCACCTGCAGGTAGAACTTAACGGCCAACTCCCAGTGCGTCAGCCGATCGTGTTCGTCACGGAACAGCACGTCGATCTCGCCCACCGTTCGGTTGTCGTCGCGAACTTGCAATCCGTGGGCGACCAGCCGACAACCGCGGAGGTGCTCGAGCCAATACAGGATCAACCGTTCAAAATAACGTCCCGTCCGCCTCGGGAAACGCTCGGACAGCTCACGGCTCAGATGTTCGCGGTCGACGTCCTCGGGCCGGAGTTGCCAAGCGCCCAGCGAAGCATTCTCGCTGCCGCGCAGGAGTGCCGATTCGCCCAGCAGTGAGGGACTGTTCACCGCCCAGCACAGGTCCCGCACCCACCGCTCCGCGTTTTCCATTACCCTTCCGTTCGTTGTACGTCGCCAGTGGAATGAACTATATTCGCGGTGTTACCCACGGAACGCTCCAGCCAAATTAATTTAGTCATAGTAAATCGATGAGCACGACATTACCGCTTTCAGGACGCCGGGCCCTGATCCAGTTGATGGGCGAGCAATGCACAGCCTCAGATTCAAAGAAGCGGTAATCCCATGAGAACCCGACAGTTAATCGTTCTACCGGCCATGCTGGTCAGTGTCTTGTGCGTCGCGGCCGCGACGTGCTTTGCCCAGCACACCCAGACGGGCCTGCTGGGCCAGGGCCAACCCTGGGAGACGCCCTACTACATCCAGGACAGCGGGGTCGATGGTCCGACGGTCGTCGTCACCGGTGGCATCCATGGCAACGAACCGGCGGGCGCACGCGCCGCCGAGCAGATTCGCCACTGGCCGATCGTGCAAGGCAAACTGATTGTTGTGCCTCGAGTGAATACGGCCAGTCTGCGAGAAGACGTGCGTTTCCTTCCCGGCGCGAGCAAAGAACTGCGGGATTTGAATCGCAATTTTCCCAGCCCCGGCACGGCCGCCGAACCGCGTGGAGACATCGCCCGGGAACTTTGGAGGTTTGTCGTCGCGCAAGATCCGGACTGGCTGTTTGACCTGCACGAAGGCTATGACTTCAACATCTCGCACCAGCCGAAGGCCGGCAAAAGCAAGTCGGTCGGTTCGAGCATCATCTACAACGGTGATCAGGATGTCGACGACTTGGTTCAAGGCATGCTCGCGGCGGCGAACGCGACGGTCACCGACGAAGACCGCAGATTTGTTTTGCTGGGACGAGGCCCCAAGAAGACGACCCTCGCCGCCGCGGCGATCGACGTGCTGGGCGCCAAAGCGATGATTCTGGAAACCACGTTCCGGCATCAACGACTGTCCGTCCGCACGCGGCAGCATCGCGAGATGATGAACGTGGCCCTGGGCCGATTGGGATTGATCCAGGAAGACTGTGTCGACGTGCTAACGCCCCCTGCGGACCAGCGATCCGCTCATGCGTTTGTGGCCCTGTACGACGATAAAGGCGGTTCCGCGAACGGCGTCGACAATTTAACTCAGGTCTTCGACGAAGCAGGTGAGATGACGGTCGTTCATCTCGGTGCCGACCAGATCCGGCCCGACGTTCTCTCGCAGTTCGATGTGGTCGTCTTCGGTGGCGGAAGCGGATCCAAAGAAGCGGCCGCGATCGGTGAGGACGGAGCGGAGGCGGTGCGGTCGTTTGTCCGCGACGGCGGCGGCTATGTCGGCGTTTGTGCCGGCGCCTACCTCTGCTCGGCGCACTATTCCTGGTCGCTGGACCTGATCGACACCCATGTCTTTACCGGCACACGCGAGATCGAAGGTGTCGGACCCAAGAGCATGTGGTATCGCGGCAAATCCAGTCTGCAAAAGATGCAGCTCACCGCCGCCGGCCAACGACTCTTCGGCGACATCGCCGAGAACGTCGAAGTCCGCTACCATAACGGTCCGATCGTCTCGCCCAAGAATGATCCGGGTTTGAAGCCCTACCAGGTCCTGGCTTGGTTCCGCTCGGAAATCGTGCGCTACGCGCCGCAGGAAGGCACGATGGTCGATACGCCGGCCATCGTCAGTGGCCCGTTTGGCAAGGGACGCGTGATTTCGATCAGTCCCCATCCGGAAGCGACCGCAGGGCTCGAGACGATGTTGGCCACAGCGGTCAAAGCCGCCGCGGCCCGGACCGACTCGCCGGCGACTGCGGACTCGGCGGCGGCGAGTCCGCCCGCTGAAGGCCCATCCGCTGAGGACCCGCCCGCTGAAGGCTCACCCGCTGAAGGCTCGCTCGAGGCGTTTCTCGGCGAACCCGAGTTGAGCATCCAACAGGTGTTCGAGAACGAACGGTTTCCCAACATCGTGGTGACTTCTCGCGGGACAATCGTCGCGACGTGGGGACGACCGCACATCCGCGCCAAAAGAAGCGAAGACGGCGGCCGGACGTGGGGCGAGGAGATCACGATTGCCGATGGTGGTATCCATGGCGGCGGCACGACGGTCGACGAATCGACGGGCGACCTGCTGGCCTTTGTCGAGGAGGAACACCCGCCGGCGCCGCTGGCCGTGTACCGGAGCCAAGACGATGGAAAGTCATGGCAGGCGGAACCGGTAACCATTCGTCCCGACAGCCAAGGCCGCAGGCCTTCGATGCATATGAACGAACGCGGCATCACGCTGCGGCACGGTCAGCACGCCGGACGTCTGATCCGTGCTTCGCGGTTCTACGGCAAAGGCAACCGCCCGGAAAGTCTCTGGCCGACCCATTTCACCAACGCCATCTACAGCGATGACGGCGGCAAGACGTGGCAGACCAGTGAGCCGTTTCCGGAAAACGGCACGGGCGAAGCCGCCATCGCGGAACTGTCCGACGGACGCCTGTACTACAATTCGCGGCGTCACTGGGCGCCCGAGGGCAAGAATCCGCTGCGACGCTGGACAGCGTACAGTGATGACGGCGGAGCCACCTGGAAGGACGGTGGCATCTGCAAGGTGCTGCCCGATGGGCCGCAGGACACGAACTACGGCTGCATGGCCGGCCTGGTCCGGTTGCCGATTCGAGGCCGAGACATTCTCGTCTACAGCAACTGCGACAGCCCCAGCGGAAGGCACCACGGCACCGTCTGGGCAAGTTTTGACGGCGGCCAGACATGGCCCCTCAAGCGGCTGGTCCACGAAGGCGATTTCGCCTACTCGTCGCTCGCCGCCGGACGCCCCGGCACACCGAGCGAAGGTATGATCTACTTGCACTTCGAGAGCGACGGATCGAAGGTCGCCCGCTTCAACCTCAGCTGGTTGCTCGGCGGCAAGCCCACCGGCGACGGCACCGTGCCCGAGCAGTTCGCTCGCTGAATCCACCGGACCGAATGGAGGATCGAGCGAGTTTTTCGCCGCCATTGTAAGCCGCATACAAATGAGCCGTTTGGGCGATTATCCCCGGTTTCTTCAATGACCATGAACCCTTCCTTGCTTTCACGCCAACTCGTCATCGCCGCCCTGGTGGCAAGCCTTGTCAACGTCGCCGGCGCCGAGACCATTCGGCTGAGCCCCGATCAGGATTGGTTTGCTGTCCTGTCCGGAGACCAACTGAAGCCGGGCGACGAAGTCGTTCTGGCGCCAGGGACCTACACCGACGCTCGAAAGCTGGTGCTCAGCCATCGAGGGACCGCCGAGCATCCGATCGTCATCTGCGGACCGTCGAAGTCGGATGCCAGCACGGCGGACGCCTCGGCAGCGGTCTTCCGGCGGCCTGACGCAAAGCAGAACACGATTCATCTGCATGGCTGCCAGTATCTGGAGCTGCGTGATCTGGAAATCACCGGCGGTGCGGCCGGCATTCGTATCGGAAGCACCGCGGCATCGCCGGCGAAGCATTTGACCTTAGAACGGCTTCACATCCACCACGTCGGCGGCGTTGCGGTGACGGCCAATTACCCGGGCATCCTGGTCTATGGTACCGATGGTCGCAAACCAAACCTGATCGAACACAATGTCATTTGGAATTCCGGCGACCACGGCATCCAGGCCGCCTCCGAGGCGATCATTCGCCATAACGTGATCCGCAACGCCAGCGGAGCGGACATCTACAGCAATCACCATCAGAGCGCCCGAGTCGGCAACCTGTCGATCACCGACAACACGCTTCTGTCCAAGGTTTCGATCCGAATCGCTGGCGGCGAGCCGTTTTCCGGGCCGATCGAGATCTCAGGCAACCGATACGCGGGACAGCTTCGCGTCCCTGAAGCCGAACGCGTCAGGCGACTGAACCTCGCGATGGAAAAGTAAGGTTGGGCGGGTCGAAGCGATCGAGCCACCACATAGAAGCCTAGCCGTCGAGTCGCCGCTTACCCGAGCTGGCTCGTGAAAAGCCTTCCCGCCACGCCAAGTCTCCACTCTCGCAGAGGGCGAGCAGCTCCGCATATCTTCCTAC
>NZ_WIAD01000078.1 GCF_009618275.1 Roseimaritima sediminicola
AGAAAAAGAAACTCATCGGCTGCTTAACTCGTAGCGGCACGGCCTGGACTGATGGAACGCTGCACGCTTTTGACCACGACTTTGGGTCCTACGCGAACTCCGAGAAGACGATTCCCAACGGGTCTACGAAACGGTTGCCAAAGAGAGAGCCTCGCTTATCCCGCGACAGGTTCGGATACTGGCAAGTTTGCTGCCGATGCCCTGCGGCGCGTCACTTTACTCGTCACTAAACTCCGGCGAAACGTAACGAACAAGGAGACAGCAGGGGGACGCAAACTACAAAAACACCAAGGAAAACGCGATCTTCCGCGGCCAACCGTCTCCGTTCGGGACGCAGAGGTCGCTGGTTCAAATCCAGTCGCCCCGACTGGGGAAACGTGAGGGTGTTTACAGTCAGATCACCGTGAACATAAACGTTTGAACGAGTAGCACTTAGCGTGATTTTTGTTCGTTGCATGTACAATAGACAGTGATTTTCAGCTGAGGTGCTGGGATACGCAAACGCTTATGCAGTAACAGCTTAGGGTGTTCAAATCTTGTCGCCTGTGCGGATGAAGTTCTTACCTGTTTGCAAAGCTTGCTTTGGTCGTTTTGGCGGTTGCTTGGTGATCGATCATGTTGCGGCGAGGCTGGGTCGTCGATAGAGCCTGATTTATTGGGTGAAAAAGCCTGCCGGACCCAGGCTGTCCGGACAGGCATAAATAGCGTCCATCGGCGAAACTTAAACGTCCAGCTTTCCTCGGCTATGCGGCCATCGCCTGACACGCTTCAGCACATCGACGGCAGGCTTCCTCGCAGCGCTTACATTGTTCGGCTTCATGCTTCGAGCACTCGTCCGCGCAGGCGTTGCAAATCGTCGCGCATAGCTTGCAGATGTCCCCGCAAAACTGGGAGTCGCGACTACACAGCGACGCACACAGCCAGCACATTGCAGCGCAGTCCAGGCATGATCTCAGACAATCGGCTCGTTCGCCTCCTGCCGGCGCACAGCACTGCGTGGCACATGTTTCACATTCCTGAGCGCATGCGACGCACGCGTCAATGCATTTTTGTTTTGCTTCATTCGTCATCATTTTCTCCTTTATGGTCCAGTTTTGGTGAAAACTCCAGCGAGAGTGGACCGTCATCCAACTGGAAGTTGTTCGTGTTGATCACGCGTATCCCAATTTCTTCAGGGTCTCGCGCATTCGTTGCTCGTTCGTATGACCGGGGTCATGGAGCACATGAACGCGTTTGGCTTTAACATCTGGCATGACCTTCTGCACACCGTCGAGCGCCATCAGTCCCTGCGTGATTTTTTCCGAACATCCTTCGCAGACCATTCCCGGTGCGGATAGTTCCGTTTCGATGACGGACGCGTTTTCTTCGTCGTAATCCTGCCCAAGATCCACACGCGTCAGCGACAACGTGTTCAGCAGAATGGCAAAGATCGAGAAAATCATGACCCCGATAGCGACCGCCGGCGTTATCAATCCAGCAACCGCCAGTGTCATTCCGACGAAGTTAAATAGAACGGCAACTGCTATGTTCTGTTTCATTTTGCGATGGGAGGCGCGCCCCAGCAGGACGGCGGAAAGAACCCTTCCGATCTGGTCGCTGACCAGCACGACTCCGGCAGACTCCATCGCTACGTCAGTTCCCGCTCCAAGTGCGATGCCGACGTCCGATTGCACCAGCGCCGGAGCGTCGTTGACGCCGTCGCCAACCATCGCCACCTTGCGTCCTGACTGCTGAAGCTGCTCGATCACCTTGACCTTTTCGGCCGGCAACAGTTCGGCATAGACCTCATCAATGCCCAACTGACGCGCGACGGACTCTGCCACCGAACGGCTGTCTCCGGTCAGCATAGCCGTCTTGAGTCCCAAGGCATCGAAGTGCCGCATCACCTGCTGCGAGCCGCGTCGCGGCATATCCTGCAAAGCGACTGCCCCCAGTAGATTGCCGTCGGCAGCCACGTAGACCACTGTATTATCGTCTTCGAGGTCGGCTGCTTGACTGGCGGAAGTCACATCGACGCCACGTTCGCTAAGAAACGCCTGCTTGCCGACCAGTACATCTTGTCCGTCAATCCGGCAGGAAACACCCTGGCCGGGTATGGCTTTGAAATCTTCTACTGATCGGGTGTCGTCGACGCCTTGCAGTTCGGCGTATTTCACAATGGCTTTCGCGAGCGGGTGCTCGGACGGTTGCTCGGCGGCCCGCACCAGGGACAACAGGTCGCGCTCGCCAAGGACCAACGTACGCACAGCCTTGACCGTCGGCCGGCCGTAAGTCAGCGTGCCCGTTTTGTCGAACACCACAGTATCGACGTCCGAAAGTTCCTGAAAGAACTCACCGGCTTTTACCAGAAGACCTCGCGCTACTCCTCGGTTACCGCCAATCGCCAGTGCCATCGGTGTGGTGATCCCTAATGCACACGGATAGCCCATGATGACCGTGGTCAGCGCGATGTAGATAGCTTGCGGCAGCGCGGAGGCAATTCCGGCACCGGTCGCCAGTAAGACCGCCAACCAGCCGATGCCAGCAAGAGCAGCCATGATGAAAACGACCGGCCCGTAGTAGTTCATCAAGCGATCCATGAGTAGCATCACCGGCGGCTTACGTTCCTCGATCTGCCGCATCAGCCGCACGACCTGATTGAGAAACGTCTCTTCGCCGACGCGGGTGGCTTTGACTTTCAGGAATCCGTCCAGGTTCGTCGTGCCGCCGACAACTTCCTTTCCCGGCTCCACATACACCGGCGCGCTTTCTCCGGTGACAGTGGACATGTCCAGACTGGACGTGCCCTCTTCTACTTCGCCATCAACCGGGACTCGTTCGCCGGGCCGAAGGACAACAATTTCGCCTTGCGCGACTTGATCGGCAGAGACTTCGACTTCCTTACCGCCACGGATCACACGCGCATTTTGAGCCTGTAACGACAACAGTTTACGCACGGCATCTGCCGCCGTTTTCCGCGTGGCCAGTTTGAAGTAGCCAAAAAACAAATGCAGTGCCATCAACAGGCCCGCAATGGGAAAGAAGTTGGGCCAGGCCACAGCGGCCACAGCGTTCCCCTGCCATAACGCCACGAGATGCACGGCGCCGATCGCAAACGCTCCCCACGACGAGGCCGACAAGAGCACGTTGGCATTGATGACGCGATTTCTGATTGCCATCCATGTCTTTCGCAGAATCGGATAGCCGACCCACAACAAAATCACGAGCGAGATTGCCAGACTCGCCAGCGGGTACACCAGCGGCGAAAGCGACAAACTAAATAGATTCGCTGTGACCAGCGGATGCAGCAGCAGATTGAAGATCGCCAGGCCCAGCGCTAAAAAGCCACGACGCTTGATGGTTGTGAAGATTGCCTGGTCCGTCTCATATTGCTGTGCTTCGGTGCTAACGACCGTATATCCGAGGCTTTCGACGGCCGTTTCCAGGCGATCGGTACTGACCTTTGCTGGTTCGCGATCAACCAGAATCACGCCGTGTACCAGATTGACTTGTACGTTGCGCACGCCCTCCATGCGTCCGAGCGCTTTCTCGACGGACATTGTGCAGAAAGAGCACATCATGCCGCTGGCTTTGATCTGAACCAGCTTGCCGTTCGATTCCGGACTTGCAGATGGTTGCTGCTTGTTTACTTCTGAGATGGTTGTTGACATGGTTTTACCTCGTTCTAATTCGTAAATCGTTGTGCGATGAATGTGATTCCCAAAATGAGCAGGACAACGCCGGAGACCTTTTCCAGCACTGGCTGCCAACGGGCGATACTTTTGAATTCCTTCAGCCAGCCCGTGAATGTTCCTGCCAGTAGCAAAGGCGCTCCACGCACCAGGGCAAACACGAACAGCAGTGCCGCACCAAACAACGGGCTGCCAACACTTCCCGCATACAGGAGCATTGCCAGTACGACGGGGATGGAACACGGACATGCGGAACCGACGAGCCCGAATGGAAGGCCCAAAAAATAGGCACCGACGCTACTACTCACACGTCGCTCAGGTGCCTCGACGAGGGGAGTCTTCAGGCGAACCTTTCCCAGCATGGCCAGACCCAGGATTACGAGGACGGCTCCGGCCACGAGATAGCCGTTGCGTCCAAACATGGGAGCCAACGAGGCACCTGCCCAGCCGAAAATCAGGCCATAGGCTCCGAACGTAGTTGCCGTTCCCAGCACAAATGCCAGGCTTCGCGATGATGCTTTCCAACGACTGATTTCTGGATCGCGAGCCAAATAGCTCATCAAAGCGGGAGTCAGCGCCAGAACTGTTGGCGACAATGCCAGCAGTAGACCTGCCAAAGCTGCCAGAACGAACGCAGTGGGTGAGAATGCTTCAAGTTCTGACAGGCGATCGTAAACCTGGTCCAGCCAACTCATTCGGCTCTTTCCTCATTTTCGACATTGCTGGAATCGGAGCTGGCCGACTTGAACTCGACACTCTGGGCCTGAATCGCAAAGTCCGAACCACGCCGTACGACTTCACCAGTGACCTCCGCCAGCTCACCCACATGGTCTTGCGAAAGACGAACGGGAGATGAGAGCAGGTCAACGAAAGTTGCGCCGTCGGTCGCTTCGACACGGAGCCAGCAACCTGCTGCAGGACACTGTTCGACAACCCTGCCAGTAACGGTGACCGTCTGGCCCATCATCTCTTCCGAGAGAGCACCCGCCGGAACCGACAACGCGTCAACATCCGATGATGGTGGCGCAGTCGTGACCTGTGAATCGCTTTCTTGTGACGACTCGCTCGAATCGCAGCCGCTCAGCGCGAACATAGCCAGCAGCACTGCGGACGAAAACAAAACTGCCGCAGACACTGAAATTGTCGTGATCGAATTGGATTTCTTCATGGATAGACCCTCACTCGTAGAAATTCGCCGGTTGCAGAAACCTGCAACTCATCTATTCTACGGCCCGTACCTAGGTACGGAGTCAAGGGCCTTTTTATGATTGCGTCCAGATCATAAGCAAATGCCCTTAGCCAGGCTCCTCGGATTCTGAACGCCCGCTAAGCGATTCGATGATCGGACAGGCAGACGAGGAACCATTGCTTGCACATGCGCAACGCAAACTCTCCAACGCCTCACGCATTGACCGTAAGTCACGGAGTTTCAGATCGATTTCGGCCAGCTTGGCGTCTACAAGGGTTGTCGCCTTCTTCGAGGCTCGACGCGGGACTTTGCGCAGAGACAACAACTCTTTAACTTCCTTGAGCGAGAATCCAAGTTCTTGCGAGCGTTTGATGAAGTGGATCAGTTCAACCGTTTCGGGAGGATACTCTCGATAGCCGGATGCTCGCCGTGGCGGCTCCGGCAAAATGCCTTCACGCTCATAAAAACGCAGCGTCTCGACATTGACTCCCGCAAGCTTAGCGACTTTTCCTGTACTCAGTGTCATACCCAACTCCGCTGATTTGGTTGCCTCTCCATTGTACACCCCGTACGTTGGTACGGAGTCAACCGAAAACTGGCTGTTTTTTGGGTGGCAGGCGGAGAATGTTGTGTCGCGTCAATCCGAGGGAGCCACAGCAGACGACCAAGATGAGGAAGCCGACTTCACGGACCTCGTCGACATCTACCGAGAATTGCTTTCCTTGGAATGCAGGTCGCCCGTACCAACGCAACTTTCGCCAGCACACTCGCGCAGATCGAACGGACCGTGGGATGCGAGGTGGTTGGCAGCGATTTCCGTTGATTCTAAAGTTTCCTAACGATGTTGAGTTCGTCAACGAAACATCGCCCTTGACTCAGCGTTATCGATCGCCTTCCCGACCTCCTTTCCCCAACTTCGGAAACAAACGGGTCGTGCTGCTTGGCTCTTGTAGTGTGAGATTCGGCATTTGAGCCGCAAGGACGCTCCTGTCAGGTGGACCCATACACTTGCAAACGTCGCGAATCAGCGCGAGCCCAGCATGATCACTGCCATACCAGCCAAGCAAAGGCAGACTCCGAGCAGGTCCCACGTGTTTGGCCGAATGCCGTCGACCTTCCAAAGCCATACCAGCGCAACGGAAATGTAGACGCCACCGTAAGCCGCGTAGACGCGTCCGGCTGCTGTCGGATGAAGGGACAGCAGCCACGCGAAAATGCCAAGACTCGCCGCTGCTGGCAACAAGAGCCAAGCCGATCCTTCACGTCTAAGCCACAAGTACGGCAAATAGCAGCCGACGATTTCAGCCAGAGCCGTGATGATGAACAGAATCGTAATCTTTAGCAGTTCCATGCAAATTCCAAGTCTTCGCTACAGGTTGCTTTCTTGAATCGACGGATCACTTCTTGTTCCTCAAGTCAGCGACGACTTGGCAACAGTCAGAGTTCTTCTGCCGGTGGCATTGTTCCAAGGCAGACTTAAGCACCTTGCGAACATGCCGCAGGTCTTTAAGTCGTTCCTCGACATCGGTCAAGCGAGCTTCGATGAGGCCCTGAACATTGCCGCACGTTGGTGCTTTGCCTTCGCCGTCGGCAAGCAGTGACTTGATGTCTTCCAGTGTGAAGCCAATGGCTTGAGCCGCTCTAATGAACTTCAGTTTCTTAAGCGATTGGTCGCCGTAGAGTCGGTAATTGCCGCAACTGCGATCTTCCGGTTCAACGAGACGGATTCGCTCGTAGTAACGCAGTGTCGATATCGGAATGTCAGCGGCTTTCGCCAACTCACTTATTGTCAGTTGCTTGCTCATTTCGATTCTCCACGGGCCGAGTCCGAACCGGCGTAACGCCAGCTTTCGCGGGGGAAAACAAAAAATCGCGAATCCGGCTTGACATTGCACCTAGGTGCAACCTCGATAATACAGGAAGGACGTCCATGCAGCAATCGAGGTGAGTACGAAAACGGAGCAACGATGTGATGAGCAAGCAGACCGAGACAGCGAAGAGGGTTCAGTGTCCATCTTGTGGATACAAGGCCAAACGGGTGAGCACATTGACGCTCGGCGCGTTGCTCGATGACGAGTTGGCCAAACAGTTCACAGCAGACAGTCGATCCTGCTGTGCTACGGCAAGTGAAGATTGCGCATCCTTCAAAGATGACACTGGCTGGCGGTTTTGCCCATCGCAGGACTGCGACGTAGTGTACTTCGCTGAGGAAGAAGACACGCAGTTCACCGAGTCGCAACTGAAAGTTCCGGTCGGTGTGAAGGAGTCCAGCGGGGAGCGCCCCCTGTGCTACTGTTTCGGCCATTCGGTTGGCAGCATCAAAGAGGAACTTGGCACAAAGGGCCGTTCCGACGCTCTGGAAGACATCCGAACGAAGATGGGAGACCCCGGCTGTCGCTGTGAGACCTCCAACCCGAGCGGTTCGTGCTGTCTAGGGAGTGTGACGAAAGGTATCCAAATCGCTCAGGAGGAAATGCGGATGAATGACTTGAACGTGACGCCCACATCGACGGCGAAATCATCGACAGGACGTGGCGAGAAAATCGCCAAGATCGGCACTGTCGTCTCGGCGATCATGGCCTCGGCCTGTTGCTGGCTACCGCTGCTTCTGCTGGCGGTTGGCGTGTCCGGGGCCGGGATCGCAGCCACGCTGGAAACGTATCGCCCACTATTCATGGTCGTGACGTTCGGATTTCTCGGCGCAGCGTTCTACTTCACCTACCGTCCCACGAAAGCTGTTGCCGAATCGGGACACGACTGCTGTACCACGGAAAGTGAAGTGGCGGACGACTGCTGTGCCACGACCGGTAAACGTCGCTTCAATATGATGGCGTTGAACAAGGTCATGCTATGGGGCGTGACCGTGTTGGCGGTCGCCTTCCTCTTCTTTCCCAGCTACGTCGGTGTATTGTTTGGCACGAGTGATGCCGCCGCCGTGACGGAGGATATGAACCGGGCCGTCTTCCAGATCGAAGGCATGACCTGTGAAGGCTGTGCTACGACAGTCGCTCAAGCGATCCGTCAGGTGCCCGGCGTCGTCGCCGTAGATGTCAACTACGAGAAAGGGCAGGCGGTCGTCGGCGTGAAACCCGGTAACCCAATCCCCAATGAAGACATTCTGACGGCCTTGAAGAAAGCCGGATATACCGGAGAACTTCTGAGTTCAGGGAAAATATCCGAAGCCGACGACACGACGCCAACAGAAGCCAAATGGTCAACAGGCAGCGAGGGCGACAAGCAGGCGAGCAATGCTCCGAACGAATCGCTTCGTCAAACCGTCTTGAACATCGAAGGCATGACCTGCGAGGGATGTGCGGTGGGAGTTTCGGAAGCGATCCGCAGCGTTCCCGGCATCACCAGTGTTTACGTCGATTTCCAGTCTGGCCGAGCCAGCGTCCAAAGCCCGGCTTGCTGTACTTTCCCGAAGAATGCTGTTCTGTCTGCGGTTGAGAAAGCTGGTTTCAAGGGAGAAGTGGATGGGGATGAGTCTCCCGTCTCGAAGCAAGGAGCAGGATCGTGACAGGAAACAAGAGAAAACGTATTGTCATTGCCGTAGGGCTACTCATTGTTCTGGGAACGGGGCCTATTTTGGCACCCGCTTCGTTTCCAAGTTGCTAACGTGGCGTGAATTGGACCAAACGTATGAGGAGCAATTCGCTCCTCCCTCCGAGATTGCTCCCGACCTCAAGGGGAAGAGACTTGTTTTCCACATGAAGACCGGGCTGGATCAGGATGACAGCCAGATTTGTGTCGGCTTCAACATCATCTTTGCGGCCATTGAAGCAGGGGCCGATGTTTCGATCCTGTTCGACGCAGGTGCGATTCTCGACCTGCACGGCAATTTGGCCTCAACGAGCGTGCCTGTGCGGCTTCAGAAGCTCATTGCCTATCAGATGAACCTCTCTGTCGATCAAATGCCCAAGAATTACGGTGAATACCTTGACTTGCTACAGCGTCGAGGAGCAAAGGTGTATGCCAACACCGCAATGTTGATTGTCACCGGAGACGCCCTACAGGTGAAACAGAAGATTTCCGGTTACGAGTTCGTTGAGCCAGCGACATACGCAAAGGTGGCGGAATTACTCTCTGAGGCAGATTCTGTCATCGTTTACTAACATTTACAAAGGAAAAAGAAATATGGATAAAAATAATTATGATCTCGTTGTCCTTGGCTCCGGTTCGACGGCCTTTGCTGCGGCACTGGCAGCGCAGGAATTGGGCAAAATTGCCGTGATGACGGAGGAGCGAATCGTCGGCGGCACCTGCGTCAACCGGGGTTGCTTGCCGTCGAAGAACTTGATCGAAGCGGCCAAGCTCCTGCACGATGCTCGTCATCCTCGCTATCCCGGCCTCAATTCCTGCTCAATGGAATTGGATTTCTCGGCCTTGATCGCTCAAAAGAGCGATGTCGTCCACGGCTACAGAGAGAAGAAGTACGAGAGCCTGATCGATGGTCGCATCCACATTGAACAGGGACATGTTCAGTTCATCGACCCGCATACAGTCGAGATCAACGGAAAGCGGCTCACCGGCGAGAAGGTGCTGATCGCCACCGGCTCCCGTCCAGTCACTCCTTACATCGAGGGCTTGGATCAGGTGCCTTATCTGACCAGCGATCTGCTGACCGTGGATGAAGAAGTCGAACTGACCGAACTTCCCAAGTCCCTGCTGATCGTCGGCGGTGGTTACATTTCTTTGGAACTCGGCCAGATGTTTCACCGCTTCGGGACCGACGTGAAGATTCTGGAGCGAAACTCGCAGTTGCTTGCCCACGGCTACGAGCCAGAGGTCGGGCAAGCCATCGGGCAGGTGTTCGCAGAAGAAGGTATCGAAGTTGTTACCGACGCCTCAGTGAACGCTGTCCGACAAGCAGATCATGAAGTCGTGGCGACGGCCACGATAAACGGGACAGAACGAGAGTACCGAGCCGAGAAGCTGCTGGTGGCAACAGGCCGACGCCCGAACACAGACAGAATTGGCATTGAGAAAACAGGCATATCCGTCAATGAGCGTAGCGAAATCAAGGTGGACGAATACCTGAGAACCAGCGTCCCGCACATTTTCGCTGCCGGAGACGTTGTTGGGCTGCAAGCCGAAAGCCAGATGGCGACTCCGGTGGGAAGCCAAGACGGAGGAATTGCGGCGAGAAACGCATTTTCCAACGGCAAGTTGCGAGCAGTCGACCATCGGGTGATCCCTCGGTGCATTTTCACTGATCCCCAGATTGCCGTGGTTGGCATGACTGAGGAAATGGCAGTTGCCGCCGGCCATCAGTGCTGGTGCAATACGATTCCCATGTCGCTCGTCCCCCGTGCCGGGGCGATTCGAGATACCAGAGGCATGATCAAAATGGTCGCCGACGCCGAAACGAACGAGGTCCTGGGTGTCTCAATGGTTGGTGCCGATGCAGGGGAGGTTATCCATGAAGCGGCGATGGGCCTGCGATTTCGTGCCAAGCTCCACGATTTCATCGACCTGCTGCACGTCTACCCAACAATGGCGGAGGCTTTAAAAATTGCCGCCATTTCCAAATACAAGGACCCAGCGAAACTCTCGTGCTGTGCAGAGTAAGCGGCGACATACGCACCGTTACGGGCTTGTCATCGACTCGGCCTTCCGCAGAAATACAGATGCACTAGAACACATCTGTCTCACCGCATCCGGGACACGACCTTAGGCGAAGCTGACGAAGGTATTCCTGACGGTATTGTTCTTGCTTGGTGGGATCATCGAGGGCGTCTTGCTCAGTCTGTTTCTCGGTTGTATCGAGGCTGCATTCAGTCTCTTGCTCTTCCTTGGGATCTTCGCTTGGAGTAGCGGAGGCACTCATCGGTTTGGGTCTCCATCTGAAACGTTTGGCAGGGCCACGCCACAACGCCTTTGCGTACGGGTAGCCAGAAGCACAAATAGGCGATCAGCAAAGAAGCCCTGGAAAGCGTCTTTGCGGGATCGTGCCAGCGAAGGAGCCGCTAATCAAACTTCGATTTGCAAGGCTGCGGAGAAAGCTGTTCGGTGAACCGCTTTCCGCCTTGCTTTGGAAGGCGAGAAGCAAATCACTTCAGCTGTTTACGGCTTTGTCCGATCAGGGACTTAAGCCCTGCAAAACCCACGGGATCGGATGTTTGCAGGTCAGAAAGAGCGGAGCAAAAAAGTTCTAACCGTGTCCTGTCGCCCCGACTGTCGAAATCTTGAAAAGCCCATCGTCGTAATCGGCGATGGGCTTTTTTTGGGCAGGGTGGGCATGATGATTGCAGGGTTGACAGGGGCATCGACACGCATTGAACAAAAAGGATCCGCATCCGATGGCAAAATTGCACGATAAGATTGCTCAGGCGAAAAAACGGCGGGCGCGGCGTGAACGGGAGGGCAAAGTCGGCACGACGACGCAGGTCAAGCTGAAAGCGACCACGGGGGAGCGGAACCGGGTTACCCATCAGCACCCCCGAATGCTGCTCGAGATCGAGCAGACGCTCGTCGCGGTGGGGACCGTCGTCGATGCCGACGACGCCGACGTCGATACCGCCATCCGCGCGATCTTGGAGCGGAAACCGGCGGCCAGCGACGCCGCCCAAGAGTTGGTCAAATCGCTCAACGCCAAGCAACTGGAGAACTCGTATGACGAGGAAACCTGGCACGCTGGGTTGCGGGTGATCTACCGATCCGTCACCACCCGCAGCAAATGCCGCCGCGGCGACACCGACTACCTGGACTACGCCACCGGTTTCGTCGCCAGGGCCTCGAAGCGTCGCTAGACCGAAGCAAAAGGGACTTCAGCCCCACCCAAACCTGCGGGACCGGCCGTTTGCCGGAATGTAAGGCAGGCCCCCCGCGAAGCAGGAACAGCTCCTAGCCGGCGAGCCGCCGGTGCACCACACTTGCGCCGAAACCGAGCAATTTCCTCAAGGCTACGGTTTCCTGGTCGACCAACGGAACCAAGCTTCTGAACCCCAACTTGAAATCCAAAACAGCTCGTCGCCTCGATTTGCGGCGAGCTGTTTTCTGTTTGTCAGCAAAAAGCTACGCGATCCGTGAAGCTTATTCTGGCCAGTTCCAACAGCGGCTCCACTTCAAACAACGAAGACGGGCCATCTCTGGAGAACCGCTGTGAGGCAAAGAGTCAGCGAAGTTCAAGTCCAGTCGCCACTCTCGATGTTTGTCAGTCTGGTTCGAATCCTAATCGAGGACTTGAATCCAGATTCACTGCAGATAAGCCGTGCGAAGACGATCTCCACCTACGCGAGACATTCCAAAGCAGCCTACTGCAGGAGGATCGCTCCTTCCACGCTACCCGCCCACTGCTCGGACTTCACAAGCCAATGCCCAACGGTCCCCTGACGGTCGCGACTCGGATGCCGACTGCGTCCCCACGTCTTACAATGGGATGTTCGCCGACGAGAACGAAGCGAAGTACCAGCGGGACGCCGACGCAGCAGTGCTGGCTAAGGTCGCTAATCTATCGATGCTGATGAGATCGATCGCGGTTTCGGGTTCTGAAGAGCGCAGCAATGCATAAGAAACTGTTGCCATTCATTGAAGATCTTGAGAAAGCCGTCGAGGATGAAGATACGGTAGCTGCAAAAGTGGCTTTGCACCGTTTGAACGACGAAACGATCTACTCCGGTAATGAGGTCTATGACCGCCTGCATGCGATTGAGTCCAAGCTGACCGTCGTACTCCTCCAAGGCATGAAGCCATCAGAATTCGGAAAGCTGATTTCTGACAATAGGCATTTGTTTGCCTACAAGGTTTGGGAAGCGATTGAAGGAATCCATGATCGCATAAGTGTCGGGACGCTATGGGAAATCAAGGACTTCATGGGATTTCCTTCCCCTAACTCTTGCCCAAAGCTGCATTCCATGCTTGCAGAAGCGGACGGTGAGGAGATTAGCAAACAGCTGATTGAAACAATTGACCGATTGGCAAGTGCAGAAGCCGCCGAAGGAACCAACCAATCCAATCACGAGAAAACGATGTCGGCATTCCGATTCGTTCGTTGGAGTCCAAGCGATGGAGGCTTATCGGATTGCGTGCGACTTCTCGCCATGCGCCCCGACAACGACGCGCAGCTCGCCTGCAGACGCTATCTCATGAGCCTGCCCTGGGGAGCGGAACGACAGGCAACGCTTGCCTTGCTCGACGGTATGGTTGCGAGACCGCAGACCAACAACCGCGAGATCTTCAAAGAAGCTCTCGCTACGCATGACGGTCCGGCTAGTCTTCGCACCTGGCTATGGGCTGCCATTGGGGAAACCAGCCCTGATGAGTGTCTGCTCGGGGTCATTGCAGATCTCGCCGCTGCCGAGAAAGACTCAGACCGAAACACATTCATTGCGTATCTGGACTCCGCGATGTCGCAAGCCCGACAGGAGCGCATCTCGTACCCTCGCGAGGCGGTCGCTTCCGTGGCAGAGAGCGTTGATACAGCGAACTGGCCAAGAATCACACGAGGTTACTATGGCACCTTACTCAACACCCATTTACCCGCTGCCGATGCTTCACGTGTGAGCGGACGCATAGAGCGATGCGCGGTGTCATTGGCACGCATCTGGGAAGTCGTCCGCTTGGACCATATGGGTTGCTTTATTCCCTTGGCTTTGATGATCACCATGGGATGGTTAGCACAGTTTTGTTTGGACAAGCTTCTGGGAAAACCCGACTCTGGTTCATGGTTGCCAGTCGCATTTTTTTGGGCGTGGATCGCGTGGGCACTGGTTAACGTGCGAACGCATTTTTCCGGGCATGAGACGATAACGGGCAAAGCGTTTGCGGGCCTCATCACCACAGGTTCCGCCGCACCAGTTATAAAGACTACCGAACCACGCTGATTCGGCAGCACGCACTAAACCTACGGCCAGCATGTTCCGCTCGGCGCACTGACAACGGTCGGTGGCTGTGCGGATGCTGGTCGTGGTGAGAGGGCCTCACATACGGCTCTCGCGATCCAGTGATCACCCGGACTTTGCACCTGTACTTCGTGAAACAGCGATACCACTTTCTGAGATGAGCGAAAGATGGCAGATACGCGACAAATAGTCAGCTGGGCACTCGAGCGGGCGTGCCCGATGCGTGAAGGAACTGAATGGACGGATCCTGTGCAGACTCGGCGGGACCTGTATCAGCTGCAGATTTGCGCAGAACGGATAGAGGATGGTCACATCGTCGATGGAATCTGGGTTACGAGCACGTATTGGGGGAACGACGCGTCCGACAACAACGTTGACATTCCGAGTTCCGGCATCCGGGTTGATGAAGTTGCCAAAGCCTTTGGAGGATGGGACGCTGTACGAGATACGTGCCGGAGCTGCGAGGCAAACGTAGCCAACAACTCTCGTGACTCAGTGGCAGGCTGCCATGAGTCACTCGATGTAATGCACCCGCACAGCGAACAGCTCGATGAATTGCTGTGGGAAACGATTCGACTGCACGGTCTCGAAGATCGACTCCGTGCCAGCTTTCAAATCACAACCCCTTTATGGTTTGGGTTCTGGATGGACTCTCCCCTGAATCGAAGGCGATGCGAATTTCTGCTTGATCTTCTGCCTCGGTCGTTGCCTCGTCTCTGGGGGAAAGATGAGTTTGGGAACGACGTTGAGCCGATATTTGACACGAACCAGTTCGTGTTCTCTGACTTCGACCCTTCCGAATAC
>NZ_WIAD01000079.1 GCF_009618275.1 Roseimaritima sediminicola
ATACCGAGATGTCCTGCAAATCGTCGACTACTATGTCGCGCGGTGGCCGGTGGAAATGTTCTTTAGGGTTTACAAATCGGGCTGCCGAGTCGAAGACATCATGCTGGAAAAGAAAGACAGACTGATTCGCGCTTTGATGTTTTACAAAGTCATCGCTTGGCGGATTCTGTTTGTCACCTTCCTGTTACCGACCCCGCTCTGGTCGCATTATACCTCGCTTTCTTACCGAATTGTCGTCGTAGTCTTGGACTTTTCTTGCACCGGCAATTTGGCCGGCAGTGCCCCCACTCCCGCAGACCGGAGCTTGCCCCCCGCCTTCGCTTCGACTAAATCGTACCTCGCCTGTACCCCGCCCCCTGACTCTCTTTTCACAAACTCGATGGGCGAGCGTTCGAATCCGCGTATCGCTCGACTATCCTGCAGGGCTTTTCTCAAGGCTGCGTCCAGGAGGCGGCAACCGTGTGCGCCAGGATTTTCCCCTCTCAGACGGAGCAGGACGAGTTCCTGCGAAACCTCAAGCTCTCCGCCTGCCCGCACTGCAAGCGAGTCGGAACACTCAACCGCCATGGCGTCCTGCGCGGTTACGACGAAGAACACTTGAAGCACTGGGCCGTGCGAGCGCGAAGGGTCTTCTGTAGCAACCGAAATCAAGCCGCTGGCTGCGGACGCACCTTCAGCGTGTGGACCGCCGACAAAGTTCAGCGGCTCTTCCTCAGTGCCGAACAGCTGGGGGCCTTTCTCAAGGCGGCCGCTGCCGCTGGCAACAAACGCCAAGCATTTGGAAAACTCCAAAGCAGCATGAGCGGCTCGGCGCCCTATCGAATCTGGAAACGATTCCAAAACGCCCAGACCTCGATCCGGGCCGCGCTGTCCACGATCTGCCCACCCCCGAAGCTCGACGGCGCGCAGCCGGGCGACAGTCCCACCGCGAGCACGCTGTCGCACCTCGACAAAGCCTTCGACGGCCATGAGCTCAACCCCATTGCCGCCTTTCAGGCCACGCTACAGACGTTCTTCATCTGAGGCGTCGTCCTCGACTCTGCCTGAAAACCGGGTTGGGTGGAATGGATCGAGGCTGAGTCGCTACGAAACTTTTGCAAGTATGGGGTGGCTCGGTGGTAGGGCCCGACGCTCGCGCGTTCGGCTCAGGTTTTCAGGCAGAGCCCACGCTTCAGACGGCCGTTTGGGGCCGCTTTCGCGCGACGATCCGCGGCGCCAATCGGGCAGCGAACGTCTTGCGGCGACCGAATTGCCGTCGTATCTCCCGCCCGGGAAATCTTGCTTTCTGCTCGACAACACAAGCCGACGATAGATCTGCCGCCGACCGCATCTAGGCTCGTCCACCGAATCGATTCCGCCTCGAATCGATTCGGTTTAAGTCAGCCAGTCACTCACCCCGCGGAGCGGTCCATGAAACGGCCATCGGTCTACGTCAAAATGAAAGTCCTCGGAGCGATCGAAGTCGCCTCCGGAAAAACGCGTCACGAGAGAATCCACAACGTCGCGGAGATGACGTTCTTGGACGAACAGGGGGACCAACACCGGTTCACCTGGCGGACCATCCAGACCTGGTACTACCGCTAGGGGCTGCTGCATGCGGGCCAGATCGCCCGCACCACGTTCTGCCGGTTCGTTCGCGAGTATGAATTGCTCAAGGACGATCCCAGCGAGAATCGTCGCCGGCTGGCCTTCAGCATGCAGCACGCCAACCAACTGTGGCAGGCCGACACCATGTTCAGTTCACCCAATGGGTCGAACACGACTACAACGCCACGGTGCATTCGACCCTGGGCATGAAGCCGATCGACCGCTTTGGCATGGACCTGTCGCGGATTCGGTTCCTGTCTCCTTCGGAGGACACCGACGAGCTGTTCTACGCCGAAGCGACGCGGAGCGTCAAAAAGGACAACACGTTCAGCTTCCAGGGGCGGCGCTATGAAACGCCCATCGACCTCCGCGGCAAAAAAATCACGCTTCGTCACGAGCGTCATCGCCAGGGCGTGGTGGTGGTCTACGAAAACGACCGCCGCATCGGCAAGGCTCGGCTGCTCGATGCCGTGGCCAACGGGATGGCCCGCAGAACCGAACAAGCCTGACGCGACGGAACCACCTCCTTTCAAACTTCACTCTCCGAGACTCCCTCATGATCCGATCCTACTTCGGCTTGTCCGACAACCCCTTCGCGCTGCGCGACATCCAGCTGCTCGAGCACCAACAAGAGATCCACGACACGCTCCGAGTCCACTGCCAACAAGGCGGCCTGTGTCTGGTCGTCGGCCGGCCCGGTACCGGCAAGAGCGTGATCAAAGAATCACTCAAAAACCTTCCCGACAAGGAGTACCTCGTGGCCACGGTCGCCCGCACGCTGCACACCTACACCAACACGGTAAAAATTCTCTGCGAAGCGTTCCGCATCGAATTCGAAAGCTCCGCATTCAAGTGCGAACGCAAACTGATCGCCGAAGCGGTGAGCCTTAATCGCGATGGCAAGATGCTGGTTACGGTCATCGATGACGCGCATCTGATGGCGATGGAGAATCTCCGCAAGCTGCGTCTGCTGCTGGAGGACTTTCCCAAGAATCACAACTTGATCCTGATCGGCCAGCCGGCGCTGCTCGCCAATCTGGACTTGGCGGTGAACCTGGATCTGAAAAGCCGCGTGACGTACTCGGTCGTCACCCGGCGTCTGCACGAGGACGCGATGCGGGGGTTCGTCGAGCGGGAGCTGGATCGGCTGGGGCTGCCGCACAGCACGTTCACCGCCGGGGCACTGGAGCTGATCGTTCGCTCGGCCGATGGCGTGCTGCGCAAATGTCGCAACCTGTGCTTGGCGTCGATGCTCGACGCGGTCCGGGCGTCCGCCGGAACGACGATCGACATCGACGTGGTCAATCGCGTGCTGCTTCAACCTCATTGGCAAAACGAAGTCGATCTGACGGACTTCTGAGCCGGCGATTCGTTCCCGGACCTGAATTGAAAAACCCTTCACCAAACGAGCGTCAACGACTATGATCACGAGAGATTTACTGCGCGCGATCCGCAACGACTTGCCGATGAAGCTGACGATTGGTCGGCTTCGCCAGTACGGTCCGATCAGCAAGCAGAGCGACGGCTATTTCCGCTTCCAGTGTCCCGGCTGTGGCGAACTGCGAGCGACCGTGAACCCGAAGAACAATCTGGCTCATTGTTTTAGCTGCGGCGAGAACTACAACAACATCGACCTGATGCTGACGCAGGGCCACGACTTCTTGCCCGCGGTGGAGATCCTCCGCGGCTGGCTGGAAGACTACCAGCGAGAGCTCGGTCGAGTGAACCCATCGGCTTAATTGGCCCACAAATTGAACCCATCTATCGAAGTGTGATCGCTCATCCGCAGCGGTCGCACTTTTTTTATGCGCGGACCGTTCATCCGGCCCGATAGGTCGCACCCGGGGAAAACGCTTCTCCAAAATTCTCAACAATTCAGCACAGGCCTCTTCAGAGCCCCGAAATCCCTACAGCCATAATGCGGCCAGAAATGCGACTGTAATTCGGCCGGTAACACCTGCCCCCGGCGAAGCCTTCACTTAGGGTTGACCGGCTCATCAAAGAGGCCTGACCCATTTGATCGCTTCCGCGGTGGAAATCCTCCGCGGCTGGCTGGAAGACTACCAGCGAGAACTCGGTCGAGTGAACCCATCGGCCTAATTGGCCCACCCAATCGAACCCATCTATCGAAGTGCGATCGCTCAGCCGCAGCGGTCGCACTTTTTTCTTTGCGCAGTCGTTTCAGCCGGTCCGCCCGGTCGCACCCCGGGAAAACGCTTCTCCAAAATTCTCAACAATTCGGCCAAAGCCCCTTCAGAGCCCCGAAATCCCTACAGTCATAATTCGGCCAGAAATACGACTGTAATTCGGTCGGTAACGCGTATGCATCGACCGCGTCGTGATGCAAGCCAACCAAAGCCTCGATCTCTTCGTTGTTGTGTTTCTCAAACGCGAGCAAAATGATCTTGCTACGTTGGGCGAGCGAAACGCTAACCGATCTGGACTTCGCGAATGTCTGCAGAATCGCGTGCTGTTTTTCGGTCACAATGACCTTGGCGGCCTTCCCTGGCATCGCTTGTTCTCCGACGAAGCTGGGCAAAGAAGGCAGCTTGTCGGATATCCTGTTTGCGAGCAACACCAACTCGTTCCCGCGGCACTATGTGTGTGTGCGGTCGTCCAGCGTGGCGGGCTTCCGGCCATCGCCGCAGCAACTTCGTGAACTTGCTCAACGAACAGTTACTACTTGTTTTTCAACCCAAGAAATCGCTTCGGAGATTTCATTGACAACTTGGTCATGGCCACCGAAGTCAGCCAATCCGCCCTTAACCTCCGAAAGACCGATGCCTCGTTCTGTGGTTTTCTCGATGACAAGCCATCGGCTTCCGAGGCGGATATTCACCCAGTAGCTTTGGCTCGACATCACATCCTCGGTTACAGTCAATTCTGGGAACCGATTTGTGATTTCCCGTCCAATTTCAGTTTCCACTTCAACCTCCCGGTTTTGAAAGAATCGTGTTTCCATCCAAATCCGTGATTTCGATGTCGCCCTTCTTGCCGATGTCGATCCGATTTCCCTTCGTCCTTACTTGTATGCATCCATCGGACGTGCGACGAATGTTGTCGGATTGGGGTGGATACATGCGACCGTCATATTCCAAGCCTGGATTCTTCGATTTTGCCACGCCCGAATATGCATCTTCTACGTCGTCCAATGTCTTACCGATCAAGTCCAATGCTTCGTCCGCTGATTTAGCGCCAGGGGCATTAGCAAGCCTCCGGTAAAACTCTGCAAGTCTCTCGGCTTTTGACAAAACGGTTCCAGATGCTTTAACTGCCGTACCTAAGCGGGCAATTCCCACGCCGCTCAGCGTTTCAACCCCTGCTGCACCGGCGAATTTGCTGATGTTATGGCAAGTGTCTGATTCATGCACAACCATATCGCGAGACCAATCTGAATACGGAATGTACGGGATTCGCATCCGTTGATGTTCTGGTGTTCCGTCGACCCAGTCAATTCCGTCGGCAATAGCGTTCGGAATCCAAATGAAAAGATTCCCGAGCCCCGTTGCTGTATCTTGAATCCCGTTGACAGTATTCACAGCACCTTGCCCGATTCCTTTAACGCCCTGGACTGGTATGTCTATGATCGTTGATTCATCCAGTCCACTTGGGTCAACCTTCGTCGTCACCCCATTCCCCACATACCGATATAAATTCGCATCGCCTGCCGCAAACCCAATCGGGTCTTGGCTGAGCCAGCGGCCGGTGGTGGGGTCGTACCAGCGGGCTCGGTTGTTTTGCAGCTCGACGTCGGCGTCCCAGTCGCGGCCCGTGTAACCGAATAAGGTGTCCACGGCGCTCGCGTGGCTGCTCGCGATCGCGGTCCCGCTGGTGTCGTAGTCCTGCTCGACCAGTCGGTTGCCAAAGCTGTCGTAGATCATGTGCTGACGGACGACGCCGTTGTTGTCGACGAGATCACGGACGCTGCCCAGGTGATCGGCAATGGTCCACAGCGTTTCACTGGCTGTCGCGCTGGCCGTGCTGGAGTTGACTGCTGGACCGCTGCCGGCGGCGTACTGCTCGTCGGCCAGGACCTCGTCCACGACGTCACCGTACAGGTAACGGTTCGCCACGCGGAACGATTCGCTTACCGCTTCGCCATCGCTGTCCACAAAACGCAGCACCGTCTGGCCATCGGCCCACACGAAGGCTTCGTCCCGATCCCAGGTTCCGTCGCCGTCGCTGTCGACGCGTTTACCGACCCGCTGATCGAAGGCGTCGTAAATGAACTCGACCTGCTGGGTGATCGCGCCGCCGGCCGAAGCCCGCTCGGTGACCAGCACCATCCGGTTGCGGTGGTCCCACGCGTACTCGGTGACTTCACCCGTGGCGATCGAGGTCTTGGAAAGCGTGTTTCCCTCGTCGTCGTACGTGTAGTTGTACGTGCCGTCGGTCTGTAGCTGGTTGTGCGTGTTGGCAGCCGATTGCGACTGGCCGCCGGAGGACTTGCGGTTCCCGCCGGCGTCGAAGTCGTACGATTCACTGGACGCCAGACCGAACGGTTGGCTGAGTCCTGCAATGGCGGCGGTGGTCGCCGAGGTCAATTGATCACGGCTATCGTAACCGAAACTGGTCTCGGTACCGTCGCGGTAGGAAGCGAAATCAACCAGCCGGTTGTCCTGGTCGTAACGGAAGAAGTAGCCGGCCAGCATGTCGGTTGAACCCAGCGAAGCGGGCAGGGTCGACGTGCCGTCCCAGGTTTCGCCCGCGCCGATCTCGGCCGTGCCGTGGGTGATGCTGGCAAGCCGTCCGGCCTGGTCATAAGCGCGACGCGAATGGACCTGCAGGTCGCTCGGGCTGGCGGTCGTTGCGGAGTACTGCCGCAGGTCGGTCCGCTGGGACGCGGCGTTGTATTCGAACGTCGCCAGTTGCGGAGCCACCGCATGGCCGCCGCTGACGGCATCCGAGTTGACCGAAGTCATCCGTCCCAGGCCATCGTAAGTGAACTGTCGCGTGAAATCATCGACGCCGCCGACGATCGACGTGCCCGAAAGCGTGCCGCCGAAGTTGGCACCCAAGGTGATCCGATTTCCGTTGCCGTCGAACGCGCGATTCAATGCCACACTGGTTCCGACCAGGCCGGTCAGCTGCCGTTCGGCCAGCAATTGGCTGCGGTCGTTGTAGGCGAACTGGAAATCGGTGGCCAGCGGATCGGAATCGTCGATGGACGTCGTGCGGTCCGAGGTGTCGTAAGCGTAGGTCAGGGTGCGATCGACGGTCGCTCCGGTTTTCCAGGTTTCGCTGCTCACGCGGTAGCGGTTGTCGTAATCCCACTCGGTCAACCGGTCATTGCGATCGACCCGCGACCGCAGGTTCGCTGCGCCGTCGTAAGCGTAGCTGCGATTTTGTGTTCCGCTGCCGTACACCTTGCCCTCGGTCACCAATTGATTCAGACGGTTGTAAGTATAAACCGTCTCGTTCCCCAGCGGGTCGGTGACGTTAACGATGTTTCCGAACACGTCGTCGTCTCGTCCCTCGCTGAACATCGGAAACAAGGCCTGACCCCGGCGCAGCCCTTCCCTGCCATCGCCGCAGTCGCTTCGCGACACCAGGAATTTGCCAAGGGGAAGCGACGGCACTGACATGCACCTAAAGCCTGGATCAGAACGTAATCGCGAAGGCTACAACATGCATGATCGCCACAAGAAGGAATCCAAAACTGATATTGCTGAAATGCCCAATTAGACAAATCATCCCCGAATAAATGACAAACTGCAGGTTGTCGATAAGCGCGACGGGATAAGGTCGTTCCGAGAAATTGCCTCCAAACGTCATGTTAGAAATCGGAAACAAGAAATCAGCGATGTTATCCGTTCCATGCCCGAACCCTAGCGACACGATCGCCACTGCATATAAAGCAATCTGGAAAGCAAAGCCTACTCCCAAGTAGAGAAATACTTGCTTCCAAGATGGCTTCTTGCCTGCTGGCTGAAGCCAACGTTTCCGTGTGGGTTCGTACGGATTGGGGTTACTTGCCATCAAGCTTCAGTCCATGGTCCCACATGTAATAGGTGTTCAGGAAATTACCCCTTTTTCCCATGAAGTAATCGAGATTGTATTCACAATCGTTCCCAAACAAGCCTTTTATCATCGACTGCATCCCTCGCACTTGTTGCGCAGTAGTTCGCTCGTAATCGTATTTGTCTCCACGCAATGTAGGCGAATCGAAAGCGGTTCGCAGATGCCCTTCCAGGACATGCCAGGGAACGTGCTTCCCTTTTCCCCGTGGGATCAGTCCGTAAATAGTCTTGGCGGCTTCGAGAGCTTTATCCACATCGTTGTAAGGGTTGTCTGGGTAGTGACCACCTTCTGCAGTGTCTCCGTGTCCAACGTTCGGCCTGCTAGACCCTGTTCGCCGGTTGATCTTGCTGTTCCACCACGCTGTAAAGCTCTCGTGGGGCCAAGTGTCCGCAAAGGTATGGAGCAACAGACCTGCGAACGGGCCGAGATCGGAGTACGCGTCGCCAGTCTCCAGGAACGAGCCGATAGCAAATTCCGTGTACCCACGAAGATCATCAGGATTCCGGGAAACGGGCGTGTTCGGGCCACACCCCCAAAAATGAGTCCTTCTCAACAAGTCCTCGTTTGCAAAGTTCCGAGTTGTTGCAGCATGGACAATACCGTCCCAAGGCGAAGTCGTTGGTTCGTTGTCAACGTATTGCGACCAACCCGCGACTTCATATGAAGTTTGATGGTCCCAGCCGCGAGCTCTGAATAGCGAATAAATGGTGTAGAAGTGGAAGTCGACACCAAACAATCCACTTGGATCGCTCTTGGTCGTAGGCTGATTTCCCACATACCGATACAGATTACTATCGCCTGCGGCGAAGCCAATCGGATCTTGGCTGAGCCAGCGGCCGGTGGTGGGGTCGTACCAGCGGGCTCGGTTGTTTTGCAGCTCGACGTCGGCGTCCCAGTCGCGGCCCGTGTAGCCGAATAGGGTGTCGACGGCGCTCGCGTGGTTGCTCGCGATCGCGGTCCCGCTGGCGTCGTAGTCCTGCTCGACCAGTCGGTTTCCAAAGCTGTCGTAAACCACGTGCTGGCGGACGACGCCGTTGTTGTCGACGAGATCACGTACGCTGCCTAGATGGTCCGCGATGGTCCACAGCGTTTCGCCCGCTGTCGTGCTGGCTGTGCTGGAGTTGACCGCTGGCCCGCTGCTGGCGGCGTAATGCTCGTCGGCCAGGACCTCGTCCACGACGTCACCGTACAGGTAACGGTTCGCCACGCGGAACGATTCGCTTACCGCTTCGCCATCGCCGTCGACAAATTGAAGCACCGTCTGGCCGTCGGCCCACACAAAGGCTTCGTCCCGATCCCAAGTGCCGTCGCCGTCGCTGTCGACGCGTTTCCCGACCCGCTGATCGAAGGTGTCGTAGATGAACTGGACCTGCTGGGTGATCGTGCCGCCGGCCGAAGCCCGTTCGGTGACCAGCACCAGCCGGTTGCGGTGGTCCCACGCGTACTCGGTCACTTCCCTCGTGGCGATCGACGTCTTGGAAAGCGTGTTTCCCTCGTCGTCGTAGGTGTAGTTGTACGTGCCGTCGGTCTGCAGCTGGTTGTGGGTGTCAGCAGCCGTTTGCGACTGGCCGCCGGAAGATTTGCGGTTGCCGCCGGCATCGAAGTCGTACGATTCACTGGACGCCAGACCGAACGGTTGGCTGAGTCCTGCAATGGCGGCGGTGGTCGCCGAGGTCAATTGATCACGGCTATCGTATGCGTAACTGGTCTCGGTGCCGTCGCGGTAGGAAGCGAATTCGACCAGCCGGTTGTCCTGATCGTAACCGAAGACGTAACCAGCCAGCATGTCGCTCGAACCGAGCGATGGAGGCAGGGTGGACGTGCCGTCCCAGGTTTCACCCGCAGCGATCTCGGCCGTGCCGTGGGTGATGCTGGTCAGCCGCCCGGCTTGGTCGTAAGCGCGACGCGAATGGACCTGCAGATCGCTGACGCTGGCCGTCGTCGCCGAGTAGCGCCGCAACTCGGTCCGCTGAGACGCGGCGTTGTACTCGAACGTCGCCAGTTGCGGAGCCACCGCGTGGCCGCCGCTGACGGTATCCGAGTTGACCGAGGTCAGTCGATTGAGTCCATCGTAAGTGAACTGTCGCGCAAAATCGTCGGCGCCGCCGACGATCGACGTGCCCGAAAGCGTGCCGCCGAAGTTGGCACCCAGGGTAATCCGATTTCCGTTGCCATCGAACGCGCGATTCTTTGTTCCGCTGCCGTACACCTTGCCCTCGGTCACCAGTTGGTTCAGACGGTTATAAGTATAAACCGTCTCGCTCCCCAGAGGCTCGGTGACGTTGACGATGTTTCCGAACACGTCGTAGCGGGGAAGGCCTGCCCTCGGCGAAACCCTTCCCAGTTTTCTGTCAAAATGTGAGCTAACGCTCACCGCTCAGGGTTGACCTGCTCATCAAAGAGGCCTGCCGCATATAATCGCACCCTTGCCTTACAACAATTCATTAGCCAATTTAAGCTGCAACTGATCAGCAACTTCTTCCGCGATGCCGATTAGCCATTGGCACTCGGAAATGTGACTCGTAACAAGGCGATACTGAATACTCTCACCGTCGTTTGCAACAAACGACAGAACGAGAGCCGCAAAATCTTCACCGTTATTGACCAGAGGCACAAGCGAAATGCCGTTCACACAGTCTTTCTTAATTGTCAACTGGTTTTCGTCGTTTCTCCAAATCAAACGATTTTCGTCGACCTCTACGCTCAGTTTGGTTTCTGGCTGCGAAACCTTTTCAAATTTGGCACAGTCCACATTGTTGGCTACATCTTTCAATGTAGACAAAACTGTGAACGGAGGTGTCTCACTCATGATTGTCATGGCTTCACCGGCTTTCCGTCAATGTAGAATATCGTTCGTGACAACATTTCTGGACCTTGGTGGATTCTCCATATTTCCCAGTTCGTAATGTTTCCTCCACCGCCAGGTGGAACATAATCCATCCCTCGGCTTCCCCGTTGCACAATGCTTGGGAGTTCGTCGATGGATTTGCACATCCCGTCGAGATTTACGTGCAATCGGCTCGCACCACGCATCATGTTCTCCAGCATCTCCTCGGTCGGGAAAATTCTTGGATCATAAATCTGGCCGTACGTTCGCGCACCCACGTGTTCGGCAAACCGATCCAGTAATCCACCCGCTCGGGTTTCTTGATGACGCCAAAGACCAAACGCAACGTCGCCAAATTCATCGGCAGGAATCGAATTAACTGACCCTACCGTATGCCTAACCACATCATCCCCCACACTAGAAACTGTAACACTACCGCCAGCCATGCCAGCGGCCATAGCGTAGAACTCATAGTTGCCTTCTGCCAGGACCCAAATTGCGGCCTGTTCCGCGGGTGGAACCGGCTGGCTCGGACAGTTTCGTGCCTCGAAGTTGTTGCCCTCGAGCACGTTGTTGTAGTGGGTTTGTTGTCTAGTTTGGGAACCGGCGAACGAGCTGGGGGGTGCGGGTGCGTTCGTCCGAGGTCCACTCCCTGTCAACGGCCAAACTGTATATGCAAAGGTGTACCCGACAGCTTGGGCAAATAAGTTATTGCGGATCTCGTAGTGCTTCCCTCCGTAGCCTTCGATCGTTGTCATCCAAGGAGCCCAAGGGTCGTCCGCGGGTGCGTTCTCACGTTCGTCTAAGCCACTCGGATCCGTCGCCTCGGTCGGCCCGTTGCCCACATACCGATAAAGATTCGCATCGCCCGCATTAAACCCTATAGGGTCTTGGCTGAGCCAGCGGCCGGTGATGGGGTCGTACCAGCGGGCTCGGTTGTTTTGCAGCTCGACGTCGGCGTCCCAGTCGCGGCCCGTGTAGCCGAACAGGGTGTCGACGGCGCTGGCGTGGCTGCTCGCGATCGCGGTCCCGCTGGCGTCGTAATCCTGCTCGATCAGCCGGTTTCCAAAGCTGTCGTACACCACGTGCTGACGGACGACGCCGTTGTTGTCGACGAGATCACGTACGCTGCCTAGGTGATCCGCGATGGTCCACAGCGTTTCACTGGCCGTCGTGCTGGCGGTGCCGGAGTTGACCGCTGGCCCGCTGCCGGCGGCGTACTGCTCGTCGGCCAGGACCTCGTCCACGACGTCACCGTACAGGTAACGGTTCGCCACGCGGAACGATTCGCTTACCGCTTCGCCATCGCTGTCCACAAAACGCAGCACCGTCTGGCCGTCGGCCCACACGAAGGCCTCGTCCCGATCCCAAGTGCCGTCGCTGTCGCTGTCGACGCGTTTGCCGACTCGCTGATCGAAAGCGTCGTAAATGAACTGGACCTGCTGGGTGATCGCGCCGCCGGCCGAAGCTCGCTCGGTGACCAGCACCAACCGGTTGCGGTGGTCCCAGTCGTATTCGGTGACTTCACCTGTGGCGATCGACGTCTTGGAAAGCGTGTTTCCCTCGTCGTCGTAGGTGTAGTTGTACGTGCCGTCGGTCTGCAGCTGGTTGTGGCTATCGGCAGCCGATTGCGACTGGCCGCCGGAAGACTTGCGGTTGCCGCCGGCATCGAAGTCGTAGGATTCACTGGACGCCAGACCGAACGGTTGGCTGAGTCCTGCAATGGCGGCGGTGGTCGCCGAGGTCAATTGATCACGGCTATCGTAAGCGTAACTGGTCTCGGTGCCGTCGCGGTAGAAAGCGAACTCGACCAGCCGGTTGTCCTGGTCGTAACCGAAGACGTACCCGGCCAGCATGTCGGCCGCGCCGAGCGAAGCGGGCAGGGTCGACGTGCCGTCCCAGGTTTCGCCCGCGGCGATCTCGGCCGTGCCGTGGGTGATGCTGGTCAGCCGCCCGGCGTGGTCGTAGCCGCGGCGCGAATGGATCTGCAGATCGCTGACGCTGGCCGTCGTCGCGGAGTAACGCCGCAGGTCGGTCCGCTGGGACGCGGCGTTGTACTCGAACGTCGCCAGCTGCGGAGCCACCGCGTGGCCGCCGCTGACAGCATCCGAGTTGACCGAGGTCACCCGTCCCAGGCCATCGTAAGTGAACTGACGCGCGAAATCATCGATCCCGCCGACGATCGACGTGCCCGAAAGCGTGCCGCCGAAGTTGGCGCCCAGCGTGATCCGATCTCCGTTGCCGTCGAACGCGCGATTCAAGGCCGCACTGGTGCCGATCAAGCCGGTTAGCTGGCGCTCGGCCAGCAACTGGCTGCGGTCGTTGTAGGCGAACTGGAAATCGGTGGCCAGCGGATCGGAATCGTCGATGGACGTTGTGCGGTCCGAGGTGTCGTAAGCGTAGGTCAAGGTACGGTCGACGCTTGCGCCGGTTTTCCAGGTTTCACTGCTAACGCGGTAGCGGTTGTCGTAGGCCCACTCGGTCCGCCGGTCATTACGATCGACCAGCGACCGCAGGTTCCCCGCGCCGTCGTAAGCGTAGCTACGATTCTGCGTTCCGCTGCCGTACACCTTGCCCTCGGTCACCAGTTGGTTCAGACGGTTATAAGTATAATCCGTCTCGTTCCCCAGCGGGTCGGTGATGTTGACGATGTTTCCAAAGACGTCGTAGCGGGTCGAGGTGGTGGCCGAGGAGGGGTTGGTCGAGGCGATCACGCGATACCAGGCGTCCCGCTCCACGGTGTTTGTCTGTCCGAGTGCGTCGCTGGTCGAGACGGTGTTTCCGAGGCTGTCGTAGACGTAGTCGGTGTAGGCCGCGGCCAGCGACCCCGCGCCGTCGGGATCGGGCTGCGTCACACGGGGCAAGCGTCCCCCATCGTCATAGTTGTACGAGGTGACGCGGCCCAGCGGATCGGTCACCGCGGTCAGCAGGCCGTCGACCGTGTACTGGTAACCGACTTCGGGCGAGGCGACGGTCGCCTCGGGCCGAGGCTGGTGCGCGGTCGTCAGGCGTCCTCGCCGGTCATAATCGAACCGGGCCACATTACCCAGCTGGTCGGTTGCCGAACGCACCGTCCCGTCGGCCCAGTAGCGGGTGTTCTGGGTGGGGACGTCGCCGATGATGGTTCGCATCCGTCCCAGGGCGTCTTGCTGGGCCACGGTTTCGATCCCCGAAGGATCCGTCACGGCGACTTCCCAGCCGAGATTGTTTTTCGCATAGGCGTACTGCGTCTCGTAAGCCGACGAATCAAAGGGGGCAGGCCTCTTTGGCGTCGGTCTTGGGAAAACAAACTCGCTGTCGGCCTCTTGGACGCATGGTTGATTCCAAATGAAGTCAACGTGCGGTCGACTCGCCCCAGCCTTCGTCACCCAAGGGCTTGCCACGCTGGGCCGAAAGACACACCGCTGCCAGTTCGCCCTCGGACAGCGGCGT
>NZ_WIAD01000007.1 GCF_009618275.1 Roseimaritima sediminicola
ACTCCCCGCATGGACATTCGCATGTGCCAATGCGACTATCCGTTTGAATGCGCTGAAAAACTGGTCCATCCGGGATTCTCATGGGTTCAGCCCTACTGCAGGATTTTTTTAGGCACCCGCGGTGGTGTCCGAAGGGTGTGGTCTAACGGATCAAAAATGCTGGCGGCAGGCAATGCTTGCCGCCAGTCAGAGACACCACTGGACCCACCCCGACCGCGATATCCCAGGCAAGCCCCGTCCTCGCGGCGCTCGCTTCCGTTTCTTGCGGCAATTTAAACGTAAAGGATGGAAACTCCTCACGCAAATCATTCGGACACCGCCGCGAGTGCCTTCGAAAATCCACCATCCTTGGCTTCCCACGCCAGTTCCCGACTGCGGCAGGCACGGCGCTTCGCACAGGAACAACTGCGGGCCCAAGCCGATCGAGAGCGGCGGGAACAGGTAGACGATCGGCTCGATCCTAAAACGCGGCACAGGGACGCATCTTACAGATTGAACGCTCCGGCTCTCTCGGGCTGGAATGTTACCTTTTGGACCTGCCGCCGGATCGTTCGCGGCGGAACTTGCAGATTCACTTCGTCGCCCACGCGGCAACCGAACAGGGCCGATCCGAGCAGGGAGAGCACCGACAGTTTGCCCTCCTCGCTGCAAGCCTCGTCCGGGTAGACCAACGTGATCGTCTCGGTGTCTTTGCGGTCCGGGTCGAACAGTTCGATGGTCGAGTTCATGGTGATCACATCAGGAACCATCTGTTGGGCTTCGACCGCCGTGGCCCGCAGGAGTCGGTCGCGCAGTTCCTGAAGGTGAGGCCGCGCGGTTCCCTCGGCGCTATCGGAAGCGCCGCGGAGCAATTCCTGCAAACGTTGTAGGTCGGGTCGGGTTACGACAAGATTCTTCTTCGACATATTTTTCTCGATATAGGGACCAACAGAGTTTGTTGGCAATGGGTAGGGTTTTTCTAAAGAGACGCCGGTGGCGGGGCAATCCGGTTCAGGCTGCGACGCCTTCGCGTTCCGGTTGGTAGACAACTTCTTCGACGCGCCAGCGGCCTTCTCCGCTGGGTACCTTCCAGCGGATCGTATCGCCGACGCGGTTGCCCAGGATCGCCGTGCCCAACGGCGCGAGGATCGACAGTTTGCCTTCGGCGATGTCCGCGTCCTCGGGATAAACCAAGGTAAAGGTTTCGCTCTCGCGACTTTGCATATCAATAAGGCGAACGGTCGAGTTCATCGTGATCACATCGTTGGGCATTTCGGAGGTGTCGATGATCCGGGCCGAGTCGAGCGCCTGCCGCAATCCGTGCAGGTAGGGTTTATCGGAAAACGCCTGGGCCAACGGACTGGCGAACAGTTCTTCCAAGCGATCGCGATCCACCGAGGTAACAACGATTTTGCGTTTGCGAGCCATCAGAACAACCTTCGTAGGACTTCAACACCGAGAAAGCAATCCGGACCAGCGCCGGCGGAATATCACCAAGAAAAGCAAATCACCCGAGCCGCAAAGAGCGTGGCAAGGACGGTCATGTGGTTGGGCACCGGTAACACCTCTAGCGATAGAGGCAATCGGTGTGCCGAACAATTAAGCACGTCGCAACATTTAATTCGGCTTTACCCTCCCGCTGCGCGGGAGGGTGTTGTCGCGGGGTTTCACCGAAAGATTTATGCCGACGTGCTTAGCAGTTAGCAACCTAGCAGTTAGCAATCGATAGCAATCGATGTGCCAAACAATTGACAAACGCTGCGCCGAACCGCGTTTCGCGGCGATTTCGCTCGGGTTTGCCTACAGAAAACCGTGCTTTTTTTGCGGGTTCTCTGCCGCTGCGCTTTTTCATGGTCCCGAGCACTGTCAACCGCAGGTCCCGGCGTCAACCGAGCGTCACGCCGGCGGTGGGAGGGCCGACAACGCGGTTAGAAAAGCTTGGGATCGCCGGGGTAGAGGACTTTCGTCTCGGGATCCGGCTGGACGACCGCTTCGACAGTCAACGTGTGAGGCTGGATGCGACCGTCCGGAAAGATGTGGTTCACGCCTCCACCGCTGGCCAAAGCATAATCGCTGACCAAACGCCGATGACAGCGCCAGAACACACTCTCACTGCACATCATGGCCGTGCGCTGCTCGCTGGCGACGCTGCGCAATTCGTTGAACGCTTCGCGAAACGTATCGCTCAACATGTAATCGGCGTAATTGCGAAAGCTCTGATTACGCAGCCCCTCGTTGGGCGAATCGTCCTTCGCCGCGGCCTTGCTGCGGCGTCCGCCCAGGCCCTCGAACCAGCGATACGTCAGACCGTGTTCGCCGAGCGTCTGATCGAGGTTTTCCTGTTTGAAATGTGGGTACTTGCGCGAACCAGGAAAACGCCGCACGTCGGCCAGTACTTGAATCTGATGGTCGAGCAGCAGCTGGGTGAATCGTTCCAAGGGATGATTCGAATGTCCGATGGTCCAGATGGTAAACGCGGGAGTAGTCATCGCCTTATTCGATTGGTATTGCGGCAGCCGGAGACAATGCGAGCCACAAGGCTCACTGTAGTCTAAGGCTGGCGGCAATGGCTTGCCGGCTGAAGTCGATCGATTCCGCGAGCAGGCGGGCGGCTTCTTGGCGTGCGTGGAAGCCTTTACTGTTTTCGCTGGCGATGAAATCCAGTCGCCACATCGCTTGTCGCTGCAGGTCGCGGATCGGCGCCAATTGCTCGTCGGTCGCGCCGGCTTGCTGAGCCGCAACGATGGCATCAAGCATTTCGGTCATGGCGACTGCCGCGCGATCGATCATCCCGCGGGTACGGTCCTGGATCAAATCGACGCGATCCTTGAGTTCCTGTTCGGGGATGTTATGGCAGGTCTGACAAGCTTTGTTGATGTTCATCATCGGGCTGCGGACCCAGTGGCTACTGACCTTTGCCGCGCCCTTCTTTTCGTACGGCATATGACAGTCGCTGCAACTGACCCCGCTGCGGGCGTGAATTCCCTGGCTCCAAAGTTCAAACTCTGGATGCTGTGCCTTGAAGACTTTCGTGCCGGTTTCTTTGTGGACGTAATCGTAGAACTCGCCCCCTTCGGGGAATTCCGTCGCCTCCCATTCGGCCTCCAGGTCCTCCGCCTTGAGGCCGTTGGACCATGGATAGGTGAGGGTCATTTTGTCGGCGCAGTAGTATTCCACGTGACACTGGCCACAGACGAACGAGCGCATTTCCTGTCGAGATGCCATGGCGTTGGGGTCGTACGATCCTTTGCCACCGTCCTTCCGCCACCGCTCGATACTGGGCAGGTGCGGCACCGGAGCGTCACTCTTGGCGAGTTTATCGATCCCTAGGATGAAGCCCGGGCGGGTGACACGAATCTGCATCGTATCCGGATCGTGACAATCGACGCAGGAAACCGGATGGGCGCCGCCCAGGTGGGGATCCCCAGTGGCCAGGTCGATTCCGTCGGGCGTTTGTTCGACTTCGGCCCGGACCTCTTCATACGCTTTCCGGCTGACCTCTTCGAAACCCACCATCACGGCCTGCACATGGAAATCCTCCGCCAACTTCTGCGGGGACGCTTCTTCGCCCATTTTCTCCAGGCCAATTCGGCGATAGGTCGGGATGATGGACGCGTGGCAGTGCAAACAGGCTCCGGACTGCTGGACCTCGGTCACCCGCTTGGTGACCTCTTGGTCGGTCAGCATGTGCGCGTGACCTCGGGCCTCACGGTAATCAATGCTGAACGCGTAACCGGCATACAAGCGTTTCAGCCAGGGGTCTTCCTCCAGCTTGCTCGGTGGCAACGCGTGGTTGCCGCCGAAGTCGGTATAGGGATCGTCGACGGTTTTAAGATAATCCTCGTACTGCTGAGGAAAATTCCTTCCCCAGGGTTCAGGATCCGTACTGACCTCCGTCACCTCAACCACTTTGGTAAACGGCGTACGGGCTTCCTGTTTGCGTTCAAAAATATTGATCAACAGGGCAACCACGCCGACAGTGGCCGCAGCAGTGAGCAGCGTCAACAGCGCCAGCCATCCGAACCCGCGTTTGTGGTCTGTAGCCATGAGACAAAGTTCGCTGTTAGAGTTTGAATCGAACGATCGAGAGCGCCTTCATCGACCGGCGTGACCAACGTCCGCGTGGCAGTGCACGCAGGACTGCATGTCGCCGTTTTCGGTGGCCGGCAACAGATTGTGAACGAAGTCGCGATGACAGTCGACGCAGGTGCTCTGTGTCACGCGTCGATTACGCGGCTTGATGCGTATCGGATCTTTAAAACCGCCGACTGTGAAGGCCAGTGAGTGAAAGAATCCGTTGTCCGCTTTGACGACCCATTTGCCTATCGGGTCGTGCGGGAGATGACAGTCGTTACACACAGCCACCCCGTGATGGCTGCTTTTCTGCCAAGAGTCCATATGTCCCTGCATCACATGGCAGTTGACACAGGACTGCGGGTCATTGCTCAGGTAGCTGGCACCTCTGCCGTAACCAAACGTAAACACGCCTGCTCCTGCAAAGATGCCCAGAAACAACGCGAACAGGATCGCCCCACGGCCGAATTTTCTCGGGCCACGCGATTGCCGAGCCTGACCAGCAGATGGATCTTCTGCGTTGGAACTCGGTTCCGATTCGGCTCCTGATGTGCCAGCCTTCATTGCCCGGGTCCTTTCAGCACAGCTTGACCATCCAGTACGCGTCGCGACGTTCTGTTGGTAAACAGAAGGTGCTCCGTCGCAAACGTTTGTACCACTGTCGCCGTAGGGCTTCAAGAAGGCTTGCGGTGGTGACCCTGGTGTTGCCGCTAGGCGGCGCGGTCCCGCGGCGGTGACTCGTCCTCGCCGCCGGTGCTGTACCAGCCGGGTTCATCGCGTCCGTCGCCGTCCCAGTCGCCGGTGACGGGCTGGGCATCGGGACCGTTTGCCGGGATGCGAATCCGCAGATCGGCGTCGGAGAGTTTTCGGTCGCCGTTGGAGTCCAGGATCCAAACGTCGCCTTCGACAACACCCAGGTCGTCGATGCCGTCGCCGTTCCAGTCGCCCACCACGGGCCGGCTGCCGGGGCTGCCGAACTCGTGACGCGAATCGTTGGAGGTCATTCGCCCGTCGCCATCGTCATCCAACCGCCAGATGCCGGCTCGGAAGACGGCGATCGTATCGATGCCATCGCCGTTCCAGTCGCCCGCCAGCGGCGTGTCCTGATGCTGGCCGTAGCGGAAGACGTGGTCGATCAGATCGGCCCTGAGTGGTTGATTTTCGCGACGCATCAGGCGGGCACCGTCGGTGGCCTCGGGCTCGGTCGGCGGCAGGTTTTTGGGGCGCGTCGGCCGTTGGTTGGTGGCGGCGGGCAAACCGGGATCGTTCACGATGGCTTGCGGATCGCGTTGCCACTGGCGGCCGAAGATTCCGATGTCGTCCTTGCCGTCGCCGTCCCAGTCGCCGACGACGGGGCGGTCCAGGCCGGTGCCCAGCGAAATCCATAGGTCACCGGCATCCCAGCGGCCGTTGCCATTGAGGTCGACAAACCACTGGCCGCCCACAAAGATGGCCACTTCGTCGCGACCGTCGCCGTCAAAGTCACCGGACAGGGGAACGGCGTCCAGGTCGCCCAGCAGGATTGCGTCGGATCTTTCCAGACGTTCTCCGTCGGGCGTGACCAGGGTCCAGCGACCGCGGCGATGATTCTTTTCGTCGAACACGTCGTCACCGATCTTGCTGGCCTGGCGCACCACGGCTTCGCCCACCGCCTGGCCGACGCCCTCGCTGCGAGGACTGCCCGCATTGATGATGCTCAGGTGCCAGGTAACCGGATAGGCCAAGTCGTAGAAGGCTGGGCGAGGCTGGTAGGCGGGCATCCCAAAGCTGGCCACGCGATCGATGATCGGCATCGGTTGCGAGACCGGCGCCGGCGTTTCCGGCCAAGGATGATCGATGGGCGGCAACGGCGGAGGCAGTTCGTTGACGATGATCTCGCTGAAATTGTTTTCGGCCGAGTGCTGGCCGGCACCGAGCAACACGTTCAGGATGGCGTCATCACCAGGGTCGGTCGCCTCATTGGCCGCCAAGGTTTGCACGATGAACTGCAGTTCGATATCGTCCGGCAGGTCGGCCGGATTGACCGCGGCGCCGCCGGTCGTTCCGGGCGTATCCAGTCCGTCCAAATAGTTTTCGGGCTGGGCCTGGTAAACGTGATACGTACCCGGGCGGAGACCGGTGAATTGATAGTAGCCATCGGCATCGGTCGTCACTTGAATGACGCCGTCGCCATAGACGCCGGGCAGGGCCCGGTCGGACGTGAAGGGTTGGCCGAGGACGTTGCGCAGTTCGAGCCGTACACCGCCGATCGCCTTGTCACCTTCGCTGCGGATTCCGTCACGGTAATCCCGCAGGTCTTCCGGCCGCGGAGCTTCGCCGCTGGCAATGGCCGGACCGTCCTGGAAGACATAGCCGGAGATTGTCGCCGGCGGAATTTCCGGGAAATCGTAAGCGACGCCGTGCTGGCCACCGGCCACCACGATTTGCTCGATCAGGTTCTCGCCCCCGACGCGGCCACCGATCGAGCCTACTAGTTGTCCCCCGTTGAAGAAACCATCGGGCTGCTGTTGGCGGACGGCATAGGTTCCCGGCGGTAAATCGTCGAACCGATACGCCCCGTCGGCGCCGGTTATGGTCCGCCGAATGACAGTCCCCTGATTGTCGAGCAGTTCCACGACGACGCCGTCGAGCAACTTGTCGCCGGGATCGAAGGACCGGTCCAGATCGGTTTCGCTCCACACCCGCCCGCTGATCGAACCGCCTTCGAGTTCACAGAAGTCGTACCCGGACAGGGTCCGTCCCGGCGCGATATCGATGTTGCCCAGATGATCGGCGCCCAGCACTTCGCCGCCCCCATCGCCCACTTTCTCGCTGCCCTGGTAATAGCCTTCGGGCTGCAGTTCGCGAATGCTGTAACGTCCCGGCGGAAGGTTATCGAAGCGATACCGGCCGTCGTTACCGGTAACGGTCGTGGCCACCATGTTGCCCTGTTCGTCGAACAATTGAACTTGAACGCCCGAGAGCGCCGGTTCATCGGCGTCAAACACACAGTCCGCGTCTCGGTCGACGTAGACGACGCCGCCGATCGACGAGGGCTCGAGTTCGCAGAAATTATATTGTTCCAGCGTTTGCCCCGGACCGACGTCGATCCGGCCCAGATGGTCGTCGCCCAGGACGACACCGCCGCCGGTGCCGACGACCTGACCGCCATGGAAGTATCCGGCAGGTTGCAGTTCGCGAACGCTGTAGCGCCCGGGGGCCAGGTTTTCGAAGCGATAGTTGCCGTCCGCGTCGGTGCGGGTACGACCGACGACGCGGCCCCCGGCGTCCAGCAGTTCCACTTCGACATCGGCCAGTGGCATTTCGTCGCCGTTGTCGAACACACAGTCGCCGTCGCTGTCGACATACACAAACCCAGACAACGACGACGGTTCCAGTTCGCAGAAGTTGTAGTCGGTCAGGCGATCGCCGAAGCCGATCGGAATTGCGGAGATTACGTCGTCGACGGAGTCGTCGCCGCCTGCGGATCCGGCCCGTTGGCCGCCCTGCAGATATCCGGTCGGCTGGGTTTCCCGGACGGTGTACTGACCGGCCTTGAGGTTGGTAAAGCGATACCGTCCATCGGCGCCGGTGGTGGTCGACGCGAGGACCCGCCCGCTGGCATCCAGCAGGTCGACGCGGACGCCGGCCAGGCGAGCTTCGCCGGCATCCAGCAGGCAGTCCTGATCATTGTCGACAAACACGACGCCAGAAATTTCGGCCGGCGGATGCTCGCAGAAGTTGTAATCCACTGCGACTTCGCCGGAGCCGAGCTGGACGTCCGCGATACGGTTGGCCACGGAGTCGTCGCCGCCGGCGGAACCCGCTTTCTGGCCACCGTCGAAGTAGCCCTCGGGCTGCAGCTCGACCACGGTGTAGCGGCCGGGCCGAAGGTTGTCGAAGCGGTAGTTGCCGTCGGCGTCGGTCTGTGTTTCAGCGACCTGATTGCCGTTGGCATCGAACAAGCGAATGATGACGCCGCCGAGACGGGTTTCGCCGGGATCCACTTCGCAGTCTTCGTCGGTGTCGGCGTGTACGGTTCCCGACAGGCTGGCCGGACGCAGTTCGCCAAAGTTGTATTCGATGCCCTGTTGGCCCTGCCGCAGGTGCACGCCGACGATTCGGTCACCGGGGTTCTCGGCTCGTCCCGTCGGTGTGCCGTCTACCGTGCCGGCCGAGTCCAGTCCGTCGTAGTAACCGGCGGGTTGCTGCTGGCGGACGTGGTAGGTGCCCGGCAGGATGTCCACAAAGCGGTACTGGCCCGACGCATCGGTCCGCGTCGTCGCGATGACTTGGCCGTTCTCGTCGACCAGCTCGATCAACGTGTCGGCGATGCCTTGTTCGCCCGAGTCACGGTTTCCATCGTCGTCCGCATCGTGGTACACGAATCCGCCGAGCGTGGCCGGGGCGGCTTCGCAGAAGTCGTACCGCACGGCATTGCCGCCGGCCGGCAGCACCAGGTGCTCGATGCGTCCGCCATCGACCGCTTGACCGACGGAAACGTTGGCGACTCGGCCCACCATGGCTTGGCCATCGAGCAGACCATCGGGCGTGAACTCGAGAATCGTATAGGTGCCCTTGGGAACCTGATCGAACAGGTACTCACCCTGGGCATCGGTCGTGGTCTGGGTCACGGTTTCGCCACGATCGTCCTGCAGGACCACCGTCACGCCCGGCAGAGGTCGATCGACGCCCGGCGTGTATCCGTCGCAGTCCTCGCCGGGGCCCAGCAGGTACACCATGCCGCCGATGGAACCGAGCGGCAGTTCGCCAAAGTTGTATTCCAAGCCGCGCTGGTTGCCCGCCAGAACCAGACCCCGGATCGTGTCGCCGGGATTGTCCGCACGGCCCACCGTGCGTCCGTCGACCGTGCCGGCGGTGTCCAAGCCATCGGTCAAGCCGTCGAACTGGTCCAGTTGTTCGATCCGGTATTGGCCGGGCGAGAGGTTTTCAAAACGATAGAACCCGTTCTCGTCGGTGGTCTGGACAACGGTCGCCTGGGTGCCGAGGGTTTGCTCGGGCACCAACCGAATCCGGACACCCGCCAAACCGGGTTCGTCCGCGTCGCGGATCCCGTCGTCGCTGTCGTCACGATAGACGAACCCCGACACGGAGGAGGCCTGCGCTTCGGCAAAATCGTATCGCGCCGCGTGAAGATCGCCCTTGGGAATCAGGATGCCGGTCAAGATGTCGGCACTCTGCGATGTCCCGACCGTTTCACCGGCGATGAAACCGGGGACGGAGCCCACGCTGAAGTAGCCATCGGGTTGGTCTTGAACGACTTGAAACGTACCCGGCATCAGACCCAGGTCTGTGTCAAATTTGTAATGACCGCTGGCATCGGTCGTCGCTCGAAATCCGGTATCGACGAAACGTCCACTGGCCGCATCCAATTGCAACAGGGTCAGCGCGACTCCGGCCAATCCCACTTCACCCGGATCCTGCTGGAGGTTCAGGTCGTTGTCGACCCACACGGTCCCAGCGATCGAGATCGGTTTAGGGACCTGATTCGTGGCGGCCACGGCCGCGGCCGATCGGTTGGGCCGGCTATCGATGTGATCGGAGTCGTCTGGGGGCAGATCCAATCCGAACTGCGAGGCCGGGTCGCCGAACTCATTGACGAACAGCGCGTCGGCGTGTGCGGTTTCGAAATGCGGAGCGTCAAACGTGGCTTCGAGGATCGAATCTTCGAATTCCTGCCCCGATGTGATCACGTCCAGTTTCTTGTTGAACTGTTCCAGGTCGGTGGCGTTGCTAAGGATCTCGTCGACGTCCAGGGTGAACTCGAGTCGATCTCCGGCGTGGAAGCCACGCAGATGGATGATCAATTCCTGTCCACCGTCCTCGACCGACGCGGTGACCTGCACGGGATCGTCGGATTCGACACGAAAGACTTCGAAGCCGTGGCTGCCGCGTTTGCCGCGACCGCCGGGTTCGGTGTCGAAAATGGGGTCGCCAATGGAAGGCCCGTCGCCGGCCTTATCGGTCCGTACGCGCAGTTCCGTCAGTTCGGTGTCGGCGGCACCGCCGGTAAAGGACAGAATGAAGCGATCCGGCCGCGAGTCGCCACCGACGTCGGCGTCGGACTCCAGGTAGTCGGTTTCCAGATACACCAACCCCACATGGATCGGATCGGCCGTCATCAATACCCGCGGCTCCAGCGCCTCGGACTGCATCGTCCGTCGGATGGCGGGAGCGGATGAACGGGTTCGAGCACGGTTCCGTTTTCGGTACCACACAGTTCGCACCTCCATGTGCGTAGTCGGTTCGAGCGAGTTCGGTCGCGGAAGGCGGCGAGTTCTATCGCTGGGGAGCGGTTTCGGGATCGGGAAGCTGGACGGTGCGCGGCGTCTGCAGGATCTGGTCGATGCTCCAGCGCCGGATCGTGGCGTCGAAGCTACCGGAGAACAGGTATCCGTCACTGGTCGCGAGCACCGCCACCGAACCGTCATGTCCGGGCAGGGTCTGGATCACCGATCCGCGGCTGATGTCGACGATCCGCACCAAATTGTCCGCCCCGCCCACAGCGACACGGGTCGAATCCAAAGCTTCCACAGCAAACAACTTGCCTCCTCCGGCGGGGATGGTGTGCAGCACACGGCCTTGCCGCGAATCGAACACCACCACTTTTTGATCTTCGGAAACGGAAACCAACAGCGAACTGCCAGGCATGAAGGTCAAATCACGCACGCGTCCGGAATGCAACGCAAAATCGCCGGCCGATTCACCGGTCGCGGGATCAAAGCAGTGCACGTCACCACTGCGGCCGGCGGCCACCACCAAGGTATCATCCTCGTTGAACTCCACGACCCGCATGTCGTTGCAGCCACAGTGCAGCACGGGACGGCGAGCGGTCGCGGGCTGCAGCAGAAACAGCTGAGGGTCGAAGCCCACAGCCGCCAACAGATCACCGCGGCTGCTGTAGCGAACGCACGCGATCGCCGGCGCTTTGTCAAGAACCTGGGCCGTCGACCACTCATCGCGACCCTGCCAAAACACGATCTGGCCGTCGTTGCCGGCCGACACCATACGCCGGCCGTCGCGACGAAAGTCCAGCGAGCGGACCCAGCCGTGGTGCTGCCGCAGCACCTGTCGCTGGGCCAGGGTCTGCAAGTCCAGCACGCGGATCGAGTGATCGTCTCCGGCGGCCACCAAAACCTGCCCCAGCGGATCGACCGCCATCGCCGTGACCACCGGCGAGACGGCATGCCCGTCGATGGGCTCGAGTCGCAGCACGCGGCTGCCGGCAGGCACCTGCGCCGAGGCCACACCGCCCGACAACAAAGCCAACAACATCAATAACCTAACCACCGCTTCCCCCTTGGAGACGCCTATCGGCCCCGAGCTGCCTTTGCACTAGCCATGGCCCGCGCTAACAGCGTGAGCGCATACCGCGGCGGCAAAGCCTCGAGGTCTAACGGAACCTGTCGAGCAGTATCGGCACGCCGATCAGCGGGCCGTGAAGAGAATCGGCAAAGTTTGCCTGATTGCTGCAATCCGCACCCCTGGCATGGGCGGACAGCCAGGCAGCGTCGTGTGGCTGTGTCGGACGCGAGGGATCGGCTCTCTCGGCTGGGACAGCCGAGCTACTATGTGGCGTTTCGGCCTGTCGATCTACTGAGCCGTTTAGGCGCTAGCCTCGGTTTTTACTGAGCCGTTTAGGCGTTAAGCACGTCGGCATGAATCTTTCGGTGAAACCTCGCGACAACACCCTCCCGCGCAGCGGGAGGGTCGGGCTCTTAGGCCCGGGGAGGGCCCCACAAAAACCCTCTCCGGGCCTGAGAGCCCGACTCTCCCAGTGGGAGAGTAAAGCCGAAGGAAATGTTGCGACGTGCTTAGCCTCGGTTTTTACTGAGCCGTTTAGGCGCTAAGCACGTCGGCATGAATCTTTCGGTGAGACCTCGCGACAACACCCTCCCGCGCAGCGGGAGGGTCGGGCTCTTAGGCCCGGGGAGGGCCCCACGAAAACCCTCTCCGGGCCTAAGAGCCCGACTCTCCCAGTGGGAGAGTAAAGCCGAATGAAATGTTGCGACGTGCTTAGCCTCGGTTTTTACTATGCCGGTTTGCAATGGGCCAGCAGCGAAGCACGCCCTTTAGGCCGCGCGGCGGGAGGGCTGGTCGTCGACCGTCTCGCGGGGCGTTTCGGCCACCTCGTCGGCCGCAGCCGATTCCTCTTCGGCGTCGCTCTGGAACAGTTTGACGCTCGGGGCCGGCTCGGTCAGGTTTTCGGTCGAGAACACTTCCAGCAGAGAACCGTCCGCTGCGTAGATCTTGACCTCCTCTTCCTCAACGAACCACACGGCACGATGGTCTGCAAAGCGAAAGGTACGGCCGCAGTAGAAGCCTTCGCGAACCAGGATCGATTCGGTGGCTTCCCAGGGCTGGGCATTGGCTTGGCGATCGTACCAGGCTCGCAGGTGTTCCCGCACGGCGGCCAGCCGTTGCGAATTTGTCATAATCTTCTACGCCACAAGAGAGTCGGAGCAACCAGCACTGACTGATTACTTCGGATCCCTGCAACCGCTTTCTTCGTGCGAAAAAACATTACCGGAACCCGCTTTGCAGATTGCCTATTCTGCCAGCAGAAACACCCTGCTACGGCCCTTTGTTTGCCGCCAGGGTGGGGGCTATGCTGAAACGAAACCGCTTCCTTTTGCAAAACCAGACCGTGACCGATCCAACCGAACTGACCGACCGACTTCGCCGCGGTGATCCCGAGGCACTGGACCAGTTGTGGTCTCAGTTCGGTCCGGAACTGCGGCGTCGTGCTCGTTCGCGGCTGCGGCAAATGGGGCTGACCGGACAAGCCGAGTCGATGGATGTGTGCAACGCGGTTCTGGCCGACTTGGCCAAGCAGGGCCAGATCCATTTGGACCAGCCCGCCGAGGTGATTCATTATCTGTTGCGCGCGATCGACAATCAGGTGCGAGATACCTTTCGCACGCTCAGCCGCCAGCGACGCGATTTCCGCCGCAACGAATCCACCCCCGTCGACGACCACCCCCTGCGAGCCATGCAGACCTCGCCCAGTCAACGTATGGTGCGGGCTGAGGTGATCGCCCGCGTCCGCGACCAGTTGGGCGAGCGCGACGCGCCGATCCTGGAAATGGTGCTCGAGAACTTTACTTGGTCCGAGATCGGCCAGCGACTGGGCATCGCGCCGGATACCGCGCGGATGCGTTACCGCCGCGCGGTGCGTGAGGTCAAAGCGATGTGGCTGGACGATCCCTCCGAATCTTCGTCCTAAGCAAAGAGGCAGATAATCTTGCAGGAGACACCGGACGAGATTTTGGAGCGGGTGTGCGCGGACATCTTGCGCCTGCCTGCGTCGCAGGCCCTGCCGCCGTTTGCGCATTACTTGCGCGCCTTCCCGGTGCTGCGCCAGGATCCCGAAGCGCTGTTGGACGTGATCGACGCCCATGTGTGCGTGGTGCGTGGGCGGAACGAGTCGGTCGATGCGTCGCAGTACACCGCACTCGTTCCGGAGCTGGCGTCGCAGATCCAACGGTTGCTGGACATCGACGCGATCGAGTCGAATTTTTCACCGGCAGACGATTCGGTGGCAGCGGCGTTCTCGGTGGACGAGCCCCGGCCGGAAGCCTCGGCGCCCAAGTCCGGCCGCGATCCCGCCGAACCGCTCGACTGGACGCGGTACCTGAGCGTGGACCTGCCCGAGGACATCCGTCCCGGCGGCTTGCTCAGCCTCCGCCAGGACGTCAGCTGTCTTCGCGGCCTCGCCGATGACCAAACGCCGGTGCTGATCAAAGTCGTCAATAAACGTCGGCTTTGTGATACCGCCGGCTCGCTGGTCGGCGACGGGGATACGCCCGGCAGCGATCACGCCAGCCGGATTGGCGACCGTTTGGAAACCCTCAGCCGCTGGCAGCACCCAGCCTGGATTCGCCCGCTGGCACTGGTCGAGAGCGACACGCAGATCGTCATGGTCCGCCCCTGGATTGCCGGCACGCTATGGACCGATCGCTTTGTGGACAGTCAGGTTGTGGATAGTCAGGGCCGTCCGGACCTGCAGGGCTCGCAGGGCGGGCCTCCGGCGTCGGGGCGACCTGCGGCGCTGCTCCGGTCGATGGCCGATGTCGGGTTTGCCGTCGCCGCGCTGCACCAACAGGGATTAGCTCATGGAACGCTGCACCCCCGGAACCTGCTGCGCGATCACGACGGCGGGCTGCGGATCGTCGACGCCGGATTCGGTTTTCCCGATCCGGCAACGCAGTGGGATTGGCATTTCCCGCCGGCCGTCGATCCGGCGAATCTCCAGGCCGAAGGGAGGCGTCCAGCAGACGCGGATCAGGAACGCGGGCGTCTCTTGCGAGAACAGACTCGAGACGTCGCCGCGTTGCTGCGGCTCGCGTCGCAGTGTCTTTTGCGCGTCCGGTTGGCGGCTGGAGCCGCGGTGGGTGACCAGCCGTGTGCGGAGGCAGCCGCGGTGTTTTCCCGGTGGTGTCAACGCCAGCACGAGCAGTGTTTGAGCGTCCTAGGCAGCGCGAACCGGACGGCTTGGCCGGCCGAGCCCGTGCCGCGGCAACCCCCGATCGGGGCGGCAGACATTGCCGATCAATTGTTGGCCTTGTCCGATGGGCGTCCCTTGCGTTTAACCGCCGAGCCTCGTTCCGCCGCGACCTCCCTACGAGCAAGACTACGGCGGTGGCTGCCTCGCCGATGGGCAACGCACCGCGGAACAAGTCGCTAACCACAAAGCGGCTCGGTGGAACCATCAACTTTGCCGCGGCGACGTTCCAATCGGTGCCGGCTGGAAGAAACGGCTGGTTCAGTACAGAATCCTAGTACTCACAGCTCCCGATCCATCGCGATCATCCCCTTCGTTCTCCGCAGCATCGGCTCAGGTTTCTCATCATGGCGGTCCCCCAAGTTGTTATCGTCGGACGCCCCAACGTTGGCAAAAGCAGTTTGTTTAATTGGTTGGCCCGCCGGCGTTTGGCCATCGTGGACGACCACGCGGGCGTGACCCGTGATCGCCTGGCGACCCTGATCGAACACGACGACCGCTACTTTGAACTGGTCGATACCGGGGGCATGGGCGTCGTCGATGAAGACGACCTGACGGCGGATGTGCGGCACCAGATCGATGTGGCCATCGAATCGGCCGACGTGATCGTGTTTGTGGTGGATATCCGCGCCGGTGTCGTTTCGCTGGACGAAGAAGTGGGCGAGCGACTGCGGAGCCTGGACGTGCCGGTCATCCTGGTGGCCAACAAGGCCGACAGCGACACCCTGGACCCGCAGGCCAATGACTTCTATCGGCTGGGCCGGGGACGGTTGGTCTGTGTCAGCACCCAACAGAACCGCAACCGCGAAGAGCTGTTGGAGTTGATCGTCGATCGGTTGCCCGCCGGTGCCGAGACGCGGCCCGATCAAGATCCGCAGATGAAGATCGCCATCGTCGGCCGCCGCAACGTCGGCAAAAGTACCTTCACCAACACCCTGGCTCAGGCCGAACGGGTCATCGTCAGCGAAGTGGCCGGCACGACCCGCGACAGCGTGGACGTGCAGTTCGAACTGGACGGCCAACGCTTTGTGGCCATCGATACGCCGGGGCTGCGAAAACGTAAAAGCGTCCGCACGGACCTGGAATTCTACAGTACGCACCGAGCCCAACGATCGGTCCGCCGCGGCGACGTGGTCCTGATGTTCTTCGATGCCAATGAATCGGTCAGCAAGGTCGACAAGCAGTTGGTCGGTTACATCATCGAGAATTACAAGCCGTGCGTGTTTGTGGTCAACAAATGGGATCAGTTGGCCGGCAAGGTCACGACCGATCGCTGGGTACGCTACCTGCGTCACCAGTTTCCCACGCTGTCCTACGCACCGATCGCCTTCATCACCGGTCAGACTGGCAAGAACGTCAAAGCGTTGCTGAATCATTCGCAGATGCTGTACAAGCAGGCCCGCACGCGAGTATCCACCGGGCAACTGAATCGGTTGGTTCACGCGGCCATCGATCAACACCCGCCACCGATGTACCAAAACCGCCGCCCCAAGGTGTACTACGCGACGCAGGTCTCCACCGAACCGCCGACGGTGGTTTTGATGTGCAACGAACCCAAAGCGTTCGCCAACGATTACCGCCGATACCTGCTGGGCGTGCTGCGCGACCACCTGCCCTTTGGCGAGGTCCCGATCAAGCTGTACCTGCACCGCCGCAATCGCAACGAAGAAGCTCCGCCCGGCGTGCAGAATTAATTCGGCGTGCAGAATTAATTTTCCTGCACCGCGTATTCTAGAATCGATCCGGTCTCGGCGTGTACCGATGCCCACGACGCCAGAATGGGTTTCGGCCTCTGGAATGCGATTTGCAAGGCTGTTCTCTCGCAACTTCCTTCCTGAAACAAGCGAGAGAGCTTCCATGATTCGAAAAACATTGATGACGGCGCTGGGATTGGCAGTGCTGACGTTCACCCCGCTCGGGGCCCAGCCGAACGAGGACGCTGCGGCCGGCGATGGCACGCAGATCCGGGCCACGATCGAGCAAGATTTGGAAGACGCCGAACGGGTCGGCTCGGGCGAAATCAGCGTCGAAGTCGACGGGCCAGCCGTGCGGCTGTCGGGAACGGTCAACAGCCTGCTGGATAAACGCTTGGCCTCCCGGATTGCCAAACGGACCCGCGGCGTCGAGATCGTTTTGAACCAGATCATCGTGACCGCCTCGGATCGAAGCGACCAACAGGTTCGCAGCGATGTCGAAAAAGTCCTGCGGATTAATCAGAGCGTTCCCGAGTCCCGGATCGAGGTTGCCGTTGAGAACGGCGTGGTCACCCTTTCGGGACGACTCGCATCGCTGGCGGAGAAGCGGATCGCGATGTTTGCCGCCAGTGGTGTCCGCGGCGTCACGGAGGTCCAAAGCGAATTGGTCGTACGACGTTCCAGCGACCGTACCGACGAAGAACTGCGAGAAGAAATCAGTGCCCTGCTGGTCCAGTCGGTCTATCTGGACGACGCCGACGTGCGCGTCAACGTCGAGGGGCACATCGCCAAACTGACCGGCAGCGTGCCCTCGGCAGCGGCCAAAGATCGTGCCGAGCGGGTGGCCGAAATCTGGGGCGTCTCCGCCGTCGATACCAGCGGACTGAAAGTCGATCCGAACCTGCGAAGCGGTGAAAAACGAAAAGCTCGCTACGCCGACATCGACGACCAACAATTGGCCCAGCGATTGGACCGCGCTTTTCACGTCGATCCGATCCTGTTCCACCAGCAAGATGCGATCGAGACCGAGGTCGAAAAAGGCGTCGTGACGCTGGCCGGCACCGTCGACCGCGTACGCGCTAAACACCGCGCCGCTCAGGTCGCCGGGGACGTCGTAGGCGTTCAGCAGGTGGATAATCGACTGCGCGTCGAGTACCCGGACCGCGACATCAGCGATATGCAGATGATCCAGCAGACTCAGGAAGCGCTGGCCCGCAGCGCGTACTTGGATCGCAATGAGATTCGCGTGCATTGCCAACGCGCTCACGTCAGTCTCTACGGCGTCGTGGACAGCGAGACGCAGAAACGCGTGGCGGAGTACCTGGCCGGTGGAGTTCCCGGTGTCGTTCATGTGAACAACCGCTTGGTCGTTGCCGACCCCGAGAGCGATAAATCGGATCAGGCGATCAGCGAAGACCTCGAGCGCAAACTTCGCTATACCCTCTACGACGACAGCAGTGACGTCACGTTCGAAGTCCACGACGGCGTCGTGATCCTCCGTGGCGAAGTGGATACCTGGCGACAATGGCAAGCCGCGATGGACCTGGCGATCGAAGCCGGGGCTCGCAATCCTCACAACCTGATCAACGTTCGGTATCACCCGCCGCACGGAGCTCCGCAGACCTACGTGCCCGAATAGGCACCGCAGGCCCCGACAGCGACGCGCTCGGCTGTTAACGTTTTCGCTCGAGCAGCTCAACCAGCTGCTCGGCGTTGACGAATCCGGAGCGCCACACCAGCCTCCCGTCGGGACGCACCAATAGGATCGTGGGTATGAATTCGACCCGGTACTTCGCCGCCTGGGCGGGGGCGATGTCGGAGTCCATGTCGATCTTCAGCGGAATCACCTTGTTCATCGCCGCTCGTACCCGCCGGTTGGACCAGGTTTGTTCGTCCATGATCCCGCAGGGAACACACCATGAAGCGGTAAAGTCGATCAACACCGGTCGTCCGGTTCGCCGCGCCTCGGCGAAAGCTCTCTCGGGGTGCTTCAGCCAGCGGATCGGACCGGCCGACTGTTGGGAGGTGGTAGGAATCGGCGCCCTTTCGAATTCGGCTGCATTGGATGTCGGTCGCTGGGTGACAAACCACGCGAACACAACGCCGACGGCTATTCCGGCCGACAGAAACGGCCGGGTCCACGAGCCCACCGGGGTGGCAGGGCGGGCGTTGTTGTGGGGTTTGCTTCCGTGTTGAGGATAGGTGACCATCGTTGGCTCCAGAGAAATAAATCGTGACGGACAGGTTATGAGAAAGCTGGATCAGAAGCGGATGTAGGCGTAACCCTGGTGCTGCAGATCGATGATCCGAGCGTAGGCCGCGCTGGCCAGCAAAACGTCGGGATGGATGTCGGCTTTGGCCCATCCTTCGCGTTGCCGGCGGACGTCGCACAGTTCGACCTTGACGCCCAGGTCCGCCAACTCGCTCAGCAGTTGCGTGCTGGGGTTGCCGTTGTCGGTGCCTTTGACGCGGTTGTAGGCTTCGTCGGTCAATACGTGGGTCGACGCGCTGCCATGAAAGACCGCTCGGATCTCCAGGTCTTCGGCGTCATATCCCTGCTGGGCGTAGTAGCCACGCAGATTCTTCAGATACAACAGCGGCTTGCTGACGCCCTCTTTGTATTCGTCCCGAGATACCTGATAGACGACCTTGATGGGACCTTCGTATTGCAACTGGATTACGGGACGACTTGCGGGGTCGACGTTCTCAGTCCCAGCGGGTTCAGCGGCCCTGGCAGTCACAGCGGAAGCCGAGACAAAGATCATTGCGGCGGCAGCCGCACAGATAACGTAGGAGGCGAAACGGGGCATAATAAAAATTCCTTGGTAGTAGAAAAACAGGCGAGTTACTTGACCGGCGTCGGACGCTGTGCCCGGCGCAGTGGTTCGTTGGCTGCGTCGCGTTGCTGCTCCAGCCAATTCAAGAATTGCGAACGCAGGATGTCCGGTCGCACGACACAGCGCAGCGGCGGCTCGCTGTCCTGCGCGATAGTTTTGGTGGACGCCAGGTAACGACGGACGGCATCGTGCGTACTCAAAGACCGGATCCCGTCGACGCGGCACTGCTTCAGCCGATGGATTTGGTGTTCCGGTTGGCCTTTGCGAGCCCCGGCGGCGACGCTGTACCATCGACTCGGATCCAACGGAACGCCGTCGACCTTCAGGCTGCGAAGACGTTCGCCGGCAGCGGCCGTTGAATCGAATTCGACGGCCATGTTTGTCGAAGGGCGAGCCAACCAGCCGCCATAGAGGCGTTCGGGATCGTCGGAGAAGACGTTCTCGAACTCCGATTCCCAGTACTCGGCCAACTGGTGGCCCTGAGCTCGCCCGACTTTCAACGGCATCACCGTCGGCAACCAGTTCCACAGGTCCTGCTCGGTGATGGGCCCGGGGGCGGTCGGTGGCGAGAATCGGTATCCGTTGGAAAGCCCGATGTCGGTGCCGGCCGATTCCTTGATGGCGTCGGCGATCAAGCGATCCATCGACGTGCTCATCACGTTGTAGCGTTCCAGCCAAATGTCGGTGTGCCCGATCTGGTGGTTCATGCGTTCCCGGTGCGGCGCCAAGACCTCGTCGACGATCTGCTTCACCTGCGGATCCTCGGCGAACCGCTCCTCGCGCAACTCGTGCAGCTTCCACTGCCGCTCGACGATCTGGCCGTCTTCGACCACCACATCCAAAACGCCCAGCAGCGATGCGAAGGCGCCCGCTTCGACCACCCAGGTGTCTTCCACCTCGATCGGCTCGTAGGTCCGTTCGTGCGTGTCGGAGGACAGCGAGAAGTCGACTCCGCGAAGCTGCTTCGCCAACGGGACCGCTTTGTGCAACCCGATGTGCGTGATCAGAATTACCACGTCGACCTGCTCTTGGTTTCGCAACCGGTCCACCAAGGGCTGCAGTACCGAGGTCGCTTGAAAGGTCAACCCAGCGCTCATGTGCGGCGGTTGTCGCGAGGGGACATCCGGATCGGTAAAGCCCAACAGACCGATCCGGACGCCGTTGACTTCGCGGACCAGGTAGGGAGCGAAGGTGCGTGCGCCGGTGTCCGCATCAAACATATTGGCTGCGATCAATGGATAGTTCAGCTGAGTGGCCAGATGACGCAGTTGGTCGGCGCCGTAGGCCACCGACCAGTTGCCGGGCACGGCGACGTCCAGGTCCAAAGCGTTCAGCGGACGCACCATAACTTCGCCTTGGGTCCAGGCGCCGGGGCCGCTGCCCTGAAACGTGTCGCCGCCGTCGATTCGCAACATGCCGTGCGGGCGTTCCGCCTCCAGCTGCTTCAGCGCCGTCGCCATGCGGCTGAGTCCGCCGGCACGATGCACCCGCTGGGCGTCGCGGTTGCCGTCCCAAAACAGCTCCGGATGCGGCTCCAGTTGGCCGTGGATGTCATTGAAGTAAGCGATGGAGAACGCCCGCCGCTGGGCCGTTTGATCTTGAACCGGCCGTGCGGAATCGGCGGCCGAAAGCGTGCCGCCGGCGATCAGCAGCGCGGCGACTATTGCGGAAAAGCCACGAGTGAAGAACATGGAATAACCCTTTGGATAACGATTGAATTCGTTCTCGCCACGCTCCGGCGCGACCGAGAAAACAGCGATTCGGCGCGGCGCGAACTAGGCGACCCGCGTTGTATCGCTTGCCAATCCAGGCTTGGCGGGCCGGACCGTGTCGTAACCCGCAGCCTTCCAAGCGTCCCAGGATCCGGGCACCGTGCGGGCGTCGTAGCCCAGACTCCGCAGCACACTGGCGCCGATGCTGGCCCGGTATCCGTTGCCGCAGTACACGACGACCGGCTTGCTCTTATCCAATTGCTGATGCCGCCGGAGGATTTCAGGCAGGAACAGGTAACGCGCTCCGGGCAGGTGTCCCTGATCCCATTCCGATGGCTGGCGCACGTCCAGCAGGGTGTACGATTCGTCGCCCAGCCGCCGATGCACCTCGTGGACAGACATCGTTTCGTAGGAATCAAACGGTCGGCCGGATTTCACCCATGGCGACAGATCGCCATCCAAAGCGACCGCGACGTTCGTCAGTCCGACTCGGGAAAGCCAGGCCACCGGATCGTCGACCGAACCCTGCGCGGGCTTGATCAGCGCGATCGGTGTCTCCGGAGCCAGGATCCAGCCGCCCCACATCGACATCACTTCGTTGTAGCCGATGTTCCAGCTGCCTCGGATATGACCGCCGGCAAAGGCGAACTGGGATCGAGTGTCCAATACCTGGACGTTGCCCGACGCCACAAACTGGTCGAATTGGGCGGGCTTCATCATCTGCGGCTGCAGCGATCCGTTCAGCACTTCGGGACCGGCCGTGTTGATCTGCTTCATCCGCGGCCAGTAGTAAGGAATCGGCGGCTGGGCGCGAAGCAACGCTTCGATGAAGACCTGTTGATCGTTCATCCGCCAGTACGGATTCCCCTTTCGCTCGCGGGCCAGTGTCGGGTCGCCCTCGGGTTTCTGGATGCCTGCGCCGCAGGGCGAACCGGGGCCATGAGCCGGGTAGATCGTCAGCTCGCCCGGCAGTTCACGGAAGGCGCTGTGCACCGAATCGTGCAGTTTCTTGGCCAGTCGATCAGTGTTTTCGACCCCCATTAAGTCCGGGCGGCCAACGCTGCCGACGAAAAGAAAATCGCCGGTGAACAGCGCCCAGGGCCGGCCCCGTCCCTGACTGCCCGCAACAAACGACAGGTGTTCGGGGGTGTGGCCGGGGGTGTGAATCGCCTGCAGGACGATTCGGCCTGCTGTGATTCGGTCGCCATCTTTCAGCAATCGATCGACGCGATAGCCGTAGGAAGCGTTGCCTTCGGCACTGGCCGCGACCTTGGCCGTGCCGCTTTGCGCCGCCAATTCGCGAGCTCCGGAAACAAAGTCGGCGTGGATGTGCGTTTCGATCGCGTGGGTGATCGTCACGCCGTACCGGCTGGCCAGATCCAGATAGACCTGCACGTCGCGCCGCGGGTCGATCACCACGGCCTGGCCGCGCTCTGGGTCCGCGAGGAAGTAGGAATAGTGGGACAGTCCGCCGGACACAACCGTTTCCAGCACGATCCCCGCGGGCACCTGGGTCGATTGGCTCTCGGCCGCGTGGAGCCGTCCGGTGGCGGGCAGTAACACCGTGCCCAACCCGAGGGCGGCGGAATGCTGAAGGATCTCGCGGCGATTCACATGCGTCATGTCGGTTTCTCCCAATACGCGGTTCCGCAGCCGCCGCGGAGGGCGGCCAGTGGTTCAAAAGGTCAAACAACCTTTTGAACAATGACTGGGTCCGCTCCGGGTCCGCCGCTTTTGTCAAAAGGTTTTTTGACCGTTTATCGATGGGCGGGTACAATCCAGGCGTCGATTGAGCGGGGGGGCCGCAGCGGAACAGCTCTGAGAGATCTTGCCGGGAAAAAGCGATGGCCGAGAAGCAGCAGCAGCAACAGATCTATGAGCGACTCGCCCAGCTCGGTGGCGCGATGTCCAATCCGCATCGGCTGAAGATGATTTCCCTGCTGGCCCAAGGCGAAAAGACGATCGACGAGCTGGCGGGGTTGACCGGCCAGTCCCTGGCGCTGACCAGTTCGCACATTAAAGTCCTGCGCAACAGCCATCTGATCGAGACCGACAAACGCGGCCGCAGCGTCTACTGTCGGTTGGCCGACGAGCGTGCGGCGGATCTCTGGCTGCGTTTCCGGGACTTGGGCGAAACCGTGGTTCCGGAGATTCGCGAGATCATGCGGACGCGGTTCGATAACGACGAGGGCCTGTCGCCGCTGGGCCCGACGGATCTGGCAGACCGGCTCGCGGACGGACGCGTCTCCCTGCTCGACCTGCGTTCCCCCTCGGAATTCCAGCAGGGACACCTGCCGCGGGCCCAAAACGTTCCCTTTGCAACGCTTTCCGAAGCGGCTGCGGAACTGCCTCGCCGCCGCGCGCTGTTGGTCTACTGCCGCGGCCCATTCTGCGCCGCGGCCTTCGAAGGCAACCGCTGGCTCCGCGAGCAACGCTACAAGTCGCAGCGGCTGCGGTTCAGCGTGCCCGAGTGGAAAGCCGCCGGATTGCCGGTGGAAACAGTGTAGGCCACGCGTCTCTGATTCTCAGGCTGGACGCCTCTGCCCCGCTCCGCCGCCGCCGCCGTTTCTAGATTTCGGCTTGATCGAACGTTCACTGCAAAATATCTTATTGATCAAAAGGTTTCCGGTCAGATGTCCGGAGGGTTTTCGTCGGCCGGCAACTGGAGCGGATCCCGTGAAATTGCAACAGGAACTCAAGCGGCCGGTACCGTTCGCCTCCAGCCAGCAGGAAACGCTGCTGAATCTGTTGCGGGCCGGCGACCAGCTGGAGAATCGGCTGTCGCGTCTGTTCCGCGAACACGGCTTGACCGTCTCCCGCTTCAACGTGCTGCGAAACCTGATTTTGGCCGACCAGCCGTTGACCTGCGGCGAGATCGGCGAGCGGATGATCCAGATCGTTCCGGCGATCACGTCCCTGGTCGACCATCTCGAGAGCCAGGGTTTGGTCCAGCGAAAACGTTGTCAGCGCGATCGCCGGGTCGTCCATGTGGAGATCACCGCCGCGGGCCGCGAGCTGGTCGAATCGGTGATGCCCGCTTTGCAGCAGCTGGAACGTCAACTGCTAAAAGGCCTGACCAAATCCGAACAAAAGCAGTTGATCGGCCTCTTAGAAAAAGCCCGGGACTCGATTGGAAAATGTTTGTAAGCCCGCCGTTGGCGGGTGGTGAGGGGCAAACAGTCATTGCCGGGGACGGCCCGGGGCCTGCGGGAACCATTGTTTAGGGCGGTAAACGTAGCTAGAGATTACGAAGGACTTCGAGACGATGACAAGACGATGGTTTACCGCCGGCGCTGTGGCGGCCGCCGGGCTGATGATTCTGTTCGCCGCGGGCTGTGGTTCCGACTCCAGCGCGGCGGCCGGAGGCGGCGAGATGCCGCCCCCGGAGGTGACCGTGGCGCCGGCGATCAGCAAGCAGATCGTCGAATGGGACGCCTATACCGGACGCCTCGAAGCGGTCGATCTGGTCCAGATCCGGGCTCGCGTGGGCGGCTACCTGCAATCGGTCCACTTCGACGAAGGCCAGGTCGTCGAGCAAGGTGATTTGCTGTTCGTGATCGATCCGCGGCCGTTTCAAGCGGAATTGAATGCGGCTCGCAGTCAACTGCAGCAGGCCCAGTCGAAGCTCAAGCAGGCTCGCGCGTTGTCCGACGAAGCCAAAGCTCGGGAATTGCAGTCCAACAGCAAACTGCGGTTGGCCAGTGTGCGGTACGAACGGGTCAAAAACCTGCGTTCGCAAAACGCCTCATCCCAGCAAGAACTGGACGAACGCGAAGCGGCGTTCCTGCAGGCCGAAGCGGATCTGGAAGGAGCTCGGGCCGGCATGCATTCGGCCGCTGCGGCGATCGCGACGGCCGAGGCGGCGATTGAAACGGCGGCCGCCGGGGTCGAGGCGGCGGAGTTGAATCTGGAGTACACCCAAATCCGGGCGCCGATCCGCGGCCGGATCAGCCGCAAAGAGGTCACCGAAGGAAACCTGATCGCGGGCGGCACCAATACCGCCTCGCTGTTGACCACGATCACCTCCTTGGACCCGATCTACTGCGTCTTCGATGCCACCGAGCAGGACGTGCTGAAGTACGTCCGCCTGGCCCAGGCCGGCCAACGGGAGAGTTCCCGGGTGGCCAAGAATCCCGTCTATCTGGGGCTGGCCGACGAAACCGATTTTCCTCGTCAAGGCCATATGGATTTTGTGGACAACCGGTTTGACGTGGAAACCGCCAGTCTCCGAGCCCGGTGTGTGTTTCGCAACGACGACCAGTTGCTGTTGCCCGGGATGTTCGGTCGCATTCGGATCCCCGGCAGCGCCCCCTACGACGCGGTGCTGATTCCCGACTCGGCCATCGGCACCGACCAGTCGTCACAGTACGTGTACGTGGTCGAGGAAGGCGTGGTCGAGCGTCGGGCGGTTCGGCTCGGGCCGATATCCGATGGCCTCCGAGTCGTCCGCGAGGGCGTCCGGCCCGGAGAACAGGTGGTGATCGAGGGGCTACTAAAAGCGCGTCCGGGGATGAACGTGGTGACCAATGAAGGCCGCATCGAAGCGGTCGAGGACGGTTTGCCCAACGACTTTGCACCGGTTCCCGAAGCGGAATGGATCTCGCCGCCACCGACTCCCGTCCCCGTCGCCTTGCTCGAGCAAGAGGTGGCACGATGAAATTTCCTCACTTCTTTGTCGAGCGGCCGATCTTCGCCGCGGTGTTGTCGTTTTTGATCGTGTTGGTCGGCGGCATCACCTACTTTACGCTGCCGGTATCCCAGTATCCCAGCGTCGCGCCGCCGACGGTGCTGGTCCGCGCCAGTTACCCCGGCGCCACCCCACAGGTCATCGCCGATACGGTGGCCACGCCGATCGAGCAGGAAATGAACGGCGTTGACGACATGCTGTACATGGAGTCCTCCTCCAGCAGCGACGGCACAATGCAGTTGACCGTGACGTTCAAGCTGGGCACGGATCTGGATGATGCGCAGGTCCTGGTTCAAAACCGCGTGGCGATCGCCGAATCGCGATTGCCTCAGGCGGTGCGGCAGATCGGCGTGACGACGACCAAGCAGATTCCGGACATGTTGATGGTCGTTCACCTGAAGTCCCCGGACAACAGTCGCGACAACCTGTACATCAGCAATTACGCCTTCCTGCACATCCGCGACGCCCTGATGCGGCTGGACGGCGTGGGCGCGATCCGCATCGCCGGCGGCAACGAGTACGCGATGCGGGTCTGGCTGGACATCGAAAAGATGACCCATGTCGATCTGACCGCGGGCGAGATCGTGGCGGCGATTCGCAGCCAGAACGTCCAGGTTGCCGCCGGCGTGATCGGCCAGCCGCCGATCGACGAAACCGGCGACTTCCAGTTAAACGTTACCACTCAAGGGCGTTTGATCAAGGAGGACGAGTTCGGCGACATCATCGTCAAACGCGGCGCCGACGGACAGGTGACGCGGCTGCGAGATGTGGCTCGGATCGAGCTGGGCGCCCAGGATTATTCGCGCCGCAGTTACCTCGATGGCCAGTCGGCCGTCGCAGTGCTGGTCTACCAGCGCCCCGGCACCAACGCGGTCGACACCGCGGCGCAGGTCAAGCAGCGGATGCAGGAGATGGCTGCGGATTTCCCCGAAGGCTTGGGCTATGAGATCGCCTACAACCCCACCGATTATGTCGAAGAATCGATCAGCGAAGTGTTCCAGACGCTGTTCATCACGACCGTCTTTGTGGTCTTTACGGTGTTCTTTTTCCTGCACGGCTGGCGGCCGACCGTGATCCCCGTGATCGCGATTCCGATCTCCTTGGTCGGTACCTTTGCGGTCATGCAGTTTCTGGGCGTGACGCTCAATACCCTGTCGCTGTTTGGGCTGGTGCTGGCGATCGGGATCGTGGTGGACGACGCGATCGTGGTGGTGGAGAACGTCGAACGGCTGATCGCCAAGGGGCTCTCGCCACGGCAGGCGACCCACAAAGCGATGGACGAAGTCGGCTCGGCATTGATCGCCACGACGCTGGTGTTGATTGCGGTGTTCGTACCCACGGTGTTCGTTCCCGGCATCAGCGGTCAGTTCTACCAGCAATTTGCGTTGACGATCTCGATTTCTACGGCGATCTCGACCTTCGTCTCGTTGACGCTCAGCCCGGCACTGTGCGCGCTGTTGCTGCGTCCCAAGGATGCTCCCAGCAACCTGTTCGGACGAATCATCGATCGCCTGTTCGGATGGTTTTTCCGGCTGTTCGACCGGACGTTTGATTTCACCAGCGGTGTGTACGCCAAAGTGATCGGCCGCCTGGTGCGCACCAGCGGCGTGGCCCTGGGAATCTATGCGGTGCTGTTGGTCTGTACCGGATTCAGCTTCTCGCTGGTGCCGACCGGGTTTATTCCCGAACAGGACCAGGGTTATATCATCGTCAGTATTAATCTTCCCGACGGGGCTTCGCTGGCCCGAACCGACAAGGTGACGCGCCAGGTTGCCGAGATCGGCGGCCAGATCGACGGGGTGGCCCACGCCGTGGGGATTGCCGGCCTATCGGGTTCGACGTTCACGATCAGCCCCAACGCGGCCGTGACCTTTCTGCCACTGGAGGACGCCAAGGAGCGAGCCGAACGGGGGCGAAGCGTTCAGAAGATTGTCGAAGAGATGCGCGGCGCCGTCGCTGGCATCAACGAAGCCCAAGTCTTCATCATCCCCCCGCCACCGATCCGCGGTATCGGTCGCGGCGGTGGCTTTAAGATGTATGTCCAGGATCGCAGCGGTGCGGGGCTGGAAACTTTGAACGAAGTCACGCAGGTGATGCTGAAGGAAGCCAACAGCCAACCGGGCATCGTTCAGGCCTTTACCAACTTGCACATGAACGTGCCGCAGGTGTATGCCGACGTCGACCGGACCAAGGCGGAAATGTTGAACGTTCCGGTCAGCAACGTGTTCGAAGCCTTGCAGGTGTATCTGGGATCGATGTACGTCAATGACTTTAATTTCCTCGGACGAACCTACCGCGTAACGGCTCAGGCCGAACCGGAGTTTCGCGACGAGGCGAGCGACATCGCCAAGATCCGCACCCGCAGCAACCGCGGGGCGATGGTGTCGCTGGGGTCGGTGGTGGACGTGCGGCATACGGCCGGCCCGGATCGCCTGGTGCGTTTCAACCTGTTTCCGGCGGCCGACATCAACGGTTCGACCATGCCCGGCTACAGCACCGGCCAGTCGCTGGAGACGATGGAACGCCTGGCGGCTCAGAATCTGCCGCCGGGTTTTGGGTTTGAATGGACCGAGATCGCGTTCCAGGAGAAACAGGCCGGCAATACGATCGTGTTCCTGTTTCCCCTGGCCGTGCTGTTTGTGTTCCTGGCTCTGGCCGCCCAGTACGAGAGCTGGTTGTTGCCGCTGGCCATCATTCTGATCGTGCCGCTGTGTTTGTTGTTTGCGTTGGTCGGCGTCTGGTTCCGCGGGATGGACAACAACGTCCTGACGCAAATCGGTTTCATCGTGTTGATCGGATTGGCCTGTAAGAATGCGATTCTGATCGTGGAGTTTGCCAAGAGCGAAGAGGATGCCGGCAAGGATCGCTTCGCTGCGGCGGTGGAAGCCTGCCGGTTGCGTTTGCGGCCGATTTTGATGACCGCCTTTTCGTTCATCCTGGGCGTGGTTCCGCTGTTGGTGGCGACCGGAGCGGGCTACGAAATGCGGCGTGTGCTGGGCACGGCTGTGTTCAGCGGCATGGTCGGAGTGACCCTGTGCGGTTTGTTTTTGACCCCCGTGTTCTACGTCCTGCTGCGACGGTTCGCCAAACGACGGGACCGCCTGCAGCAACCGTTCGGTCGTGATGGCGAGATACGGCCGCAAGTCGCGCACTCGGCCGCACAGACGCCGCAGTTAGCCGACGCCGTGGAAGCATCGTCGTAAGCGGAAACTCTGGGCATCGCGGTGTCGATTCGCAATCGGCACCGCGGAAGGACTATACTGGGCGGGACCGGTTCCCCCTCGCCTCTGTGTCGCCGTGCCCGCCCGGATCCCGCCGATGTTTCGCTGGCTGCTCTGCTGTGTCTGCTTCTGGTGTCTGCTGGACGCATTCTCACCCTCGGTTTTTGCCCAGCGGGTCGACTACGTTCGCGATGTGCGGCCGATCCTCCAGCAGCACTGTTATCGTTGTCACGGCGAGCAGCGTCAGCGCAGCGGTCTAAGGCTGGACATCAAATCCGAAGCGTTCAAGGGCGGCGATGGCTGGGGCGAAAGCCTGATCGCGGGCGATCCCGAAGAGAGTCCGCTGATGCAACTGGTCACCGCCGACGATCGGGACATGCGGATGCCGCCTGGCAAGGACGGGTTGCCGCCCGAAGCGATTGCGGTGCTGCGGCGTTGGATCGCCGAAGGCGCCCATTGGCCTGACGGCGTCGACTTGGCGGAGCTGGAAGACCGGATGGATCACTGGTCCTTCAAGCCGCTGGTCGTTACGTCGCCTCCGGCGGTCGCCACTGCGGATTGGGCGCGAGGCCCGATCGACCGCTTTGTGCTGGCGGGTCTGGAGCAAACCGGTCTATCACCCTCGGCGCCGGCCGAGCCGCTGGCATGGTTGCGTCGGGTTTCGATCGATTTGACCGGTCTGCCGCCGACCCCGGACGAGGCTCGGCGTTTCCTCGAGCGCGTCGCCACCAGCCCTACCGCGTATGAAGAGGCGGTCGACCGCTTGTTGGCTTCACCGCGATACGGCGAACGGTGGGCGCAGCACTGGTTGGACCTGGTTCGCTATGCCGACACACACGGTTTCGAAGTCAACACCGAACGCCCCAACGCCTGGCCCTATCGTGACTACGTGATCGAGGCGCTGAATTCCGATACTCCGTACGACCGCTTCGTCCGCGAGCAGATCGTCGGCGACGCGTTCGACCAGGATCCGGCCACGGGTTTTCTGGTCACCGCTTCGGTGTTGCTGCCCGGTCAGATCGGCAAGGACGAAGCCTCCAAACGCTTGGCGCGCCAGGACGCGCTCGACGAGATCGTCAACAACGTGTCGCAAACGTTCATGGGATTGAGTGTGGGATGCGCCCGCTGTCATGACCACAAGTTCGATCCGATCAGCGCTCGCGATTATTACAGCATGCAGGCCTTCGTGGCCGGGGTGGAATACAAGGAACGCCGGGTGGAGACGGGCGATGCGGAGGAGCGACGCCGGCGTGCTGCCGAGCTGCGCGAGCGGATTGCCGCCATCGACCAGCGTCTGTCAGATCACGTGCCGCTGGCCCGTCCCCAGACTCACGCCGCCGGGCGGACCACCTCGGCAAAGCTTGACCGCGAATCCTTCCCACCTCAGGAGGCGCGCCGCACCGCGGTCGATGCGCTGTTGAACATCGATCGCTTTGCCCCGGTAACGACCGACCGTGTGCGCTTCGTGGTGGCGGCGACCAACACCCTGGAACCCTGTATCGACGAGCTCGAAGTTTTTAACGTCCAGGGTGAAAACGTCGCGGCCGCGGAGCGTGGTACCGGCCTGATGGTGTCCGGCGAAACCATGGTCGCCAATCGCCATGAAGCCCACTTTGTTCACGATGGACGCTACGGCAATGAACGGTCCTGGCTGAGCAACCAGGACGGAGCCGGCACGATCGAATTACAGTTTGCCGACCTGCAGACCATCGACCGCGTGGTTTGGAGCCGTGATCGAAACGGTCAATTCCACGATCGTTTGGCCACCGACTACCACATCGAAGCGTTGGTCGATGGCGTTTGGCGGCGTGTGGCCGACGCCGGCGACCGACACGGCTATGATGCGGATGCGGCACCGACGCGGCTCGCCGACGAACTGCGTTTGAGCGGATTGTCCGATGAAGGGCGTCGTCAGGTCGAGCGTCAACGGAAAGAAAAACAGTCGCTGGAAAAAGCCGCGGCGGAGGCCGAGCAGGGCCCCGTGGCCTTTGCCGGGCGATTCCGCACCCCCGACCCCATCCATCTGCTCAGCCGCGGCGATCCCGAACAACCCCGCGATCGGGTGCCACCGGCGGTGCTGAGCCGATTCGGCGAGCAGACGCTGGCGCCGGACTGCGACGAACAAACTCGCCGCCTGGCGTTAGCGGACTGGATCGTCCGGCCCGATCACCCGCTGACCTCCCGCGTCCTGGTCAACCGCATCTGGCAATGGCACTTCGGCATCGGCTTCGTCGACACGCCCAACGATTTCGGCCGCAACGGGTCGCGTCCGTCACATCCCGAACTGCTCGATTACCTGGCGGACCAGTTCATCCGCAGCGGTTGGTCGCTCAAACAGCTGCACCGGCGGATCGTGTTGTCGAGTACCTATCGGCAATCGGCTCAGCACAATGCGTTTGCGGCCCAGCGCGACGCCGATGTGCGGTTGTTGTGGCGGTTCCCCCGGCGCCGGGTGGAAGCGGAGGTGATCCGCGACACGATGGTGGCGGTCGGCGGACGCTTGGAGCGAACCATGGGCGGACGCGGTTTCGATCGCTTTAACAAACGCGGCGGATTGAGCGGTTTTACGCCCGTGGAATCATTCGAGGGCGAGGGCCTGCGCCGGATGATCTACGCACACAAAGTGCGACGCGAACCCGATGCGGTGTTTGGCGCATTCGATTGTCCCGACGGCGGCCAAAGCGCGCCTCGGCGAAGCGAATCGACCACGCCAATCCAGGCCCTGAACCTGTTCAACAGCACGTTCACGGCGGAACAATCGGCGGCGCTTTCCCAGCGGCTGCGGCGCGAATGCGGCAGCGACGTCGATACGCAGGTCGCGCGCGCCTTCGAACTGGTGCTGTGCCGGTCGCCCACGCCAACGGAACAGAAGGAAGCCGGCCGGCTCGCAGCCCAGCACGGTTTGGAAACGATGTGCCGCGTCCTGTTTAACTGCAACGAATTCCTGTTCTCTCCGTGAGTCGTTCGATGACCTTTTCCGACCTTTCTCCCAACGGTTCGCAGCTGCTGGATCGACGCCGATTCCTAACCGAATCGGCGACCGCGTTGGGCTCGATCGCGCTGTTGGAATTGCTGAACCAACAGCAGTCGCTCGGGGCCAGCGTCCAGGTCGATCCGGAAAAACCGTTCGCCGCCCGTAGCGGGCATTACGGCGGCAAGGCCAAGAACGTGATCGTTGTGTTCTGTGCCGGGGCGGTCAGTCAACTGGAGACCTGGGACTACAAACCTGAATTAATTCGGCTGGACGGCAAACCGATGCCCGGCGGTCCGGCCGTTACGTTCCAAGGCCCCGCGGGCAATTTGGCGCGGCCCCAATATCGTTTTCGCCAGCACGGCCAGTCCGGTAAATGGGTCAGCGACATGATCCCGCATCTTGCGGAACTGACCGACGACCTGGCATTCGTCCATTCCCTGACCAGCACCAGCAACACGCACGGGCCGGCCGAAAATTTCCTCTCCACCGGGTTTCAACTGGACGGGTTCCCCAGTCTGGGCGCCTGGGTCAGTTACGCGCTGGGAACCGAGAATCAGAATCTACCCGCCTACGTGGCCATCCCCGACCCCCGGGGCGTCCCGCAGAACGGAGCCAATAACTGGGGCGCCGGTTTTCTGCCCGCGGCGTTCCAGGGCGTGATGATGAGCTCTCGTGAACCGATCCGTCACCTCCGCGGTGCCGGCCCGGCGGGGCGCGACACGGCGGCCCGCGACTGGCTGCGGCGGATGAATGGGCGGCATCTGGAACAGAACCCCGGCGACAGCAAACTGGCCGCACGGATCGCCAGTTACGAGTTGGCCGCTCGGATGCAATTAAGTGTTCCCGAAGTCACGGCGTTGGACGACGAACCGGCGCACGTCCTCAAGGCCTACGGTGCCGATGATACCACGCAACCGCTGCGGGCCGCCTTTGCCAAGAACTGCATCCTTGCCCGGCGCCTGGTCGAACGCGGCGTGCGGTTCGTGCAGTTGTTCAACGGCGCCTATGCCAGCGGAGGCGAGTTGAACTGGGACGGCCACAATAAATTGAAACAGCAGTACGATCGACATGCCGCGATTCTCGATCAACCGGTGGCCGCGTTGATCAAGGATTTAAAACAGCGCGGCATGCTGGAAGATACGTTGGTGGTGTGGTGCACCGAGTTCGGGCGGATGCCGTTTTTCCAGAAAGGCTCGCAGGGCCGCGACCATAACCCCAACGGATTTACCTGCTGGCTGGCCGGAGCGGGGGTCAAGGCGGGTGTCAGCCACGGCCTGACCGACGAACTGGGCCGGGCCGCCGTCCAGGACGTGCATCCTCTGTACGACTTCAACGCCACGATCCTCCATCTGCTGGGCCTGGATCACGAGCGGCTGACCTTCAAGCACAACGGGATCGAGCGCCGATTGACCAACGTCGAAGGTCACGTCATCGGCGATGTATTGGCTTGACCCGGCCGGCGGATTTATTCCGCTGTATCCACCGCTTTGGCGGCTTCCGCCTCGGCCTGCTCGCGGTGGCGGCGGTGCAGGACCGAGGTCCAGAACAGCAGCCCCATCCCGAGGATCGCGCTAAGTGCCGAACCGATCAGAACGCCGACCTTGGCCGTATCCATGCTCTGACCTCGGAACGCCAATCCATCGATAAACAGGGCCATCGTGAACCCGATGCCCGCCAGGAAACTGCCCGAGATCAACATCGGCCAGGACAGCCCGCGGGGCAACCGCGCCAAACCCATCCGGATCACCACCCAGCTGAAGAGCACGATCCCGAGCGGTTTGCCAACGACCAGGCCCAACATCACGGCGGCCGCCACCGAATCGCTGATATGCTCCGGTTGAATCACCACCCCCGCATTGGCCAAAGCGAAGACGGGCATGATCACATAAGCACTCCAGGGATGCAGCGTGATCTCCAGATACTCCAGCGGCGAGACCGTCTCCCGCGTCAGTTTCTGCACTTCCTTGACCAACGCGGCCCGGTGTTTGCGTTTAACCCAGCGCTCCTCGATGAAGTCATCCTGTTTGTACTGCAAGTATTCGCGAAAACGCTCCGGCACCAGAACCGAGCGGGCCGGCGTCATCAATCCCAGGATCACTCCGGTCAAGGTCGCATGCACACCCGACTCGTGCAGTCCATACCAACCGATGGCTCCCATCAGGATGTAGGGCGGAAAGCGGCGTACGCCCAACCGCGAAAACAGCTGGACGACCGTGATCGCGACGCCGGCCAACAGCAGATAGCGAAGGTCCAGCGATTCGGTGTAGCCGATGGCGATCACCAAAATGGCACCGATATCGTCGACAATGGCCAGCGTCAGCAGCATGACCCGCAAACTGTGCGGCACGCGCGACCCCAGCAACGCCAAACAACCGACCACAAAGGCAATGTCGGTCGCCATCGGAATCCCCCAGCCGCGCTGGCCGGGTTCCCCATACTGCAGCGACAGGTACAGTCCCGCCGGCACCACCATCCCGCCGATCGCCGCCGCGATCGGCAGCGAGGCTTGCCGGAGGTCGGCCAGCGAGCCATGAACCAGTTCTCGTTTGACCTCCAGCCCGATCACGAAGAAAAAGATCGCCATCAACGCGTCGTTGATGATGTGGTGCAGGCTGTGCTGGAACGAAAAATCTCCGAACGCCAGCGTGACCGTCTGCTCCCAGAATGCCAAATAGGCTTCGCGGTACGGCGAATTCGCCGCCGCCAGGGCGATCGCCGTGCAGATGATCAGAAAAATCCCGCTGGTCGCTTCGACATGCAAGATCCGGGCCACCGGCCGCAGCAGCCGATCGATCGGCTGCAGCGGCAGCGGAACGGTCTCGGGACGTTGAAGATTGGAGGCGTCGATGGTGTTAGATTCCGATTTTAAGATCCCTGATTCCTTCTGTTGCATTGCGAACCGCAAGTCGCGTCTGCGTTTGGTACAAGACCCCGGCGGGGAAGTCAACCGAACTTGCCGACCGAGCTTAAACGTAGGTCACCGATTCACATGCGGCCAGCGGTATAGCAATCGACGGGCCAAGCAATCGACGGGCCAAGCAATCGACGGGCCAAGCAATCGACGGGCCAAGCAATCGACAGGCCGATCCGTGGTAAATCCCCACCGGGGGGGGCTCGGCCGAATCGCGGCGCGAACCCCTGCACAGAAACGCGGTCAATTCTAAAATGGCGCTTGTGGCGGGCCGTCTGCCAGACCGCCGCCCCGCCCTGTACCGTTTGGTTTTCTGCTTTCTCATTCTGTCCAAGGAACAGTCGCCGTGACGCACCAAGAACCGAGTCCAAGCAAGTTGGAACTCAACGCGATGATCATTCTTCCCTTTGTGGGCACGTTGCTGGTGGCCGCCCTGGCTTTCTGGCTGAATCAAATGATCCAGTCCTGGTAAGGAGTTCGAAGATGACGACGCAACGCGCGGTACTGGCCGGTGGTTGTTTCTGGGGCATGCAGGATCTGATCCGCAAGCTGCCGGGGGTTTTGAAGACCCGCGTCGGCTACACCGGCGGCGATGTGCCCCATGCAACCTATCGCAATCACGGCACCCACGCCGAAGGCATCGAGGTGGAGTTTGATCCCCAGCAGATCAGCTACCGCGAACTGCTGGAGTTCTTCTTTCAGATCCACGATCCGACCACGCCCAATCGCCAGGGCAACGATCGCGGCACCTCGTACCGCTCGGCGATCTATTACACCGACCAGGCCCAGCGGGAAGTCGCTCTGGAGACTATCGACGACGTGGAAGCGTCCGGACACTGGCCCGGCAAGGTGGTGACGGAGGTCGAACCGGTGGGTGATTTCTGGGAAGCCGAACCCGAGCACCAGGATTATCTCGAACGGATCCCGAACGGCTACACCTGCCATTTCCCCCGCCCCGAATGGGTCCTCCCCAAACGTCCCGCCAACCGTAGCTGATCGCGCCAGGCTTTGGTTGGTGAGGGCGAGCTACGGACCAAACCGTTCCAAATACCGGCTCATCCGAAGCTTCTTGCGAGTATTGTCGCTGCTCATGTAGCGGATCTTGCCGAAAATCGGTCGCAAGCCCAGCGATAGTCACACTGTAAACCCTCCAGAATGACCAAGGGCCGTTTTAATTTCCGGGCCCACTGCACGGCGCGCTGCAAAGCATAATTGTGGCGGCCTCGGCGATAAGCAATCATCCAGTAAAGGACGAATTGCCCATCGGCCGCCGGAGCGCAGTCGCGGAGGGTCCGGATGCGGATCTCGGGAACATCGACCATCAGTTTTCCAGGGTTGGGTTTTGGGATTCGTCGTGCTTCTCACCGCTGATACGATTGCTCATCCTCTGCAGCGAGTTGGCAAAGCTGGCCAGGTGTTGCATCTTGTCGCAGTAGCTGGCGTATTGCATTTGCCCACGCAGCGATTCGGTCAAAGCGTTGCCGCCGACGACGAACGCGGCCCGCTGGCCGTGGCTCTGGTACAGCGACTGGTAGGCCTGTAAGAAAGCCGTCTCGTCCGGGATATGCGAACAGCTCAACCAGAACAGGCTGGGCCGATGCGTTTGCAGGGCCGCGGCCAAGGTGCTCGCCGGCAGGTTGTCGCCCAGCGAGATCGCTTTCCAGCCCGCCTCGCGCAGGACCAGCTCCGCCATCGTCGTTCCCAGCACGTATCGGTCGCCGGCCATCGTCCCACCGAGCGCCTCGGGAGCGTCCTCCGGCGGGGCCGGAATCATCGTCCGCAACTCGTGCAGGATCCGCAGGACGATTTCACACGCCCGGCGCTCCTGATACACCTCGGCCTCGCCCTGTTCCCAGCGGTGCCCGATCTCGCACAGGGCCTCGGCCAAAACCTCATCGCAGATGGCCGCCAACGGCTGGTCGGCCAGGACCAGGTCGAACACGATCTGCCGGCAGCGCTGCTCGGCTCCTTCGAGCAGCGCCTCGCCGATCCGCTGGCCGGCGCGCTGACGGCCCCCCAGCGACCGGCCGCTGGTCGGTGGCAGACCAAGTGCCTCGGGATGGACCAAACGGTACCGCCCGTCACGAACGCGGACGAGCAGATCCGAAAGGGCGATCCGCCGATGCCCGCCGGCGGTGTACTGGGTGGGAATCAAGCCGCGGTCGCACCACCGCTTGACCGACGATTCGCTCACCTCCAGCGCCCGGGCCACCTGTTTGGGAGTTAATTGCTCGCGCATCTCCAGGCATGCTCCTGAACGAAATGAATGATTTAGTGCCGGTCTCGCAGGGTCATCCTAGCGGAGCGGCAAGCCGATTTCTCGTTCGAAACTTCGATTTGCAGAACCAAACCGACGGTCTTTGGGCCCGTCCCGCGCTTGAACCGCCCGTCGATTTATTGAGCCGTGTAGAGGCTAGCCTCGGTTTCGTCACCGCAAAACCGGGGCGATCGCCCAAAGAAAACCGGGCTATCGCCCAAGCGGCTCACCTAAACAGTGCGTTCTCGAATCCATCGACGGGCCGTGAACCCACGGGCGTCGGCCGAGCAGGCTGCTGGCATCGGATTGAACGTTTTTGACGTTTTCTGGGTTGTTTTGGCCCGCCGCGTGCGGTTGACTCCTCGCCGGATGACCGTTTTGGACGTTTTTTGCCTGTTGAAGGGGAGCCCGCCATGATTTCGACCTCGACCCGCCAATCGAATCGGATGCAACGGCCGGCCAGTCGCTCCCGTTGCCGCCCGAGCAGACCGCTGCGGCCCGGGGGTGCGGAGAACCGCGCAGAGAGCCGTGCAGAGAGCCCCCCGGCACGCTCGAAAATGGCTGCCGCGAACGTCTCCGGCCGAACGGACGCGGGGACGGTCCCGCCGATCGCCTTTGTCTTCAGCCCCGAATTCTTCGATGGCTCGCTGGACAGCCCGCTGCCGGCAACCTCTTCCCACGGCGAGGCCAGCGGGCCCAGAGCTTCGCACACAGCCCTCGGAGATGCGCCGCCGCTGGACCCCGAGCGGGAAACCGAGCTGTTCCGGGAGATGAATTACGCCAAGTTTCTCGCCGGCCGCGTGCTGCAGACGGATCCGGACGACTCGACCGACGCGGATCGCAACGCGCACGTCCTGGCCCTGCTCGCCCACAGCCAAACGCTTCGCAACGAGATCGTCGAAGCGAATATGCGGTTGGTCATGGCCCTGGTGAAACGCTACGCCACCGCTTCGCTGCCTTTCGATGAACTGCTCAGCGATGGCATCGAGACGTTGATCAACGCGGTGGAGCATTTTGACTATCGTCGTGGGTTTCGCTTCAGCACGTATGCTTATCGCTCCATCGCGCGGGCTCTGTACCAACGCGTTCGGTTTGCCCGCCGGCAACAGGCCAGGCAAATCGAAGAGCCCGGCGAATGGGCCTATGTGCAGGACGAACGCAGCGCTTCGTCGGCCCAGTACGAACGGTGCTGGCAGCGTCTGCGGCAACGGATGCTCGATATGATCGACCGATTGGACGACCGCGAGCAGTGGATTATCCGTTGCCGTTACGCGGTGGGATCGGTCCGCCAGCCGCACACCTTGCGACGGATCGCGGCGGGGCTGGGAATCAGTACCGAACGGGTGCGGCAATTGGAACTGCGGGCGGTCGCCAAACTGCGAGCGATGACCAGTGAAGCGGAGCTGGACGATTTGATCGCAGCGGGCATGCGTTAGCGTCGGCGGGGATGGGCATAGCCGCCGCTAAATCTACCGAGCGCAGCAGATCAGTCGATCACCGAAGGCGGCTTGGGCTTGGGAGCGTTGGGGTCGGGTGGGTCTGTCGGCGGCGGGGGTGGCGGTCCCAAACGGATTCCGCCTCCGATACCCGTGGTGTAAAGCCAATCCTCGTTCTGCGGTTCCCAACCGGCCAGGAACCCCTGCTTGGTGAACAGGCTGCGGGCGTCCAGATAGATTTCGAAGCTGTCGGGAAGGACGAAGAAGCGGGCGTAGTACTGGCTGGGATTTAATTGGCTGAGCACGCGTTGGCGAAAATCAGATCGGGGCGTGGCCAGCATCGCCGTGGTGGCCCCGCGACCTTCTCGAGGAATCAAACGCAATCTGGGCCAGGTCTCGGACTGGACGTAGTACTCGACATCGAAGAAGTCGTCTCGATCCTTCAACCGCTCGTAGGCCGCGGTGAATTTCTCCGGGTCGATTCCTTGCTGGGGATTCAAGTCCAACCGGCCGCGGGCGATGATCGTTTTGGCTCGAGCCTGAGCACGCTGGCGAAAAAGTTCGGCATTGACCGGAAAGATCTGATTCTCCGAGCAAACAAACACGACCTCCTTCGCTCCCGGCGGCGCGGGTCGCGGATTGGGGATGCTGACCTGCACGTCTTCCGCTGGCGGCGCGGCGCTGGCTTCCTCCAGCACGGACTCCAGCTGGGCTTTCTTTTCCAGCGATTCGGTAATCTGCTTCGACAGCGTCTCGCGTTCGGTTGACAACTGTTTCAGTTGTTGGCTTTTCTGCTCGGCCATCTCGCGCTCGGCCGCGATCCGCTGGGCATGCTGGTTCTTCTGCTGCTTGCTTTGTTCCAGCAATCGTTTGCGACGCTCCAGCAGGGCTTTGCTGCGGCGGAGTTCTTCTCGCTGGGCCTCGGGGTCGATATCCAGCGGGTCGACGAGGATCTGATTCAACTCGTCCACTTCGGCCCGTTTGCGTTGCAACTGTTGCTGGACGTCAGCGATCTTTTCTTCGTTCACCTCCACTTCCGCAGTGACGCGAGTCACCACGTCGGCCACGCTCATCTGCGTCACGATCAGGACCAATACCAGAATCCCTACCACGTTGGTCATGGTATCGAGCAAGGCGTCCAAACCGCCGTCGTCATCGGCTTCGCTGGGTCGTCGGGTCATTGCGAATCCTCTTCGGCGGGCGGTGCGGTGGAGGATTCGTCGCGGCCAAAGGCGCTCAGGTCGATTCGGCCCTCGCCGACGACCGGGATTTTTCCGTTACGGATATCGCGGTCACGACACAGTTTGCGAGCCGCGCGATAGACGTTTAACGCATCGCTGCGGACGAGGAATACGATCGTATCGTCTTTGCCGTTCAGGGTTTGCTCCAGGAGGGCGAGAAAATCTTCGTCCTTGGTCATCTCGGCGGCGCGAATGCGTTTGGGGGGCTGCAGATGATGCAGGACCAGCGACCCCTCGTCGCACTCGACAAAATGGGGAACAAAATCCAGTCCGCTGCCCTGCGGCAGGACCGTGACATCGGTCTGGCTGGCGGATACGGCGTCCTCGGCACGCTTTTCCAGCTGGGCGAGTTGTTCGCGAAGCTCTTGCAGCTGGGTCTGCATCTCCGCGACCGTCTCTCGGTCGCGGGGTTTGATCTCGGGTATGACCACTTTGATGGCTTCCTGTTCGGCCAACTGTTGGTCGATCGCCTCCTGTTCGGCCAGCAATTCTTCCAGCTCTTCCAGGGTCATGTCCAGCAGTTGCTTTTCTTCACGCAGCTGCAGGCCCGTGTTGTTGGAAACCGCGATTTCTCGCTGCAGCGTCTCGATCTTCTCTTCCAGCTGCTGCACCTGTTTCTGGGCCGCCTGGTACTGTTCGATCTGAGCGATATCGGGATTGTCGGTTTGGGCAAGCGCCAGGGTCGCGATCATCATGGTCAGCACACCGATCACGCTGGCGATGATGCTGAGAAAGGGAAACAGCGAAATGTCGTCATCGTTCGCTCGTGCTCGTCGCGCCATGGTCAGTGCCCCCGTCCGTTTCGCGAGCGTTTGGCACCGAACCACCCGCCGCGGCGAGAGGGCGGTTCGCTGGCGACCTGCTGGATTACGACTTGCTGTTCGCCCAGCTGGCTCAGCACCGTTCCCAGTCGGGACAGTCCGTTCTCGACGCCGTCCAGGTGCGTCGACAGCGTTTGACCGGTTTGCGAGAAGGTATCGTTGACGGCCGACTGCAGCTGGACGGTCTGTTCGGCCAGTCCGTTCAGGGTTTGTTGGATCTTGTCGGCGGCGTTGGCCATTTGATCCAGTTGGGCCTGCAGCCGCGCCTGTTGGTCCAGTTGTTGTTCGTGCAACACCCGAACGTGTTTCTCTTGTTGTTTCTCGATCCGGCGGTTTACCTGGTCCCAACCGCTGGCGACCTGTTCGGTCAGTCCGCCACCGATCGCGTCCAATTTCTCTAACCACTGTTCCATTTCGGCATGGTGGGTACCGAGCGCCTGTTCGACCGCTTCGCGGAAGGCGGCCGAATCGGTCGCGGCCTGGTCGCCGCGCTGGGCCCCGCCCTCACGGCCGTCGTTCAACCGCCGCAGCAGGTTCTCATTGCAGTACTCATCCACGCTGGTAATCAGATCTTCTTCGCTCTTCTGCAGGGCCGACGTGGGGATCTTGACCAACATGCTCATGATCAACGCCAATAGGGTGGTGTCAAACGCCGTCCCCAAGCCGGCGAACACATCCCGCAGTGCCACCTTCATCGCATCCAGGCTACCGCCATCGGTCAGGCTGGATGCCAGGCTCGCCACGGCGGAGCTGACCCCCATCACGGTACCGATGAATCCCAGAATGGGCAGCGACCAGATAAAAACTTTGAGGATCGAATAGCTGCCGGCCAGGTTGTTGTTATCGATGGCCGATTGGGATTCCATCATGGTGACGGTTTCCGCCGCGCTTTTGCGAACCCGAAAGTGTTCGATCCCGCGGACCACGCGGTTGACCAGGAACGTATCGCTACTGGCTCCGGGCAACTGGTTGATGTGCTCGATGAAGCGGTCGATGGAGCCGACGGTGATCTCGGCAGAGATCTCGGTCGGCAACACATCCAACAGCATGGCGTCCTTTTGCTTCTTCAGGTTCAACCACTTCAGCACCAGGATGGCCACCGCCCAAAACAGCAGCAAGGTTGTGGGAAAGGGAATCGGACCCCGCTGCCAGAACAGTTGCCCGAACATGGTTTCCCGCAGCGGAAACGTCAGGCCGTACCACAGCAGCGTCGCCACGGCACCGATCAGAAAGCTCAGCACCAAGCTGACGTCACTGCTGGCCGATTCGCTGCTGCTGCTGAACCAGCTCTTTTGCGGTCGCCGGCTGCGAACCGGTTGTTTGGCCTGCTTGGTCGGCTTGGGGCCGTCGGTTTCAGTCACGACCACCGGCGCGGTGACCGCCGAATCGCTGCGCGAGGTCGCGCTTGCTTTGTCGCCCGTCGCGGCAACGCGTTTGGTTCGGTTGCGAGCGGTGTTTGGCTCGGCGACATCGATTCCGGGGAAGACCGGTTCGCTTTCGACCGGTACGGCGTCGGGAATGCGAACCGTTTCGCGGCAGTACGGGCAGGCACGGCTCTTGCCAGCCAAATTCTCAGAGACCTTCAGCGACTTGTTACAGCCTGGGCAGGATAGTTTGAAAAACGTCATGCGGTTGCAGCGGTGTGGTGGGCGAGGAGCCGCCCAAAAGGCGGGTTCGGTGATGCTATGTGGGTACTGCAATCATACTCGATGAAATCCGCTTGCGTGGCTCCGGGCCCACAGGGTGTGACAAGTCTTCTGGCGGTTTTCCGGCCGCGGTCGTGCGGCCGACGGTGGTCCCACAATTCTTTACGCAAGTTGCTTGACTCGGCCCCTAGGTAACCCATATTTCAGCTGGACGCGCCGCTCGCGGCTCTTCTCACGGGGACGACGAACATCTTTTCTTACGCTGGGACCGAATCGCGGATTGGGTCACGGTGACACCCACCGTTTGATTGGTGTAGTGGAGTCGATCCATTGCCTCGATCGAGAGGAGCTTCTCATGGCATCTGCAACCATCCTGGTCGCCGACGATAGCGGCACGGTCCGGACGCTTGTCCGACGAGCTCTGGTCGCCGCCGGCTTTCAAGTCGTCACGGCCGACAACGGCGTAGCGGCCGTCGCCCAGTTTCGCCAGCATGCACCGGAGCTGGTAATCCTGGATATCCAGATGCCGGAAATGGACGGTTACGAAGCCTGTCAGCAGATTCTCGCGGCCAACCTCGGCCGGCGCCCGCTGCCGATTGTGTTTTTGACTCGCGATACGGCGCAGCACCTGGATGCACTCGGTAGTGAACTGGGCGCCTACCTGCCCAAACCTGTCTGCGAGCAGCAATTGGTCGAGACCGTTCGCGCCTTGCTCGGGTCGTTTCGTCCCGCCTCCGTAAGGCAACTGGAGAACGTTTCGTGAATGCGGCTACAAGCATCGCTGGCGTCGCTTCGGCCCGATCCGTTCCGCCGGCTGCCAAACACTGCGTCTTCTCAGCCGGAGGCAACTGGTATGCCATGCCGGCGACAGCGGTTCAGGAGATCACCGTGGCGCCGCCGCTGGTTGCGGTTCCGCAGTGCGCATCGGTGGTGATTGGCATGGGACATATTCGCAGCCAGTTTGTGCCGGTCCTGGCCATCGATGCACTCCTGTCGGCGGAGCCGCGACCGGTTACAGATCCCGAGAATCGAATCATCGTCCTGGACGTTCCACACACCTGGGGCATCCGAATCGCCGAAGCGCCCGGAATCGCTGCGCTGGAAACCCTGGCGATCGGCGGGGCCGCAGCCGAGGACCACTTGGCCGGTCTGGTTCTGGCGACGGCCATGTACGAGGACCGCATCGTGAACGTGCTGGACCCGACGACGTTGTACCGCCACGCCGAGACACTTTTGCGGCGTCACTGGTCGGCGGCATCCACGCCGCCAGCGGAATCAGCCATGTTGCAGGGAGCGATTAATTGAACACAAAAACTTTGTCCCTGCTGTGCTGTAGCCTCAGCCTGCTATCGGCATCGGTGGCCGTTGCTGGATCGGTTCTGATGAACGATCGCTGGGCAAACGCCTTGGTGGGAATGGCGGTCCTGGGCGCGAGCGTTCCGTGTTGGTTGTTGGCGATTCGCTTGCAGCGTGCGGCCGGTGCGCTGCGGGCTGTCGCAGACGCCGACGGCGAATACGCCCCGGCGCGAACCGGTATGAACGATTTCGACCAGCACACCCAACGGATCGCCGATGAATCGCGACGCTGGGAACAGATCGCAGCGGAGACCCGAAAACAAACCCACGAGATTCAAACCGTCCTGCAATTATTGGATCGTCGAGCGGGCGACGACTCGCCGCTGAGCCAACAGATGCGCGGCGTTCTGGCCGGTTTGGGACGCACGTTGCACAACCATCTTCAGTCGCTGGAACAACACGCCGACGAGGCGCAAGCAGCGATCGGACAGATCGCCGACACCACCGAGCGTCACGGGCACGCCGTGGTCAAAACCGGCACCTATGTCGAAAACCTGTCCGCAGCGGTTCAGACGATCGAACAGTCCGCAAACGAGCACTACGAGTCGATCGGCCGACGTGAAAGCTCCGCGGAGCACTGTCTGGAGATGACCGGCCGGCTGACCCAGGGGCTAACCCAAGCCGCCGGTGACGCCAAGGGCGGCGCACAAAAGCTGCGCGCACTGTGCGACCCCGTCCAGCAGATCAGCGGTTTGCTGGACACCATCACCGATGTCACCTCGCGCACCGAACTGTTGGCGCTGAACGCGTCGATCGAAGCGATCCGAGCCGGCGAGCACGGTCGCGGGTTCGCCATCGTCGCCGACGAAGTGCGCAAACTGGCCGAACGCTCCAGCAGCGCCGTCACCGAGATCACCAGCCTGATCGATACCATGCAGTTGATCACGGGCGAAGCCGGTGAGGGGCTCCGCCGCAATCAAGCACGCCTGCAAAGCCATGCCGAGTTGGCCGAACGCTTGGGCGCGGCTATCGAAACAGGACTTCGCGACGTTCAAACGGAACGTACCGACTGCGAACGCTTGAAGCAACACGCGGCCGGGCAACAGACCCTGCTGGAAGACGTCCTGCGGAAAGTCGAGGAGTTGTCACAGGTCGCCAAGTCCCAGCGGAACAATGCGGACCGGTTGGGGTGGACGCTGCGTACGCTGAGCAAACCGCCGGCGGAGCTGCAAGCGGCCAGCCAACGTTTTCTCGCCTGCGATCCTCGGCAGGAATTGATTCTGCCAGCCGACCCGGAACCGTCGTCTGGGGCGATTGATGTCGAACCGCCGGCGCGGGCCGGGGCGGTGGTTTCGAGTTCGGCCCCGATAGCCGTAGGAGCGCCTTCATGATCGACCCGAGCGAAGACGCATGGCAATCGGTGCAGTGGGACGACGACGACCCGACCGTCGGTGAAGGCTCTTTTGAGGGCCTGTGGGACGACGGCGACGCAACCGGTGACGACGTCCAAGCCCCCAGCGCGGAACAGATCCAAGCGATGCTGGGACAGTTGACGCCGCCCGTCCCGGATCATCCCACACCGCCGACCGCCGACGCACACCAGGTTCAACTCGCGCTGCAAAGTCTGGACACCGAACTGCGAACCGCATTCCTGGATGACGCCGCGTCTTGTCTTGCCACGATCGAGCAGGCGCTGCTGCAATTGGAGTCGGATCCGGGCGGCACCGCGCCGCAGCAACAGATCTGTCGGGAGTTGCACACGCTGAAGGGCGCCGCCGGCAGTGTGGGGCTGGAAGCTTTGGCCGACCAACTGCACCGCACCGAAGACACGCTCCGCGACCACCAACAGCAGGGAACCCCAGCGGATGTCGACAGTCTGCTGCAGCAGTTTGACGAAGTACGACGCAGTCTATGGCAGGATGCATCCCACCATGGCACGGATGCCGCCACACCCTCGCCCCACTGCCGCGCCGAACCTGCACCTCCGGCGGTACGACACCCGGAACCCGCCGATCCGACAGGCGAACCATCACCCAACCGCCGCGAAACGCCCAACCGCCACGAAACGCCCAGCGGCCGCGAAACGCCCAGCGGCCGCGAAACGCCCAGTCGTCAAAGCGTCCCGGGGGGCAGTGGCAGCGAAACGCCCTCCGGTGTGAACGAATCCGGCGAGTCAGTCGTGCGAGTGCAAACGTCCCAGTTGAACCGTCTGATGGACATGCTGGCCGAACTGGTCATGCTGCAAAACCGCCGGCAATCGCAAACCGCCGTGCTCCAGGAGGCGCATCGGAGCTTGGTGGGGTGTGTCTCCAAACTGCGGGTCCTGGGCGACCAGCACCGCTGCGACGCTGCCGCCGGGGCACTGCAGATGTCGGAAGTTGCCAGCGATGTGCTCGAGATCGCTCAGGCGATACAGCATTGCAGTCGACCGCTGGCCGAACAAAACAGTGCGATCACTCAGTTCATTGGCCAGTTCCGTCAGGAGCTGGTCGCCCTGCGTCGCTCGCCGATCGAAGGCTTGTTCCAGAGACTACAGCGCGTCGTTCGCGATGCGTCGCACAGCGAAAGCAAGAAGGTTCAACTGCGTCTGCTGGGTACGGAGGCCTGCGTCGAACGGTCGTTGCAGCAACGTCTGTACGAGCCGCTGCTGCACGTGGTGCGAAACGCGGTCTGTCACGGCATCGAATCGCCGGACCGGCGCACTGCGGCGGGTAAATCGGCGACCGGGACGATCACGTTGACCGCCACGGCCGGTCCCGACCTGTTTTCGATCGACGTCGAGGACGACGGCGGAGGGCTGGACTATGCGGCGATCCGTCGTCGAGCCACCGAGGCGGGCCTTCTCGCGGGCAATGCGAATCCCTCGCATCAGCAACTGGCCCAGTTGATCTTTCACCCCGGTTTCTCCACCCGCGACACCGCCGATCAGATGGCTGGCCGAGGCGTGGGCATGGATGTCGTGGCCGATACGTTGCGGCGGATGCGAGGCTGGTTAGAGATCGACTCGGTCGCCGGCCAAGGCACTTCGATTCGCCTCCGCTTTCCGTTGCCCTCGTTGATCCAGCACGTCATGGTCTTCCAGTCCAGCGGCCAACGGTTTGCGTTTCCCACCCATGCGGTTGGCGGAGCCGGCGAAACGACGACCGCGCAGCGAACGGCCAGCTCCATCGTTTTTTCCGGCTTGCTCGATTCCGGTTCCACCACGCCGAAACTGGCCGCCCAAACGATCCGGCTGAACCGCAGCCCTGCGGCGCACAGCGACGTCCGCGAGGCGGGGGAAGTGCCCGCAGACGGAGTCAATGTATTGGTCGATCAGGTCGTCGGTCCTGAGGAAGTCGTGGTTCGCCCGCTGCCGCCCCTGCTGCAGACGCATCCGTTCTGCGTGGGAGCCACCCTGTCCGGCCAGGGCGAGGTGATGCTGTTGGTCGACCCACACCGCTTGCCAAAAACCGCGACGGGTTCGCCGGTGCCGGACCGCAACCACGGCCGCGACACCGTCAGTCCAGCCGGCAGCACTGCGCTCGGCTCGATCGCCCGTCACCGAGAGCGCACGATTCTGGTCGTCGACGATTCGCAAAGCGCTCGACGGTGCACCGTTCGTGCGCTGCGAGACTACGGCTGGGACATTCTCGAGGCGTCCGACGGCGAAGAAGCGTTGGCGCTGCTACGGACCACTTCGGTGGCCGCGGTTTTCACAGATATGGAAATGCCTCGTGTCGACGGGCTGGCACTGTTGTCAGCCGTTGCGGCGATGGACCGCCACCGCGGCACCCCAGTCGTGGTGATCAGCAGCCGGCAGGACGCTGCCATCTGCGCCGAAGCCCGACGCCGAGGGGCGGCGGCGTACCTGCCCAAACCCTTGCGCGCCGAAGACCTGCACGCCACCGTTCAGTCGCTCTCGCAAGAGAATCGCCTGGCGCCCCCCCAACCTCTCAATCCGAAACCCGCTGGAGTGACCGTATGAGCGAAAAGACCATTCTTGTCATCGACGACAGCTCGACGATTCGCAAGCTTGTCGATACGCACCTCAGTCCGGCCGGCTACCATGTCGTCCTGGCGGCCAATGCCGAGGAGGGCCTGGAGATCGCCAAAGAGATTCTGCCCGATCTGATCCTGTTGGATCATCAACTGCCCGGGACCACCGGATACGAGGTCTGTCGCCAGTTGGTCGATACGCCCGAGCTGTGTCAGGTGCCGGTGGTCGTCAGTTCCACTCTGCGTAAAAAGGCGTATGCCGAGTACGTGGAGATGGACAACGTGGTCGACATGTTGCCCAAACCTTACACCGAGGAACTGCTTCGCACGACGGTCGGTAACGCCCTGGATACGGCCGCGATGATCGTAACCTCCCAGGCCGCAGGCACGGCGGTTCCGGAGGTCATCCATCAGACGGGCGAAGCGGCACTGTCCGGATCGTTGGCCTGCTTTGGCATTCGGGAGCTGTTGGATTTTCTCAATAACGGTCAGAAAACCGGCACGCTGGAAGTGGAAGCGGACCGGGTGCGATTGCGGTTTCATCTCGGTCGGGGACGCATTCAAGCGGTCTACGCAACGGGTTTGAGCAGCGAACAAATCGAGGCGATCGCCGGCCAGTTGCCCGCGTCCCTGGCCACGCTCGCGCCCGTCCTGAAGATGACCATTGGCGGACGAAGCTGCGCCGAGGTGGACGGCTTTGTTCAATTACTAGATCAAAAGGTTTTGGATCCGCGGCTGATGAGCAAGCTGCTGCGGTTCCAAGCCGCCATGTTGGTCCGCCTGGCGTTCTCCAAAAAACTGGACGCCTTCCGCTTTGAAACGACTCCCAGCACCAATACCCTTCATCAGAACCTACCGCTGGAAATCAGCTTGTTGGCGCTATTGGTCGAGGGTGAACTGATCGCCGGCAACGTCCAGGAGACGGCGACCGAGGATCGACGTTACGCCCGTGTCGCGATCCGCGGCCAGAACCTGGATCGTTCGGGACTGGGCGCGCGACATCTGAAACTGCTGCAGTCACTGGCCGAGCCGCGCAGCGTCGATGAACTGGTCGCCGCCTTGGGCTGGCAACGGGAAGAGGTCACACAAGTCCTGCAGGCTTTTGTCCAGGCTGATCTGGTTCAGCCGCAATCGGCGAGCAGTGGCACGCCATTCGTCGTGTTCGAACCGGACGCTGCCCGGGCTCGGACGCTGCGTGCGTCGCTGGACAAAGCCGATTCGACGCACCGCGGCAAAGTCGTACGCGACCGCTTGGCGCTGCAACTGGTCTTCAAACGCAATCCGCCGAGACACCTGGTGTTCGCCGCGGATGTTCCCGAAGTCTGCCAACTGATGCATCAGATGGCCGAGCGACACCCCGAAGCCTTCGCCCGCATCACGCGTATCGCGATGATCGAAGACCCGCGGCAGATGTCGGACGACCTGTGGCAACAACGTTTGGGCTTCGTTCCCGACATCGTGCTACCGCAGCCCTGCACAGCAACGGACCTGCTGGAAGCCGTGCAAACCACCAAACCCCCTCAACAGGCTCCAGCCCAACAGCCGCCAGCCCAGCAGGTGTCAGTCCAACAGGCTCCAGCGCAACAGGCGCCAGCCGCACTGGTAGGAGGGAAAGCATGAGTTCGATTCCGCACACGGCTCCGCTGGATTCACAGTCCGCCGCAGCCCTTCAGCTCTTCGCTACCGGGCCGGCCGGTGAACAACGTTCGGTCGCCTTGCAGCCGAACACGGGCGTCTTTATCGGCGCGTCCCATCAATGTGGTCTTCGCCTGCGCGGCCCGGAGATCGCCGAGATCCACTGCCGTATCACGTATCAGGACGGCTGCCTGACGGTTCAAGAATGGATGCATGCCTGCGGAACTCGCGTCAATGGCCAAACGGTCGATGGCGAACACGTCCTGGAGGCCGACGACTGTCTGGAGGTGGGGCCCTATCGCATCACCGTCAACCGCAGCGTGCAGACGCCAACCGAGGCACGTCCGAGCCCGGGCGACGCCGGACCGGCCGCCGCAGCGGCCGAAGCCACTGCGGACGAAGCAGCCCCCGAGGAGAACCTCGCCGACCTCACGCCGGACAGTCTCACGCCGGACTTGGATCTGGACATCTCGATGCTCGACTCGGAATTCGACGCCATGGCCTCCGACGAGGACGAGATGTTCGATCGCGAGACCGTGGATCTGTTGCGAGCCGAAGTTGCGCACCTGCAAGCCGCCCTGGCGGCCCAGGAGGCACAGCATCGCCCCCATCCGCAGCCCGGCGACCGCGATCACTCGGACGCCGAAGCGGCTTGGGACGCAGAGCATTCGTTTTCCAGCGACCCACTATCAAACGAGTCGTCCGCGGAGCGGGACGAGCCCGACGCATGCCTGCGGCGCATGGAAGAATTGATCGACGAGGCGAACCGCAGTGACGAACGCGTCGCCATTCTGGAAGAGATGTTGCAAGCGGCCGAGTTGGCCAATCGATTCGAGCAGGAGGAACGGGCGCAGCTGGAAGCCTGGGTGGGCGACATCGAGAAACGCGTCGGCCAACGAGAACAGGAACACCTGGCCGAAACCGAATCGTTGAAAGCGCGGCTGCAGACGGGCGAACAGCAGGTGCACCAGTTGCAGCGAAAACTGCACCGCGTCGCCACCGAAGGCGGCGCCGCCGCAGCCGATACCCATACCTTGGAAGAACTGCAGGCCACGAACCAACAATTGCAGCTCCAAGTTCTGGCGTTGGAAAAACAAAACGCCGAACTGAACCGGAAACTGGCCAGTGCATCGACCACCGAAGACACCCGGCTGCGCGAGGAGCGGGCCGAATTGGCCAAGCAGCATGCCGAACTGTCTCGGCTCCGCTTCGAGGTCTCCAGCAAACTGGCCGACTTCGAAAGCCTGCCCAAAACGCAAACCGGTGCCGACAAGGAAGCCGCAACACGCATCCATGCCCTCCGCGAGCATCTTCGCGAGATCCACCAGCAGGAATCGGCGGCGGACTCGGTCCGTCGCGAAGCCTCCTTGTCCGGCCGCTTGTCCCGTCTCTGGAATCGCTTGCAGTAGGGTCCGTCCCAGTGAACTCTCCTTCCGAAACAGACGCCTCTGGCCACTCGCCGGATCCCCACTGTCCCCACTGTGGCGGTGGCGATGAAGCCAGTCATGCCCTGCAGACGCAGTACGCTCGGCTGCAGGCAGAGGCCGAGCAGCTTTCCAGAGGCTGGCTGGAACTGGAGAAGCAACAGCGGGAACTGTTGCAGGAGCGAGCCAAACTGCCACAGGCCGGCGAGGGCCACTCGCGGCCGGCGCGGACCGTGGCTGCGGAAACGGCCGGTGCCGAGTCCCTCGCGGCGAACGCGAATCCCGCAGCACCAACACCGTACCCGGCGCAAAACGAGGCGACTCCGCCAGCGGGGACGGCGGAGCCCGTCGATAGGCCGGCAACCACCCCCGCGGCCGAGTCGCCAGCGGCGGCACCGGAGCGATTGAGCGAGCGCGTCTTTGCCCCCTGCCAAGCCCCCAGGACAGCCGATCCTCCGCCCCGGTTGCGGTCCCTGTTCGGTCTGAGGCCGCGATCATCGCCGCTGCGTCCTTGACGCTTGTTGCGTTCGAAGTCTTCCGCCCGCATCCGATGCTGCCGACCAAACCAAACCAAACCAAGAAAAACCCTAGATCGATCTCACCCATTTCGGGAGTCAGCTTCCTTGTCGCTCGCAACTTTAATCGCCAACGCCGTGGGTTCGCGGCGGGCCACCGCCGAATCGGTCTCGTCGCCGAACGGTACCGAGCCGGACCTATCGGCCGCGCCGCCGGACAGCCGTCGTTTGATTCGCGACGGGCGGTATTGCCAGGTGCTGGCTCATCCAGAGAGCGTGGTCTTCGACGAGGTCTCGACCCGTTGTGCTTGGCAGATGCTCGAACACAAGATGGCATTTGTACCGGCCGGCCGTGTGGTGTTGGATTGCCCGTGGGTCTCCTGCCACGATGGAGTGTTCACGATCGAGTCGGTTCAGGGCGAAGCGATATCCGTGGCCGAGATGTACCTGGATCGACACTGCGTCACCAATGCCCAGTACGCCCGCTTTGTCGACGACGGCGGCTACCAAGACCCTCAGTACTGGCCGGCCGAGATGCTGCCGCTGCTGTTGCGCTTCGTCGACACAACCGACCACCAGGGGCCACGCTTCTGGATCGATGGGCGGCCGCCGCAGGATCTTTTAAATCACCCGGTCGTCGGCATCTGCTGGCACGAAGCGAACGCCTACGCCCGCTGGGCCGGTAAACGATTGCCCTCCGCGCTGCAGTGGCAGCACGCGGCCAGCTGGTTCGATCAAAGCGATCCGGCCGACAGTTGCCGCTACCCCTGGGGGCACGCCTTCGAACCGCAGCGTGCGAATCTCTGGTCCAGCGGCCAGCGGCAAACCGTTGCCGTCGACGCGTTCGCCGACGGCGACACCCCCAACGGGATCGCTCAATTGATCGGCAATGTCTGGGAATGGACCGATACGGAACTGACCTTCGAAGCCGACGCGCAGACCAGCGTCCGCGGCAACGAAACCCTGGCCGAAGTGCGCGGCGGCGCGTTCGACACGTACTTTGCCTCTCAGGCCACCTGCCGGTTCCGCAGCGGACACCCGATGACCTACCGAGCGGCGAACGTCGGTTTTCGCTGCTGCCTGGAGTCCGCCGCCCTGCCAGTGGCATAGGCTTCCAGCCTGTGAATAGTAGCGCGGCTGTCTCAGCCGTGACCGACCAACCTCTCGGCTGGGACAGCCGAGTTACTTTGTGGCATAGGCTTCCAGCCTGTGGATAGTAGCACGGCTGTCTCAGCCGTGAACGACCAACCTCTCGGCTGGGACAGCCGAGCTACTTTGTGGCATAGGCCACCGTTAGATCCTTTCAATACTCGTTCGTTGCTCAAGTCACCATGATCACCACGCCCGAACAGCTTGCCGGCGGTTGTCCGCCGATCACCGTCTACTGTGCCTGCTGCGACCAGCGTTTGGCCGACGATCACAGCTATTGTTCACGATGTCTGACCCCTGCAAGTTTGTCGCGAACGGTCGCCTCGCGGAGCGGCGACAAATCGTTTTTATCGGTCCTGGGGGCCAGCGGAGCCGGCAAGACGGTCTATCTGGGACTGCTGCTAGACATTTTGAGTAATGCCCAGGAATCCTTTCGCGGGACGACGACCAGCCCGTTCACGATTGCTCTGCAGGAACAGGTGGTCAACGCGCTGGAACATCGTCGGTATCCCGAAAAGACACCGGCCGAAGCCGAGACCTGGAAATGGGTGCATTGCCAATTGACCCATCAGCAAAAGTCCTCGCGTCGCTACCTCGATCTGATCTCGCCCGACTTGGCGGGCGAAGCCATCGCGATGGAGATCGAGCACCCGGGGACCTATCCCGCCGTCCGCCACACGGTATTGAAATCCGCCGGTGTGATGTTGTTGTGCGATTCGCTGCGCGTACGTGACGCCGGCTCCAGCGAAGACCTGTTCGCCCTGAAGTTGGCTTCCTACATCGCCGAAACCCATGCCTTTGGCGCCGGCAAACAATCCTCGGCCCCGCCGCCTGCATTGGCCGTGGTATTTACAAAAAGCGACGCGTGTCCCGAAGCCACCGAAGCCCCCGAGCGTTTCGCTGCCAACAACACGCCGCGCTTGGCTGAGTTCTGCAAACGGACCTTCGACAAGCATGCCTTCTTTGCCGCCAGCGTTGCGGGCAACTCCGGGACGATGCTGGACGACCGCGGACGTCGCGAGGGATTTCCGCTGCACATCCAGCCGCAAGGAGTCATCGAACCGCTGCGTTGGCTGGTCGCGTAGGTTTTGTCTGTAAGAACGCGTTGTTTGCATCCGCGTTGTCCGCCTCTGGGCTGAGTTATGCCAGGTATCGAAGTCGAACAAGCGATCTACGCGTCGTCCTGCCGCCCGGGCATCCGAGGGTATCAACTGGTCGCCAAGTCGGCGGGAATCGATCCGCGTGTGGCGACGGAGCTGTGTCGCTGGGCGCCGACCCGCTTGCCCGGCTCGGCCGCTAACCGCGACTCGATCAATTATTTCCCCATCGATCGCCAGCGGGTGGCGATCAGCCGCACGATGTGCGGCGGACCGGAGTACAGCAGTCGCGGCGGGGAAGACATCGTCACGCGATTCCTGGTGCTTCGCACGCCCCAGTTCCGAGCCTATGGGGCAATGGCAACGGCCGTGGCGCGAACCGCGCTGGCGCTGGGCGGATTGACCTTGCGTCCGGTTCGCAGCGACGGCCGGTTGTCCCGCTTTTCGCTACCCGGCTCGCCGCTGCGATGGCGCGGCGACTGCCCACCGATGTCAGCACCGTTGGTCGAACGGCTCACCGGGCTGTTGCATCGTGGCCACCGCGTCGCTTTGATCGGTCTGGATGATCCCCTGGCCGGACTGGACAAATTGCTCGCTCGTTTCTCGCCTGCCCAGCGACAATCCCTCGCTTTCTCGACCGGCTTACAGCCCACCTACAGCCGACCGTTTGCCATCCACTGCCTGCAGGATGCCAACGCGAGAACCATCCAGGTCGCCGAAGCGGAAGGATTAACCTGTATCGACGTATCCCGCTCGCAGCTTTCCTCGGAAGGACAAACGGTCTAGCGAGACGACAACGCCGCTCAGTTGGGTAACAACGCCAGAAAGGCCAACACGGTGGCCGCGATCAACAGCACGCTGAACACGCTCAGCATCCACAGCGGCACCGCTCGGCCGTGGGCTCCCGACCAGTGCTTGCGGCCGCGCCGATAGCCGGCGAAACCGAACGCGAAGGCCAGTCCGCCCACGGCGATCAGCACCACGCCCAGGGCTTTCATCGCCCAGGACGCTTCCGCCTGAGGCAGCAGTTTGACGATCCCCAACCCGGTGGCCATCGAGGTCAGCCCCGTGCGTACCCAGGCGCTGAAGGTCCGTTCCTCGGCCATCAGCGTCCGGTCGTTCGCGCTGTCGTGTTCGGATTGGTCGGGATCTTGGTTCATCGCTGGTCATTCAAAAGGGTTGGTCGGCGCCGACGCTTTTGTCCGTTCACGATAGTCCTCGATATACGCTCGGTCGGTTTTTCAATCGTAATGGTGACCTCGTAGGCAACCAGCTGATCCGGCGAGATGGCGTAGCGCAATTCGTCGGCGTTCAGAAGCGAAGGGCAGGCCAAACCGAAGAACGCTACCGCCAGGCAAACGGCCCCCGGGAGAAGCGTCCGCCGGCCAACAAAGGAGTGCACTCGCCCAGTCTGCGTGAATATCGGCGTCGTATTCATTGAGTTGGCCTGCGGATACGAAATGGTTTGCCTGCGGACGGATGACTTCCGATTTGCGGGGTCGAGAAGCGGTCCATTGTAACGAGCACCGCTACCGCTCGCTGTACAATGGAGTTGGCACAATACTTGCATACCGGTAGAGGGTATTCTTGCAGCTGCCTTTCTGTCCGGATGCCTTTCGAGAGATTCATGGCTACTTCTGAAAACCCTTCCTTCGACCTGCCAACCGCTCAGCCGAAGGCCACCGATCCGGTTTGCGGCATGACTGTCGAAGTGGCGGGCAGCCTGTCCAGCGAGCACGAGGGACAGAGCTACTACTTCTGCTGTGCAGGATGCCAGAAAAAGTTCGAGGCGGACCCCGCGGGCGTGCTGGCCAAAGCCGCCCAGCGCGAAGCCGCGAAAGCGGCGGACAGCGGGGCCGAAAGCGGTGGTTGCTGCAGCGGCCATTCGGCGTCCAGAGCGGGAGATCATCCGGCGGATCCCGATGCGATCTACACCTGCCCGATGCACCCCGAAATCGAGCAGGTGGGGCCCGGCGATTGCCCGATCTGCGGCATGGACTTGGAGCCGAAGTTCGTCGATATGGCGGACCACGGTGATGATCCTCAGTACACCGACATGAAGCGGCGGTTCTGGATCGGTGCGGTCCTTTCGTTACCGCTGTTGGTCGTGGCCATGGGGCCGATGATCGGCTTGTCGGTCGCCGATTGGCTCTCGCCCGCGGCCTTTGGCTGGACGCAGCTGCTGCTGGCCACGCCGGTTGTCTTTTACTGCGGCCTGCCGTTGTTGGTGCGGGGCGCGAAGAGCTTTCGCAGCATGAATCTGAATATGTTTTCGCTGATCGCCGTGGGCACCCTGGCGGCCTATGCCTTCAGCGTGTTCGTGGTGCTGTTTCCCGACTGGATTCCCCGGGCCTTCTACGAAGACGGTGTCGCGCCGTTGTACTTCGAGGCCGCGGCGGTAATCGTAACGCTGGTCCTGCTGGGACAGGTCCTGGAGCTGCGAGCACGTCAACAGACCGGCGGAGCGATCCGCGAGCTGATGCAGTTGACGCCCGACGTGGCGCACCGCATCGAGCCCGATGGCCAGGAACAGGAGGTCGCCTTGGATGCGGTCCAGGTCGGCGATTCACTGCGCGTGCGTCCCGGCGAGAAAGTTCCGGTCGACGGTCGTGTGAAAAGCGGCAGCAGCAGCATCGACGAATCCATGCTGACCGGCGAACCCGTTCCCGTCACCAAATCCGAAGGCGACGCCGTGACCGGCGGGACGTTGAATCAGACCGGTTCGTTGGTGATCGAAGCGACCGGCGTCGGCAACGAAACCGTGCTCAGCCGGATCGTCCAGATGGTCGCCGACGCCCAACGCAGCCAAGCTCCGATTCAAAAACTGGTCGATGTGGTCGCACAGTACTTTGTACCGGCGGTCATTGTGACCGCGATTCTAGCCTTCATCGGTTGGTCTCTGTTCGGGCCGGAGCCGCGACTGGCGCATGCTTTCGTGGCGGCTGTGGCGGTGCTGATCATCGCCTGCCCGTGCGCTCTGGGCCTGGCCACGCCGATGTCGGTGATGGTCGGAGTGGGCCGCGGCGCCAAGGAGGGCGTGCTGATCAAGAACGCGGAAGTGCTGGAAGTGATGGAAAACGTCGATACGGTCGTCGTCGATAAAACGGGCACACTGACGGAGGGCCGGCCCGAAGTGACCGCCGTGGAAGCCTTGGGCCAGCACAGCCAAGCCGACGTGATGGCCTGGGCGGCGGCGGTCGAGAAACACAGCGAACATCCGCTGGCCCGCGCGGTGGTTCGGTACCACGAATCGACCTCGACAGACGACGTCGCCACATTCGACGCGGAAGCGTTCGACAGCATCACCGGAGGCGGCGTTCGCGGCCGCGTGCAGGGTCGCGAGCTCCTGATCGGTAAAGCTGGCCTCCTGGAGGAACACGAAATCCCCGTCCCCGGCGACGCGACCGAGCGTGCCGGCGAGCACCAAAGCGACGGAGCGACGGCCGTGTTTGTGGCGGTCGATGGCAAACTGGCCGCGATGATCGCGATCAGTGACCCCATCAAAGCCTCGACACCCAGCGCTGTGCAGACCCTGCATGGGTTGGGACTGGAAGTGGTGATGTTGACCGGCGACGCCGAACCCACGGCCCGCGCGGTGGCCCGCCAATTGAACATCGATCGCTTCGAAGCCGGCGTCACGCCGGAACAGAAACATCAATTCGTTCGGGACCTGAAGGACCAGGGCAAAGTGGTGGCCATGGCCGGTGACGGCATCAATGACGCACCGGCATTGGCCGAAGCGAACGTGGGGATCGCAATGGGCACCGGCACCGGTGTCGCGATGGAATCGGCCGGCGTGACCCTGGTGGGAGGCGACCTGCGCGGTGTGGCCGGCTCGGTCAAACTGTCCCGCAAAACCATGCGAAACATTCGCCAAAACCTGTTCTTCGCCTTCGTCTACAACGCGCTGGGCGTGCCGATCGCAGCCGGTTTGCTGTACCCCGTCTTCGGTTGGCTGCTCAGCCCGATGTTGGCCGCCGCCGCGATGAGCTTCAGCAGCGTGTCGGTCATCGGCAACGCCCTCCGCCTGCGTGGGGCCGACCTAAAGTAACGCGAACCCGAGAGAACGAGATGAGCAACCGTGATGATCGACGCCAGTTCTTGAAAGTCGGCAGCATCGCCGCTGCGGTTAGTGTGGCCGGTAACGCTCTCGCCCAGGACGCCGCGCAACAGCAGAACCAGCCCCTGCCCGAGGATCCCAAGGCGCCCGAGCCGGTGGGCCAGCCGAATGCCGCCCCGGATCTTCCCGAAGGAACCGAGGTCGAAGCCGAAATGGAGGGCTTCAGCCGCTTTAAACCCTCTCGAGGCAACGATCCCGATTCGCCCTACTACCTGGGCAAAATGATGCCAGGCTTCCGGCCGGCTGCCGCGGGCCCCGCACCCTTCGAAGCTCCCGACCTGACCAAGCTGCCCTGGAAGATGGTCGACGGTGTCAAGGAATTTCACTTGGTTCCGCAGGCCGTCCAGCGTGAGTTCCTGCCCGGCTATTTCATGAATGTGTACGGATACAACGGCAGCATGCCGGGGCCTACGATCGAAGTCAATCAAGGCGACCGCGTGCGCATCGTGGTCACCAACGAACTGCCCGAAGACACCTTTGTGCATTGGCACGGGTTTGAACTGCCCGTGCAGTACGACGGAGCGGCGACGCTGACGCAAAACCCGATTAAACCGGGTGGGACCATGGTGTATGAGTTTGACGTCCACGAGGAGGGCACATTCTTTTACCACTCACACGTTGCGATGCAGGAGGCGTTTGGGCAGGTCGGCTGGTTCATCGTGCATCCACGAAAAGTTTTCAACCCGCCTGTGGACCGCGACTTTGGGCTGATCTTTCAGAACTTTCATATCGACCCGACTCAGACCGTCAGCGATTCCTGGGCGATGGACTGGAGCTGGCATACGATCAACGGTCGCAGCGGTCCACTGACAACTCCGATGGTCTGCAAACACGGCGAACGCGTCCGCGTGCGGCTGCTGAACTTCGCCCCCATGCAACACCATCCGATCCATCTGCACGGGCACACGTTCTGGGTTACCGGCCACGAGGGGGCGCGAGCGCCCAGCACCGCCTGGATTCCCCGCAACAACTCTTTGGTGGGCGTCGCTCAGGCCACCGATTTCGAGTTCATTGCCAACAACCCGGGCGACTGGATTTTCCACTGCCACATGATTCACCACATGATGAACCACATGGTCCGTCAGGTAGGACCGCGGATTCGGGAGAACGTTAACGTCGATCGCTACCGCGCCGATACGACAACGCGGCCGGCCGTCGACTTCACTCGGCAAGGTCCGGCCTGGGACACGCCCGGTTATCCACAGAAAATGCAGGGCATGGAACGGACCATGGCGCAGATGCAGCGGCTGTGGCAACGCCGCGAAACCCGAGGCATGCGAGCCAATTACCCGATGGCGGTCAAAGGCCTGATGACCGTCATGCGGGTCCTGCCCGACGACCTGTATCGCTTGGTGATGGAAAGCGACCAACCGGTCGAGAAGGGCGCCGTGTTCGCCGAGATCGTGCGGCGATTCGGCGACCCCGAGCGGTATCAGGACGCGCCGCCGATGTGAGCGGCAACGGGCGCGACAACGCGGTCTCGAAAGCTAGCGGAATGAATTCTTAAAAAACTTTACTCCCCTCTCCCCCGCGGCGCCGCGAGCGTCAGCGAGTGAAGCGGTGGTGGGAGAGGGGCTGGGGGTGAGGGGGCTCAGGTGCAACTTACTGCAACTTAGCTTGGTGTAGAGTTGACGCTTCCGCCGCCCTATGCAGAACAAAAAGACAACGCCGCTGCACGACTACCGCGGTTTAGGCACGGCCGAGATATGCCCGGGCGGTTCGGGGCCGGTGGGCGCAGTTAACCCGCCGTGCAGCAGATAACCGGTAATCAACGTTTCGTTGCTGCGCCACGTGACCAGTTGCCGAACGTACTCCGCACGCAATTGGTAATACTTGATCTGTGCGTCCAAGACCTGCGGCCATGCAACGCGATCTTCCTTGTAGGCATCCAACAGCACTTCGTAGGCTCGTTTGGATTCGGGGACGATCACTGCCTGGTAACTGCGGACCTTTTGCATGGCCGTCAGGTATTGCTGGTACACTCCGGCCAGTCGCCGCTGCAGATCGAACTCGATGCGAGCGATCTCGGCTCGCTGCCGCACCACATCCGATTCCGCTTGCCGGATCGTCCCCTGGTTCCAGTCGTACAGCGGGATCTCCATCTGCAAGGCCGTGTTGTGGGTGTTCTGCTTGGCTTCGAAGTTGTGTCCGTAGCCGTAGGTGACGACGAGGTCGGGAATGGGTTCGACCGTTTCTCGGCGAACCTTCAACTCATCGGCGGCCAGTTTGGCTCGGGCGGCCAGAATCTGGGGACTGTCGCTGACCAGCCGATCCAGAGCTTGCTCGAAATCAATCGGCTCGACCGGCCCGTCCAATGCGCCGACCAGCGGCGCCGGCTGCATCCGCATTCCGGCCAGCGAAATTAATTCCCACCAAGCCGCGTTGAACTGGTTGCGGACCAGCAACAGGTCCAAGCGAGCTTGTTGCAGCACGATGTTCGCATCGTGCAGGTCCGCCCTGGTGGCCTGGCCCAGATTGTACAACTCGCGCGCGGTTATGACGCTGTCCTCGGCGTTCTTGAGGATCTCGTTGTGGATCTCGACCAGTTGTTGCTCGCCCAGTGTTCGCCAGTAGTGCATTCGAATGTCGTTCAGCACCTGGAACTCTTGCTCGAGGGCTCGCCACTGTGCGGCCCGCGTCGTTTGCAGGAACTTCGCTCGGCTCAGTTGCAGCTTTCGCCCCGTAACGATGCGCTGCGAAAACTCGACACCTTGCCACTCGCCGTTGGTACCGCCCACGCCCCACTGTTCCCCGACGTAGCGAACCAGGGGGTTGGGAACCAAACCCGCCTGGATGGCTTTGCCCAGTTCGCCTTGGATCTGGGCTTGGGCCTGGGCCAGTGTCGGATTGTGGCGGCAGGCCATCGCTTCGATCGCGTCGAGCGTCAGCGGTGCTTCGCCGGTCGCGAACATCGTTTCGGTCAGCCGCCGGGGCGAGGGCGGCACCGGCGGTGGTTCGGTGAACGCTTCTCCGACCCGTGGCCGCAGGTCCGCCTGCGACGTGGGCGGGGCGGGATTGCCAAGCCCACGGGCGCCGGGATCCGCCGACTGGGACTGCGTGGTCGGCGACTGGGCGTGCGCCGAAGCGGCAAGCATCGCGGTCAGACCGACGGCGAAGCAACGTCGCCCCAACGAGAACAAGGAAGTGCGTTTCATGCTCGAACCATCCATGGCGAGGAAGCAGCGATTGGGCGGAGTTTTAATTTCGATACGCTTCGGTGATCGCCTTCTTGCGAAGGATCATCCGCAAGGCGTGCTCGTACCAGTGCGTGGTGCAGGCGTCGCACACGGTCGGCGACATCGACAGTACGGGATCGTCGTCCGTGGGATCGGTGCCGTAGTAGATCGGGGGTGTGCACCCGCGGTAGCACGGTCCGGTGCACCGCACGGCCGGACGCGGTTGGCAACCGCCCCTGGCCAAAGGCAGCTCGGGAAGCACGGCCGGGCCTCCGGTCGCCAACGACAGTACTCCGCTGGGACGCGTGACGCTGGTCGGCAGGTCCGCCGGCGCGGTGGACGGATACGATGCTTCGGCGGCCGATCGGTCGGCAGCGTGCCGGTTGGCATTGGAGCCACCGGCGTGCGAAACCTGTCGGGTATCCGGCCCCGTCGTTGCGATCGTGACCGGCTTCGCCAGCCCCACGCGTCCGGATTCTTCTGCCATCGCCGGTTGGGACAGGGGGCAGAACATCGAGACGCTAACGACGAAGGACAGTGAAAGGACGAGGTGTCGCATCAGCAGAATTCCTATAAAGATTATTCGGCGACCAGTCGTAATGCACAGCCGTCGCAGGCAGGTCGTCGCCCACCAACGGCCTTGCTTCAGCCGCCATCATGCCTAGCTGGATATATCGGAAGTACGTCAGGGGGGTATCCAAGGAAAGCCAGTTTGTTCAGCGGGATCTATCGGGTAAGGATCGGGAGCTGCAGCGATGGGAGCGATTATGTCGACGTGCCCGAACCGGGACTCCGTCGCTTTTGCTCACTAGGCATGGATCTTGCTGCATTCCAATCGATAACGCGAAGTCGAAAACCACGATGAACAGACTCAGACGATGAATGAACTCAGCTGGAATATGGTGTTCGACGGCTGGACATCGGTCCTCCGCACCCTGTCCATCGGTACGTTTGCCTACGCGGCGCTCGTCGTCCTGCTGCGCGTCAGCGGCAAGCGGACGCTGTCGAAAATGAACGCTTTCGACTTCGTCGTGACGGTGGCCTTTGGTTCGACCCTGGCCACGGTGTTGATCTCGAAGGACGTCTCTCTGGCTCAGGGCGTCGTGGCGCTGGCGTTGTTGGTCGTCCTGCAGTTCATCAATACGTTCATTGCGGTTCGCTGGAAGTGGTACAGTGGCTTGATCAAGGCGACGCCGACCTTGGTTTTCTATCAGGGGCACTATCTGGACGATGCGATGCGTGCGCAGCGTTTGACGCAGGAGGAGGTACTGGCTGCGATGCGCAAGCAGGGCATCGCCGAACCAGACGAGGTCGCTGCGGTCATCATCGAAACCGAAGGGTCGCTGTCCATCATCCAGGACGGGCTCACCACTGCCGACGGATTGAAGGATCTGGGAGTGGACGTCAGTTCCGAGAAAGTGGCGTCGCTCGAGCAGCTGTCGAACGACCACACCTCGGCCGTTCGCGCCGAAGGTTGAGTAGGTTGCAACCTGTATTAATATTCCCCGATGCTGACGGAGCTTATCCCTACGAACGTTTGCTCCCCTCTCCCCGCCGGGCTGGGCAAGTGGTGCTTGCCCAGGCCGGCGGGGAGAGGGGTTGGGGGTGAGGGGCCTCCGGCGCAACTGCCTGTAACTTGACTCCATGTAGATTTGACGCATGCCGTAGCACTACACAGCACATAAGGACGAAGGCGGCACGTGGCAATCCCCCTCACCCCCGACCCCTCTCCCCCGAATCCTGACTCGCTTAGGCTCGCCAGGATTCGGGGGAGAGGGGAGTAAACGTTCGCACAAATCGATTGCACCCTTTCCGCCGCCCCATTCCATACCCTGGAACGGTATTTGCAAACATTCTCCACGGTTGGCGTGGCCGCGGAAAGCCCGCCGTGATTCGCCTCTCGATCAGTCAATCAGGACCATGAACGACCACGAGCGACCGGACGACGAATCGAAACCGGAGGGCGACGAAAAGCAGCACGAGCTGGGGATGGGGTCGCGCGGCGTGACGCGGCCCATGGCCGAAATGCAATTCCAGCAGGGCGAGCACGGCTCGCACGAGCAGCACGACGACCAACATAATCACGGCAAAGACGACAAGCAGGAGGGCGGCGACGAGCAGGGCGGGGGCGGTCATCACATGAGCCACGATGATCGGCTGCAGATGTTGCACATGCACCACAAGCAAACGCTGTGGATCTACTGGACGCTGCCCTTGCTGGGCATCTGGTTGCTGCTCGCGCCCTTTAGCTTCGGGTACTTGAACGAGCAGCTGTGGGTGGATCCCAGCGGCAACCGTGGTCCCTGGTTCGCGGAGGATTCGACGGCCGAGCTGCGGCAGTTGCGAGCGTGGTTGATGACGGTCAGCGATGTGGTCTGCGGCGCACTGCTGGTGGTGCTGGGGATGCGGTCGCTGAAGCCGAATCGTCCGTACAGCTTGTGGGCCTGTTGTGCGGTGGGCGTCTGGCTGACGCTTGCTCCCGTCCTGTTCTGGGCGCCCACGGCTGCCGCCTACGCCAACGACTCCTTCGTCGGCATTCTGGTCATGGCGCTGACGATCCTGATCCCCGGAATGCCCAATATGATCATGTACATGCAGCATGGTCCCGACCAGCCGCCGGGCTGGAGCTACAACCCGTCCAGCTGGCCGCAGCGATGGATCATGATCGTCACGGGCGTCGCGGGCTTCTTCGTCTCGCGGTACCTGGCCATGTACCAGCTGGGCTACATCGATTACGTCTGGGATCCGTTCTTTAGTTTCCAGTCCGGCAGCAAGAAGGTGCTGGATTCGAAGATGTCGCACATGTGGCCGATTTCCGACGGCGGCTTGGGCACGATCTCGTACACCTTCGAATTCCTGATGGGCTACATGGGCGCGTCGACGCGCTGGCGTACGATGCCCTGGATGGTGGCCTTCTTCGGCGTGCTGGTCATCCCGCTGGGGCTGACGCATATCTTCCTGGTGATCTCCCAGCCCGTCCTGGTGCACGCCTGGTGCACGATGTGTCTGCTGGCCGCGTTGATCATGTTGCCGATGATTCCGCTGGAGGTCGACGAGGTCGTCGCCATGTTCCAGCACATGCGTCAGGCCAAACGCCGCGGAGACCGCGATGGATCGGTGTGGACCGTTTTTTGGAAGGGCGGCAAGCCCGACGGTTGCACGCCGGACGAGCGCTCGCCGGCGATGATGGAGTTTGCCGATCACCCGGTCGCTGTGGTGCGAGCCTCGTTTTGGGGGATGAGTTTCCCTTGGACGCTGGTCGCCACGATGATGCTCGGCATCGTGATCATGTTCCTCCCTACGGCTTTCGGCGTCGACATCGAAACCACGGCTGCGGATATTGCGCATCTGGGCGGGGCGTTGATCGTGACGTTTTCGGTGATCTCGATGGGTGAAGTGATCCGCACGGGGCGATTGTTGAACCTGCCGTTGGCGGCGGCCGTGGTGATCGGTCCCTGGATGGCGGACCAAGCTCCAAGCGGCTTCGCCCTGGCGGCAACAGTGCTCGGCATCGCCGTCGCCGCTCTCTCGATTCCCCGCGGCAAGATCACCCAAACCTACGGAGCCTGGGACAGCTGGATCCGCTAGTGGCATAGGCAACCAGCCTGTGAACCCAGTGGCATAGGCAACCAGCCTGTGAACCCAGTGGCATAGGCTTCCAGCCTGTGAACCCAGTGGCATAGGCTTCCAGCCTGTGAACCCAGACCCCCAGCCGACCCCACCAACCTCGGGCGCTAAAGTCCAGGCTTCAGCCGCCCCGAGACCAGCCCGAATCGCCTAAAGGCTAGACTCCAGCGTCCCCGGCTGAACTCGTGAGACTTTGGACCTTGCCGCCACCCTCGGTTAACTGCTTCAGATCGTCATCCCACTGTTTGGCCAGTTCGCGATACCCGGCTTCGACCCGCCGGACGGCCGCTTCATCGCACAAGGGTTGCAACAGCCCCGCGAGATGATCTGCCAGTCGATGGCGTTCCTTATCCGTCCCGGCCGTGTCGCGCAGGAAATGCGTTTTGGTGTCCTTCAACATTTGCATGCTGGCGAACCACAAGCGATCGGCCGGCTCGGCGGGGATATTTGCCGGCAGCACGCCGTGCTGCTCCATCGCCCGCAGCAGCGTTGCCGCTTCCAGGCAGAACCCCAGCATGCGCGTCATCGCATACCGCGACTCGTTAAAGCGAAAGTAGTGCAGGGCCGGATAGAAGTGATGCGACTCCAGCATCTCGGCCATTTTAGAAGCCAAGGTAAACAGGTCCTGATACAGCAATTCCCAGTTCTGCGATCGGAAATACGACTGCAGATAAGCGGACGTGTCGCCGGTTCGCGCCGTGCGATACGCGATCTCGTCGGCAAACTGGTTCCGGCCGGCCAGCGTCGAATAGATCGAGATCACGTAAGCCAGCACGAGCGTAAAGAAGCTGAACCCCAATCCGGACACGGTGATCGTCACGATCCGCATCGAGTCCGTTTTGGGAACGAGGTCGCCCATGCCGAGCGTGGTCAGATTGAAGCCCGCGTAGTAGACCGCATTCAGAAAGTTGGTGTCCGGCATCTCGTGGGCGGACGTCATGATCCCGTTGCCCAGATGCGGCCAAGCGATCAGGGCCACGCCCAGCAGCAGAGTGGTCGCCCAGCAGAGGATCTGAAAGACGATCAACAGCGGCCCACAGCAGAACGTCAGCCGCCCTTCGTGGCCGAGCACCACCCGGCAAACCACATGATGCACACGAACGACGACGCCCGTCAGCGGTCCCACGACCGCGCGGGGATGCAGGACAGCCAGAAACGTTTCGAAGATCCCCAGCAGGACCAACAACGTTCCCCCGGCGATACAAATCCAATCAGTCACAACGCACGAGCTCCCAACAGTCCCACAGACAACCGCCATCCCAGCACATCGTTCCAAGACGTCGATGTTTCCACCACCTCACGCCGGGCAACCGACCCCACCCAATAGTTCTGTTCGGGGCTCGGCCCTGACTGAAAACCGGCTCCAACCAGACAAGGCTCCAAGCCTACCACCTCCGCTCCCACCGGGAAACGTGACCAGACCCGCCGCCCAATCGGGCGATGTCCCGCTCTCACGACATCCAAACCATAACCATGAACAGTAATGCAGCGATGGCGAAGATGAGCATTAGCCCTCCACAGCCAATGGAATTATTGGACCCGCTTACATCGCCGAATGAAAAAAAGTCGTCTAGCAAGGTACTGACTTCATTGCTGGATTGAGTGATAGGCCAAGAGCTCGTGGAGACCGGGGCCTTTCGCCCAAACGGCTCGACATGGCACGGGGCGTTAACGCGTAGAGTTCGTCTTCGCGTCGGGTCTCATGTCTTCGACGTAGAGAGTTTGCGTTGGGAACGCGAACTCGGCGCCGACCTGCTCGATTCTTTCGTGCAGCGATAGATTGATCGCTTGCTGGATGTCCATGTAGGCCGCGTAGTCGGGAGTCAAAACGTAGTAGACGGTCTCGAAGTTCAGCGAGAAATCGCCGAACGATTTGAAGTGAGCTCGATCAAAGCGGACGTTCTCCTGCTCTTCGACGCTGGCTCGCAAGAGATCCGGTACCTGCTGCAGGACCGAACGCGGGGTGTCGTAGGTCAAGCCGACGCTGAAAACGACGCGACGCTCGGACATGAGCTTGAAATTCTGAATCCGGCTTTGCAGCAGGTCGTTGTTCGAAAACACCAACTGCTCGCCCGATAGGCTCTGAAGGCGAGTGGTTTTCAGGCCGATGTTTCGCACCGTGCCGGACTTGTCGCCGACCACGATGAAATCACCCGGCACAAAGGGTTTGTCAAACACGATCGAGAGGGACGCCAGCAGATCGCCGAGGATGTTCTGCACCGCGAGAGCGACGGCGATCCCGCCCACCCCCAGTCCGGCGATCAAGGCGGTGACGTCGACACCCAGGTTGTCCAGGGCCAGCAGGAACAGGATCGTGAATAGGACCAGTTTCCCGATCATCGCGAGCGCCGAGACCGTCATGGCTGCCGCCGGATCATCGGGGCGACGCCGCTCGACGTAGCCCGCGGCGCCGGCCGTGATCAGGGTGTGCCCCCAGATGGCCATTTGCAACAGAAGGATCAACACCATGACCGCTTCGAGCACATCGCGAGTGCGTTCTCCCGGTAGCTCGATCATGTAACTGCCGCAAAAGACGGCGAACGCGAGCACGAACCACCAGCGCGTTTGTCGCAGCGATTCCACCGCGGCGTCGTCCCACACGGTCGTGCTTCGCTCGGCAAACTTGGCAACTCGCCAAACCACGATGCTGCGAATCAGATAGACGATGACAAGGGTCGCGAAAAAGACGATCACGGCCGCGATCCACTGCCCCTCGACATCACCTACCCCATAGGCCGACAGATACTCGTTCAGCTTCTCTCGCATTTGCAAATACACGGCTTCGACATTCCCGACGCGTTGAAAAGGAACCTGGCTGGATTGCCAATGTTTTTGCAAAGCCTAACCGATGAGCTCGTTCGAAGGCGAGGTGCCTCGGTGCTATGGGATAGCAGAGCATACGTTTTACCGGTGCACACCGTCCCTGCGCTGTCTGCACGCCGACCCGTTGCAGACTGATGTGCAGGCAGAGGGCTTTTCGCGTGCCCAACGGTGGCCGAACCATCAGCCGCAGGGCGCTAGCCCACGGTTCGGTTGCGCGACGTTTCGCGCTGAAGCGGCAGGACCAGGAACCGTACGCTAGCGCGTCAGCGGCTGATGGGCGCGCGGTAGCAGTAACCACATTAGCCGCAGGGCGCTAGGCCCCGGTTCGGTTGCGCGATGCATCGCGGTGAATCGGCGCGACAAGGAACCGTACGCTAGCGCGTCAGCGGCTGATAGAGGCGCGGCCGTATCGTTATCAGCCGCAGGGCGCTAAGCGCGTCGCAAAATTGTAGTTGGGCATTACTCTCTCTCCTGAGACTCTTCAAACACCGGATCGCACTTCCGGGTCTCGCGGAATCCATTCTATTCCAATTTTTACTCCCCTCTCCCCCGAATCCTGACTCGCTTAGGCTCGCCAGGATTCGGGGGAGAGGGGTGAGAATAATTTTGTTTCTACAGTACTATCAGCCGCAGGGCGCTAGCCCACGGTTCGGTTGCGCGATGCATCGTGGTGAATCGGCAAGACAAGGAACCGTACGCTAGCGCGTCGCGGCTGATGGGCCCCCGGCCACCCCATCATCAGCCGCAGGGCGCTAGCCCACGGTTCGGTTGCGCAACGTTTCGTGGTGAAGCGGCAGGACCAGGAACCGTACGCTAGCGCGTCGCGGCTGATGGCCCGCGTGGCGGCAGTAACCGCATCAGCCGCAGGGCGCTAGCCCACGGTTCGGTTGCGCGACGTTTCGTGGTGAAGCGGCAGGAAAAGGAACCGTACGCTAGCGCGTCAGCGGCTGATAGAGACAAGGAACCGTACGCTAGCGCGTCAGCGGCTGATAGTTTGCCGGGCGCCAGGGTTGGCGGCCGTCTTTCTCCTGCAGGAACTTGGCGTCGACGTCTTTGTACCACTTGTGTAGACGCCGCCGCATGTCGCGAACCCGCTCGGGCATCTCGTCGGCTAGGTCGTGTCGTTCGCCGATGTCGGCTTCGAGGTCGTACAGATGGACTCGGCCGTCTTCGTAGCGTTCGAATAATTTGTACTGCCCCATCCGGATGGCTCCGCCGGGGATGCCGCCCTGGTTGCTGTAGTGCGGGTAGTGCCAGTACAGGGCTTCACGATCGAGCTGCTTGCCTTCCAGAGCCGGTCGAAGGTCGACGCCGTCCACGCCAGCGGGGACGTCCAGATCGGCCGCCGCGGCGATCGTCGGCAATAGGTCGATCGAGCAGATCGGTTCGTGCGATACCGAGCCCGATTCGGTGACGCCGGGGTAGCGGATGATCCAGGGTTCGCGGATCCCGCCCTCGTACACCCAGCCCTTGCCGCCGCGAAGCGGCAGATTGCTGGTCGGCGACCCTTCGCTGGTCGACAACCCGCCGTTGTCGGACGTGAATACGATGACCGTCGAATCGGCGAGGCCCGACGCTTCGATCTGCGTCATGACTTTTCCCACTGCTTGATCCATCGCTTCGACCATCGCGGCGTACACCGCGTGATCCTGCAGGATGCGAACGCGTCGCGGGCGGTTGCCGAACACCTGCTCCTCTTCGGCAAACGCTTCGCCCTCGATCTCGGCGGCTCGCTTTTTATATTTCTCTACCAGATCCGGTCGACCCATCAGCGGCGTGTGCACCGAATAGAACGCCAAGTAGGCGAGAAAGGGTTCGTCGCGGTGTTCGGCGATGAACGCCGCGGTGTCCCGAGCCAAGCGGTCCGGCAGATGGTCGCCGGGAGGGCTTTCCCGCTGCATCTCGGGGTTCTCAAACGGAGCGAAATACCGCTTTCCCGTGTAGGGTCCGCCGCGGTGATGTCCGCCGATGTTGACGTCAAAGCCCTGAGCCTGCGGATAATGCGACTCGCTCTCGCCCAGGTGCCATTTGCCGGCGAAGAAGGTCGCATAGTCCTTTTGCTTGAGCAGCTCGGCGATCGTCGTTTCCGACAGCGGCATGTTGCTGTTCAGTGGAGCCGGATGAAATCGCCCCGAACGCTTGCCGGAAAAGAAGTTCGTCGCTTGGACGCGCGTCGGATACTTGCCGGTCATCAAGCTGTACCGTGTGGGCGAACACACCGGATTGGCGGCGTAACCGTCGGTAAACCGCATCCCCTGGGCCGCCAACCGATCGATGTTGGGCGTGTCGTAGAAACAGTCTGGGTTGTTGGCGCCAATGTCCATATAGCCCAGGTCGTCGACCAGAAAGACCACGAAATTCAGCGGGCGTCCTGCGTCTTCGGCTTGAGCGTTTCTCGTGCACGGCGAAAAACTGACGGCGATCAATAGAATGACGACAAGCGGTAGCAGCGGGATGCGGAGAGGCATAGGAGTTCTTTGCAGGACAAAAGTGGATCTGATTAAAGGGAAAACCACCTGTGCAGACGATAACTGACGGTTCCGTCCCCAGCAAATGCCCCGCCCCCCAACGCGCCGGCGGCCGGAAGTCATCGCGTCGGCCCGGATTCCACCCTGGCCCGAGCCGCCGGCGACTCGGTACAATGAACCGATGGATAAAATCGAACGCTTTCTCACCGCCCGCTCCTACGCCGTTGCCGGAGCTTCCACGCGACAGCACAAATACGGCAACAAAGTCTTTCGTGCGCTGCTGGCCGCCGACCGCAAGGTGTATCCGCTGAACCCCGCGCAGGAGGAAGTCGAAGGACACCGTGCCTATCCGAAAATCGACGATTTACCTGAGGTCCCTGAGGCGTTGTCGATCATCACACCGCCGGAGGTTACCCGGCGAGTCGTCGCCGATGCGGTGGCCGCGGGCGTCAAGCATATCTGGATGCAGCCCGGCGCCGAAGACGACCAGGCGTCGCAACTGGCGCGCGATGCCGGAGTCAACGTCATCGACGACGGCAGCTGCATTCTGGTCGTGTTGACCGGCCTGCGGTCGAGACTTGATCAACGTCCCGAATGAGCGGTGATCCACGGTCATGCTGAGTGTGGAGTCGTTGATCCTTTTTACCGGCGTGCTGTTGCTGCTGGGCATTGCGTCGAACACGTTTTCGACGCGGATGGGCGTGCCGGTTCTGTTTTTGTTCCTGGTCGTGGGGATGCTGGCCGGATCCGAAGGCGTCGGCGGGATCGAATTCGAAGATTATTCGCTGGCCTACGCCATCGGCACCGTTGCGCTCAGCATCATCCTGTTTGATGGCGGCCTGCGGACGCCGCTGCATACGGTGCGGAGCGTCTGGAAACCGGCGGCCGTGCTGGCCACGCTGGGCGTCGTAATTACGGCGGTGATCACCGGCCTGGCAGCTTCCTGGATCCTGCAGATCAGCTTACTCGAAGGCTTGCTGTTGGGCAGTATTGTCGGTTCCACCGATGCGTCGGCCGTGTTCTCGGTGCTGGGATCCGGGGGAGTGAACATCCGTCGCAAGCTAGCGGACATCCTGGAACTGGAGAGCGGCTCGAACGACCCGATGGCCATTTTCATGACCGTTGGACTGATCCAGGTGCTGACCAACAGCATGCCACTGGGTGTTGGATTGGCGATGTTGTTTGTCAACCAACTGGTCATCGGATGCGTGGCCGGGTGCGCGGTAGGCTACGGTGGCGTTTGGGTTTTGCGGAACGTCCAACTGGGCGCGGCCGGACTGTACCCGGTGTTGGCGACCGCCCTGGCCCTGTTGGCCTTTGGATTGGCGGCCATTCTGGGTGGCAGCGGCTTTCTGGCGGTCTACCTGACGGGCATCGTGATCGGCAACCAACGACCGATCTTTCACCGCGGCATTCTGTTGTTTCACGACGCGGCGGCGTGGATTTGTCAGATCCTGATGTTTATGACCCTGGGCCTGTTGAGCTTTCCCAGCCGACTGCTGGAGGCTTCGGGCGTGGCCCTCTTGATCTCGGCGGTGTTGATCTTTGTGGCTCGCCCGATCGCCGTGTTCCTCTGCGGCGGGATGTTTCGTTTTTCGCTGCGCGAGATGTCCTTTTTGTCGTTGGTCGGGTTGAAGGGAGCGGTACCCATCACGCTGGCGACGTTTCCGATGCTGGCCGGATTGTCCGGTGCCGACCAGGTATTCGACACGGTCTTCTTTGTGGTCCTGGTTTCGGCGTTGATCCAGGGCTGGCCGCTGCCGCTGGTGGCGAGGCTGCTGAAGGCCGAAGAGCCGGCCCGGTTCCGTCCGCCGGTCAGCCTCGAGATCAGTTCGCTGCACAACGTCGACGGCGATATCGTCGATTACACTGTCGACGCCTCCTGTCCAGCGGCCGGCCGGCAGATCAAGGAATTGGCGCTGCCCGATGGCGTCGTCGTCGCACTGCTGGTCCGCGGCACCGAAATTATTCCGCCGCAGGGACGCACTCGCGTGTTGGTCGGCGATAACGTGATCGTGGTCCTGCGACCTGCGGTCCGAGCTTTGGTGGATCGCGTGTTCACGCCGCGTCCGGCCGACGCTATCCAGCTGCCCGCGGCGGTCGAGTTTCCGCTGCGGGGGTCGATCCGTGTTCGCGATCTGGAACAGTTCTATGGTCTGAGAATGAATGCGGCGCCCGATTGCACGCTGGAGGACTTTATGCGTTCGCAGCTGCCCAGCCAGGAGGTCCACCCCGGGGCGCTCGTCCACCACAACGGCCTCCGATTCCGCGTGCGAGAAATCGCTGCCCGCGGCACGATCGAGTACGTGGGAATGACGTTCTCAGCCGCACCGGATCCAGCCGCCCAGACGGAGGCGGCGGAAAAGACCAAGCCAACGGAAAAGACCAAAGCGGAGTCCGGCCCGGCGGCGTCGACCAAGTCCTCGAAGGCTCCAGACGCCGCTTCCGATTCTCCAGAACGACCGGACTCTGAGCGGTGAGCAGGCCTACTGCGCGGCGGATGCTTCCGCCGCTTGGGGTTTGCGAAACCGCAGCAGATAGTTTTCTTCGAACCCGTCGATCGAAACTTCATCGCGAAACTCGAAACCGGCCTGTAAGACTTCGCGGCGAAACGTCTCCTTGCCCGCCCGCACATGGTTCATCAGAAATTCTCGAGTCACGCCGGGAATGCGTTCAAAATCGATCAGCACCAGGCGTCCGCCGGGTTTGAGCGCGCGGCGGATCGAGGCCAGCGTGCGCGGCGGGTATTCAAAGTGGTGGTAGGTGTCGCAGATGAACACCAGGTCGACCGATTCGGGCGGCAGAGTGACCGACAAACTGGTGCCCAGCACCGCCGTCAGGTTGGTCACGCCGTCGTCGAGCGCTTGCTCAGTAATATGCTGCAGGAAGACCGGCGAGATGTCGACGGCGTACACCCAGCCGCCGGGCAAACTGTGTTCGGCGAACAAGCGGCTGTAGAAGCCGGTCCCCGCCCCCACGTCTGCGATGCGATCGCCCGGCCGGATCTCGCAGGCCTCGAGCACTTGTTGGCGAGCGGCGAAAACTTCACGGCTTTCAATCTCGAACCGCCCCAGCCACTCCGCGATGTCCATGTCGGGATCGACAAAGTTGCGGTTGATCCCCTCTGGCAGGTTCGCCGGCCGCTGGTCGGCCGCGGGCGGGTCGACCGTACGCGGGGGTGCAACCGGCGGCTGGGCAACAAGGCCGGCGGGCAGCAGTAACAGAGACAGAACCCATCCGAGCTGACGCATTACGTCCTCACTGAAACAGAGTTGGTGGACCGTTCGCGGCATTTCGAACGCCGGCGATTAGACGTGGACTATCTTAACGCCCAAACGATCGGCCGTTACGAAGGCCGCCGACCGAACGGGGCCCTAGCGCAGGATCTCCAGGACATTCTCGGGCGGGCGTCCGATGGCCGCCCGGTTGCCGTGCACGACGATCGGCCGTTCGATCAGTTTGGGATGATCGGCCAGCGTTTTGATCCACTGTGCCTCGGACAGCTCGGCACCTTTCAGGCCCAGCTCGGCAAACAGTTTCTCCTTGGTTCGCACCAATTGTTTGGGTTCGATTCCCAGCAGCCGGATGATCTCGGTCAGCTCCGCTTCGCTGGGCGGCTGATCCAAATACCGCACCACGTCCGCGTCGATGCCGTGTTCTTCCAGCAGGGCCAGCGTCTGTCGCGACTTGGTACAGCGAGGATTGTGATAAATCTTGGTCATTCGTTGTCGTTGCGAGTCAAAGGAGGAGAATGGGTTTGATTCTTTCGGAGTCGCCGATCTCGCCACAGATTGGATCGAGACGGCGACAAGGTCCAACGTCGACCGGCTTCAGCCACGGCCAGGACCAGAGATTAAATGCCGACGCAGAAACCGGGTGACCATTTGCATCATGTGGTAGACTTGGGCCGGATCGCGGACGCCGTGTTGGGCGCCGGGATAGAGCATCATTTCGAACGGTTTGCCCGCGTCCTGCAGGGCTCGGACCAACTGCAGAGTATTGGCCGGATGCACGTTGTCGTCCAGTTCGCCGTGAATCAACAGCAGCGCCCCGTGCAGGTCCTTGGCCGCCTTGCTGACCGAAGTTCGCTCGTAGCCCTCGGCGTTGTCCTCGGGCAACCCCATGTACCGCTCGGTGTAGATGGCGTCGTAATTGCGCCAGTCGGTCGGCGCGCCGCCGGCAACACCGGCCGCGAACGCGGTGCTGTGCGTCATGGCATAGGCGGTCAAGAATCCGCCGAAGGACCAGCCCCGCAGCGCGATCGCATCGGGATCGACCCAAGGCCGTTCCCGCAGCCACTCCACCGCCGCCAGCGTGTCGGCCAGTTCGACCTCGCCGACGCGGCGGTGGATCGCCCAGGTATCCGCGATGCCCCGCCCGGCACTGGAACGGTTGTCGGTGACCAACACCGCAATGCCCTGCTGGGCAAGCATCTGGCGATACAGGTACCGCGTGCCCGCGTAGCGATCGACGGCCGAGGGCGCCTGGGGACCGCCGTAGGTTTCGATTAAAACCGGCGTCAGCGCGTCGTCGCGACCGCGTTCTTGCGGGGGGCGAATCAGGTAAGCGGGCAGGTCGAAGCCGTCCTCGGTGGGAATCGTTAACCAGCGGACGGGCAGCGTCGCCGCGGTCACTTCCGCGGGGCCGATCAGCACTCGAGGCCGAATCCGCCTGCTCGGAAAAGATCCCTCCCGATCGCTGGAATTGCCCCGGTCGACCTGATGGGTCTCGTCGCCCTGATGGGTCTCGTCGCTCTCGTGGGTCTCGTTTGCTTGCTCCTTCCCGCGGGCGGAATCGCCCAGTGGAAACACGCGGAGGGCCGGTGGCGTCTGCAGAGTGCTAAAGCGGTCCAGCATCCAGCGTCCGTCGGGCGAGAACTCCGGCTCGTGCCAACCGCGTTGGTGCGTGACGGGGACGATGCTGGTTTCAAACGACTCCGCATCCTCGGACCTCCCGCGAACGTCCACGCGGTAGACCTGTTGGCCAACCGAGCCCCGCTGGCGGTCGCCCGTTACGTACAGCGTCCTGCCATCGGCGTTGACCTGGACAATTTCGCGGACGTCCATATCGCCGGGGGTCACCGCGACTCGCAACCGCGCATCGGGCGATACATACCACACCCGGCGGCGGCCCAGGGGTTGGTCGCTGAGCCAGTAGAAACCGCCGCCGGGCAACCAATGCGGTTCGCCCAGGACTTCCACCCACGTCGTGCTCTCCTCGCGGAGCAGGGTTTGCCCCACCAGCGGAGACGCCGTGTGCACTTCGCCCGCCACCGGTTCGCTCAGCCGCAGCTCCAACCAACTTTGAATGCGGTTCATCACCTGGTACACGACGCGGTCGCCGCCGGGGTGCCAGCCGACGCGAACCACCAACTGCTCACGCTCCTCCGCGGCGGGTTGGTAGATGGGTTTGATGTGTCCCTGGGTATCGGCGATCCAAAGTTCCGCGACGGGAATCGGGTCGCCCACCTTGGGGTAACGCGTCACCAGCGTATCGCCGCGCGGCGTGCGGCTGTCGGCCAAGGTATAGGGATACACGCGAGAGATATCCAGCCGCAAGAATGCCAGATGGTCGCTGCCGGGGCTCCACCAGAAGGCTTTAAAATTGCCTCGCCCGTAAAGTTCCTCCTGATACGACCAATCCAGGATCCCATTCAGCTGTGTCTCCGAGCCGTCCGAAGTCACGCGAACGCGGCGTCCGCTGGCCACGTCCAGGATGTATAAATCGCCGGCTTCGACATAGGCCAGCCGGTTTCCATCGGGACTGAGCGTGGGGTTGTGCCAGGACCGTGCGTCGCGGGTGATCCAGTGCATGTCGCCATCCTCGTGGTACAGCACCAAGCCATCATCGCGACGCTGCAGGCCTTGGCGGTCGGGACGGCGCTGCGTCCAGGGCCGCTGGGTTTCGGCCTGCAAATCAAACTCGATCCAACGCTCGCCCCGCTTCATCACCAACCGGCTGCGATCCGCGTCGCCCATCCAAAACGTTTCAGGTAGATCGGGGCCATCGAAGTCGTGCCGTTTCTCGGGATGAAACAGCGACCGCACCGACAGCGGCGGCGTTTCCGCAGCCTTCGCTTCGGCAGTTTCCGCTGCAGACGCAACATCCGCAGCCGTTGCGGGCAAGACGGCGGTCAACATCCAGACATACAACGCGTTTCGCAGCGAAGAAGAAAAACCAGTAGACATAGCGGGTTTCGAGTCGTGGAAAGGATTGTGGGTCGGAATGTCTAGCTTCATCGCGGCGCTGCGATCTTGCAACGTGTCGCCGGCTCCGGGATCATAGGCACGCCTGCTTCCCGCGGCCGAACCGATGCGAAGCCCGTCGGTTGTTTTGCCGTTCTCTGTTTCCTAGAAGGATAAACCATGCGTCCGATCTGTTGTGTGTACTGCTGCTTACTGTTTTGCATGGCGGTTTTGAACAGGACCTCTGTGGCAAACGGCGCAGACAAACCGTGGCAGGCTGACCCGGAATTGGTCGAGAAGAAATCGCGGCCGGGCAGCGAGATTAATTATCACGAATCCAAGGTGCCCAGTTACGACCTGCCGGATCCGCTGGTCGATTCCGCAGGCGAAGCGGTTACGGCCGAGTCCTGGCCGCAGCGGCGAGAGGAATTGATGGAGTTGTTCCGCGAGCACGTCTACGGCCGGCGGCCTTCGGTGCCGTATCGTTTGAACGCCATCAACGTCGCGCGGCACGAAGGCGTGTTCGAGGGCGCGGCGGACGCCCGCGAGTTGAAACTGGAGATCACCTCGGGCGGGGAATCCTATGCATTCACGCTGCTATTGTTCACACCCACCGGCAAGGTCGCCGGCGACGAATCCAAGCGTCCGGCCATCGTGTTTTTGAACAACCGCGATTTCCCGACGCTCAAACAAGCCATCGAGGAGCCGAATGATTTTTGGCCGGTACGTCAGATCTGCGAGCGAGGCTTCGTCGCGGCATCGGTGTCTACCAAGCAGATTGACCCCGACGCCAAGGGCAAATTCGACGAAGGCCTCCGCGGATTCTTTGCGCGGGTTTCCGGAACCGGCCCCGACGAACACTCCTGGGGAGCCCTGTCGGCCTGGGGCTGGGGCCTCAGTCGAGTGGTCGACTATCTGTTGACGATGCCGGAGGTCGACCCGGACCGGATCGCCGTGGTGGGGCATTCGCGAGGCGGGAAAGCCGCGTTGTGGGCCGCCGCCGAAGATCCGCGGATCGCCGTCGCCTACAGCAACAATTCCGGCTGCGGGGGCGCCGCCCTCTCGCGGCGAGAGTACGGCGAGACGGTCAAGCGAATCACCACCGCGTTTCCGTACTGGTTCTGCAAACACTTTGCCTCCTATGGCGACCGCGTGGCGGAATTGCCCGTGGACCAGCACCAGTTGATCGCCTTGATCGCCCCCCGCAGCGTCTACGTCACGAGCGCCACCGAAGATCTCTGGGCGGATCCGCGCGGCGAGTACCTGAGTCTGATCAACGCCGCACCCGTTTTCGAACGGCTGGGCAAATCGGCCGTTTCGAACCCGCAAATGCCGGCCGCCGATCAACCCCGTACCTCCGGCCAAACCGGCTACCACATCCGCAGCGGCATCCACAACCTGACGCCGACCGACTGGCAGCACTTCATGGACTTCATGAAGACGCTGGAAGATTAAGCGCTCTGGCGTGCTTCCGGGCGCCGGCGCACGGGATTATCTTGTGGCCGTTTCGCGGCGGCGAAGCACGGCGCAACATTTAATTCGGCTTTGACTCTCCCTCTGGGAGAGTCGGGCTCTTAGGCCCGGAGAGGGTTTTGGTAGGACCCTCCCCGGGCCTAAGAGCCCGACCCTCCCGCTGCGCGGGAGGGTGTTGTCGCGGGGTTTCACCGAAAGATTTATGCCGACGTGCTTAGTTCGGGCGTGCGGCTTGTTCGCAAGTTTCTGTTCGTTTCGGGCGTCCGGTTCGCCGGCGCCGTGTTCGACCTTTTTTGAATTACTAGTGGGAAGGCAATCGGGATGCTGCACGCAATCATCATGGCCGGAGGAAGCGGGACGCGATTCTGGCCAGCCAGTCGCCGCGACCGCCCCAAGCAACTGCTGCGGCTTGCGGGGGAGCGCACGATGATCCAGGCCACGGCCGACCGCCTGGGCGATCTCGTCCCGGACGAGCGCAGGATGGTCGTCACCAACGCCGCCTTGGTATCGCAGGTTCGCGAGCAACTGCCGGGCTTGCCGCCGCAAGCGATCGTAGGCGAACCCTGCAAACGCGACACCGCGCCCTGCGTGGGCTTGGCCGCCGTCTTGGTTTCCGCCGACGATCCCGAAGCCACGATGTTGGTGATGCCCGCCGACCACGTGATTTCTCCCGACGAAGAGTTCCAGCAAGCGATCCGTCGCGGCGTGAAACTGTTGGATGAGGATCCCAGCCGGATCGTCACGTTTGGGATCAAACCCAGCTATGCCGCCGAATCGTTCGGGTACATCGAACGCGGCGATGCGGTGGACGACGAGGCCCCGGCGGCTTTCGAAGTCCAGCGATTCCGCGAGAAACCCGATGCCGCCACGGCTCGGCAGTACGTCGATGCCGGCAGTTTCTACTGGAACAGCGGGATCTTTCTATGGCGTGCCAGCACGATTCTGGACGCCTTGGCCGAGCACGAACCGGCGATGCTCGAGCACTTGCGAGCCATTGGCCAGGCCGCCGGCGGGGACCAGTTCTCCGACGTATTGGCCGAACGTTTCGCCGCCATCATCGGCAAATCGATCGATTACGCCGTGATGGAACACCACGACAACATCGTCGTCGTCGAGGCGCCGTTTCGCTGGGACGACGTGGGCAGTTGGCAAGCGCTGTCGCGGATGAATCCGGCCGACCAGGCGGGCAATACCGTCCTGGGCCGTCACCTGGGCATCGATACCCGCAATACAATCGTTTACGGCAACCAAGATCATTTAATTGTGACCATCGAAGTGGACGATTTAATGGTCGTTCACACGCCCCAAGCGACGCTGGTGGCTCCGAAATCCGCCGAAGAGCGGGTTCGTGAAGCCGTCCGGCACCTGGAAAGCCAGGATTTGGACGCGTTTCTTTAGGGCCCCGCCGCCCGAGAGAACGGATTTTGCGGCGAATTAGCCCTGGTGAATTCGGCTCTTTTTGCTACCATTACCCCGCTCGGCGGTTGCTAGAAACCGTGCGAGCCCCTATCTTTCCAGGGCCGATCCAAGCCGCATTCATGCGTGTCACCCACGCATTGAGCATGTTTGTTACATGCATGTTTGTTACGTGATCGCACCCGGCAGGAATCCGGGAGCGAGAGTCAGCGAATACACAGGAGCCATAAGCTATGACGATGGACAGCAGCCTCAAGGTGAAAGCCGGTGCGATCAAAACTCGCAACGTGCTCAAGCGTGCCGAACGCATCGCTCGCCTGCAAGAATTGGACAAGTGGAGCGAAGACAACGACGTGGTGGGGATGCCCAAGGTCCGCGTCGTGAAAGTCTCCTTGAAGAAGAAGAAGAAGGTCAAGAAGGAAGAAGACGACAAGAAGAAGTAGTCGTCGCTTGCGGGAACGCGCAATTTTTGGCGTGACGTTCCCCCGCCCAGTTGGGACGATCTGCCCAGTTGGGACGATCTGCCCAGTTGGGACGATCTGCCCAGCTGGGGCGATCTGTTCAGCGGGGGCGATGACCGGCCACGGGACATCGTCCAAGCTTGCTTTTGCAGGCGTTTTCTCTGCTCCACAACGCGAGCCCTTCCTTCGAAAACGCCCCCGGTTGTCGGCCGCGACAACCCCGGCCAGCGGTTTGCTGCATCGTTCGCGGCTCCGTGGCCGCAGCGGTAAAATGCTCTGGATTCTGACACCCACTTCATTCAGAATCGCGCCCACCTGATTGTGTCGGACTCGCATCTCTTTGTTCGGGATCTCATGAGCACCATCGAATCGAACCAGAACTCTGCCGCCGATCCCGTTCGGCTGGAACCGTTGCCGGCGAGTGAGGTATGCGAGGCGACCGTCGTCGATCCCCAGCGTCTGCCGCTGCCCGAGGCGACGCAGCCGCTGCAGTTGATGTGGTCCTATGTCGTCGTGTTGGCCGGCTTGCACGTGTTGGCGCTGCTGAGTGTGGTGCCGTGGTTGTTCACCTGGTCGGGCCTCGTCTTGGCGATCGCCGGCCACTTTGTCTTTGGCATGCTGGGCATCACGATTGGCTACCACCGCTTGTTGACTCACCGCGGGTTCACCTGTCCGAAATGGCTGGAACACACGCTGGCGATTTTCGGGATGTGCAATCTTCAGGACAGCCCCGCGCGGTGGGTCGCCATCCATCGCCTGCATCACCAGCACAGTGACCACCAACCGGACCCGCATACGCCGCTGGCCAGTTTTTTGTGGGCCCACGTCGGCTGGGTGGTTTATCGCCACCGCGATCTGGATCGGACCAGTCGCTACGAACGCTACGTGCGAGACCTGTTGCGAGACCCGTTCTATCTGCGTCTGGAGCGGCAGAACATGTGGTTCCTGGTGTACCTCTCGCACGCCTTGGCGATCGTCGCGGTCGGCGCGGTCGTGGGGTTTGCGGTCGGCGGTGACGCCGCCACGGCCATCCGTTATGCGGCCAGCTGGGCCGTCTGGGCGGTAGCCGTTCGCACCGTGTTCGTCCTGCACGGCACCTGGGCCGTCAATTCGATCACCCACGTGTTTGGTTATCGCAACTACGAAACCCGCGACGACAGCCGTAACAACTGGTTGGTTGCCTTGGCCAGTCACGGCGAAGGTTGGCACAACAACCACCACGCCCAGCCACGTGCCGCCGCCCACGGCCATCGTTGGTGGGAATTCGATATGTCGTGGCGAATCATCCAAATTTGGGAATGGATGGGCCTGGCCAAGAATGTCGTTCGCCCCAAACCCGTTGCCGATCCGGATCGCTGATGCCCTCCTGCTTTCACCCCGCCGCTTGGCTGGCCACTGGTTTGTTGGTTTGCATCTCCGGTTGTGCGCCGGAGGCAATCAACGGTTCGGCGGAAGCCGACGGCGCAGCGGCGCGGCCGGTTGTCATCCAGTTGAACTGGCACGCCGAAACCGAACACGGCGGCGCCTACGCCGCGTTGGCCAGCCGGGCCTACCAACGACGCGGGCTGGACGTCGAGATTCGTCCGGGCGGACCGGCGACCCCGGTCGCGGCCGACCTGGCCAGCGGCCGCTGTCAGTTCGCGTTCGCCAATGCCGATGATGTCGCTCTGTACCGCCAACAGGGCGTCGCGGTCGTCGCCGTGTTGGCCGCCATGCAGAACCATCCACGCTGCATCTTGGTTCGAACCGATTCCGGCATCACCGACCTGGACCATCTGGACGGCCTGATCCTGCAGCGCCAGCCCGGACGGCCTTTCCTGGAGTTCATGCGTCGCCGCGGCTTGCTCGAAGGAGTCCAGGAAGTTCCCTACACCGGCTCGGTCGCCGCCCTGGTCACCTCCGAGAACGTCGCCATCCAAGCCTACTCGTTCGCCGAACCGCTGTTGGCCGAGCAGCAGGGCGTGGAAGTCACGCCGCTGATGGTCAGCCAGTTGGGCTGGAATCCGTACAGCAGCGTGCTGGTCACCACCGAGTCGCTGATCGACGAACAGCCCGAACTGGTGCGCGATGTCGTCCAAGCGACTCGCGAAGGATGGCGTGAGTATTTGGAATCGCCCGAACCGGCGAACCGATTGATCCTGGCCGCCAACCATCAAGGCATGACGGCCGAAGCGCTGCAGTACGGCGCGCTGCAGATGCGGCAGTTGGCCCTGCCCGCCGGCGCCGAGCCGGATTCGCTGGGCCGGATGAGCGTGCAGCGCTGGGAAACGCTGGTCGCCCAGTTGGCCGAACTGGGGCTGGTCGATCCGGACGTCGTCCGAGCCGAGGAATGTTTCGATGCCAGCTTCATCGATGCTGCGGACCCCGGGGAGATTTAAGAGTTCAGATTTGCTGACGCCGGCGAAATCTGCGAACGAGAAAAATCGTTTTCTCCCCTCTCCCCCGAAGCCTGGCGAGCCTAAGCGAGTCAGGCTTCGGGGGAGAGGGGTTGGGGGTGAGGGGGACCAGAGAAGCAGCACCGCCATTTCCGTATCTCAATGCCGTGCGGGAATCGGAAAGGCGTACACAAACAATCTTTCCACTGCACCCGAGCCCTACATAGCTTCCGCCGCAGTCAGGAAATTTAAAACTTACCCCGCCCCCCCTGCTGGCGGAGATTGGATCGTGTTTGCTCGCATTTGCGTTCTCCGCGCGTTAGGATCGTCGCATTGAGCGGGCAAACTCTTTTCTCGAAGGCAGTGCTGTGGCCGAGCAAGACCCTACCGAAAGCGATTTTCAAGAAGTCGACACACCGGCGGTCGAACCGGAATTGAATCCACCGGAAACCTTCGCCCACGCTCTGATGGAGATCGCTGCGGAACAGCACGTCAGCGACCTGTTCATCTCGGACCAGCCCGATGCGACGGTCATTCGGATGCGCCGCATGGGACGCTTGCGGGAGGTCCGCAGGCTGCCCTTGCCCTACGGCCGCCGGTTGCTGAACCATTTTCGTGCCCTGGCCGGGATCGACATCGCCGACCTATCCCGACCGGCCGATGGTCGAGCTCGGTTTCGCTTGGAGGACAGGCGTGAACTGGACGTGCGTTTTGCCGTCCTGCCCACCGTGACCGGCCAAGACATGGCGATGCGATTGTTCGACCACAGCCGCGGCCTGATCGGCCTGGACGATATCGGGTTCCTGGAAGAGGAACGCGCAATGGTCGAGCGGCTGTTGTCGGCTCCCAGCGGGTTGATCCTGGTGGCCGGCCCGGCCGGCTGCGGCAAAACCAATTCGCTGTACGCGTTCTTGAATCATTTGAACAACGGCCAGCGAAAAATCCATACGCTCGAGGAACCCATCGAGTATCTGCTGCCGGGAATCAATCAGTCCCAGGTGAACGTGCGAGGCGGTCTGGACTTTGCCGACCTGCTGTACGGCTGCATGCGGCAGAGTCCGGATGTGATCATGGTGGGCGAAATCCGTGACCGGCGGACGGCCGAAACGGCGATCCGTGCCGGCACCGGCGGACAATTGGTACTGGCTACGGTGCACGCCCAAACCGCGCCCACGGCCGTTCAAAACATGCTGGCTTTCCAAGTGAATCGGCATTTCCTCGCCGATGCTCTCGTTGGTGTCCTGAACCAACGGCTCGTGCGGCAGTTGTGCACCGCGTGTCGCCGCTTGGGCGCAATGCCTCAAGGCGCTCAGGAAGACCAGACGTATTACGACGCGGTCGGCTGCGATGCGTGCAAAGAAGAAGGATACGAACGGATGACGTGCATCCCGGAGATCCTGGAGATCAATAAACCGCTGACCCAAGCCATCGTGCGCGGCGTCTCGGCCGACGAGTTGAGCGACATCGCGGCTCAGGAAGGTTTGTTGAGCATGGCTCGTGGTGCGATGGCCCGCATCACCTCCGGCGTCGTCACCCCCGAAGATGCCGCCTACGTGATCAGCGATCCGCAGGTCCGGGCGATCGCCACCTACGCGATGGACGCCCGCCGCCAAGACGACGCCGACTCCGCCGAGGTCGCCTGACGCGCGGCCCGCATCGACTACAATAATCCCACCTGCCTCGCTCCCAACCCACACCGCTTTTCCCCAAACGACGATGAAACGCATTGCGTCCTGCCTCTGGCTCGGCTTCGCCTGCCTGCTGCCCAGCCTTCTCCTGCCCAGTCCTTTGCTGGCCGATACACCGCCCGGCGCGCAGGAGCCCGGTCAACAAACCGGCACCGACCAACCCGGCAACGTCCGGCTGCAGAACGCCGATCGAGTGGTTCTGCTGGGCGATGGCTTGATCGAACAGGAACAGTATTTCGGCTGGGTGGAAACCGCCCTTACCGCTGCCTCGGACAAGTCGGACCTGACCTTCCGCAACCTGGGCTGGAACGCCGACACGCCCAGCGGCGCCTCGCGTCTGGGGCTGAGCCTGCTGCAGGCCGGACGCGAACCCGAGGGCGAGAGCCTGCGTTTGCTTCGCGAACAACTGGAACTGACCCAGCCGACGCTGCTGATCATCGGCTATGGCATGGCCAGCTCGCTGGAAGGCGGCCTCGAGGGGCTGGAGAATTTTCGCCAGGACTACCAACAACTGCTGGACATGGCCCGCGAGGTCTCGCCCGAGGTGCGCTTCGTCCTGCTCGCGCCACTGGAGCGCAGTGACCAAAACGAATCCCATGCCCGGGTGCTGCGCGAGTATTCCGGCGCGATCGCCGAACTGGCTGACGCGAACGATGCCGGCTTTGTAGACCTGAGCGACGTGGCGACCGATCCGCGGCTTCGCAAGGATCCGATCCATCTGAACGGCGACGGCTATCGAGAATTGGCCAAGAAGCTGTGTGAAGCGTTTGGTCTGGAAAACGACGCGTGGCAGACCAGCCCGCGCACCGCGGCACTGCGCAGCGCGATCCTCCGCAAGAACGTGTGGTGGTTCCACCGCTCGCGTCCGGCCAATATGGCTTACGTGTTTGGCTTCCGAAAACGCGAACAGGGCCAGAACGCTGTGGAGATCCCGCAGTACGACGGCTTGATCGCCGCCGACGAAGCGCGCATCGCGAAACTGCGTTCCCTCGAAGATGAACCGGTCGCAGCCCCGCCGGCAACGGTTGAATCCAAATACGCAGAATTCACCCCGCAAGCGACGCCGGAGTTCACCGTCGCGGACGGCTGGGAGGTCAGTCTGTGGGCCGAGAACCCCCAGCTGAACAAGCCGATCCACATGAACTTCGACCCCGAGGGCCGGTTGTGGATCGCCAGCAGCGAAGCCTATCCGATGATCGAAGTCGGCCAAGCGGCACCGGACAAAGTTATCGTGCTGGAAGACACCGACGGGGACGGCCGAGCCGATCAGTCCACGGTGTTCGCCGATAATTTGTTGATTCCCACCGGGATCGCGCCGGGAGATGGCGGCGTGTACGTCGCTCAAAGCACCGACCTGTTGTTCTTGAAAGACACCGATGGCGACGGCAAAGCCGATTCTCGCCAGCGGGTGCTGAGCGGGTTCGGTACCGAAGACACGCACCACAACCTGCACAGTTTGCAGTGGGGTCCCGACGGCCGGCTGTACATGAACCAGTCGGTCTACACACGCACCGATACCGAAACCCCGCGCGGTGTGGTGCGGCTGCGCGCCGGCGGCGGATTCCGCTACGACACCCGCAGCATGCGAATGCAGATCTTCTTTCGCGGTCTGTGGAACCCGTGGGGGCACCAGTTCGATGCACATGGTCAATCCTTCCTATCCGACGGAGCCGGCTTTGATGGATTGGCGTGGGCGTTCCCCGGCGCGGTGTTCTTTCCTACCCCGCAGTCGCGGCGAACGCTGGATTTGATCAGCCCCGGCCGCTATCCCAAATTCGCTTCGCTGGAAGTGTTGTCCGGACCGAGCTTTCCGCAGTCCTGGCAAGGGTCGATCGTGACCTGTGACTTTCGGGCCAACCGCGTGACCCGGTTCTCGGTCGATTCCCAGGACGCTGGCTTCGTGACCACGCAGGAAGACGACCTGCTGCGAACCGCCACCAGCACCTTCCGACCGATCGATGTCAAACAGGGTCCCGACGGAGCGTTGTATATTGCCGACTGGTCCAACCCGATCATCAACCACGGCGAAGTCGATTTCCGCGACCCTCGTCGCGATCGCTGGCACGGGCGCATTTGGCGAATGGTTTGGAAGGGCGGCGACCCCCAGCCGATCGTGAACCTGCGCGAACAGTCCACTGCGGCGCTGCTGGAGAATCTCGGGTCTCAAGACCGCTACCTGCGGGATAAATCGCGACGCGTCTTGATCGAACGGGGCGACGTCCTACAGCCGCTGGCCGCTTGGACGTCGGCCCAGACCGACCCGTCGGCCCGCCTGCAGGCTCTGTGGCTGTATCAAGCCCTGCGTCGGGTAAACACCGATCTGTTGGACTCGGTGCTGGCTGCCGAGTCGGCTCCGGTGCGAGCGGCCGCAGTGCGGGTGTTGGCGGATTGGGCCGATCCGGCGGGCGATGCCGATCGGGTCATCGCTCGCGACGCTGCCGACGAGCGGCTGCGGCAGGCGATCGGCGACGAACATCCCCGAGTCCGCTTGGAGGCGATTCGAGCGTTGGACGTCTACGGCGACGTCCCGGCCATCCAGATGGCTTTGCAGGCCCTGGACCAGCCCACCGATCGCTTCCTGCAGTTCGCTCTCGCCCAACTGGTCGACGATGCGTCCGAACCGGTCATGCACGCGATTCAAAGTGGCCAGTGGACACTGACCGACCCCCAGCACGCCCAGAAGCTGGAATTTGTCCTGGCATCGGTGGCTCCGCGACAAGCACAACAATTCCTGCAGGACTACTTGGCCCAAAATCAACTCGATCGCACCTCGGCCGCTTCGTGGATCCGATTGATCGGGCAGACCGGCGGCCCCGACCAACTGCGACAATTGTGGCAGCAAGCCAGCTCCGACGGATTCGACAAACCCTCGACGCTGATGGCGTTGGACGCCCTGATCGACGCCCAGCGACTGCGCAAACAGCGGCCCAGCGGCTCCCTGGCCGAGATTGCTCGCCTGATACAATCCCCTGCACCGGAGGTTCGCCGGCGAGCGCTGCAGTTGGTCGCCACGTGGAAACTGGGCGGACAGGCTGCCGCGTTGGCGAACCTCGCCCTCGATACCGAAACGGACACGGCGATGCGGCGAACCGCGATCGGTTCGCTCGGGGCTATCGGCAAACCGCCTGCGGCCAAAGTCCTGCGAGAGGTGGTCGCCGAAGTCGAGGACGCGGAGCTGCGAGTCGAAGCGTTGGTGGCGTTGACCGCGGTCGATGCCCAAGCCACCGCCGAAGTCCTGCCCACGACGCTCGCCGGTGAATGGACCGCTGCCCAGGCGCGTCGTCTATGGGAGGGCATCAGCCGCATCCAGAAGGCCGACGCGGTCATCGCCGGGGCGATCGGCGGCGGAGACATATCGGAAACGGTCGCCAAGGCCGGAGTCGAAGTGCTGCGGCGCGGCGGTCGTGAGGATTCGCCCTTGTTGGCGGCGCTGCAGCCGCACGCGGGCCAAGCGATGCAGGCTCAGCAGTGGACGCCGGAACGGATAGCGGGACTCGTCGCTCGAGTCGAACCGCAGGGCGACCCGCATCGCGGAGAATTTATTTATCGACGCGAGAAACTGCAGTGTGTCTCCTGCCACGCCATCGGCGGCGTCGGCGGTCAGGTCGGCCCCGATCTGACCAGCCTGGGTGCCAGCGCTCCGGTCGACTACATCGCCGAATCCCTGTTCATCCCCGACGCCAAGATCAAAGAAGGTTTTCATTCCGTCGTTGTGGCAACCGAAGACGGCCAGGTCGTAACGGGGATCCTGGTGGAATCCGATGACGAACAGCTCGTGCTGCGAAACGCATCGAACGAACTGGTGCAGATCCCGCAAATTGACGTCGTCCTACAGAAGAACGGACCGTCGCTGATGCCCGTCGGGGCGGTCGATAGCTTGAGCGATGGCGAACAAGTGGACCTGATCGCATTCCTCAGCCGGTTGGGCAAACCCGGCCCGTTCGATGCCAGCCGCAGCGGCGTGGCGAGACGTTTTGAGATGCTGGCCGGCACGCACCGCATTGAACAAGAAGGTCTCGACCGGATCGTCAGCGGCCAGCGAACCGCGGGCTGGGAACCGCTGCCCACCCGCGTCAACGGTGACGTCACCAAAAGGATGCTAGAGGAACGAACCCAACAGTACGGCTTGGGGACGTTGGTCAATCTGTACCTGCGGACACGGTTGAGGACGACCAACGCCCAGCCGCTTCGGTTGGTCGTCGACAACGACAAGCCGGTTACCCTGTGGGTCGACGGGCGCCGTTATCGCCCACAAGAGGATGGCAACGAATTCGTGATCAACTCGCTTGCACCGGGCGAGCACACGGTGCTGCTGCGGATCGATGCCCGCGACCTCCCCGAAGCCTTCTCGCTGGGCACCTCGGCGGGAACGTTTGCGGTGGAGTAATGTCCGGACGCGTACCCGGGGACTCACGTCCCCGGCAGGAGCTGTGCCGCCCTTCGGGCTGAGAGCCAGCGAGCTTCTTGGAAGACCCATTCAAAGCTGAGCAAAGTACGTGAGGATATCTTGCGACGTGGGATTTCAGCTGCAACTCGGAAGAAACTCGCAAACAGGACGGCCCTCCCGCCCGCGAGCCGCCGGGCGTGCTGTCCTGGCGCGGCCGCCCGGCCGCCGAAGTCGATTGTTTTGCAATTGCTCGGCTGGCGTCCGTGGGCTAACATAAAGTCATGGGTCGATTCCTTTTTGCCGCACTGTTGATCACCAATTTGTTGGTGTGTCCGCTTCGCTGTTTCTCGTGTCAGACGGGAAGCATTGGCGAGGGGTGTGTGATCGAATCCACGTGCGGCTGCTGTGCAGACGCGACGGTCGGTGTCCCTGGGTCGCCGGAAAAGTCGCCTGAGCAGCATCAGTGCGCGTGTCCCAGCTGTATCTGTGAGGGGGCCACCCTGCAGGATGCTCCTGAGGTTCCCCCTGCCGACGCGCTGATCGCACTGGAATCCTGGCCGGTCGACGCCGCTGCGGTAACTGCGCCGCGGGTCGCGTTGATTTCGGCTTCGCCAGAAAGTTCGGACAGTCCACCGGCGGCTCCGGCCGGGCGTGTTGCGCTGATCGCGTATCGCTGTTGGCTGAATTGACAGCCCTCTTCTGCGGCTTGCTTGCCGCTGGCTGTTTGACCTGTCGTTGTAGCGGGCGTTGAGGCCCCTGGATGCGCTTTGACGCTGCGCATTTGATGCAGGATGGTGCGTTCGGATTGTAGCGCGCGCTCTGTGGTCGACGGGCTTGCGTTCTCGTTCATTGATTGGCTTGGGAAATATGTTACTGCCCTGGGAATATGGGGTCCGCAACCTGATGCGGCGTCCGCTGCGAACCACGCTGACGCTCTCGGCGCTCGCGACGGTTGTGATCTTGGTGTTCGTCGTCGTGGGATTCATTCGCGGTCTGGAACGATCGCTCGCGATCAGCGGCGACGAGGACGTGGTCTTGGTCTACAGCGTGAACTCCGAAGAGAACATCGAGAACTCATCGATCGCGGCACGTACCGCCGCGTTGTTGTCGGCCAGTTTGCAGGGCACTTGGAAGCGATTCGGCGTCACGCACTTGTCGCCCGAGTTGTACTTGGGGACTCGCGTCCGTACCGGCGACGACGGCGGCGGCTTGGGGCTGGTACGCGGCGTGACGCGGGTCGCGCCGTTGGTCCGGCGGGACGTGCGCATCGTCGAAGGCCGCTGGCCCCAGAGCGGGGAAGTCATGGTGGGCAAGCTGGCCTCGGCAAAACTGGGCGCCACTGACGAGGCGCTGGCGATTGGCCAGACGGTGCATTTCGAAGGAGAAAGCTGGCGGGTCAGCGGTCGATTTTCGGCCGGGGGCGGTGCTTACGAGTCGGAGATTTGGTGCAACCTTGCCGACTTCCAGACCGCAACCCAGCGACAGGACCTCAGCCTGGTTGCGTTGCTGTTGGCACCGGGCGCGGCCGCCAGCGAAGTGTCGTTATTTTGCAAACAACGCACCGACTTGGAACTGCGAGCGATATCCGAAACCGCCTACTACGCCACGCTGCAGCAGCACTACAAACCGGTTCGCGTGTTGGCCTGGTTCGTCGTCGTGCTGGTTTCGGCGGCCGGCGTATTTGCAGGTTTGAACATGATGTACGGGGCGGTCGCGGGTCGGATCCGCGAACTGGCCACGTTGCAGGCGATCGGTTACCGTCGCCGCGCGATTTTGATCAGCTTAATTCAAGAGGGCATGTTACTGGCCGCAGCGGCTTCGCTGCTGGCCGGTGCCATCGCCCTGACCACACTTAACGGTGTCGCGGTGCGATTCACCATGGGCGCGTTCACACTGCGGATCGACAGTGTGGCCATCCTGGTGGGCTGCGGCGTCGGAATCTTACTAGGCGTTTTGGGGGCCATGCCACCGGCCCTCAAAGCCCTTCGTCAATCGGTGGCAATCAGTTTGAAAGCAGTTTGAGGAACGAAAAATGAGAATGCTTCAGTTCATGTGCCTGGCCGCCGTCGGTGTTTTGGCCGGATGCAGTGATCAAGACGTGGCCCAGACCACGACCTCCGATGCCACGACCGATCCTGCCACGAGCTACGTCGTCGACAGCGAGCCGGCCGGTGCGATCCCGGTTGGTGAAGCTCGCGAGGCAGTCGAAGACGAACAGGCCGTGACCCTGGTCGGAACGATCGGCGGTTCGGCCGAACCCTTCGTCGATGGCCTAGCCGCCTTCACCATTGTCGACCCCAAGGTCCCCTACTGTGCCGAAGAGGAAGGTTGTCCGACGCCCTGGGACTATTGCTGTACGCAAGATCAGGTCAAAGACAACATCGCAACCGTCAAGATCGTTGACGACAGCGGCAACCCTGTGGCCAGCGGTGCACGCGAGTTGCTGGGGGTCAAGGAACTGTCGACCGTCGTGGTCGATGGCAAAGCGGAACGCGACGAGCAGGGCAACCTGACGGTCGCAGCCACCCAAGTTTACGTACGCCCGAGCGAGTGAGTGAGAGATGAGTGAGTCGCAGCTGGACCTGAGCAAATTGGCCTTGGATCGATCCGATGCGCCCTCCCCCGGAGGACGACGGCGGTCGAGCCGTTGGCTGACGCGGTATGTGTTGCCACTGGGCATTCTGCTGGGCTTTGTCGCCCTGTTGGGTGCCGCAGCCGGTCGGCAATTGTTACCGCGCGCCGAGGTCACCGTTGTTCCGGTGATCGTCAAACGGGGCCAGGTCCAGCGCGCCGGCACCACGTTGTTCCAGGCCGCTGGCTGGATCGAACCCCGCCCCACTTCGGTCAGCGTCGCGGCCCTCGCCCCCGGCGTGGTCGAAGAACTGTCGGTGGTCGAGGGGCAACAGGTCCAGCGCGGCCAGCCGATCGCCAAATTAATTCAGGTGGACGCTCAGTTGGAACTGGAGCAGGCGACGGCGTCTCTGGAAATCCGCGAAGGCGAACTGCAGCGTGCGGAGGCCGAATTGGCCGCCGCACGCACGCGGCTGGAGAAGCCCGTCCACCTGCGGGCGAAACTGGCCGATGCGCAAAGCCTGCTGGCCAAAGCCACCACCGAGCGAGATAAATTGCCCTTCCTGCAAAAAGCCGCCGAGGCCAACGTCGCGTTCACCCGCAGCAGTCTGGAGGGCAAACGCTCCGCCCAAAACGCCATCGCCGGCGTATTGGTCGAACAAGCGGCCAACGAATACGCCGCCGCGGTTGCCGAACTGGAAGAACTCCAGCAGCGGGCTCCCAATCTGGAAAAAGAAATCAAAGCCCTGTCGGAAAAAGTCGACGCGCTGACGACGCAGTTGGAGTTGTTGGTCGAGGAGCGCCGGCAGATGGACGAAGCCAAAGCCAAAGTCGCGGCGGCCAAGGGGCTTCTCCACGAAGCGAAACTCCAGGTGCGTCAAGCCGAACTGGCGCTCGAACGGACGGTGATCCGTGCCCCGATGGACGGCCGGATCCTGCGGCTGGTCGCCCTGCCGGGAACCCGTGTGATGGGCATGGCGCGCAGCGGCGGACAGGGCTCCAGCACGGTCGTCGAGATGTATGATCCCCAGCGTTTGCAGGTCCGCGCCGATGTGCGTTTGGAGGACGTGCCGATGGTGACGCCCGGCGCCCCGGTCGAAATCGAAACCGCTTCGATCGCTACTCCGCTGAAGGGCCGGGTCCTGCAGTCGACCAGTTCGGCCAGCATCCAAAAGAACACCCTGGAGGTGAAGGTCGAATTGATCGACCCGCCGCCGGCGGTCAGCCCCGAGATGCTGGTGACCGCCACGTTCTTGGCTCCGCCCACCGAAACCGCTGGCGACCAAGAACAGGAAACCGAGCGGCTGTTCGTTCCCCAGAGACTGGTCGTCCAGGAAGACGGGCAGGCCGCTCTGTGGATCGTGGATGCGGAGAATCGAGCTCAACGAAAAACCATCCAGCTGGGTTCGACCGCGGCCGATGGCCTGGTCGAAGTGCTCGATGGCCTGGACGTGACAGACAAGTTGATCGCCAGCGGTACGACCGAACTGACCGCGGGCGAAACGGTGGCGATTGGCGGTGAAGATACGGTTATTGGAATGGAGCAATAAATATGGCACTGGTCGAATTACACAACGTCAGCAAACAGTTTCGCAAAGGCGACGAAACGATTACCCCGCTGGACGAGGTCAGCCTGCAAATCGAGGAAGGGGAATTCGTTTCCCTGATGGGCCCCAGCGGCACGGGCAAAAGCACCCTTTTGAACTTGGTCAGCGGAATCGATGCTCCGGACGCCGGTTCGATTGTCGTCGACGGCACCGAAGTGACCGCTTTGTCACGAGGACAACTGGCCGATTGGCGCGCGGCCAACCTGGGTTACATCTTTCAAACCCACAACCTGATCCCCGTCTTGTCGGCTTATGAAAACGTCGAACTGCCGACGCTGCTGCTGAAACTGTCCTCGGCGCAGCGCCGAGAACGGGTCGAACTGGCCCTGGATGCGGTCGGACTGTCCGACCGCGCCGGGCATTATCCAAGACAATTGTCCGGCGGCCAGGAACAACGTGTCGGGATCGCGCGAGCCATCGTCGCACACCCTAAAGTCGTGGTCGCCGACGAACCGACCGGTAGTCTCGACACCGAAACCAGCGAACAGATCCAGGCGCTGCTGAAGCGTCTGAACCGCGAGCTGAACATGACGATGTTGATGGTCACCCACGATAGCGACGTCGCGGCAATCGCCTCGCGGCAATTGCTGCTGGATCGGGGCAAGTTCTTGGATGCCACCGCACAAACCGAAGCAGGCCGTCACGCAAGCTGAAGCAGGCCACCACGCACGCTGAAGAAGGATTGATCGATGCTGACCTATGTCCTGAAAACCCTCTGGCGCCATCGCACTCGGACGCTCCTGACGGTCACCGGAGCCGCCGTGGCGATGTTCGTGTTCTGCTTTGTCGGTTCGGTCCAGGAAGGCTTAACACGCTTGACGACCGGCGACGACGCCGACCGCAGTTTGATCGTGTTCCAAGAGAACCGGTTCTGTCCTACCAGCAGCCGTTTGCCGGAGGATTATTCTCGCAAGATCCGATCGGTCGCCGGCGTGAAAGAGGTGATGCCCATCCAGGTCTGGACGAATAATTGTCGAGCCAGTTTGGATATCGTGGTTTTCAACGGCGCCGATCCCGAACAGATCCAACAGACCCGCCCCTTGGAGCTGGTCAAAGGATCTTGGGAATCGTTTCGTTCGCAGCGGGATGCGGCGATCGTCGGTCGGAACGTCGCCCAGCGACGCGGCCTGGCTGTGGGCGACCAGTTTTCGATCGGTGACCTGTCGGTCAAGGTCGCCGGCGTGTTCGCTTCGGAAGTGCCCTCGGAGGACAACCTGATCTACACCAGCTTGGCGTTTCTGCAGTACACGCGTGGCCTGGATGCCGCCGGCCTGGTCACCCAGCACGAGGTCCTGCTCGAGGACGACGCCGACCCCGAGGTGGTGGCATCGCAGATCGACGCCACGCTGCGGTCCGGACCGGTGGCGACGACCACGCGGCGAAAGGGCGCGTTCCAGGCCAGCACCCTATCCGACTTGGTCGACTTGATCGGTTTTGCGCACTGGCTGGGTTATGCTTGCGTGGCCCTGGTTCTATCGTTGGTCGCGACGACGACCGTGATGAGCGTTCAGGACCGTTTAAAGGAATACGCCGTTTTGCAAACCATCGGCGTACGGCCCTTGCGGACGATGCGTTTGGTGTTGGCCGAAAGCGTCATCTTGTGCGTCTTGGGCGGGCTTGCCGGAACGATACTGGCCTGTGGCGCGTTGGCTCTGGGCGGGTTCGCCATCGGTGCCGAAGGCGCGACGATCGCGTTCCGGCCCTCGTTTGGGCTGCTTTTCAGCGGCGCGTTGGTCTCGCTGGTCGTGGGGGTCGCGGCCGGATTCGCGCCGGCCATCCAGGCCGCCAGCGTACCGATCGTCAAGGCGCTGCGACAGGCGTAGAAGCGGCCGACCGAAATCCACCGCGATGCTTGCCACCGAGCTGCACTCGAAAACCGCCGGCAACGCCCAAGCGGCGGACTATTCGCATGGGAAACTTTGACGGCTGTGCGGCTCGCGCTGCCGGAGGATGGCAAACAAGCGGCGTTCCCGGCAACGGTCGATAAACCGGAAGAACCAACACTACCGGTCCAGCAGGACCCGCACGCCTTCGCGTCGACGAGCACTCGGGTGGTATCCGGTAACGCAATACCAATCCGTGCTCGAACACCGGAATCGGACAATCCGCCATGCTTAAAAAGAACCGTCTACTGCTCCTGACCCTTTCCGCCGCCCCCGCCCTGGCAACCGGCTGCGCCACGCACTCGTTGCCGCAGTTTGGTCTGAAGGGTTGGCCGATGGAGCAGCGAGAGGAGGTCGAAGTCGCCGAAGCGCCGTCGCCGACGACCACCGCAGCCGCTCGGGCGGCCGAGCCGCCGGTCGTTGCCGTGCAGGTCCCGAGTCTGGATCAACACGACCCGGCGGCACCACTGCCGGAGGTCCGCCCGGTAACCTTCGACGATGCTGGAAGCTCCCAACCCGCATCGCCCCAACCCGCATCGTTCCGGGCGGGCGAAACCGGCCACCCTGCTGGCGGAGCGGTCGAACTGGCCACTCCCCTGGCGATGCAGCCGGAGGGCCTGCAAGCTGAACCGCACCGAAGCGCCGGCGAAACGGTTCTCGCGCCCGGTACACCGATGCCGCTTGACGCCGGTCGGGTGACCCTGGACGCGGTTGAGCAGTGGGCGTTGGCCCACAACCCGGCAATCCAACAAGCCGCTGCGGCTTCCTCCCGCGCCGGTGGCATTCGCACCCAGGTCGGTCTCAAACCCAATCCCACCATCGGTTACTTTGGCGAAGAGATTGGCAACGACGGCGGGTCGGCCGGATTGCAGGGTGGGTTCATTTCGCAAACCTTCGTCCGCGGCGACAAACTGGAGTGGAACCGGGCGGTCATCAACAACGACGTTCGAGCCATGAACCGGATGATCGAGACCCAGCGTCAGCGGATCCTGACCGACGTTCGGCTGGCGTTTTACGAAGCGTTGGCCGCCCAGAAACGGCTGCAGCTGGCTCGTGACTTTCGCGAGATCGCAGCCCAAGGTGTCGACGTCTCGCAGCAGCGCGTCGATGCCAAGGTGGGCACGCGTCCGGACGTTCTGCAGTCCGAGATCCAACTGGGCGAGATCGATCTGACGATCCAACAGACCCAGTATCAACTGGAGGCGGCACGGAACCAGCTGCAGGCCCTGTGCGGCGGGATCCAGCTGGGCGACGACCCCTTGGTCGGCGAACTGGACCAAACCTACGCGGCCCAAGACGCCGACAGCCTGTACGCCCACATCGTCGCGGCCAACCCCCTGCTGGCTGCCGCCGAAGCTCGCGTCGACCGCGCTCGGGCCAATGTCCAGCGGCAACGCCTGCAACCGGTCCCCAACGTCACAGCCCAGCTGGGCGCCGGGCATGACGATGGTACCGGCGACGCGTTTGCCAACGTCCAGTTGAGCCTGCCGCTGCCGATCCACAATCGCAACCAGGGAAACATTCAAGCCGCGCATGCCGAGTACTGCAACGCCATCAAGAATGTGGAACGCATCCGATTGAGTATCCAGCAGCAATTGGCCGAAACGCTGCGGGAATACAAGATCGCCGAAGCAACCGTGAACCAGTACAAGCAATCCATCATGCCCAAAGCCGAGGAGACGCTGGAATTGATCCAACAGGCGCAAGCGGCCGGTGAGTTTGATTTCCTGCGGGTCCTGACCGCACGACGGGCCTACTTTGACGCCAATTTGCGGTACGTGACCGCCCTGGGCGAATTGGCTCAAGCGGACGCCCGTCTAGAGGGCCTGCTTCTGTCCGGCGGTCTGTCGCAAGCGGTGACCTACGAGGGACAGGACGAGCTGCGTGGACAGGCCCTCAGCGGCCAGTAATCCAGCCCGCCTCGACATCACTCGGACGACACGTGTGGTCAGCCTGACCACACGTTGCGGTGGCTCGGCCCAGGGCAAACCTCCGAGAAAGCTCTTAAAACGCTGGGATTGCATCAGATTCTCCCATGCTGCGACAACGGCGCGCCATTCGCGGTTACCCACGCGGTAGGCGAAGCGATCGTCGAAACCGTCCACAGGGAAGCGTCACCGAACGACCGCTGTAATCGTTACCAGTGGAGACTTCCGCACTAATACCCGATACAACCAATGGTAGACGAATACCGGCCGTAACACGTCGTGCCCGCTTGGGTGCACCGCACGAATAAATCTGGATCATGATTCACAGCCTCATCCCCCTCCTGACAAGCGTCGCGGTGGCACTGCATGCCATCTTGGGGTGCTGTGCACATCACGCCGATTGTGCGACGGACGTTTCGTCGGTAGCGGGTCCGGCGATTGCGATTGCCGGTTCGTGTTCGCATGCCGAACGAGGTCCTTGCGCTGCCGCCGAGAGACACGACGAAGCATCGCACGGCCAGTCGCAGCATTCACCGCACGACGACTGCCACCAGCACGACTGCCATTTCCCGTCGGTCTCGCCCGATGCTCAGGCGAAACCGAGGCCCGAAGGCCTCGCTCTTGACGCTGCGTTTATGGCCCCACGAGCCGGCGCTTCTTCGGTGCACGCCGCCTTGGCAACCACGGCTCCGCCGGATCCTCTGGCGACATCGGCAGCGATACGTTCCCGCTTTCAGATCTGGCGTCTCTAAACGCCCTCGATCCTTCATAATAACTGTACGGTCGCGGCTGCGCTTCGGCGGACGATCTGCAGTTTCTTGTGCATCCCGTATGGCCCGCGTTGCCGCGTCCGAACCGGTCCGCGCGGTCTTGGCTGAAACGGAAACCCTATTCTCCTGCGATTGGTGATGGTCATGAGAGTTCCCGCATTCGATAAAACCGTGAAATGGATCTGGATCGCCGGGCTGGTAATCGTCCTGGTCGTCGCGGTCGCGTCCCGGGGTCGTTGGTATCCGGCGGCGACCGCCTTGGTCGACCGCACCGTGAATGCTTTCCGCGGCGTTCCATCGGCCCCGGTCGACGAAGACGACGCGCACGACCGCCACGATCACGACGGCCACGACCACGACGGCCACGACCACGACGACCATGATCACGATGGCCACGATCACGATGGCCACGATCACGATGGCCACGATCACGATGGCCACGATCACGAAGGGCATAACGAAGAAACATCGCTGGATCTGTCGGCCCAGGCGATGCGCAACATTGGTCTTTCGAAGGAGACGATCCAACCGGTCCGCCTGTCCACGTTTCGTCGCTCGATCACCGTACCGGCCGTCGTCGTCGAACGTCCCGGACGAACTCGGGTGCAGGTCGCGACGCCGATGACCGGCGTGGTCACCCACGTGCATGCCGTTCAGGGCGAAGCGGTCGAGCCCGGGTCGCTGCTGTTTCAAATTCGCTTGACCCACGAAGACTTGGTCAACGCTCAGACGGAGTTCGTTAGGACTTTGGGCGAGCTGGACGTCGAGGAGCGTGAGATCGAGCGACTTCGAGGTGTCACCCAGAGCGGTGCGGTGGCCGGAAAACTGCTGCTGGATCGGCAATACGCTCGAGACAAACTGAGCGCGTTGTTGCAGGCCCAGCGTGAAGCACTGCGACTGCACGGATTGTCCGAAGCCCAGGTCGAAAAGATCGCCAGCGAACGACGCTTGCTCCGCGAGTTGCAGATTTTCGCCCCCTCGCCGGACGGTCACCCCGAGGACGAAATGCAGCTGACCGGTCGCTTCCAAGATCCCGACGCATCCGAGTCGCCCGCGCCCCCGGTCGACGCCAATGCCCCCCATACCGGGCCGATGATCATGCAGGCGTTGAACGTTCACAAGGGGCAATCCGTCAGTGCCGGAGAAACCCTGTGCATCCTGAGCGACTACGACGCGCTGTTTATCGAAGGCATGGCTTTCGAGCAGGATGTCAGCGAGCTGCGGCGAGCCTCGGAACAGCAGTGGACGGTGGACGCAATCTTCTCGAGACCCGGCGGCCAGACCGAAGTTGTCTCGGGATTGCAGATCGCGTATCTGGCAAACAACGTCGATCCCGATTCGCGAACCCTGTCCTTCTATGTACATCTGCCTAACGAAATCCGCAAGGATCGTCGGGTGGCCGGGGTGCGATACATCGAATGGAACTACCTGCCGGGGCAACGTTTGCAATTACGTGTGCCGGTGGAACAGTGGCCCGACAAGATCGTCGTGCCGGTCGAAGCGCTCGCTCGGGAAGGTGCCGAGTCGTTTGTGTTCCAGCGGAACGGCGATCACTTTGACCGTGTTCCGGTACACGTCGAGTACCGCGACCAGTACTCGGCGGTGATCGCCAGCGAGGGTTTGCTGAGGGTCGGTGACGTCATCGCCCTGCGAGGAGCTCATCAGATGCAGATGGCGCTGAAGAACAAAGCTGGTGGGGGCGTCGACCCGCACGCCGGACACAACCACTGACCCTCGTTCCTGCCACGCTCTCGTTTCGTCTCCAACCGCTTCGTCGTCTCCGCACGGATCCGCTGACACCATGTTGAATTCGATCATTCGTTTTGCTCTTCGGCAGCGGCTGCTGGTGATTGCCGTCGCGCTGTTTCTGGTCGGTTACGGAACCTGGACGGCCACGACCGCCCAGATCGACGTATTTCCGGATCTGAACCGGCCCCGTGTGGTGATCATGACCGAAGCCCCGGGACTGGCTCCCGAGGAGGTCGAGACCCTGATCACGTTTCCGATCGAAACGGCGATGAATGGAGCCAACGGCGTAGAAGCCGTCCGCAGTTCCTCCGGCGTGGGCATGTCGGTGATCTACGTCGAATTCGCCTGGGGCACGAACATCTACAACGACCGGCAAATCGTCAACGAACGGCTGCAGTTGGTCCAGGATCGCCTGCCCGAGGGCATCAAGCCGACGCTGGCGCCGATCTCTTCGATCATGGGCCAAATCCTGATGTTGGGGATGTGGAGCGAGGATGGCCGGACCGACACGTTGGAACTGCGTACGATCGGCGACTGGGTCGTGCGGCAGCGGCTGCTGACCATCTCCGGCGTGTCGCAGGTCTTCACCATGGGCGGCGGCCGCAAGCAGTTTCAGGTGTTGGTGGATCCCGACGCGATGCTGCGGTTTGGCGTGACCCTGCCCGAGGTCAAGCGCGCGGTGCAGAACAGCAATGAAAACGCGACCGGAGGATACTTGGACGAACAAGGACCCAACGAATTGCTGGTCCGGGCATTGGGGCGAGTGCAATCGATCGAGGACTTGCAGAAAGTAGTCGTCACGATGCGAGATGGACGTCCCATCGTTCTGGCCCAGATCGCCCGCGTGGTCGCTGGCCCGCAGGTCAAACGGGGCGATAGCGCGGCTTTTGTACGGACGGACTCCGGCGAGTTCTCCGGCGGACCGGCCGTCGTGCTGACGATCAACAAGCAACCCGGCGCCGACACCCGGCAGGTAACCGATGACGTGCTCGCCGCCATCGAAGATCTTCGCCGTTCGCTGCCGGACGATCTGCGGATCGAGCCGCTGTACATGCAGAAGTCGTTCATCGACCGAGCCGTCGAGAACGTCGCCGAAGCGCTTCGCGACGGTGCCATTCTGGTGGTCATCATCCTGTTTCTGTTCTTGATGAACCTGCGTACCACGTTCATCACCCTGACCGCGATCCCGCTGTCGCTGTTGATGACGGCCATCGTATTCGCGTTCTTCGGACTATCGATCAACACGATGACCCTGGGCGGGTTGGCCGTCGCAATTGGCGAACTGGTCGATGATGCCATCGTGGATGTCGAGAATATCTTTCGCCGCCTGAAGGAGAACCGCCGCCGGGAAAATCCCAAACCACCGTTGTTGGTGGTCTTTCAAGCCAGCGTCGAAGTCCGTAACTCGATCGTCTTCGGCACGATGATCGTGATCCTGGTCTTCATCCCGCTGTTTGCTCTGTCGGGGATGGAAGGCCGTCTATTCGTCCCGCTGGGTGTTGCCTACATCGTTTCGATCCTTTCGTCGCTGTTGGTTTCGTTGACTGTTACGCCGGTCTTGTCCTACTGGCTGCTGGGAAAACAGTCTTCCTCCGAAAAGCACTCGCGCGATGGCTTCGTCCTGCGGATGATCAAGTGGGTTGGCAATCACGTGATCCGATTCAGCCTTACGTTTCCCCGTTTGAATCTCACCGTCACCGCGCTGTTGGTGGCGCTGGCCGCGTTGTTTGTCTCCCGTTTGGAACGCGACTTCTTGCCGCCGTTTAACGAAGGATCGGTACAGCTGAACGTGGTGCTGCCGCCGGGCACCTCGCTGAGCACCTCTAACGAGATCGGCCAGCGGGTCGAGCAACGCCTGATGCAGATCGACGACATCGTCAAGTTCGTTCGGCGGACCGGCCGCGCGGAGTTGGACGAACATGCCGAGGGGGTGAACATGAGCGAGTTGATTCTGGAGCTGGATCCGGAATCGCCGCGGTCGCGCGAGGAACAACTGGAAGAGATCCGCGAGGCGATGGCCGACATCCCGGGGATCGTGACCGCCGTCGAACAGCCGATCGCCCATCTGATCTCTCACATGCTCTCGGGCGTCAAAGCCCAGATCGGAATCAAGATCTACGGCGACGATCTTGATGTCTTGCGTCGCAAGGCCGAAGCGATGAAGGCGGCCATGGCGACGGTTCCCGGAGTGACGGACCTATTGGTCGAACCGCAGGTGATCATTCCGCAACTGCGGATCGAACTGGATCGCGATCAACTGCTGCAGTACGGCCTGACGCCGGCCGAGGTCAACACGTTCATCGAAACTGCGATGAACGGCCAAGTGGTGTCGGAGGTCTTGATCGGCCAACGCACCTTCGACCTGCTGATCCGGCTGGACGAAGACTACCGCGAGAACCTGCAAGCGTTAAGACGGCTGACCATCGACCTGGAAGACGGCGGCAAAGTGCCGCTGGAAGCGGTCGCAAAGATCTATGAATCGGGCGGCCCCAACACGGTGAATCGCGAGAATGTCCAGCGGCGGATCGTGCTGCAGTGTAACGTGACCGACCGCGGAGTGGTCGATGTCGTCCAGGACATCCAGCGCGAGGTCCGGCCCGTGGTCGAGTCCCTGCCGCCCGGCTACCACGTCGAGTACAGCGGCCAGTTCGAAAGCCAGCAGTCGGCCACACGAGTGATCGGGTTGCTGTTCGTGCTCTCCCTGATCGGCGTGTTTCTGGTCCTATTCACCATGTTCCGTTCGGTCAACCTTTCCCTGCAGGTCATGATGGCTCTGCCGATGGCCTTCATCGGTTCGGTGATCGCCCTGGTCATCACCGGCCAGACCCTAACCGTCGCGGCCATGGTCGGATTTATTTCGCTGGCGGGGATCGCTTCGCGAAACGGCATCTTGTTGCTGAACCACTACCTGCATCTGGTACGGCATGAGGGCGAAGGTTTTGACAAGGGGATGATCGTGCGAGCCGGCCTGGAGCGTTTGGCGCCGGTTTTAATGACCGCTCTGACGTCGGGAATTGGGCTGGTCCCGCTGGTGCTGGCCGCCGGCGAACCGGGCAAGGAGATTCTGTATCCGGTAGCGACGGTCATTCTGGGCGGCCTGGTCAGCTCGACCCTGCTGGACTTCTTCGTCCACCCGGCTTTGTTTTGGTTGATCGGCATCGGAGCCGCTCGCCGCGTCGTGGAGCAAACAGAAACCGACGTCGCCCTGGAACCCGAACAAACCGTAGTCCAGGCATCCAGCCAGTAACCAGTGGCATAGGCTTCCAGCCTGTGAACAGTGGCATAGGCTTCCAGCCTGTGAAACCAGTGGCATAGGCTTCCAGCCTATGAAACCAGTGGCATAGGCTTCCAGCCTGTGAACAATAGCACATCGCCCCTCCGGGGCATTCATTTGTCTGGGCGTAGGCAGACCAGCGGTTGACCGGCCTGTCCACTTGATTGAGAACGCATTGCTGATGTGAGCCGTTTGGGCGATAGCCCCGGTTCTGCGGTGACGCAACCGAGGCTATCGCCTAAACGGCGCAATAATTCGACAGGCCGGTGAGTCCCCGGGACTTGCCTAAAAGGAATAGCCAGCCCGAAGGGCGATACAGGTGCACACTTTCGGTATCGTGCCTGTCGAGCTGGCCGTGCCGCGTCCGGCGACACGACTGGGTCCCGCGAAACGACTGTAGCCGAGCGCCCCAAACGGTCGTGGTTGCGTTTACACTGGAGGCTTTGTTGCGATCAATCTCTTCTGCGTAGAGCCACCGACTATGTACCGTTCGTTGCCCCTTCTTTGCTTCGCCCTTCACTGCGGCCTTGCAACCCTGACCGGATATGCCCAAACGCCTGTCGCGACCAGCGTCGTCGACGAGAGCGGCTCGCTGTCCAGCGAGATTCTGGACCAGGATCGCAAGTACGCGATCTACTTGCCGCCCGGCTACCACACCTCCACGCGCAGCTACCCCGTGCTGTACCTGCTGCACGGTGCCGGCGACGACCACACGGGCTGGGTCCAGTTCGGCGAAGTCCAGCATATCGCCGACCGCCAGATCGCGGCCGGCAAGGCCACGCCGATGGTGATCGTTATGCCGGATGCCAACACCGGTCGACGCGGTTACTTCAACGACATCCGCGGCGACTGGGACTACGAGGACTTCTTTTTCGAGGAACTGATTCCGCACATCGAGAAGAACTACCGGGTGCGGACCGACAAGCGGTACCGAGCGATCGGCGGCCTGTCGATGGGCGGCGGGGGATCCTTTATGTACGCGATGCACCGGCCCGACATGTTCTCCTCGGCCTGCCCGCTGAGCGCCTACACCGGGCCGCTGACCCTCGAGGACGCTCGGCGTCGTTTCGAGCGACAGCGCAGCGAAACCGATAAGAAAGCTGACGCAGACGCCAAAGCCGACGAAGACAAACCGCAAGCGGATCCACGGCCGCAGCCGAGCGACGAGCAGATGGAATCCTATTTTAAGCGGCATAGCGCGGTCGAGCTGGCACGCAGTTTGCCCAAAGATGATCTGGCAAGCGTCCGCTGGTATATCGACTGTGGCGACGACGACTTCCTGTACGAGGGCAATGCTCTGGTGCATATTGAATTCCGAAAGCGAGGCATCGATCACGAGTACCGCGTCCGCGACGGCGGCCATCGCTGGAGTTACTGGCGAAGCGCCCTGCCGGATGTCCTGCACTTCGTCTCCGAAGCCTTCCACCAACATTAATCACGCTCGACACGTTCGAGCCCCAACGAGGGCCATCCAATGCGATTCATCGTTACTACGGCAACCGCCCTGCTGTTATTGACCGGCTGCAACAACGAACCGACGACCCTGCGTGAAGAAGCCGAACAGGCGCAGGAAAACCTCGAAGAGGCCCGCGAGCAGGCGTCCGAGTTGATCGCTGAATCCGAAGAGGAAGCGGTGGAGATCGTGGCCGACGCGCGGCGCGAAGCCGAACAGGAAGTCCAATCCGCCGAGCGTGAAGCCGAACAGATGGTCGCCGAAGCCGAACAGGAGCTGGAAGAAAAACTGAACGAATTAAGTCAGCCGCCTCGGGCGACAGCCGACCCACCGGAGCGACAATCCGAGACGGTCGAGGTGGAAATCGAAACGCCGGAACCGGCGCCCGCCGAGTAACCCACCGGCATAGGCTTCGCGCCTGTGAATGGACAACCGATTCCTAGGGCAGTATCCCATGAATGCGAATTCACCATCCACGCATCTTCGCCGCTGCGTCCAGTTGGCCCGCGAGGCTTTCGAGGCGGGTAACCCACCTTTCGGTTCGGTTCTCGTTTCCTCCGACGATCGCGTCTTGTTCGAAGACCGCAACCGCGCGGCCGATACGGGCGATCCCACCCGGCATCCAGAGTTCGAAATCGCTCGCTGGGCCGCCACCAACCTGACCGCGGATGAACGTGCCGCGGCGACCGTGTTTACCTCCGGGGAACATTGCCCGATGTGCGCCGCGGCCCACGGCTGGGTCGGACTGGGCCGCATCGTCTACTGCAGCTCGTCGCAACAACTGCGCAGCTGGCAATCCGAACTGGGCGTTCCCGCCGGTCCGGTCGCGGCGCTGCCGATCCAGGATCTGATTCCCGGCACCGTCGTCGAAGGACCGGTTGCGGAGTTCGCCGCGGAGATCCGCGAGCTGCACAAACGGTATCAATCCTGGTTGGCATCGAGCAATTCACCGTAGCGAGCTGCCGAGCGCATGACGATGCGTTTGGCATGTTGCGGGATCGTCTTGCCGGCGAACGCCCCATACAGCCGCTCAAACGTCCAAGGCTGAAGCGTTGCGGCCATCCGCCGAACCGTGCCAGCGGCCAGCGGCAACATATTCGGATAGCTCCACAGGAACGACACCTGGTTGCGGTCCGCAGCGACTTGAACAATATCCCCGCTTAGTAGCAAGCCCTGGCCCTCGGCGCCGGAGTCCCAGTGCAACACGGTGCCACCGGGAAAATGCCCGCCCAGGCGGATCAACGTCAGACCTTCGCCGAGGCTTTTCTGATCGCTGTCCCAGAATTGCAATCGCCGGTCGGGACGCATCACCCACTGACGATCACGAGCGTGCAGGTAGACCGCCGCATCGAACTCCGCCGCCCAGTCCTGCATCGTGGTGTAGTAATGCGGGTGGGATATCGCGATCGCTTTGATGCCGCCCAAGGCATGGACGATCTGTTTGGTCGCCTCGTCCAACAGAGCGATACAGTCCCAGAGGATATTGCCGGCGGGTGTCCGCAACAAAAAAGCTCGCTGGCCGATCGCAACTTTGGGCACGCTGCGGACCTCCCATAGACCCGGCTCGTGCACGCGCCACTGGTTGGCGTGCCGACGAACCAGTTGGTCCAGCGTCGTCCAGCTCTGGCCGCCCTCGGGAACGTACTGTCGCTCGTCTTCACAGATGGGGCAACACGCGGGCGGATCGTCGGCCTGCGGATACGAGGTTCCACAGGCCGTGCACAAGAAATGCGTCATGATTGCCTCGCCATCATTCTCGCAGCCACTTGGGCCGCTTCGGGACATGAGTTTAGAGTTTGCTCACGTCCCGAATCGACGACCGAATTGCTGCAGGCGAGATCAACGCAAGACGTTCACCACGCCATTTTAGCGGCAATTACCGCTGCCGCAGCCCGCACCGGTTTGCATCACCGGACGAGCCACCTGGTACGTACCGCCGGCCGGGTAGTGACGGATTGCCGAAGCCGGCTGGACCGCCCCGGAACATCCGCCGGCGCCACAGCCACCGACCGTCTGAACGGGCTGTGAATAGCTGGTCGCCTGCGAATAAACAGGTGCCTGCCTATACGCGGTTCCGCAGCGGTTGCCGCCGTGGCGGAAGTGGCCCACGGTGGGACGAGCCGACGAGTAGGATCGCCGCGCACTACCGCAGCCGGTCGAGCTGCCACAGGGCTGGGCGTATCGAACCACCGTACCGGCCGGCCGACTGCTGTAGCTGGCCGGCTGGCTGTAGGTCGTGGCCGGCGAAGTGTAGGTCGTGGCCGGCGAAGTGTAGGTCGTGGCCGGCTGGCTATAGGTCGTGGCCGGAGCACTGCTTCCCCCGCAATTGGTACAGCCGCTGCCTACAGGCATTTGCGCCTGAGCGACCGACGACAGGGAGACTCCGCAAACGACGGCAAACGCCGTGGCCAGCGAGCGGGACAGAAAGCGTTTCGAGCAAACATTCAAAAGCATTCAGTGTTTTCCATACTTTGGGGGGAAAGACGCAAACGTGAACCAACACAACGACGGCTGGTTCACGCATGACCGTGGTAATGGATGGTCACTGCCCCTGTCCGCCACAATCGGAGAGATTAAATCCGAAAAGCTTTTGCTGTCGGCTTGGCGTGCGGGGGTGGGCCCCCACATCGCAACTAGGCTCGATCTGACACCCGTTGCCGCTCGTTCTTTTGCAGGGCCACGACCAGCCCCCAGCAGGTCAGAATCAGAATGACCACGAAGGGCAGGGCAGCGGTAATCGAAGCAGCTTGCAGAGCCCGTAGTCCACCGGCAAACAGCAGCGCGGCGGCCACGGCGCCTTCGGTCAGAGCCCAAAACAAGCGTGTCCCCACCGGCGGATTAGGGTTTCCTCCCGACGCGATGATGTCGATCACCATCGACGCGGAATCGGACGAGGTGACAAAGAACAAAACGATGCACAGCGTCGCCACCCCGGCGGCAAGGTTGACCATGGCCGTCGACTGAAAGGTCGTGGCGATCAAAACGAACAGCACGGTGGGAAGCGTGTCGGTCGCGCGCTGGCCGTCAGCGGAAACAATGGGGGCCGTCAGGTACTCCACCGCCGTCAGCGATTGTTCACGCCGCTCGAGCGAGCCGTCGGCTCGCCGAACCAATTCGCCCTCGGCGTCGCGGGTTCCGACCCAGTACCGCGGCAAGTCGCCGGCGGGCGTGTCGCCAGAGGCGCGTTGGGCCGCCAGTTGCTCGTGGTGCTCGGTGTGCTGCCGCAGCGTCGTGGTGCCGAAGGCCGTCAGCCATAGGATTGCGACGGTGGTGGGAACCAACACAACGCCCGCAATAAATTCGCGAATCGTTCGGCCTCGTGAAACCCGCGCGATAAACATCCCGACGAAGGGCGACCAACTGATCCACCAAGCCCAGTAGAACACCGTCCAGTCGTTCAGCCACGCGCGACTCTCCGCACTGAACGCTCCGGTGCGAAAGGAACTGAACGGCAGAACCTGAAGGTAGGCGCCCAGGTTCTCTACCGATGCCCCCAGGAACGCGACCACACCACCGCCGAGGACAAGCATCAACATCAATCCGGCCGCAAGCCCGATATTCAGTTCGCTCAACCGCCGGATTCCGGCATCCAACCCCAGAACCACCGAGATGGTCGCGACCGCGGTGATCCCGACGATCAACGCCAGTTGGACGCCGGTGCCGTTGGCGATTCCAAACAGAAATGTCAGGCCCGCATTGACCTGCTTGGCGCCGATACCCAGCGAGGTGGCGACACCGGTCAACGTGGCGATGATGGCCAACGTATCGATGGCGTCACCGGTCCGGCCCCAGACGCGTTCACCCAGCAACGGATGCAGCAGCGAACGAAAACTCAGCGGCATGTTCAGCCGAAATCCCGAATAGGCCAGGGCAAGTCCGACGATCGCATACAGCGCCCAGGGATGAAGCCCCCAGTGAGAGATCGTCGCGGTCATCGACAACCGTGCCTCAGGCAATCCGTCGGCGAAGCCGGGCGGGGGCGATTGGAAATGGGAGATCGGTTCGGCGACGCTAAAGAACAACAATCCGATTCCCATGCCGGCGCTGAACAACATCGCGAACCACGACAAATTGCTGAACTCCGGCCGCTCGTCATCGCGGCCCAGCCGCACCCGAGCGAAACGTCCCGTCGCCAACCACAGCGCGAACGCCAACAGTCCCGACATCGCCGTCACGTACAACCAACCAAAGCGGTCGCCGATCCAGTCTCGCAGGCCCGTAAACGCCGCCAACAATTCCGGCCCGGCAAACACCGCGCAGACCAGCACCAACACCCCCACGATCGCGGCGGCCGCAGGAAACACGACCGGATGCATCTGAAAATGCTTGCCGAAGTGAAGCTGCGGTAGATCGATGGCCGCTTCAGCGTCTGGATGGTTTTTCGACACAGTTTATCGCTTTATCACTCTCGCCTTAAATCAATGGTCTCTTACAGCAGCCGCAGGAACTGTCGCATCCAGGCCGGATGGGCGGGCCAAGCCGGCGCACTGACCAGGTTTCCCTCGGTGTGCGCGGAGTCCATGGTCTCGGCCGGTTCGACGTAGGTGCCACCGGCCGCCGCAACCTCCGGCGCACAGGCCGGGTAGGCGCTGCACTGTCGATCGCGCAGCACGCCGGCGGCGGCCAACAATTGGGCGCCATGACAGATCGCCGCCACCGGTTTATCGGCCGTGAAGAAGTGCCGGACGATTTCCAGTACCCGTTGGTTCAAGCGGAGGTATTCCGGAGCCCGACCGCCGGGGATGACCAAGGCGTCGTAGGAGGCCTCTTCGACCGCATCAAAATCGGTATTGATGGCGAAGCGATGCCCGGGTTTTTCGCTGTAGGTCTGTTGGCCTTCGAAGTCGTGGATGGCGGTGGCGACCGAGTCACCGGCGGACTTCTCCGGACAGACCGTTGCGACCGTGTGCCCGGCACACTGCAGGATCTGCAGCGGCACCATCGCTTCGTAGTCCTCCACGAAGTCGCCGACGATCATTAGAATACGTTTACCTTCCTCGCTACCCATCCGACGCTTTCCTCATCTAGAGACAATCGTGCCCGGCCGACTCGGTCCCTCCGAGCGGCTCTTTACAGCTTTTACTTTTGGTTCGCCATCAATCCTACGCGTCACGGCCGAACAGGGGAACGCGGCACGCCAGGACCGACTCAATGCCTTTACGAAATTATCACATCCTGATGGTCGTTGCCGTCGTCTCCATCCTGTGTCATGTGACCGCCCGGCGGACCCACAGCGCGCTGGTCGTGGGCGATGCGATCGACAAGATCGAAAAACACTACGTGGATCCGGTCGAACATCGCACCTTGGTCGAAGCGGCGCTGCGCGGTCTGCAAACCCAGCTGGACGAGCACAGTCAATTTATTCCGCCCGACAAATTCGAAGAGTTCGAACAGAGTCTGGCGCAGGAGTTCGCCGGGATCGGCGTGTTGGTAGAACAACCCGAGACGGACGAACCGGTGCGGGTCATCACGCCGCTGGTCGGATCGCCCGCCTATCGCGCGGGTGTCCTGCCGGGCGACCGCATCGTAGGAATCGACGGCGAGGACGCATCGGGGCTGTCGCTGGCGGAGGTCAGTGAGCGGCTGGGCGGGCCGATCGGCAGCCGTGTCGAGATCGACGTCCGCCGCGACGAAGACGAACGGGTAACGTTGAGCGTGACGCGTGAACAGATCCCCCTGGATTCGGTGCTGGGCGACTATCGCGACGAAAACAGCGACTGGGTGTACCGCGTCCGCAACCATCCGCGGATCGCGATGATTCGCTGCACCAGTTTCGGCGAGAAGACGGTCTCGGAGATGCGGCGGGTCTTGAATTCCCTGGACAACGATTTCGATGCCCTGATCCTGGACCTGCGGGAAAACTCCGGCGGCCTGCTGAACGCCGCGGTCGAGATCTGCGACATGTTTATTGAATCCGGCGAGATCGTCTCGACGCGCGGCCGCGACGCCAGCAAGAAAGCCACTTCGGAGCTGGCCACACCGGGCACGTTGGTGGACCCCGAGAAGCCGATGGTCGTGCTGATCGATCAAAACTCCGCTAGCGCCAGCGAGATCGTGGCGGCGTGTCTGCAGGACCACGGCCGCGCAACCATCGCCGGCACACGGTCCTACGGCAAAGGCACCGTGCAAAACGTCTTGATCATGGAATACGGCCGCAGCGCGTTTAAATTGACTACCGCCCGCTACTATCGGCCCAGTGGCCAGAACATCCATCGCACCTCCGACGCCAGCGAGGAAGACGTCTGGGGGGTTCGGCCCGACCCTTCGCTGCGCGTCCGTCTGGATGACCAACAGCGTCAAGCGGTGCGGCGACGCTGGCGGCGGGCGACGTTTCCCGTCTGGGAGGATCGCGAAATCACTTGGCTATCCAGGGGCCCCGAAGACGCTCCGGACGCCGCCGCCGAACCCCCGGTCGAGCTTCCCGACCGTTCGCAGGATCTTCCCGAACATTCCCCCGAAGATGAATCCCGGAGCGACGATCCCCAGGATGATGCCGCCGCCGACGACGGTGGCGCAGCAGCCGCCGACGACAGCGATGACGCCGCTTCGTCGCTGGATCCGGACGACCCGCGGGTCGACCCGTTACTGCGCCGTGTTCTGGATTACCTGCATGACTCCGTCGTTCCCCGCGCCCAACCTGCCCGAGCCGCTTGATGACTGACCAGCCCCACGCCTCGCTTGACCAACTGTTTGATCCGCCGGCCGACGTGCGAGCGGTGCAGACGCGGGCCGCCGGTCCGCAGGGCCGGCTGCCGCTGACCGACCAGATGTTGCGGCACTGGAGCAGCGGCGATCTGTTCGGATTGACGCAGAACGCCGGCATGGGCTGGGACCCGCGCCGTGCCTTGGGCGAGCAGTACCTGCTGCTCAGCACGCAGGGCGGGATGCGAGCCGACGACGGCACGCCGGTGGCTCTGGGCTATCACACCGGTCACTGGGAAGTGGGTCTGTTGACACGGGCCGCGGCGGAAGTGATCAGCGGTGCCGGCGGAGTGCCCTTCGCCGCCTACGTCAGCGACCCGTGCGACGGTCGCACCCAGGGCACCCGCGGCATGTTCGACAGCCTACCGTACCGCAACGACGCGGCCATCGTGATGCGGCGGCTGATCCGTTCGCTGCCCCAGGCCAAGGGCGTGATGGGCATCGCCACCTGCGACAAGGGTCTGCCGGCGATGATGTTGGCCCTGTGCGGCAGCGGCCACCTGCCGTCGGTGCTGATGCCCGGGGGCGTCACCTTGCCGCCGACCGTCGGCGAGGACGCCGGCAAGGTGCAAACGATCGGAGCTCGCTACAGCCAGGGCGAGATGACCCTTGAGGAAGCGGCCCTGGAAGGCTGCCGTGCGTGCGGCTCGCCCGGCGGCGGCTGTCAGTTTCTGGGCACCGCCGCCACCGCCCAAGTGGTCGCCGAAGCCCTGGGCCTGACCGTCCCCCATGCCGCTCTGGCCCCCAGTGGTCAACCGCTGTGGCTGGATCTCGCTCGGCACAGCGCCCGAGCGCTACAGCGATTGCATCGTGAAGGCCTGGGGCTGAACTCCATTCTCACGCCCGACTCGCTGACCAACGCGATGTTGGTTCACGCCGCAGTCGGCGGGTCGACCAACCTGCTGTTGCACATTCCAGCCGTAGCCGCCGCGGCCGGTCTGCCGCGGCCGACCGCCGCGGACTTTGCCGCGATCAATGCTCAGGTGCGACGGTTTGTCGACGTGCTGCCCAACGGCCCGGTGGGCCATCCCACGATCCGCTTGTACCTGGCCGGCGGCGTCCCGGAAGTCGCCTGGCATCTGCGCGCCGCCGGGCTGCTGAAAGCGGACGCTCGCACGGTCTCGGGCATGACTTGGGACGAGTTGCTGGACCGTTGGCAGGACAGCCCGCGGCGACAGTATTTCCGCGAGGTATTGCAACGCCAGGACGGCGTCGATCCCGATGACGTGATCCTTCCGCCGGCCATCGCCAAACAGCGCGGCCTGACCAGTACGGTGTGTTTTCCCCACGGCAACCTCTGCCCGGAAGGCTCCGTCATCAAGGCCACGTCGATCGATCCTTCGGTCGTGGACGACGATGGCGTGTACCGCAAACGCGGCCCGGCAAGGGTGTTCCTCAGCGAACGCGAAGCGATCGCTGCAGTCAAAGGCCAACACGCCCGGCCGATCGCCGCCGGCGAAATCATCGTCCTGATCGGCCGCGGCCCGCTGGGCACTGGCATGGAAGAAACCTATCAGATCACCTCCGCCCTGAAATACCTGCCACACGGCAAACACGTCGCCCTGGTGACCGACGCGCGTTTCTCGGGTGTCAGCACGGGCGCGTGCATCGGGCACGTCGGTCCGGAAGCCTTGGCCGGCGGACCGCTGGGCAAGGTGCGCGAAGGCGACACGATCGAGATTGAAATCGATACCGTGGGCCTGAGCGGCCGAGTGGACTGGTTGGGATCGGCCGAAGAAACCTTAACTGCCGACGAAGCGGCGGAAGCACTGAACCGGCGACCGACGCACCCCGATCTGCAACCCGACCCGGCGCTGCCGGACGATACGCGGCTGTGGGCGGCGCTACAGCAGGTGGGCGGCGGCACCTGGGGCGGATGCGTGTACGACGTCGACAAAATCATCGAAACCCTGCAGGCCGGCCAGCGGGCTCTGGCGGCCCAGCAGGATCCGGGCGCCGAACCCGCCACGCCCGATCAGGACGCCTCGCCATCGGCACGCTGATCCCATCGGCCCCGCTTCCATCGGCCCCGCTTACATCGGCACGGGGATCGACTGGACCAATTGATCCATCTTTTCTTCGACGCCCTCGCGGCTGGCGCCCTGAAAGATTCCAGCCGGGATCACGCGATGCGACAGCGCGGGCACGGCCAGCTGTTTCACATCGTCGGGAATCACGTGGTCGCGACCGTCCACGACGGCCCGAGCCTGACAGCTACGATAGAAGCTGAGCGCGCCACGGGTGCTGACCCCGGCCCGAAAAAACTCGGTCGACCGTGTCCCGTCGACCACATCCAACAGGTACTCGACCAGTTTCTCGTCGAACCGCACCGTGCGAACAACTTCCTGAGCCTGGCCGATCTCTTCCAGACTGACGACGCTCTCCAGGTTGTCCACCGGCTCGCCCATGCGGTGCGTTCGCAGCACGTCGCGTTCGATTTCGCGCACCGGATAACCGATGCTGGTCCGCATTGCAAAGCGGTCCATCTGGCTTTCCGGCAGTGAATACGTGCCTTCAAACTCGTACGGGTTCTGCGTGGCGACCACGATAAACGGACGCGGCAGGGTGTAGGTAGTCCCATCGACCGACACCTGCCCCTCGCTCATCGCTTCCAGCAGGGCGCTTTGGGTTCGCGGTGGAGCCCGATTAATTTCGTCGGCCAGTAAGACGTTGGCGAACACCGGACCGGGCGCAAATTCAAACTGCCGCGTGTCGGTGCGGTAGATCATGCTGCCGGTGATGTCGGTGGGCAGCAGGTCGGGCGTGAACTGCAGGCGAGTGAATTTTCCTTCGATGCTGCGGGCCAGCGCTTTGGCGGCCAAGGTCTTGCCCACCCCGGGCACGTCTTCCAGCAGGACGTGTTCGGCAGCCAACAAGGCCACCACCAAAGAACGCACCACTTCGGGTTTTCCCAACACCACCCGCTGGATATTTTCGGTCAAACGCTGGGCGGTTTGGTAAGCTGGTTGGGATACGGCTGACTGCGACACGGTTTCGTTGCTTTCTGAAAAGGACTCGCGGCGGTGCCCGAAACCTCGATGCGGCGAAGCCGGTGGACACAGCCATAGGCCCGCCATGCTATCCTCCGCCACCCCGCCGGGCCAGTCGGTCGACCGCGGAAACCTCCGTATCGGCGGAGCCTTCGCGAGCGTCTCCGCTGGGTTTTGGGTACGGAAGGGAACGGATCTTCCGACTGTGACAAGTGGGCGGGCTCGGCGGGTCCCATCCCCGATCGTGCGGGGGCTTTTCAGTCATTTCCCCGCGGTTTTTTCGCTCTTGCAAACCTTTGGTGTAAGATGGGGGCTGAATCTGCACTTCGTCTTCTCTGAGGATCACGATGATTCGTCTCCTTCGCTTTTCTTCTCGACTGGCCGCCGGCTTGCTGCTGTGCTGGGCCGCTGGGCTCGCGCCCGTTTCCACCGTTCGCGCCGACGGTCTGCTCTCACCCGCCGATGCCGATCGGCTGGGCATGACCGAGAGCTGGCGGAGGCAATTAAGTTTGGTCGGGGGGTCGCGTTCAGCCGTCGATATAAAGCTGCACGTCGACACCTCGCGGATGCGTCGGTTCGTCGAAGTGCGTCACGAGAAGGACGGCGAAACGGAAGTCTTGGACCGCATCGATGTCGAGCAACGCGATCGCTTTGGCACGCCGATCGGTCTGCAGGAGGCCCGTCGCCGAGCCAAGTTGCAAGTGTTTCGCTGGAAGCGACGCGGTATCGAAGCGACGATCAGTGAGAACCAGGTGCCGCAGATTCGGCTTTATACCCTGGGCAGCGACGGCACGATCGAAGCCCGTGACGCCGAGACCGGCGAACTGTACTGGTTGACACGCCAAGGCGACCCGACGCAGCTGAGCATTGGCCTGGGCGTCAGCGACCAATACCTCTGCTACGTCAACGGCTCGACCCTTTATCAGATTTCCACCGAAACCGGCAAAGTGGTCCGCGAAACTCGGACCACGGGGACGCCCACGCTGGGGACGTTGATCGCCGGCGACTATGCCTTGATGCCAACGGTCCGCGGCGGCGTCGAGGGATTCCCGCTGTATGACTCCAATGAGTATCCCTTTATGGAGATGGTTGCCGGGCGGGCCACGGCCACGCCAACCCAGGCCCCCGGAACGGCTCGCGCCGCTTGGCCGACCGATGCCGGATTCGTGTACGTCATGGAAGCCGAAGGCACGCCCTCGGTGATCTTTCGTTTCAACACCGACGGTGTCGTTTCCTCGCCACTGTCCGCCGGCGAGGGAGAGCGATTCTTCTTTGGCTCCGAGAACGGTCACGTGTATGGGATTCGCGCCACCCGCTCCGGCACCGTGCTGTGGCGACACAGCTTGGGCGAACCGGTGTACGCCGGCACCTTCGTTTCGGACAAGCAGCTGTTCGTGCCGACGGTTTACAAGAATTTGTATTGTTTGGAAGTCGCCACCGGTGCGGCGATGTGGAAGAGTCCAGCGACGGGGATCGATGCCGTCCTGGGATCCTCTTCGGACCGCATCTACGCTCGCACCAGTTCCAATCGGCTGGCCATCCTGGACGCGCAGAGCGGCGGCCGGATCGCGGACATCGCCGGGGTGGACGTCGAGCGCTATGTGGTGAATCGTTTGACCGATCGTCTGTACCTGGTGGGTAACGGCGGCATGTTGCAGTGTTTGCGACCGGTGGATTCGCCGCTGCCGTTGCTGAAGGTGACCGCGGAACCGCCCGCAGCAGCCACGGACACTCCCGAGGAGCAGCCTGCGCAGCGGCCGGACCAGGATCCCTTCGAGGCCGGCGGAGACGCACCGGATCCGTTCGCTCCGGCGGGCGGTGGCATGGATCCGTTCGCACCGGCCGACGATGCGGTCGATCCCTTCGCGCCGGCCGACGATGCGGCCGATCCGTTTGCGCCGGCCGATGGACAAGACGATCCGTTTGCGCCCGGCGGCGGTTTCTAGCCGACGCGTGGTCTTGTACCCTATGTAGGTTCAGACGCTGTGGCGGTGCGGCAAAGCGCCGCCCGCCCCCCGCCGCGGTTCGGTCGCCCGCCTCGGCCGTGCCGCCCCAATCAACCTACCGAGTCCTGATGACAAGCCCATCCGAAGACATCTTTGCGCAACTGGACCAGCAGCAAAACGGCCCGGCCGCGATGCTCGAGGCCTTGGTCGAGCACTTCCGGCGCCAGCGCAAACCCATGGAATTGTTCGAAGCCTTGAAGATGCAGATGCGGCATCGCTTGGGGCTGCCCATCCTCCAGCCCGAAACCGAAACGCTGAGCGCCGAAGATGTCGACCGCCAACTGGAGCAGGGCCTGGTGGCCGCTTGCGACGAAGTGGGCACGATGCTGCTGCAGGATGGCCGCGTCCGAGAAGGATGGATGTATCTGCGGCCCACGGGCAACACCGAGAAAGCGGCTCGGCTGATCGGGGCGCTGGACATCGACGACGACAACGCCGACGAGATCGTCGAAGTGTTGTTGCACGAGGGCGTGGATGTGGCCCGCGGTTTTCGCATTATCTTGGATCGCCAAGGAACCTGTAACAGCATCACGACGCTGGACCAGATCATCGGCGGTCTTCCCAAAACCGCGCGTCGCCAAGCTGCGGGGATCCTGCTGGACCACGTCTACGGCGAACTGTGTGAAGCGGTTCGGGGCGACATCGCCCGTCGCGAAGCCCCGGCCGGCGACGGGGATAGCTTGCTGGAGATGATTCAGGACCGCGATCACCTGTTCGAGGGCGGCGCTTATCATCTGGACACCAGCCACCTGGCCAGCACCGTGCGTTTTGCCCGCGTGTTGGACCAGCCCGAACAACTGCAGAAGGCCTGGGAGCTGACGCAGTACGGGCGTCGGCTGAATCACCAGTTGCAGTATCCTGGCGAAGAACCGTTCGTCGATTTCTATCCGGCTCATGCCAGTTTCTTTGGCATCCTGTTGGGCAAGAGCGTGGACAGTTCGCTGACGATCTTCCAGCGCAAAGCACGGGCGGTGGATGTGGCCGAACAGGGCACCGAGCCGATCGAGATCTACGTGGATCTGCTGGACCGTATCGGTCGCTCCGAAGAAGCGTTGCGGATGGCGATCGAGTTGGTTCCGGAGGAGGTTCCCGCCGCTCGCCTGACACCGCTGCTGTTGGAACTGGCCGGGCGAGCGGGGGATTACGCCCCGGTCTTGGAGTACTGTCGGGGGAAGGAGGACCCGTTGGGCTTTGCCGCGGCGCGCGTCAGCGAGGGAGCCGCGGTCGCTTCGGGGGCGTCCTCGACGGGTTCGGGTTCGAACGCCTGAATGGGCTCGGCGACGGTCGCCGCAAGTCCAGTCCTGGCAACGGCTTGCCGCCCACTGTTCGCGGCTCGGGGGCGTTGTGTCTGAGCCCTAAATCGGCTAGAATCCGGGTCTGTTAATTGGGCTTCGGATCCGCTCTGTTGCGGCCCGCCGAGCCCCATCCGCAGGCGGCGTCCGGCGACGATAGCCGAGCCCGTTCCGGGCTCCGGTCCGTGCCCTTCGGCGGCCCGTCTGCGCCGTCCTCACGCACGGCAATGTTGACCTTGCTGGGTTAGAAGCCGGCACCCTTTTTTCCAAGGATTTCGAATTGTCAACCGACGGAAATGATCCCGGTAGTGGCGGTGGAAACGGCGAAGGTGAGGGCGACATCGTCCCGCGATTCGAGGGCGAACAACACGGCTTTGGCGAGAGCGGACGCGGTGGCGCCGGCGCCCTGCGGATGATCGATCTGCCGATCGAGGACGAACTCCGCGACAGCTACCTGACGTACGCGATGAGCGTGATCGTCAGCCGTGCGCTGCCCGATGTTCGCGACGGGCTGAAACCCAGCCAACGACGGATCTTGGTCGCCATGAACGACCTGAACCTCGGTCCGGGTTCCAAACGTGTCAAGTGCGCCAAGATCTCCGGCGATACCTCGGGTAATTACCACCCGCACGGGGAAAGCGTCATCTATCCGACACTGGTCCGCATGGCCCAGGAATGGAACCTGCGTTCCCTGCTGATCGACAAACAGGGGAACTTCGGGTCGATCGCCGGTTTGCCGCCGGCGGCCATGCGATACACCGAAGCGCGACTGTCGGCCGTGGCCGCGGCGATGCTGGAAGACCTGAAACTCGATACGGTCGACTACATCCCCACCTACGACGAGGTGCGTACCGAGCCGACGGTGCTGCCTTGCAAATTCCCCAACCTGTTGGTCAATGGCAGTGGCGGGATCGCCGTCGGTATGGCCACCAGCATCCCACCGCACAACCCGACCGAGGTGTGCGAGGCCGTGATTCGCTTGATCGACAACCCCGATCTGACGATCGCGGAGATCATGGAAGTGATGCCGGGCCCGGACTTTCCCACCGGCGGCATCATCTGCGGCCGCTCGGGCATCATCCGCGGCTACAAGACCGGACGCAGCACGATCCAGGTGCGCGCACGCTGTACGATCGAGGAAATGAAGGGCGGTCGGTCGCGGATCATCGTCAGCGAGATCCCCTACCAACAGTACCGTGACCGCGTGGTCGAAAAGATCGCGGCGTTGGTCAACGGCGATCGCATCAAAGGCATTTCGGCGATCCGCGACGAGAGCGATCTGAAAGAACCGGTTCGACTGGTCATCGAACTGAAACGCGATGCCGATCCCGATGTCGTCCTCAATCAACTGTATCAATTCTCGCCCCTGCAGGATTCTTTCTCGGTCATCCTACTGGCCCTGGTCGATGGCAAGCCGCGTGAGTTGACCATCAAGGAGATGCTGCAGGAGTTCGTCCGCCACCGGGTCACCGTGATCCGCCGCCGGACCCAGTTCCTGTTGGCTCGGGCCCGCCGCCGCAAGCACACCGTCGAAGGTCTGCTGTTGGCCCTGGCGAACATCGACGAGATTATCAAAACCATTCGCACCAGCCGCACGCAGAGCGAAGCCAAGCAGCGGTTGATGCAGATCGAATGTCCTGCCGCGTTGATGCAGCGAGCCCTCGGCGACGAAGGCTTCGGCGAATTCGTGTCCGAGCGGGGCGAAGCGGAATCCTACACCCTGACCAGCGTCCAGACCGATGCCATCCTGCGGATGACGCTCGGACAATTGGTGAACTTGGAACAGGAAAAGCTGGCTGGTGAACACGCTCAACTGCTGAGCGAGATCGGCGAGTACGTGTCGATCCTGGCCGACCAGCAGAAGATCTACGACATCATCAAAGCGGACCTGCAAGAGGTGCAGCGCCGCTTTGGCGATCGGCGACGAACTGAGATCAGCACCGAAGAACTGGGCAACATCGACCTGGAAGACCTGATCGCCGAAGAGACCATGGTCGTGTCGATCAGCCACCGGGGGTATATCAAACGCACCCCGGCGACGACCTATCGCGCCCAGCGTCGCGGAGGCAAGGGTTTGAAGGGAGCCAAAGTCGAAGACGAGGATCCCATCGAACACCTGTTCGTGGCCAGCACGCATGCGTACCTGCTGTTCTTTACGACCGCCGGCAAGGTCTACTGGCAAAAAGTCTATGACCTGCCACAGCTGTCGCGGGACAGCCGCGGTCGAGCCGTGGTGAATCTGTTGCAGTTGGCCGAAGACGAACAGATTGCCGAATGTTTGGCGATCCGCGACTTCGACCAACCAGGACACTTCATCATGATGGCCACCAAAGAGGGCCTGGTGAAGAAAACATCGCTGGAAAGCTACAGCCGTCCCAAACGCGGCGGGATCATCGCGATCAAACTGCGTGAACAGGACCACCTGGTCGACGCGGCGGTCGTGGGCCCAGGCACCGAGGTCGTTCTTGTCACCGCGTTCGGGATGGCCATCCGCTTCCCCGAATCCGATGCTCGATCGATGGGCCGCAACACCTCCGGCGTCAAAGGTATCAACCTGGCCGACGGCGACAGCATCGTCGGCATGGTGGTCGCCGATCCCGACGCCACGCTACTGACCGTCTGCGAGAAAGGCTACGGAAAACGAACGCCCTTCGGACCCAACGCGGCCAATGGCGACGATGCGGCCGAGGGCGATGAGGACAGCGGATCCAGCGGCGCACGCTACCGCACGCAGAAGCGAGGCGGCAAAGGTCTGCGGGACATCCGCACCAGCGAACGGAACGGAAACGTCGTGGACATCGTCCGGGTCACCGACGAGGACGAGATCCTGATGATGACCGCCAAAGGCAAGATCCAGCGAATCGCCGCGAGAGAAATTAATGTCATCGGACGCAACACCCAAGGCGTTCGCGTGATGAACCTGGACAGCGACGACCAGTTGATCGCCGTGGTTCGCGTGCCGGCCGAAGAGAACACCATCGATGCGGCGGCGGATGCCGCCGAAACGCCCGCTCTACCCGAACCGGCCGAGGACGTAGCCGGTGCAGAAGAGCAGGGGCCGGCCGAGTGAGTTTAGTTGTTGGTTGACCGTTGCTGACGCGAACGGGTTCTACGTACGGACAAAAACGTTTTCTCCCCTCTCCCCCAAATCCTGGCGAGCCTAGGCGAGCCAGGATTTGGGGGAGAGGGGTCGGGGGTGAGGGGGATTGCAGCGTGGGTTCGTCGGTGCTGCGTCTCAATGCGGTACCCGGCAGACAGAGTAGATGCCCGGAGTCAGCCAGTTGCACCTGAGCCCCCTCACCCCCGGCCCCTCTCCCACCACCGCTTCACTCGCTGACGCTCGCGGCGCCGCGGGGGAGAGGGGAGAAAACTTCCTTATCTAAACATAGCATCCGTTCGAGTCCGGTTCGGTGATGGTTGCAGTTGTCGATTGCGAGAATCGCGAAGCGATGGCAGTCGACAGCCTCGGATGCAATCCGAGGTAACCAGGCCCTTCGAACCTTTCCTCCCCCTCCCCAAAGTCTGGCGACTTCGGCTGCGGGCGGCCGCTACTGTTCGCGGCGGCTGCCCACGCCCTCTTCGCGGACTTTGTCCTCGAACAGGTTCTTGAACTTCTTGACCTTCACCGCGGCGGTCGCTCGGCAGTAGGCGTTGAACGGATTGCGGCGGTAGAAGTCCTGATGGTACTCCTCGGCATCCCACCAGGTTCCCAGCTGGCTGACCTCGGTGACGATGGGCCGGCGGAACTTCTTGGCCTTGTCCAGTTTTTCGATCATCGCCTCGACCGCCTGCTTCTCCTGCGGGGTCTTGTAGAACACCGCACTGCGATACTGCGGGCCCACATCGTTGCCCTGACGGTTCGGCGTCGTCGGATCGTGGGTGCTGAAGAACACCTCCAAGAGATCGTCGTAGCTGACGACCGAAGGATCGTAGTAGATCTGAATGGCTTCGGCGTGATTGGTCAGTTTGGCGCAGACCTGTTCGTAGGTCGGATTGGGTTTGCTCTCATCACCGGTATAGCCGGACACGACGTCATTGACGCCTTTCATCTGCTCGAAGACGGCTTCGGTGCACCAAAAACAACCGCCGGCAAACGTGGCGACTTTTTCCTCTGCGGGCGGTGCGGTTCCCGTGCCAACCGAAGCCGGCACAGGCGTCTGAGCCTCGGCACCACAACCCCAGGCGAAAACACAAAGTGCTGCGGCCAGCAGCGAACGCATCGATACAACCATCACAGAATACCTTCGAAACACAAGACGAACGGAGACACGTCCCGGAGGGCCAACGACCCATGGGCTTGTCGCGTCCAGCGGTGCCCTGTCCAGAAAACTCGAACATGGCGGGGGCGGGAACGGCGGGGACCTTAGGCGGCCACGGTGGGCGCACCCAGTATAGATGCATTCTACACCACCCTACCCACCGACGCGAACACCCCATAGGGCAGAGGCCGTCGGGCTGTGGAAACGTCCCTGCTCTCGGCTGGGACAGCCGAGCTACTATGGGATAGCCGAGCTACTATTTGTCACCGCGGCGGCGAGCTACAACAGGTTCTGCTCGGCCAGCAGGCGTTCGGCGTCCAGGGCGGCCATACAGCCGGTACCGGCCGAGGTGATCGCTTGACGGTAGTAGTCGTCGGCGACGTCGCCGGCGGCAAAAACGCCTTCGACACTGGTCGCGGTACGGAACGACTTGGTCCAGCGGATGTAGCCCTTGTCGGTCAGCTCGACCTGGTCGCCCAGGAATTTCGTGTTGGGCGTGTGGCCGATGGCCAGGAACAGCCCGCCGATATCCAAGCTGGTTTCCGTTTGTTCTTTGTTCTGGATCAAACGCAGCGAGCTGACCCCGTTGTCGTCATCGCCCAGGACCTCGAGCACTTCATGGTTCCAGAGGATATCGATTTTCTCGTTGCTGGTCAGCCGCTCCTGCATGATCTTCGAGGCCCGCAGCACATCGCGGCGGACGACCAGATAGACCTTGGAGGCGAACTTGCTCAGGTAGGTGGCTTCCTCGATCGCACTGTCGCCACCGCCCACGACGGCCAGCGGTTGATTGCGGAAGCGGGGCAGGGCACCGTCGCAAACCGCACAGGCGCTGACGCCGCGATTCTTGTAGGCTTCTTCGGAGTCCAGACCCAGGTAATTGGCTCGGGCACCGGTCGCAATGATCAGGGTGTGACACTGATGCTTGCCGTTTTCCAGCGTATCGACCGTGAAGGGTCGGGAGCCCAGTTCGGTGGCCGTCACGTCGTCGGTGATCACCCGGGTGCCGAAATTGCGGGCCTGTTGCCGCATCAGGTTCATCAGTTCCGGGCCCGTAACGGCGTGGGCTTCTTCGCTGGGCGGGGGCATCATGTACTTCTGCGAATCATCGATCGCCGAATTCAGGAACTCGGCCAATTTCCCCGAAGGAAAGCCGGCGTAGTTTTCCACTTCGGTGGTCTGCGCCAGCTGGCCCAGCGGCAACGTTCCTTGCAGGCGGTTCTCTTCGGTGTTGGCCCCTTCGAAGACCAAGGGTTCGAGGTTGGCGCGGGCGGCGTAGATGGCGGCCGACCAAGCGGCAGGTCCGCTGCCGACGATGATGGTTTTTTCGATTTTGTCCGACACGTCTGATTCGACTCCGAATGTCACAGGGCAAGGGGCACAGTGGGCGAGTGGCTGAAGGGCGGGTATTATAGGCAGGAGTCGATGCCTTCGAGTACCGCCCCCACCTTCCGCTTTTCTAAATTCGCCCATGACAACGCTGCTTGTGGCCATCGCTTCGTTGGTCGGTTTCGTGATCGCCTACCACACCTACGGACGGTGGTTGGCCCGCAAACTATTTGGTCTATCACGCGACAATCCGACCCCCAGCCATCAGCTGCGTGACGACGTGGATTTCGTGCCCACCCGCCGTTCGGTCATCTTTGGCCATCACTTCACCAGCATCGCCGGCACGGGACCGATCGTGGGCCCGGCTCTGGCCGTGTTCTGGGGCTGGCTGCCGGCCCTGCTGTGGGTGATTTTCGGCTCGATCCTGATCGGCGGCGTCCACGACCTGGCGGCTCTGGTGATCTCGGTTCGCAACCGTGGGCAAACGATTGGCGAAGTCGCCGGGCGGTTGATCTCGCCGCGGGCCAAGCTGCTGTTCCTGATCGTCCTGGCGGCGGCCTTGACGATCGTGCTGGCCGTGTTCGGGCTGGTGATCGCCACCGTGTTTGCGATCTATCCCGAATCGGTGCTCAGCGTGTGGGTAGCGATGCCCGTGGCCGTGGTAATCGGCATGTGGGTCTATCGCAGCGGCGGCGGACTGTTGGCGCCCAGCCTGCTGGGCCTAGCCATCCTGTACGCCGCGGTTTGGCTGGGTGCGTACTACCTGCCGATCGATTTGTCGCGAACGTTTTCACCGGACAACCATTTCTGGAATCCCAAAGTGGTCTGGACCATCGCCCTGCTGGTGTATGCCTTTGCGGCTTCGGTCCTGCCGGTGTGGCTGTTGCTGCAGCCGCGCGACTATATCAACAGCCAACAGCTGTACGTGGCCCTGGGGCTACTGGTTGTCGGACTGGCAATCGCTTCGGTCAGTGGCAAAGCCGATTTGTTCGCCACCACGCCGGCCATCGCCGAAACCGTTCCGGCGGGAGCTCCGCCGATCCTGCCCTTTTTGTTCATCACCATCGCCTGCGGCGCTTGCAGCGGCTTTCACTGCTTGGTCAGCAGCGGCACGACCAGCAAACAGATCGACCGCGAGACCGACGCCCAAGCCGTGGGCTATGGCGCGATGCTGCTGGAGGGAGCCTTGGCGGTGCTGGTGATTCTGGCGTGTTGTGCGGGGGTAGGCATGGGCCCGATCGCCCGCAACGAGGTCGGTGGCACGATTCAGTACGAGCATGCGGTAACGGCCGAGGGCGTGGCGATCACCGGCCGCGATGCCTGGCACCAGTACTACCGCACCGGCGGTCGCTGGCAGGATCACAATCTGGGCGACAAACTGGCGGCCTTTGTCGACGGTGGTGCCAACTTTATCGCCACCGTCGGTGTGCCTTTGCAAATGGCCGTGGCAATCATGGCGGTCTTGGTTGCCAGTTTCGCGGCAACCACCCTGGATACGGCTACACGACTGCAGCGCTACGTGCTGCAGGAACTGGGTGCTACGCTGCGGATCACCCCGCTGACCAACAAATTCGTGGCGACCACCACCGCGGTGGGCATCGCCGCGGTGATCGCATTTACGGCCGGCAGTACCCCTGGCGCAGGCGGCCTGATGTTGTGGCCCCTGTTTGGGGCGACCAACCAATTGCTGGCCGGGTTGGCGTTGATGGTGGCATTCTTCTATCTGACGCGCCGCGGAAAACCCCTGGCCGTGATCGGCGTGCCGATGATCGCGATGATGCTGATGCCCGCCTGGGCCATGTCGTACAACCTGGGCATGGACTGGTACCGTCAGGGCAACTGGTTGTTGGTCGGTTTTGGCGTCGGCATCCTGGGCCTGCAGCTTTGGATGATGATCGAGGGCATCGTCTTGTGGCGTTCGGCTCGCGGCGTGCTCGAACCGCAATTGCCGTCACTGGAGACACCGGTGCCGCAGCCTTTAGAAGTCGTACCACAGGCCGAGGCCTAATTGCTGTTCGTGCTCGCGGAAAAACGAGTACTGGGGGCTCTTGCCGTTGAAATAATTCAGGCCGATCCGCAGCACGCCGGATCGCTCGTCACGTCGCCAAGCCCAACCGATCTGGCCGGTGAAGTGGCCGCTGTAATCCAGCTCTTCCCGCAGGTGGGCGTGGACGGCATAGAACAGGCCGCCCCAGACTCCGGTACCGAAACGCGGTGCGCGTTCCAGCCCGAACATGAACTCCCACTCTTCGCTGATGTCGTTGTAGAACGCCCAGCCACTCTCGCCGTAGACCCGGGTCTGCGGGGTCAGCCAGTAACCGGCACCGGCATACAGCACATCGCGGCTGAAGTTCAGCCGGTTGAAACGCGGCCGTTTCAGCAGGAACTCGTCGCCCACGTGGGAGCTGAGGTGGTAGTAGCCCAAACGCGTGTGCAGGCGTCCGAAGCCAAAGGACAGCGGCACGCCCGCACGGAAGTCGACGGACTGGAAATCCATGTTGTCCGAAGGCGACAAGCGCAACTGGGCCGAGCCTTCGACATCCAACTGGGCACCGTGCAGAAACGGCCCCGTCCGGCCGCGGTTGTATCGCAGCAGTCCAAAACGCCCGCCCAGCGTCGCATCCAACATCTGATCCTCGCCGCCGCTGTAAATCGCCGAAAGCCGCGACGCTTTGACATCCCCCAGATAGAAGGGATAGATCGTGTCGGTGGGCAGCGCCTGCCAGCGATGCATCCCTGGCGATTCAGTCGGCGATGACGGCCAGTGGGGGTTGCCACCCAACCACTGGACCGTGTCCTGGCTGGCATCGTACAGTGTTAACGGTTGCAGCGGAGAGCTGTGCGAGCTCTGGTAGGGATCGAAGCCGATTTCGCCTTGCGCCCACGCAGACCCGCTGCACAGGACGACCGCCCCGCCAAGCACCACCGCGCACAGGACCAGCCCCCCTGCCGCCAAGCGTCCAGAGTGCTCTGGTCGCGCGGGGTAATTCGAGTCCGCGGTCAGATCGGGGCGCGTCTGACCCGGCAGTCGGCAGGATGATTGTCCGTCCATGATCATGTTATGTACTGGCAGATCGTCTTGGCGGCCAGAGCAACCTGTGGCAGGTCACCGCAGTCCCCAGCCCTCTCGCCAAGTCCTGACTGAGCTTGCATGACGCGGAGGATTTCTTTAGCGTCCGGCTTAACCTTTCATCCCCCTTTGCTCCCTCGGTCCCCCACCCAAGGAACCCCGAAATGATCTCCTGCCGCTTGCCCCTTGCTCTTCTCCTGGCAGCAACCGCTGGGCTGACGTTCCTCAGTCCTCACAGCGTCGCCGAAGGCCCCAAAGAAGAAGTCCGCTATCGATGTGTCGAGTGGCAGACCAAGCACATTCACGACAACGACAAAGCCGGCAAGATCGCCAAGACGCTGGCGGATTTGAAATGCGAAGTCGAACGCGCCGAGCACGACGGCCACATCGACCTGAAATACCGCTGTCCCGAGTGGCGAAAAATGACGCTCAAAACCCACGAAGAAGCCCATAAATGGGAAGAGTGGCTGAAGCAGTACGGCTTCGAAACCGAGCATCACCACTGATAGACCAGTCTTCGCAACCGCTAGGACCATCCTCGATCCTTTCCCGACGCCCTCCCCCGCTGGCCAATCGCCGTGGACCAAGCCCACTGCTAGCAGTACGCTGATTATCCTGTAACGAGAGGCTTAATGTCCGAATCAACCCATTCCTGTGGGCTTTGAAGGTATCCAACCATTACTGCGCCGCCCCCCTCCCCCGATTCGTTCCTCGCTCGACGCAGCTTCTTTGGGCTCCCCAACGCGCTGTTGTTGCTGGTCGTTATTTTCTTTTTCCTGCCCTGGGCCACCCGCTCGGCTCGGCTGAGCCTGCAGAATACCGAAAACAACGTCAAAGACTGGCTGCCGGACGAATTCCGCGAGACCGCGGAACTGGCTTGGTTCGGGGAGTACTTTGCCGGCGAACGGTTCGTCCTGGCCACTTGGCCGGGAGCCACGGCCGAAGACCAACGGCTGAGCCTGTTTGCCAGCAAGCTGCGAGCCGAATCCGCCGGGGCGGTGCCGGCGAAGATCCCACCCCACTGGGAAGCCGCCCGCGAGACGGCCGAGGAACTGGCGCTGATGCTGCCGGCCGACCACCACAAGAACTGGGGCGGCCGCAATGAGAAATGGCTGACCAGCGAGGATGGGCGTTGGTACTTTGTCACCCCGGACGGCAAGCTGTTCCGCTGGGAAGGTGAAGCCAATGTGGTGCAATTCCTGGTCTCCGGTGCCAAACGGCTGTTCCGTGGCCCACAGGTCGAAGGCACGTTCGTCGCCGCCTTTGGCGGACAATCCGAAGACGGATCGGCCAACCCCTACTACAACAACCCCACGCTGCTGACCGCGTCGCTGTTTCGTACCGTGCAGACCGGGCCCGACGTGGCCGAGATGCTGGCGGTCGAGGGCGGTCCGCTGTGGCCTGTCGACCTGACCGATCCGGAACTGAAACCCATCGTCGCCCGGCGACGGGCCGTCGAGCGGTTGACCGGGACGCTGTTTGCCCCGGCCGTGCCACACGATTTTTCCTGGACCGGCGAAGCGTTTTACGAAGCGGCCGAGTCGCACGTTGCGGATCGTTCGCGTGACGAAATGATCGAACGCTTCGAGGCGGCCGTCGCGGCGGTTGTCCAGGATCGATTCGACGGCCGGCGACAGGCTCTCCGCGAGGCGGACTCGCGCCGGCAAGCCGATGCCTGGTACGCCGTCTTTGACAGGACGGAGGTCGAACCGCCACCCCGGCAGACCGCCGTGATGGTGACCCTGACGCAACTGGGCCAACGCAACCTGCCCCACGTCGTCGGTCGTGGCGTGATGGGAGCCCCGCGAGGTCGTCTGCTGGCCCTGGCCGAACAGTCCGGACTGGAGGCGGCCCAGGTGCCGTCGATGGCTCCGCCACCGTTCAACCAGATCGAAGCCATCGGCAGCTCCGGCCGGCCGCCGCTGCGCCTGGGGGGCCCGCCGGTCGACAACGTCACGATCGATGAAGAGGGCACCATTACGCTGTCGCGGCTGATCGGCTACAGCGTGCTGCTGGGCTTCGGCCTGTCCTACCTCTGCTTTCGCAGCTTGAAGATCACCATCATGGTCTTCGCCGTGGGTGGCATGTCCGCGGTCTTTGGTTTGGCGATGGTCGGCTGGACCGGCACGGCCGTCGATGCGATCCTGCTCAGCATGCCGTCGTTGGTCTATGTTCTGGGGCTCTCCAGCGCCATCCACGTCGTTAACTACTACCGCGACGAGGTCAAAGCGGGCGGCGTAGCCGGGGCGCCCGGACGCGCCCTGCGGCATGCCGTGGTGCCCTGTACGTTGGCCGCGGTCACCACCGCGATCGGATTAATTTCGCTGTACACCAGCAACATCACGCCGATCCGAAAGTTCGGCCTGTTCTCGGCCATCGGTGTCCTCGGGACGATCGGTATTCTGTTCGTCTACCTGCCGGCGGCCTTGGAGACATTCGTTCCCAAACTGGCAAGCCGCGAAAAGGATTCGCGAGCCGATAGTGACGATGGTGGCTTCCTGGGTCGCCTGTGGCACGCCATTGGCCAGTGGATCGTTCGCCGTCACCGCTTCGTCGCGATCACCTGTTTCATCGGGCTGATCGCCAGCACGGCCGGACTGCTGAAGATCCAAACCACCGTACAACTGCTGAAGATGTTCAGCAGTGATTCGCGCATCATCAGCGATTACGCCTGGCTGGAAGATCACTTCGGCAAACTGGTGCCGATGGAATTGGTCGTCCGGGTACCGCCCGAGGCCGGCGACGACCGGCCAGCAGCGAATGCCGGCGCCGCGGCTCAAACGGACCTCGTCGCCCAAGACGGCACCGCCGCAAAAGACGGCACCGCCGACCAAGACGCTTCCCAACGTACGGTTCCGCTGAACATGCTGGAACGCGTCGAAGCGGTCTCGCACATTCAGACGGTCGTCGAACAGGCGTTTGGCGAACGGGGCATGGGAGTCGTCGGCCGAGCGATGAGCACGGCGACGTTCTTGCCCGATCTTCCGCCACCATCGAACAGTGACCACAGCCCCACGCGTTACCGGTACAACCAAGAATTGACGGCGGCTCAGAAAGAGCTGCAGCAGAGCGATTACTACCGGGTCGAAAACAGCGGTGCATTCGAAGGCAGCGATCTGTTTCGGATCAGTCTGCGGGTCAGCGCACTGGCCGACGTCGACTACGGCCGTTTCATTTTCCAGCTGCGAAAAGCCGTCGAACCGGTGCTCGAGGCGTATCGCAGCGACCAGGCGGTCAGTCGGCAATTGGAAGACGGTTCTCACAGCAAGCGTTTGGTGGCCGTTCTCGGGCGCAGCCAACCGCAGCCGCTGGGCAGAGAGCCGATTCTGCAGGAGGCCGACACCGAACAGGCCGACGAACAAACACACCAACAGATCGACCAGCGAGCGATCTATGAGACGGCCCTGGCGGATCTGCTCCGCAACCATCGTCGCACCCGTATCCTTTGGCACGATCCCACCAGCGGTGCGCTTCAAGGCAAATCGCGAGCCGAGGGATGGGGCAAGAACCTGGCCCGAGCCGACATGGTGGTGCTGCTGCGCGACCACCCCGACTACGACGTCGAATTCATCAAACAACACGCTTCGACGGTCCTGGACCTGCGCGACGTGCCCTTTGACCGCGTCTCACCGACGATCGTCGACGGCATTCCGGTCGCTGAGAACGCCGGTCCGCTGGAAGTCGTCTACACCGGCGTGATTCCCGTGGTCTACAAAGCCCAGCGGACGCTGCTGTACAGCTTGGTCGAATCGATCGCTTGGGCTTTTGTCCTGATCGCGATCGTGATGATTATCTTGCTGAATCCCGGCCGCAATCCTTTGCAGTGGATCTACCCCGGTAATCTGGTCTACGGCGTGGCGGCCGGAATGGTAGCCATGATTCCCAACATCTTCCCCGTCGCAACGGTGTTCGGATTGATGTGCCACATGGGAATCAAAATCGACATCGGCACGATGATGGTCGCGTCGGTGGCGATGGGCGTGGCGGTCGACGATACGATTCACTTTTTGGCTTGGTTCCGCCATAACCTCGACAGCGGAATCGGCCGCCTACAGGCCATCACCGCGACCTATCGCCGCGTCGGCCCAGCCATGACGCAAACCACCATCGTGGGCGGATTGGGATTGTTCGTCTTTGCGCTCAGCTCGTTCACGCCCACGCAGCGATTCGGGATGTTGATGCTGGTGATGCTCAGTGCGGCCCTGGTCGGCGACCTGATCTTCCTGCCGGCCTTGTTGGCCAGCCCCTTGGGCCGGGTCTTCAAGCCGCGGCGGGCCAAACCGGCGGCCAAAGCCGCTGCGGCGGCGAACGACCAACCGGCCGGCGGTTTGACGAATGATTCCGAGGCGGTGCCCACTGCCGAGGGTGCCCGCAACGGACACCCCCATGCACCGCACGCCGCCCTGCGGAACGACCCCGCCCATCGTCCCAAAGACAGCAGCGCGACGCGGTAGTGGACGAGGCCGCTTACTTGGCAGCCACGTTTGCAGCGATTCGTTCCAGCAATGCTTTGCTGTGCTTGATGCCTTCGGCTTCGCTCAGCCGGCCGCCTTCGTACTCGATTCCCACGTAACCGTGGTAGCCGTGTGAGAGCACGATGTCCATCATCCGCGGATAGTCGATCGTGGTTTCGTTTCCGCTGTCGTCAAAGTCATAGGTTTTGGCGCTGACGGCTTTGGCGTAGGGCATCAGTTGCTCGACACCCTTGTAGCGGTCGTAGACTTCGGGGTTCTCGCCACGGCGGATCGTAAAGTTGCCGAAGTCGGGCAGGGTGCCGCAGTTGTCCATGTCGACGCTTTTGATCACCCCGGCCAGCCAGTCACCGTTGCTGCTCAGCCCGCCGTGGTTTTCGACGATCACGTTGATGTCCATCGGACGAGCGAACTCGCTGAGCGAACGCAGGCCGTCGGCAGCCCGCTGCTGTTGTTCTTCGTAGCTGCCGCTGGAGCCGGCGTTGACGCGGATCGAATGGCAACCGAGGAACTTGGCCGCGCGAACCCACTTGTGGTGGTTCTCGACCGCTTGACGACGTTTCGCTTTGTCGGCGTCACCCAGCCGTCCTTCGCCGTCACACATGATCAGCAGCGACCGCACACCGGCGTCGTCGGCTCGCTGTTTCAGTTCCGCCAAGTACTTCTCGTCGTCGGCTTTATCTTTGAAGAACTGGTTGACGTATTCGACGGCCTCGATGCCAAACTCTTCTTTGGTGTGCTTGGCGAAGTCCAGGTTGTCGATGTCGCCCCTGCGCAGCGTGCGGTGCAGCGACCACTGGGCCAAAGAGATTTTATAGGGCGGGGCGTCGCCGCGCGGCTGGTCGGCAAAGGCCCGGTTCGTCAGGGAACCGCCCAGCAGGGCGGGGCTGGCGGCGGCGGCGGTGGTGGCGGCGGTCAGTTGCAGAAATCGACGTCGATCCATGGAAAGCTCTCAGGTGGATGTCAGGAGGATGGGTAAACGGTTTTTCAAGCCAGACCGTATTGTAGTGCGTTTCGCTCGGGCGGGGCACGGGTTTTGCAACGGCTCGGAGTTTTGCAGCCGGCTGGGGCTTTGAGTCCGGCTGGGGCTTTGCGTCCGGCTGCGGGCTTTGCGTCCGGCTGGGGCTTTGCGTCCGGCTGGGACTTTGCGTCCGGCTGGGGCTTTGAGTCCGGCTGGGGGTCTGCGGCCAGCTGGGCGCTTGCGTCCTTCTGCGGGTTTTGCGGAAAGGATGAGCGGTAGGGGGACCTTGGCGGTCAGGGAAAACTTTTCGGGCCTTTACGGTGCGACGTTCGCGGTGGTCGTCCGATGGAACTCACTAAGGAAACACGACCGTGTTGTTGCGGATGGATCCGAGTCAGTCACCGATAAGGAGCCCTTACCGTGGTCGCATTGCCCGATTTGCTCGAAACCACCCCGAAAGACGACGCTTTGAATCGCTTGCCCGCCCGGAGCGGCGCCGAAGACCCCGTAGAACCCGAAACGCTTTCCGAATACCTCCTGGTGTGCGAGGCCATTGCCGCCTCGGACACGGTGGGCAGCTGGCGGTTTTCACTGGAAACCGCTGCCGGTGCCACGCTTTTGGACGTTCGTGAGAAAGAGTTTGGCAACCCCAATCGGCTGGCCCTGTGGGCGATCGTACGCGGACTCGAAGCCATCGAAGGAGCCGCCAGCGTGACGCTGATCTCGACCAGCCGCTACGTCATCCGCGGACTTCGCGATTCGCTGCATCGTTGGCGAGAGAACGGTTTTATGTGGGAGCACTTCGGGCGCACCGTGCCGGTCGAAAACGCCGACCTGTGGCGACGCGTCGACCACGCCCTGCGTTTCCACTCGGTGCATGCCTGCCTGGTCTCGGCGACGAAGGTTCGCGGCCACGGCGAGGCGGCCCCGGCGGCGGCCTCGGGCAACCAGGCCGCGGCCAAGACCATCGGCGGCGCGGCCGCGAGCACCGGTGCCGCCCCACGGTCGTTTCCTTCGCCCACGCCGCCGGCGGATCGGCTGCGGCGTTGGCTGCTGTCGCAGGGCGGCTCGGCGGGCCCGAAACGCAAGTACGGCCCCGCGGATCTGGCTCTGGCGTAAACCGCCCCGCCCGACCGTAACCGACCTGTCTGACCGTTGGGCCAGCCGGCGGCACTGCGCCACCCTCCCGCGCGTTCCGCCGGCTGCCCCCTTGATTGATCCCCTTTCCAACCCTCAAACTCGGGCTTAGCCCGATGGCTACGGATTGCCATGCATACCCAACTGACGCTCTCCCAAATTGGTAGTTTGATTGAAGGCACCTGCGGCGACCCCGGAGCGATCCTCGGCCCGCATCGTGTTGACTATCAAGGAACTCCGGCGGTGGCCGTGCGGGGGTTCTTTCCCGATTCGAGTGCGGCTTGGGTCGTCGACCCGGCGGGCAAGTCGCGCCGGCCGATGCAGAAGATCCACCCCGCCGGGTTTTTCGAAGCGATCTGCCCCGCGGCGTTCGCCCCCGAAGTTTTTCGTACGGATGCCTCCCATTCCAAGACCACGGACCACTCTGGATACACTCTCCAAGTCGCCCGCCCGTCCGGTGAGATAGTCGCTATGCAAGACCCCTATGCTGTTCCTTCCATCCTGACCGATTTCGATCGTTACTTGATTGGCGAAGGGAATCATCACGAACTGTACAACCGGCTGGGTGCCCAGGTTCGCACTGTCGGCCAGGGCGACGGCCAGGAGGGAACCGGCGTCAACTTTGCCGTCTGGGCCCCCAATGCCCGCACCGTCCAGGTCGTCGGGGACTTCAACGGCTGGGACGGCCGGGAAACCGTGATGCGGGTGCAGCCGCATCTAGGGATCTGGGAATTGTTCGTGCCCGGTGCCAAACCGGGGGATCGCTACAAGTACCGCCTACAGACCCAGTGGGGCGAGTGGGTCGACAAGGCCGACCCGGTGGGCTTTGCCGCCGAACTGCCGCCGCTGACCGCCTCGGTGGTCGCCGACTTGAACCAGTTCGAGTGGAGCGATGACCAGTGGATGCAACAGCGGGCCGAGCACGACGCGCTGCGGAAACCGTTCAACGTCTACGAAGTGCACCTGGGCAGCTGGCAACAAGGTCCGGGCCGCGCACATGGTTGGCTGGATTACAAGGACCTGGCCCATCGGTTGACCGATTACTGCCACCGCATGAATTTCACGCACGTGGAACTGATGCCCGTCAGCGAGCATCCCTTTACCGGATCGTGGGGCTACCAGACGGTCGGCTATTTCGCCCCGACCAGCCGGCACGGCTCGCCCGATGACTTCATGTACTTCGTGAACTTCCTGCACCAGAACAACATCGGCGTGCTGATCGACTGGGTGCCGGCTCACTTCCCCAAAGACGGGCACGGCCTGTACCGCTTTGACGGTACGCCGCTGTACGAACACGCCGACCCGCGACAGGGCGAACATCCCGACTGGGGCACCATGATCTTCAATTACGGACGCAACGAAGTCCGTAACTTCCTGGTCGCCAACGCCCTGTTCTGGTTGGACAAGTACCACATCGATGGACTCCGTGTCGACGCGGTCGCTTCGATGCTGTACCTGGACTACAGCCGCGAAGGCGACCAGTGGATTCCCAACCAATACGGCGGCCGAGAGAACCTGGAAGCGATCGAATTCATCAAGGAATTCAACGTCGCGGTCCACGAAAAACACCCCGGCGCGGTTACCGTGGCCGAGGAATCCACCGCGTGGCCCGGTGTCTCCCGTCCCACCTACGACGGCGGCTTGGGCTTCACCTTCAAGTGGAACATGGGCTGGATGAACGACACGCTGCGTTATATGCGCAACGAACCGATTCACCGTAAACACCATCAGGACGAATTGACGTTCAGCCTGATCTACGCCTTCACCGAAAACTTTGTCCTGCCGCTGTCGCACGACGAGGTGGTCCACGGCAAGGGATCGCTGATCTCGCAGATGCCCGGCGATATGTGGCAAAAGTTCGCCAACCTGCGGCTGTTGTATTCCTATATGTGGACGCATCCCGGCAAGAACCTGCTGTTCATGGGCGGTGAACTGGCTCAGTGGACCGAGTGGCATCATGACCACGGCCCGCAGTGGGAACTGCTGGATTTCAAAACCCACCGCGGTGTACAGAACCTGGTGGCCGACCTGAACCAATTGGTCATCGAAAACCCGGCCCTGCATGCCGAAGACCACACCGGCGAAGGATTCGAGTGGGTCGACTGCATGAACAGCGAGGCCAGCACGCTGGTGTACCTCCGCAAAGCAGCCGATGCGACGCCACTGCTCGTGTGCTGTAACTTCACGCCCGTGCCGCGAGAGAACTATCGCGTGGGCGTTCCGACACGAGGGTTCTGGCGAGAGATCCTCAACAGCGATGCCGGGATCTATGGCGGGTCGAACATGGGCAACTATCCGGGCCTGGAAACCACCGGTGTGGCTCACCATGGTCGCCCGGACAGCGTGCTCGTCACCATGCCGCCGCTGGGCGTGACGGTGTTCCGCCTGGAAGCATAGGTCCGCCGGGCGGAGAGTCGCCTAAGTCGCCAAAGTCGCTCGGTTGTCTCAACCGAGACGGTTCCTTAGTCACGGCTGGGACAGCCGTGCTGCTGTTACCGGGTCACGGCTGGGACAGCCGTGCTACTATCGCCGTATTGCCGGGGCTTGAGCCTGCTGGAGGTCGGCCGATTCGCTGGCGGGCGGTTGGTAGCGTTCGCGAACGACCTTCCAGTTGCTGTCCGGTTTCTCGATGAACTTGTCGACGAACTGCTGCAGACCGCCGATGATCGAGTTCTTCTTCACGCCGCTGAACTCGTAGTGATCCCAGGCGGGAGCGGTTTTGGCGTTGAAATTGGGGGCGTACATCAGCAGCGCCTGCGGCAGAAAGGTTTGCGGATCGATCACGATCTGCACCAAGCGGTACTGAGCGCGATCTTCCTGGCGTTTCGGCCAAGCTTCGATGACCACGGTATCGGGTTTGGGCGAAGCGACGGTGCGCACCCAGTAGCGCTGACGAATTTTCTCGGCATCCAAATTGAACACGAAGGGCAGGGGGCTTTCGAAGATTTGCGTGCCCTGCAGTTCCGGCGGCAGATCCTGGACCGTGCACTTCTTTTCGCCGCGATCGAAGTCGAACAGTTGCTGGCCGTTGCAGGCCCAGTACTCGCCAAACATTCCTTCGACGGCCGCATACTGCGGCTTGCCTTCCTGCATGCCTTTGTAGAACTTCAGCTCATTGACGCGGAACATGCCTTTGTCGGGCGAGGCGTAACGGATTTCGCCCTTGGCCCATGTAGCGTGCACGCCGGCGGGAGCTTGGGTCAGGTCGTAGTGCCAACGTGTGAAGTCGGCCTCGAGTCGCTGGACGGTTTTGCTCTGCGTTTCCCAGGCCTGCAGCAGGCGGGTCAGCTCCTGCTCCTGAGCGGCCGACAGCGGCGGGAAGGGTGCGGCGGGTGCCGTGGCGGCCGGAGCCGTTCGCGTGGTGGACTGAGCGTTGCCTGCGGTGGCTTGGTTTTGCTGGGCGTTACCCTGCGTGGCTGCGGACGCCTGACGTTGTTGGGCGGCCCGCTGCTGGGCCATCTGATGCTGTTGGGCGGGGGCGAGCGGCTGATTGCCACCGGCCTGTGCTCGATAGGTCCCCTGGCCACTGGGTGTACCGGTTTGAGCCAGCCCATTGCTGGCGATGAACACCGCGGCCGCGGTGACAATCATTGAACGCATCATCCTTGACGCCTTTCTGGCCATCAGCCATTGAATTCGAGTGTGGAGTGTGTCGAGCGTCTGCCTGCCCGTTGGCCGGGGCTCGCACACACCGAAGGGTAGTGGTGTGAGTGTTATCTTTCGGGCTGCGGGCTAGCCGCCGTTCAGCCGGCCATTCGCGAGATGCGGCCCGTCGGGTGCGCCAGTTCGTCGGCGGTGGGCTGATACCGATACTGCATCAGGTAAGCATCCTCGGTGCTGTCGTCGTAGAAGTCCCGCAGCACGGACACGGCTCGAAAGCCCAGGCCGCGGAAGAACAACTGGGCGTCCAGGTTCGTCTCGCGGACTTCCAGCATGATGCGGTTGCGACGCTCGTGCGACAGTTTGCCCATCAGCTTGTTGATCATCGAACGCCCGATTCCCTGACGCTTGACCTCGGGGGCCACCGCGAAGTTCAGGATGTGCAAGCGGTTCTTGTGCAATTCGTAGATCATAAAGCCGACCACGCGCTCGTCGCGCTCGGCGACCATGCCGATGCAGTTCCGCTGCCGCAGACAGCGAATGAAGTCCTCTTCGGACCATGCGAATTCGAAATTCGTCGACTCGATTTCTAGTACAGCCTGCATGTCGCGGCGGATCATCCAGCGAATATGAACGCAGGTGTCCTGTTCAGTGTGGCCCATCCTGGAACTCCCTTCCATCGGCAACTGAGGTTTGGTCCAAATCATTGTTATTTATCGCCCCGCCATGCTCGCCCTTGCGACCGAACAACCACAGCGGCTGATGCGTCGGAAAATACCAGAAGCCCCCACCAGAGCCAAGACAAGTTCCGCACAGCGGTGCGAACGCCACCTCCCCGTGCGAGTCTTGTCAAGCATGGTAAACTGGGCTGATCCAAGTGCATCGTTTCCCACCTTCTCGCCGTCGATCCTGCGCGAAAGCAGCGTTCCGGCGTGCCCGCTCCACAGGCCTGATATTCGCAATGGTTTTGCTACGTACCCTGTTGTTTCGCCTGCCGCTGGTCCTCGCTTCGCTGGGTTTTGCCGCGTCGGCAGTGTGCTCTGCATTGGCCCAGCAACCCGCTGCCCCCACCACGCCAGCCGCAGCGGCGCATGGCGACGAGGAATCGACTCCGCCGAGCAAAGATCGTGAAACGCTGTTGCTCGAGAACACGCGCCAATTGACCTTCGAGGGCCGACGCTCGGGGGAAGGGTATTTCAATCCCGACGCCTCGCAGATGGTGTTCCAAAGCGAACGGCAGCCGGGCAATCCGTTCTATCAGATCTACTTGATGGACATGGCCACCGCCGACATCACCCGCGTCTCTCCCGGGACGGGACGGACCACGTGTGCCTGGCTGCATCCGGTCGATGGGCGCGTGCTGTTCGCCAGCACGCACGAAGATCCGCAGGCGGAAGCGAAACAAAAGCAGCGGTTGGAACTGCGACAGTCCGGCAACGAACCGCGGTATTCGTGGAGCTACGATCCGGAATACGAACTGTATGCCAAGGACCTCGATGATGGCCGTCTGACACGCTTGACCCACGAGCGCGGCTACGACGCGGAAGGCTCGTACAGCCCGGACGGAACGAAGATCGCCTTCGCGTCCAACCGCCAGGCGTACGAGCGTGAGTTGACCCAGCGTGAAGCGGCTCTGTTTGAACACGATCCCGCGTCGATGATGGAGATTTACATCATGGACGCCGATGGTTCGAACGTGCAGCGGTTGACCGACTCCCTCGGTTACGACGGCGGCCCGTTCTTCTCGCCCGATGGCCAGCGGATTTGTTGGCGACGGTTTTCCGAAGACGGCGCCACGGCCGAAATCTACACGATGCGGATCGACGGCAGTGACCAACAGCGGCTGACCCGGTTGGACGCGATGAGCTGGGCGCCGTTCTATCACCCCTCGGGTGATTACCTGGTCTTTACGACCAATCTTCACGGCTTCGGAAACTTCGAACTGTATCTGGTTCGCGCCGACGGCCAAGGCAAACCGGTCCGGGTGACGGAAACCGAGGGAGCCGATTTGCTGCCGGTCTTCCTGCCCGACGGAAAACAATTGTCCTGGACGTCGACGCGTACCGACAGCGGCCGCTCGCAGATCTTTCTGGCGGATTGGAACGATGCCGCCGCCCGAGAACTACTGGGCTTGGATTCGCCGGACCGCAGCGCCGCCCTGGCGTCCGCCCAAGCCACCAGCGCCGGTTTTACGCCTGCCGATATCGGACGACACGTCGATTACTTGACGCGCCCCGAGCTGGCCGGGCGATTGACGGGTACCGAAGGCGAACGGCGGGCGACCGCGTACGTTGCAGCCTACCTGGAGAGCCTGGGATTCGAACCCGCTGGCGAAAATGGTTCGTGGTATCAGACGTTTGAGTTTCCCGCCGGGTCCGAACGGACCGACAACAATCACTTTGCGACCGGCACGACGGTTCACGAGCAGGATCAACAGTGGCGGCCGTTGGCGTTTTCGGGAACCGGAGACTTTGACCCGGCCGAACTGGTCTTCGCCGGCTACGGCATGCAGGTCCCGGCTTCGGACCAGTACGAACAATACGACAGCTATGTCCATCTGGACGTCGCCGGCAAGTGGGTGGTCGTGCTGCGGGATTTGCCGCAGGACATCACGCCCGAACGTCGCCAACAGATGGCCCGCTACAGCGATCCCCGCCGCAAGGCCCAGGTCGCTCGTGATCTGGGCGCCCGCGGATTAATTTTCGTCACCGGGCCGACCAGCAAGGTGCGCAATCAATTGTTGCGGTTCGATCGCAACGCGTCGGCCGGCAGTATCAGCATCGCGGTCCTCAGCGTGACCGATGCGGTGGCTCGGAAATGGTTCGAGGCCGCCGGCAAGGACCTGGGCCAGCTGCAGAAATCGCTCGACTCCGGCGAGATGCAGATGGGTTTTCCGCTCACGCCGGCCGCCCCAGACCAACCGCCGCTCAAGGTCTCGGCGACGATTGACATCCTGCGCAAACGCGGCACCGGCCGCAACGTGCTGGGACGGTTGCCCGCCGCCGACCAGCCCACCGAAGAAATGGTTATCGTCGGCGCCCATATCGATCACCTGGGTCGCGGCGCCGGCAGCAATTCGCTGGCCAGTGAAGACGAGCAGGGTCAGATCCATTACGGGGCCGACGACAATGCCAGTGGCGTTGCGGCGATGTTGGAAATCGCTCAGAACCTGGCCGCAGAGGTTCGCAGTGGACGGCTGAAACCGCGCCGTGATCTGGTCGTCGCCGGATGGTCCGGCGAGGAACTGGGGTTGTTCGGTTCGCAGGCCTTCGTCGAAGATTTTTCCCAGTTGTTCCCGCATGCCGCCATGGTTTCACCAGCCGGTGCTCGGGACGCGGTGCACCCGCACGCGGCAGCCGCTGGGCAACCAACCCCGCCCGGCTCTGCAAAGCACAAGCCTGCCGCGCAAGACGGGGACGCCGGGACCGCGACGCCAGCGCCCTCGCATCACGGCGCGCCGTCGGCGCCCGAGTCGCTCGCGCCGACCGTGGCGGCTTACCTGAACCTGGACATGGTGGGACGGCTGCGCGAGAAGCTGGTGGTGCAGGGCATCGGCTCTTCGCCCCAGTGGGCCGGCGAGGTTCAGCGCCGCAACGTTCCGGTCGGTTTGAAGCTGGAACTGGATAAAACCAGCACCCGGCTGCCCACCGACGCCGCCTCGTTTGTCTCCCGCGGTGTGCCCGTGCTGGCGTTCTTTACCGGCGCTCACGAGGACTATCACACGCCCCGCGACACGGCCGAAAAACTGAACTATGAAGGTGCGGCCAAGGTTGCGCATCTGACCGCCTTGATCTCTCGTGGTCTGCTGACCGCCGAAGCGGCACCGGTGTTCGAATTGGCCGAGGGCGAAGCCGCCGAGGATGCGCCGCGCGTGCGTCTGACGGCGTTTTTGGGGACGATCCCCGATTACGCGTCCGGCGACGTCAAGGGTCAAGTCCTGTCGGGTGTGTCCCGCCGCGGACCAGCCGAACAAGCGGGCTTGCGAGCCGGTGACCGGATCATCGAACTGGCCGGCCGCAAGATCGAAGACATCTACGACTACACCTACGCGATCGAAGCCCTGAAGATCGGGGAACCGGTTAAAGTCGTCATCGTCCGCGACGACAAGGAAATGACCTTGACCGTGACACCGGGTTCCAGAAATTAATTCGGCTGGATGGAACCGTAGCTGGACTCGCCAGAGTTTCGATGGGACGGGGGCCTTCCTATCGCCCTTCCAGGGCTTTCGCTTGCATGGATTCCGATTTCCCCAGGCTCGCGCCTGGGGCTACCACATGCCGTCGCTCCGCGACTCGGGAACGTGCGTTCCCGCGCATAAATATCCGTGAGCGCCGGCGGATATCGGATTTCGTTTCTCCAAAGTCTGACGACTTCAGCTACGGGCGCTGGAGTCTAGCCTTTAGGCGATTTGTCGCTGCGCACCGGGCGGCGGAAGCCTGGACTCCAGCGTTCCAAAGTCTGGCGACTTCAGCTACGAAGCGCGGAATCGGTTAATATAGATGCGTTTCCCACCACCCTCTCTCTCCCCGATTCCCGCCATGAACCCTGCCAAAGCTCTGCAGCTCGATCGCCGTCAGTTCCTTGCTGCTTCCACCGCCACGGCCGCGACGATCGCCGGCGGCCTCCGCCCGTCCTCGGCGCTGGCGGAGCCGTCTTCGGGCAACCTTCACCTGGGCACGTTTCGGTTTGATGTGACGCCCCCGATGGGACACTCGCTGTGCGGCGGCTGGATCACTCCTGCGACCGCGGTCGACGATCCGCTCGAAGCGATCGGCTATGTGCTGCTCGGTTCCGGAAAACCCGTCGTGGTCTGCGTCGTCGATTGGACGGGGCTGCTCAATTCCGCTCACCTTCGCTGGCGACAGGCATTGGCCGAGGCGGCCGGCACGACGGTCGACCGCGTAACCGTTCACTGCGTGCACCAGCACAACGCTCCGTTCGCTTGCCTGGATGCCGAAGAGATCGTGGAGGCCCAGGGCGACCTGCCGCATATCATCGAGCGTGATTTCTTTCTGCGCTGTTTGGATGCCGCTCGCGGTGCGGTCCGTCAAGCCGTCCAGCAAACCACTCCGGTGACCCACGTTGCCCATGGCGAAGCCAAAGTCGACAAAGTGGCCAGCAATCGGCGGATCATCGGCCCCGACGGCAAACTGGTATCCCAACGCGGCAGCAGTTCCAAGAACCCCGAGCATCACGCCCTGCCCGAAGGCTTGATCGATCCGATGTTGAAAACCGTGGCGTTCTATAACGGGGACCGAAAGCTGGCGGCCTGTCATTATTACGCCTGCCACCCGATGAGCTATTACGGCGACGGGCGGGTGAGCGCCGATTTCTGTGGTCTGGCCCGTCGCGAGCGCCAGCGTCAAGAGCCGGACTGCACGCATTTGTACTTCAACGGCTGCGGCGGAAACATCGGCGCCGGCAAGTACAACGACGGCAGCAAAGCGATGCGTCCCGTGCTGACCGAACGAATGCTGGCCGGCATCGTGGCCTCGGAAGAAACGTTGGAACGCCAGCCGATCGAGTCGCTTCGCTGGGACACCCACGACATCCTGCCGCCGGTCAATCCGCGGTTCGATGCAGAGGCACTGCTGCGGCAGATCCACGACCGTGATCAACGCGTCGTTAACCGCAATCGGCCTTCGTACACCGTCGCCTGGATTCGCCGGATGAACGCCAGGTTGCCGATCGCACTCAGCAGCATGCACATCAACGACATCTCGCTGTTGCACCTACCCTCGGAATGTTTCGTCGAGTATCAGCTGCGAGCTCAGCAGGCGGCACCGGATCGTTTTGTGGCCTGCGCGGCGTATTCCGATGGCGGTCCCTGGTACATTCCGACCGCCGAAGCATACCCGCAAGGCGGTTACGCGGTCAGCGTCGCTCACTGTGCCCCGCAGGTTGATCCGATGCTGAGCGGCGCGATTCGCAAACTGTTGTCGGTGGACGAAGCCGCGCCCCGCGTGGGCTAGGGGCGGTGCCTACTGGTTCGGTAGCTGAACTCGCCAGAGGTAGCAGATCTCGCCAGAGCTTGGACGGGACGGGGACGATCCTATCGCCCTTCCAGGGCTTTCGCTGGCATTCATTCCGATTTCCCCAGGCTCGCGTCTGGGGCTACCACATGCCGTCGCTCCGCGACTTGGGAACGTTCGTTCCCGTGGATAAATATCCGTGAGAGCCGGCGGATTTCGGATTTCGTTTCTCCAAAGTCTGGCGACATTAGCTACGAAATGCGGCAGTGCTGGAGAATCTCCGCGGCGCCGGCGCGGTATCCGACGTAGAACGGACCGAACTCCGCATACACCGCGCTGGCCTGGTCGAAGCGCATTTTGTAGACGATCTCGCGGAGGTATTCCGGATTGCGTCCCCACAGCGTGACCATCCATTCCCAGTCATCCAAGCCGACGCCGACCGTAATCAACTGGCTGACCCGACCGGCGAAAGCGATACCGCTGCGGGCGTGTTCGGCCATCAACTGGTTGCGCCGCGAGAACGGTTCGGTGAACCAGTTTCTGCCGACGTCGCGGCTCTTGTTCATCGGATAGAAACACGCCGCCGGCCAGTCCGGAAACTCGGGCGACAGTCGCTGTTGGTTCATCATCGGCAACCGCCGCTCGTACGCATTCATCTTGGCGTCAAACGTCGGCGTGCCTTCCGCTTCGCCCTCGGCGATCAAGCGTTTGCGGTAATCTTCGACACTGGGGACATACTCGCTGATCTCGCTCATCGACACGAACGACCAAGTCGGTTCGATGGCCGCGCCCAGTGGTCCTGAAAGGATGCGTTGATGGATGGCGTCGATCTTCAGCGGATCGGGATCCATCATCATCAGGATCCAGTCCGCCCGGTGACCGCTGGTGATGTACCCCTGCAACCGCTCGCAGCGTGTCTCGCCGTCGTTTTCCAGGGCCGCAACGAACGCCTCGCGGCCGGCTTGCAATTGGGCTGCGGTCAGCTGAGCCAGTCGCGCCCGATCGAAGCGGTAGCAGTAATGCGAACAGTGCCAGCCTTGTGAGGGCACCACCGAAGGCTCGGGCAGGGGAGTGCTGGCGGGACGCGTCGACATGCGAAAAACTCCGTAAGGCGGGCAGGTAATCGGGACAGACTGGCAACCGGTCATCGTAAACAGCGAACGATCGATCGGCGAGCCCCCGGGAACCCGGCGTCTGCCGACAACCGGCACATTCGCTGCGACCCCACCGCCCTCGAGCCGGGTTTGCGCTGCGAAGAACGGGGCTTGGTTGCCGCCCTTCAGAAGCAGCCTATGCATTAAGTGTCTCGTTTGCGTTCGGCCCCTCCGGAATCCTCATGTCGCTTCGCTCCGCCCTCTTAAACGCCCGCCGCTTGGCATCCCTGCCGCTGCGCCGCCACCAGCTCCGAGGGCTCGGAGCTCAGGGTCTCGCGCCGCTGCACTGTGTGTTCTACCACCGCGTCGCCGACACCCATCCCAACGACTGGACGATCGGCTGTGCCCCGTTTGAACGCCACGTCCGCTACATGCGTTCGCACTTCGACATGATCGATCTGAGCGAACTGCAACGTCGCGTAAACCAGCTTGACAGCCGCCGGCCCGCCGTGGCGATCACCTTCGACGACGGCTACGCCGACAACTGCCGCTTTGCGCTGCCGCTGCTGATGCGATTGGGGGTCCCCTGCACGTACTTTGTCACGGTCGACAGTCTTTTGTCGGGTCGTCCGTTCCCGCACGACGTCCAAGCCGGTCAACCGCTGGACCCGCACACCCCGGACGAGATCCGCGCATTGGCCGCTGGCGGAATCGAGATCGGATTGCACACGCGCAGCCATCTGGACCTGGCCGGCGTGACCGATCCGGCCATCCTCCGACATGAAATCATCGATGCCGCAGACGCCCTGGCCGACATCGTCGGCCGCCGCATCCGCTACTTTGCCTTCCCCTTTGGAATGCCGCCGCAGATCACCGCTCAGGCGGTCGATGCGGTTCGGCAGGCCGGGATGGACGGATTCTGCAGCGCCTTTGGCGCGTACAACCTACCCGGCCGCGACGCCTTCCACATCCGCCGTTTCCACGGTGATCCGGAGTTCAGCCGATTGCTGAACTGGTTGCAGTTCGACGCGCGAAAGCTGCGCATCGAACCGTCCGTCGCCGGTTCGTCCGCCGCCGCCGGCGACAACGGAACCGAAGAAGGCCAAGCATCCGAAGCACCTCACCCCACCGCTGTGACCAACGCCGTATGACCTCCTTGCTTCGCCGTCTGTGCTCGATTCGCAAGCCTCAACCCCGAGCTCGCCGCGGTCCGCTGCGCGTCATGTTCGTCATCACCAGCATGCCGGTCGGGGGTGCCGAGACGTTGCTGGTGAACCTGCTGGACCGCTTGGACAACCAGCGGGCGATCGGCGAAGTCATCTGTTTGAAACAAGCCGGTCCCCTAGGCGAACAAATCCAGGACCGACTGCGCGTCCACACGGGCTTGCTGAGAAACAAGTGGGACGTGACCGTGTTGTGGCGTTTGGCTCGTCTGTTGCGGCGACGTCGCGCCGATGCGGTGATCACCGTGGGTGCGGGCGACAAAATGTTCTGGGGCCGCTTGGCCGCTTGGGGCTCTGGCGTGCCGGTCATCATCAGCGCCCTGCATTCGACCGGATGGCCCGATGGCGTCGGACGTTTGAACCGGATGTTGACGTTCCTGACCGACGGCTTTATCGCCGTAGCCGATTCGCACGGCGAATTCATGCAGCAACACCTGGGCTTTCCGAAGGATCGCGTTCACGTCATTCGCAACGGCGTGGATACCGATCGATTCCGCCCCGCTCTGGCCGACCAGGGTCTGCGCGAGGGTTTGAAAGTTCGCGAAGAACTGGGCCTGGACGACGAGACGCCCCTGGTGGGGATCGTGGCGGCATTGCGACCGGAAAAGAATCACGAGATGTTCGTCGACGTCGCCGCGGCGGTGCTGCGAAAACACGGCGATGCCCACTTCCTGATCGTCGGCGATGGTCCCTGCCGGGAAACCATCGCGCAGTACTGCAAACAGCGCGGGATCGCCGACCGCGTACACCTGCTGGGCACGCGTCACGACACACCACGACTGGTAGCCGCCCTGGACGTGTTCCTGCTGTGCTCGCACAACGAAGCCAGTCCGGTTTCGATTCTGGAAGCGCTCGCGGCCCACGTGCCGGTCGTCAGCACAAACGTGGGTTCGGTCAGCGAGTCGGTCATCGAGGACGAAACCGGATACCTGGTGGCCCGCAGCGATGCCGCCGCGGCGGCCGACAAAGTTTGTCGTTTGCTGGACGATGACGATCTAAATCATCGCTTGGGCGCAGCCGGACGCCAGCGCGTTCTGCAGAGCGGTTCGTTGCAGGCCATGGTCGACGGTTACCAGCGGCTGGTCGAAAACCTGTACGACCAACGCGTGCTCGAAAACCTGGGACGGCGGAGTCAAGACGCCGTGCGAGGCAAATTGGCGAGAAACCCAGGACGGTAGGGTTGGTGGTTCCGGCGGAACTTATGTACGGAAACGAACATCCTCGAATCGCGGAGCGATTGATTGTGGTAGCCCCGGGCGTGGCTGCTGCGACCGAGCTTCGCACGCCAACCATATATTCCGCCGGAGTCAGCAAATCTCAAATCTCCTGACTCTAACGGATTCTATGTATGGCTCAGAGCGGTACAAGCCAATGTTTTCTCCCCTCTCCCCCGCTGCGCCGCGAGCGTCAGCGAGTGAAGCAGTGGTGGGAGAGGGGTCGGGGGTGAGGGGGCTCGGGTGCAACGGAATGACTGTTTGCGTACGCCTTTCCGATTCCCGCATCACAGCGAAAGTCGGAGGTGGTGCTGCTCTGCTGGTCCCCCTCACCCCCAACCCCTCTCCCCCGAAGCCTGACTCGCTTAGGCTCGCCAGGCTTCGGGGGAGAGGGGAGAAAGCGATTCTTCTCATACATAGATTCCGCCGGAGTCAGCAAATCTCAAATCGAGCACGAGCACGAGCAGGACCTTAACTCGTCACTCGTCACTCGCCGCGATGTGGTCTGGGAGACGGGGCGGTGGGTTCGTAGAATGCCCGCATGAAATTGACCGGACATGCGATCGTTTTACTGGCCAAGTTGTTCAGCGGCTGTACCGTGCGCTGGGTGGATTGCCAGCCGGATACGTGCCAGCGAATCTATTTCGCCAACCACACCAGCCACCTGGACGCGGTGGTGCTGTGGAGTGCGCTGCCGAAACCGCTGCGCGCGGTGACGCGTCCGGTCGCTGCCAAGGATTACTGGTCCAAGGGTTTTTTGCGGCCGCACATCGCCGAATCCTTCAATGCCCTGCTGATCGATCGCAAAGAGATCAAGGTGCACAAGAGCCCGGTCGACATGATGATTCGCCAGATGGGCGACGTGTACTCGTTGATCGTGTTCCCCGAGGGCAGCCGGGCCAGCGGCGAGGAGATGGGCGAGTTCAAGAGCGGGCTGTACTACCTGGGCAAGAAACGCCCGGACCTGGAACTGGTGCCGGTGTGCATCGACAACGTCAACCGTATCCTGCCGCGAGGCGAAGTCCTGCCGGTGCCGCTGCTGAGCTGTATCACGATCGGGCCGCCGATCTTTCTCGAAGCCGGCGAGCCCAAGGTGGAGTTTTTGCGTCGCGCCCGCGAAGCCGTCCGCTCACTGCGTGACCGGTAAACAACACAGCTCGACCCAGTGCCCGTCGGGATCGACGACGAAGATCTGCTCCGCGCCGTCCGGACGCCGCTTGCGCGGCATCCGTTCCACCTCCAGCTTCGCCAGATGCTCCTCCCAAGCGTCCATATCGTCGACGCAGAGCGCGAAGTGCGTCCCCCGGGGATGGGACTGGGTTTCGGCCGTGCGGTCGCCGATCAGGTGCAGTTCCTGGTCGACGCCCAGCCGAAACCACGCGCCCGGAAAGTCAAAGTCCGGACGCGGCATCGCGGTCAACTGCAACACATCGCGATAGAACGCCTCGCTGCGCGGCACATCGGCGACGTGCAGCGCCACGTGATTCAGCGCAAGCGTTCTCATACGTTCTTCCAGGAACGCTCCGCGGCACTGGCCAACACGGCGTCGCAAACCTTCTGGGTTTCCAGGGCGTCCCGGAAATTCGGCCGCGCCGGCTCGCCGCCTTCCAGCGACTTCAAAAAGTCCGCCACCTGGTGGATGAAGCTGTGCTCGTAGCCGATCTGCAGTCCCGGCACCCACCAGTTGCCCATGTAGGGCTGGTCGCCGTCAGAAACGTGGATGCTGCGCCAGCCGCGGACCACGCTGTCGTCGGCGTGATCAAAGTACTCCAGGCGGTGCAGGTCGTGCAGGTCCCAACGCAGCGAAGCGTGTTCGCCGTTGACTTCCAGCGTGTACAGGGCCTTGTGACCGCGAGCGTAGCGGGTCGATTCGAACAGCCCCAGCGAGCCGTTTTCGAAGTGACACAGGAAACTGCAGGCGTCGTCGATCTTGACCGGTTGCTTTTCGCCGGTCTCGGCATGCGTCCGCTCTTTGACGAAGGTTTCGGTCACGGCCGAAACGTCGGTGATGCCACCATTGAGCCACAGAGCGGTATCGATGCAGTGCGCCAGCAAGTCGCCGGTCACGCCGCTGCCGGCCGCTTCGGCATCCAGACGCCAGGTGGCCGCGCCGCCCTGGGGCACGTCGGCGTTGATCGTCCAGTCCTGCAAGAAGTTCGCCCGGTAATGGAAGATCTGGCCCAGGCGGCCTTCGTCGATCAACTTCTTGGCCAGCGTCACCGCGGGCACGCGGCGGTAGTTGTACCAGACCATGTTGGCCACGCCGGCGTCTTCGACCGCCTTGCACATTTCCTCGCCTTCGGCGGTGTCCATGGCCAGCGGTTTTTCGCACAGGATCATCTTGCCAGCCTTGGCAGCGGCGATCGCGATCTCTTTGTGCAGGTTATTGGGCACACAGATATCGACCGCATCGATATCGTCACGCTTGAGCAGTTCGCGCCAATCCGTCTCGATCGACTCGTACCCCCAGGTGTCCGCAAACTGTTGGGCTTTGTCCTTGTTGCGTGCGCACAGGGCTTTCAGCACCGGCTGGTACTGGCAATCGAAAAAGTGGTTGGCTTGGGAATAGGCGTTGGTGTGGGCCTTGCCCATGAACCCGTAGCCGATCATGCCGATATTCAGTGGTTTCATTGGTTGTCTTCCTCGCGGGAGTAGGGGGGCTGTCGAACGCGGGATCAGGCTTGCCAACCATGGGCCGCTTGAACGTCCAACATGGCCGAAAGGATCTTGTTCCAGGTGTCCTGTTTCATCATCACGTCGTTGGGGAACATGCATCCATCCCAGCAGATGTGCTGGATCGTTTTCAGCACATCCCCGTGCTCGTCACGCAACCAGTAACCGGCGTCGTGGACGATGTCCAGTTTGCCGCCCGGGTCGTCGGGCAAGCAGTGGCGGCCGGTCTTGTCGTGGCTGCCGGTGCCGTGCACGCTGGCGTCGTTCTGAGCCACGTGGAAATCGATCGTCCAGGGCCGCAGGGCATGGGTCAGCTCTTTCAGCGCCTTGTTCTTCCGCTCGGTGTCCTGCCAGTCAAAATCCTGCGGCAAGAGAGCGTCCTCGGGCGCGTTGTAACCCATCAGGTACAACAGCGTGTGCGCCATGTCGGCCTGGAAACCAAAGCGTTCGGGGTGTCCGACGCGCTCGAGCAGGTCGACCATCTTTCGCCAGGAGTGCATTCCGCCCCAGCAGATCTCACCTTCGGCGGCGAGACGCTCGTCGTACTCTTCGGCGATGTCCGCGGCGGCTTTGAACGTGTCGGCGATCTTCGACTGGTTGTTGTCGGGGTCCTTGACCCACTGCTCGACCGACGACGCGCTGTCCAGCCGGACGACGCCGTAGGGACGCACGCCCAACTGCCGCAGTTTCTGGCCGATCTGGCAAGCCTTGCGGACCTGGGTCAGAAAGGCGCTGACCTCATCGGGCGATCCCATGGCCGGCCCGCCACCGGTCGGTTCCCAAACCGGGGCAACGACGCTGCCGACGACCAGGTTGCGGCTCTTGATCCGCTCGGCAACCTGTTCCAGTTCGTGATCGGTGGCGTCGATCGAAATGTGCGGCTCGGACAAAAAGATGTCCACGCCATCGAACCGGCGACCATTGACTTCGGCCGCTGCGGTCAGGTCCAGCATGGTATCCAGATCGATGACCGGGTCGTTGCCTTCGCCGCCCTTGCCGACGACGCCGGGCCAGGCTGCGTTGTGAAGTTTGGGATAGTTGTTCATGACTACTCGGCGAAAAAAAGGTCGGCGAAAAAAAAGTCGGCGGCTGAGCAAGCAACGCTGGCAGGCTCAACCACACGGCAGGAAGAGGCGGCCTCGCGGGACGCTTAACTTCCGGCTTTGGGGATGTTGTTGCCGTGGACTTCGGGCCCGAAGTATCGCAGACCCACCAACGGCTCGGAGCCGGTGTTCACGATTTTCACGCCGGCGGTCGCCGCTTCGTGACTGATGAATACCTCGTCTTCGGTGTTTTCGCCAAAGCGGATCATCGCGGGGGTCTGCAGGTCCAACGATCCCATGCGACCTTTGCCCTGCACGGTGATCCAGCTGCTGGCGCCGGGATCGTTCAGCGTGCAACTGGCCCCCGGCTGGATCGTCAACTCTTTAGCGCTGAACAGCTGACTGCCGTCGACCGTGCCGTACACGATCCAGAGATCTTCATAATCGTCGCCGCTGGCCGCGTCGTCCCGCACCGGCTCGAGGTAGTTGGACTGTTTGAAGTGCGTGTCGACGTTGCGCTCCCAGTCCAGCTGGCCGACGATGAAGTCCAGGTCGTCGTGTTTCTCTTCGGGCATATCTTTGACCAACAGCGACCAGGGCACGTAACGGCCTTCGACGATCGACTGGTACATGCCGAACACGTCGCTGCCCCACTGCGGTTCGTAGGTGCAGAGGCTGCCCGGAGCGTGCAGGACGCCCGGCGGGATCAACCATCCGGTCCCGCGTTTGAGCCGATAGGCACGCGAAAGATCCAGAATCCCGTTATCGCCGGCGTTCCAGTTTTCCAGGCAACGACGCACGTCCTCTTTGCTCGTTCCCGGTTCCAGTCCCATGAACGTGTACGCAAAGTTGTTGTCGACGTTGTTCAGCTGGGGCGGAAAGTAGTAGCTCTCCGGCTTGCCTTCTTGACCGACCAGTTCCGCGTCTTCGAAGGACTGGTGCATGTGATGGGGGATCGGCCCCATGTTATCGAAGAACTTGGAATACACCGGCCAGCGGTTGTACTTGTTGAAGATGGCCGAGCCGATCAACCGCTCACCGGCTTCTTCGACGGCGTCCTTCAAGAGGAACTTCTTGCCCTCGAACAAGCAGAAGCTGAGGCCTTCGTGCCAGACGCGTCCCTCGTTGGCCGCTTCGGTCGTGCTGCCGAACCAACGCTCGTCGATCCCGCCTCGGTCCGCTCCAAAACGGTAGTAGTCGCCCGGATGCAACTTGATACGCCGTCCCGGATGCAGGAACGACCGGGGGACCCAAGTCGGGGTCAGTCGGAGCAGACCGCCCCCGGCGTCCAGCGCCGAATCGAGCAAGGAGGCAACGCTGTCACCTTTGACCAGCCCTTCATCAAGAGCAATATCCATGTGGCAATTCCCGCAGAGTAAGCAAAGGGGTGGAAAGGAGGGGAGGGAGGACGTTTGGTGGAACCGCCCGGCGGCGCATTTCCAGGTGCAAGTTTTAGGCGGAATAGGACCGCAGTTCAAGTAACGGCACACGGCCAGGCCGCGGAAGACGACAAGTTATGGCAGGGAAAACCCCACACAACCGGATTTATTGCGGCAGCTTCCCCCGGTTGCGCTGCAGCCTGCCCGGTGGCGGTTCGGCTGGCCCCTCGCTGGCGAAACCTTCGCCGGGCACGCGTTTTAGCCGGCCGATAGACTCGTCTGCCTCGGAGGACTTGTCGGCAATCACCGACGCCGGTGGCTGCGGCCGACGCGCCGGTCGAGCATGCAGCGGCCGCCCCGATCGGCGGTCGCAGCAGCAGGCTCGACGGGGCGACGCAGCTTCGGGCGGCAATCGCTCAACGGGCCAGGGAGGGAGTGGCCCAGAGACAAGTCCAACAGGGAGGGTGGGTGGCAAACGAGTCTATCGGCGCCGGCAGGTGCTCTCGGCGGCCGCAAAAAAAGCCTACCCGAACAGGCGTTCGCGGGGGTCCATCAGACCGTCGGCCAAGCGGCGGAGGGCTTCGGTTTCGATCTGACGCACGCGTTCGCGGGTCAAGCCCAGCTTGGCCCCGATCTCCTTCAGCGTATGCGGCTCGTCCCCGTCCAAGCCGAACCGCAGCTTCAGCACGGTCGCCTCGCGTTCCTCCAGGTCATCCAGCAGGTCCATGGCGTGGCGGAGGATGTCGTGATCCAACAGCTCCTCGTCGGGACTCTTCAGCCGTTCATCCATCACCATCTCGCCCAGCGACCAGCCGGAATCGGTTTGGTCGCTCTGCGGCGTGCTGTTATTGATGCGGATGGCTTTCTTGATGATCGGCAGCTTCTTCTTGGGCAGTCCCAGCATCCGCGCCGTCTCCTCGTGCGTCGGCGTCCGCCCCAGCTCCTCGGTCAGGCGAGCCGTCGCCCGCCGCCATTTGCTCAGCAGTTCGACCATGTAGGCCGGGATACGGATCGTCTTGGCACTGTTGATCAACGCCCGTTTGATCGACTGCTTGATCCAGTAACTGGCATAGGTGCTGAAGCGGGTGCCCATCGTGGGGTCGAAACCTTCGACCGCCCGCAACAGTCCCAGGTTGCCCTCTTCGATCAAATCCTGCAGCCCCAGCCCCTTGCCGGTGTAGCCCCGAGCGATGTTGACCACCAAGCGGAGGTTGGCGCGAACCATCCGGTCCCGAGCCTCGACGTCGCCCTGGGCGATCGCTCCGGCCAGCTCCAGCTCCTCGTCGGCCGTCAGCAATGCCGTCTCGTTGATCTCGCGAAGGTAGGTCTCCAGTGGCGACTGGGCTCCACTGCGAGTCCGCGAGGCTCGCAACTGACGACGCGCTTCGGCCAGCTCTGCGGCTTCCAGATCCGGCAGATCAGGAGCTTCGTTCGCAAGGATCGATTCCGACATTGACAACCTCGATTCACTTATACGGGGAGGACCGGTCTGGACGCCTTTCAGACCCGTTGATCACACAAATAAGAATCGGTTGGGCAAGCTCTGATGCCCAAAAATAAAAGCAACAGGGGTTCCGTAACGGTTGTGCCAGTTATCCGCCCCACCGGTCGCCCCCGTATCCGAAGTCGCCAGACTTTGGACCGCCACGTAACCGAAGTCGCCAGACTTTGGACCGCTGGAGCCCATCAATCCCGCCGCTTCCGGGCCCCCCAGAACTTTTCCTTTCGGCTGTGACCTAACGTGTCCGGCCCGTCGCGATGATTACCGGCAGTGAGACGCGAGCGTCTTACATGGAACCACCCCATCCACATCCGATCGCTGGCCGGAACGACTCCTGGCCGACGATGCAGCCGAGAAGATCGACGATGACTCAGTTAATGCTGTTCGAAGCACCCAGCTCGTCTGTCCCCTACGCCGCCACCGCCGATCGTGCTCCGCGGCTCTCCTCCGGCGGTTCGCCCACGGCCCGTCGAGCTCCCACGGCCCGTCGAGCTCCGGCAGCCTGTCGCCGCGTCGCTGCAGAACGTGCTCGGCGGCCTGAGCGAATTGCCGAGCCGGCTGCGGAATCGTCCGCTGCGTGCGATCCGTCCGCAGTCACCGCGTCGACGCCCCTGCCGCAGCTGGGCGGCAGCTTGCCGCTGTACGATCCCCAGCGTGGCGAGCTCCAGCACATCGGCGACTTGGCCCAGCGTGTGATCAGCCGCTATGAGATCGTCGCTCGGCGGCGAGCGATCCTGCTGGCCCGCGGCCCCCGCCAAGCCGCCCGAGCCTAAGCACCATAGTAGCTCGGCTGTCCCCGCCGAGACAGAAGCAACCATCGCGCTCGCCGCTCAAGAGCTCTGGCCTTTGTTTTGCTTCACAGCCTCGAGCACCAGCCGGCGGCTTTCCGTACGCTCGCTTCGCGATCGAGCGAAGAGGGTTTTCGCGAGCAGGGTTTTCGCGAGCAGGGTTTTCTCGGCTGGGACAGCCGAGCTACTTTGGCCAGCCGAGCTACTTTGGCCAGCCGAGCTACTTTGGCCAGCCGAGCTACTTTGGCCAGCGGCCGACCAGCTCGCGGATGGCTTCGGGAAAGGCGAGGCATTCCTGTTCGAAAACCCGAGCGGCCAGCGTCTCGGCCGTATCGTCGGGCAACACCGCACAGGTCCGCTGCACGATGATCGGACCATTGTCGTAGTGATTATCCACCAGATGTACCGTGCATCCGCTGACTTTCACGCCCTTGTCGATCGCCGCTTGATGCACGCGAGCCCCGTACATTCCCGCGCCGCAGAATGCGGGGATCAGCGAGGGATGGATATTCAGTACGCGGCCGTGGTAGTCGTCGGGAATCAAGACGTGCTTGAGGTAGCCGGCCATCAGGACCAGCTTCGCACCGACCTCGCGACAGGGTCCGAACATCGCTTCTTGATACGCCTGATCATCCGGCGAGTCCGCCCGCCGGACGACGCGCGTTTCGATCCCGGCATCGCGAGCGATCTGGATGCCACCGGCCGACGCTTTGCTGCTGATCACCAAGCGAAAATCGACGGGCAAGCCTTGCTGTTGGCGAGCCTGAATCAAATTGGCCAGCGTTCTGCCGCCGCCCGAAAGAAAGACGGCCGTGGGAATGTCGTTCATCGCACTTCGTTTGTAGGAATACGCCGCGGGTCCTCCAGTCCCAAGGCCGCTCGGCGACGTCGTTGGTACTGAGCCTTGGCTTGCTCGTAGCGCTGAGCTTTCGAGTAGTGCAAAAGCCCGCCGGCAATCCCGATGACGATAAACACTAATCCAAACAAGGGAAACAGGGCCGCCGCCGAGGGCAGCCCCATCCGCATTCCTCGCGCGACAATACTGCCGGCAAACAGCATCCAAACAAATCCAAAGACGGTTGCGATGACGGTGCCGAAAATAGCGCCGCCTTTGGACGGCACCGAGACGCGACCGTCCTTGCCATGAACCTGCAACTCCCGCTGCGTGATCTCCCACTGCCGGTCCAACTGTTCCACTTCCTCTCTGTGCTTCAGCTGCTCGACCTGCTCGACCAAACCGTCGGTCGTCGCCTTAATCTCTTCCAACAGCTCGGTCGAATGGGCGCTGCCACTGTGGTGGACGACCAATTGCGCATCACAGAACCCGCAGGTCACAAAACGTGCCGTGGGCGGGACCTCCAGGGGAGCTCCACAGTGGTTGCAGCGAACCGAAATCAACTTCATGAATCCAGGATCCCGAAAAACAGGTCGATTGGCGGGGCGGCAGGAGTCTATCGGTCGATAAAACTGCCCGTTCCGCATGATTGTCCCCGGCCAGATTTCCCCCGGACGGGGGCGAGGATTATATCATGGCAGCGAGCGATCCCGCCTGTGGATCCCGCTCGCCGGCTTCCGCTACCACCTGTTTCCCTCGCACCTCGGCCTTCACCTATGACTCACCGCCCCGCCTTCCCCGTTCGTTTCTTGACTGCGTTTCCCGCCGACCGGTTGCGATCGTTTCCCACTGACCGGTTGCGATTTGGCTGGCTGGTCGCGCTCGCGATCGGCCTGATCCTTCCGGCATCCGCCCCGGCCGCCGAACCATCTCCAGAGTCGGATTCGCCGCCGCGCTGCGTAGTCCGGCCCGGCGACGCCCACGACTTCGTTTTGGACGTGGATGGAGTGAATCGATTGAAATGGCATTTCGCGCCGAGCTTTCCGCGGCCGTTTTTCTATCCGGTGATCGGACCCAGCGGAACATCGCTGACGCGCATGGGTCACCCCGGTGCACCGGACCACGATCACCATCGCTCGATCTGGTTCGCGCACAACAAAGTGGACGGATTTAATTTTTGGTCCGAACACGGAGGCACGGCCGTGCGCCAAGACCAATGGCTGGCCCTGGAGGACTGCGACGACCACGCCGCCTTTGCCGTTCGCTTGGGATGGTTCGACCCAGAGGGCACACGGCTGATGGAGCAGCAGTTGATCACTCGCTGGACACCGCTGGAGAACGACCAGGCGCTGCTGGAAATTCAAACCACGTTCCGCCCGGCCGAGGGCCGCGAACAGGTGACCTTGCAGAAAACGAATTACGGCCTGTTGGCGGTTCGCGTCAGCAAATCGCTGTCCGCCGCCTTCGGCCGCGGTACCCTGACCGCCGACGACGGCAGCCAGGGCGAACCGGCGATTTTCGGCAAACCGCATCGCTGGGTCGACTACAGCGGCGCCAGTGCCGCCGGACCGCCCGAGCAACGTCGCTGGGTGCAGGAGGGGATCACCTACTTCGACCACCCGAACAACGTCGGGTTTCCCAACGCGTGGCACGTCCGCTCCGATGGCTGGCTGTGTGCGTCGCCGTGCTACCACGAAGACATCCTGGTCCGCGAAGACCAACCGCTGGAGCTGCGGTACTTGCTGTTCCTGCACGCGGGGGCCTACGACGCACAGGAAGCCGAACAGCAGTTTCAGGCATTCGCCCAGCGACCGGCGATGCTCGTTCGCAAATCTTCCACGCCGCACACCCGTTTCGAGATCGTGCCGGAGAATCAAACGGCTGCGGCGGATGCCGAGTGAGCCGGTCGCCGCCGCGGGCTCGCTACGCCTTGGTCTTGGCGCGGCGAGCGCGTTTGTGCAGCCACAAGCCGGTCGTCAGCGAACCGGCCAGAAACCCGCAAGCTGCGGTAACGAACACCAGCAACGTCGTGGATAGCGTAAAACTGACGAAAACCAGATCGACACTGGTCGGGTCGCGGTTCAGCAACCCGAACAATACCAGCAGCACCAGGATCAGAAGCACGAGGACGAGTTTTATTTTCTGCAGCATAACGGGGCCCAAACGGGGTTAGCAGGCGACGGGGGCGGCGGTGCACTTTTCAGACGGCTGGGGCATTTGCATCCAGAATACCTCAGTTGCGGTTGATCAGCGACCAACCGCCGCCTGCCAATGCAAGCGTTGCTCTCGTGGCACGGTTTCCAGGGTGCCGCCTCACAAAGACAACGCGGCGCCAGCTCGAGGCTGGCGACGCGGATGATCCATCGCCCGCCACAAAACCTTGCGCCCGCCGGAAAATCTTACCCCAGCCCTGGCTTTCGATCTGGGAAGCCCCCTGCCGGCCAACTTGGCGTGAACTTTGCAGCGTTTTGCTTTTGAAAATCACTGATTATTCGAAAGCTTCGAGAGCTTTAAAAGCTTTAAAAGCTTCAAAACCCAAGTGAGGCAAACGTTCCCATGAGTCACGCCACGTCCCACTCCTCTCTCGCGGTCATCGAGCCGCAGTCTGCCCCGTCCGATCGCATCGCCGCGTTCGTTCACGACGGGATCGATTTGGAGGCATCGCGGCCTGAACCCAAATCCAGCGATGTTTGGAAAAAGCTCAATCGCACCCCCACCGCCCTGTGGCTCGACAGCGGCGACATCCAAGACATCGAATCGCTGTGGTGCCAGCAGTTCAGCGGCCTGACCACCAACAACTCGCTGCTGAACAAGGAAGTCCAAAACGGCACCTACGACGACCTGGTACCCCGCGCCGCCGAATTGGTCGCCGATCTGCCCGAAGAGGCGCGCGTTCGCGAGATCGCATTTATCTTAAATGTGCGGCACGCCCTGCGGCTGGTCGAGCGATTCGGCTGTGATGTCAGCGTCGAACTGCACACCGATGTGGCCGATGACGGAGAAGCCACGTTGGCCTTTGCCCGGCGCTGCCATCAGATCTGTCCCGAACACTTCATCGTCAAAGTTCCATTCACGCCCGCCGGCATCATTGCGATCCGACAGCTGCGCGACGAGAACATCCGCGTCAATTGCACGCTGGGTTTCAGTGCCCGGCAGAACTATGTGGTGACCGCCCTGGCGCGGCCGTCCTTCGTCAATGTCTTTCTCGGCAGGCTGAATTCGTACGTCGCCGACAACGAACTGGGCGACGGCAAAATGGTCGGCGAAAAGGCGACGTTGGCCAGCCAAAGCGAGGTCGCGACGTTCACCCGCGGACTGCCGACGACCGACACCCAACAGATCGCCGCCAGTCTCCGCGATCCCTCCCAGTTGCCAGCCCTGGCGGGTGTCGACGTGATCACCATGCCCGCGGATGTTGCCCAGCAAGCCGAGCGGCAATTGCAGCAGCCCTGGCAGTCCCAGTTGAACGAAGAACCACAAGTCACCCTGCATGACAGTGTCGATCCGAGCACGGTGCGGATTGAAAAACTGTGGGCGGTCAGCAAAACCGAACGCACGTTCGTGCAAAAAGCCATCCTGATGCCGCCGGCAAATGCGACCGAACTGCAGCAGTTGGCGAACGACCACGAAATCGAAGACCTGTTCCCGGTGTTGGCCGAGGCGGAACTGCGAACCATTGCCGACGATGGCAAAATCCCCCAGCACCAGCGCTGGCAATCGCGTATCCAACGCCGTGACCTGGCCATCGACAGCCTGATGACGCGGGCCGGACTGGCGACCTTCGCTGCGGACCAGAGCAAGCTGGACGACCGGATTCGCAAACACCTCGCCTAAACCTCAGGTCATCCTCGGGCCATCCAACACTCGGAGTTCTCCATGTCGACCGAAACGCATACCGATACTTCTCACCTGCAAGCCTTGTCGAATCAAATTCGACGCTGGATCGTACGCACCACCTCCGGTGCAGCCTCCGGACACCCCACGTCGTCGTTGTCGGCGGTCGAACTGATGGTCGACTTGTTGTTCGCCGGACATTTTCGCTTTGATGTCCAGCAACCGCAAAACCCTGCCAACGATCGTTTGATCTTTTCCAAGGGCCATGCTTCGCCGCTGTTCTATGCCCTGTGGGCTGCCGCCGGCGAGATCCCGCCAGGGGATTTGCAGAGTTACCGCGAGTTCGGCAGCCGACTGGAAGGACATCCGACATCGCGTTTCTCGCACACCGAGGCCGCCACCGGATCGCTCGGCCAAGGCCTATCGATCGGATTGGGCATGGCGATGACCGCACGCTATTTGGACCATTCGCCCAGCCGAAGCTTTGTGCTGTTGGGCGATAGCGAGATGACCGAAGGATCGCAGTGGGAAGCGATCCAGTTGGCCACCCATTACAAACTGGACAACCTGGTCGGCATCCTGGATGTCAATCGACTGGGCCAGCGGGGGCCGACGATGTACGGGCACGACCTGGAAGCCTATCGTCGCCGGATCGAACCGTTCGGATGGCGATGCATTCTCATCGAAGACGGTCACGATCACGATCAGGTCCTGCACGCCTACGAACAAATGAATGCGTCGGAACAGTATCCCGGCCAGCCGATCATGCTGATTGCCCACACCATCAAGGGCAAGGGGATCCCCGAACTGGAAGACGAAGGCGGGCATCACGGCAAACCCGTCGAGGACGAACTGGTCGAAGGTGCGCTGGACCGCTGGGGCGAAGCCAACGAAGACATTCGCGGCCAGTTTGCTGCCCCGATCGTGTACCAGCCCGATCCACCACGATCGATGAAGGCTGAATCGCCCGGGTACTCGCTGGGCGACGAGGTCGCGACGCGGGACGCTTACGGCAACGCCCTGCTGCATTTGGCCGCCAAGTACCCTCAGCTGGTTTCCTTGGACGCCGAAGTCAGCAATTCGACGCGCGCCCAGCGTTTCCAGGAAGCCCACCCGGGACGGTTCTTCGAAATGTTTATCGCCGAACAGAACATGGTCGGCGCGGCAACCGGGATGGCGCTGCGGGGCAAAATCCCCTTCGTTTCCACCTTCGCAGCTTTCTTGACGCGAGCTTTCGACCAAATTCGCATGGCTCCGCACTCGGAAGCCGCGATCAAGTTCGTCGGCTCACACTGCGGCGTCTCGATCGGCCAGGACGGACCGTCTCAGATGGGACTCGAAGACATCGCCATGTTTCGCACGCTCCAGGACGCGGCGGTCCTGTATCCCTGCGATGCGGTTTCCACCGAAAAACTTGCCGACGAAATGGCCGCCTACGAAGGCATCGCCTACCTGCGGACCACTCGCGGCGATACGCCGGTCCTCTACGAAAGCGACGAATCCTTTTCGATCGGTGGCAGCAAGATCCTGCGGCGCAGCGACGACGACCAGGTCACCCTGATCGGTGCGGGCATCACCCTGCACGAATGTTTGGACGCCCAGGAGCGTCTTGCCCAGCAAGGCATCGCCGCGCGCGTGATCGACCTGTACAGCATCAAACCGTTGGATCATGCCACCGTTCGCCAAGCTGCCGACCAGACGCAGGTCGTCTTCACGGTCGAAGACCACTATCCCGAAGGCGGCATCGGCGAAGCGGTCCTGACCAGCCTGTCGGACCACCCGACGCCGGTCCGCTGTCTGGCCGTCCGCAAACGCCCGCTGAGTGGCGCTCCGGAAAAACTGCTCGACAACGAAGGCATCTCGGCGGCGGGAATTGTCGAAGCGGTCCAGCGCTGGAATCAAGAACGCTCGGATTGACCATCGAGCGCTTCTAGCAATTCGTCGTCTGCCCGGGCGATCGGGGGCTGAATCGCGAAGCGATGGCAGTCGATAGCCTCGGATGCCAATCCGAGGTAGGAGGCCCCAAAAATAGGTTTAAAGTCGCGAAGCGACGGCAGGTGGTTTCAAGCCACCCGCCGTCGCTTCGCGACTTTCAATGGGGTGGGGTATCGTCGACCTGGGATTTGCATCTCAGGCTATCGACGGTCGTTTCTTCGCAACTGGCAATCGTCTGCGCTGGCCCGCTTCGCAACTGGCGATCGTCTGCGCTTGCCCGCCCGATCTTTAAAAAGGCCGCAAATCGAGTCGATCTTTGCCGCCCCGCTCCGGTTTTGACCGCACGTGTCAGGCTCCGCGCCTAATTTCTTTTCCAGATGCACGAAATGCAGTGCAATGCTAGCATGGACTTTGTACGATACATACGTACACAGACGCTCTTTTAGCTCGCCGATGGATAGGAGCAACGATGACGACACAACTAGCCTTTTGGGATACCGCTCCCGCGGCGGTACTCGACCCGCACCAGGTGGCCGGGCCGCGATCGGGCCCCATGGCGAAGGCTTCCCCCGCGCCGGCTTCTTCGCCGTCGCCGGCCTCGGAAGCGTGCGGTTCGAGCCCGTCTACTACGGAGACGCCCGCCGCGCGACCGAACACGCAGCGGCCTCTCTCCGAGTCGTCTAGCGCCGGCGTACTGGACCGTTTGCGCAAGCAGCTGGGGAATCTGGAAAGCGGCCGAGGGGAGAACCACGACGAACCGTTCGCGCCCGTCTCCAGCGGCGTTCGTTCGATGGACCGTTTGTTGCCGCGGGACGGGTTTCCGGCCGGTTCGATGGTCGAGTGGGTGGCCACCTGCGCGGGCGGAGGCGCGAGATTGTTGTCGATGTTGGCGGCGGCCCAAGCGCTTCGTGCTTGCCCGGGCTGGTTGGTCGTCGTCGATGCCAGCGGCACGTTTTATCCGCCGGCGGCCCTGGGGCTGGGCGTGCCGATGGACCGCATCGTGTGGGTTCGCCCGGCGGATCACCAGGATCAGGTGTGGGCCATCGACCAAGCGTTGCGTTGTCCGGCCGTGGCGGCCGTTTGGAGTCCGGTGGGGGCGTCGCTGGATGATCGCGACGCGCGGCGTTTTCAATTGGCTGCGGAAACCGGCAACACGTTGGCAATGTTGGTGCGGCCGGCCAGCGTCATGAACCAGCCCAGCTTCGCAGCGATCCGCTGGCGAGTTCAGGGCGAAGCGCCGGCGGGTCGAGCCTCTCGCGGCCGCACGCTCCGCGCCACCCTGACGCGCTGTCGCGGCGGCCGAATCGACCGCTCGGTCACGTTTGCCATTACCGAACACGGAATCATCGATGTGCCCGCCCACCGTTCCAACACCTCGGTCCCCCGGCCCGCCGCCCACAACACCAGCGCCGCGGCGGCTGTGCATCTGGCTGCCCAATTGGCCCGTCCAGCGGTGGCAAGCCGCGGCTCGGGAAAACTCGCGCCAGTCCGCCAACCGGCCGCCCGCCAACCGGCCGCCCAGCAAACCCGAGCATCCGCCTGAAACCGAAGTCGTGCTGTGGCATACCGATCCGCGTCGTGGCCGCACCGTCGTCGCGGCTTCGGCCGCCGCGGTACGGCGCGGTGTGCGACCTGCCATGCCGCTGGTCGAAGCCCGCACGTTGTTGCAGAGCAGCGGGGCCACGCCGATGCCCGGGGCCACGCCGATGCCCGGGGCCACGCCGATGCGCGGGGCCACAGAGCGGCGTGGAGACACAGGACCGGTGATCGCTGCGCACGACCCGGCGGCGGACCTGACGGCGCTGCGCGACTTGGCCGAGACGCTGTCGCTGGAGATCAGCCCGCTGGTCGCCCTGGAACCGCTGGAGAAAGCTCGTTGGGCGGGACAACACCTGCACCAACCCGACGCGCTGTTGTTGGACGTAACGGGGCTGGGGCGTTGGTTTGGCGACGAAGCCCAACTGCTGCATCAAGCGACAACCGTCCTCCGGCGTCACGGCTTGTCCGCGCGGTTGGCCCTCTGTTCGAGTGTCGGCGCCGCTTGGGCGTTTGCGCATTACGGCCCGGAATCGTCCGCCATGCGGCACGGTTCCTGTCGTGTTTGGCAGGTTCCCGCCGCAGAGACGCAGGCGGCGCTCGCGACGCTGCCGGTCGCTTGCCTGCGGTTGCCGGTGCCGGCGGCCGAAAAGCTCCATCGTCTGGGCATCGCCACCGTCGACGAACTGCTGCAACTGCCGCGCAGCGGGTTGACCTCTCGGTTGGGACCGCAAGTCTTGACGCGGATCGACCAGGCGCTGGGCACTGTGGACCAAACCCTACCGGTTCATCACGCGGCCCCCGAAGACGTCGCAACCACCGATCTGGAATATCCCACCAACGCAACAGACCTGCTGAAGCATCGTCTGCAGGGCTTGGTAGAACGCCTGGCTCAGCAACTCAGTCGCCGACAACACGGCGTCCTGCGGCTGGCCTGTCGGTTGGATTTGGTACAGGCTCCCTCGCGACACCTGCGGGTCGGATTGTTTGCTCCCACCGCCGACGCCGCCCACCTGACGGGGTTGTTGCACAACGTGTTTGAACAACAACGCTTGCCGTCTGCGGTGCATCGGATCGTCCTGGCCGCTCCGTTGACCGGCCCGTTGCAAGCGATCCAGCAGAGTCTGTTGGGAGAAACCGGCGCGGGCGCAGCCGACCAGAAACGCTTTGCCCAGTTGATCGACAACCTCAGCAACCGGTTGGGCGCCGATCGCGTCCTGGGGCTTCGGCCCAGCAAGGACCCCTTGCCCGAACGAGCTTACAAAACCGTGCCGTTGACCGGCCGGCTGCAATCACGGAACCGTCGCAGAGGCAGCCGTGCGGTGGGCGGCGAAAGCAACACGTCACGCCGCCGCAAAGCGCCGCGGGACGGCAAACGGGCCGGCGACAATGGAGTTTACCGGTCGGCACTCGATGTGCCGCTGCGCCGGCCGCTGGACTTGCTGTCCCAGCCCGAACCCATCGAAGCGGTCGAGCTGCACGTCGAGGGCTGGCCCCAACAGATTCGCTTGCCGCGCTGGCCGGCCGCCCAGCGCACCGTGCGAGCTTGGGGACCGGAACGCATCGAAACCGGCTGGTGGCAGGGCCCTTCGATCCGTCGCGATTATTATCGCATCGAAATCGAAACCGGTCCCTGGTTGTGGATCTACCGACAACTGGGCACCGACCGCTGGTGGCTGCACGGTTGGTTCGGGTAAACGATTCAGCCGTGGATTCAGCTGTAATTCGGCGTCGGCGGTTTGTAGTCGCTCAGATCGATCGAGCGGAACCATTCGATGGTTTTGGCCAGCCCCTCGGCCAGCGGCGTCGTGGGTTTCCAGTCCAGGTTTTTCATAGCCAAGCTGATATCGGGCTGGCGACGCGTAGGATCGTCCTTGGGCAGTGGTTTTTGAATCAGTTCGGATTCGCCTCCGACCTGTTCGAGCACCAGTTCGGCCAGCTCGCGAATCGTGAACTCGCTTTGATTGCCGATATTGACCGGACCGTGGAAGCCGGGCGGAGCGTTCATCATGCGGATGATCGCTTCGACCAGATCGTCGCGATAACAGAACGAGCGAGTCTGCGAACCGTCGCCAAAGATCGTGATCGGTTCATTCCACAAAGCCTGACGAATGAAGTTTGAAACCACGCGGCCGTCGTAGGGATGCATCCGAGGGCCGTAGGTGTTGAAGATTCGCACCACGCGAACATCGACGTTATTGCTGCGAACGTAGTCCATGCACAGCGTTTCGGCGGCGCGTTTGCCTTCGTCGTAGCAGGCCCGTGGTCCGATCGGATTAACATTGCCGCGATAGGATTCCGGCTGGGGATGCACGTCGGGGTCGCCGTAGACTTCGCTGGTGCTGGCCTGCACCAGCCGTGCCCCACAGCGTTTGGCGATGCCCAGCATGTTGATGATCCCCATCACCGACGTCTTCATCGTCTTGATGGGGTTGAACTGATAATGCCCCGGTGCGGCCGGGCAGGCCAAATTGTAGATCTGATCCACTTCCAAGAAGATCGGCAGCGTGATGTCGTGGCGGATCAGCTCGAAATTCGGCCGGTCCAGCAGATGCGATACATTGCGTTTCTGACTGGTGAAAAAGTTATCCAAACAGATCACGTCATGGCCTTGATCGACCAACCGTTCGCACAGATGCGATCCCAGAAATCCGGCGCCGCCGGTGACAAGAATACGAGAGATCATGGTTCGCAGAGGTTTTTGAGAGGAACGACAAATGCAAAGAAAGCAACAACGCAAATAACTACAACTGGGCACCGATGCCACCCCCAAAGGCTAACCAGCCAGAAAGAATAAGCAATCCGGCGCAGTTCCAGCGACGGAATTTCCCGCAGAAATCGGGACGCTCGGCCGGATCCGCTGTGGCGTTGCCGCCCGTCTTTCCCTGCATGACCATGTGCCTTGCGTTACCATGAGTTCCTGCTCGGCTCCCTCCGGTCAATCTTCTCCTGACGAGCTCGATATCGTTGAAAACGTCAACCCTCCTGCAGCGACTTCCGCGACTCTTCGTTGGTCTTTTGCTTCTTTGCGGAATCGTGACCTTGATCATCTGGACGCGCGACAATCGCGAGTTGCGGGAGGACGTCTTGCGGCTGGAAGCCGAACTGGGACGGATGGAGATCGACGACGTGGATGCGATTTACATCGTGGCTATCGAGGAGCCGATCGTTCCGCCCGAGGTGGCTCCGCACGTCGACCTGCTCTGGCAGTTCCGCTGCTATCTACCGCCAGGATATGACTTCCAAACCATGCGAGGCGGGGGACGCGTTTCCGAGTCGGGCATGTACTTCCAAGGCGGTTTCGGTTCGAGCCGTTCGTCCCCGCGTCCCGAACCCTATCACGAGCTGCTGACGATCAGTTTGCGGCGGCAAGACGACAGGCTGGTGTGCTTCTATTCCTTTGGTGGATCGAGCGTTTCAGGGACGTGGAACGTCGACCTCGACAGTGAAAATCTGGTGGTCGAAACATTGGCAAGCCCTGGTGGCCCCGCCCAGTCGTTCGATCAATCCACGATTCTGCCAATCTTGAAAGCGTACGATCCGAACACCGCGGAAGTGAAAGAGATCAACGGGCAATCCATCACGACGTATGCGGGTGGCATTGTGGTCGTATGTCCCAGGAAGCTCGATCCCGAATTTGAACAGCTTCGTCGAGGCCGCACGCCCGACGGCTTTCAAGCTTCTTCACTTGCAGAGGGACAGCGACAATGACCACCGGTTCACCGAACGGCAGAGCGCGTTTCAGGTTCTCGCTGTGGCACATCCTGGCGCTGACGGCGATCATCGCCGTTTGGACGGCTGTGCTGCTGGCCTTCGAGACAAACGCCCGTCTCACTCAGCGACGAAACGATCTGCTGGCGCTGTCCAGTCGTTTAGAAATTGCCGACCCCGACCGCCTTCAGTGCGTCGCGTATCCTCCGGTGGCGAAGGATCTGAAATCATGGGAAGTTCATGTCCCGGAACGCAAAGCCTTTGAACTTCGCTTCTGCGTGGCAACCGTGTCCAAGGCGGGAATGCCACAAGACTTCGAGAAGATACCGCTGACGGCCGGCAGACATCGCATCACGCTGCATTCCGCTGACCATCCCGATGAAGGGTTTCGTTTCAGGGTGTTCGTCGATGGTCAGACCGTTATCGCTCGGTCGATGGGACGAGAATGGATGCCCAATGGCTGGCAGAGGGCCAGCGGATTAAACCCGCCGTTCATCATGCGCGGCGGTGCAACATCCATGCTGCATCTGTCCGGCAAATCTTACACCCCACGAACGAAATTTGAGTCGGGCAGCTACTTCAACGGTCAGAGTGACGAATGGGTCAGCCACCTGGGCTATCGACTTTGGATCGACCGAGCGGACCAAACCTACCCCCCGCCTTCTCCCTTCGTCGGCTTCGAGCATCTGCAAAGCTATGACGGAATGGGTCTGCGCGACGGACTTCGCTACCGCACCAGGCAAAGCCAACAGTACGCATGGACATTTATTCGGCCGGCCTCCGAATCCCGCAAGCCCGTACTGACCATCGTTCCCGAGTTTTTCGTTGGCAACCAAAAGGTGCTGGGGGATCAGACGATAGAGTTCGCGGGTTGGAAGCGGATAGACGTACCGCGCGAGCAGAAAGCGGGTTCGACGCAAGCAGATCCAGGGGAATCGGCCTACAGCATCTTGCTGCAAGCGGACGTTGAATCCGCCAGCGCAGCGAAACCCGTCGTCGAACTTCGCTGGGACGCGAGCCGTCCCAAGGACGTGGGAATTCGACTTCCCAAGACTCCGCCGAACGCAGATTTAACCAAGTGGCGAATGCGAATCATCGACGGAACGAGCCATCTTTGGCGTTTGCTCGACGCCGGAGAACAGACGCGCGATGTGCGAACAAGTTTCCGAGACACGGGCGATCAGCCTCTATCCCATCCGTTGCCACTTCCACTCGACCCACAGTCCGACGGATCGTATCGGATCAGCTGGAGAACAGACATCGCCAAGCCGTTGCAAATGCTCGAGCGAGACAAGGAAAACGCAAACGCCTATCGAAGCCTGAGTCTGTTTCGGGGGCTGCCCGTCGCGTTCGAAGCCGAAATTGCGGCCTCGCAAGAACCACGACTGAAGATCGTTCGAGTGCTGCAGCATTCCGGCGAGCCGAACGCCGCACGAAAGCCGATTCCCGGAGGACCGGTCATCAAGGAGCTTCAAATCGAGCTCGACGCCACCGCAGCGGAATATGTTTGGTTTCGAGCGTTCCCTCGCTAGCCGGGACCGCTGGCCGGTAACGCCGTCGTCACGTCCAGGATCACTCACGCTCTGGCGTCCTTCTCTTGCGTCGCGAAGACCAGACACCTTGCCCGCCCATTGCCGCATTGGGATTCGCTACACTTTAGTGGCAAGCGGTCCGGACGAAGGGTTTCCAATTTGCTCGTCCGCCTTGTAATCCTGGAACAGCCAATCAACAACGAGCCTTACATCATGAAAAAGCTTCGAGCCATCCTGCTGCTCATCCTGACGGGCGGCATCTCTCCTGTCGCGCAGGCGCAAAAGAGCATGAACGAACTCGACCCGGGCAAGAGCCCCGACTACCCGCGTGTGAACATGGCGCCGTGGTATGAAGTCGATCCGAACTGGCCTCAACAGCCGGATGAATTCCAGTCGGGAGACGTGCCCGGAATCGCGGTCGACGCAAAGGATCAAATCTATGTGTTCACGCGTTCGACGCCACCGATCCAGGTCTACACGCCCGCCGGCGAACTGGTCCGATCCTGGGGCGAGGACAGCATCGCCACGGCGCATCATTTAAAGATTGATGATGACGGGAATATCTGGGTGGCCGACATCGGCTTGCACGTGGTTCGCAAGTTCAGCCCCGAGGGCAAAGTACTGCAGACGATCGGCACACCGGGCGTTCCCGGCGATGACGAAACGCACTTCGACAAACCGACCGACATGGCGATCGCCGCCAACGGCGACATCTTCATCGCCGACGGCTACGGCAACAATCGCATCGTTCACTGCGACAAGGACGGCAACTTCGTGAAGGCCTGGGGCAGCCTGGGCACTGGCCCGCTGCAGTTTTCGCTTCCGCACGCCATCGCCATCGACTCGGCCGGCCAGCTCTACGTCGCCGACCGCAACAACGCCCGAGTGATGATCTACAACCAAGCGGGCAAGCTGGTCGATAGCTGGGACAACATCATCGTCCCTTGGGGTTTTTGGGTCACGCCGGAAGATCACATCTGGGTTTGCGGTGCCTCGCCGATGCCGTGGCGCGAGGATCCCGACTATCCCGGCGCACCTCTGAGTTGCCCTCCCAAAGACCAAGTGCTGATGAAGTTCACCACGAAGGGAAAGTTGCTGCAGTTGTGGACGATCCCCAAAGGAGCCGACGGCAAGGAGCAGCCGGGCGAAGTGAACTGGCTGCACGCTCTGGCGCTTGATTCCAAGGGCAATATCTACGTCGGTGACATTATCGGCAAGCGTGCGCAGAAGTTTATCCGCCGTGACTAGGCCCAGTCTGAAAACCTGAGCCGCTCGCGCTAGCCTCGGGCCCTATCGCCGACCCGCCCCATTCCCGCAGGGTTTTCGCAGCGGCTTATCAGATATCCATTTCACCCAACCCGGTGTTCAGACCGAGACTAGCGGCAGATTCGAGGAGAAGCCCGGCTCGGTCCGCGTCGTGACGTCGACGACGTTTCCGAGCACGTAGTGGTCTCGCCCTTCGTTGTACACCGAACCCAAGCCCTTCCCCCCGGCGAAGCCCTGCCTCGGAATGGGCTGTCGATTTAGTGAGCCGTTTAGGCGATAGCCTCGGTTTCCTCACCGCAGAACCGGGGCTATCACCCAAACGGCTCAGATAAGCAATGCGTTTTCTAATAAATTGACTGACCGGTGACCCGCCGTTTGCAGCGTGGCACGAACACAAGACAAACCAGCAGACCGACAAACGAACCACCTGTACTCACATGCGATTGTTGGCTACTGTCACACCGAGGTTCCAGTCCGGGACGCCCCTGAACGCTGCATTCTATCGCGGCCGACGATGAATAAACATGCAAGTCTGCAGGATGACGAGTTCTCACAAAGTTCACAAAGGCACGGAGGCCAAGCAGGTACCGGCGCGACAGGGCAGCGCCGAACGAACCGGAGCGGATACCGAAAAACAGGTCCGAGCAAAAGAACCCGCCAAAGCCGAACCGGTAATCGCCTATTCGCGACCATTCGCGAATAGGAACCGCTTGACGCTACCGACAGCCGGCCACCCGCAACGATCGCACCACACGATCGCTAAGCACGTCGCAACATTTAATTCGGCTTTACTCTCCCTCTGGGAGAGTCGGGCTCTTAGGCCCGGAGAGGGTTTCCGTAAGGCCCTCCCCGGGCCTAAGAGCCCGACCCTCCCGCTGCGCGGGAGGGTGTTGTCGCGGGGTTTCACCGAAAGATTTATGCCGACGTGCTTAGCAGCAATGACGGCCGAGTTCACCGGACCGCGGCGAACAGGATTGATTTCAACAAAGGCGCGACGCGCGGCTCCGTGTGCAACCCATGATTATCCCGCGTCGTGAATTCCAATCTGAAGTGCAACGACTGTGTTTTTCACTTCCTACCTTTACCCGCGACACCAAGGGCCTTCAGAATACTGTCGGTGACCTGCTGCCCAATTCTTTTGTAACCCTCCTGGGTATAGTGAACATCGCCTGGTCTCGCAAACAGGTCGGCGTCAAAGGATTTGGTAAGCGCATGGAGATCGTTGGTAACGATGCCGTGCCGTTCCATGACTCTCGCAGCCGCCTCGTTGTACTTGACATCGTCGCCCTTTATACGCCCGGCTTCCCCATCCGGAACAACGGTAGTAGTTGCCCAGATTAGTTGAGCGTCGGTTCTCTTAAGGCGGGAGACGAGCCGCTCGAGGTTTTCCTCGTAATCTTCTATCGTTGTAGTGAGGGTTCCATTTACCTTATCTCGGTTTCCTTGCACTTTCGATTTCGGATGACGATAACAGAGATCCCATAGGCCCCAATTGAAGTGGATAACATCCCATTGGGTTTTTCCAATCCATGCATCTAGCTGCTCCAACCCTACGCCCGTGTGTTTGGCGTTTCCTTTGTTGTGCTGAACAACTGCCTTGCCTTCCAACTGAGCCGCAACATGAGGAGTGAATCCGTTGGAAACTGAGTCGCCTATGATCAGCACTTTGGGCAAGGCGGCCTCAGCCCGGCCGTTACTTTGAGCATCATTTCCGGAGCAGACGCTAGTCGTCAATAACAACGTTGTGGTCAGCAGCAGCGAGCCGAGTGGACCAGTTCTCATTAATATCTCTTTTCAAGCTTGATCGGGATAGCGTCGGTGCGAACCAGGTTGCCGCTTAAGATTGACCATGCTGTAACGTCAGCTCCGCAACTCTGGTTCAATACATGGTTTTTGTGAGATGAGCGGATTAGCGGGCGTTTTGACAACCCTGCCGATCTGGTTCGACTCCAGGATACCGGCCGGAACGGAACCGAGCAACAACGAGCTCGCAGAGCATAAATTCACTACGTTAATAAGCCTACCTCCATTATCCTACCATCTGCTCGCCATGGACAGGTAGGAAGATGGAGTTAGGAAGAGATGTGGAGGACGCCATTCTTGACTAGCTGTCGCCCAACGGCAGAGACAAAGGTTAGAGAACCGTTCGATGTGCTCCGCGGTGCGTTGCTCGTAGAAGGCGACCATTTCGGGTATTGGTTCAGGCGTGGTCATTCCTTGATTCGCCTGACAGCAAGAACGCCTGCCGTAACCGGGCATCAAGGAACCGTTCGGGAATAACTTCGTTGTAAGCGGAGTAGCCCAAGTCGCTAGATGCCATGCCGCGGGTAATTCTAGACTGCTAGGCGCGGAATTGCTGTGCCTCGGACGGGTTTCAAGTGCCGAGACGACCTAGGTCGGAATCGCAGAGCGATTGATTGTCCGTTCCCTGGGTTGGCACCCAGGGCTACCACATGTCGCCACTGCCGTGGCTGCCACGCCGTTGCAATGCATATTATGGTTCTGCCTCACGTTCAATAACGGGCCCTATGGATTGGGAGAAAGCTAGTGACATCGCGGCAGCGGTCCACCCAAGGCAAATCGCGAAAACATGGTTAATCGTTTTGATAATGACCCATTTGTGGGTTGAGTACGATGGAATGCCGTCGTGCCTTGAAATATTTATCGCAATCCATTCTGCGATCAGATCTGGGCAGGTGCCGATCCAGGAGAAAACAAATGTGAACGCTGCAAATCCTATCGCGGCAGCCTGGGTTCTGCCGGAGCAATGAAATGCGATGAGAATCGACGAAGCGCAGCCGATATTCAGCAACAGTTCAAGTAGGTCTGCCACAAGAAAGCTTGGAAAAAGCACGGAATAGCACGCAATTCCAAGATAACCCGCCATCGCCAGTGAAACCAAAAAAACCTGTGCAGTTCGAGCACCGCCGGATCGCTCTCCTCTGGCCGCATCTGCTGACGGTCGGCGATGCGTCAGTGCTGGCGACGCGGCAGCAGCGATTACCCCACCGAATACTGCAAGAAAGTTATTCAGAGTCTTCCCCACGACCCAGACATGCATCTGCTGCCGGGGTGAAGCTTTGGAGAGCGTCACTTCGGCAATCCAGTTTGCAAAGGACTCGGGACTTGTCCCTAAATGAGATCCGATCAGCGTGAAGACGGAATAGGACAGTGCGCCGCTTCGCAGGACGCCGCGTGAACGTGCTGCGATCACGAATCCAATCGCACAGGTGGTATTGAGCAGGAACTCAATCGCGTCGGCAAACACAAAACTGGGGTTTAGAACTGCATAGCATCCGAACGCCGCAAACGCGGTGAGTGCAAGGAGCGAAGCAATACTGAACCGCATGCAAACAGACTCATTGGCAGAACGGTTGCCGTCACCTGTGACGGACGATTGATTTTCCATTGGCAAAACCGCGCAAGCCGTCCGCACGTGCACGGCTTGGTTCTGGCTCTCGTTCGTGCTCGTGCTCAGCATCGCGGTGCTCGTGCTCGTAATCGATCGCCACGGCATAGTCTACCGACGATTCGCCGACGCCGTCAAACTTCATTGCCATACGAGTCAGCATCGAGACGATTCGTTTGAGCTTCAACTTCACCTAACGGCTGTACGCGTAATCCAATCCACCTGACGCTACCAGCACATCTTGGATCGCGGCACATTCAAACGCACTACCTCGTGCGATGTCGAAAAATCGGGCTCGATCCTTCAGGCTTCGTTTGCCGTTGCCTTCGGCGATGTTCAGTGGAATCGATTGAGCGGCACGGAGCCATTGGTCGCGAGGGTGGCGATGCAAACCGCTCAATGATTCCGATACGTCAAACGCTGCCGAAACGTATTCGATTGAGAGACGATAAACGTCGAGTCGATCGTGGCCAAAGATTGGTTCGGTCAAGTCAGCCCCATTTCGATTACGAGCACGAGCACCATTTCATTGAGCACGAGCACGATGATTGATTGTCTGTGCCAGAACGGTTGAGATCACCGAGTCGGAGCGGAAAAGTCACCGTTGCCAAAAGTCGCTTTCGACGACTTCGGTGCTTCCGGTGGTTTCCCGCCGTGTTCGCCCTACCGAATGAAAAAGCGTTGCGTGTCAGGAAAGCGGAATACAGCCGAGCGATACGAAACCGCAATGTCGTCATCCATATGGCAGTCGCCAAGAGTACCGAATGTCACATCGGTTCGCAAGAAATACTCTTTGAGCCTGTCGCGTCGGTATCGGTCGGCGATAAGCGGGAAGTCGAGGCTGACCGTCGGGTTGACGAAGTATGCCAGAAAGTCGATGCCAATCCGATTTGTTGCATAGGCCTTGGCGTCAGTAAGTCGGCAGATGTAAACGCCTTCAGTGTCATTGCGCGATAAGGAGGGGTAAATCAATTCCTCAGGAGTGAGTCCCGCTTCCGCTGGCGAATCGTCGAACGATCCCTCGCCGCAGATCACAAACCAGCCTGTAATCGGGCATAAAGCGTCAGCGACAAGCGTGTCATCGACAAGGTGGCCAACGATCTTCGGATCGGCAATTAGCGATTCAAGACCGTTGTAGGTCAACGCCAACGTATCATCGGAACTACAAGGGAGTGAGCACTTCAGAGCCGAAGAATGACCGACTACATTGTTGAGAAAAATACAGTCTTGGGTGGCGAATACAGCACGCAACTGTTCGATCCCATCGGCGAATGCGCGGCCGTACCGAAAAACCGGTTCGCAGGAAATGTCCGTGTTGCCTTCGGCGTGTGCCCATGCTGCAAACGCCGTTCTGCCATTCGCATGCGCGTGATGGTCGAAGCCGACAGGAAGTGTGTGGAGCATCGCGAGTTTCAGTCGGGGAACCTGTTTCTTACCTTACGGACGGGGTGAGAACACGTGTTTTCGGGGTGTTCTCCGGCTTGTGCAGTGAGAACCAGTCCCGTTCGAGTTACTTGCTTCTCACCGCTTGGGACTTGTTCTCACCGCGGCGTCGTTTCATTTGTGGATTGATTATCACCGCTTAAGCTGGCGCTAGCAAGTTTTCTTCCTCGTGACGCCGATCAGCCGGTGCTTACGCGCGTCCACAGGGAACCTCGCCGTCGCTCGGTGCCGGAGGGGCGAGATTGGGATGGATGGCCTTCACAGGCTGGAAGCCTAGACCACTGAT
>NZ_WIAD01000080.1 GCF_009618275.1 Roseimaritima sediminicola
GAAGATTCGCACCGCAAAACCGGACGGCTCGCGCCGTTCCGCTACAAAGGAAGTGGCATTGGGCGCGAGCCCCCGGACCCGTCACGCCGCAGAACAATTAGCTCCAGCGGAGCGGCAGCAGGACCGCGCGGGACCTCGCGCAGAACCGCCGCTGTCGCTCCGCCGGAGCTTTTCACTCACCGCGGGGCAGCTGACCGGTGGTTACACCACCGGCACCGTGCTGCCGCCGCTTCCAGCGGCTAAGAGTGTCGCCTTTCGCTCCGCCGAAAGTTGCTTAGCAGTGTCGCCTTTCGCTCCGCCGAAAGTTGCCCAGCAGTGTCGCCTTTCGCTCCGCCGAAAGTTGCCCAGCAATACCGCCCGCCTCGGCTGGGACAGCCGAGCTACTATTCAATAGATCGACAGCCCGCTCGCATCAGTCGGCGCTTGGACGCTGCGGCGGTGAGGCTTCTCGTGACGATTCGTGTGGCCGGCGAACTTCTCGACTACGATACACGCTCCCGCACTGCGGACCGGGGCGCCGACTACCGCTGTTTCCGACTGCCGGGATACGGCTCGACGGATAACGATCTGTGAAACACAGAAGGTGATAAAAAATGAATCCTCGCCCCTGGCTGCTGGGTGCCTCGCTGCTGTTGCTCTCGGGCTTGCTCGCCTACGGTGAACAAGCTGAAGTTGCGGAATTGGCTGACGACCAAGAGGTCAGCTACATCCGTGACATCGCGCCGGTGCTGAAGAAGAACTGCCTGGCCTGCCATAACCAAGGCAACGCGGAAGCGGGTGTGAACCTGGAATCCGTCGAGACCATGACGGCGGCGGATGTCGACGACGTGCTGGTGCCCGGCGAAGCCGATGCGAGCCGCCTGTTTCTGGTCGCCGCCCACATCGAAGAACCGGTGATGCCGCCCGAAGACAACGACGTCTCGGCGGAACCGCTCGATCCCGCGGAATTGGCCCTGCTTCGTCGCTGGATCAACTCGGGTGCACGCGCCGAGGTCGAGCCGATGGCAGCCGCAGCGGTTCCGACCGAACCGCTACCACAATCGATCCGCACCAATTACAGCGCCGCGATCACCGCCGACGGCCGACTGTCGGTGGTGAGTTTCGGCAATCAGATCCAGGTCTTCGGCGCAAATCTGGATGCACCGCTGGCGACGCTTCAGCGTCTCTCCGCTGACCGGCCACGACCGGCCCATGATGATTTTGTGCAGGATCTGTGGATGGATCCGAACGGACAACGGGTGATCTCCGCCGGCTACCGAAACGTCAAGATCTGGGAACGGCAGGCACCCGAAGTCGTGGCGTTGCCGACGATCGATCCTCAGGACCCCCTGGCGCTGACGCTCAGCCCTGCCGGCAGCCACATCGCGATGCTCTCCAAACGCGGCAAGCTGGGCGTCGCCAGAATCGGTAAAGACGAGTGGCAATGGTCACGCGACATCGAAGTCCCCGAAACGTGGCAACAACCGACCTCGACTCCCGTCTTGCTGGCCGTCGACCACGCGGCGGAAACGGTGGCCAGCGCAGCCGATGCGGAGATCCGGATCGCGGGCGTCGATCCCCAGCGAGTCGATTCACTTGCCTGCGAGACCAGCGTGACCGCGATGACGTGGACCGGCACGGGAAGCCTGGTAGCGGGCGACGAGGCTGGAACACTGTCGATATGGACGCGACAGAACGATCAATGGTCGCGTCAAGTTTTCGATGTGTTTGATGCGCCCGTGATCGCGGTGGGTGCCGTCGAGGCCGGAAACACGGCGTTGATTGCGGTCGACGAAGCTGGAAACATTGCCGTCCGGCACGGCGAGGAAGCGGAGTTTGTTCTCGCTGGTAAACTGCCTGCCAACCCGGCATCGGTTTGCGTACATCCAGACGGTATCGGTGTTTTCGCGGCGACTTCCGAGGGCGCTCTGGGCGTCTTCGAATTGGCGGAAAGCAAGTGGATGGCGGTCGCAACATCGGATCCTGCACTCGAGCAAAAGCATCAAGCGGCCCAGTGGGCTTCGCTGGTCGGTGAGCGTCTGGTTGCCGCCGATGAAGCGGACAGCAAGCTGGCCGAGACAAACGTTGCCGCAGAGCAAAAGAGCTTGGAAAAGCTTGTGAAGGCGGTCGTCACCAAGAACCAAGCTCGCACCGCGATCGAAACGGCTGCCGCCCAGGCCGAGCAGGCCGCCGCCGAGGCAGCTGAAAAAGCTTCTGCCGAAGCATCGCAGGAAAGCGATGCGCAACAGACAAAACTGAAAGCCGCCGTGATGGAAGCGAAGGCTGCCGAGGCGACGAAGGCTCGCAGTGAAGCACGTTTGCAGGGCCTGCAGGCCGAGCTCGAACGCTGGAAGGCGATCGTCGCGGCGGCGAACGCGCAGCAAGCGGAGCGGAAACAGGCCGCCGCGGCCTCTCTGAAGCTCGCCCAAGAATCCCAAGCGGCCGGCGGCGGATTGGCCTGTCTGGCGGGAGGATCGCTTGTCCTCTCACGCGCCGCGGAGACCGGGGCCTGTCACCTGTGGTCCGGCAACGGAGATTGGTTGGGCGAGATCGCCGGCTTGGATCCCCACGCCCGGTGGGTCGCAGCGTCCGGGACCAGCCTTCTGTTGCAGTCCCCGGACGGAACCTTTTCCGCCGCCATTGTTCCATCCTCGATCTGGCAACACACGCACACCATCGGGGCTGCCTTCGGAGACAGCCCGTTCGAAGATCGCGTGTTGTGCGTCGACGTCGATCCGACGGGGCGTTTCTTGGCGACCGGTGGCGGTTATCCATCCCGCGCTGGCGAGCTGATGATTTGGAACGCCGCGGACGGCAGCCTGCTGAAGAAGTTTGATAAACCACACGCCGATACCGTGACCAGTCTGGCTTTCTCGCCCGACGGAAAGATCCTGGCCACCGGGGGCGCGGACCGGATGGTCAGACTGTGGGATGTGGAGACGTGGGAATTGATCAAAACGCTCGAAGGGCATACGCACCATGTGACTGCGATCGACTGGAATGTCAATCGCCGACAATTGGCAACCGCTTCGGCCGACACGACGGTGAGGATTTGGGACGTCGGTACCGGCAAGGCGACGCGCACCATCGATGCCTTTAAATCCGAAGTCACCAAACTGGCCTATATCGGGCGCGACAACCGGATTGCGGCCATCACCGGCAGCGGCAGCTTCCAGATCTATCGCTCCGACAACGGACGGCGAGAGGCCAGCACTGCCCTGCCCGGCGGATACCTCTACGCGTTGGATGCCGATCGCCAAGGCACCAAGTTCGTGGCCGGAGGAGCGACCGGAAACGCCGTCCTGCTCGACAAAGCCGGAAAACCGCTGCAGCAGCTCGGTGGTTCGGCGGACTAATAAAAAATAGACGCGGCCCTGGCAACGCGTTAGACTGTCGAGGATGCCGACCGGTCGCCCTGCGCCGACTCGGCTCCGCCCCCCGCTCCCCGCCTCAGCCTGCCATGACATCACCCGCCCCGGCCGATCGTCCGTCTCATACCGTCGATCATCGCGGGACGATGGCGAGCCTTCGCGGCAGATCGTCAGCTTCGTCAAAGCCGCTTGCACGGCCGCTCCGGCGAGGCCGTTGGCGACACGCGATGCTCTTCGCCTGGCTGGTCTGCTGGTTTGTTCCTCGCGGGGCGGCTTGCGCCGAACCCGCTGCGTCGGCGGCCCCCAGTTCGGTCAGCTTCGTCAATGACGTCGTTCCCGTGCTCACCAAAGCCGGCTGCAATGCGGGCGTGTGTCACGCGAAGGCCGGCGGCGGTCAGAACGGTTTCCAGCTCTCCCTGCTGGGGTTCGAACCGCAGGAGGACTACCAACGTTTGGTGCGTGAAGCACGCGGTCGTCGGCTGTTCCCGCTGAACCCACCGCGTAGTCTGCTGCTGGCCAAGGCATGCGGTGATGTCCCTCACGGAGGCGGCGTTCGCTTGGAGAAAGACTCCGAGGGTTATCGTACGCTGCTGCGGTGGATCCAAGCCGGTGCGCCCTACCGACCACCGCATGATCCGGACTTGGTTTCCATCGAGGTGCAACCGCCACGCGGCAAACTGAAGCCGGGGGAACAGGTAACGCTGAAAACGATGGCGACCTTTTCCGACGGAAGCCGACGCGATGTGACCGCGAATTCCTTGTTTGAATCCAATGACGCGGCGATGGCGACCGTTGCCGAGGATGGCACGGTGACGGCGCTGGACATTCCCGGCAAGGTGTCCGTGATGGTCCGCTACCAGGGACGCGTGGCCGTTTACAACGCCTCGGTTCCCATGGGCGCCCCCTTGGAAACGGTTCCGCCGGCGAACAATTTCGTCGATGAACTGGTCTTTGCCAATCTCCGCGACTTGGGCATTCCGCCATCTCCACCGTGCGACGATGCCACTTTCCTGCGACGCGTTTCCCTGGACATCGGCGGACGCTTGCCGACCGAGCAGGAAGCCCGAGAGTTCCTGCAGAACGCGGACCCCGACAAGCGTTCCCAGGCGATCGATCGCTTGCTTCGCAGCGCGGACTACGCCGATTACTTTGCCAACAAGTGGACGGCCGTCCTGAAGAATCGTCGCGATGACGCCAGCGACATCAAAGCCAACTTTGCGTTCCATGCTTGGATCCGCGACAGTCTGCTCGCCGGCACACCCTACGACCAGATGATCCGCGAGCTGTTGGCGGCGACGGGGACGATCATCGAGAACCCGCCGGTGGCTTGGTACAAGCGGGTCAAAGAACCGAAACAGCAGATCGAGGATGTGGCTCAACTGTTCCTGGGAGTCCGGCTGCAGTGCGCTCAGTGCCATCACCATCCCTTTGAGCGGTGGAGCCAAACGGACTACTACTCGCTGGCGGCCTTCTTCAGTCGTATCGGCCGGAAACCAACGGACACCAGCGGCGAAGACCTGATCTTTCACGAACGTGGTGTCGCTCAAACCATCAACGTCAAGACGGGCGAGCCGGTCAAGCCTGCCGCACTCGGGGACGCTGTCGGCGAGATTCCTCCCGACGAAGACCCGCGACTGCGCCTCGCCGATTGGATGGCCAGTGAGGAGAATCCATTCTTTGCGAAAGCACTCGTCAATCGCTACTGGAAGCACTTCTTCAGCCGCGGACTGGTGGAACCGGAGGACGATATCCGCGACACAAATCCGCCCAGCAACCCTGAATTGCTCGACGCCCTCGAACAGCATTTTGTGGAAAGCGGATATGACCTGCGAGCACTGATCCGCGTGATCACCGAGTCCAACGCTTACCAGTTGAGTGCGATTCCCAACGAACACAATCTTGTCGATCGTCAGAATTTCTCGCGTTACTATCCCAAGCGGCTGCAAGCGGAAGTCCTGTTGGATGCGATCGACGAGGTCACCGGGACCACGACTTCGTTCGCCAACCTGCCGATCGGGACGCGAGCGGTCGCCCTGCCGGACAATAGTTACAACCGGGCCTCGCCGTTCCTGCGGGTCTTCGGACGTCCCGAGGCGACCAGCGTCTGCGAATGTGAACGCGTGCAATCCGGCAGCCTGGCTCAGAGCCTGCACCTTATGAACGCGTCGGATCTGAAAAGCAAACTAACCGCCGGCAACGGACGGTTGCACCGCATGATCGCCGACAAGCTGGCCCCTGAGGTGATCGTCGACCAACTGTATCACGCTGCGTTTGCTCGGCCGCCAAGCGAAACCGAGTTGGACAAGGCACTGGCCTACCTGACCGAATCGCGCTCGGCCGCCGATGGCACGGCGATGGCCGAAACCGCTGCGCTTCGCGAGAACCTGCAAGACCTCGCCTGGGCCCTGATCAATACCAAAGAATTCTTGTTCAACCATTGAATTGAGATCCTCGATGTTCCAGCGTCTTTTCAAATCCAGGTGCGTTGCCAGTGCCGTGGGCTGCCTCGTGACCTTGTTGGGCGGAGCGACCGCGGCCGGCCAGTCGGTGGGTTTACCGGCTCCGCGGCTGTTGACGACGATGCCCATGGGCGGACAGGCTGGGACGACCGTCGAGGTCACCATCACGGGGCAATCACTCGACACGGCCGAGGCTCTGCTCTTTTCACACCCGGAGATCACGGCCAAACAGAAACGGCAAGACAATGGGGAGCGGGTCGCCAATCAATTCGTGATTCAGATTTCTGAGGACTGCCAGCCGGGAGTGTATGACGCTCGCGTGATGACCGGGATGGGCCTTTCGACGGCGCGAGCCTTTTCCGTCAGCAAGCATCCGGAGGTCACGCAGTCGGAAGCCTGCACCACGGTGCAGACGGCCATGCCGATCGCCGTCGGTTCGATCGTCAATGGAACCTTGGTCGACCGCAGCATCAATCACTATGCGATCGAGGCGAGCAAGGGACAGCGAATCCTGATCGATTGCGCGAGCAAGGGGATCGATTCCAAGATGAACCCGGTCGTGGCCGTCGCCGACGCCAGCGGCAGCGACTTGATCGTGGAGCGCCGCGGCGGAGTCATCGACTTTACGATTCCCGCAAGCGGTCGTTACTTGATCAAAGTCCACGACCTGACGTTTAAAGGCGGGCCGTACTACTTCTATCGCCTGGCAGTGATGCCGTGGGATGGCCAGGGGACGCCGCCGCGCATGCCCAGCACCCACCACGTGGCATCGTTTTCGTGGCCACCGCCGGGCCTGGCCGCCGGGGCTGCGAAGCCGGAAGCAGAACCCAACGATTCGTTGGCGGAATCGCAACCGATCGAACTGCCCTGCGACATCGAGGGTCGCTTCTTTCCCGCGGCGGACGTGGATTCGTTTGAGTTCACGGCCCAAAAGGGCGAGACCTGGTGGGTGGAGGTGGCCTCGGAGCGACTGGGGCATCCGACCGACCCCGTCGCGATCGTGCAGCAAATCCGCGACGACGGCACCCTGGTCGATGTTGCCGAGCTGACGGATATTCCTTCACCGGTAAAACGCTCGTCGAATGGGTATTCCTATGACGGACCTCCGTACAACGCGGGCTCGTCCGATATCAACGGCAAGGTGGAGATCCCCGAAGACGGCAAGTACCGCATTCGGCTCAGCGATCTATTTGGCGGGACGCGCACCGATCCGACCAATCGTTACCGCTTGATCGTGCGCCAGGCAGCCCCTGATTTTTCGCTGGTCGGGTGGGCGCTGCATATGGGACTTCGCAACGGAGATCGCAACGCGCTCAGCAAACCGATGGCGCTTCGTCGCGGCGCGGTCATGCCGCTGGAGGTCGTGGTGGTTCGTCGTGATGGGTTTGACGGCGAAATCGAATTGACCATGGAAAATCTGCCCGAGGGTGTGACCGCCACCGGTTTGAAAATAGCAGCCGGCGCGACGCGGGGCATCGTGCTGGTAGCGGCCGACCCGAACGCACCGCGCGGTTTAACGTTCGCAAGTTTGTCCGGCCGAGCGACCATCGACGGCGAGCAGGTTGTTCGGGATTGTCGCTTGGCATCGATGAAGTGGCCGGTGCCCAACGCAAAAGCCGAAATCCCTGACCCCCGGCTCGTCGACCAGATCCCGGTATCGGTGAACGAGGTGGAAACCGCCGGCCTGTCGATTGACGTGGCGGAGGACAAAGTCTGGGAGGTGCAGCAGGGCCAGACGCTGCGTCTACCGCTGACGCTGACGCGGCGGTCGGAGTTTTCCGGTACGTCGATGTCTCTGAAAACGTTTGGGGCCGGATTTGAACGCAATGCCGCGTTTGATTTCTCGCTGGCCGACGACCAAACCCAAGCCGTCATCGATTTGGCAAAGCTGAAACCCGCCCCCGGTGATTACACGATCGCCTTCTACGGTGGCGCGGTGGCGAAGTACCGTTCCGGCGACGCCAAACCCAAAGACATCGTTGACATCTACGTTTCCCAGCCGATTCAAATCCGCGTGGTCCCGGCCAAGGTTAATACGCCATGAAAGATCAACGTCCGCACGATCGACCAACTCGCTCACGCTGTGCCGGCCCCCTGAGTCTTGCTCCGGGCGGTGCGGTGCGAACCGGCCGACGAAGCTTCATGCGCATGGGAATCGCGGGGTTTACCAGTTTGAGCTTGCCCGGCGTGATGAAACTGCGTGCCGCAAGCCCGGTGACCGGCCAGCCGGCCGATTCCAACGAACGCACCGCCGTGATTATGGTTTGGAAACCGGGCGGGTGTTCCCACATCGACACCTACGATCCCAAACCGCTTGCGACCAGCGAATACCGCGGTCCCTTTGGGACCATCGCGACCAAGGTTCCTGGCATGCAGTTCACGGAACTGCTTCCGCGGCAAGCGGCCATCGCCGACAAGTTCACGGTGTTACGCAGCATGTACCAAGGCGCTGGCGGGCACCCCGCGGGGTCCATGCAGCTGCTCTCTGGCGACAGCGATACCCGCGACAAACCCAAACCCCGGCTGCCGGATTGGATGTCGGTGGCAAATTACTTGCGATCGCTGGAAGGACCGCGGGACAATCCGCTGCCGGCTTATGTGGGCGTGAACCCGCCGACGACTTACAACGGACCTGCCTACCTGGGCGATGCGTATTCACCGTTCGCGGTGACCGGCGACCCGAACGCCCCCAATTTTGTGGTCCCCAATATTGGCCTGACGGATCAACGGGAAAAGGATCGTTTGCTGCGGCGAACGTCCCTTCGACAGGAACTCGATACCCTTCAACAGGCCTTCGACGCACAGGGCGAACTGGGAGCGCTCGATCAATTCGAGGCTCAGGCGTTGACCCTGCTGACCAACCCAAAGACGAAAGAAGCGTTCGATCTGTCCCGCGAGGAGGATCATGTGCGCGATCGATACGGACGCAACACCTGGGGCCAGCAACTACTGCTCGCCCGGCGCCTGGTCGAGGCCGGGGTCGACGTGTTGACGACCAGCCTGCGCGGGCCCCTGTGCGGACGCGTCAACAACTGGGACGACCACGCCGTGAATCATCACGTGTTCGATGCCCTGCGGTTCCGAGCGGAGGCCTACGACCAAGCCGTCTCCGCACTGATCGAAGACATCTATCAACGCGGGCTCGACAAGCGGGTGTTGGTCGTCGTCACCGGAGAGTTCGGCCGCACACCGAAGGTTAACTATCAACCCAGTACGGGAGCGGGAAACGCGAGTGCTGCGGCCGGTACCAAACAACCCGGACGCGACCACTGGCCGCGGGCGTTTTCCAATATCTGGGCCGGAGGCGGTATCGAAACCGGACGATTCATCGGCGCGACCGACAAGCGGGGTGAAGACTCCATCGATCGACGCTGCGGGCCAGGGGACTTCCTGTCGACGATCTATCACCACCTCGGCATCGACGCTTCAAAAGTCATGATCGAAGATTTTAACGGTCGCCCCACTCCGATCGTCAACCATGGCCGGCCGATCCCCGAACTCATTTCCTGACGTCGCTTGGGCACGATACCGCGCCGCCGGTCCGCTGGACGGCACGGCGTGTTCCGGTGCCATCGGCCGGGGGAATGATTCGCACCGATTCTTGGTGGTACCCTCGATGCGTTCCTTCATTACAAAGCTACGGAAGCGGTGGCGATCCTTTTCGCTTCGAACGCTGCTCGTGCTGGTCACTGTCTGCGCTGTTGGACTGGGCCTTTGGCGACGTTCGATGGCGTTTCGCCAAGCGGCCGCCGACCACCATTTTCGTTGCTTGGACTTCGGTTACCAAGCCGGGGCGATCCAGAAGCCTATCGATCCGCAGTGGGAATGGAAGTTTCCTTCCAGTCTTCGCCTGACCATCGATTTGTTGCGCAAAGATCAACTGGCCCAACTCGGAGCTTGCCTCAAGCGATATCGAGATCTCGACGCGATCCCGATGGATGGCGTCTGGACGGTGAGGCGTTTCGGAGAATAAAGCATGCAGCACATGACACGAGACGTGAGGGTCGTTGATACGACTCGTCGCAATTCCGAAGAGCCGCCGCGGCGAAAACAGTTCAGTCTGCGACTTCTCCTTTTGGTAGTGTTGTTTCTGGGTCCCGTCTGTGGTTGGTTTGGTCCGCCGATAATCCGCCTCCTGGTCGACTTTGCTACTGTCGACGAGGTCGACGCGGTTCGCCAGATACGGACGCATGGAGGAACGATCTGATCGTGCCGAACCTGATCGTGCGGCAGCGGTGCCTTGCGTTGGCGGAAATAGTTTTCACAATGCGACGGACGACCGTACCGTACCGCCGTGGGACACGTTCGCTTGGAAACTCTCCGACGCATCATTGACGAAGACGACACCAAGTCGGGCCAGGCATTTGATCTGACGATCCAGTCGCTGATCTTCGTCTCCCTGTTGGCGTTCTCGATCGAAACGCTGCCGGACGTGCCGCCGTGGTTGCTGCCATGGCTGCAAGCGATCGAGCTGGTCACCGTGGCCTTGTTCACGGCCGAGTACCTGATGCGGCTGGCCGTGGCGCGCAGCCGGCTCCGTTTCGTGCTCAGCTTTTACGGCATCGTCGACTTGCTGGCCATCCTGCCGTTCTACCTAGCCCTGGGTTTTGACCTACGATCGATGCGGGCCCTGCGGTTGCTGCGCGTGTTCCGCGTCCTAAAGCTGGTCCGGTACTCGCAGGCGATGCAGCGGATTCATCGCGCGCTATTGATCGCTTGGGAGGAACTGGTGCTGTACATGTTCATGACATTTATTTTGTTGTACCTGGCCGCCGTGGGGATCTACTACTGCGAGCGAGACGCCCAGCCCGAAGCCTTTGCCTCGGTTTTCCACAGCCTGTGGTGGGCCGTCGTGACGCTGACCACCGTCGGCTACGGCGATGTGTACCCGATCACCGTGGGCGGGCGGATGTTCACCTTCGCGCTGCTGCTGATCGGCCTGGGCGTCGTGGCCATCCCCGCCGGCCTGGTCGCCTCGGCCCTGTCGAAAGCTCGAGAATTGGAAACGGAGCAACTCAAACCGTAGCTGCTCCTCGCCAGAGTCAGCAAAGTCAACTCGCCTTTTTCTCAAAGCAACGGCACGATGAGCGATAATCCCTACCAACCGCCGCGTTCTGCCCCCACTCCGCTTGCGGAGCATTCGCCCCTGCGCAAAGCGGCACGGTCGTCCTTTCGGCTGGTGGCTTTGGTGCTGCTGGTTCCGGCGATCTACAACTACGTCGCGTTCGACGCTCGGACGATCGCATCGGGCGGATTGCCCAGCAATGTGGCGGCCACCTATCGCGTCATCAACATCTTCGCGTTCGTCGTGGGATTCGGACTGATTTGGTTCGCCGGCTTTCCGCTGCTGGAAGCCGTCGCGAAGCTGTTGCGAGCCGTGTTCGCGAAGCGTGCGGACCCAGCGCAGTGGCTGGAGGTGCTCTACCGGTCGCTGCACCGCGCGGTGATCCTGGCAGCACTCGGTGCGGCGCTGTGGGCGATTTGGGTTTTCGCCTTTTACCAGCGCGGCGTCGACTTCTATACGATATCCTGGACGGTCGGTGTCCCCGTGCACCTCCTGGCCGCGTGCTGGTACGTGCCTCTGGTTTATCGCTGGTACCGAATGAACTGACAGGAGATCCGAATATGATGTTTCAGAAAACCTTGGTTGCCTTTGGGTTTGTCGCCGCAGTCATGTGCTCGGACCATGCTTGCACTGCGGAAGATCCGCATGCCGAATTCAAGGCGATGCTTCCCTCGGGCTCGGCGGACGTAGATATCATGGTTGAGGAAGCCGTGGTGGGACGCTTTGCCGGTTTCTTCAACGTCGAGATTCGATCGTTGTCGCACGAGTCCGGTGGTGTTCCCGCTGCCCTACCCGACCACGGCATGCTGGCACTCACCCTGGACCGCTTTGACAGCCAACCCGCCGGCAGGCCCACCGGACTGTCGGGGCTCGCTGCGGTTGGTAACCAGACAATCCCCTCAAAGATCCGGTTGAAAGTGCGGCCCCGCGCCAACGACGATCGTTCCTTCAACGTGACGCTCCGGGGCCTCACCGAATCGCAGCTGGTCGGCGTCGCCACCGTAAGCTCCGACTTCATCACCCTGCGGCTACAGGGAGACAACCCTCACACAACCGTTGTCGTTTTGAAGCCACAACCGCGCACGCCCCAGGGGAAACCGGTGTTTGGAGAGGCCGTGCAAAGTGACGCGGGGCTCACCGGTGTGATCCGTGCCGAAAGCCGGCGTCCCTATCCCTAGGCGAAGTCAATGTCATCACCGGCCAGCGGATGCGGCGGCCCGTTGTGGGCAAGAAAAAGTGCGATGGTTGCCGCGGGAAAGGAGGATCGAAGTGTCGCCATTGCAAGGACGGCCGAATCTAAGAACTGAGTTGATGATCAGTCCGAATAGTTCGCCACGTCCGAATCCGTATGCGGCTCCGGCTGTGGTCGTGTTTCTGATCAACTACAACGGCTGGGGCCCGCCCGAGGGCAATCGGCCGATCACGCTGATGGCGTTCACCTATGCCGCGCTTCTGCTGCCGACGGCCGCGTGGCTGGTCTTTGCCCCGGGCAGAACAGGTGACCACTCGCATGTCGAGCGACATTAATCCCTACGACGCGCCGGCGGGTTCCTCGCGGGCAGCGGGTCGGCCGCCGGAGTCGGCCTTCCCTCTACTAAAGATTGGCGTCTCTGCGTTCCTTGCCTGCTCGCTGTTGGTCGCCTTGGCGATCATTCTAATGGGGATGAGAGCCGTCGCCTGGCCGATCCTGCATTGATGTTTTTACCGCCCACCAGATCGCTCGGTTTTTTGGGTGCCGTGCTGCCAAGGTGTTTTTGATCTCGACGAATACCTAACACACCATCAATCGATTCTTCAACACAGGACAAGTCCATGCCAGGCTTCTTCGAACTGCTGATCATTGCCGTCATTTTGGGCTTCATCGCGGGCGGAACGTTCCTGCTAGTGCGTGCGGCGACGCGAAAGTAATTCGAGGCCAGCGCGAGGAGGGACCACTAATCCGCACTAATCGAACACTCATTTCCACGGCGATCGATAATTGCTGGATTAGTGGAGATTAGGGGAGATTAGTGGTTACGTGCCGTTTGCCGAGACCGAGTGCAACACCGACTCGAGTACGAGCACCGCTTCGCTGAGCAGGAGCACGAGCAGGAGCACGAGCACGAGCACGAGCACGAGCACGAGCACGAGCACGAGCAGGAGCAGGAGCAGGAGCAGGAGCAGGAAAGAATTGCTTTCTGTCGTCGTTTGACACCGAACGTTGGGCGGACTTGTGCTGCGGTGCTTCCATCAATCTGTCCCTGCTGTGCAGTCCCCCTCACCCCCGCCCCCTCTCCCCCGAAGCTTCACTCGCTGATGCTCGCGGCGCTGCGGGGGAGAGGGGAGCAAACAACTTTTTCTGTGTGTTGCGTGTGTCGGAATTTTATTGGCTTGGCCGTGCCTCGCCCCCTAGAATGAGCCTGCACCTTTTTTTCCGGTAGCGAACGCGACCATTCGCCAAGCTCGCGTCGGGAGGAGAAGATAACTAACGAATGTCAGTCATCGATCCTTAAGCCTGGCGATGCTAAACCGCCACATCCCCCGCGCTCACTTCCACTCACTGGCCTATGTCCTAGCTGGCGTGATCGGCTTTGCGTGGGGCAACCTATACGGTGCGTTGATCGGGATCGTGACAGCGATGCTCGTGGTGGTGGGGTGGCTGACCTATCGCCTACGCAGCGTTTGATCGTACGTGATGTTTTTCGAACACTACTTTTTCACAAGAGGGCAGATCTCATGCGTAGTTTTATGTTATTACCCCGACAGCTTGGTTCGCGTGCTCGAACCCGGTGACAAAATCGGCTACTAAG
>NZ_WIAD01000081.1 GCF_009618275.1 Roseimaritima sediminicola
TGGGCAGCGAATCAGAATCACTCGTGTCGTGGATTTTTACCACGCTGCTGAACGCCTTACGACCATCGCCGACGCGTTGAAACTTGGTGCCGACAAGGGGAAACGAAAGAAGTGGTTGGAGCATGTGAGGTGGTTACTACTGCAGCCCGGTGGTCATGGAAGGATGCTTCGCAGCATTGCCAAGATGCGTGAGCTTCATGGCTACAAGGCATCAGCGTGCGACGAAGCTGAAAAGGCGGAACGTTATCTTCGTCGCTACCGTCGCTTCATGGACTATGCAGCGATGAAATCACAAAACTACCCGATCGGCAGTGGTGTGGTGGAATCGGCTTGCAAGCAGATTGTCAGCGAACGGATGAAGTTGTCGGGGATGCGTTGGCACAAAGAGGGCGGCCAACGAACAATGACGCTGCGGTGCCTACTGCTGAGTAAAATCTGGGACATGGTCTACAGGAACTGGCTACAATCAAAACCGACTGTCAACGACCTTATAGAAACGCACGCCACGTGATTCTCGCCTTTCGCAGCGCATCAGGCGGATCGCACCCATTTAAACGAATGGCATACCGATATAATTCCCCATGCCTTTACTCTCCCGCTGGAGCATCTATATCTGTCCAGCTATCGTGGTACGTAACGGGGTTATGTTTTTCTGCAAACTTCTCCCAGGTGAGAAATGCCCCCTCAGGTAATTGGAACCGACCATCTATCCTGCCGCCATCGGCAACACGCATCCGTCCACTTCCCGCTGGAACAACCCAGCTTGCTCGACGATTTCCACCCATCCACTTGAGACGCATGTCACCAACAGAAAACTCCTGGAATGACTTGACAGGATAATGCTTTGATCGACTCATTTGTATTCGTTCAGGAATAGAAGGGCCGTATCTATCCTGCAACTGCAAGTATTCCGTCATTTGTCCGGAGCTGTCAAACGTCCATTCGTGCACGAATGCTCGGGCATTCCACAGCAAAGGGTCAGCGACGATGGAAACAAGCACTAATTCGGCACTACCTACTTTTTGTAAAAGAAGCACTGAATTGTGCTTCACGAGCAGTTTTTTTTCATCATTAGCCTGCTGTGCAGAAATCTTGGGAGCGAAAGCCACAGACTGACCAATAATCATTAGAACTAGCACCAAATTTGCCAAACGCGTTTGGTAATTCATCCTTCATCTCCTCATGAAATAAAAAAACATACGCCAAAACGGTCGGCCTAGACGACGTGAAGATCCCGCTCGATGAGAACCCATTGCCCCGGCGGCGAAACCTTAATCGCAAGACATCGTTCGGCTGGGGTAGGTGGATTGACAGCGCATGACCCGCACTCTTCAATGCTCACGTCTAGCTCTTCAGATGGCCACCCTGGAAGCCCGATTAGATTTAAGGGTGTGGATGTGGGTGGAAAGGCCCAAATCGGTCTAAAATTGTCTCCAATAGCTTCTTGCCGTTCCCTAAAGCAATCGTACTCGCAGTAAATATAACAATCAGCAGGATAGTCATTCACCCAAAGACCACTCGACTCCTCAGAAAGCTCACACACGATACGCGATCGCACCCATCTCGCCTCACCTCTTGGGTCCACCGCATCGACAGGAGCCGAAAGGACATACTGATACAAATTTATGCCGTCGCTATACCCAATCGGATCCGTAGAACAAAACCGTCCCAACTGTGGGCTGCACCAACGATTACGGAAGTAGTAGAGTGCGGCGCAGGGGGTCCATTCTCGATTGGTGTAGGTGTAGCGGGTGTCGTACGAACTGGTGGTCCTGACGGTGTAGTCTGCCGCGAAGAACGACAACTGACCGTAGGGATCGTATTCGTACCGCTCCGCGACGCTGCCGTCGCTATCGACGACGGCTACGGTGTTCCAGTTGGCGTCAGCGCAGTGGTACAGCCGCTCGTCGAGCATTCCGTCGGCACTGGTATCCCGATCCCGAACGATCAGATCGTCGATGTAACGCAGCCCCCACACGTGCTGCCGTTCAGGCGTCGTAGTGCTGCCCAGCCGTTCCTCAACGCACTGCCAGTCGTCAGTGAAGTAAAAGTGCCGGGTGTCCGAAAGCGTGCCACCGCTATACTGTTTGGCGACAACTCGGAAGTTGCGACCGTCGAATTCGTTCTCAAGCAACGTGTTCGAGGTCGAGTTGTCGACCAGCTTGGTCATCCGGTTCCAGGCATCATAGGTAGCGGTCATCGATGCACCGCTGCCCAAATCGGGCCGGGGAATACTGGTGCTATTGCCGTTCTTGTCGTAGGCGGGAGTGGTCCACGGCGTCCCGGAAAGGTTGTCGATGTCGGTGATCTCGTTGACGGTGTTCGCTGTCCGATCCTGAATCAAATCCCAGGTCCCATCGCCGTTGTCGTCTTGGCGATAGTGCGACCAGTTGCCGGTCGGATCAAGCGTCCAGCACTGCGCCAAGTCGAGCGTCTGGATCGCCGAATGAGCCGTGTTGAGCTGGCCCCGATCCGCCGACTGCAGGCGATGCAGCCCGTCATAACGGTACAGCCAGTCATGTTCGCGATTGGGATCCGAGGGGTTTTCTCGCCACGTGCGATTCCCAGCTCGGTCATAGCCGTACTGAATGCGTGCTAGGTCCGTCCCGGCGGAAACGTCACGCCATCTGACATCCTTGACCCGTCCGAAGCGGTCAAGACCGGCGTAGATGTCGCCGGTGTCCGGATCGGTCGAGAGCGATGGCGACACGAGCGTGTAACGAAGATCGGCTTCTGGGCTATCCTGCGTCACGAAGCCCCCAAGCCCCAGATACTCGTATTCGGCCAGGACCGTGGAATCGTCGTCGGTCAGCGTGGCGACGCGGTTCGAGAAATCGTCGATCGAACCGCTGCTGCCGTATCCATAAGCAACCGTACGGCCATCGGGATAGCTGATACCGGTCGGACGAAGCGTGTTGTTGCTGCCATTGGTGAATGACGCACCGACCGAGGGCGTCGTCGATGTGTTGACCGCTCCGCTGTGGGCTTGAAACGTCTGTGTCACTTGACCGAACCCATTGAACTGGCGCGTGACCTGATTGATCACGCTGCCGCTGCCGACCGTAGCGTTATTGTAACACGTCACGGCAGAGACGTTTCCGCGAATTTCGTACGATTGCTCCACGCGGCGGATCGAGCCGAAGATGGCGACGTCTTCCTCTAGTCGCCCCGCCAATCATCGTCCCTTCGCTCCGGTGCAAGCTGCAGAATGCTCGTCAAAGAGGCCTGACCCGTTTGATTGCTGACCCGTTTGATTGCTTGACTCAAGGATGACGCCACCCGGCCTTGAGCCAACACGTGTAATCTGGATTTTTTCAATGCTTTGAAGCGAGGTCAATTTCGGAAGAACAGCCGCTTTGCATTGGTCATCGATCCAAAACTCGAGGCTCTTTAAGCTTGACAGCGATTCGAATCCTCTCGCGAAATCGCGGTTAACGACTTCGCCGACCACGGAAAGCTTTTCCAGCTCTGTCAAATTTCTAAGAAAAGACCAATCCGATATCGCACAGTCCGTTGCGAAATCGATCTCGAGAACTCGAAGCATTGCAAGCTTCGCCATTGCAGATTCCGCGCTACGCTCGAAAATGCAATCCTCAATACGGAGTGTGTCAAGAGTTTTAATCTTACTGAGGTAGGAGAACAATTCAGCATTCACCGACGTCAGGCTCAAATGCACTTCAGCCAACTCTGATTCGCTGTGCCAGCGAGTCCATGGGGCTACCTGACTAACAACCAATTCGGGCGGGCCTGAGTAAAACAATGACCTAATCTTTCCGTTAGATTCTGAGCGATCAACGATCAACACCCCCAAGATTCTCGAGCCGTCATCATTAAAGATTTTTGTTGACGTCGACGTCAGTGGTTGCCCATGCGGTTGATCTGCCCTGCCGATATCCGTGATTTGCAACAGCAGGAACAATGCAAAGGCGGTTAGCAACTTGGTTTTCAAGATGACCTCAACTACTGACAACTCGAATAGTGATCGTGTGCTGCCTGGACCCACATCGTTCCACCAGGGGTTCGTGGAGTGTCTCGCCTGCGACGCTTGCATTCCCAAAGCCGATAGACGGAGCAGGTGCCTTCGCATTCACATGTGTTGCCCGCATTTGTCTTTTCGCAAGTTCCGAGATAACGCATAATTGCCTTCTTTCCAACTTCGCAGGGTACAGTCGTGTATCCTGGTTGCGAACGTTGTCCATCAACGCCAGCGGGTCGGCCGATGTTGTAGCCGGGATAAATGCGCCCGCTTCGATCCCACGTACACTTGCAGTCTTCGCTCCCATCCTGCGGATTTTGCCATTCTGGTAGCGGGAAGGTTTCCTCATAAGGAATTTCTTCGCCCCATGAAATTGGCCAATCAGGCTGTGGCGGATCGATTGGCCAATCTAACGGTGGCATCTCTCCGTTGCAGTAGTTGTTGCACCGCGCAGGGCTATGTCCTGCAGCAATGCAATAATCATAGCAACCAGAAGAGCCGAGCCAGTCAGGGTCAAAACCGTTGCGAGTTCCATCTACTGTTGTAGTGGTTCCAAATGGATCCAGAAGCGTGGGCGTAAAGTAGCTTTTATACAGGCCCATTCCATCCGCGTACCCAATCGGATCTCTGGAGCAAAACCGCCCCAACTGCGCATCGTACCAACGATTTCGGAAGTAGTAGCTCGCGGCTTCGGGAGTCCATTCCCGGTTGGTGTAGGTGTAGTGTGTGTCGTACGAACTGGTGGTTCTGGCGGTGTAGTCCGCCGTGAAGAACGACAGCAGGCCGTAGGGATCGTACTCGTAGCGCTCCGCGACGCTACCGCCGCTATCGACGACGGTCACGGTGTTCCAGTTGGCGTCAGAGCAGTGGTACAGCCGCTCGTCGAGTGTTCCGTCGGCATTGGTATCCCGATCCCGAACGACCAAGTCGTCGATGTAACGCAGCCCCCACACGTGCTGCCGCTCAGGCGTCGTGCCACTGCCCAGTCGTTCCTCGACGCACTGCCAGCTGTCGGTGAAGTAAAAGTGCCGGGTGTCCGACAGCGTGCCACCGCTGTACTGCTTGGCGACAACTCGGAAGTTGCGACCGTCGAATTCGTTCTCAAGCAACGTGTTCGAGGTCGAGTTGTCGACCAGCTTGGTCATCCGGTTCCAGGCATCGTAGGTGGCGGTCATCAATGCGCCGCTGCCTAAATCGGGCCGAGGAATACTGGTGCTGTTCCCGTTCTTGTCGTAGGCGGGAGTGGCCCACGGCGTGCCGGACAGGTTGTCGATGTCGATGATCTCGTTGACGGTATTCGCCGTCCGGTCCTGGATCAAATTCCAAGTCCCGTCCCCGTTGTCGTCTTGGCGATAGTGCGACCAGTTGCCGGTCGGATCAAGCGTCCAGCACTGCGCCAAGTCGAGCGTCTGAATCGCCGAATGAGCCGTGTTGAGCTGGCCCCGATCCGCCGATTGCAGGCGATGCAGCCCGTCATAGCGGTACAGCCAATCATGTTCACGGTTAGGATCCGAGGGGTTTTCTCGCCACGTGCGGTTGCTTGCGCGGTTATAGCCGTACTGAAGGCGTGCTAGGTCCGTCCCGGAAGAAACGTCCCGCCACCTGACATCGTTGACCCGTCCGAAGCGGTCAAGACCGGCGTAGATGTCGCCGGTGTCCGGATCGGTCGAGAGCGAAGGCGAGACAAGCGTATAGCGAAGATCGGCTTCTGGGCTATCCTGCGCCACGAAGCCTCCAAGCCCTAAATACTCGTAATCGGCCAGGACGGTAATATCGTCGTCGGTAAGCGTGGCAACTCGGTTCGACAAATCATCGATCGAACCGCTGCTGCCGTATCCATAAGCAATCGTGCGGCCATCGGGATAGCTGACACCGGTCGGACGTAGCGTGTTGTTACTGCCATCGGTAAAGGATGCGCCGACCGAGGGCGTCGTCGATGTGTTGACCGCTCCGCTGTGGGCTTGAAACGTCTGTGTCACTTGACCGAACCCATTGAACTGGCGCGTGACCTGATTGACCACGCTGCCGCTGCCGACCGTAGCATTATTGTAGCACGTCACGGCAGAGACTTTCCCGCGAACATCGTACGATTGCTCGATGCGGCGGATCGAGCCATCGACACCCGCGCCGAGCGTGGTCACGCGGTCCTGCGTCTGCCGCCCCAGGGTATCGTAGTCGAATTGCCGGATCGTTCCGTTCTGGTCGGTCAGGCTGGTGCGCTGACTCTGGCGGTTGTAGGTAAAGGTGACGCTATCGGAGGGACCGGTTGAATCCGGGTACAACTCGCGTCGCAGCAGCCGACTGGAAGCGATCGCAGAGTCTGCAAGAGTCGTTCCGTAGACGTACTCGGTCGTCTGGTTACCGGTAGTCGCATTGATAGCGGTCAGGGTCGCCAGCTCCCCATCGGCGGTGAAAGTGAACTGGGTCGTTTGATTCTGATCGACTGAATCCGCACAGCCGCCGCTGCTGGAACTGGACGAAGGAGTCGTGGTCACAAAGTTGTCAATGGTTTTGATAGTCCGTCCGGCCGCGTCGTAGAGCGTGCGAAGAACCTTGCCGGCAGGATCAACTTCGTCTTCCAGTTCTCCCGCATCGTTGTAGACGCTTTGCGAAACCAAGACCGTGTCACTGGAGGCGGGGACGGTACCCGAGAACCGCTGCGGCTTGGAACAAGAGGTTGCCCAATCGGCCCATCGGCTCGCAGGTAACAAACGGCAGCTTTTCTGCAAACTCGACTGCGTGTGACTTCCAAGGATCGTCCGCCGCGTGCGCCGATATAATGCTGTTGGTAGGCTTGGGCCGCGCGGAATCGTTCGCGTAGGCGATCAAGTCGTCGGTCCGAGTCATTTCAATCCCAGCTGATTTCAAGATCTCGCCGACCAGCAAGTCCTCAACGCCTTGCGGATGGTCGGCCAGCCCGACCGCGGCAACTTTTGCTGCTTTTCGTGACAGCAAGTACCCAGCGCCACCACTGCCGTAGCCGGACCCTTCGGTCCACTCGGCTCCCACATAATCGGCGCTCAACTGAGCGAGCCGGAGCAATCGGTCTGGACGCAGATAAGTGTCGTCGTCGCACTTGAAGACAAAATCACAGTCGGTTTGGGCTAGCGCCCATTCGAAGAGCCCTCGAGACTTCTGCGTAAGTGATTCGTAATCGTCAGGACATGGCAGCAGGAGGTTTAGTCCCTCCCGTCGCGGCCCGTCGTCAGCCCCGCCGAGCAAAAAGACGACATCCATATTCGCCCTGAGAGCATCGGCGACCCAAGCTTCCAAGCACCGTCGGCGTCGCTCAGGGTAGGCATGACACGCCAGTGCCCCGATCAGTATCTTGGTCACGGTACCTCCGCATGCAAGAACAAGTCGCCACTGAATGAGTTCATTGGATCAGCCCCCGACCACAAACCGAAGAAAAGTTGTTCAACGCAATTGTGTCGGCTCAGGGAGGCAGTTGCAACGCGCGCGACGGTCGCCCACATGTACATCTACGCTGCATGCGGTTCCTTACCAAAGCAAAGCTGCTCAACTTCGCCTCTAAAGTTGCCTTCGTGGCTGAGGCGGATCTCGGCCAACAGCTGGGCTCGTTCCCGAAGCCGAGGCGGTTGCGGCTCAACTATGTGTCCACACAACGGACGTTGCCGCCCTTTGCATCCACTTGCATCCACTCCGCCGACCGCTTACCATCCACCGGATGAGAGCTAGCCGCAGCGCGAACCGCATTACCGTTACGCTTGAGGATGGTCACAGGCAACAGCTGGAGGTGATTGCTCGCCAAAATGGGCTGAAGCTCGCCCAAGTGGTTCGTGTCGCTATTGCAGGTTTTTTGCGAGATCCGCATCGACACACGTCCGTCCTCGATTTTTCTACCGAAAGTACAGACCGACCCGAGGCGACAGGCAAGGATGGCAATCAGTAAGCTCGACAGAAAAAAACCAAGATATGAAACCAGCTGGGGCAAGTTATTTGTTGCCGACTCAAAGGAACTACTGGAGAGCAATCGACTTAATTGGTTCAAGGGCAGGGTGCAGCTCGCGTTTACGTCGCCTCCCTTTCCCCTGAACACGAAAAAAAAGTATGGCAATCTCAACGGCCAGGAATATATAGACTGGCTTGCATCTTACGCCCCCCTTTTGTCGGACCTGGTCGCCGACGATGGATCCATTGTCATAGAGATTGGCAACGGCTGGGAGCGTGGAAGCCCAACGATGTCGACCCTCCCGATTGAAGCGCTCTTGGAGTTTAAGAAAAGAGGCAATTTCCACTTGTGCCAAGAGTTCATCTGCTACAACCCGGCACGGCTTCCAAGCCCAGCCCAGTGGGTCACGGTAGAGCGATGCCGCGTGAAAGATTCTTACACGCGTGTCTGGTGGATGGCAAAAACCACGAAGCCAAAGGCCGACAACCGGAAGGTACTCACAGGCTATAGCGACAGCATGAAAAAGCTCCTTGAACGAGGAACTTATAATGCAGGCAACCGCCCCTCGCAGCACAACATCGGCGAGACTAGCTTTTGCACAAACAACGGCGGCGCTATCGCCCCCAATGTATTGCTTCCGGCGCTAGACGAACTTCTCCCAGACTTTCTCGCAAACCTTCCGGCGTTGCACGGCTTATTGCCGATCGCTAACACGGCATCCAATGATGCGTTTTCTCGCCACTGCCGCGAAAACAATCTAGCGCTCCATCCCGCCAAAATGCCGCCGCGACTCGTGGAGTTCTTTGTCCGTCTTCTCTCCGACCCGGGTGACTATGTGTTTGATCCGTTTGCGGGCAGCAACACGACCGGTTTTGTCGCTGAAAGCTTGAATCGGAAGTGGATTGCCTGCGAGAAAGACCTTAAATATGCGATCGCCTCTCGCTACCGATTCAACGACTCCGTGAAACAGCGAAAGTACACAAAGAGGGGTGCTGGCACGACGTGAAATACGACTTGAGGAAATGGCAAAAAGAGGCATTAGCCCTTTGGGCAGATGCCGGCTGTCGCGGGATTTTCAAAGTCGTCACCGGGGGCGGAAAAACCGTCTTTTCCCAGGCGTGTATCCAGTTTGCTCTGGAGAATTGGCCTGACCTTCGCGTCTTTATCGTCGTCCCTACTGTGTCGCTTGCTGACCAGTGGGCCGTCAGTTTGACTGAAGAGGGCGGTATCCCAAAAAGCGAAATAACCGTGTATCGCCGCAAGCAGAAGACTAGAACCCGCTTTGTGGTAATCGTCATCAACACCGCAAGGACGATTATGACGGACCTTGCCGATTCCGCGCGAGACAACATGTTGGTGGTCGACGAGTGTCACCGCGCCGGGAGCGACCAGAATGCGAAGGCGCTTGGCGGAGAGTTTGTTGCCACGGTTGGGCTTTCTGCGACCCCGGAGCGCCCTTATGACGACAACCTTGAGGATCGAATCGTCCCGCGTCTTGGTAAGGTTCTCTACGAGTACGGCTTGGCAGAGGCAAGAAAAGATGGAGTAATTTCCGAGTTCGATCTGGTCAATGTCAACGTCCCGTTAACACGCCCCGAGCAGACGGAGTACAGGCGCGTTTCGCAGCTGATTGGACACCGCTCTAAGCAGCTCTCCGGTTGCAGCCCAGCCGAGCGTCAGGCTGACGCTCGACTAAACTCTCTTTTACGTCGTCGGGCGTCGATCGCAAACAACGCTGCGATGCGGACCGCCACGACCATCCGGTTGATTGAGCAGCACCGCTCAAAGAAGTGCATCGTTTTTCACGAGTCCGTCACTGCAATAAATAAGATGCTCGCGATCGCCCAGGAGCGTGGCCACAGCGCGACCATATACCACACCGGAATCGACGGTGAGTATCGCAGGGAGAACCTGCGGCTTTTTCGCACGGGCGTTTTTGACGTTCTGTTCTCATGCAAGGCCCTGGATGAGGGAATGAATGTGCCGGAGGTGGAGATCGCGGTCATTGCGGCGGCCACCGCAACACAACGCCAGCGAATACAGCGGCTGGGTCGGGTACTTCGTCCCGCAAAACACAAGGACCGCGCAACGGTGTACACTCTGTATTCAACGGACGCAGAGGAAACGCGTCTGGTCGGGGAGGCGGCCAACTTGGCCGACATTGCGCGCGTGCGTTGGATTGGGGTCAGCACACAAGATGAACAGAGAAAAGATTCTCGCAAATAGTGAGTGGTTTTACCCAGTCTCCAGGGACGTCTTGCTGGAGGATGAGTTTGAGTCGCAGGTCCTGGCAAACGCTGGAGAAATCTTTCCTGGCTACCGCGCGATCCCGTTTAAGCAAACGGTCAACAGTCCTGAGTTCGGGACTGCCAAGCCCGACTTTCTCATTTTCGACCAAGGGTTTCGTTCTTGGTGGGTGATCGAGGTCGAGATGTCGCGGCACTCTTTGGCTGGACATGTTGAGCCCCAGGTCGCCGCGCTTTCTCATGCAACATTTACGGACCACCACATAGCCAAGGTCGGATCGTTCTACTCGGAGCAGGCGGAAGCTGAGCAAGTGTCTTCACTGATGCGCTCGGTGCAGGCCAATGTGTTGGTGGTCGTGAACGAACCGTGTGACCACTGGCGAGGACCGCTCCGCCAATATGATGCATCGCTGATTTCCGTTGTTCCCTATCAGTCGCGACAGGGGACCTTCATTTTCCGTCAGTTTGGCAGCTTGCCCGGCGACGGCACCTCTGTGCTTAGCACGATCCAGATACGCCGTGACATATCGCGAGCGATCATCGTCGACAACCGGTCCGCGCTGCCCTTCCAGCAGCAGCAAGAAATCGAGGTGCTCATTGACGACACTCCAACGCGCTGGCGGTGCCATTTCATGGCCAACACCCTCATGTTGTTCTGCCTCGGGGGCAGATTCCCGTTCAACTCTTCCGCAGGAAACTATGTCTTGGTTCGGCTGACAACCGGTGAGTATGCCATCGAGAAGTACAACCCAAGAATTGTAGGAAACAAATCATGACTCAAAAAATTGAACTTGAGGTCGGCCCCGACATTATTCGCTCATACAAGAGGCTCGGCTATCGCGCGTGGTATGCGCTCGCCGAGTTTCTCGACAACTCGACCCAATCCTTCTTTGATCATCGAGACGAGCTAAACAAAGCTGCTGCTGACGGCGTCGCCACCTGCGAGATCGCGGTCTCCTACGATAAAAAGCATAAGCTTCTCCGCATCCATGACACGGCCATGGGCATGTCCCGAAGTGAGCTCGCAAATGCCCTTAAACTTGGCAAGCCGCCAGCAAAGACTGATGGGCGTAGTGAATTTGGTCTTGGTTTAAAGACCGCTGCTTGCTGGTTTGGAGACGCGTGGAAGATTACAAGCAAACGTCTTGGCGAGGACTATGAGATTGAGGTAGAAGTTAATGTCGAGCGGGTTGCCGCAGGCAACCTGAATCTTAACCCGGTCGAGCGGCCGAAAGCGAAGGATCTGCACTACACAACGGTCGAGATAAGCAAAATGCACCGGCCGCTTCATCACCAAACAATCAAGTCGATGAAAACCTACCTCCAGTCCATGTACCGCGTCGACATACGCAATGGAACCCTGGTCATTACCTTTCAGGGCGGCGAGCCGCTTGCCTGGGACGATGAACTGAACTTTATCGTGGATCGCGAAGGGACCCCATACAAAAAGGACTTCGACGAAGCGATCGAGGGAAAACGCGTTCACGGGTGGATCGGTGTGCTCCAGGGAGGAGCACGGCGAAAGGCAGGCTTTGCCCAAATCCGGCGTGGTCGTGTCATTCAAGGCCAGCCGGAGGCGTGGCGGCCCGAGAACATCTTTGGCATCAACCGCAACAACCTGCTTAACCAGCGGTTGATTGGCGAGATCAATCTGGATGAGTTTGGGGTCAGCCACACAAAAGACGCCATTCTGTGGCACGGTGATGAAGAGTCGAAGGTTCAGGAGTTTCTTGCTACCACCTTCGGCGACTACATCGAGCAGGCGAATAAAACCTACAAGAGCCAGGGCGAAGCAGGCGGTCCCAAGTCCGCCGACGTCCAGGTTGCGATGAACGAGCTCAAGAATCGGCTTGAGTCGCCCGACTTCGTCGATGCTATCGAGCTAACGGAAATTCCATCTGAAGACGTCATCAAAGACTCAAACCAGCACGTCGTTGATGCAGTCTCGCCTGGCGATCCGGACCTGACTGTCAAGCTCGGTCCAAACGAGGTGAGAGTGTACCTTGCTCATGACCTCAGTCCTCAAGATCCGTATTTCGCAAGCGACACGGCCGGTGACGTGATTGTGTCAATTAACTGCAACCACGTCCATTGGCAGCGCATAGACGGCGCTGATTCGGTTTTGCGATACTTGCTCGAATGTGTCTATGACGCTGTAGCTGAGTGGAAGTGCTCAAAAAAGTCGGGAGCGATTTCACACGATACGATTAAGTGGATCAAAGACGGCTTACTCCGACTAGACATCGGCTCGGTCGAAGAAGATGGTGACCCTGAATCATGAGACTGAGAACGATTGCGGAGCGAATCCTCGACAACGGATTTTACGCGTCTCCGGGAGTGATCGGCCGAGCCCTTTCGGAAACACGCGGGCTTGGCCGCCGGAAGCTCGCTAAGGACATTCCACTGTGCAGTAGCGTATTTCGTCAGCAACAGTTTGACCGCATCACTGAATTGCGACGCGGGTACGAATCCTTGTGCGAGCCGATAGTCAGTGTCGATACGAAGAAAAAG
>NZ_WIAD01000082.1 GCF_009618275.1 Roseimaritima sediminicola
GCTCGGCGCTGCAGTTCGCAGCTCGGCCAGCACGCCTGTCGCGCGATCCGCGAACGGCTCGATGCCGGGCGGACCTCGCCGATGGCGGCCGGCAGGGACGCCTAGCAGGCGCGAGGCCATTACGAGACGCGGCAGACAATCGGTCGACATTCAGGCGACCTGGCTAGCGTTGTGCGCAAAGAGCATGCTTTGACGGCTGACGAGCAACCGTAGTGGTGCGAAATCGCAACACCGCGACGGCTGAGCTTCGGGGCGATGGGCCGGCGTTGGTGTTCGAAGTCCGTCGTTGGCATCTGTCGCTAGCCACCATACCTTCGCAGGCACTGTCCCCGACCGGGAGCGAGCACTGTCCCCGACCGGGAGCGAGCACTGTCCCCGGTCCGCAGTCCCCGAGCGCGTGCACTGTCCCCGCTCCGCACTCGCCCGCAGTCCCCGAGCGCGTGCACTGTCCCCGCTCCGCACTGTCCCCGCTCCGCACTCCGACTGAATCGAGATTTGAAAACGCATAAAACCGGGCGAAGGGTCAGAGTTAGGAAGGTCCGATTACACGTTGACCAGCTGCTGTAGGAATTCCTCTTCGGACCAGGTGACCGGAGGGGCTGGCAGAGGAACGTCTTCGGCGAGGCTGAGGGTACCGCGAATCAGGATGTCGCTGGGGCAGCTTTCAACTGCGGCTAATTCGCCGCCCAACGCTCGCACCAGGGCCTCAATCTCGGGACGCTGCAGCTTGCAAAACGCTCCGGTCACGCAGACGCGTTTGCCACGCAGCGACTGCACCATTTCGGCCCGCAGCATCAACCGATGCACATCCATCAAGGGCTGAGTCTGCTCGGCCGGATCCGCAGCCGTTTCCTGAACACGCGTCGCAGTTCCCCGCGAGCGGCTCGTTCGCCAGCGGCTCGAACGCGTGGATGACGAACCGCTTCGCCGCGACCGGGCACCGCGGTAACCCAGTGGACCACACTGCCCTGCTTCGATCTGCAGGCTTTGTTCTAGATCCGACAACGACCCACACCGTCGCTGTTCCGCCGCGGCGAGCAGGACGCGAGCACAGGCCCGCGAATCCTCTAACGCGTCGTGGTGCCGAAATTGAATGCCCAAACGCTCTGAAACCGGCTTCAAGCCGTAACGGCCCCACTGCGGCCAGGTGCGCCGGGCGATCAATCGGGTGCACGTAAAACGCAGTTCGGGAAGCGGCAAGCGATGGGTTTGCAAGCAGGCGTTCAAGACTTTGATATCAAAGGACGCATTGTGGGCGACCAAGGTGCGGCCCGCCATAAAGGACTCGATCTCGGGCCATAGATCACAGAACTCCGGCTCGTCCTCGACATCCTCGGGCCGAATTCCATGGATCCGAATATTCATTCCGCTGAAGAAAAAAGGCCGCGGCCGGATCAACCAACAACGCTGGTCGACCACTTCCCCGCCCTGCACCACGACCGCTGCCAATTGGCAAGCACTGTCGCTGCGGCGATTGGCGGTTTCGAAATCAAATGCCGTAAATTCCATCGTCCCGCGGTCGGTGGCGACCGGTCGAAGAGCTGTCTATCTAAAAAGTTGATTCCTTCCGTTATACATCGCCCGGTTGTTCGCTGTCATGCGCCGTTGTGCGAATCCACTGGCTCTGTCCCCGCACGCTGCTGTCCCCGGACAACTTATGCATGCCCTGTCCCCGGACGCCTGCTGTCCCCGCACGCTGCTCTGCACAGGGCCCGGACAACTTGTGCATGCACTGTCCCCGGACGCCTGTCTGTCCCCGGACGCCTGTGCCCGGACGCGTGCACTGTCCCCGGACGCCTGGGTGCGCATGCACTGTCCCCGGACGGCTTATGCATGCACTGTCCCCGGACAACTTATGCATGCACTGTTCCCCGGACGGCTGTTCTTCGCTGTCATGCGCTGTTGTGCGAATCCACTGGCTCTGTCCCCGCACGCTGCTGTCCCCGGACAACTCTGCTCTGCACTGTCCCCGGACAACTTGTGCATGCACTGTCCCCGGACAACGTATGCATGCACTGTCCCCGGACGGCTGTCCCCGGACGGCTGTTCCCGGACGCCCGGGTGTGCATGCCCTGTCCCCGGACGCGTTGTGCACTGTCCCCGGACGGTTGTGGTACGCAACTAGCTCTTTGCACTATGGCAGTGCCATAGAGTCCGCTACGAGTGATCGGTTCTAATGCCGCGACGATTGCAGGGGGCAAATCGAGTGTTAGAATGCTCACTGTCCATCCTTGGTTTGGTGTGTGAGGTTAGAGTCCTCATCAGACCTTGGATGGACATTTTTAACACTATCAAATGGGAAGCCTGCGGGGTTTAGGCAGGACGGAACTTAAGGGTTCTAGCGCTAGCGGCGGACGCTGGCCCATAGACGCTGGTAGATCCGCTGGACCAGCGAACGGGTGTCGCCGATGATCAGCATCCCTTGTTGGCCCGTGCGGAGGGTCGCCGCCGCTTCGGGCGACAGAGGCGAAACCGCTTCGGTATGCGGGCTGACCAACGTCCGCTCGCCCCCCCGCTCGGTCTCCAGCGGCGCAGCCAATGCCAGCGGCCCCCCGCTGCTGGCCGCCAGGGCCGGATGCGGCACGGACAAACTGGCCCGCGGCGCCGGCGGCGAGGGGATCACTTCCAACGTCATGCCGCCGCGCAGCCGAGCCGTCAGAGACCGTCCCGACTCGACCGCTTGCCGGTATCCCTGCAGATCGCCTCCATCGATCGCGGCCAACAGTTCCTTGTCGCGTTCCTCGGCCACTCGCACCACCTCGTCGCCCTGATGAAGGTAGGTTCCCCGCAACGTTTGCAGGCGAGGCGTGATGACACGCCCGCCGCGCGTCGCTCGGACCGTCAACGCGTCGACTTGCCGCTGCACTTCGGCCCGTTGCCGCCGCAGCGACGCGAGCTGTTCGGCCTGGGCGGTCGCCATCGCCTGTTCGCCCTGATTCTGCAGCTTGCGGTGCCGAACGCGAGTCGCTTGGATGTCCAGGTCCAGTGACGCCAACCGCGCTCGTAGAGACGGATCGTCCATTTCTACCAGTACCTCGCCGACGCGGACACGGTCGCCACTGCGAACCGGCACGTCGACGACGAATCCGTCGCTGGCCGCCCGAGCAACCTGCTCGTCCTGGTACCGAACCACCACCGGAATGCGACGCCCCAGCGGCGAAGGCAAGCAGGCCAACAGCACCAACAGCATGACGATGCCCCCACTGACAACGCGTAAGCGGCGGCGATACTGCGGCCACTCGGGCAACTCCCGCAGCCCCGCGATCCAACGCTGCAGCGGCAGCACGACCCACAACAGCACGGCCGCTGCGCCGATCACCAAGCCGATCGCCCCGGCCCAAAACAGGATGCCCCACACCATGCTGCTCATCCAGATCACCTGGAACAACACCGACAAGACCGCGTGCCAGAAGGCGGTGGTGCGTTGCCAACCGTGCAGCAAACTGGGTTGCGGTTCGCGCCCCAATAACCATGCCTGACACTTGCCAGAGAACATCCGCCGGCCATGCATCCGCAGGTTCGGAATCCCCAAGAAATCCGCCAGCACGTAGTAACCGTCCAGCCGCAGCAGCGGGTTCGCGTTGACCAACAGCGTGGCCGGGCCGGTCAGCACGGCCACCTGCGCCGCCACGTAACGCAGCGTCAAATCGCTGCTGAGCATCCAGACCCAGACGGCGATCGCGGCGATAGCCAGTTCGAAGTACACACCGGCCAGGGCGATCTGCATCCGCGCCCAACGCCGCGGCAGACGCCAGGCGTCGGTGACGTCGACATAGGCCAGCGGTGCGAACATGAACAGGATCACTCCCGCGTTGCCGACCCGCACGCCTTGGCGACGGGCGGCGACGGCGTGACCGGATTCGTGAATCACTTTGGCGATCAACCAGATCCCCACCAACAACGGCCAGGCGTGGGGCGAGAACAATTGATGCAGTTCGCCCTGCCACTCGCCGCGGTGCCGAGCCGCTTGCCACAGCCCGCTCAGCACCAACAGGCTCCACAGCACCACACCCAGGGGCGAGAACAGGCGGTGCAGCCAGGCGGTCAGACGCACGGCCGCTCGGTCGGCCGCAAACAACGGAATCCGTTGGCTGACCAAACCGGCCAGCATCCGCGGCAACATGGGCGTCGGCGGCGGCCCTTCCGGACTGACTCCACCGGTTTCCCCGTCCTCGCGAACCACTTCGGCCAAGCCGTTTTTGACCAGCGAAGAAAGAAAGATCGCGATGTCCTCGGCGGTCCAAATCACCCCTAACTGCTGAAGTTCCGCCGCCAGCTGTTCGATCGAGCGACGGCCATCGAGCAGCCGCGCGATTTCCAGTTCGGCCACGCCAAAGTGGTAGTACTTGCCGCGCTGCGTATCGTGACAGACGTAGGCCGGCCGGCCGGCCGAAGGTTGGCTGCGAAAATGCAGGCCGTCGCGCAGCCGTACCGGCGCGGCATCCGCAGCTGGGTCTCCGAGGGCCGGGTCATCCAGCGCCGGATCATTCAGCGCCGGATCACTCAGCGCTGGATCCCCGAACGCTGGGTCGGTTTCCGGAGTGGGCGGTTTGAAAAACGCGGAGCCGCTCATCCCTACCACCCCACGGCCCGGAACAAGGTTTCCATGAGATTGCGAAGCGGCTTCCAGCCCAGCGGTCGACGCGGCCCATAGAGGGTCGCAAAACCGCGCATGCCCGGACGCAGTTGGTCGTCGGGATTGTCGATCTGCCAAGAGGCTACGAAGACGTTTTCGTTGTTGCGGATCTCCGCGGCCGGGTTCAGCGTCGCCAATTGGCCGCGTATCAACCGCGTCGGTAGAGCGCTGAAACGCACCTGGGCTGAGGCGCCGGGCCGAACGAACAGGACCTCGTTCTCGGGAACCGCCACTTCGACTCGCATCGCATTGAGCGGTGCCACTTCCAGGAGCGTTTGACCGGTCTCCAGCGGCGAACCGACCGCCCGGCGCAAATCCCCGCTGACCACGATCCCATCGATCGGACTGCGCACCAACAGATCTTCCAAGCGTCGCTGCAGCAGATCGATCTGGTGTTGCAATTGGCGGACGTGCAGCTGGGCCAGTTGGGCGTCGGCGATCTCGCCTTTGGCCAGGGCGACGGATTGTTGTTTGGCGGCCTGAGCCTGTTCGGCGAGCAGGGATTCGCGTTCGATCTGCAGCGGTCGGCCGTCCAGGGACAACAGCACTTGCGACTTTCGGACTCGATCGCCCGGCCGCACGTGGCAGTCCCGCAGCGTGGCATCGAACGGCGCGGCGATCAAACGCTGTTGGACCGGTTCCAGGGTCGCGGCACAGCGAACGCGGTAGGAAATCGGCAACAGGGCGACGACCAGTAGGACCAGCAAGGCCAGCATGGCGAAGCGGGATCGCAGGCCCTGCATCCACGAGCCGACTCGGCCCACGGCCAACACCGGACGGCTGGCCAGCACGGCCGCCAGCGGAGCGGCCACGGGCAGGATTTGCTGGAAGGTGTGCGGTGCGGCGGCGCTATCGTCCGGCATCCAGATCACCACGTGACGCAGCGTCGTTTTCTGGGGCAGGATCAGAAAGTGGTGGCCATCGACGTACAACATCACGCCGTGGGAATTGGATTCCGAATCGTCGGCGTCGCGGGGCAAGCGGTGACCGTTGATGTGATCGATCCCGCCGCCGGCGCTGCGCAGTCGCGGCCACATGACGGCCAAGTCATGATACAGCGAGCTCTCCATCCCCAAGCGGCCCAGCCGCCCGTCAAGGACCTCCTTCAACTTGTCGCCGCCGCGAGCGACGCGCAGCTTGCCGCCGGGATAGAGCTGTTCCAGACGTTGAGCCAGGACCGCCAGCGCAGCGGCCCGCGTCGGTTGGTCGGCCAGGTCCGCCAACAGCGTCACCCAGCGGAGATCAACCGCCGCAGGGGATTCATCCGCCGCGTCCGCGGTCGGTGCTTGCTGCGTCGAGAGCAGCGAACTCATTTCATCATCCGTGATTCACCGAGGGCTTGTTGCGAGTTTCCCGGCTGCAGGTGGACCGTACAGCGATCGCCCGCCCGGCACCGGCCCACCGGCGTATCGAGCAGGGCCTTGATCTGCACCGTACCGCTCTGTCCGTCGATCACCGGCGACACGGTCAGGATGGTGGCGGACACCGACTGCCGCGGAGCGGTGGTCAGCACGCGAACGCGGTCGCCGATATTGTTTCGCGAGACCAGACGAGCCGGGATATTCACGACGGCCACCAGACTTTCATCGGAGATCAATCGCACGATGTCGGGATCGGTGGGCGAAACGTGTTCGCCGGCCTCGCGAAAGATTTTGGCGATCACGCCCGAGATCGGGGCGGTGATCGTCCGCCGCTGCAACATGGCTCGGGCCCGCGTCAGTTCGGCGTGCCGCATCGCGATCTCTTCCTGGGCGGCCAACAGGCGGCCGGCTGCCATCTCCAGGTCCGCTTCGGCTCGCCGCAATTCATCGGGACGCGTCAGTCCCTCGGCGGCCAATTGCTGCAGTTGCTGCGCGCGATGCTTGTGCAGTTGGTACTCGACCTTGGCCGCATCGACCGTCCCTTGCATGCTGGCCGCCGTCTCGGCGATGTCCACGGCGATCCGCTGCAGTTGATCGTCCAGCACGGCGATCGTCTGCCCGGCTTCCACGCGATCGCCGAGGGCGACCGCCAGCTCCGCGATCACACCGATTTCCCCGGCCGCCACCTGGACGTCGTGCAGCGGTTCGATAAAGCCGTCGAATTCCGGCGTGCCCTGTTGGGCGCCCGCCGGGACTGCCAGCAAACCCAGCAGCCAGCACATTGCGGCTAGGCACAGCGATGGTTTCATAGAGATCATCCTTGATCATACGCTTCGATGAAACAGCAGCGGTCAATGAGACAGCAGCCGTTAATGAGACAGCAGTAGAGTTCCCATCGACAGTTGCAGGCGAATTAATGAGGACAGGTACTGCACCTCGGCTTCTACCAATTGTTCTTCGGCGGACGTGCGACTTTGTTGGGCTTCCAATAGATCCTGAACGACCAAACCGATGGTTGTGCCGCCACCGCCGAGCAGTTCCCAGCGTCGCTGGAGGTACTTCTCTTCGGCCCGGGCGGCGGCCAGCGTCTGGCGCCGGTGTTGGATCATCTCCAACGCCATGTTCACCTCGCGCAGGGCAATCTCCACTTCGGAACGCGTCGTCAACATCGCCTGCCGGACGGCTTGAACCTGTTTTTGGTAAGCGGCCGTGGCGGCCCGGTGTCTGGCATGCGCGGCCCGGCGACCGACCGGCAGTTCGAACTGCAAGCCGGCGGAGAAGCCGGGTTCGCCTTCGGTAAACTGGTCGGCCAGCGATCCGCCGATGTCCTGGTTTCCGTTCAGCCCCAGGACGTAGGTATCGACCAGAGCGTCCAACTGCGGCAGCAATTGATTTCGACTTACCCGTAACTGCAAAGCCGCATTCTCCAATTCCGCCGCGGCGATTGCCACCTCCGGGCGGTGCTGCAAGCCCTGGGTGACCGCTTGGCGGACGTCCAGCGGGAACGGTTCGCAAGCGGGAATGCTGTTGGGAATCAGTTCGTCGACCCGCTCGGGGGAAAGCGCCGGCGAACCGACCAACATCGTGATCCGCGTTTGTTCGTTCTGCAGATCGGTACGGGTGCGCAGCAGCTCCGCCCGCCGCAGCGCCACCTGTTCGCGGACTCGCAGGCATTCCGCTTCGCCGGTGTCCAGCCGCTGGCGGCCGGAGATGATCCGTTGCAGTTCTTCGCCGCGACGGACCAGGTCCTGTTGTTGGATGTAGTGGCTGCGGTACATGTACAGCCGCCAATAGGACAACATTAATTCGGCCAGCGTGTTCTGCATCTCCAGTAACGAATCACCCCGCGCGATCTGAGCGTCCAGCTGGGCTTCGACAATCAGACGCTGGTTGTAGATCTCCCCTGCCCCGGCCATCAACGGCTGCGTCAGACTGATCCCCAGCCGCGTGTTGCCCTGGTGCCGGGGGATGAAGAACAGGCTGTTGCTGTCCAGCAGGCCGATTCTCTGGGTGACTTCCCAGCGAGCACCATGACGCATCGTGCGGCGCAGTCCGAACTGGGCGTTCCAATCCCGTTGGCGGAGTCGCGACGGACCACCGGTTTCCAAGGAGTTGCCCACCGGGTCGCTGGTCCGGCCGTAGCTGGAATCCAACAGCATGCTCGAATCGAAAGCGGCGTCCTGGATGATGACGCCTTCGCGGGCGATCTGTACCTCCTGGGCAATGCCCAGGATCCGCGGCGAATGGGCCAGCGTGTCGGTTACCAGAGTTCCCAAATCGAACCGCACCCAGCGGCTTTCTTCCAGCAGCGGCTCCGACAGAGACGGTTTCCACCAGGCGGCGGCGGCCGCTTGCACTTCGGCCGCCTGGGGCTCGACCAACAGCAGCTTGCGAGCTGGATCCTGAATGGGTTGCGGCGTGACCGACCCGGACGGCTCGGTGGAATCGTCCTCCCGAGCCCCCGGAATCAGATCCGGCGGCAGCGGTTCGACTCGCAGGGCGTCCGACGGCAGCTGCTCCGACGGCAACGATTGCGGCTTCGGCAGACGTTTGGGACGCCCCGGCTCACCCACACCGCTGGCTCCGTCCGGCGCAGCGGCCAGCGGCAGCGATGCGCAGAGCAGCGCTGCGCATGCGAGCCAGCAAGCATTTATGCCGATTTGCCACCGCATTGACGCATCCGGTCGGGGTAATTCGGGGGGTGTGGTGGGTCTACCATGACCGCGCACCTCGGTATCTGTTTCGGCACAATCGGTACATTGACTAAGCTGAGATTGCCCCGGAGCCAAGTGGGTGGACGAGTCCCCGGCTCGCAATCGGTCGAGGCGTTGCGGGCGGCGCAACCGGCAGTCTTTGACAGCGATGTTTTCGCTTGGCCAGCGATCGGTCATCCTTCGGCAGTCGTCGCTGTGCCGCCGGTTCAACCGCGTTGATCCCTAGGATCCGCAGTTTGCGGTGATTTTGGCGGCGTGCTGGCCCCCTGAGGTGAGGGCCTCGGTCTTGGTGGGCACGCCTCTTTTCTGCGGGTTTCTTCCGCAGGGCGCAAAAGAAAAAGCAACACTTTGCTGCCGTATACACCTAGCCAGACCTTCCGTCTGCCACCTCCATAGACCCCGACCGACCGATGTCGTGGACTCCGTAACCGCCCCGTGATCAAAATCCTCCTTCAATCGCTTCGACTCGCCTTCGCGCTGGTGTGCGTGGGGGTGGGCTTGATCCTGACCGGCCAGTGGCTGGGAGTGGTGCCCGATGCGCGATTGGTTGAGATGGACGGTCGCAAACGTCAGTGCGAGGCGATCGCGGTCAACACGGCAACGATGGTGCGTGAGCAGAGTTGGCCCGCGCTGGAAGCTTCGCTCAAAGCGATCGCCAAGCGCGACGACGCACTGGTCTCCCTGGGGATCCGGACCGACTCGGGTTACTTGCGATTGCAGACCGACCAGCACGACCCGGCCTGGCAGCTGGCCAAAAGCGACCACAGCGTTACGCCGGAGTTTCCCACGGGACTGGACGCGGTGGAAGTGCCGATCACGGTCAACCAGCGACGCTGGGGACAGGTGGAATTGTGCTATCGAGCACTCTCGCCGCCGGGCGTGGCCTCGCTGTGGAGCCATCCGGTGGTCCGTCTGGTCGGGTTCTTTGCCCTGGCCGGGATGGGCGCTTACACCTTCTTTGCGGCGCGGATCTTCGGTCTGTTCGACAATACCCAAGTTGTTCCCGACCGCGTCCGCCAGGCCCTGGACACGCTGGCCGAAGGGTTGTTGGTCCTGAATGAAAAAGAACAGATCCTGTTGGCCAACAAAGCGTTTTGCGAAAACACCATGCTGGCCAATGACGAGCTGCAGGATCGCCGGGTGGGCGAGCTGCCCTGGGTGGACAAGGAACGTCGGGATCCCAGCGAATACCCCTGGGCCCGCGCCCTGGCCCAATCCAAACCGCAATCCGAAGAACTGCTGCGGTTTCGTTTGGCCGATGGCAACCTACGCATCTTCTCGGCCAACAGTGCGCCGATCGTCGCCGGCGATGGCAGCAACCGCGGGACGCTGGCCACGTTTCGCGACGTCACGCAGATCGAAGAGCAACGGGCCGAGATGGTGCAGATGTTGTCGGTGCTGCAGTCCAGCCGAGACGAGATCAAACAGAAGAACAAAGAACTGGAGCTGTTGGCCACACAGGACTCGCTGACCGGTTGTTTGAACCGCCGCGCCTTCTTCGAACGCCTGGCGCACCACTGGGCCGTCGCTCACAAACAGCGTCTGCCGTTGTCGTGCATCATGATCGACAACGACTTTTTCAAGAACGTCAACGACACCTACGGCCACCACGCCGGGGACGAACTGCTGCGCGCGGTCTCGGCGCTGCTCCGCGAGATGCATCAGGACACGGATCTGGTGTGTCGTTACGGCGGGGAAGAATTTTGTGTGGTCCTGCCCGGACGAGACATCCGTCAGGCCGAACGGCAAGCCGAACAGATTCGCTTGCGAATCGAAGCCATTCGACTGTCCGAATACCAGGAGCTGCGCACCACGGCCAGCCTGGGCGTGACGGATCTGAGCCACGAGCCCAGCGATCCGCAGGACTTGATCAACCAGGCCGACCGCTGTCTGTACGTGGCGAAGCGTCAGGGCCGCAACCGAGTCATCGTCTACCTGCCCCAGTTCGCCGCCATGGACGTGGACGAGTCGCAGGTCTCGCGTACGCGGGAAGAGGACGTGGACGCGACCGTTTCGATCCCCTTCCAAGCCGTGATGGCCTTGGTTTCGGCGTTGGCATTTCGCGATGCGGAAACCGCCGAGCACAGCCGCCGCGTGGCCGACCTGGCCGTCACCGCCGCCGCGGGCCTGCTGGACCAACGTCAAACGTACCTGCTGGAAATCGCCGCGTTGCTGCACGATATCGGCAAGATCGGCGTGCCCGACAACGTGCTGCTGAAACCGGGCAAGTTGACCGAGGAAGAATGGAAACTGATGGGCAAGCACGATCGTATCGGCGTGGAGATCGTCGCCGGAACGTTCAACTGTGACCCTCTTTCCGAAATCATTCGCACGCATCATGCGTTCTTCGGCGGTCGTGGCCGGGCGTCGGGGTTGCCCACCGGGCAAGATATTCCGCTGGCCGCGCGGTTGTTGACCATCTGCGATTCCTACGACGCCATCGTCAGCGATCGGCCTTACCGCAAGGGACGCAGCCATGAGGTCGCCGTAGAAGAACTGCGGCGCTGTGCGGGTACCCAGTTCGATCCGGAAATCGTCGAACACTTTGTCGACGCGATCGAGAACAAGCCGCGGCACTCGGCCGCGACCGGATTGTCGGTGCCCAAACATACGGCGCTGCAGCTGGGCCTACAGATCGAACGATTGGCCGAAGCTCTGGACGAACGCGATGCCGATGGGCTGCACGCCCTGGCCTCCCGAGTCGCTCAGGTGGCTCGCCGCAGCGGCGTCGAGCCGATCGCGGTGGCGGCCGAGCGTTTGGAAGCCGAAGCGGGCAGCGACGACTCGGACTGGATGCACCTGCTGGGCTCGACCGTCGAACTGCTGGACCTGTGCCGGTCCACCCAGACGGTGTTCCTGGCCGACAAGACGACCGTGTAGTTGTTGGTTGTTGGTTGTTGGTTGTTGGTTGTTGGTTGTTGGTTGTTGGTAGCGAGCTTGGGTTGTACTCGTGCTCAATTTTAGATCTGCTGGCTCCGGCGGATTCTATGTAGGGCTCGGAGCGGTCAAATGCAACATTTTCTCCCCTCTCCCCCGCGGCGCCGCGAGCGTCAGCGAGTGAAGCAGTGGTGGGAGAGGGGCCGGGGGTGAGGGGGCTCGGGTGCAACGGAATGCCTGTTTGCGTACGCCTTTCCGATCCCCGCACCGTAGCGAGACACTGCACTAGTGCTGCTGCTCTGCATTCCCCCTCACCCCCAACCCCTCTCCCCCGAAGCCTGACTCGCTTAGGCTCGCCAGGCTTCGGGGGAGAGGGGAGAAAACGATTCTTCTCCATACATAGATTCCGCCGGAGTCAGGAGATTTGAGATTTGCTGGCTCCGGCGGTTTCTATGGATGGCTCGGAGCGGTCAAATGCAACATTTTCTCCCCTCTCCCCCGCGGCGCCGCGAGCGTCAGCGAGTGAAGCAGTGGTGGGAGAGGGGCCGGGGGTGAGGGGGCTCGGGTGCAACGGAATGGCTGTTTGCGTACGCCTTTCCGATTCCCGCACCGCATCGAGACACTGTACTGGTGCTGCTGCTCTGCATT
>NZ_WIAD01000083.1 GCF_009618275.1 Roseimaritima sediminicola
CTTGCACAGCAGCCTACAACGCGTCACTCCACCACCGGCAAGAATCGCGAGCACGAGTACGAGCACGAGCACGAGCACGAGCACGAGTACGAGTACGAGTACGAGTACGAGTACGAGTACGATAAACTCGCCAACCAACAACCAACAACCAACAACCAACAACCAACAACCAACAACCAACAACCAACAACCAACAACCAACAACCAAATGACCGACGACCAGGACTGGGAAGGCGTCTCACTGGAGGAACTCGGCGCGGCCTACGCCAAGGTGATGGCCGAATCGGGGGCTGCCGAGGGGACCGAACCGGCGGCGGATGACGATCCTCAGACGCCGGCCACCGACGAGGCGGCCCAGACGCCGCAGGTGGATGCCGAGCAAGCCGACGGGCCGGTGACGATCGAAGGGATCGTCGAAGCGGCGTTGTTCGTCGGCCATCCGGAAAACCAGCGGCTCACGGCCAAGCAGATCGCGGGGATGATCCGCAACGTCTCGCCGCGCGAAGTCGAAGAGATCGTCGACCAACTGAACTCGTCCTATGCCGAAGCCGGCCAAGCGATCCGGATCGAAACCGATTCTGGCGGGCTGCAGATGGTCGTCGCCCCGCAGCTGGAGACGGTCCGCCGAGCCTTCTACGGGAAAGTCCGCGAGGCGCACCTATCGCTCGGAGCGGTCGAGGTGCTGGCCCTGGTCGCCTATCAGCCCGGAATCACGGCCCAGCGAGTGCAGGACCAACGCGGCAAGGAGAGCGGCGCGCTGCTGAACCAGATGGTTCGCCGGCAACTGCTGCGAGTCGAGCGAGTCAAACCCGAAGACGGCGGCCGCCCGGTCGCCACCTACTACCCCACCGACCGCTTCCTGCACCTGTTCCAGCTAAGCTCGCTAGAGGACCTGCCCCAAGTCGAAGAAGAAGGCAACGTCGTGTAGTTGGTTGTTGGTTGTTGGTTGTTAGTTGTTGGTTGTTAGTTGTTAGTTGTTAGTTGTTAGTTGTTAGTTGCTGGCTGCCAGTCGAGCGGACAGCGAGAATCGCGAAGCGATGGCAGTCGATAGCCTCGGATGCAATCCGAGGTACGGCCGCCCACACGACCATTCTCTCCCCCTCCCCCCGCGACCTGGCGAGCCCAAGCGAGTCAGGCTGTGGGGGACAGCGAGAATCGCGAAGCGATGCCAGTCGATAGCCTCGGATGCAATCCGAGGTACGGGGCTCCCGCCAGAAAATGTTTACTCCCCTCTCCCCCGAAGCCTGGCGAGCCTAAGCGAGTCAGGCTTCGGGGGAGAGGGGTTGGGGGTGAGGGGGCCAGGCCTTACAGGTCTCGGCTGGGACAGCCGAGCTACCCTCACAGGCTGGAAGCCTATGCCACTAAGAATCGCGAAGCGATGGCAGTCGATAGCCTCGGATGCAATCCGAGGTACGGCCACCCACACGAACGGCTCACTGGTCAACCTCCTGCGTCCGGGACTCGTCGCCTCGTCCACTACTCCTAACTCAACCCTCAACCTTCTTCTCCACCACCTCGAACTGGCAATCATCCAGGGCGACCGAGACGCCTTGGTTCATGAAACGGACGTAGACGACGAGCCGGATTTCGTGTTCACGGCGAGCGACGACGCCTTCGAAACCGGCGAATTGGCCGTTCTTGATGCGCACCATGTCGCCCGGTTCAATCCGCGACTCCGGGGCCAGCGGGTGGTCGGTCTGGATCAAGCTGTGGATCTGCCGCAGGTCGGTGACCAATTCCGCCGGATCGTCGACCGCGACGCAGCGGGAGACGCATCCGGTGCAAACGGCTGTATACCGAGCCTCATTATCGCCTTGCAGAAAGACGTAATTGGGAAACAGCGGCATGAAGGAGGTGCGGAGCCGGCCGGCGGGCGAGCGGTAGCGGCGTGGGATGACGGGACCGTAATGCGGGATGCCGTCTTCGCGCAGCCGTCGCATCAACGTCTTTTCTTGCCGGGATCGCGTGTAGATGGCCCACCACGGAGCGTCTTCGGCGACCGTCTCCAGCAAGTCTTCCGGAAACATGTCAGGCTCTTGCGGCAACAGCGGCATCGATACAGCTCTCAGGCAAACGGGCAGCGAAACAAGCAGCGCCCCACTGTAGCGTAGCCAGCGAGTGGCGAGAAGCGAGAGATTCGGGAACGCCGGCGGAAGCGAAGTACGGAAAAAAAACCGTTTTCTCCCCTCTCCCCCGTAGCCTGGCGAGCCTAAGCGAGTCAGGCTGCGGGGGAGAGGGGCCGGGGGCGAGGGGGCCCGCCCACAGGAACCACATCGCCGCATCACCGCTCCGCCTGACGATACTTAACGCGTCGAATCGCCCTAATGCGAAGCCCAGCCCCAACTCGCAACTCGTCCCCAAACTCTGGCGAGTTCAGCTACCCACCCACCGCTTTTCAACTATCCTAAACCTTCCCCATCAACCAACAACCAACAACCATCAACCAACAACCAACAACCAACATGCGGCTTCTCATCACCGGCGGCGCCGGATTCATCGGTTCGAACCTCGTCCGTTTGGCGGTCGCCGAGGGCCACGACGTCCTCAACCTAGACTGCCTGACCTACGCCGGCAACCTGCATTCGCTGGCCGACCTAGAGGACCATCCGCGGTACGCTTTCACCCGCGTCGACATCACGGACGCCGAAGCCGTAGCGGCTGCGATTTCGGAGTTCGCTCCCGAAGCCGTGATGCACTTGGCGGCCGAGAGCCATGTCGATCGCTCGATCGACGGCCCGGGCCAATTCATTCAGACCAACGTGGTGGGCACCTACAACCTGCTGCAGGCCAGCCTCCAGCACTGGCGGTCGCTTGAAGGTCCGGCCGCCGACGGATTCCGCTTCCTGCACGTCTCCACCGACGAGGTGTACGGATCGCTGGGCAGCACGGGACTGTTCTCGGAAACCACGGCCTACGACCCGCACTCGCCGTATTCGGCCAGCAAAGCCGCCTCGGACCACCTGGCTCGAGCCTGGCGAGACACCTACGGGCTGCCTGTCCTGGTCACCAACTGCAGCAACAACTACGGGCCCTACCAATTCCCCGAGAAACTGATCCCGGTGGTGATCCTGAAATGCCTGCGAGGCGAAGAGATCCCGGTGTACGGCAAGGGCGAAAACATCCGCGACTGGCTGTACGTCACCGACCACTGCGAGGCGCTGCTGACGGTGGTCCAGCGAGGCGAACCTGGCCAGACGTACAACATCGGGGGCAACAACGAGCGGACGAATCTGGAACTGGTGCAGACGCTGTGCGGGATCCTGGACCAGCTGCGTCCGTGTTCGAGCGGCCGGCCGCACGCCGAGAAGATCACCTTCGTGGCCGACCGTCCGGGCCACGACCTCCGCTACGCCATCGACGCCTCGAAGATCCAGCGAGAGCTCGGTTGGGAGCCGGCCGAGGATTTCGAAAGCGGCTTCCGCAAGACCGTCCAGTGGTACCTCGACAACGAATCCTGGTGGCAAAACATCCTCAGCGGCGACTACCAGCTCCAGCGACAGGGAGTAGGGAAGGAGTAGCAAGCGGTGTTGGTTGTTAGTTGTTGGTTGTTAGTTGTTAGTTGTTAGTTGATGGCCGCCAGTTGAGCGGACAGCCAGAATCGCGAAGCGATGGCAGTCGATAGCCTCGGATGCAATCCGAGCTACTCTCACAGGCTGGAAGCCTATGCCACTAAGAATCGCGAAGCGATGCCAGTCGATAGCCTCGGATGCAATCCGAGGTGCGGCCTTACAGGTCTCGGCTGGGACCGCCGAGCTACTCTCACAGGCTGGAAGCCTATGCCACTAAGAATCGCGAAGCGATGCCAGTCGATAGCCTCGGATGCAATCCGAGGTACGCCCGCCCACACGAACATTTTCTCCCCCTCTCCCCCGCGGCCTGGCGAGCCCAAGCGAGTCAGGCCGCGGGGGAGAGGGAGCTGGGGAGCAAAAAAAGGGGGGGGCACACCCGTAGCCGAAGTCGCCAGCCTGTGAACGCGCTGGAGTCCAGGCTTCAGCCGCCCGAGAGCAACCCAAAAAATCGCCTAAAGGCTACAATCCAACGACTCCCAGTGGCATAGGCTTCCAGCCTGTGAACCGCACCTCCGTAACCGAAGTCGCCAGACTTTGGACCGTAGTGGACGAGGCAACGAGTCCCGGTTTAATTGCTAGTTGCTGGTTGTTAGTTGATGGGAAGAAGAACGGGGCAAACGCCTGGGCCGTGCCAAGCAAAGAGATTGCCACAGAGATCACCGAGAGCACAGAGGACAGGCCCCGACAGCGAGCGGTATCAACCAACAACCAACAACCAACAACCAACAACGTGATCCTCCTTCTCGGACATACCGGATACGTCGGCTCGGCCTTCGCGCGACTGCTCGAGCGTGGCGGCCACGCCTACCGCGGCGTCTCGCGGCGCGACGTCGACTACACCGACCGCGCGGCTCTCACGCGTCTGATCGCCGAGACGCGGCCAACATTCCTGATCAACGCAGCCGGCTACATCGGCAAACCGAACGTGGACGCCTGCGAGCTGCACAAGGCCGAGTGCTTGGCCGGTAACGCGGTGTTGCCGGGGATGATTCGCGAAGTCTGCGAGGCGGCCGGATTGCCGTGGGGGCATGTGTCCAGCGGCTGCATCTACACCGGCCGCCGAGCCGACGGCGGCGGTTTTACCGAAACCGACCCGCCCAACTTCAGCTTCCGCACCGACAACTGCAGCTTCTACAGCGGCTGCAAGGCGCTGGGCGAAGAGTGTTTGCAGGGCAGCGAATCGACCTACCTCTGGCGGCTGCGGATCCCCTTCAACCACGAAGACTCCCCGCGAAACTACCTCAGCAAACTGCTGCGTTACCAGCGACTGCTCGACGCCGAGAACTCGATCTCGCATCTCGAAGAGTTCGTCGCGGCGTGCTTCGAGTGCTGGCAGCGGCGAGTGCCCTACGGCATTTACAACGTCACCAACACCGGCAGCGTCACCACCAAGCAAGTCACCGAGCTGATCAAAAAGCACCTCGAGCCGGCTAAGCAGTTCGAGTTTTTCGAGAGCGAAGCCACCTTCATGCAGACGGCCGCCAAGACGCCGCGCAGCAACTGCGTCATGGACAACAGCAAGCTCCTAGCCACCGGCATCAACATGTCCCCGGTAGAGGACGCCATCGCCGCATCACTAAAAAACTGGAAAAAGGAAGCGGTTGGTTGAGGGTTGTTAGTTGTTAGTTGTTAGTTGTTAGTTGTTAGTTGTTAGTTGTTAGTCGAGCGGACAGCGAGAATCGCGAAGCGATGCCAGTCGATAGCCTCGGATACAATCGAGGTACGCCCGCCCACACGAACATTTTCTCCCCCTCTCCACGCGGCCTGGCGAGCCCAAGCGAGTCAGGCTGTGGGGGCCGGGGGGGGCGAGCGGGCCAGGCCTTACAGGTCTCGGCTGGGACAGCCGAGCTACTCTCACAGGCTGGAAGCCTATGCCACTAAGAATCGCGAAGCGATGCCAGTCGATAGCCTCGGATGCAATCCGAGGTACGCCCGCCCACACGCGCCAAAAAAAATTTCTCCCCCTCTCCCCCGCGGCCTGGCGAGCCCAAGCGAGTCAGTCCGCGGGGGAGAGGGGGGCACAACCCCAGCCGAAGTCGCCAGACATTGGAGAGTGTCGCCTTTCGCTCCGCCGAAAGTAACCGAGTGTTCCCGTAACCGAGTTCACCAGGCTTTGGACGCGCTGGAGTCCAGGCTTCAGCCGCCCGAGCGCGCAACCAAAAATCGCCTAAAGGCTAGACTCCAACGAGACCCCGTGGCATAGGCTTCCAGCCTGTGAACTTGGACCGCCTTACCTCCTAACCAACTCAATCCAAACTCTGGCGAGTTCAGCTACGAAGCCAACCAACAACCAACAACCAACAACCAACCCCGTGCTCACCAACCAACAACCACCAACCGACAACCAACCACCTCCCAAAGGCATCGTCCTCGCCGGCGGTTCCGGCTCTCGGCTGCACCCGATCACCCGGGCGGTCAGCAAGCAGCTGATCCCGGTGTACGACAAGCCGATGATCTACTACCCGTTGTCGACGTTGTTGTTGGCCGGTGTCCGCGACATCCTGCTCATATCCATGCCGCACGACCTACCGGCGTTTCAGCGACTGCTCGGCGACGGCTCGCAGTGGGGCGTCACCTTCACCTACGCCGCCCAGCCCAAGCCCGAGGGTTTGGCGCAGGCCTTCCTGATCGGCGAAGATTTTATTGGCGACGACCGTGTGGCCCTGGTCCTGGGCGACAACATTTTTTACGGGCAAGGCTTCCGCAGCATCCTCCGCAGTGCGGCCGAGAAGACGACCGGCGCCACCGTCTTCGGCTACCACGTCCACGACGCCACGGCCTACGGGGTCGTCGAGTTCGATGAGGACGGCCGTGTGATCTCGATCGAAGAGAAACCGCAGCGACCCAAGAGCAACTACGCCGTGCCGGGGCTGTACTTCTACGACAACGACGTCGTCGAGATCGCCAAGAATTTAAAACCCTCACCCCGCGGCGAGCTCGAGATTACGGACGTCAACCGAGCTTACATGGAGCGGGGCGACCTGTCGGTCGAGCTCTTCTCGCGCGGCTTCGCCTGGCTCGACACCGGCACCAAGGACAGCCTTCTGGACGCCTGCAACTTCGTCGCCGCCGTCGAAAAGCGGCAAGGCCTAAAGATCGCTTGTCTCGAAGAGATCGCCTACGAGCAAGGCCTGATCAACAAGCAAGAACTAAAAACCCAAGCCACCCTCTACAACAACGACTACGGTCAATACTTGTCGAAAGTGGCGAGTATCGAGCCGCGAGTTGCGGGAGAACGCCCCCATACATAGCGAGAAAGAGCTGGACGGTTGGCAGGAGGTCCAAAACCTTTCGCCACGCCGTTCAGACCGATAATCCCGCTTACTCACCCACCTTTGAGGGGCCGTTGAAAATTTTCCAGACCTAGCACTCGACATGCTCCCATTGACCGATCATCCTTTCCTAAACGAAAGATTCACCCTGCCCGCAAACCCCCTCGCCGGGCCGCTTGAGATCCGCTACAGTACCACGCGTGCAGCTGCCCACCTCTCGCGAAAATCAATGAATCCCGCTCTCGCGTGCCGCAACGAGCGACATTCGGATTGAAACCCCATCACACGCTCCGGCGGTGAGCTAGGGTTCCTCACACGGACGTGACACGACTGCTTTTCCTTTGCAAGGTGCCTGTCACCCAAAGGAACGAAGTCCGCGCCGACCGCGGCGTGACGACACTCCCATGCCCCTCCCGAAGCTCCCAAGCCTCCTAACCCCCCTGCTTGCCGGATCGGCAACGGCCTTGCTTTGCCTCGCACCGGCTCTGGCCGCGTTTGACCACGGCGGCGTGTTCCTGTGGACGCAGTGGGCGATGGCCTGGACCGCCTGCGCCGCCTTGGCCCTGGCCGCCCTGACGATGATTTCAGGCCCTCGGCAAACCGGCCTGCGACCGTTCGCCGTCCCGCTGCTGCTGGCCGCCGCAACCGTATTCCTATGGTTTCAAACCCTTCCTCTACCGAACTGGCTCGGCCCCTGGCTCGCTGGCGGATCCTGGGACCTGTACTCCCGCTGGCTCGCTCCGCTGCAAAGCCATGCCGCGGACGCGGAACGACTGTCGATCGATGGTCGCTACCCCATTACAATCGCTCCCTGGCTCAGCATGACCCGGTGGAGCCTAATGGCGGTGGTGGCCGGATTCGCATCGGCCGCGGCGCTGGCGATCCACGCACGGCGGCACATCGTTTGGATGCTGGTCGCCTTTGCGGCGACCGGAGCCGTCCATGCCGGCGTGGGCATCGCGGGCCTGGTCCTCACGCCCGGCACCACGATCTGGGGACAAACCGGCGGCTCGGCATTCGGCGCGTTCATCAATCAGAACAACGCCTGCACGCTGCTGGTCCTGGGGCTGGCCTGTGCGATTGGCATCCTGGCCTGGCGGCTGTCGGCGCTCAGCGGTTTTCTGCGGGACCGCGACCGTTTGGACGCGGCGGCGGTGAAGGAGCTGTTTTCGGATCCGCATGCGGTGGCCGCCGGGATCCTGTCGGCGCTGTGCATCGCCGGACTACTGACCTCGGGGTCGCGTGGCGGAGTGGCCGCACCGGTGTTTGCGGTCTCGGTTTTGTTGGCGTTTTTTCATTTTTCCATCGGCCGGCGCGGCCGCTCGATCCTGGCCGCGACCGCCGCGGGCGGGTTGATCGCCGCCCTGGTCCTGGTCCGGTTCGACCTGCCACTGCGGTCAGTGGACGAGCTGAGTCAAAGCGAACAAGCGATAAGCGAAATGGTCGTGAATGACGGTCGTTGGGACTACTGGGCGGATGCCGTGCAAGCGGCCCGTGCCCACTGGACAGTCGGCTCCGGCGGCGGCACCTACCGCTACGCCTATTTGCCCTACCAAAGAACCTCGTGGAGCGGATGGGCGGTCAACGCCGACAACACCTGGCTGGAATGGACGGTGGAAACCGGACTGGTCGGCGTGGCACTCCTAGCCACCCTCCTGACCGTACTCGTCCGCTCGCTGTGGTCGCTCAGCCGCAGCAGTGATCCGCTGGATTTCGGGCTGGCCACGGCCGGAGTCTTCGCCATGGCGGCATTAGCGTTCACGCAGTTTTTCGACTTCGGCCTGCTGCTGATCCCAAGCGCCACGCTCGCCGCCGTGCTATTCGCCGTTACCGTCGCCCGCTCCGCATCCCATCACCCTCCCCCCGGGAGGGTCGGACTCTCAGGTCCGGGGAGGGCCACCCCCCAACATCAGCCGAAGGCGCTAGCCTCAGGTTCCCAGCGGCCGGCGCCAGCCGCCGCCGATCCCCCACCCCAACATCAGCCGAAGGCGCTAGCCTCAGGTTCCCAGCCGAAGGCGCTAGCCCAATGCCACTTCCTTTGTAGCGGAACGGCGCGAGCCGTCCGGTTTTGCTGCTACTTCCTTTGTAGCGGAACGGCGCGAGCCGTCCGGTTTTGCGGTGCGAACCTTCACACACCGGGCGGCTTGCGCCGCTCCGCTAACGCTTCAATCGCAAGCGATGGTGAAAGTAGATGGCATTGGGCGCTAGCCTCAGGTTCCCAGCGGCCGGCGCCAGCCGCCGCCCCCCCCTCGCCACTCGCCTCTCGCCACTCAGCCTCTTCCCCCCCAACCAACAACCAACAACCAAAAACCAAAAACCTCGCCCCCTTCGCCACGCTCCTCGTCGTCACCGTGTTCACCATCGCCGCGGTCCCCCAGCTGCACGCGGCGGCGACGGGTGAAGCGTACCAGCGTTACGTCAACATGCTGACGGCCGCGGAGACGCGAGACACGGACCGGATGAGCGGTCTTGCGGACCGTTTACAAGCGCACGTCGCCGACCATCCCCAGGACAGCCAGACCGCCGTCCGGCTCTGTGCCCTCAGCAGCATCGTCGCGAGGCAACGAGCGGCCGCGGCGATCGGGGCAACCGGCCAAGAGACCGAGCAGATCGCGAGGGCTTTGCACCCGAGCAACCTCCGCACCGTCTGGTACCAGCAACCAACAACCGACAACGATCAACCAGCCCCCACTCGCCACTCGCCACTCGCAACTCGCAACTCCCCCGGGGACTCGTCGCCTCGTCCACTACTTCTGTCGGTGGTCCCTGAGGCTGAAACGGACGACGACCAAACCACCCAAACCCGCACCGAACTCGCCACCCGCTACGCCGCCGCCCGCCAGCTCGCCGCCGGAGCCCTTCGCTCTTGCCCGCTATCGGACGAAGCCCGTTACCACCTGGTCCGGCTGGACTTTGCCGGCGGGAGCCCCGAGCAATCGCGGGAGCTACTCGCCCAGCTGGCCAGTTTGCGGCGCCAGCACTTGCCGACGCTTACGCGAGTGGCGGGACTTGCGCAAGCCGGCGAGATGTGGGAGCTGACCCGAGACGTTTGGCGCCGCGTCCTGACACTCAGCCCCGGCATGACGCCCCGCGGCATCGCCGCGATTTCGAGCTCTGGCCCGCTCGCCCCCAGCGACATCGTGCCCGCGACGCCGGCCGCCTTGAGCCGAGCGGCCCAGGTCGAGCTGCGAGCCGAAACGCCCGACCGCCGGCTCCTAGCCACCGCCGAACAAGTCCTAGCAGGCCAGCGGGGCGGCCCCCGAGCCGAGCAAGTAGCGCGTCTAAAACTCCTAGGCCAAATCGCCAGCAAACAGAACAACTCCCACTCCGCCGCCGCCTACTACCAAAAAGCGTTGGCGTTAGACCCCGAGGACGAATCTATCCGGAAAGCCCTCTCAACCGCCAAAGCCGAAACCAAGCCTCAAATCCAGTAGCCGAAGTCGCCAGACTTTGGGTCGTAGACGAGGCGACGAGTCCCAGCTAGAGTGCTAACTCTTATTTGACGTTCGCAAGCAAAAGCCGACACACAGCAATTGCTTGAACGCTAGCCACCGACTCCTATCTATAGACTGCCGCCGAGCAATTCCCACAGGGCACTGAGGGCAGGCCCACGCAGGATGTTTTTTAGCAGATTTAGCGCACCTCATAGAGCCGCCTGGCGACCGACTTGACTGAGTCCGCGTCAATCTTCCGGTGCCCCTTATGCCCTAGGACTGTCCAGTGTAGTTCCTGGCAACATTCGCCAAAGTTTCCACCTCGCATGTCCATGCCAAATTTGGGTCCATCCGGGATTCTCGTGAGTTCACCCAAACTGCGGGATTTTCTTAGGCATCTGCGGTGGTGTCCGAAGGGTGTGGTCTAACGAATCGCAATGCTGGCGGCAGGCAGTGCTTGCCGCCAGCCAGAGACGCCACTGGGCGCGCCCTGACCGCGATATCCCTCGCCGTGCCCGCGTCCCCGCAGAGCTTGCTTCCGTTTCTCGCGGCAACTTCAACGTGATGAATGAAGACACCGCAGGCAAATCATTCGGACACCACCGCGGGTGCCTCCGAAAATCCACCTTCCTTGGCTTTCACACGACGTAACCGTTCACGGCCCGGTGAGCTAAATTTGAAAATTGCCCTGGACC
>NZ_WIAD01000084.1 GCF_009618275.1 Roseimaritima sediminicola
GCCCTCCCCGGGCCTAAGAGCCCAACCCTCCCGCTGCGCGGGAGGGTGTTGTCGCGGGGTTTTACCTAAAGATTCATGCCGACGTGCTTACTCGTCCATGCGGTAAGCGCGCAGCCGGTCGCGCAAGGTGCCGCGATGGATGCCCAGCCACTGCGCGGCTTTGGCGCGGTTGCCGCCGGCGTGTTTCAAAACGACCTCCAGTAGGGCGGGTTCGCTGGCCGCCAGGAAATCGGCGTGCAGGGAATCGGGATCGCCCTCGCAGCGCTGAATCGCTCGAGCGGTCCACTGACGCACGACGCCGGCCAGGGCCGCTTCGGGCGCGTCCGCCGCGTCTTGGTCGCGACCCGGTTTGGGCGGCGGAAAGTCGGCGATGCTCAGCGGCCGACCGCGAGCAACCACGGCGGCGTGTTCGATCGCATTCTTCAGTTCGCGAATGTTGCCGTACCAGGGGCGTTGCTCGAGGGCGTCGAGCAGCGGCCGGTCGATCGCACTGTCCAGCGCGGCGTAGTCCATCGCGGAGAGAAAATGTTGGCACAGCGGAAGGATGTCTTCGGTGCGTTCGCGCAGCGGCGGCAGGTGGATGTGCATTCCGGTCAAGCGGTGAAACAGGTCTTCGCGAAACTGACCCGAAGCGACCTGTCGCGGCAACTCGCAATTGGTCGCCGCGATGATCCGCACGTCGGCGCGGCGCGGTGTCACATCCCCGACGCGGCAGAACTGGCCCTGTTCCAGCACTCGCAGCAGTTTGACCTGCGTGCCCAGCGGCAGGTCGCCGATCTCGTCCAACAGGATCGTGCCCTTTTCCGCACGCTCGAACAGGCCCGGACGGTCCTCGGCCGCGCCGGTGAAGGCGCCTTTGACGTGGCCAAACAACTCGCTTTCGATCAGGTCCGGGTTCAGCGCCACCGGCGCGATCGGTATGTAGGGTTGTTCGCTCCGCCGGCTGTGGCGAACGATCGCCGCGGCCACCAGTTCCTTGCCCGTGCCGGTCTCGCCGGTGATCAGGACCGATAGATCGCTTTCGGCTACCAACGCGATCTGACGAAACGCCTGTTGCATCGCCGGCGACGAACCGACCAGGACAGCTCGGCGCAGCGACATCGGACGCGTGGCTTCGGGCACGGTTCCCGAACCGGCGTCCCGCAGCGCCTGGCGACAGGCTCGCGCGGCATCGTCCAGTTTAAAAGGTTTGGTCAGGTAGTCGGTCGCCCCGCGCTTGACCGCTGCGACCGCCGTGTCCAAGTCGCCAAAGGCCGTGATCAGGATCACCGGCGCGTTGCCGGTGGCCTCGAGAAAATCCGGCAGCGCGTCGATGCCGTCGCGTCCCGGCAAGCGGACATCCAGGATGACCAGCGGTGGGCGATGTTCGGCGGCCAAACGCAGCCCCTCTTCCGCCGAGGAGGCGGTCAACACGTCGTGACCATCACGCGTGAGCATCTTCTGCAGGGCCCAGCAGATTGAGGGTTCGTCGTCGACAACCAAGATGGGTGGTTTTGACATCAGCTCGCGAATGGTTTCCGGTGAAGAGACGATGGATTCAAGATGCCGCGGTGCGCTGCAGCGGAACGGTGAACTGAAAAACGGTGCGGTCGCCCTCGCGGTACCAACGCACGCTGCCGCCCAGCCGCTGAGCCGTACGATGGACGATCGACAAACCCAATCCCATGCCTTCGGGTTTGGAGGTGACGAAGGGTTCGAACAATTCTTCGGCGACCGGTTCGGGAATGCCCGGGCCGTTGTCGATGACGCGCACGCACACCGCGTCGGGCGAGCCGGCCGAGGCCTGCGCCTGGTCGGCCGAGGCCTGCGCCTGGTCGGCCGAGGCCTGCGCCTGGTCGGCCGAGGCCCGTACCTGGACATCGTCGGCTGCCTGCAGGGCGTTGTGAACCAGGTTGCTGACCGCTGCGGTCCAGCTGGGCCCGTCGACCAAGCGCGCGTCGGCGACGGCCCCGTCCAGTTCCCAGTGCAGTTGCCGTTTCAAATGTTCGGCCACCGGAGCGAGGCTGCTGCGGAGGTCCTGCCAGCACTGCTCGACCCGCATCGGACGCTCTGGGTCCTGGCGACCGGCGGCGACCAACAGCAACCGCCGCACGTAGTCTTCGGATTGTTCGATCTGGCCGATCGCAACCTGCAGGTCTTCATCGGTGGCGTCGCGGCACTGCGCGGCGTGCAGTTCGACGGCCAGCCGCGCTCCGGTAAGGCTGTTGCGCAGTTGGTGTGCCATCCCGCCGGCCACCTGATGCAACACTTTCTCGTTCTGCTGACGCTCCAGACCCTTCCACAACTGACGCAGTTGACCCGCCATATTTTGCACGGCCAAACCCAGCCGGCCCAGTTCGTCCTGGCCTTGATCGGGAACGCGAACGTCGAAGTCGCCGCCGGCAACCGCTTCGACTCGCTGCTGCAGGATCGCGATCCGGCCGACCAGTCGCGAGGTCAGCAGCAGAGTGATCGAGGTGAGTGCGAGGATGGTCGACAGTCCGGTGACCAGCGGCCACATCGCCGCTTGTCGGCGCCGCGCGGCAACCACCGCTTCGTCGAACAGCACGCGCACGCTGTACACCCCGTCGGGACGAACCGGAGCGGCCACGGTGTTGAAGCCGAACGAGAGAAAACGCCGGGCGTCGGTGGTTTGCACGTGCGGCTGGCCGGGTGGCGAAGCCAACGAGACGGTGCTGTGCTGGACGCGACCCGTCGCATCCAGCGTCACCAGTTCGGTCTGGGTTAATTGAGCCAGCGAGTCCAGGACGAGGGCGTTCAGCGGATACGAGGCGTCGGCCAACGTCCGCTCGATGGCGTCGAACCGCGTGCGAATTTCCGTGGTGGCCCGTTGGGACCCCCACCAGTAGGAAGCCCCGGTCACGGCCAATGCCGCCAGTACCGCTGCGGCGACTTGCGGCCCCAGCAGTCGCAGTCGCAGGGATCGATTCCAGGACAAAACGGACAAGCGATGACTCGATGGAAAGAGCAGGGCAAAGCAGGGCAACGGAGACGTTTTCTCGAAGGGCAGTCGTGGCGGTTTATTTTAGGCGAAAAGCGGCGGCGGATAATCCGCCGCGGCCGGCGAAAACATCGGCGTTGAAGGGCGAGATGAACGATCGCGAGGACCGCCCGGGCGACTTTGTTTTGGTTCGTTTTCCCCGCGTTTGCGTTGGCAGGAGCGTGGTTGGCGGGGCGGATGCTTAGGCCCTGGCATGGCGGATGCTTAGGCCCTGGCATGGCGGATGCATAAGGGCGGTGACACGACGCTGGCGGAGGTCGCGGGAAGCATTTCCGGTGTCTCTGGTGCACGCCGCGAGGATGCCCCCTGGCTGGCCAGCCGATCCCTTTCAGCTCCCTTTTTCCAAACACACAGAACGGTCTATGAAATCCAAGCGTTATGCTTTTACGTTGGTCGAGTTGTTGGTGGTCATCGCCATCATCGGGGTGTTGGTGGGTTTGCTGCTGCCAGCGGTTCAGGCCGCTCGCGAAGCGGCTCGGCGGATGCAGTGCAGCAACCATCTCAAGCAACTGGGGTTGGCCTGCCACAACTATCAAAGCGTCCACGGCAGCTTTCCGCCCTCGGCCATGGTCAACCTGAACACGACTTCCACGGGCAACAACGGTTCTTGGGGCGTGCACGGCCGGATCCTGCCCTATCTGGAGCAGGGCAACCTGTACGACCGCGTCGATCTGTCCTCGGCGTGGGATCATCAGAGCGTGATCGATGGGCTGAAGATCCCGATCTATGGTTGTCCCAGCGACCCGGGCAGTTTCCAAGTCCGCACGTTCACCGATAACCGCCCGGCTCTGTACCCGACCAGCTACGGGTTCAACTTCGGTCGCTGGTTCGTCTTCAACCCGTCCACCCGGCAAGGCGGCGACGGCATGTTCTCTCCCAATCGCTTTTTGGACTTTCGCGATTGCACCGACGGCAGCAGCCAGACGTTGCTGGCCGCGGAAGTCAAAGCGTGGACGCCGTACCAACGCAACGGCGGACCCGCCACCACGGCCGTGCCGACCAGCCGCGGCGAAGCCGAGGCGATCGTGGCCAGCGGTGCCCAGTTCAAGAACACCGGGCACACCGAATGGCCCGACGGACGCGTGCACCACACCGGATTCACCGTCACGCTCGCCCCCAACAGCGACGTGCACTACAACGCCGGCGGGACGCTGTACGAGCAGATGGATTACAACTCTTGGCAGGAGGGAAAGAACGGCATCGCCGGCAGCCCGACCTATGCCATGATCACCTCGCGCAGCTTTCACTCCGGCGTGGTCAACGTCGTCAAAGTCGACGGCAGCGTGACCTCGATCAGCGAGACGACGGACCTGGCGGTGTGGCACGCCCTAGGAACCCGCGCCGGCGGAGAGGTCGTCACACAGCCGTAGCCGAAGGGTTTCCCCGAGCTCGCGCCCGGGGCTACCACATGCCATCGCGCTGCGATTCCAGAACGAAGAACCGGCGGAACCAACCGGCGGGGACAGAGCACGGAACCGGTGGGGACAGAGCACGCACATCGCGAACCGGTGGGGAAAGTCGTATTCACGACGACGCGGCCGCCGATGCTAGCAGCGTTGAATCGCGAAGCGATGGCATCGCGAACCGGTGGGGACAGTCGTATGTACGACGGCGCGGCCGCCGATGCTAGCGGCGTTGAATCGCGAAGCGATGGCAGTGGATAGCCTCGGATGCCAATCCGAGGTAGGAAGCCCCCAAGGTACGCTGGGAGTCGCGGAGCGACGGTAGTCGGTTTTGGGACCATCGACGACGGCGAAACGGGGACAGAGCTTGCACATCGCGAACCGGCGGGGACAGAGCACGCGCGCGAACCGGTGGGGACAGTCGTATTCACGACGGCGCGGCCGCCGATGCTAGCGGCGTTGAATCGCGAAGCGATGGCAGTGGATAGCCTCGGATGCCAATCCGAGGTAGGAAGCCCCCAAGATACGCCGGGAGTCGCGGAGCGACGGTAGTCGGTTGTGGGACCATCGACGACGGCGAAACGGGGACAGAGCTTGCACATCGCGAACCGGCGGAACCGGCGGGGACAGAGCACGCGCGCGAACCGGTGGGGACAGTCGTATGTACGACGGCGCGGCCACCGATGCTAGCGGCGTTGAATCGCGAAGCGATGGCAGTGGATAGCCTCGGATGCCAATCCGAGGTAGGAAGCCCCCAAGATACGCCGGGAGTCGCGGAGCGACGGCAGTCGGTTGTGGGACCATCGACGACGGAGAAACGGGGACAGAGCACGGAGGGACGGGGACAGGGCCTGCCTCGATCTGACGTGCTAGCTGCTAGCAACCGCCTTGCGCGTGACTGTCCCCGGTCGCGTTGTCGATCTGACGTGCTAGCTGCTAGCAACCGCCTTGCGCGTTGACTGTCCCCGGTCGCAATTGACTGTCCCCGGTCGCAGAGAGTTATACATGTCGCCCTTCCAGGGCTTGGCGGATGGTTTGATTGGGTTTCCCCGGGCTCGCGCCCGGGGCTACCACATGCCATCGCTCTGCGATTCCAGAACGAAAGAACCGGCGGGGACAGAGCACGCCTCGATCTGACGTGCTAGCTGCTAGCAACCGCCTTGCGCGATGACTGTCCCCGTGGATTGCGATGACTGTCCCCGTGGATTGCGATGACTGTCCCCGTGGACCCGTTGCGGCTGTCCGAATCGCCTAAAGACTACACTCCAACGCCCAAACTCGGACGGGTTTGGCTACGGCGGTGCGCAACCAGATTTCTTGGTAGGGAAATGCACTACAGATTCGGGAAGCTGCGGCCGATACTCTTTTGTGTGGGGCAAGAAGGGGCGTAACAGGAGCCGGGGACAGGTTAGCGGCTCTTGGAAGACGAGACGGGGTAGCTTGCTCGTTCTCATATCGGGCCGCGATTCGGGGCACCCGTCGAATCGCGGCCCTTTTTTGCTTCTGGCTCGTCCAGCCCGGGAGACTTAGACGTCCTCGTCTTCTTCGTCGTCGCCAAACACAAAGGCGACGTCCTCGCGTGTGTAGAACTGGATGCCCAGCAACTGGCATCCCTGTGGTCCGGCGATTTGCGAAATCTTCTCGGCTGTCGTGCGCAGCTCGCCTTCGTCGTTGCGTCCCTCGACAAAGACGCAACTACCGTAGCTGCCATCCTCGTCGGGTTCGTCGAAGTCGTCGCGATCCTCAAAACCTGCTTCGCCCAGGGCGGCGGCCAGCTGCTCGCTGGCTTCCAGCGATGGGGCTTCCACCAGGAACGCCCAGGGCATTTCGGCTTCGTCTTCCAAGCCGATGTCGCTCATGTGTCGCAGCCGCCAAGCCGCATCCTCCAGCTCCATCCAGCCGAACAATTCTTCCTCATCGATGGGGTCGTAGCATTCGACGCCCTCGTAGCGCAGTCCGCGTTCGGCGGCGAGGCTCTGCAGCCCCGCGGCGATCTGTTTGACTTCGTCGGCATCGAGGACACCGCGGCGAACCAGCATCAGCAGGGGATCGCCGTCAGAGGTGCTGCCATCGGCTTCGACTTCCTGGACGTTTTCTTGCAGGTGGACCAGGAAATCATCTTCCATCTCGGCGGCCACCTTCTGAAGGGCCGCTGAATCGTCCGATCGCAGCGAGAAGCTCCAGTCTTGCTCTTCGGCCAGGTCCTGATCCAAGTCGCCGGTCAGGTGCGCGAACAAAGCGTCGATATCGAAGGACAGGTCCGGTTCATCATTCATATTCGGGTTCTCGGGGAGTGCAAACGGGCAACGGCGTCGGACCCGCATTCTCCGCGCAATCGGCTCAGCGCACCAGCCGGCGCATTTCCGCGACTAAATCCGCTCCGGCATAGATCCGTTCGATGAGCTCGGTGTACGTCGCTGCGAAACGTTCGCTGGCCGCCAGGTCGCCAAAGACGGGCTTGAACTTGATGAAGGCCTGAGGGTCGGTTTCGGTACGGTGTGCCGCCGCGTGCAGCTCGTCTTTGCGGTCGTCGACGATCTCCAGCGGCCGACCCAGGCGATCCACTTGGCGGTCGTTGTACAAGCACCAAGCGGCAACGACAAAGGTGCCGAGGTCGATGCTGCGGCCGGCCTTTAGGTTGGCTTCGATCGTCGGCAGCAGGAAAACGGGCAACTTGCTTGAGCTCTGCAAACAAATGCGGCTGACGCTGTCGCGGATATTGGGGTTGCCGAATCGTTCGAACAGCGTGTCCTTGTAGCGATCCAGGTCGATGCCCGGAACCGGATCCAGCGTGGGCGTGGCTTCGAGGTCCATGAAGCGTCGCAGGTAAGCGGCGAACGTGGGGTCGGCGATGCAGTCGTTGATCGTGGCGTGACCGTGGATCGCGCCCAGAATGCCCAGCACCGAATGGCCGGCATTCAACAACCGCAGCTTCATCGTTTCATAGGGAACGACATCCGGGACGAACTGCACGCCGACGCGATCCCAAGCCGGTCGACCGCAACAGAACTTGTCCTCAACCACCCACTGGCAGAACGGTTCGCAGGTCACCGGCCAGCGGTCGTGATAGCCGTGGTGCGTCTTCAGGTATTTGATGTCGTCGTCGGTAGTGACCGGGGTGATGCGATCGACCATGGCATTGGGGAAACACACCTCGTCCTCGATCCACTTGGCCAGCTCCGCATCCTGGCGGCGAGCGAACTGCAGCAGCATCCGGCCCGTCAAATCGCCGTTGTGCTGGATGTTGTCGCAGGACTGCACCGTGAAGGCGGGCAACCCTTCGTCACGTCGACGGCGGAGGGCCGCGGTCAGGAATCCGAAGACCAGTTTGGGCTCCGAGGGGTTTTGCAAATCGTGCTGGGCTTCGGCGTTGGCAAAGTCGAACTGGCCGGTTTCCGGATCCACGTTGTAACCGCCTTCGGTGATCGTCAGGGACACGATCCGCGTATCGGGATGGGCCATCTGGGCGACGACCGCTTGCGGGTCCTGGTCGCCCAAAATGAAGCGATGGATCGAACCGATGACGCGGGTATCGATGCGGCCATCGGGGTGCCGGACGATCAAGCTGTACAGCCCGTCCTGTTTGTCGAGCACTTCGGCGATGCGCCGGTCGCCCGCTCGGATGCCAACGCCGCAGATTCCCCACTGCTCGGCATCGCCCTCATCGAGCAGACGGTCGGTATAGAACGCTTCGTGCGAACGATGGAAGCCGCCGACGCCGACGTGCACGATGCCGCTTTTCAAACGCACCGGGTCGTAGCTTGGTCGAGCGACCGAGGCGGGAAGCTCGGATAGGTTCGCTCGGTTCAGTTCGGCAGCTTGATTCATGTAGATGGACTTTGGTGAGGATGAGCCAGGGACTTTTCACGGCGCAACGCCCAGTACGCGGCGGCGAAGTACAGTAACGTGCAGACGAATCCCCAGCGATGGAAGGTTGCCGCGTTGCTGTCGTAGGTGATCGGATTCGGGCTGCTGAACATCACGCGAATGGCCAGGATCAGCGTCACGGCGAGGCTGGTCCAGGCGACGGCCCGCAGGATGCGCGTCAGCCCGCTGCGGTCTCGCGGATGTTCGCCTTCGGCCGCGGCCAAGTCGGCTTGATAGGCCTTGATGTCCGCGGCCCGCTGCTGCTCGGCTGCCTCCGGTTCCGGGTAGTCGTCCGCTGCGCCGAAGGCGCGAGCCATGATCGTGTACAGGATGATGGTAAAGACCCAGGTCGGCAGGAAAAGATAGAAAAACGACATCACGTTCAGGGCGTTCAACCCAAAGCCAAACACCAATCCGGCGGCCCAGGAAACGATCGCCGGAATGCTGTGCGAAAGCTTGCGGTAGGCGGCCCAGTACCGCGTCATGCCCAGCCGCGGAAACAGCACGTGTTCGGCAAACACGATCCCGCCCACCGGCACGACCAACAATCCGGCGTAGGTCAGCAGCGGTAACATCTGGCTGAACACAAACGGGAAGCATGCGATCAGCACCGTGACGCAGCCCACCGTGAACGTGACTTGACCTCGCGAATGATTGTAGAAGATCGCTTGGGCGGCCAAGCCGGCGCGGTACAGGTTGGCGTTGGCGGTGGTCCATCCGGCCACGATCACGATCACGTACCCCGACCACCCCAGGGCTCGGTAGGCCACGTCGCCCGGGTCCAGTTCCACGATCGTCGTGCTCAGCAGAGCCGCCGTTCCGGCACCCATGATCCCGGCCGCGATCCAGGCGATGTAGTGACCGAACAGCATCCCGGCACTGGTACAGATCCCATACGTCCAGCTCTTGGCGTACCGAAACAACGCCATGTCGATCAATCCGAAGTGCGTCAGCGTGTTGGCGGCCCAAGCAAACCCGATCACCTCCAGCAGACCGACACCGGGTTGCCCTTCGCTGTTGATGCCGGTCCAGATGCTACGGTCGCCGATGGTAATGAAATCGCGAAACCCCGTCAGATACGTGCGTCCCAGAACGGACTCGGCTAGCGCCGGCATCAGGACCAGAGCGCCGCTGGTAAACATTACCACCAACCAGGGACCACAGATACTGGAAAACTCGGCGACCGCGTTGAACCCATACATGGCCACCAGAACCACGATCATGCCGACGCCCAGGACGACCAGCACGAACATCCCGTCGGTCGGGTACCACTGCAGCTGAGCCGGAATGTCGAACAGCAACCGCACGGCCGTGCTGGAGACCGTGATCATCGCCGCCGAGATGACGGTAAAGATCAGCACGTTGGCCCAGTTGTAAAGATCGGCCATCGAATCGCCGGCGATCTTGTGCAAGTAGGTGTACAGGCTCAACCGCGTCTGCACGGCGATCGGCGCGGTGATGAAGGTCCAACTGGCAATCGCCAGCAGATTGCCGATCAATAATCCCAGCAGGATGTCGGACGTGGTTGCGCCCAGAGCCACGAACGTCGCCCCGATCACGAACTCCGTGGCCGCCACGTGCTCGCCGGCGTACAGGCCGAAGAAGTGCGTCCAGCCGTGCAGTTCGTGCTGGGCAACGGGCATCTGTTCCGGCTTCAGGCCGGCAATGCTCGCAGGCGGCGAGGGGGCGGTGGCGGACATGCGGTCACGTTATCCGGCGAGCGTGGGAGAAAAGCGCGAGACAAGGCTGCGAGGCGATCCGCGACGACCGCACGCAGTACCCGATTCTATCCGCTTTTCACTCGCCATTGCACGGTGTCGTGTTCTCCTGCTCGTACTCCTGCTCGTACTCAGCGAAGCGGTACTCGTACTCGTATTACGCTCCAGCCGCGGAGCGGCGAAAGCTCTTTGCCGGTGGTGAAACCACCGGTTTCTCCCACTGCTCGCGCTGATAGCCTCGGAGAGGCGACAGGTCTCCTTGAGCATGTGCGTGAAGGCTCGCCGGCTTGCCGCTCACCATCAAATCCGCTCGCGACGAAATCAATCGGCGTCTTCGGTGCTTACGATGGCAGCGGAGACGTCGATCGCCGGTTCTTCCAGCCAATTGATCCGCGAGATGGTGCGGGCGGAGTGGGCCGAACGGCCTTGGCTGTCGGCATCCTCGACAATGAAGTAGTCCGCTCCGACGTGTACCACCGTGCCGAGGCTGGAGCGACTATAGACACGAACCTTCGCCACGGGTGCTTCAAAGCGTTTGTCCTCGGGTAAGGCTCGTTTTCGTCGCTCGAGCGTTTCCTGATAAGCCTCAACATGTTGGCGTTTGGTTTTTGCCAACGCAGGATATTTCGCGTCGAGTTGTTCTTCGGTGAGTCGCCGCGAGTCGCGTGAAATGTCGAAGGCGTCCTTCGAGTAGATCGTGATCCGCAACGCACCGGAGTTGGGATGGTGG
>NZ_WIAD01000085.1 GCF_009618275.1 Roseimaritima sediminicola
TTTGGGCTTGCTCATAGGAGCATTTGCCCCGAAATCGTGCTTCTGAGTCCAGAGCAGTTTTCAAATTTAGCTCACCGGGCCGTGAACGGTTACTTGCCATGAACGCATATTGTCCGGCTGTTGAAGCTCGCAAGCAGGCTCTCTATCGCTCACTTTCCGAGAAGGACCGACGGCGTTACGCGGCGCTCGAAGCAAAAAGGCTCGGTCATGGGGGCGTGGAATACTTCACCAAACTCTTCGGTGGTGATTGCGATACGATTCGGCAGGGGCGAGCCGACATCGAGAGGTTGCCTCACGATCCAGCCGAAGGACGTATCCGTAAAAAGGGGGCGGTAGAAGGAAAGCTAGCTGCACGCAACCGGGTCTCATCGAAGCAATTGAAGAAGAAGTTGAATCGCAAACGGCAGGATCGCCCGTCGAAGACGGTTCGGTCTGAACTAATATGGGATCAAGGGCCATTGCCGAAAGGATTGCTACTCGCGGATTCTGTGCTTCCCCGGGAGTCAGCGGTCAAAACTCCGGCATGGCGATCCCGTACGGCGTGTACGACGCAGTGGCCAACGAAGGTCCATCCGGGATTCTCGTGGGTTCATCCCAACTGCGGGATTTTCTTAGGCATATCGGTGGTGTCCGAAGGGTGTGGACTACCGGATCAAAAATGCTGGCGACGGGCAATGCTTGCCGCCAGCCAGAGACACCATTCGGCGCACTCCGACCGCGACATCCCTAGCCGTGCCCGCGTCCCCGCAGAGCTTGCTTCCGTTTCTCGCGGCAATTTCAACGTAATGGATGAAGGCACCGCAGGCAAATCATTCGGGCACCACCGCGGGTGCCTCCGAAAATCCACCATCCTTGGCTTTCCCGCGACAAACCCGGATGGACTTAATTTTAACGCACCATTCAGGCCAGCCTTGTAATCTAAGTGCGGTACTAACTCCTAAAGCGATGTTTATCGTCTAAAAAGAGCTGGCAAGAAGTTGGGGCTCAGGTGTGCGAGGCCTGTTGGCGCGTTTTTCGGAAGGAAGAGCCATATACCAAGTGTCGCTGCGAGGATTGCAGTGCCGCAGAGTTTTGCTGCGATCCTGGCCGGCATTGATCCGATTGAAGCGTAGTAGAACGCCGCGAACACAGACAGTGAGAGCAATGCAATGATTGCCAGGCTGCGGACGCTCCAGTTCATGGGGTAAAAAACGCGTCCAACGAGCAATGCTGCCAAAAAAGTCGTCGCAAAGGACGCGAGTGTCGTCCAGGCTGCAGCGGCCATTCCAAAAGTCGGCACTAATAGGATATTCAGAACGATGTTTAGGCATCCGGCTGATACTGTAATCAGCGGTATCCAACGTGTTCGCATTTCGAAAAATAGGGGGTTTGCCGCAAAACAGTAGAGCCCTCGAAACACATAAGATCCTGCCAGGATTGGCAAGAGGCTCGTGGCTGGGTGGTAGGATGCGGGAGTAAGCAGTTGCACGGCCTCGCCCGCAAGTAAACTGAATCCCGTCCAAAGAACCATCATCACCGCAAACCACTTAGTGATGATGTCTCGATAAAAATAAGTGGTCGCTCGGCGAGATTTCTTCGACATCTCGAAAAAGCGGGGAGAATTTGATCGGTTGAAGGCTTCGACGAAGATGCTCATCGGGGATGCCAATCTGACTGCGACGACATAAATGCCTAACTCCGCTAACGGAATAAACTTCTCTAGCACAATCTTGTCTGAGCTGATGAACAAGAATCCGCCGTAGTAGTGAAGAATTAAGGGGAGGCAGTAATGAAGTCCGGGCGCGATGAAAGACGCGTCGAAAGCCCAGGCAAAGTGATCAGATACGGTGTAGGCCAGTAGGGCCAGGTTAACGCTTCCGCTGATGAGCGTGGCAGTTAGGACTCCGGTGGGCCCCCATTGCAGGACGACAACCAGAAGAACGCTTGCTGCGAAATGCACACACGTGGTGACAACACTGATTCGCAATAGTCGCGTGGCTCGCTTTTGCACTTGCAGTAGCGAGACGCAGACCGAGGCAAGCGATGATATGCCGAGCGAGATTAAGGCAAGAAAGAAGAGTGGAAAGAATGGCAGGTTTGCGGAGGGGAAGATAATCGCAACGAGGTGACCACCTGCGGTGGTTAGGATCGTGAGCGATGTCACGATCGTCACTGCGGCAACGATAAAAACGGTGCTGAAGAATACACTTGTGTTCTTCTTGTCGCAATCAAAATAAAGCCGCCCGATGATCGAAGGTATTTGGAAAGCTACGACACCGGAGAAGAGCATCCCGAATACGGTTGCCAAGTTCACCGCAGCATAATCTTCCGGTGAAAGGACGCTTGTAAAGAGTGGCAGAAGGGCGAAGCTGAGCAATTGCGGCAGAACGCTTTGTAGGCCGAAAGCGAACGTGTCGCGAATGACCCCCGACTTCGGTTTTGCTTGGTTTTGACTCACAGGTGAGAAGGATCGCAGTCACGGCACTGCGGGATATGTTGGCGTTTGGGTCGTGGCTGGAGGCTACGGGAACGGGTGAGAGGTAACGGGACCCTGCGTCTTGCCACCGCACTTTGGTGTTCGGTACTCAGCGAACGTGCGTCCACGCGAGCGGAGTGCCTCGGGCAACTCGCTGAGAGGCACACCGCCCGACGACCGTTGGCAGGTGCTTTGGCGGCAGACCGCTGCCGGGGCGGATCGAACGGACATTCTTTTCTGTTAGCCGCTCGCCTGCTTCGATGTCTTCTACGGCGAACAAGGACCTGCGAAAACTCTTACTCGCCTGCTCCTTGTCGGTCAGTTCGTAGTTAACTTTGCCTAGGGCCTTCTCGGTCACTCTCACCGCGTCGACCATTTCTTTGAATTCGTGCGGTTCTAAGGAGAACGCACTGTCGGGACCGGGCGTTTCCCGCGACAGGGTGAAGTGTTTTTCGATGACGCAGGCGCCGAGCGCGACGGCGGCGACGGGAACGGCGGTACCCAACGTATGGTCGGACAGGCCCGTGGGAACGCCAAAAGCTTCGGCAAGGTGAGGGATGGTGCGGAGGTTCATCGACTCGGGCGGCGAAGGGTAGGCGCTGGTGCATTTTAGCAGGGTCAGCGGAACGTCCGCCGCCTTGACCACCGCCACGGCTTCGGCAATTTCAGAAAGGCTGCCCATTCCGGTCGACATGATGATCGGACGCCCTTTGGAGGCTACGTACTGGATCAGCGGCAGGTCGACGAGCTCGAACGAGGCGATCTTGTAGGCCGGCGGATCAAACTGCTCGAGGAAGTCGACGGCGGTGCGGTCGAAGGGAGTCGAGAAGCAGTCCATGCCGAGTTCCTTGGCGAGGGCAAACAGTTCGCCGTGCCATTCCCACGGCGTATGCGCTTCGGCATAGAGGTCGTGCAGCGTGCGGCCCGCCCAAAGCGTTCCTTCGCCTACGCGAAACACATCCGAGTCGCAGTCCAGCGTCATGGTGTCCGGAGTGTACGTTTGCAGCTTTACCGCATCGGCACCGGCCAATTGAATGGATCGCAAGCATTCTTTTGCCGTATCGATCTTGCCGTTGTGGTTGGCTGAAACTTCGGCGATGATGTATGTCTTCGAAGCCGTCTGGAGGTTGTGCGTCATGAGGTTCTGTCGATTCATGCCATTCATTTCTCAATAATGCGTTCTACGGAAAAAGCTTCGGCAGCCGTGGAACCAATTGTCGCGCCGCGGAATTTGGCAAGCGCCTCTGCGGCAATTACGCTTCGGGCGTGCGGGAACGGATGCATTTCCTCCGCGTATGCCTGCAGCGCTTTTAGTTTGCGTTCTAGGGTTGTCGAGATGTCGACAAAGTAGTTCGGGCAGAAGGCAGTTGAGTCAGAACCACCGAACCAGCCGGTGCTGGACAATACCTCAAACGATAAGATTCTCGCCGGGCGTCCGGTGCAGTGTGGCTGAGGGCGAAAGCAGGTCAATGCTGCGCGGTGAGCCACCTGATGATCAACATTGAGGTCAAAAGGGTGGTGAGTGTAAACGATGTCAGGGAGGCCAGCCTCTTTGCAAACCGTCTCCAGAGCTTTGGTGACGCTTAAGAGCGGTACCGAATCGAGTGAGTTGTCTGGGAAATCAAGCCGCGTGTGATGGGAGACTCCTAAGACTTTAAGCGATCGGAGCATAGCACCTTCGCGATCACGGATCGCTTTTTGGTTTGCGTGCTCTCGAGATGAAACTCCATTCGTGAGAAAGACTACTCCGATTCTGTCGCCACGTTCGGCGTGACGCGCAAGGGTTCCAGCGCAACCTAGTGCTTCATCATCCGAATGCGCCGCGACAACTAGGACTGTTTGTGACAAGAGGAACTCGCTGTCGAATTAGACTGATGGGCGTATTATCGTTATTGTGGCATCACTGCAGACTTTTTCGTTATATAAGGCTGCACGAGAAAACTCAATGCGAAGGTTTCCGATCTCGAGAAAGGCACGTGGGTAATCGGTCGCATCAAGCATGCGTATATGATCGAAAATGGCATTTTCGTCGGTGGCGTCATGTGGGATCTCGCTGGCTTTTGGAGTTCGCCGCTTGAAGATGACGAGCTCCCCTTCTTGTGCCTGCGGTGACGGTTCGTTCTTGGCGATCTCCGCCGCCAATTTGCACGATAGTTCGGAAGCTCGGATGTAGACTTCTTCAGCAGTGCTTCCTTCTAAAGACAGATCGCTTTTTAGATAGACCGGACCTGCGTCGAACGTACCGCTCATCCTCAGTGCGCTCAGCACTGTATGTCGATGGCCTCTGGCGATCAGATTCTGCAATGGGCTGCCGCCACGTCCGTATGGGACATCCGTCATGTGAAAGCAAACGCACTGCTGTTCTTCGACGATGTGGTCCGGTATCTGTTCTGACCAGTGTAGAAAGAAAATGTACCGGAAGGGTTGCGTCCAATGTTCCTCCAGTTCCGATCGTGTGTTACAGAAGTGCCACTCGCCTTCCTGGTGAGCTAGCAAAGTCTGAAAGTGGCGTTTGTTCCAGGGCATTCGCCCAGCAACTAAGTATCTCATTTGGGGCCCAGTGCAAATTTGACAAGCTCACGATCTTTCGAATCGATTTCGCGAAAACCGAGGCGTCCAAAGCAGCGAAGTGACGGCGTATTCGCCACTCTTACGACTGCGGTGACGGGTGCGGCATGACGGTCGAAGAAGCGACGGGTGGCGAGTCGTAACACTTGCGTGCCCATGCCCCTGCCGCGCCAGTGGCGATCCATCGAGTAATCGATCGTCCATGACCCGTCGTTATCGCGATCGAATCGAACCTGTCCGATGGGTTGGTCTTTCTTGATTGCAACATAGAGTTCCGACGAACAAGAGGCCAGTTTTCTCGAGAACCAGGGTTCGTGATTCTCCCACAGGATCGGTTCAGGGGTAAGCGAATTCTTCCTTACGGAAGGATCATTTGCCCAAAGATAATAAGTCTCACAGTCCTGCGCGTCGGCGTCTCGCAGCCACAGTCCATCGTCAAGGTGAGCAGCGATGCGAGATGCGCCATGTCCATCGATAACCCGCTTGCCGTTTTCTCCTGCGGCGTCTCCGGCAGCCAGTAGGTCCCGAAGCTTCGTGGCGATCGTCGAAGGTTCTAGTCTGCGGGCGTCTCCAAGGTTTATTGCTAAGTTTTGTTCAGCAAGCGACTTGGCAACGAGTTTCTGATTGTCGGCAATAATGACTACAGCACCACGTCGTCCATGATGCAACCACTCCCAGCAGGTGCTTCCTGCAGCGCTGATTACGGAGTCTGCCCAATTGAACTGGGCTGGCATGTCACTTACGTTCGTCAGTACGGATGTTTGATGCTTTGAGCGTAACGCTTGGTCTTTTAACGACGAAATATTTGTGTTTGAGCCGCCGGCGATTACGCGGATTTCCAGATTGTCTTCGCTTGCGATTTCTAACGACTTAAGTATTAGTTCTGTGGTGTTATTCGGGTCGCCAGCACCTAGCGTAACGAGCAACCTCCGGGGCGGTGCTCTTTGGTCTAAGGATCGCTTGGTAGCGTTTTTAAATTCTTCTCTAAGAAGCACGAAAGATGGTCCGAGAAACATATCGCAGTTCGGTATCTCGGAAGAATAGTGAAGCTCGGTTGCGTAGAGATTCTGATTTAGGATCGCATCCGCCGAGAATTCACTCTCGTGGCAATAGTCGTCAACTAACAGAATTGGCGCATCGACTGCGGCGCGTAACGAGCGCTGATACGCGAGATCGAAACGATAGCCATCTAATACCAGCCACACGCAATGCAAAGCTCTGGCCAGTATTCCCGTTTTCGCTGCGTCTTGGAGGCTTCCTATTCTCTGGACGTCAAGTAGCTCGAAGCCGAGCGATTCCTCGTCGAGGCGTCGTCTTAGCCAGTCAGGACACGTTTGGGAGGCGATGATGGCATTACCTCCTCGTTGATTCCAGGCTTGACCGAGGGCAATCATCCGCATGATGTGCCCAGCGCCGATGTCCGCAGAGGCGTCTGCGCGTATCAGTAGATTCCCCGGTTGCCTCATTTGCTTATCTGGTTGGGGTTGGTCGACAATATAGCGCATCAACGCTGTTCAAGTTTGTAATTGCTGCGGATAGTCAGTTCACTCTGAAACATCTGCTCAGCGCGCTGCCAGTCCTCGGGAGTGTCGATGTCTTGAACTCGAGTTCTTGGAATGGGGATCCCGGCGGAATGGGCGGAGTAGATTCCCGTGGCTCGTTCCCAGGCATCGCCGGTCCCCCAGTAGAACTGACCTGCATCGTGCCACGCCTCTGGCAAGTCTTGTGAACGGGTCGTTTCCAGTTCGGGATGGATCATCGAAACGCGACCGTTCGATAGTTTTAATGCACGCTGGATGGGAAACGGAAAGGTCGTGACAGGAAACGCAAACTGACGCTGAGCATCTTCTTTCAAGAGACGCAGGCCGGCGCGGAGATCGTCAGCACGAACGAACGGTGCTGTAGCGTAAATGCAGCAGGCGTACCGGACGCGGCCGCGCTTGGTCTGGACTTGCTGGATGGCATGACGAATCACCGGAATTGTTGGCGTGAAATCATCGGATAGCTCGGCGGGGCGAAGGAAGGGCGTCGTTGCGCCGAGCCTGCGGGCAGTCTCAGCGATCGCTTCGCAGTCCGTGGAGACAATCACTTCGTCGAACACGCCCGCTTCCAGCGCGGCGTCAATCGAATACTGAAGGATTGGCTTACCACAAAACGCCTTCGTGTTTTTCCCAGGAATGCGTTTGCTGCCGCCGCGTGCGGGGATGACGGCTAGGATCATTCACTTATTCCAGGATGGCTCGAGACAGGCGAATGAATGAAGCGTTGTGATGTTTTCTTCGAAAGCTCGCACGTCAGTACTTTCTGTCACCGATGTGCGGCTGTTCGTGGGGGCGTGCATAACTGCAACGTTGTGTCGATGATGTGGTCCTGTTCTGACTCGGCCAATTCGGGGAACAGCGGCAGGCTGAGCGAGCGAGTGTACAGGGCTTCCGCAGCAGGGCACTTCCCTGTCGTGTACCCGTACTGGCGACGGTACCATGGCTGCAGATGCACCGGGATGTAAAGGACCTGGGAGCCAATGCCCGCATCTGCTAAGGACCGCATTAACTCGGTTCGCGAAACGCCGAGCGACTCAAAGTCAATCTGGACCGTGTACAGATGCCAGGACGTCAGGTCCGCATCGTTGGAATTGCGCAGTCGCGGTGTCTCGATCGCGGGGACGTCGGCGAGGCCGTCATTGTATTGCTTGACCAGGCGACGTCGCTTCTCGGTAAACTCGTCGAGTCGCGTCAATTGGCTCAGGCCTATTGCGCACTGTAGGTCGGTGATCCGGTAGTTGAAGCCCAGGTCGTGCATTTCGTAGTACCAAGGGCCTCGTTCTTCCGGGCCATCGTCGCCAAGTCCTGAAAAGGACTGCGGGTCGCGAGTCATGCCATGGCTGCGCAGCGAACGTGCTCGGTTCGCATACACGTCGTTGTCGGTGACCAGCATGCCGCCTTCGCCGGTGGTCATAGTCTTGACCGGGTGGAAACTGAATACCGTCATATCCGCCCAAGGATGACCACCCACTGAGTAGGTTTTCCCATTATGCTCAAAGCGACCTCCCGTGGCGTGGCAGGCGTCTTCGATGACAACGGCACCACGCCGACGGACGACGTCGGCGATCGCCGGCATGTCGGCGGTTTGCCCCGCGTAGTCGACGGCGACGACGGCCTTGACATCATCCTGCCAACTCGCTTCCAGGCTCTTGGGGCACAGCGTGTAGCTGACCGGATCGATATCGGCGAAATCGGGTGTAGCGCCGACGAAGGCAGCGCAGTTCGCCGACGACAGGAACGTGTTCGGGCTTGTGATGACGCGATCGCCCGGACCGATTTCGGCGGCCAGCATCGCCAGGTGCAATGCGGCCGTGGCGTTGCAGACGGCGACGGCGTGTTTCGCGCCTACGCGTCGCGCAAACGCCTCTTCAAACTCCTGCACCGCCGGCCCGGTCGTCAGCCAGCCTGACCAAAGGCATTCGCTGACCGCATCAATGTCGGCTGGGCTAATAGATTGGCGACCGTAGGGGATCATGTTCATGACTGTGGAATTGGCTGTGGATCGGACAAGGACGAGAAGTCGGGCGCGACATTCTCGCAGATTTCTTGCCGGATTTGCTCAACCGTAAGAAAGTCGGAATTGCTCCCCGAGTTGTAGCAGAAGCCTTGAGGGACTCTCTTGGCTGCGAAGTGCTTGATGAAATCGTCGCGATCCCAGGCCGGAGTCTGTGGAAGGATTGCGAAGTACTTGCCGAGGTCATACGTCGTGAACGAATCCGACTTGGTGATCATTTCCTCATGGACCTTCTCACCAGGCCGAATCCCGATGACCTTGTGCTCGCATTCAGGCCCGATGGCTTGTGCAAGGTCGGTGATCCGGTAGGACGGGATCTTTGGCACAAACAATTCGCCTCCCCAGGCGTGCTCCAGAGCATGGAGGACCATCGCGACGCCGTCGCGGAGCGAGATGTTGAAACGCGTCATTGCCGGGTCAGTGATCGGCAAAACGCCGGTGCTTTTCTTGTTTAGGAAGAAGGGGATTACGGAACCATTGGAGCCCATTACGTTGCCATACCGCACGACCGAAAAACGGACGTCCTGCTTGCCGCGAATGTTGTTCGCCGCAATGAAGAGCTTGTCGGACGTTAGCTTGGTCGCACCATAGAGATTGATTGGCGCGCACGCCTTGTCGGTCGACAACGCGACAACTCTAGTGACGTTGCTCTGAAGGACCGCTTCAATAACGTTTTCGGCGCCTCCTACATTCGTCTTCACACACTCGTCGGGGTTGTACTCTGCGATATGGACGTGTTTCATCGCGGCAGCGTGTATCACGTAATCGATACCCGACAGTGCTCTTTGTAGCCTCGCTTGGTCCCTTACGTCTCCAACAAAGAAGCGTATTGCCGGGAATGTGCCTGGCGGATACTCCTGAGCCATTTGAAACTGCTTCTGTTCGTCACGTGAAAAGATGACAACGCGACGCACGTCCGGCCATTTCTCGAAAATGGTCTTCGTAAGTTCTTTGCCGAGCGATCCTGTTCCGCCGGTGATTAGTACTGATTTTTTGGAAAGCATCGATAAGTCCTGTGTTCTTCAAAGCCTGCTGGATGCAGTTGTGTTGATGCTGCAGAAGGCAGGGCATCACATTGTTGTGGAAACATGGCGTCAGGGCGTGGGTGATCCGCTCTGGACCAGTCGCTTCCCGGTCGTGGCGGTGAGTGGGCTGTGGGGATGAGCCGGCGCTTAGAGGCTTTGGAGTTCGACCATGCGGCGGAATTGCGAGTCCGTGTTGCTGTGCCGTTTGTCGTATTCTCCGTGCTCGATTGCCTCGCCGCCTTCGGGTACATAGATGTAGCCTGCGTTCTTGATGGTTGCCAAGCGGTGGGCGATTACAATCACCGTCATTTCTCCGTGCAGGGCATCAATGCTTCGTTGAATCGCCTTTTCGGATGCGCCGTTTAGAGCACTA
>NZ_WIAD01000086.1 GCF_009618275.1 Roseimaritima sediminicola
CCTAAGAGCCCGACCCTCCCGCTGCGCGGGAGGGTGTTGTCGCGGGGTTGCACCGAAAGATTCATGCCGACGTGCTTAGTCGTTCCGCCGAACCACAGCACGGTCGTCAGTCTGGTAAACTTCCAACTCAGTCTTCTATTTTGGAAAGAACGATATGGCATGGCGACCCGAACGGCTATTGCAAACCGGCGAGTTGGATAACACCCAGCGGGGCTGGACGATTGGTTGGCTGCAACTTGACAGCTTCCGAGATCCGTTGCAATTGAAACTTGCCGGCAACTGCCACCCGGATCTGGCCGGCTGGAAGTTTCGAATCCATCGCGTCGAACCTGAGTTACCCGACGAGAAATCTCGAAGCGACGAAGACGCTCCCTTCGACTATTCCAGCATCAACCTGAATCAATCCGGACATGTCGGTGACATTACAGCCGACCAGATGATCAAACATCATGACATCCCCAACGACGAGCTGGTTCGTCGCCTACTGGCCGGCGAGAAACCACCGTTCTCTTGGCGTAAATGTCTCTACGTGGAGTGGTTCAGCAACGCCAACGGTCGCGTGGTCATCCAGAGTACTCGACATGAAGTCGAACGAGTTGGTGAACGAGCTTTTGAGTTGACCGAAGAGGAATGGAAAGAGCAGGCTCGGCAAAACAACAGCGAACTTGGCTACTTCATGGCTCAGCTCGGTGATGCATTGAGCCAAAACACCGACGAGACCGAAGAATGAAAGTTCATCCTGATTCCATCACCATCGAAGCCTCCCAAGACTTGGGACCGCGGTTCGGCCTGCCGGGTGAGGACAGCGTATCGAACCTCGTCCGCCGAGCGGGACGGCGGCACCAGAAGTCCCCGCAGTAGCGTCAAGACGCTGCGAACGTTGAACAGCACCTCCACCTAAACACCGAACACAAGGCCCGACCCCGGCGCAGCCTTCTCCGGTTTCCTGACTGGCCCGCCGTGGTGTTTTGCTTGCAGGATCCCCGACAGGAAATGGAACGTTGGCTCGAGCGATACTGCGGCAAAGACCGCACGAGATCAGGAGTGGTCGGCACCAGCCGAGAAGGCACGAAAAAACCCGCCGTGCTGGCGGGTGATGTCGGCAGATTGGGTACTGAGTACCCCCGAAGGGGGTTGAACACAGGCGGAAAAGCCAAGGGAAAACGGCAAGCCGGATCTGAGGCGGTCCCGCAGGCGGTCCCATCGCTGCACGGGGAGGACGATCAAGCAGCCGAGCTGCTGGCCATCTGGGAGCGACTCGACGACGCCCAACGGGCCGAGCTGATCGACGCGGCGCGACGGATCGCCGGACGGTAGCGACTCGATGCACCCGAGGAAGTTTTTCAAAAATTCCATTTGACGCCTTCCGACCGAACGCTATCATACCGACACAGCACGCCACGGCGTGCAACTACAGCGACCGAACAACGGAGCTGGCCAAGTCCTTAGATGGACTGCGCCCGCTTCGTTTTTTTTTGCGCGGGATTGGCCAGCTCTACACCCACGGAGGTAGAGCTATGACCAATGACCCAGCCGCCCCGGCTCAATACGTCCCGCTACGGGACGTGCCTGCCCTCGCCCGATCCATGACGGGCGTCCCGTGTTCGCGAGAGGCCGTCTACCGCTGGCGACGGTCCGGCCTGCGGGGGCACCGTCTCCGATGCATCTATCTGACCGGAGGCTATCGGACCACGCAAGAATGGCTGGCCGAGTTCTTTTCTGCGGTGGGGCAGTCTCAGCCAGAGGAGGGCCGCACCGATGCGTAGCACGCCCACCGATGCCACGATGCTTCACGGATGCGACCCCGATACCCTGGTCGAGCGGATCACCGCCGCCGTGCTGGACCAAATCCGCCCGCTGATCGAGCGGCGAGCCGGCGGCTTACTGAGCCGCGAGGGGCTGGCCGAGCACCTGGGCGTATCCGAGTCCCACGTCGATGGCCTGACGCGATCCGGCGAGATCCCCTGTATTCGCCTGGGCCGGTCGGTCAGGTATGACACCGACGCGGTACTGGCCGCCCTGCAAGAAAAAAACGGGGGTGCTGCCGATGAATAGCGAGCACCCCCGAGCGGACGATTGCGGCCGTCATGCTCACTGTACCACGAACACACACCCCCGCCAACAATCGCTCTTTGTCGGCGGAGAGCCAGCGGTCGCATCAGAGACGCGCCGCGATGCCTACCAGGCCGCCCAGCCGAAGCTCACGGGCCGGCTGGCTACCGCCCTGGACTCTCTGCGGGCCGCTGGACCACGCGGCCGGACGCGCCACGAGCTAGCCGAGGCGATGGAACTGCCGCTGCAAAGTGTGTGTTCTCTTGCCCTGCGGCTGCGACGTGAAGGCTTGGCCCGCGAATCGGGCAAACGCTCGACGCCCAGCGGATCTATGGCCGCGGTGTTGGTGGCCTGTGACGACGGGGAGGCGGCCGATGAGTGACCGACCATCCAACGATACGGACGCAGTCCCCGGCCAAGACGACCACCTCAGGTTCATCGATTGGTGTTTTTATTGGCGGGGGCTCCGCGACCCCAGCCAGACGACCACCACGCCCTACGAAGAATGGATAGCCTGGCGAGCCGATTGCTACCGGGGGGAGACGCGATGAGCTACCCAGAGCGACAACCCTACCACGCCCGCAATCTAGCGCGGCCGCTGATCGCCAGGGAGGACCGATGATGGACGGCTGGATTCGCCTGCACCGCCAGACGCTCGACTCGGCGGTATTTCAGGACGCCTATTTGCTGCAACTGTTCCTCTGGTTGCTGCTTCGTGCGTCGATCAAGCCCCGCGCCGTTTCCATGCGGACAGGGCGAGGTAAGACGATTGTCAATCTCGACGCAGGCCAAACCATCGTTGGACGACGGGCAGCGGCCGAGCAATTGGGGTGGAAGCAATCGACATTCCGCGACCGACTGGCCCGGCTGCAAGCGATGGGCATGGTGACTATCGAGCCCGACACCCATTGGAGCGTGGTTTCGGTAACTAACTGGTTGACGTACCAGCGTCCAGAGCCAGGCGAGACGACAGGCACCCGACACTCAAGCACGACAGGCAAACGACAGATAAACGAGCCTGCAAAAGACGGGAAATTGTTCGACACAACAGGCGGTTCTGGTGGTGGGGACGACAGGCAAACGACAACCAACCGACAGGCAAACGACAACCAACCGACAGGCAAACGACAACCAACCGACACAAACAAGAAGGGAGAGAAAGAAGAGAAGCATGAGAACGACAAGAAGGAAAAGAATAACCCTCTCGCATCGGCAAGCGATGCTGACCGCGAGTTGATCGCGTGGATTGAGCTTTGGAATCAACTGAAAGCGGATGGCCTTGTTCACGCTGGCGTCGCCGACAAGCCGAGCAAGGGCGTCGTCGCCGGATGGAAGCGAGTCAACCGAAGCCCCGAGCTGCGGGGGCTGCTCAGCGACCATGAGGCCGTCAGGAAAGCCGTCAAGGAATCCGAGTTCGTGCGCGGCTCTTGGTTCACCCTTCCGAAACTGCTCGGCGGCACGAACAAGGACGGCGAGTACATCGTGCAAAAGCTGCTCGACGGCGGCTACGCCGGAAGCAATACCCCCAAACCGCGCACGGCAAACGTCGGCGCGGGTGTTAACTACAACCCTCTGGAGGAGCCGAAATGGCAACGATGACGACGAAGCAACACGTAAGTTTCATCGATCGAGTCAAAGCCACGCGAAGCCGCTTGGCCGAGCTCGAAACCAATACAGGGCTTGCCGCTCAGTCAGGCGAGGCGGATCAAGAGCTACTGAACCAGTGGAACGCCGCATGCCGTGCATGGAACTGGCTGCGGCGAGATCGTGGTAAGCGTTACGCGGACTGCACGTTCGACAACTACCAAATTACCAACGACAAACAGCAGCGAGTCGTCGACAAGCTACGGGAATACGCAGCCGACCCCAAGAACATCGAAAACGGGGTAGGCGTGGTTTTGTACGGAACCAAAGGATGCGGAAAAGATCACCTACTGATGGCCTTGGCTCACGCAATGGTTGGGCTGCACGGCATTTGTCCGCTTTGGGTCAATGGCGCCACCCTCCACACGGAGCTGAAGCGCGAAGACTTCGACGACCCCAACCGGCCGAGCTCGCTGGTGCGGTTTGGGAATGACCCGCGGACCGCCCCGATCCTTTGGGTATCCGACCCGCTGCCCCCGAGCGGTGCTCTAAGCGAATACCAACAGAAATTGATCCTTGAGGTCATCGACCGCCGCTACAGCAGCATGTTGCCCACCTGGACCACCATGAACGTCGCGAGCGGCAGCGAAGCCGAGGAACGCTTAGGAGCCCAGGCGGTTGACCGTCTATGCCATGGCTCGCTGGTGCTCGCCTGCGGCTGGAAGAGCTACCGGACGGTGGGAGAGGCTAGTAGTTGACACGCCCGCCAACGGCGACGAGACCGCCGCAGCAGTCAAAAACGAAGGCCAGAAACAGTGCAACGCCAAAGACCCCGCAGCCCCAGCGCCGTGACCATGGAAACCCCAGCAAAACCGACCGAAATGCCCAAACCCGCGAGTGCAACCGCTAATGGTGTGTCTGAATACCTTGCCGACCTTCGCGCCGAACGCGAGCGAGTCAGAGAATTACAGCGGAGCCACCGACGACGGAAGCCGGCACGCAGGTCAGTCACAGCACGGCTTGCAGACTGGGACCGCGAGAACGGCAGCAGGAGCATCCGAACGATCAAGCCGCCGACCGATGCCTATCGACCGCTACAGCGTGTCCTGGGCGAACTGAGGCTGCTTGTCGGCGATGGCTTGCACGTTCGGTTGACGCCGCGGGGCCGACTGACGATCACGATGCACGGCGGCGACATCCCGAACGGTGCCCTATGGCTTGTGTCCGATGCCGGCAGGTCCATTGCCGACTACCTGGGCGGCCATTACATGCATCGCGACTGTCCGCGATCGGCTCGCCCGGTGTTGATTCCCGGCCAGCGGTTCGCTGTTCGTTGTTCGTTCTGTCAGCGGCCGTTGCGTCGCAAACTGAGTACCTGAGTTTCCCCTTTCCCCCTCTGGAGTTTGATTAATGAGTTCTACCACGCCCACCGCAGCCGAAGCACGACGCGCACAGCAAGAAGCAGCGGAGACCGCCGCGCGGCTCCAACGCGAAATTGAGGACCGGCAGCAGGCGATCAAAGACGCCCAGCAGGCCGAACGAGACGCCCAGGCAGCCGAGAAGGCCGCAGAGCACGCGGCTCGCATCGAGGAAAGACGAAAGCGACTATTCAGGCGGGTCAGCCACGAGGTGGCGCAAACGACCGCCCAGGCCCTGATTCGATTGTTCAAAGACGGGCAATCAAAGCGGATTGATGCCGAAGAATTTTGGCAGCAACTCGATGACCATCGCTGCCGACTCCACAGCCAGCAAGTGGATGAATCAGCCCGAGGGCTGGTTTTAAGTTGCGAATTCTTCATTGGTGCCTGCGACCGTTGGGCGATGGCCCGAGGAGCAGACAAGCCAGGCCGGCCGATCGGAGACATGCCAGCGGTCGATCATCGCGTCGAGGCCGCAGCAATGGAAATCGAGCGGGAGCTCGCCGGCGAAGAACCGCCCCGAATGGAAGACTTCTATGCCTTATTCATGGCGAACACCAGCGGCATCCAAATGGCCAAAATGCTGAACCTTCTCGACGAGTTCGGCAACGGCGACCTGCAAGCCCTCGCCAAGTTCTTTTCACGGATGGCCAAGCGGGCCGGTGTAGAAACACGCCGCCCGATGGCAGTTCGACGACTGGGAGCCCTGGACCTGAACGACGCATGGGACCTGAGGACCCAACGCATCGAGAAGGGGGAGACGGACGCTCTCATGCCGGGGATGCCCGACCTTGGCCAAGGCGGCCATCCCGGACGTACCGCAGCCCGCGCCGCTGGTTGATTGTTGCTCCCGATTTCCGCCCCGGCCAACGCGGCCGGGGCTTGCTTCCCCTCACCGAGTCGATCAATGGCGAAGAAACGACGACGACGAAAACCGAGGCCAAAACCGAGGCCAAAACCGTGGCCCGTTTGCAGTGAGCCGCACCTGGGCGGTCACACTGGCGTGACCCATGTTGACCACGGAGCCATCGCCGAGCTGGCCCAGCGTTTCCACATTCGTTCCATGCTGGACGTTGGTTGTGGTCCGGGCGGCACGCGGGAAATGGCGGAACGCATTGGGGCCACCTGGGCCGGGATCGACGGCGACCCCACGGTGGCAAAGGATGGGATCGTTACGCACGACTTCACGACTGGCCCAATCGACGGCGACTACAAAGCGGATTTGATCTGGTGCGTCGAATTTGTCGAGCACGTCGAGGAGCGATTCTTGCCCAACTTCCTACCGCTGCTATGCGGCGGCACAGTGCTTGTGCTGACGGCCGCGCCGCCCGGAAAACCGGGCCATCACCACGTCCACTGCCAACCACCGGAATACTGGATCGAGCGGCTGCAACACGGCGGGATGACGTTTGATGATGAGCTGACCGCAGCCATCCGATCAAGCAGCACGATGAAAAGAGAGTTCATGCGATCCCGTGGCATGTGCTTCATCTCGAAGCACCACCACAACACAGGAGACCACCCATGACCGATGCCATAGCATTGCACCGGAGCGGTTGCGGGTATCCTGCCGGCTGGACTTTTGCTGCTTCGAGCACCTTCGATCTTTGGGGATACTATCGTGGCACACATGGACGACGAGACGGCCCGCATGACCACCGTAGACGCGGCTTGCCTTGTTCGCGGTGGAATGCCACTGATTGAGGCGGTACGGCTCACCGGAGCCGCCCCAGGGCCTACGGCGATGCTCGCAAGTCGGAACCATCGGGCATTCGTCCCTACGCCTGACGAGATCGCAGAACGGGCCGCAGCGGTTCGAGCCGGGTGGACCGAGACCGAGCATCGACGCCGAGCCAGCCGCGGCCGAACGCGGTGGACGGTTACCACCATTGATTCCAGCGAGATCGCGAACCCCGCCGCATAGGTTGGGAAAGTCAGATCGTTGTTCAGCGTTGCACCACAGGAATTACACTTGACCGCGAACGCCATGAAGATAAACATGTTCGCATCGTTTGGCCGCCGCCTGGGCGTCGTAACCCAGCCGGCTAGGACGCGGTGTTCTTGTACCGTTGCCGACACGGCCACCTCTGACAATCTGACGAACGAAGATGACAAAGCCCAATCATTGGTGCGGTGTGTCCGAAGCCGTGAACCGCGAAGGCGGGGAGCAAAGGCCATCGGCGTGGTGTCAGAGCCGCGTTACGAACACCAGTGGTTGGGCTTTGTCATGCGCCGCCAATGCGGCGAAAGGTGATCCTACCATGCCACAGCAAACCCCCGTTCCTGCCGACTGGCGAGATCCCGCACACTTCGTTGCCGAGGCGAGCAAAGCCTTGGAAGCGATCACCAGCGACATCGGCGACCACTACAAGACCGACGCCAAACTGTTGGAGATCGGAACGGCAGCCGACGCGGTTTGGTTCGCGTTGCGGAGCGAAAAGCTCGACATCGTGACGGCCCACACGCGAGCCCGGCACCTGCTGGACATCTGCGAGGGCGTCAGCGGTCTGTACTGTACCGCCGCCGCCTACGCCGTCGAATGCCTCGCCCGTGCATGGGCGGCTGAGGCGTTGATGGTTGACCGGGAGCCACGCAAGCCAGCAAATGCACCGGCCGCCAGTAAGTACGGGACCGCGGAGGTCACCGCTGACAGCGACGACGACGCGGTTATCTTCGTCCCTGCTGTCCTGATCGCTGGGCATGGATTCACCGCTTGGAGCGAACGCGCGATGAGCGAAGCGGAAGCCGAGGCCCTGCGGGAAACGCTGGCTTACGATCACTTCGACCTGCAAATTGTCGAGGTCCAGGTACGGCTGCCGAACGCCCTACGGGTAGTCAGCGACATCCAGTATCACGACGGCATCGCCGCCGATCCGGTCCAGGTGACCGTCCGCGGGCCGGCCTGCCCGTTCGCAAAGTCGGTAACGGAGGTAGCCGCCGACTGAGCACACCTTGACCACCGCCACGGCTAGGGTAGCTCCCGAAAGCCGGTTCCCATGACCGGCCCGCCGCGGCGTTTTCATTTTCATGGGCCAACCGATGGAGTTGAACCGATGGCGAGTTTGCGGAAGGAATCTGACCGGGGCCGTACTGGGTGGCGGTTGCGTTTTTACCAAGACGGCAAACGCCGGAGCCTCTATCTTGCCAGCCTATCGAAGCGGGCAGCCGATAACGTCGCGCGGCACGTCGATGAATTGGCGACCGCCTACGCTGCAAACATTCCCCCTGCCCCGGAGACGACGCGATGGGCGAACGGCACCGAGGGCAGCATTCGCAAAAGCCTTGAGCGTTGGGGCTTGATCGACAGCCGCCCCGCACAGACCGCCGATTGCCGGCTGTGTGTGCCGTTCTTCGAGTCCTGGATTGTCGAGAACTGCCGGACCGACCGCACCGAGAACAACTACCGGCAGGCGGTCAAATGGTTCGTTCGTCGCTTCGGATCGGACCGCACGTTGACATCGATCACCCCGGCCGAGTTCGCTTCGTGGCATCGCTGGATGATCCACGCCGACCGGCTGGCACCGTCGACAGCCAACAAACACGCCAAGCGAATCCGCACACTGTTCAAGAACGCCATCGACGCCCGGTTGCTGGCCGAGAATCCCGGTACTGGCACGAAGTTGGGCAGCGAAGTGAACAGCGACCGCGATCACTACGTCAGCCGAGAGGACGCCGCGCGAATCATCGCGGTCTGTGACACCGAATGGGCGTTGATCTTCGGGCTGTGCCGGTTCGCGGGCCTGCGATGCCCCAGCGAGGTGACTGCCTTGCTTTGGTCGGACATCGATTGGGAAGCCGGACGCATCCGCATCGACTCGCCCAAAACGGGCTTGCGGTTCTGCCCCCTCTGGCCTGCCCTGCGGCCGTTGCTGGACGCGGCATGGGATGCCGCCCCCGAAGGTGCAAAGTACGTCATCGGACGCCACCGGGACAAGGAAAGCAATCTCCGCACGCAGTTGACACGGATTGTTCAGCGAGCCGGCCTGATCCCCTGGCCGAAAGGGTTTGTGAACCTGCGAGCCAGTTGCCGCACCGACCTGGAGGGCCGCTTCGAGTCGCACGTCTGCGACGCCTGGATGGGACATAGCAGCAAGATTGCCCACAAGCACTATCTGCGAGTTACCGAGGCTCACTGGGAGCGAGCTTTGGAGTTCGGCGGTCCCGTTGAGGTACCGTCGGCGGTCCCACAGCCTGACGGCGGTCCCATTGGCGGTCCCTCACCTGCTCGCCCTGAGTCTGCTGGAGCCGATGAAGGCACAAAAAAACCCAGCGTTTCCGGTGGGGGAAAGGCTGGGAAAGGCTTGGTGCTAGCGGGAGAGTACCCCCGAAGGGATTCGAACCCCTAACCCCTGGTTCCGAAGACCAGTGCTCTATCCAGTTGAGCTACGGAGGCGTGTCGTTTGAAAACACGGCTGTCCATTGTACCGCTTTTCGCTTTCCCCGCTAGGCCGGAACGGGCCCCGTTTTTTCAGGGTTTTGGCGACTCGGGGTGGATTGTGCCCAGTTCGGCTCGCTGGAGTCCACAGGCTTGTGCCGCTCCGGAGCCAAGCTTGGGTCGCCTGAAGGCTAGACTCCAGCGACCAAATCTGGCGAGTTCGGCTACGTGCTGGAGTCCAGGCTTGTGCCGCTCCGGAGCCAAACTTGGGTCGCCTGAAGGCTAGACTCCAGCGACCAAACTCTGGCGAGTTCGGCTACGTGCTGGAGTCCAGGCTTTAGCCGCTCCGGAGCCAAGCTTGGGTCGCCTGAAGGCTAGACTCCAGCGACCAAACTCTGGCGAGTTCGGCTACGCTGGAGTCCAGGCTTTAGCCGCTCCGGAGCCAAGCTTGGGTCGCCTGAAGGCTAGACTCCAACGACCAAACTCTGGCGAGTTCGGCTACGGAC
>NZ_WIAD01000087.1 GCF_009618275.1 Roseimaritima sediminicola
CCGGGGGTGAGGGGAGAAAACTTCTTTCGCAGAGTTTCTTCTTCGTGTTGCTCACCGACTCCACGACATCCTCGTGACCAACCTCATGGCACACGCTCGAAAATCAAGGCCTTGATTTCTGGCATCTCCGCGGCGGGTTTCTTGGCGGCTTGCAGTTCTAGTCGGTGCCTTCCCTCCTCCAGGGACACGACGCCGGCGTCCGACTCTTTCCACTGCCGCGATAGGTAGGCGTTGGGGCTCTTCGGCACTCGCTCCGGCGCCGGATGGGGCGCGCTGACCCAAGGTTCCTGGATCGGAATGTCCAGCGTGGCCGGACCTGCCGTCAAGCGAAACACCGAACCGACGGCGTCTTCGGGACAGGCATACCGGATCCGCACCCGGTACTCGCCGCCGCTCACGACTTCGACGGGGCAGGCCGCGTACGCTTGCGGATCCGACCAGTCTTCGATCCACTGATGAGCCCATCCTCGCCGGCCGCAGTAGTCGATCCCGCGTCCCGGTTCCGGGTAAAGGTCCAGCTCGTGCGCCGCCACCGTGACCCTCGGCCACGGTTCATATCCGATCGGTACCGGCAACGGTTGCGGCTGCTGAGGCGTCGCCTTGGCGGCCCAGTCCCGGTACGACTCGATCAGCGAGCGATGGACCTCCGGGTGCGTCCGAGCCAGATTGTTCTGCTGACTCGGGTCGGCCACGAGATCGTGCAGGGACTTCTCGGTCGCTCGATAGCGTGCGGATCGAACCGACCATCGATTGGGATTCCGCCAGACATACAGGTTCCGCTCGGGCATCTCGAAGTCGTCCTGTCCGAACAGCAGCGGTGTCAGGTCCAGACCGTCCAGCGGCAGCGTTTTGCTTGCCGGGTTCTCGACGCCCGCGATCCGGCACAGCGTCGGCAGGAGGTCGATGTGCGCTGCGTTGGGTTTCACAACCGTGCCCGGCGGGATGCGCTGCGACCAGCGTACGAACAGTGGAACGCGCACGCCCCCTTCGTGTTCACTGCTCTTGATGCCACGCATCTGGTCATTGAAGCGGTGGCCGTTGGGGCCGTTGTCCGTCAGGAAAACGATGACCGTTTCCTCCGCGATTCCCAGCTGCTCCAGTTTCGCCAACAAGCGGCCCAGATTGTCGTCGATGTTCTCGACCAGCGCATACATCGCACGGGTGAACGGATCCTCGACATCCGGCCGCTCCGCCCACTGCTGCCACTTGTCCACAGGCACGCTCGCCGGCGTGTGCGGCGTGTTGTAGGGAACGTAACAGAAGAAGGGCGAATCGCTGGTCGCGTGCGCACGCTGGATAAACTCGATCGCGTGATCGGTGAGGACATCGGCGATAAAACCGCGGGCCTGAAAGGAAGAACCGTTTCGCTCCAGCAGCGGATCGAAGTAGTCGTTGCAGTGCCCGGCACAGAAACCGACGAATTCATCGAATCCCTGTGCGTTGGGATGGTAGGGCCAGTGCGCACCGTTATGCCACTTGCCGAAACAACCGGTCTTGTACCCGGCGTCTTTCAGCAGCTCCGCGATCGTCACCTCCTCGCCCCGCATGTTTTCGTACCCGCGGGTCACACCCGTCACGCCGGTGCGCGTTGGATACCGTCCCGATAGCAACGCGGCCCGAGTTGGCGCACAGACCGGTTCGACAAAGAACCTTTCAAAGCGGGCTCCTTCATTCGCAATGCGGTCCATGTTCGGAGTCTTGATCCAGTGGTTGCCGTGAACCGCCACATCGCCATAGCCCTGGTCGTCCGTCATCACCAATAGGATGTTGGGCCGATCTGCAAACGCGACGGTCGTTAGAAATAGCCAGCAGCCCACCAACCTCGCGGTAACACCCACCCAGCCACCCGGGATCCACGCTGGCCGTTCGCCGACGGGAACGGGGGACTGCGCGGTGCGGTTGCAATGGCGAGCTTGACCGTGGAGAGGCATCGATGGTTTTCCAAGCAAGGGTGGAAATGGGGGTGCGGCGCGGGCATCAGCCGCTGACGCGCTAGCGTACGGTTCCGCATCGCGCCGGTCCACCGCGGCCGGTTGCGCAACCGAACCGAGGGCTCGTGCCCTGCGGCTGGTACGGGGCGAACCGTGGGCTAGCGCCCTGCGGCTGATATGTTTATCAGCCGAAACGCGCTAGCGTACGGTTCGCACCAGGCTGGTTCGCCGTGGCACGTCGCGCACCAAAAGAGTTGCGCAACCGAACCGTGGGCTAGCGCCCTGCGGCTGACGAACCGTGGGCTAGCGCCCTGCGGCTGATGAACCGTGGGCTAGCGCCCTGCGGCTGATGCGCCTTTCTGGCGTCACCGCCCTACTGTTCGATCTGCTGGGCCAGTTTGGCTTTCTCGGGCAGCGTTCCGGTTTCGACTTCGATGGGCGTGGGGGCGGCCAGGGCCAGCAAGCCTGGCAGGTCGCCGTACTTGACCGCTCCGGGGACGAAGTTCGCGTCGCGGTAGTGACGCACGTCGTCAAAACGGAAATCAGCCCGCTCCAGGATCAGCTTGTCGACTGCTTCGCCGGCCATGGCCGCCGCCGCCGCGGCGATCGGTTCGGCGCCGCCGCGTCCGTACAAATGCACCCGAGACGTTTTCCAATCACCCGTTTCGGTCAGCGCCAGAAGGCTGAGCACATCGTGCACGCGTCGGACCAACAGCGACGGGTTGTAGGTGTAGGTGTAGCCGGCGTATTGCCGCGGGTTCTCGACCACGCGTTGCGTTTCGACCGGTTGCCCGTCCTCGGTAAACTCGCCTTGCTGGAACAGGTCGGCCGCGATGATGGTCGTGCCGGCATCGATCGCCTGGCGGGCTCGCGGAACGAGTTTGCCCTCGGCGCCGAACAAGCTCTGCTTGCCCTGGCCGTCGATCCAGACCAAGACCTGATCGTGACGCTGCTGGCCTTCGGCTTTCGGCACCAGCGTCACCATAGGGATGACTTCGCCGCGAGCGGGCACCCGCAGCAATTCTTTGCGCAGCTGATAACCGTCGTGCTGAACCGGTTCCTGATCCAGGCGAGCTCGTTCGACGTCGGTGGCCGTCGGCGGCGAGCGGCCGATGATCGTCTGCCAAGCTCCGCCGACCAACCGGCGAAAGGCGTCGAGCGACTGGGTGTCTTCGTTCAGCAGAGCGTCGATCTGCTGCTGTGACTGCTCGTCCAGATACGCCGTGACGCTTCGTTCGTGCGCATCACCGCCGGGCGGCGCCGGATGCTGCTCGTTCCAGATCGCGGCTTCTTCCTCGCTGAGCCGTTCCCAGTCCTCTTCGACGATGGGTTCTTCCAGCCCCAGGCCGATGTGTTTGTTGAACCACGAATACATCATCCCGCGGGTGACGTAATTGAAGTTGTGGGGAAAGTGCGTGTAGTCGCGGCACAGGACGTTGTCGCGCTGGCCGTACAGGCCGTACACCTGCTGAAGTTGCGGGTAACCGTCGCTCATCATCTCGATCGTCCAGTCGTCGGCGGCGGTCATGGCCTGAGGCTTGGGCGCCATCAGCGCCGCCAGTTCGACATTGCCCGTGCCGACGCGCAGCAGCGAACAATTCTCGCACGTGCATCCGCCCTGCATCGACGTGCTGACCATGCCGTTGGGAAAGGAGGCGATCGGTCGTGGATCGATCGCGCCCAGCAAAATAGTTTGCGTGCCGCCGCCGCTGTTGCCGGTCACGGCCAAGCGATCCGGGTCGGTGTCGGGCAACTGTTCCAGGAAGTCCAGTGAGCGGATGGCGTTCCAGGTTTGCAGCCCCATGACCGTCTGCAGCCGCGCTTCGGCCTGAACCGTAAAGAACCCCCACTTGCCGTCGACCGTTTTGCCGCCGGCGTACTGCGGCCGCGGTTTGCCGTAGCGATGGGCCAGGTCGTAGGAGATCTGTTGGCTGTCGGCATAGCCCAGCATGTCGAAGATAAACACCACGCATCCCATGCGGGCCAACTGGGCACAGCGGGCCAATTTGGGATTGCTGCCGGACTCTTCGAATCGTTCCTGCCCGGCCGCAATCATTTGCCGCACGGTCTTGCGGTCGTAGGTGTGCATGCGACCGCCGTGACCGTGAGGACACAGAATGCCGGGAGCGGAGCCTGTTACCTTTTCGGGACGAAACAACAGGCCGGTCACGAAATGGCCGGGCAGGCTTTCGAAATAAACCTTCTCGACCGTAAATCCGTCACGCTGGACTTTGCCGTGGATTACCGGGTTCAGCGGTGTCCGCTGGGGCATCGGCCACAGTCCCGTGGCGACCAGCACTCGCCGCCGCAGCCGTTCGGCTCGCTGCTGCCAAGCGTCCAGATCTTGCGGCGGGTGAAAGGGAAAGTGACCGTTCAGGTCTTTGGGTGGTTGCAGCCGCACGTCCTGTTCGATCGTTCCGGTGGGCAGCACCTGCGTGGCCCGAAATGCAGCGCTTTCGCGGCCCGCCGCGGTCGCTTCCTGGGCACGGGCCGATGGTGTGCAAGCCACCGCCACGAGCAGGCAGGCCATGGGCAGGATAACCGAGCATCGAAGACGGTAGGGAGCGGATGAAGGCATGAAAAACATGATCGGTTGGTTCTTGTGGAGGAGAAGGAAGGACGTCGTATGGAGGAAGAGACATCGGCGGGCAAAGCGTGAACCATTGTAGCCCCTCGCGCGAGCGGGCGACGGTGCCGGCTGCAAAGATCGGCGGGGGAGCGTTATCCTGGGGGCATGATCATTGCAAAATACCTCCTCGGCGAAGGTTCGACGGCGGCCGTTGGTCGAGTCGAACAGGACAAGATCGTTCCCTTGGACCTGGCCGCTATGGGAATGCAGCGTTTGTCCGATGTGCTGGAAGCGGACGATCCGGCCGCGACCGCTCGCGACGCCCCGGCCGGGCAACCGGTTCCGATCACGGACGTCACGCTGTTGCCGCCGATCGACGCTCAAGAAGTCTGGGCGGCCGGCGTCACCTACCGCCGCAGTCAGACCGCGCGGATGGAGGAGTCCGAAGCGGCCGCTTCGTGTTACGACCGCGTCTACACCGCCGACCGGCCGGAATTGTTTTTCAAAGCCACTCCGGCCCGGGTCCGCGGTCACGATCAACCCCTGCGAATCCGCTACGATTCCCAGTGGAACGTTCCGGAGCCGGAGATCACGCTGGTCATTTCCAGCCGCATGAAGATCGTCGGCTATACGGTCGGCAACGACATGAGTTCGCGGGACATCGAAGGCGAGAACCCGCTGTACCTGCCGCAAGCCAAATGTTACGACGCCTGCGCCGGCTTGGGGCCCTGGATCACCCTGGCCGATCCCCTGCCGGCCCCGGACCAGATCGGCGTGCACCTGCGGATTCGCCGCGACGGCGACGTGGTGTTCGAACAACAAACCAGCGCGGCCGCAATGGCTCGCGGCTTTGAAGACCTGGTCGGTTGGCTGGGGCGAGAAAATTTCTTTCCCGACGGCGTGTTCCTGATGACCGGTACGGGCATCGTGCCGGATCATACGTTCACGCTGCACGATGGCGACGTGGTGGACATCAGCATCCAAGGCGTCGGCACGCTTACTAATCCGATCGTCCAATCCTCACCCAATCGCTAACTCCGGAAATTCATTTCGCTATGAGCAACGATATGCAACCTGTACTGATCGCCGGCCAATGGCGTGCCGCCGACGCCAGCGACACTTTCCAAGCCACCAACCCCAATACCCGTGAAGCCTTGCCGCCCCGCTTTCCGGTCAGCTCGTGGCAGGACTGCGACGCGGCCCTGCAGGCAGCGGCCGAAGCGTTCGAACAGCTGCGCAGCGTCCCGCGCGAAAAGATCGCAAAATTCCTTCGCGACTATGCCGACAACCTGGAGTCGGCCAAGGATGCGTTGGTTGAAAGCGCCTTTGCCGAAAGCGGTTTGGCCAAGAGTCCACGACTGGCCGATGTGGAGCTGCCGCGAACGGTGAACCAGCTGCGTCTGGCCGCCGACGCGGTCGAAAGCGGCGATTGGACCTGTCCGGTGATCGATACCCAGGCCGGCATCCGGTCCTGCTACGAATCGCTGGGGCCGGTATGCGTGTTCGGGCCCAATAATTTTCCCTTCGCGTTCAACAGCGTTTCCGGTGGCGATTTTGCCGCGGCGATCGCGGCGGGCAATCCGGTGATCGCCAAAGCCAACACGTCGCATCCGGAAACCACGCGGCTGTTGGCCGAACAGGCCTTTGCGGCCGTGCAGTCGGCGGGGCTGCCCGCGGCGACCATCCAGTTGCTGTACCGCACCAGCCATGATGATGGCGAACGGTTGGTCTCGGATCCACGCTGCGGTGCGACCGGCTACACCGGCAGCCGCCGGGCGGGCCTGGCGCTGAAAGCCGCGGCCGATCGAGCGGGCAAGCCGATCTACTTGGAACTGTCCAGCGTCAACCCGGTCGTGATCACGCCGGGGGCATTGCGCGAGCGTGGCGGCGAGATCATCGACGAGTTTCTCACCAGCGTCCTGATGGGGGCGGGCCAGTTCTGCACCAATCCCGGTCTGGTGGTGTTGCTCAAGGGCGGCGAGAGCGACGCCTTTGTCGAAGCGGTCGCCAAGCGTTTTAACGAAGCTCCGGCCGGCACGCTGCTCTCGCCCGCCGTGGCCAAGGGGTTGTCCAGCAGCATTCAAACGCTGACCGATGCCGGCGCGGAGCGATTGGCCGGCGATGGTTCTTCGGCGTCGGACCGCTGTGCCGTTTCCAATACCCTGCTTCGCTGCAGCGGCGAACAATTCCTTCGGGATCCCGAAACGTTTCAAACCGAAGCATTCGGCAACGCGTCGCTGGTGGTGGTGGCCGACGACCTACAACAAGCCACCGCAGTACTGGATTCGTTGGAAGGTAATCTGACCGGATGCCTGTACACGGCCACCGACGGCAGCGACGAATCGGATTACCAGCAATTGGCCTTTGCCCTCGCGCCGCGAGTGGGCCGGTTGTTGAACGACAAGATGCCCACCGGCGTGGCGGTCAGTCCGGCGATGAACCACGGTGGTCCCTATCCGGCCACGGGCCATCCGGGTTTTACGGCCGTGGGCATCCCGACCTCGATCGCTCGCTTTGCCAAATTGACCAGTTACGACAACGTCCGCCCGGCGCGGCTGCCGTGTTGGTTGGCCGACAAAAACCCCACCGGCAAGACGTGGCGTTCCATCGACGGTCGGTGGACCCAAGCCGACGTGGGGGAATGATTGACGCGTTTGGGAACGCGTATGAGCCGTTTGGGCGATAGCCCCGGTTGTTGCAAGATAATAACCGGGGACGAGCGCCCGCGCGGCTGATAAGCACGCCCGCGCGGCTGATAGTAACCGGGGGCTAAGCACGTCGGCATGAATCTTTCGGTGCAACCCCGCGACAACACCCTCCCGCGCAGCGGGAGGGTCGGGCTCTTAGGCCCGGGGAGGGCCCTACGAAAACCCTCTCCGGGCCTAAGAGCCCGACTCTCCCAGAGGGAGAGTAAAGCCGAATGAAATGTTGCGACGTGCTTAGTGGTGCGTTTAGGTCTCATTTTAGGGTAGCTGATCTCGCCAGAGATTGGACTAAAGCGGCGAGAAGGTCCAAAGTCTGGCGACTTCAGCTACGGCCAGACTCTAAGATTAAATGTTGACGCAGCGCTATCGCCCCCACGGCTCAATGAGGGAGTTTTTCGATGCCTAACCGACTTGCGGACGCGCGCAGCCCCTACCTGCTGCAGCACAAAGACAACCCGGTGGACTGGTATCCGTGGGGCAAAGAGGCGCTCGACAAGGCCCGCGAGGAGAACAAGCCGATCTTTCTGTCGATCGGCTACGCGGCTTGTCACTGGTGTCACGTGATGGAGCACGAGAGTTTCGAAAACGAAGCCATCGCGGCTCAATTGAACGAGCACTTCGTGTGCATCAAGGTCGACCGGGAAGAACGTCCCGACATCGACCAGATCTACATGAATGCTGTGCAGATGATGACCGGCCAAGGCGGGTGGCCGATGAGCGTTTTTCTGACGCCGGATCGCAAACCGTTTTTCGCCGGCACCTACTGGCCGCCGGAACCACGCGCCGGGATGCCGGGCTTTCCTACCGTGATCGAGGCGGTGGCCGACGCCTGGGAGAACCGTCAAGCCGACGCGCACAAGTTCGCCAACGACATCACCGAATCGCTGCAGGAGATCGCCGGCGGACCCAGTTCCGCGGCCAGCAGCGTGCCGCCTGTCGCCGCGATCGATCAAGCCTGCCAGCGCTTGATTCGCGTGCACGATGACCAGTGGGGCGGCTTTGGCCAGGCGCCTAAATTTCCGCATGTGTCGGATCTGGATCTGTTGCTGCGGTTTGCCGATCGTCGCGACGACGCTCAGGCTCTGGCGGCGGTCCGCACGACGCTGGACAAGATGGCCGCCGGCGGCATCTACGACCATCTCGGTGGCGGCTTCGCTCGCTACAGCGTCGACGAGCGCTGGTTGGTGCCTCACTTTGAAAAGATGCTGTACGACAACGGCGGGCTGGCACGGCTTTACTTGAACGCCTTCCAGTTGACCGGCCACAGGCCCTACGCCGACGTCGCCGACCAAACGCTGAACTATCTGGTCCGCGACATGACCGACTCCGGCGGCGGACTGCACAGCAGCGAAGACGCCGACAGCGAAGGCGAAGAAGGCAAGTTCTATGTCTGGTCGCCCGACGAGATCATTCAGGTTCTGGGACAGGATCGCGGCCGGCGCTTTGCCCAGGTGTACGACGTGACGGCCGCCGGCAATTTCGAAGGGCACAGCATCCTGAACCGGCCGGTTCCGCTGGAAGAATTAGCTCAGCAAAACGGCTGGGATCTGGATCGCGTGCGGCGCGAGTTGGCCGAGGATCGTGAAAAGCTGCGCGTTCATCGCGATCGACGAATCCATCCGGGACGCGACGACAAGGTGCTGACCAGCTGGAACGCGCTGGCGATCGAAGCCTTGGCCGTAGGCAGCGGAGTGCTGCAGAAACCGGAATACGCCCAAGCAGCCGAGCGTGCGGCCAGCTTTCTCTGGGACACGATGCGCAGTGACGATGGACGCTTGCTGCATGCCTACCGCGATGGACACGCGCACCTGATGGCTTATCTGGATGATTACGCCTACACCATCGAAGCGTTCATCGCGCTGTACGAAGCCACCGGCAGAGCCCGCTGGATCCAGCGGGCCACGGCCCTGGCCGAACAGATGATCGAACATTATCAGGACGATGAGGGCGGCGGGTTTTTCTACACCGCCGACGACGGCGAAACCCTGATCTCGCGGACCAAGGACTGGCACGACAACAGCATCCCCAGTTCCAACGGCTCGGCCGCCGCCGGACTGCTGCGCCTGGGCCGGCTGACCGGCAACGAGCAATGGATCGGGGCCGGCGAGCGGACGTTGCTGGCCGGTGGCGAAGTGATCGAGAAACAGTACGCGGCGGCGGCGAAACTGCTGTTGGCACTGGACTTCTATCACCACGGCAACCGCCAGATCGTGGTCTCCGGACCGACGGACCAGTCGCATGCAGAACTGCTGGGCGTGTTGTACCGGCGCTTCCTGCCGCACAGCACGCTGGGCATCGTCACGGGCGAACCGCCGCAGGACGGCCCGCTGGTGAAATTGCTCGGCGGCAAGCAGCCTCAGGGAGGCCAGCCCACGCTGTACGTTTGTCAAAACTACACCTGCGACGCGCCCCAGGTCGGCGACGAGGCCCTGGCCGCCGCCGAACAGCTGTAACGAGCCGCATCCCCACCAGCCGCCGGGCGCT
>NZ_WIAD01000088.1 GCF_009618275.1 Roseimaritima sediminicola
TAGTAGTTCGTCCAGGTTTCCATTTAGGGTAGCCGAGCTCGCCAGAGATTGGATCGAAGCGGCGAAAACGTCCAAAGTTTGGCGACTTCAGCTACGGCCAGACTCTCAGATCCAATGTTGACGCAGCCCAAGGATCACACCCTAATATCCGGAAAGTTTTCCGCCAGCATCCCCTAAAGGCCTAAAGAATCCCAGCCCGGCTGCCGGGTGTGCGGAGCGTATCGACAATCCGCTCTGCACGCGGAACAATGGCCACAGCGTTTGGCTCATTCTCAGCCTGTCTTTCTGCCGAAAAAGGCTTAGTACGCTGGCGCTATGAACTTGCTTACATTGCTAGCAAAGCACCACCCCCATTTACTGATCATGAGCAAAACGTTGGAAACGAAACGCGAAGTCACTTCCGAGTCCACTGAACAGTTGCTTGGACCGCTTTCCAATGAGATCCGTCGTCACCTGTACTACACGCTGGGACACTTCGGTTCCAACGGCGACGCGTCCTACTACTACCGGGCGCTTGCGCACGCGGTGCGGGACCGGATCAGCCAACAGTGGCAGCGGACACGCGAGCGGTTTGCCAATCCCGAGACGCGGCGTGTGCACTACCTGTCGCTGGAGTTTTTGCTGGGGCGGTCGCTGAACAACGCCGTGCAGAACCTGGACCTGGAAGAACCGGTCCGCGAAGCGCTGCAGGAGTATGGCTACCACCTGGAAGAGGTTGCCGAGGAGGAACTGGACGCAGGGCTGGGCAACGGCGGCCTGGGACGTTTGGCCGCCTGTTTCCTGGACAGCTGCGCGAACCTCCAGCTGCCCGTGACCGGTTATGGCATCCGTTATGAATTCGGCATGTTCCACCAACACATCGAACATGGCCGGCAGGTGGAAGACCCCGACCACTGGCTGCGCGATGGCAACCCGTGGGAGATCGAACGGCCGGAGTTCACGCGGACGATCCAGCTGTACGGTCACACCGAACGTTACATGGACGAGGACGGCATCGCGCGGGTCCGCTGGGTCGGCACCAACGACCTGTTGGCCGTGCCCTACGACATGCCGATTCCCGGCTACAAGAACAACACGGTCAACACCCTGCGCTTGTGGAAAGCTTCGACCACCGACGTGTTCGACCTGGAAGAGTTCAACGCGGGCAGTTACCCCGAAGCGGTTGCGGCCAAGAACAACGCCGAACAGATCTCGATGGTGTTGTACCCCAACGACGCCAGCGAAAACGGCAAGGAACTGCGGCTGAAACAGCAGTACTTCCTGGTCTCGGCCAGCCTGCAAGATGTGTTGGCCCAGTGGGTCAAACAACACGGCGACGATTTCACCGACTTCGGCGAGAAGAATTGTTTCCAGTTGAACGACACGCACCCCGCTTCGGCCGTTCCAGAACTGATGCGGTTGTTGCTGGACGAGCACAAACTGGACTGGGACACGGCTTGGAAGATCACCACCGAGTGCATGGCGTACACGAACCACACGTTGCTGCCCGAGGCGCTCGAGCGGTGGTCGGTGCAACTGTTCAGCCGCATGCTGCCGCGGTTGCTGGAGATCATCTACGAGATCAACGAGCGGTTCCTGGGCGAAGTCTCGAAGCTGTACCCCGGCGACATGGAACTCCGCAAGCGTCTGTCCTTGATCGAAGAGGGCAACGAGCCGCACATCCGGATGGCTTACCTGAGCATCGTGGGCAGTTTCTCCGTCAACGGTGTGGCGCACCTGCACACCGAACTGCTCAAGAGCGGCTTGTTCTCGGACTTCTACAAGATCTGGCCCAATAAATTCAACAACAAGACCAACGGCGTGACTCAACGTCGCTGGCTCTCGCACTGCAATCCCAAACTGCGGGACCTGCTGAACGAAACGATCGGCAACCAGTGGGAATCCGACCTGGAACAGATGTCCAAATTGGTTCCCTACGCCGAGGACGCAGCTTTTCGCAAAAAATGGGCGGAGGTCAAACGCGACAACAAACATCGTCTGGCCGAGTACGTCAAAGAGCACACCAACGTAGAATTCCCGCTCGACGCGATGTTCGACGTGCAGGTCAAACGAATCCACGAGTACAAACGCCAACTGCTGAACGTCCTGCACGTCATTCACCTGTACGACCGCATCCGTCGCGGCGAGACCCAGGGCATGGTCCCGCGCTGTGTGCTGATCGGCGGCAAGGCGGCGCCGGGATACCACGTCGCAAAGTTGATCGTCAAACTGATCAACAACGTGGCCGACGTGGTCAATGGCGACCCCGCGACGCAGGACCTGCTGAAACTGGTCTTCTTCCCCAACTACCGCGTCTCGGCGATGGAAATCATCTGTCCGGGCACGGAGCTGTCCGAACAGATTTCCACCGCGGGCAAAGAAGCGTCCGGAACGGGTAACATGAAGTTCATGATGAACGGTGCGCTGACGATCGGTACTCTGGACGGGGCCAACATCGAGATCCGTGAAAAGGCCGGGGCCGAGAACTTCTTCCTGTTCGGGCTGGACGCCAAGGGCGTTGTCGAGACGCGTAAGGCCTACGATCCCAATGGCATCATCGCGGCCGATCCCGAGATCCGACGCGTCATGGAATTGCTCGAAGGCGGCCACTTCAACGCTAGCGAGCCGGGCATCTTCGATTTGCTGACCAGCGGCCTGCGGAACCCCTATGATCAATGGGTGACGATCGCGGATTTCCGCAGCTACATCGATGCCCAACAGGTCGCCGGGGAAACCTATACCGACCAGGACAAGTGGAACCGGATGAGCATCCTGAATTCGGCCCACAGCGGCTGGTTCAGCAGCGACCGCACGATCAGCCAGTACGCCAAGGAAATTTGGGGCGTCCAGCCCCTGAAAGCATAGGAATCATCGATGCACTTTCCGAGATCCTCCGGCATCCTCTTGCACATCACCAGTTTGCCGGGCCCTCATGGCATCGGTGACCTGGGCGAGCAGGCGTACCAGTTCGTGGACTTTTTGCAGGCGGCTGGGCAGCGGGTTTGGCAAATCCTTCCGCTCAGCCCGCCGGCGTTCGGCGATTCGCCCTACAGCAGTTTCTCGGCCTTCGCCGGCAATCCGCTGTTAATTAACCTGGCCCAGCTGGCCGAAGACGGTTTGCTGGATGTCGAGCAAGTGGCGACGGTTGAGCCGATCGACGCGCCGGGCAAAGCGGACTACGCCGCGGCCCAGCGACTGAAGCGGCCGCTGCTGGACGAGGCCTACCGGCGATTCAGCGACACCACGCGGTCCGAGACGCACGAGCAATACGATGCGTACTGCCTGGACAACGCCTGGTGGCTGGTCGATTACGCGCGTTTCGAAGCCTATCGGGAGCGGTTCGGCACGTCTGACTGGACGCGTTGGCCTGAGCAACTGGTGCATCGAGTGCCCGAGGCGCTGATGCGTACCGACCGCGAGCTGGCCGAAGCGATCGCCCGCGCCAAATTCTTCCAGTTCCTGTTCCATCTGCAGTGGTCGCGTCTGAAGCAGTACGCCAACGAGCGGCAGGTGCGAATGTATGGCGACATGCCGATCTTTGTCGCTCATGAGAGCGCCGACGTGTGGGCGCATCAAGGTCTGTTCAGCCTGGACGAGGGTGGCCGGCCGACGGTCGTCGCGGGCGTTCCGCCGGACTACTTCAGCGAAACCGGCCAGCGCTGGGGCAACCCGCTGTACCGCTGGGACGCGCTGCGCGGCACCGACTATGCCTGGTGGACCCAGCGGTTCCGCTCGGCGCTGGAGTTCTACGACCTGCTCCGCGTCGACCACTTCCGCGGCTTCGAAGCCTACTGGGAAATCCCGGCCGATGCGCCCACCGCGGTCGATGGTCGCTGGTGTCTCGGCCCCGGGACCGAACCCTTCGATGCGGCACGGGAACAGCTGGGCCCGCTGCCGATCATCGCCGAGGACTTGGGGTTGATCACCGACGAAGTCCATCAACTGCGCGAGGACCTGGGCTTTCCCGGAATGCGGGTGTTGCAGTTCGGTTTCGACAATCCCGAAGACGACTTCCATCGCCCCGATCAATATCCCGCGAATTCGGTCGCCTACACCGGAACGCATGACAACGACACGATCATGGGCTGGTACGGCAAACGCAGACCCAAACCCAAATCGCAGACGTTGGCCGACGAGGACGATCCGCTGGCCCCCTACCTACGCGGCGACGAACCGGTCCACTGGCAATTGTGTGCGGCGGTGTTGGAAAGTCGGTCCGATACGGCGATCCTGCCGATGCAGGACGTGCTGGGCCTGGGCAATGCGGCGCGGATGAACCTGCCCGGTCAAGCCACCGGCAACTGGACCTGGCGCGTCGCCGCCGAGGCGTGCTCGCCCGAGCTGGCCACGCGTTTGCAACAGGCGACCGAACGCAGCGGACGCTGACGCGCTGCACGCCGCAACGCGTCATGTCGGCCCCCTGGCTGGACTGCTCCGAGAAAACTTCCGCTTACCCGCTCAGGAATCTCCGAGCAGGGCTCGTTCGAAGCTGCTAACGGTTGTCGTGTAATCCCAACGCTGTGCTCGATTCCCCTGGGAACGACCACCTATCTGTATGACGACCTTGACCGTCCCAGGCAACAGCCACGCAGTGGCGACAGGGTGTAGCCATGGGCGTCAGCCCATGGTATGGGGGCCCCAACGGCGTTTAGTCCCGAAGGGACGACAGGAATGCGTCTCCTGTCGTCCCTTCGGGACTAGGAAAGGCTGCGCCGGGGTCAGAGGGAAAGGCTGCGCCGGGGTCAGACCCGGTTTTCGGTGTTCGCCGCTAGGCAAGGCTGTGCTGGCACCACGTGCTGATCGCTTGATTCGCCGCACTACGACGCCAAGGGCAACCGCCTGACGCTGACCGATCCGGTCGGGAACACCACGACCTGGACCTATGATAAACTGGATCGTGTCCTGACCGACACCAATGAGCTGAGCGATACCCGCACGAATCAGTACGACGCTGCGGGGAACCTTACCCAGATGACCGACCGCAACGGTCGCGTCACCACGTACGAATACGACCACCTCCACCGCCGCACCGCCGTGAACTGGCTCGATTGTCTTACCACCCTGCGGACGCTCACCTACAGCTACGACGCCGCTTCGCAGCTGGCTTCGGCCAGCGATCCAGCAGCGAACTACGCCTTCACCTACGACAACCTCGGCCGCAACACCAGTACGGACTACGACTACGCTTCGCTTGTCTTCGACGTCGCGATCGACGAGTCCTACGATGCCCTCGGACGGCGCACACAGCTTGCCGCCGAAATCAACGGCACGGCTGACCTGGTCAACGACTACCAGTACGACTACCTGAACCGGATGACGCAGGTCACCCAAGGCGGTCAGTCGGGCGGAAACGCCGTGGCGGAGAAGCGAGTCGATTTCGCCTACGACGCCGAAGACAAGCAGCAGTTCACCAGCATCACTCGCTATGCCGATCTGGCGGGCAGCGACACGGTCGCGATCAGCACCTATGGCTATGACGATGCGGATCGACTGACCAGCCTCACCCACGTCGACGGCAATTCGGGGACGCTGGCTGGCTACACCTGGCATTACGACGAGGGCAATCGGCTGACCGATTTCACCGTCAGCGGCTACTCGGCCGAAGACGCCACGTACAGCTATGACGACACCGACCAGCTGACCGCCGCCGATCGCAGCGGAACCAGTGCTGACGAGTCCTACGCCTACGACGGCAACGGCAACCGCACCGGTGGCGGTTACGCAACCGGCGACGACAATCAGATCAGCTCCGACGGCACGTTCAACTACACCTACGACGACGAAGGTAACCGGCTAACCAAAACCAACGTCTCGACCGGTGAAGTGGTCGCGTACAGCTGGGACCACCGCAACCGGTTGACCAGCATCACGACCAAGGACAGCGTCGGCACCGTGACGCACCAGGTAGACTACACCTACGACATCTTCAACCGCCGGATCGTCAAAACCATCGACGCCGACGGAGCGGGCAGCGGAACGGCGACCAAAGAAATCTACATCCACGAAGGCCTGCGGGAGGAACGAGACGGTGCGGGCGATCAGATCCTGCTGGCATTCGACGAATCGGGCGGCCTGACCGAGCGATACCTGCACGGTCCGGCGGTGGATCAGGTCCTCGCCAGCGAAGACGTCACCAGTCCCGCAACCGCCGGCGATGTTCTGTGGGCTCTGTCGGACAATCTCGGCAGCGTCCGCGACATCGCCGAATACGATGCCGGTACGGACACGACCACGGTCGTCAACCACCTCACCTACGACGCCTTCGGCAACATCACCGCCGAGACGGACGCCAGCGTCGATTTTCTATTCGCCTACACCGGCCGAGAGCGCGACGCCGAAGGCGACCTGCAGTACAACCGAGCCCGGTACTACGATGCGGCGATCGGAAGATGGATCAGCCAAGACCCGATCGGGTTTGAGGCGGGTGATGCGAACCTCTATCGGTACGTGGGGAATGGGACAGCGACTGCGACCGATTCGAGCGGTTGGTGTGCCGAACCGGCGACGTCTCCGAGCGGCTCCACGAGCTACACGATAGGCCCCCCCACTCGCCCAGCCATCAATCATGACAATGGATTTCTTGATCATTATGACCCGCGGGATCCAACTGCGGACGACCGTCGCGCGTTGTACGTGTGGATTGCTAAATTAGAAATATCGGAAAGTTTACGTCCCTGGCTAGACGATGCCCACGAAGCGTATAGGCATTTCCTTTTCGGAGAGGGGAGAACTCGCGTTATCGACTATGAGGAGTATATACGCGAGGATGAAGCAGGAAGAGCAACGCTGGATGAGGAACTAAGAGGAGCGCAACTGGCGGCGGAACAGCTGAGCACACGCCCCGTAGAAAGTTTCCAGATAACTGGAACGGCGAACAGCGCCGTCCCATATCCCGTGACTGAAAACTGGCAAAAGGCAATCGGCGGGCACACGGTGTGGGGATCTGCGAACGTCAAAGTTACCTGCAACCCGACGACTGGAAAGAAGCATTTTGCTATGGATTTCACGCTACATGCAGAAGACCGCTACAATTTCAATCCGGGCGAGAGTGACCTCGCTACAGGAATCCCTGACTCCGAAAACGGGAAGTTCGAAATCACAGGCTTGGCCCGTCAATACGATCAATTTGGCACTGTTCAACGAACCGTCTCCTGGGAGGAAGGGTCAATCCAAAATCCCCAAACCGCGGCACCGGGAGGGCGCTAAAATGAAACTAATTTCACTTGCATTCTTGACGTTCTTTTTCTTGGCAGGCTGCGATAATGGCGGTGCGCCAACAGCATTGCGGAAGCCACACCTATCAGCTGTTGACATGGAGATGAGAACAGATCTAGCAGGACTTGAAAAGCTATGTAATGTCCCTGCGAATGTGCAATCTGTTAAATGGAGTACCGGCACACTGGGAAACGACTGGTACTTGGTCGCTGTATTCAAAATGAGAGACGAATGGTCACTCAGCGCGACGGTTGTGAAAGACGATACAGACAAGGTGTTTGTGGGGTATAAAGAATTGCCGCACTGGTTCCTGGATGCTAGCAGCGTAACATTCACGCGTACTCAGGCACCTGGCGTATTTTCTGTCGATACGGTGGTATATCATCCCTCGGAATATACAAAGTCACCGCTGCTAAGTGGCTTTCTTCTCAACCCGTCTGATGAGATGCTGGTCATGGGGTTACACACGCGATGACACTTCATTCCTGGGGGAGAGACTGGATAGATCAAAGGGGTCAGCGACGGTCTTACTTGTTAGCAACGCACGATCAATTAGTGTCGAAGATTTGATGCGTATCGGATAGACTGCTGGGAGTTCAATTCGATCCTCACAGAGCGGAGCCACGGATGGTCATCAGTTTACGCGACGCCGATTCACAGACCGAGCAACGGCTGCGTGATTTTGCAGGTACTTTGTCGGAGAAGGATCGCAGGCGGTTTGCTGCCATCGAAGCGACACAGCGTGGGCATGGCGGGATCACTTACATCGCCGGCGTGCTTGGGATTTCGACACGAACGATTGAACGTGGCATCGCGGAACTGGATCACCTGCAGGATGACCCAGCGGCCGGACGGGTGCGTCGGCCCAGTGCCGGTCGAAAAAAAAGATCGGTTCCGAAACGCCGGAAGAAGCCAACCTGATCGCGTGCATTGAGTTCCGTACCGCCGGAGACCCCGATGAAGAGGACATCGTTTACACCGACTTGTCCCCGCAGGATCTGTCGGAGCGTCTGGATAAGGCTGCGCCGGGGTCAGACCCGGTTTTCGGTGTTCGCAGCTAGGCAAGGCTGTGTCAGGACCACACCTTTACCACTTCGCGTTAGCGCGCCAAGAGTAGCCGTCTGGCCAATTCGGCAAGAATGCGATGTAAAATGCGATCAGAGCGTGGTCGGTAACACCCTCACAAGCAATGGCTTGCGCCGAAGCGTAATTTTGGTAGGCTGAAACCTACACGAAGAGCATTCGACGAACGCAGCGGCTAGGCTGATCCCCGAAACCCGGCGCCCATGGCCGGCCCGCCGCAGCGTCTTCTTCTCATGGGCAACTGATGGAGTTGGTTCATTGGCGAGCTTGCGCAAAGAGTCAGATCGTGGCCGCAACGGATGGCGATTGCAGTTTCGACAGCGTGAGGCTGCGCCGGGGTCAGGCCCGGTGTTCGGTGTTCGCAGCTAGGCAAGGCTGTGCTGGGACCACGTGCTGAATGCTTGCTTCGTTGCAGTACGACGCAATGAGCAACCGCCTGACGCTGTCCGATCCGGTCGGGAACACCACGACCTGGACGTATGATAAACTGGATCGTGTCCTCACCGCCACCAATGAGTTGAGCGATACCCGCACGAATCAGTACGACGCGGCGGGGAATCTTACACAGGTGACCGACCGCAACGGTCGCGTCACCACGTACGAGTACGACCACCTCCACCGCCGCACCGCCGAGAATTGGCTCGATGGCATGACCACCCTGCGGACGCTCACCTACAGCTACGACGCAGCTTCGCAGCTGGTTTCGGCCAGCGATCCGGCGGCGGACTAGGAAAGGCTGCGCCGGGGTCAGACCAGGTTTTCGGTGTTCGCAGTTGAGCAAGATCGATCTGCGGGGGGCTTCGCCGTATCTTGATGCAGCACACAGTCTGGAAATGGCATGTCATGGGTCATTCCGTTGCACCCGAGCCCCCTCACCCCCG
>NZ_WIAD01000089.1 GCF_009618275.1 Roseimaritima sediminicola
CGCCAATCCTCGACATCGTCGAAGCGACGCCGCAGGACTTCGATCAAGCCATCAGCAGAGAGATAACGACGCGAACTGGGGACGGTAAGATCAGCGTTCATCGAGAGCGGCAAAGAGAGTGCGGGGAACATTCAACCAGCCTATTAAACAACTAAGCCATTGCCTGCCGGCAAGCGAACCAAATCGCGAGACGCTAGCATAGCCTCGTCAAGGATTTCCTAGGTTATTTGCATTGACCGGGAATTGCTGGCATTATCCGACAGGGTTCCCATCGATATTGCGGAGCAATATGCCTGTCAGTTAAACCGGATCCAATTATGCGACGTACCTAATCATGCGGCATGGAAGGGGCAAAGTTAGTTGTGGCAAAAGTGCGCTGTTTGCGACGCATGTCGCTAGTGATCGCGACTAATGCAAAAAACACCCAAAATAGCGTGAACCGGAGCCCCATGTGCGTGACGCCGTACGCGAGAAGCGGCATTGCGTAAAGGATCGCGATTGGGTGCGCACCCTTAAATGTCCGAAAAGCGAAAACCGTAAAGGCACCGAATCCGATAATCCCATAGGAGAACAGCAGTGTACCGAATGTTGAATGCATTTCGTACTGCCTTTTGGGGTCGCGGTAGAATCTCTCAAAGCCTCCTTCGCCCGCACCAACAAGCATGTATTCCGGATACTTCCACATGCGATCGTATCCGCGCGCCTCTAAGCTGTCGTCGTTATCTGAGCCAATTTCCGATAGGCGATTCGTGGCTCGCTCAGCAAACTCTTGACCAAGTGGAGTAAAGTTCGCTAGGACGACGAGCAATGCGATCGAGCAAGCGCCAGCAATTAATTGTCCGATTCTTAGTAGTCCGGAGTCGAGTAGGTTGACAACGATAAGCAGCACAGCAGATAGCATTGCGGCTTTTGAGGCGGATGCCACGGCTAGGACGGTCGCGCTGCCAAAAAAAACGATTTTTATCCAAGCAGGAGGCGTAGCGTAGCGTTCCAGGAAAAGGAAGCAAGTAAGAGCGAGTAGCGCAAAGTAACCCAGTTGGTTTGGGTTATTAAAGAAAAGGCTAGATCGAGCGCCGAAACCATAGCTGACCGGCATCAGCATGATCTGCAGGAAGACAGATAAGGCAATGCCCGCTGCCGTTGCCGTTATGAACGCCGAGCCCCATTTCTGGTACAGGCAGAAACTGAATCGGACCACCAATGCATTGTATAAGAAGAAGACCGGGAACAGCAGCATGAGATAAGGTCGAGTGCCCGGGGCTTCGTTGATTGGTATCCAAGCTAATGTTACCGCGAACGCATAGCCAACTAGTAAAGACAGAGGAGCTAGGATTTTCCGGAATGTCGCTTGGCTCCGCGTATTCAGACTCAATTGAGAATGTGCGGATGCGAGCAGCAAAGCAAACAGCCAATCACTGACTTGTGGCAAGCCACTGCCGAAGAAGTAAAACGGGAATAGGATGAGAAACAGCACCCATCCTTTCAGCAGGCGGGGGTACCTGAGCCATTCAAGCAGGAATCGCATTCTTCAAAATTCCGATCATTGTCTTGGCAGGCCTGGCGCCCGTTTCTAGGTTGGATTCAACATATTTTCGTTCGGCGTCTCCGAAGCTCGCAGCTAAGAATGATTCTAGCTGTGGACGCAAATCCTGGTCCATCCCAAGAGCGAACGCTGCGCCCTCTTTAACGTAATCATGTACGTGACCATAGCCTTCAATCGGTAGAACCGCCAAGGGTCGATTCATGGCAAGTGCCTCTAAGCCCACCGTAGAGGCAAGGACAACAACTCTATCCACAGCTGTTAGAAACGTGAAGATAGAATCTGGTTCAACAACCCGCACGCAATCCTGCAGGTTTAGCGACCAAATGACATGCTGGAGCTGCTTCTTGGATTCGCGAGGGTGGAGCTTGATCCAGACTTCTCCTTCCCGCGATCTCATTAGCGGTCCGGCCGTCGAAAGGAAAGCTTGTAGAAGTGCTAGTTTCGAGTCAGGCGTGCAGAAGCCCTGATCGTCGATGGGGTTCGATGCAAGTCCAAGTACTTCCCCTCGGCAAGCGATACGTGTTCGCAGGGCGGCCGCGTTCTCGCTCCAGTCTTGCTGCAGTAATTCAAAATAGCGGGGATTGCCTACACTGTACACGCGGGTTGGGGTTGCCGGTCCTAACTTGTTTCGAAAGTACTTCGCGCTGGATTCACCCCAGGTAAAAAGGGCGTGAATATTGTTGCAACCATAGGAAGCAGTATTGGCTTCGTTTGGCAAGGGAAACCGGATGCCTTCTTGTAAAAGCCCAACCCAGATGCGTCGTGAAACTAACTGCTGCGTAATCAGGTCGGAAGGGAACGCTTGATCATTAAGTAGCAGCACGCCATCCAGGTCGCGAAGCAGTCGCGTCAGTCGCCGGCGTAACCATACGCTCCAGGCAAGCCTTTGGATTATGCGACGCTTTAGGCTTCCTCCCCCGCCTAGGGTCTGTTGACCGCTAGAATTGCGCAGGCCAAGTTTCGAAAGATTCGGGCCTAAGCGATACTCAATCCCTTTCTGTTCATAGCGAGCGGGATCGTCGGCAAGACGCCGCAAGCCACTCAGTGAAATCAGGATCGGTTCGTAGTTCTCCTCGGTCTTCAGCTCGTCGATGACCGGACTCATCATCTCCCAGTGGTGATTGGGGTTGGTAATTAGGATGCCAATTTTTTTCATTCGTTGCATCCCTTCTTGGTTAGAGTCCATTATTTCCGGACTGCTTCAAATACTCAGCAATCAATTCTGGATTTTTCGCCCACCACTCACTGATGCCGATGTCGAACATCGTATGGACATCGCGGCCGGTTACCCAGGTCCTGACAACCGGAGCGGACCGTTTTCCCATCCACCACCAGGGACTGGGGCCGTCGGCTGATTGAACCGTATGCTTGCGAAATGCCCAGACTCCTTGGTCATAGTAGTAGGCTTCCGCGTAGGACTGACGTTCGGTGGAAACCTTTCGAGCCTTGTCACCCCAGGTTTCCAGTAATCCCTCGTCGTTGATTTCCAGGGCGCGGAGAGGGTGGTCGTCTTGCGCTTGCCATACGGTCATGCACGAATCAAGCGTCGGGTCGCTATCAAGTTTCTGCAGGCATAGATCGATGGTTTTGCCGTCGATTTGAACAGTATTGCCTAAGAGCAGTACGACGTTTTGTAGGTCTGGATGCCGTTCGTCGACCCATTCGACAGCATGCTTGATGACATCGCCGTGGTTGACGGTATCGCCACTCAGTTCTTCGGGGCGTGGGATGATCTCGGCGCCAACGTCCCTGGAAGCTCTTGCAATTTCCTCACCATCAGTCGACACAAAGACTTTGTCGATTCCTTGAGCATCATTGGCAGCGCTAAGGGGGTACTGAATCAACGGACGTCCACAAACATTGAAAATGTTTTTGTTGATGATTGACTTGCTTCCAGCGCGCGCAGTTACGATCGCCACATTCATGCTTGAATTCTCACTAGGGTATGGAAACGCCGCGAGATACGGCTGTCGGGGTGTTTGGGCCATATGCTCCGTCGTATGGCTTTGAGCGGCTACAATGATTCCTCTTGAACTTTATATTCCGCCTCAGGAACCTCACCTTGCAGTTCTTTGCCGATTAGGAATCTTGCGGCTTCTTCCGTTGCTTCGATTTCCATTCTGGTTCGGCAATCTATCGACATCGAGCCCATATGGCACGTCAGAATGCAACGTTCGATCTCTGCGAGTTTTCCGTCGTAGGGCTCTCTGTCAAAAACATCAATGGCGGCGCCGCCTAAATGGCCGGAGGCCAACACTTCATAGAGATCATCTTCGTTGACAATGCCGCCACGAGATGTGTTGACGATCAGCGCGTCGGGTTTCATTTGAAGCAGATGTTCTTTTCGTACCATGTTTTTGGTTTCTGCGGTCAACGGAACATGAAGGCTCAGCAGGTCAGCTTCTTGAAAAATCCTTTCTTTGGACATCCATTCCAATTTGAATTCGCGATTAATTTCATTGTTGGGAAGGATGTCGTTAACGACTAACCGTGGCGTGCCGAAACCGCGAATCCTTCTCAATACCCGGCCGCCGATACGCCCGACTCCAATGACGCCGATGGTGATCTCTGCCATCCGTCGGCCATACAGTCGCTTCCAAACGCCCTGGTGCATCTGAGCGTTTGCGACGTGGATGGACCTAAGGAGCGATAGCATCAATCCAAGGGTTAGCTCGGCTACGGCGGGGGCAGGTGCATCCGGAGTGTAAGACACCTTGATTTCTCGTTTCCTCGCAGCCAAAAGGTCAACGCTATCTAGTCCGATTCCGACGCGGGAGATATGTTTCAGCTTGGATGCCTTCGACATCACTAAATCTGTAATCGGTTCCGTTCCGGCAATGATCGCGTCGAACTCAGGGACGAGTTCGGCCAGTTCTAGTTCGGTGAGTTTTTTATTCAGCGGGTTAATTAAATATTTAATCCCGTTAGATCGCAGAATTTCTAAAGGCAGGGCATTTCGCTCCGCGAACGGAACTGTGGTGATTAGTACCTTTGGCATTTGAGCTCCATCGAACGCGACTAGGAAATATAGTGAAGAATTGATGGGACGGCAAAAAGGGGCCATCTGGGTTTATCGTGGGTAGAGATCGAGTCCGCCGCAGTAGAAGTAGACCGCTGCCTTGCAGTCCTCCGGGTTGCGGTACCCACCGACGCGACGCTTGATCGACATGATCTTGCTGTTCATTCCTTCGGCGACCACGTTGGTGATCCCATGCGTGCAGTAGCTGACGACGGTGGGCAATCGCTCGCGGATAGTCCGGGCAACTTTCTTCATCGGAGTCAAGGGCGTCGTGAACCGGCTTCCCTTCTCAGCCCATGGCAAGGGAGCGTTCTTGACGCCGTGGGTTGGGCACTTCACCCGAGTTGGCGCAGCGATAAGCACCGTCTTGAGAGGGCATTCTTTATCGCACTCAGGGCAGCGAAATGTCGTGCCACGAGGATGTTTAACGCGCACCCGGACTTCTTCGGCTTCGTGATCAAGTTGCACTTCGGTGACGGTCCAGGGCGAGGCGATTCCCAGGATCTGCTGGTGCAGTTCTTTGTCTTGCATAGTGGTTCTCCTTGGGGGAGAATCCTACCAAATCCACGACAAACCCGGATGGGCCGCAAAAAGTCGGGGTGTCTCTCGCACACATCTGCCTTGTGCTTATCTTTGCGACCACCGCAAAGGCGACCTGTTCGATCAATGGGAAGGTCTAATTTTTAAATTGTAGCCCGTCCAGATGCATGTGCTCCAGCGCCGCCAGGGACTCAAAACGCTTCGCATGCAGCAGCAGACGCAAAGCCTAGTTCAAATTTGGATCCCAGGCAGTCACGACGGCGACGTCCATGACCAATTAGCTTCGACGAGGTTGGTTTCGCTGTGGGCTAAAGAAAGTTGAAATAGGATCGCATGGCTTGCTCTTTCTCAAATCGCTTTACCGAGGCTGGGGCATGCATCTGGAATTGTCGTCTCAAGTTGGTGTTTTGAAGCAGTTGAATAATTCGCCTGGCCATGGCCTCTGAGTCATTTGTAGGCACTAAGAAACCATTTTCTCCGTGTGTTACAATTTCGTTCGGCCCAGTTGGGCAGTCTGTCGATATAATCGCTGCGCCACAAGCCATGGCCTGAACCAAAACACCCGGCATTCCTTCGAAGTTGGAAGACAAAACAAATATGTCGCACCTGGACATGAATTTATAGGGGTTTTTGTCAAAGCCGAGGAATGAGACATGATCGCTGATCCCCAACTCTTCGGCATACCGTATTAAGTCATTCAGCAATGGGCCCTCTCCCAGAATGCAGAGGTTTACCCTAATTTGATTTAAAACGCTTTTCAGTGCTTTGAGCAGCATCTTGAAATTCTTCACGCCAACCAAGCGTCCTGCCGCAAGAATGACGGGTATACGATCTTTAGAAAAAAAGGGATGCTCAACAGACTCGTGCTTGCTGTCGCGTAAAGCATCGTCGATCAATGGATTGTGGACTACGACAATCTGTTCTTCTGGCACATTTAGCTGTGCAGCAATTTGCTGTGCTATTGCGGCGGAGACTGCAGTTACCCAGGTCGCGTGTCGATAAAGCGATTTTTTCAATCTAAATAGCAGCCACTGCTTTGGGCTGTCTGTGCGGTTTACGGCGCTTCTTTCAGATATCACCAACGAAGTCTGAATACGAAATAGGCTCTTTATCAGGCAGAGGGGAATATTGCTTCCGGTGCATGTTGAGTAAATGACATCGTAGTTGTTTTCACGTAGCAATTTGGCCAGTGGACGCAAGGTAAACCAAAGACTGCGTGCGTTCAGGCTATGCACGGGCACGTCTTGCGGAACATCACCAAGAAATACGCCCTCCGTTCGCATAAGCGTTAGTTCAGCTGTGAAGCGATCTCGGTTTAAGTGTTTGAGTAGCTGGATTGTTACTCGATCTGCCCCGCCTTGCCCAAGAGTCGTTCGCACAAACAAGATCTTGGTCTTCAATTTATTTTGTTCCGCAGCTTGCTTTTCGGGCATGTCTCGACCTAAACTGAACCACTCAAAAGGGGGTGTTCATGCTATCAAATCGGCGAAGGAAAGTCGCAGCAATATAAAACGGGAACTACTTAATAACCTGGTGCTGGCTTGGATTTCATCCTGACTGCACTTCAGGAGGTTATACCTAAGTTCGACTTTCGAAGTTTTATGCTGCTAGTGATAGCAGCCGTTCCAGGGGTTTGATTAATTTCTCAACGGCTGGTGTCAGACCACCGGCTGGGAAAATCGATTCCCGTGTTTTATCGAGCGAATCGCGTCGTAGCGTTGCAAGCATGTCGGCGAACGATGCGTGCCGCTTAGGAACCGTTCGGAAACAACTTCGGCAATCGGGTAAACTGAATGTACCAGTTTACCAAGGAGGATTGCCATGAACGCTTATTGTCCGGCTGTTGAAACTCACATGCAGGCTCTCTATCGCTCACTTTCCGAGAAGGACCGACGACGTTATGCGGCGGTCGAAGCAGAAAAGCTCGGGCATGGGGGCGTGGAATACATCACCAAACTCTTCGGTTGTCATCGCGATACAATTCGGCAGGGGCGGGCCGACATCGAGAGGTTGCCTCACGATCCAGCCGAAGGACGTATCCGTAAAAAGGGGGCGGTAGAAGTAAGGCTAGCTGCGCGCAACCGGGTCTCATCGAGGCAGTTGAAGAAGAAGTTTAAACGCAAACGGCAGGATCGCCCGTCGAAGGCGGTTCGGTCTGGACCAATATGGGACTAAGGATCATCGCTGAAAGGATTTCGGCGCGCGGTTTTTGTGCTTCACCTGGAGTTATCGGTCAGACCCTTTCTGGCACCCTTGGGCTCGGTCGCCGAAAGCTCGCCAAGGATATCCCACTGGGAAGCAGTGAATTCCGTCAGACGCAGTTCGATCGCATCGCGGAATTGCGTGGTCAATACGAATCGCTGGGCTGGCCGGTGCTCAGCGTCGACACGAAGAAAAAGGAACTGCTTGGATGTTTCTCGCGTCCCGGAAGGGCTTGGACCAACGGCACACTGCACGCATTTGACCACGACTTCGGTTCCTACTCGAACTCAGAGAAGGCGATCCCGTACGGCGTGTACGACGCAGTAGCCAACGAAGGTTTCGTCTACCTCGCGACCGGGGCCGATACCGGCGAATTGGCGGCCGATGCGTTGAGGCGGTGGTGGTTTCGACTGGGGCAAAGCAGGTACTCGGGCGCTGGTGGCCTTTTGGTATTGGCAGATTGTGGCGGAAGCAATGGCTACCGAGTGCCTCTGTACCGCGAGCGATTGCTAGACGTAGCAGCCAGGATCGGTCTTCCGATTCGCGTAGCCCATCTCCCTCCCTACTGCTCGAAGTACAACCCGATCGATCACCGCTTGTTCTGCCATCTCACTCGATCCATCAGTGGGCGTTTGGTCGAATCGTTGAATTGGCTGCAGTTGCTGTTTTCCGAAGTGACGACCACCACAGGGCTCAATGTCGTTTGTGAACTTGCCAAGAAAGCTTACAAGGCCGGTCTTAAAGCGACCGCGTCCTTTCGAGAAAATGATCCGACAATTCGCGATGACGTCCTCGGCCAGTTCAACTACGTGCTCAGCCCGTAAAGTGACGAAGTTGTTTCCGAACGGTTCCTAAACACGACAACAAAGCCTGCCTCGCTACCGAGTGCCCGCAGAGTGTGCATAACTTGCGGGCAAAGATCCTGGGCAAGCTCGTGTTTGGTGCGGAATTTCCGGTCATGTCGCTGGTTCAATATTGCTGGTGTGGATTCTGCGAACGTACAAACGCGAGAGTAATGACAGAGGCAAAACGCCGAGGAGCGGATGTCCCGTCGCCATCGCCAGCAGGCCCAGTTGTGTCCACAAAGCCAGTCTCTGTCGCCCGGGCCTGGAGTCGGGTGGTGGGGAATGTTGGCGGCTTCGGCACAAGGCCCGAATCGCTTGGGCGGCGCATCATCAAAGGCAAGCGTACAGTCGCCATCCTCAACAGGATCGCACTTCTCGCGGGCATGCATTAGGAGTGGCAACATCGACGAGACGGTGTTTCGTCCAGTCGGCTGAAACAAGTCATACGAGCGATCCGTTCCCCCAGCTTGCAGTCATGTGCTGGTTCAGCGGAAATTGGAATTGGGCGTCGAGTGAGTGGAACAGGGTGGTCGGCA
>NZ_WIAD01000008.1 GCF_009618275.1 Roseimaritima sediminicola
AGGCCCTCCCCGGGCCTAAGAGCCCGACCCTCCCGCTGCGCGGGAGGGTGTTGTCGCGGGGGTTCACCGAAAGATTCATGCCGACGTGCTTAGAACGCCATGGATTCTTTCTTTGTGGTAGTTGGAGTTGCGTAGGTAGCTGGTGTTGGTCGGGGGATTGCAATCCTCCCTCAGTATGGCGGAGCGAGCCGGCGGAAACCGTGAAAGAGGACGACGAGCAGGAAGAGCAGATTGCGAAGTAGCACGCCGAGCGGATTGATGGAGGGAGATTTCGTGACGGTGGTCGATTCTCCAGCGATCGTGTCGGCCAATGATTCGCTGAGTGAACGCATCCATGTTACGCTGCGAGGCCATTCCCACAGGCCATTCACCCACTCTTTGGGAACTCCCTCACCACCGACGCCAGCGCCAACGATGCCGCCGACGATCGCGGCGGTCGTGTCGGCGTCGCCTCCACAGCAAATGATTGCGGTCACGGCTTGGCGGAAGTCGCTCGGGTGTGACAGCCAAGCGTGGATCGCGACTGGAACAGTGTGGTAGGTGTATCCGGTGACGCCTTTGTCCAGCCCCAAGCCTTGAGCAAAATCAAGTGTGGATTCACCAGCCTGGACGCTCTGGATCGCTTTGCGAAGCAGATCCATTAACTCGACTCCATCGTCGCCGACTGCATCGACAACTTGATCGAGCCAAAGGTTCGCATCGATGGTTTCGTGATCCCGCGCGTGCTTCGCTGCCAACGCCACAGCAATCGCTCCGTACTCCGCTTTCGGATCACGGTGCGTCAGCCGTGAGGAGGCTCGCACCATTTCAAGCATCAGCCCCACGTCGTCAAACACCGCACCAAATATCGCCGCTCGCATCGCTGGGCCGTTGCCTGCGGAGAAGACGCCTGCGTTGGCGGGCCTCGCTCCCAACCAGAGTTTGATGCCGGCACGAGCGGTCGCTTTGCCAACACCCGCCGGCAGCGCCAAGATCCACCACCGCAACCGATTCGCGAAACGTTTGGTAAAGACGTCAACGTCGCCGCGAGCTTCGATCAACGACTGGGCCACCATGCAGGTGTGCTCGGTGTCGTCGGAGATCATGCCGCGCCCCATCAGGAACCGATAGCGATCGGGAGGCCCTAGTAGCCGAGGTGCTCTTTGCGGTGAGACGCCTTCGTAGGGTAAGCCGAGAGCATCGCCCACGGCGGTTCCCAAGATGCATCCGATGATGGCGTCGCGTTTCACTAAATCTTCTCCAGGACAGATCGTTGCGCTCGATTGAATTCAACTCCGGGACGGGTGGCCTGTAACAAAAATCGTTTTGGACAGATCGGCTCGGTGTTCTTCTGAACGGACCACCACAGTCAACGAAAGTGGATCGAAGCGAGGATCGTTGGTCAGCGGTACAACAGCCGTTCCGAAATCAGGGATCGACATGGGGCCATAGCCGGTGGCGAGCGTTGGTGATGAAATCGACTTAGCACCGAGCTGAACCGCCATCGCCAGAGCGTTGCGGATGGTTTGGCGGACCAGCTCAATCGACGAGTCATAGAAGGGATCAATCGCGACCGCGTGCAAGATGCACTCAAATGGTAGATTTCCCGGTTGGCTTCGCACTACCGTTCCGGCGGGCACTGCTGAAACGCCCCGACTCCTAAGGTACGAATGAAGTTCCTCCTGAATCGAAGGCCCGACCGCCGCGAGGATTGCTCCGTTCACGCCTCCCGATAGATTGAGCCAAGGGTTCGCTGTGGAAATCAAAACATCCGCGGCGAATTCCAAAACATCACCGACCTGAATGTTGATGTGCATTTGACGATCAGCTCCCCTGTTTACGTTTTTTCAAATTGCACGATGGCGATTCGACCTCGAAAGCTGACTTTTGCAAGTTCATCCTTCATCATATCGAGAACCGCGTCAGCCGACCCGCCCCCCGTGCCTGCACCAATCAGCGGCAGTGCGATGGAGTCGAACCCGCATTCCTCGGCCAATGCTAAGGCGTTGCGGCATGAATCACGAATTGATTTTTCACTTGAACGCCACAACATGCTGATGCCGGCCACGTGAATGATCCCTTTGAACGGCAGTTTCCCCGCACCGGTGAATACGGCTCCGCCAAGCGGGATCGGCCCGTGCTTTGCAAGCTGGCGAAACGGAGCGTACCCGCCGCGCCGCTTGATCGCCCCTGAAACTCCCTGTGGTAGTAACAACCACCAAGGAATGATGTTGCGATTCCAAGCGTTGACGATTACATCAACGTCTTGATCGAGAAGATCTCCTTTGACGACCTCCAAATTGCTCGCCAAAGAATTACCTCGGAAAAGTCAAGTAGTTTGTCGGCACTGCATCGACCAGCCAAACACCATTGGCCGACAAATAAAACTGGTGTCGGTCTTGATGCATGGCCCCAGCGTCGATACGGAGGATAACGGGTTTGCCTCGCCGCGAACCTACCTTGGTTGCCGTCGCTTCATCGGCTGACAGATGCACGTGATTGCGAGACCGCTTCTTCAGGCCACTGGCTCGAATGCTTTCAACAAATGCTGCAACCGTTCCGTGGTAGAGTGATTCAGGTGGATTCTGCTCCTCGAGTTTTAAATCGACGCCCGCAACCGAATGACCTTGGCTGGCGCGAATGCGGAGGCCATCGTCGCTCAGTGCAAACCGCTTCTTGTCGTTCGTCGCGACGACTTCGTGGAGCACTTCGAGTGTCAGCCTCGTGCCACGCTCATTTGCTGCCGCGATGAGTGCGTTGATGTCAAGCCAACCCTCCGCATCGAGCGTCATGCCGATGGCTTCAGGTTGATGCCTGAGAATGAGACTGAGGAATTTGCTCGTCGAAATGAGTGTTTGGTCGGTTTTCATTATGGCAATGTAGTGGATGAGGGCACGAATCCAAAGCTGCGGGACTCGTTGCCTCATCCACTACCAGCAAAATACGCCCGCGACGGGTGACTCCGCCGCGGGCGTTTATGGTTTACAGCAGGTTCACGACGCGATCGGCCAGGCCCTTCTCGCCGAGCACGATGTTCATGTTGCCGCTGGTGGCGATCGTTTGCAGGACTTCCAGCTCCCGCAGTCGCATCAGCGTGGGGTTGTCGGCCAGCAGCTTCGCCGTGTTGGCTTGGCTGCGCATCGCAGCGGTTTCCTCACGGCGTGAGATCAAGTTGGCCTCGGCCGCTTTCTTGGCCTCGGTCACCTTGTTCATTAAGTCCTTCATGTCGCCAGGAAGGATCACGTCGCGAATACCTACCGAGACAACTTCCAAGCCGAGCACGGTGGCGCGATCGCGGACGCTGGCCTCGAGTTCCTCGATCAGATCGTCCTTCGCGCCAAGGAACCCGTCGAGTTCGCGTGCGCCAACCGCAGATCGCAACGCGAGCTGCGTCTCTCGGTACAGCGACTGACGAGCGTCCGTCGAGGCGCTCACGGCGCGACGAGCATCCTTCACCACGTAAGTGATGATCGCGTTGATGCGCAGCGTTACCTTGTCGGCGGTGAAGATCTCTTGACCGCTCACGTCGATTTGCGACTCGCGCATGTCGAGTTCCACGACCCGCACATCGGCCGCCTCCTTCCAGAAGGCGTACAGACCCGGTGACAGTTCGTCGACATAGCGACCATCCAGAAACAAGACGCCAACGTGGTCGCGATCGACCTTGCAAACGTCGAGCCAACGAGTCGCGTCGTTCCCGCGAACAATGGATGCGAGATCCTGGTGCTCGAAACGAACGGTTTCGATCTCGACGACTTCGAGGCGAACATCACGCACGCCAATCCAGTAGGCGTACAGTCCCGGGCCAAGCACGCGGCTGAATCGACCATCGATCCACACCAACGCTCGCTGGTGGTCCTGCAAGTCGATGACCTCAGCCTTGCCGGCCAACGCACCCGACTTCACAATCACGTCAAGTTGCTCGTCGACCAGCCACGGATCTCGCTTGCTGGCGATACGAACCTCGATCTTGCCGAAACGGGTGAATACGAAGTGCGTTCCCGGACCGAGCAGACCCACGAATTCGCCGTCTCGGAATCGCAGCCCGACTTCGTAGCTGCGGATGTGAATCTTCTTGAACATGATACGTGGCGTAGGCTTCTAGCCTGCGTGAAGACAAGGGAAAATGACAGGCTGGAAGCCTATCCCACGGAGAAGGAGGCTATTGGGCAATCGATTGTTCGCTGAATCCCACGAAACCATCGCGGAAGTTGGCTCTGAACCATCGAGCGTGATCGGCATCCGCTGAATTGGAACCCTTCGGCTGGCCGTGCGGCCACGCCAAAACGTTCGTTTTCAGTTTCGTCCGATACTGCTGGATGATTCGTCTGCCGACCTGCAGGGCGAAGTCATCGTGTTGCCGCTGGAACCACCGCGTGGATTCGTTGCCTGATCCACTGCCGCGATCGTTCTTGCGGCTGATTCGGCGTAGCAATCGACTGCCCGCCAGCTTCATGGTGGACGCTTTCGCGCCCGGGAGCTTTGACTTTGCAGTCGAAGCGTTGGTGCGTGACGGGATTCGAACCCGTGACAGTCAGGTTAACAGCCTGATGCTCTATCCACTGAGCTACTTCCGCCGGTGTTCGTTTTAGAACCTGTCCACGGAACACGGGCCAGCGAACGCCCGAAGGCGTGAAAGCCCGCGCCGCCAGAACCCCACCGGCCGATCGCAGAGAGATAGAGTCATCTTGGCTTCGTTGGGTTCGCAGTTTCGTCAGCGCAAAAGAAACGCACGCACCGGGGTTCTCTGGTGCGTGCGGTTGAAAGACTGATTCATCAGGCAACGATTCCATGATGACAACTGAACTTCTGGAAGGATACACCCAACGCATCGATACGCTGCCAAGGGTGACCAGGCTGCGGTTGCCCAGCCGCCGCAAGGAAGCGGGGCGACGTGTCACCAAGACGGCAACTTGATTTGCATGGCGGCAGTCGCTTCGTCTTTGTCGAACTCAGCGGGATCAAAATCTCCATACCACTCGAGCTTCTCTTCGTGTTCTGGATGCTCAGGGTTGTTCACCGCTTGGACAAACTCATAGAAGCCCCAAAGGCCGCCAACGTCCTCTGGCGGGCACGCTCGTCTGCCGCCGGTGCAACGCGGGTAGCTAGCGCCGTCCGCTGGCCTGGTTATCTTTTCGAGAACCACGTTGTGCTCCCACCCGTCGCCGAAGTCGTACTCGTACCGCAGTTTGAGTTTGGTGCCATGTTGGGAGACCAGCTTGGCCACTGTGATGCCATCGTAGGACTCAACCCAGTCCGGGTCAGAGTCAGCACCACGCGAATCCATGTAGTACTGCTCGCCGATACGAAACTGGTGCAGGTGTGAATTGGTCCATCCCATCGCGGTTTGAATCAGCTGGTGCAACCTTGCCAAGCTGACATCTCTGGTCTCGATGCGTCGCCAAATGGGCGGTTTGGATCCGACCAGCGTTATCTTGAAAACGTAAAGATCCGTGCTCCGCTGGTTGGAACGTGCAACCGATCTGGCCAAACGGGTCGAACGTGCCGAGCGACGTTGCGACCGCGTGCTCACCCACCTCGTCTCGACGCGAGTGATCGTTCCACCCGACCATTGGGGAATCGTGGATTCGTCGGCCAAGATTTTGATCGAACGGGCAACACCCCGCTCGCGATGGATCAACGCCTTGCGCTGCAGCGTCTTGAGCATCTGATGTACCGATGGCGCAGACACACCGATCGCTTTGGCGATCTCTGATTCCGCTGGCGGCAATCCGAAGCCAACGGTGTAGGCATGGATGTAGGAAAGGTATTTGCCTTGCGTCGGTGTGAAATCAGGCATGGTTCATTGTCCTGGGCAGCAAAGAGTCCTGCATGTCGGCAATTGTCAAACCCTAGCGGGGACAAGCCACAAGCACAGCGACGGAAGTGTATCCGAGAGCAGGGGATAACACAAAAAAAGCCGACGTCGGTCTCGAAGACCAACGTCGGCTTTGGATTTTGCCGCGGATGACAGGCGGGATGCCTATCCCACAGAGAAGTTGCGGGGGCCGGATTCGAACCGACGACCTCGAGGTTATGAGCCTCGCGAGCTACCGGGCTGCTCCACCCCGCGGCGTTGAACGTGCTGCTCTCGTCAGCACTGCAGGAACTATCTCTTGTTCGTCCGGGTTTGTCAACCGCATCGAGCGCGGCTGGCATTTTTTTCTTGATCGCCCGCCGATGGCGGCCGCGCACACCGCGTTTTCCCTGCTTTCCGCAGCACCGGTGCCGCTTTACCGAGCTTTCAAAGCCGGGAATTTTACTTATTCGCTTGCCGTTCCCTATACTAGAACAAGTGTTCCTCGCCCGTCCTCGCGGTCGATCCGTCGGTCGAGGCGGCCGGGGGGGCGCTGTCGGCTGAGAAAGCTGAACTGCTTTGTGTTGGCTGGAACGGCTGGGTTGTGTTGGCTGGAACGGCTGGGTTGTGTTGGCTGGAAGGGCCGCTTTTCTTTTTGTTGCTTCGGAGGCCGCAGTTTTGGCCGGATCGCAATCTGACTCCGAACCGGAAGTCTACCGCCCGGCTGCCGCCGCTTCGAACCGGCCCGTAGCGCCTCCGCCGCCGTCCGCCCAGGGGGGCTATACGCCACCGCCTTCCGCCTCGGCTCAGCAAGCCCTGGAGCTGTATTCGCCCTCGAGCCGGCCGGCGTCTCCGCCGCCGGTTCGCTCCGTCGAGGAGCAGCCGCCTCCGCCACCAACTCAGACGCGGCCACCAGCGGTCCAGCGAACTCCGCCGCCGACACCGATCGCGAAAGATCCCGAACACGCGACCGGTCCAGCACCCCGCCGCTCGGTGCCTCCGCCGCCTCCGCCGGCCGTGACGCCGGTGGCGGTTCGCCCGCCGCGCGGGGCCGTGGCTGCGGAATCGGCCGCGGCCATGGCTCCCGCCACCGGAGTCGGCGCGGCCAAGGGGATTCGCTGGAAGGGTGAGCTGGGCGAAGTCGCCGAGGAAAGCGAAGCGACCGAGGAAGAAGCCGACCTGGTCGAAGAGACGCTTCGAGAAGCTCCGTCGTGGCTGATCTCGCTGGTTATCCATCTGATCGTGCTGCTGCTGCTGGCCTTGCTGGCCTCGCCCGCGGGCCAACGACTGGGCCGCGTCGTGCTGACCCTTGGCCCGGCATCGGAACCGTCCGACAGCGACGAACTGTCGGAGTTCGCGATGGAGGATCCGATGGACTCGATGGTCGAGTCCTTTGACGAACAGCCGGTCGACACGCCGGTGGAAGTCCCGATGCCCAGCGAAATTCCGGCGATCGATCTGCCCGAACCCGAAGCGATCGAGGCGATGGAAGTTCCGATCATGGCGGGAAATCTGCCGATCAAGCCGATGGTGACCGGACGCAGCGGAGCGATGAAGAGCGCGCTGTTGGCCGCCTACGGTGGTGACGAAAGTACAGTCGAAGCGGTCGAACTGGGACTTAAATGGCTCCAACGCCAACAGCGACGCGACGGGTCGTGGAGTTTGACCGGACCGTACATGGACGGAGCGAGCAGCGAGAACAAGGCGGCCGCCACCGCGATGGCGCTATTGGCTTTCCAGGGCGATGGCAATACGCATAAGTCCGGCCCCTATGCCAAGGAAGTCGAACGCGGCACCAAGTTTTTGCTCAAGCAACAGGATCGCGAAGGATTTTTTGCCAAGGGCACGCGCGTTCGTCACGCTCGCGCCTATGCGCAGGCACAGTGCACGATCGCCCTGTGCGAACTGTACGCGATGACCCAGGACTCCTGGCTCCGCGAACCGGCTCAGAAGGCGGTCGACTACGCCGAAGCGGCCCAGAGCGAGCTCGGCGGCTGGCGCTACGAGCCCGGCCAAGGGGCCGACCTCTCGGTCACCGGATGGTTCGTCATGGCGCTCGAGAGTGCTCGCAGCGGCGGTTTGGATGTGGATCCCCAAGTGATGTACAAGGTCGACGAGTACCTCGATACGGTCCAGGCCTACGACGGGGCGGCCTACTCATACCAGGCTCGAGGGACGCCCTCGCCGACGATGACCGCCGAGGGGCTGCTATGCCGGCAGTACCTGGGCTGGCAACGAGACCATCCGGCGCTGGTCGAAGCGGTCGAGACGATCGTCGCGAAATACAACTTCGATATCGACGAAGGCAACTACTACTACTGGTACTACGCGACGCAGGTGTTGCATCACTATGGCGGCAAGCCGTGGTCGTCGTGGAACGCGCGGATGAAGCCGCAGTTGACCGGCGCCCAGGTCCGTGCCGGTTCGGAAGCCGGCAGTTGGTCGCCGCAGGGCAGTCGTTGGGGCAGCTCCGGCGGCCGGCTCTATACCACGTGTCTGGCGATCTACTGCCTGGAAGTCTATTACCGTCACCTGCCGTTGTACGCGCTGAACCAGCCGCCCGCGGCCCCGCCCGCGCCGCGGGAACCCGGTCCCGATGATTTTATTCCCGGCGGTGGGTTTTGAATGGGGGCTGAGATTTGAGATTTGCTGACTCCAACGGAATCTATGTACGAACAATGTCGTTTTCTCCCCTCTCCCCCGAAGCTTGGCGAGCCTAAGCGAGTCAGGCTCCGGGGGAGAGGGGTTGGGGGTGAGGGGGAATGCAGAGCAGCAGCACCATTGCCGTATCTCGATGCGGTGCACGGCCCTGGGGATCGTACGACAAGAGCCATTGCGTTGCACCCGAGCCCCCTCACCCCCGGCCCCTCTCCCACCACTGCTTCACTCGCTGACGCTCGCGGCGCAGCGGGGGAGAGGGGAGAAAACGTTGCATTCTATCGCTCCGAGCCATACATAGATTCCGCCGGAGTCAGGAGATTTGAGATTCGTTTGGCGGTGGGAAATTTGCGGCATCGGCGGGCGATCTGATAGAACGAAGGAACGTTGCCGATGCCCTTTTCTCCTCGAGGAACAACCGATGGTTCCTAGCCGCTTATGGTGCGTTCTGGTTATCTCGCTGATCAGCTTGGACACGGGGACGTGGTCTGCCGGTGCGCAAGACGCTGCACCCGAGACCGGCGGTCGAGCCGTCGCGGTTCCGCATGCCGCGGCCGACGTGACGTCTGGCCCACAAGTCCGTCCGGGGGCCGGAGTCGCCGGTGGCGGAACGGTGGCGGACTTCACGCAGTTGATGGAGTTGATCCAGCGAACGGTCGCGCCCGAGACCTGGGAACAGCTGGGCGGTCCCAGCACGATGGCTCCCTACGCTGGCGGGATCGTGGTGGATGCCAAAGGGCTGGTCAAGGACATCGAAGTCGATCCGCATTCGGTATCGGTGGACGCGATCGCGGGCCTCCTGTCCGGGGACGGGGCCGCGACAGATGAACCGTCTTGGAAAGCAGCCTCGCCGATGCGCTGCGTGTCGCTGAAGCGGATGGCGGCGGAGTGGCGGCGGCGACAAATCCTGGGCTGGCCGCCGACTGAATCGCTGTACAACCTGGGCGGTTTGAGCCGAGTCGAGTACGTGGTGATCGACCGCAACGGAGTGGACATCCTTTTGGCCGGTCCGGTCGGCGGAATCGATTCGTCTGGGGGTTGGCCGCGGGATCGCAAGACGGGCGCTGCAACGCTGCAGTTGCCGGCGGTTGCGGCGGTCGTGCGATCCGCTGTGCAGGAGCAGCCATTCGGGTGCACGATCGATCCCAGCGATCAAGGGATCGCACGTTCGTTGCAAACCGCCGCGGCGATCCGCAGCGACGCGATTCCGATCGCCGATGCCGCTCAGGCCATGCAGCAGGCGCTGGGCCAGCAAGAGGTGACCGTCTTCGGTACCGCTGGCGACGGACCGCTGGCCTGGATGTTGGTCGAAGCCGATCGTCACATGAAACAATTGGCATTGGGAAAACACCCCATGCCCACGGGCGTTCCCAACTACTTGGATGTCATCACGCAAACGATCCAGCAGGGACCGCCCGATGGCCAACTGCTGCGACTGTGGTTCACATCCCAACCGGTCAAGATCCGCAGCGATTCCCGGCGGGAGGTGTTTCAGTTGTCGGGGCGCGGGCTGCGTCTGGTAAGTGAAGATCAGCGGCCGGATGCGCTAGGCGGTCGCCATGCGGCAAAGGTGGACCTGCGCAGCCGCCAGTTCGTCAAGGAATTCAACCGCAGTTTTCCGGCCATCGCCCAGCGGTACCCGATCTACAGTGTGCTGGAGGGTGTGTACCACGTGGCGGCCATCGCCGAACTGGCGCGGCACCAGCTCGGCACGGCCGCTTTCGAACAGGTCCTGGGTGGTCTGGCCGTGGACGCTAATGGCCATCTTGCGGAGCTGCCGGCGCCGCGAGTTGTTGAATCGATCGCGGTGATGCATACTGTCCGCCATCGCAATACGCGTCATCACGTGATCGTCGCCAGCGGTGGCGTGTCGGTCGATCCAGCCAGTGTCTGGACTGGCAAAATCGAGACCTACGACTCGCTGGCTTCGGCCCGACCCGACGACCGCTTTCGTCCCGCTGGTCGACATCAATGGTGGTGGGACGCAGCCCCATAAACCATGACAGGACAACATGACCGACGACAGCGAACTGGTGCATTCACGCCGCGTGGTTTGGGAACGAGAGCCGAGTCTCTGTGCGACCGAATGCCAGACCGCGCGGGGCACGATTCGGGTACGACGCGGCCGCTTCACCGAAGGAGCGTCCGCCGGCGTGGAACTGGTGGAAATCGATACCGGTGCGGTGCGAGTCATCGTGTTGCCAACACGCGGGATGGGCGTTTGGCAAGTCGAAGCGGGCGGCAAACGGTTCGGTTGGGATTCGCCGGTCCGCGGTCCGGTGCATCCGGCGCTGGTTCCCGTATTCGATCCCAGCGGCATCGGTTGGCTGGAAGGATTCGATGAGTTGTTGGTGCGGTGCGGGCTGGAGAGCAACGGCGCGCCACAGTGGAACGAGGCCGGCCAGCTGCAGTATCCGCTGCACGGGCGAATCGCCAACCTTCCCGCCGGCGACCTGCACGTTCACGTCGATGCCGAAGCCGGCACGCTGAGTCTGGAAGGCGCCGTCACCGAGGCTCGGCTGTTCGTCAAACGGCTCGAGCTGCGCAGCCGGATCACCGTCACGGCCGGCGAAGCCGCGATCGAAATTGAAGACACGGTCACCAACGGATTGTCCCGCCCCGCGACCGCCCAGATGTTGTATCACGTCAACCTCGGACCGCCGGTTCTGGGCGAAGGTGCCGAGGTGGTCGTGGCCAGCAAGGAAGTCCAGGGCAAAGACGACCAATCCAACGCAGAGCTGGATCGGTGGCAAAACATCGGCAAGCCGGAGAGCGGTTACGCCGAACGGGTTTACTTCGTGACGCCCCGCTGTGTCGAGGACCATTGGTCGGCGGCGATGTTGCGATCCGGCGATCGGCAACTGGGCTGGGGGGTCGAGTACGACACGCAGACGCTGCCGCATCTGGTGGTTTGGAAGAATCCAGCGGCCCTGGCCGACGGCTATGTGGTCGGTATCGAACCGGCCGCCAACTTGCCCAACACGCGAGACGAAGAGGCGGCCGCGGGGCGCCTGATCAACCTGGCTGCCGGCGGCAAGGCCGTGTTTCGTTTGCGGCTGCATCCGCTGGTCGGTTCGGCTGCGGTCGAACGATTCGGCAAACGAATGTCCGCGGCGGTGTGAGGGCTGCGGGCAGGAAGGCCGGTGGGCTGATTGCCACGGAGATGACAACGCGTTTCTGTCGACATACCTTTCCACGGGGGCGGTGGCGGATAGATGTCTGGAACAACCGTGACGATGCCACTTGGTTCACAGGCTGGAAGCCTATGCCACTCGGTTCACAGGCTGGAAGCCTATGCCACTCGGTTCACAGGCTGGAAGCCTATGCCACTTGGTTCACAGGCTGGAAGCCTATGCCACTCGGTTCACAGGCTGGAAGCCTATGCCACTTGGTTCACAGGCTGGAAGCCTATGCCACTTGGTTCACAGGCTGGAAGCCTATGCCACTGGTGTTCGGCGGATGCAGACCAGCGTTTTGTCATCGGGTTGGTCTTCGCTGCCGCGGTGCCGGGCCAGGGTTCGGTTGAGACAGCGAACGGTTTCCGCAGCGGTCCCAGGACAATCTTCGAAGGCCTTGATGACGCCGTCCATCCCGAACTCCTCGCCATCGGCGTTCATCGGTTCGATCAAACCGTCGGTGAACAGCAGCACCGCGTCGCCCTCTTGGAGCACGAAATCAAACTGGCGATAGGTCGTGGCCTCGTCGACGGCCAACGGCAATCCCGCTTCGCAGGGCAGCGCCGCAACGCGGCCGTCGGCGTGTCGCAGCAGGGGCGGATGGTGGCCGGCGATGGCGATGGTAAAGCGACCTTCGACCGGATCCAGTGGGTTGATCACGATCAACAGGCCCGTCACGAAATGCTCCAGTTCCTTGGTCGAGAGTTGTTCGTTGATGTAGGACAACACGTCGCCCGGGTTCTGTCGGGCGCCGTCGTAGGCATGCAGCACACTGTGCACCATGGCCATGATCACCGAGGCGGCCGGACCGTGCCCCGACACGTCGGCCAAAATGATCAACCAACTGGCGTTGTCATCGGGTGAGAGGTCATCGCGTAGTTCGCTGGGGATGAAGTCGTAGTAGTCGCCACCGGCTTTCTCGGGGGCGACATGACTGGTCGCGATGTCGAAGCCTAGGATGATGGGACTGCGATCGGGCAGCAAGGTCTGATGGATCTCGCCCATCTTGTCGATTTCGGCTTCCTTCTCCGCGAGCTCTTCTCGAAGCGCAGCGACTTCCGCCGCCAGTTCGTCGTCGGACTTGTTCATGGCTTGCAACCCCGTGTGTAAGGAAGTGGTGGTTCAACGCTGAGGCGCTGGGGCACTATCGCTGGCCGGCAAGCGCTAGAAGTCGTGCGCGCGGTTTCTAAAGCCTTGCGCGCGGTTCTTGGAACCATGCGTACAGCTTCGATTGGGCGATAGAAACCCAAGATAACCGATGGAATGTCCACCGCGGTAAGCCGCCAAAGAACGCGTGGCTTGGCATGCAATTCGCTGCTTTTCGGCTGCTCTTTTTCCTTCACCTGCGCTGTATCTCCTTTCGTTACAATGCTCTTTGACGATCCAGTGACGAGGCCGGCAGCGTTCCCTTTCCAACTAGGATCAACGGCTTGATGATCGAACAAACACTCAGCACCGAGGCGTTTCGCAGAGATGTACTGACCGGACTTGGACAGACACCGAAGATGCTTCCGTGCAAGTATTTGTACGACGAAGCCGGATCGGAATTGTTTGATCAGATCTGCGACTTGGACGAGTATTATCTGACTCGCACCGAGCTGGCCATCATGCAGGAACATGCCGGTTCGATTGCCCAGCAGATCGATCGGGATGTGATGTTGGTGGAATACGGCAGCGGCAGTTCGGTCAAGACACAGATCCTGTTGGACGCGTTGGTCGATCCGGTGGCGTACGTGCCGGTCGACATCTCCGAAGAACATCTGCTGCGGACCGCCGAGCGTCTGCGGTCGCAGTATCCCAAGATGGAGGTTCTGCCGGTCGTAGCCGATTTCACCCAACCTTTTGCGCTTCCCCAACCCGCCTCGCCGTATTCGCATGTGGCGTTGTACTTTCCCGGTTCGACGATCGGCAATTTTACCCAGGACCAAGCGTCTCATATCCTGAGATCGATGTCCCGCCTGCTGCAGCGTGGCAGTGGCCTGTTGATCGGAATTGATTTGCAGAAGGATGTCGGGGCGATTCTGCGGGCGTACGATGACGGCCAGGGCGTCACCGCACGCTTTAGTCTGAACCTGCTGAACCGCATCAATCAGGAGCTGGAAGCCGACTTCGATCTGTCGCGGTTCGAGCACAGCGCCGTGTACAACGACCGACAACACCGCGTCGAAATCTCGATCGTCAGTCGTCGCGATCAAGTGGTAACGATCGGTGCGGAGGAGATTTCGTTCGCACGCGAAGAACCAATCCTGACGGAGTATTCTCATAAATACACAGTCGACGGATTCGCCCGGTTGGCCGAACCGCACGGCTTTCAAATGCATCGCTACTGGACCGACGACGCCCAGCAGTTCGCGCTGTTGCACCTGGTGCTTGGGGAGGAAATGCAATGAGTACGGTTGTTTCACCCCCGCAGCAGCTCTCGAGCCAGTACCGAGGTGTTCGCGAGTTCACACAGCGGATCACCGCTTCGCTGACGCCCGAAGACTGCATGGTCCAGTCGATGGACGATGCCAGCCCGGTTCGCTGGCATCTGGCGCATACGACGTGGTTCTTCGAGACGTTCATTCTGAGATCCGACCCCCAGTACGAAGAGTACCACGAGCAGTTTCGTTATCTGTTCAACTCCTACTACAACAGCGTCGGCGAGCAGTTTCCGCGGCCGCGGCGCGGCACCCAGTCGCGTCCCGGTTTGGACGAGATCTGGCGGTATCGGCGGTACGTCGACGAGGCCTTGCTGGAGCGGATGCAGCAGCCTGAATTTGTGGAGCGGCACCGCGATACGCTGGTGGTGGGGTTGAATCACGAGCAGCAACACCAAGAATTGATCCTGACCGATATCAAGCATGCGTTCGCGACCAATCCGCTGCTACCCAGCTTCGAAGCACGGCCATTTGCGCCCGCTGCACCGGCGAGCGGTCGGTGGCATCGCTTCGGCGAGACGCACGGCCAGGTTGGGCATCCCGGCCGGACCTTTTGCTATGACAACGAACTGCCGCGGCACAGGGTGTTGCTGCCGGAATTCGGGATCGCAGCCGACTTGGTCACCTGCGGCGAGTACCGGCGTTTTATGCAAGACGATGGCTACCGCCGCCCCGAGTTGTGGTTGTCGATGGGCTGGGATACGGTCCAACGTCAAGGTTGGGACGCGCCGCTGTACTGGCGGCATCGGGACGACCGGTGGCAGATGTTTACCCTGGCCGGCCTCGTGCCGGTGGAAGACGACTGGCCGGTTTGTCACATCAGTTATTTCGAAGCCGATGCCTATGCCCGGTGGGCCGGCAAACGGCTGCCTACGGAATTCGAATGGGAGTACGCCTGTTGCCGTCTGGCCGCAGAGGATGAGGAGGATAGGACTGAATCGCAGGGCCAGTTTGCAGACGATCTCGTGCGGCAGGGCCACGCGCTTCACCCGACGCAGGCCGCCGGCGACATGTGCGGAACCCTGTGGCAGTGGACCGCCAGCGCCTACCACGCCTACCCGGGTTACCGCCCACCGCCCGGAGCCATCGGGGAATACAATGGCAAATTCATGTGCAATCAGTATGTACTGCGAGGCGGCAGCGTGGCGTCGTCTCGCGGTCATCTGCGTCCCAGCTACCGCAATTTTTTTCCGCCGGATGCGAGGTGGCAATTCTCGGGAATCCGTCTGGCCGAATAGGCGAACTGCCACAACGACGAACCTTTGATGAGTGAATCCGCACCGATTATTGCCTCCTGGCCCGACCATCAGCGAACGCCGTTGCGGTTCTGCTTTGTATCCGACCTCCACTGCTTCAGTGCCCGTTCGATGGTGCACCAACACGAGTGGTTGATCAACCGCGTGATCCAACGCAGCGACGTCTGCGTCTGGGGCGGCGACCTGTTTGATTTTCGCTGGAGTCAGGTCGGTCACGAAGGGGAGTCGATCGACGCCGCCCTCCGGTGGCTGCAGCGGTACTACGAGCGCTACCCCGAGAAACAGTTTGTGTTTCTGAACGGCAACCACGATGCGCACGGCCGGTTTCGAGAACGGCTGGACGAATGGTCAGAGGGCCGCGAGCGATTTCGAAGCGGCCTGGATGCGTTGGTCGCCGACGATACCTTGTTCTTGCACGGCGACGTGATCGAAGGGACGGGCAGCGATCAATGCTTTGCCCGCTACCGCCGTACCTGGCAAGACAAACCTACGGCGCATCCTCGGGCCAGCCGCCTATACGATGCGGCCGTCTCGGTGCGACTGCACCAAGCCGTGGCCATGACGGCGCACCGCCGCCGTCGTACCTGTTTGCGACTGGACCGCTGGCTGCATCGCCAGGAAGCGCCGTGGTCGGATTCGATCCGCCGGGTCGTCTTTGGGCACACGCACCGTGCGCTAAATCGTTTTCTGTTCAAGGGTAAAGAGTTCTACAACGCCGGTGCGGCGATCCGTCATGTCAACTTTCAGCCAATTGAGCTGATGTGTTTTGACGAGGACCAGAACGGTCGGCCCGACGGTTCCCTGTAGCGCCGGCAAACCAGCGCCACAGCGGCTGGTTCGCCGCCAGGCCCGCCCGCGCGAGTTCAGACTTGGCGGACCTGGACGGGCCAGTTGGCGGACGGACGCACGCGCAGGCGGACCAATTGGCGGATCTTTTCGCCGCCGCGTAAAGGTGGGACCTCGTCGTCGTCGCCCAGCAATTCGTTTTGATGGACGCGCGAGACACCGACCACCGGGTAGGAGACGCCGTGGTTGGTTTGAATGAACGGTACAGCAATCATCGTATCAGCTCGAGGTTTCGATAGGTTTTTGGGAAAGCGGCCGCGGTAGGGCCTGGAGTTCTGGTAGTCAAGAGGTGCAATCGCTGTGCCAAACGTTCAAAGGCGATGGCCGGTGGCGCACGACAAAAGGCCGTCCGGGAATCCCGAACGGCCTGATGCCGTACTTGTTTACGCTGCCGCGGGAAGCGGCGAAGCGGAGGTTAGCGCTGGAACAACCGCGTGGGTTCTTCGGCGGTCACCTTTTCATTGAGCAGATCGCTGGTCAGGTTGACCGTAAAGCGAACCGAATCGGCACCCGTACTTTTGGCTTCGACGCGGAAATCAGCGCGGTCGCCAGGGGCCATTTCCTTGACCGGTTCGAATTCGATGGTCGAACCGTTCTGGCTCTGGTTGGTCGGACCGTTGGCCGAAACAAATTCCAGTCCATCCGGCAGCTCGGCCGTCAAGCGAACGTTCTGATCGGGAGCATCGCCTTCGTTCCAGACGCGGATCGAGTAGACGACATTGTCACCCTTGTCGACCGGATCTTCATCGTCGATGACCATCAGTTGCATGGCCGGCAGGCGAACGACTTTAACGGTCGTCATCGCGGTGCTGGTCGCTTTGGCAGTGGCCTTTGCCTGATCTTCGGCAGGACCCACCGAGCAGACGTAGGTGGCTTTGATCTTGGTGGGGATCTCCGTCAGATCATTGGGACGCAGAGCGTACTCAAAGGCCACCGTCTGACCCGCTTCGAGGCGGTCGATCGTCAGCATTTCAGCTCGCATATTCGCCTGAGGATCATTCTGCTTCTGATCGTTCTGCTTCTGATCGTTCTGCTTCTGATCGTTCTGCTTCTGATCGTTTGCAGGCGTTGGCTGATTTTGGTTGTTGTTGCCCTGGTTGGACTGGCCGTTTTGCGAGCTCTGGCCACTCTTCATTTCGGGATCGCTGATGTTCACCAGGCGAGCGCCTTCGGGGACCATCACTTCGATCTCGACATCTTCGGCGGGCACGTTCCCGGTGTTCGTTACGCGGGCATCAAAGCGGGCCAGTTCGTCGCCGTACAGGCGGTTGGGTCCGCTCAGCTGGGCAGCCAGATCGGCGGCGACGACCTTGGTCGTGGTTTCTTTACTGCGCGAGCTCAGGTCGCTGTCCTGGGCCTTGGCCTGGGCGCGGCTGGAGAACTCACCGGCTTTCTTGGCGTAGACCCGAGCGACGAATTCACGGGTGTCGCCGGCGCCGAGTCCGTCGACGTTGAACTTCAGATCGCTTTCACCTTCGATGGTAGCCAGATCGCTGCCCAGCGAATCGGTGACTTCGATGGCGCCGACATCGCCGGTTCCGCCATTTTTCAGCGTGTAGCGCAGCTCGATCACTTCACAGCGATTGACTTTGTCGGGGGCCGACTTGGTCAATTCCAGCTGCGGCTTGACCACTTTGCTGGTCAGGCACAGAGCCGGGGTGTACGAGGTGACTTCGAGGCAACTTTTCAGTTCGCCTTCTTCGTCCGCGGTGGCTTTGACCTGGAAGGTACGGCTTTCACCGGGCTGCAGCATTTTGATCGTCATCTGTTTGCCGCCGCCTTTTTCCTCCGCAGCTTTCTTGTTTTGCTTTTGATTCTGCTGCTGCATCGAAACCGATTCGATGGTCAGGCCTTTGGCTTTGGCCTGCTTCAGCTTGACATTGTGCAGGACAATGTTGTCCGAGGTGTTCTTCACCGTCACCTGGTAATGGAACGATTCGCCGCTGCGAACCTCCTGGGGCAGTTCGGCCTGTACCTGAAGCAACCCGTCGCCGGTTTGGATCGAGTCCGCCGCGGACAGCGGTGCGGTGCACAGGGCGAGTAGGGCGAGGGTGCCGCCCAGGCCGCCGAGTACGGGCTTGAGGAAAGAAAGGTGTGTCATGGTGTCATTCTCCAATGTCGAGAAGCGAAAAGGGTCAACGGACGCCAACAAGGCGTCTCTTCACGACGGAGATCTTTTGCAATGATCGTGCCAACCGGCGGTGTGATCGACTCAACCGGCGCAATGGCACCCGGCACAGTATTTCTGCCGACCGGCCTGTTCACACGACTTCGGCGATCGTCTTGTCCTCTTGCAACGCCTCGTCATCGTCCAGGTGCGGGCGCTCCGCTTCGCCCAGGACCACGGCAAACGCATGGGTTGCCTCGAAGCCCGCCAGGACTTTGCGCAGGACAATCAGCAGAGGCACCGCGAGAAAGACTCCGGGAAATCCCCACAAGAAGCCCCAGAAGGCAACGGCCAAGAGGACCACGACAGGGCCCACACGGAGCGTCCGGCCGAGAATAGCTGGCGTTACCAATTGGCCTTCCACCGCGGTAGTCAACCAGAACGCCACAGCGGCCAATGCCGAACCAGCGATGGTGTCGAAGGATCCAGAGGCTGCTAGGAAGACGACCGCCGTGGCAGCTAAGGGGCCAACATAGGGGATAAAGTTGAACAGCGCCGCCAGAACGCCCCACAGCACGGGCGTCGGCATGCCGACCAGATACATCACGATCGTAACGGCCACGCCCAGGCCGGTATTGATGGCCGTGATCTGTGCCAGGTAGCGACCGACGCTGGCCTGGATGTCGCTAATCTTTTCCAGGACATTTTCCCGCGAGTGATGATCCGGTAGAACGCCCAGCATGCGATTCAGCAGATCGTCGCCGGTCGACAACATGAAGAAGGTCAGCACCGCCACGGCCACGATAAACGCCAGCCACTTGCCCGTCTGGTTGATCACGGTCGTCTCATCGATCAATGAGGGTTTCTCGTACGAGACCGTCAGCTTGGGTTCGCCTTTCTGCAGCGGTGTGGTGGCCTCGTCGATGGTTTCATCCGCACGGTCGATCGTGGTCAGCGGCTCGGCGATGGCGCTAAATTTCTCGCGTACCGTAATCAAGCTTTCCGGAGCCGCCTCGATCCACTTCTGGGCGGGCGAGTACAGCAGGGTCACGATCACGGCCAAGACCGAGAAAATTGCCGTGATCACCAGCACACTGGCCATGGTCTGATGAAGGCCGTATTGGCAGATACGGGTGACGAGCGGCCGGAGCGTCAGGTAAGCCAAGGCGGCGATCACGATCGGTACGAACAGATCGCTGGCCACATACAACACACCCATCACCAGGATCGCCGCGATTACGGTCACCACCACCGGTACCCACCGCTGCGCCTTGGGATGGCTGTGCGCAACAATCCCCGCGGGCTCTGCCGCGTTGCGGCGATCTGGATCGAGCATGGGACACCTGAAGACGAGTGGGAATGCCGAATGAGCTTTTCTGTCCGGGGGAAGCCTCATCAGCTGTGTGTGCGTGTGCCTGGAAAGCCATCCCAAAGGAAGACCATCGCAAAACGCTGTAGCAATCGTCGTACCACTGCGGCACATCGTTTGCACCCTCGCTGCTGGCATGTCGCCTAAACGGCTCAAGGAGTCGACAGGCCGTTATCATGGGAGGTTCACAACGCTGGCGTTGAGCGCACGATCACGAAGAAAACAGAACGATTCCGCTTGTTTGAAATTTTGTACAGATGGCATTCACCTTGATCATCGCTTGGCTGATCCTCCTTTTGCTGGCCGCATTGGTTGGCGGATCGTTGTTGAATCTAAGCAGCAGCCCGCACTGGTTCGTACGCGGTTGGGATTTTCCTCGCGTTCAGATTCTGGCGTTGGCCTGGATGTTGACGGGAATCTACTGGTTGCTCTGGGTGCTGGGCCCGACGGATCTGCCGCCGGCGTGGATCAGCCTGGCGATCGCCGTGGGGCTGACGCTGTGGCATGGCTTCCGCATCCTGCCCTACACCCCGCTGCTACCCAAACAATCCGTCGTCACGCCAGCGCACCTCTGTCGGTCGCCCAAACGCGACGAGCGTACGCTGCGGACGGTGATGACGAATGTGGAAATGGAAAACGACCAGTTCGATGTTTGGATGGACGTCATGCGGCAAGCGGACCCGGATATCCTGTTGGTCGTCGAAGTCGACCAACGCTGGATCGACGCGGTTCAGCCCTTGATTGAAAGCTACCCCCACCAGGTCATCGAACCTCGCGACAACTGGTACGGCATGATGTTGCTGTCCCGGTTGCCGATTGTGACCTACGAAGTGTTGCACTTGGTCCAGAAAGACATCCCGTCGATCGACGCCAAGATTCGCTTGGACGACGGAACACTGATGCGTTTTGTCGGAGTGCATCCGCGACCGCCCGAACCGGTCCGCGACAACGATGCCAAGCCGCGAGACGCGGAGCTGACCTTGTGGGGCGAGGAACTGGCCGAGGACGACGGGCCGGTGATCATCGGTGGCGACTTAAACGACGTCGCTTGGTCGGCCACGACGCGGCTGTTTTTGCGAGTCAGTGGGCTGTTGGACCCCCGGCGGGGTCGCGGCTTCTACAACACCTTCCACGCCGATCACTGGTACATGCGTTTTCCGTTGGACCACATCTTTCATTCCGCGCACTTCACGATCAGCAAGCTGCAGCGATTGCCCTTCGTCGGATCCGATCACTTTCCCATGCTGATCGATCTGCGCTATACGCCTTCGCAGTCCGATGAGCAGGACGTGCTGGAGACGAAGCAGGCGGATGATGAAGAGGCCGAAGTTCGCATCGAGCGGGCCATCGAGGACGAGGACCTGGACGGCGAAGCGGTAGACGAGGGCAAGCGCGAAAGCATTAAGGATGTGAAAACTGGCTGACGACGCTCGGTCAGTCTTGCCTGCGTGCTGGCCACCCCGCCGGCCCGGTGATGTGCTGGCCCGTCCGGAGGGGCGTGATCCGTCCGCCGAAGTGTAGACCCGCTCAACTTTTCTTGCCGAGCCGGTACAATGAACGCCGATCGGGAGTCGCTCTGGGCGTTGACTCTCTGAAACGCTTGGATTCAATCGCGATAGTTTTGCCAATGGACCGACCAGCCCCGGCGGATGATCCAGCCGGAAGTGAACCTGTGAGTGCTGCCGCCGTGCCGATCGTGGGGATCGGAGCATCGGCAGGAGGCTTGTCGGCCCTAGAGACGCTGTTCGAACAGCTGCCGCCGGATACCGGCGCGGCGTTCGTCGTCGTGCAACATCTGTCGCCAGACTACCAGAGTCACATGCGTGATTTGTTGGGGCGGCGGACACGGATGCGGACCGAGCAGATCACCGAGACGCTTCGGCCGCGTCCCAATACGGTTTATTTGCTGCCACCGGCCAAGCATGTGGAGATCGAGGATGGTTGCCTGCGGTTGTGCGATCGGCAGCACACCGGCGAGTTGAACCTGCCGATCGACAAATTCTTTCGCTCGCTGGCCCGGCAGCAGGACCGCCAGCTGGCGGCAGTGATTCTTTCGGGCACCGGCAGTGATGGCAGTGAAGGCATCGTGGCTGTCCATTCGGCGGGCGGTTTGGTGTTGTGCCAGGACGAGGACAGCGCCCAGTTCAACGGCATGCCGCTGAATGCCCTGAAGACCGAGACGGTACACATCGCCGCCCCGGTGGCCGAGCTTGCCGAAGCCCTGGTGTCGTACCTGGGCGGTGCGGCCATCGACGCGGTGATCTCGCAATCGGTTCCCGCGATGGAGCATACGGACCTGGAAGCGGTCTATCAGCGCTTGGACGAAGCTTGCGGCGTCGATTTTACCCAGTACAAGGACGGCACGTTCACGCGGCGGTTGTCGCGTCGGATGATGCTGTGCAAAAAGGAGCAACTGGGCGAGTACCTGGAACTGTTGGACTCCGACCCCAACGAACTGTCGCGTCTGGCCGATGATCTGATGATCGGAGTGACGCGGTTTTTTCGCGACCCCGACGGTTACCACCGATTGGCGCGACGGGCGATCCGCACGGCGGCAGCTGCGAAATCCGACGGGGATGAGTTTCGCGCCTGGATCGCCGGTTGTGCGACGGGCCAGGAAGCCTACAGCGTGGCGATGCTGATCCATCAGGAACGCGAGCGGACGGGAACGGATTTTGAAATCAAGATCTTCGCGACCGACGTCCACCCCGACGCGATTCGGTTTGCCCAACGCGGCCTGTACCCCAAGGAATCCTTGGCGGAGATTCCCCGCGAGTTTCAGGAAAAGTATCTTGTCTCGACGCCCCAGGGCTTTGAAATCAATCGCGCGGTCCGCAATTCGATTGTGTTTGCTCGCCACGACGTGCTGCAGGATGCGCCCTTCACCCACATGGATTTGATCACCTGTCGCAATCTGTTGATCTATCTGGTCGACGAAGCCCAGGAACGCGTTCTGAACATGTTCGTTCACGCCTTGAAGTCCCGCGGCGTGTTGTGGTTGGGGCCCAGCGAAACGCCCGGAGACCTGACCGACGATTTTGTCAGTTTGGATAAGCATTGGCGGCTGTTTCAAAAGCAGCGTGAGACGCGGATGCCGCTGGATCTGCGGCTCCGCAATCGTCCCTTGACCAACAAGCGGTTGGCGCCGCGTCCCAGTCCGCCGCGTTCGCCCTCCACGGCGCTGATCGCTTCCTACGATCGCATTCTGGATCTGTACGCGCCCCCCGGCCTATTGATCGATGACCAACACCGCCTGCTGCAGATCTTTGGCGACGTGACTCGCTACGTCCAGCTGCGTCCCGGCCGGTTGCACGGCACTGTCGAGGACGTGCTCGTGGAGGTCTTGCAGTCGCCGGTGCTGGTGGCGCTGCAGCAGATCCACAGCGAGCAAGGGCACGTGGTCAGCGAAACCATTGCGTTTGCGGACACGACGCTGCAGCTGCGTGTGCAACGCTTTCAGCACGCCGGCCGCGACGAGACTCACTACCTGATCACGTTTTCCACCATGGTTTCGCCTCCGCCTGCGGACGACTCCTCTACCGAGGTGGCGAGCGCAGAGAAGGATTCGTCCAGCACCTCGCCCGCCCACGCCGCGATGGGCAACGGTCACGGTTCGTCCCGCGGCAAGGCAGACGCTGTATCGCTCTCGGAGACACATGTCGAACGCACGCGATTGTTGGAGATGGAGCTGGAGTTTACCCGCGAGAATCTGCAGGCCACGATCGAAGAAGTCGAAACGACCAACGAGGAACTCCAGTCCAGCAACGAAGAACTGACCAGCAGCAACGAAGAGCTGCAAAGCACCAACGAGGAGCTGCACAGCGTCAACGAAGAACTGCATGCTACCAATGCCGAAAGCAACCGTCGCCTGCAGTTGTTGACCGAGATCACGCACGACTTGGAGAGCGTCTTAAAGGAAAGCGATGTTGGTATCGTACTGGTCGATACGGACCTGAATATTCGGCGGGTCACACCGGCGGCGGCCGATATCCTGCTGATGCGGCGAAGCGAAGACGATCAGACGCTGCATGACTATGCCGACGCGTTAGAAGAGGTGCATCTGGTTGATTTGGTGCGGGAGGTGCAAGCCAAACACGAATTGGTCGAGGTCGAAGCGTTGGATCGACGGGGCGAACCGATCTTGCTGCGGGCCGCGCCCTATCGTGATCGCAGCGGGGTCATTCTGACCATGACGAACCTGCGGAACGTCAAAGAAACGGCCAGCCGGCTGCGTAGTCTGACCTCGATCGTGCAGGACAGTACCGATGCGATCATCGGGATCGACTTGAACCAGCGGATTACCAGCTGGAACCGCGGTGCCAAGCGGCTGTTTCGCACGGATCTGGATGTCGGCCGCGGCGTAAAACTGGACGACGTCGTGCCGCAAAAGATCCAGGCGGTTTGCACCGAGATGATGTCGGAGCTGACCAGACGCGGTGAGGTGGAACCCCAGGAAGTCACCGTCACCCTATTCGACAAACCGCTGACGTTGCTGATCCGAGTGACGCCGGTGTTGGATGACTTGGAACGCGTCGCCTCGGCCGCGATCACCCTGTACGACGTGACCACCGTGCGTTTCACCGAAGAGCAGTTGCGGCTGCGAACGCGGGCGATCGATGCGGCCAGCAACGGCTTTTTGATCGTCGACGCCTTGGCCGAAGACATGCCGATCGTCTACGCCAACCGGGGGTTCCAGGAATTAACCGGTTACAGCCCGCGGGATGTCAGCGGTCGGAACTGCCGTTTCCTGCAAGGTCCGGGGACGGATCCGGAAGTCGTGCAAAAAATCCGTGACGCGATCGCTCACAAGCACAGTTGCCGCGTCACGATCCTAAACTATCGCCGCGACGGATCGCCCTTTTACAACGACTTGATCGTCACCCCGGTCACCGATGCGGCCGGAACCGTCACCCACTTCGTGGGCATTCAAAGTGACATCACCGACGTGGTCCACGCCGCCGAACGGCTGCAGGCCAGCGAGCTGGAGTATCGCAGCACCTTCGAGAACGCAGCGATCGGGATCGCCCATATCGGCCTGGACGGAGAGTGGCTGAAGTGTAATCAGAAGGTCGCGGATCTGCTGGGTTACACGATGGAGGAGTTGAACCAAAAGACGTTCCAAGAACTGACGCATCCGGACGACCGAGACGAAGACCTGCGGCTGTTTAACCGGATGGTTGCCGGCGAGATCCCCGGTTACAGCATCGAGAAACGGTATTTTCACCGCGACGGGCACATCGTCTGGGCCAACCTGACCACCTCCTTGAAACGCGGTTTGGACGGCCGGCCCGAATCCTGTATCTCTCTGATCGAAGACATCACGGCGCGACGCGCGACCGAACAGAAACTGATGGCCTCGCGAGCCATCATCACCGAAGTGATCGAGAAGAGCAGCGACCCGTTTCTCAGTTTCGACGAAGAGGGATTGGTCCAAGCGGCCAATCCGGCGGCCCGCGAGTTGACCGGCCGGCCCAGTGGACTGATCGGCCGGCCCTATCAACAGTGCTTCGATGCCTCCAGCGACCGGCCGCTTCTCGTGGCTCTGGACCGTGTGCGACGCAGCCAGCAAAGCGAAACGGCCGAGTACTACTCGCGGCAGAACCACCGTTGGTACGACGCACGGGTGTTCCCGGTCGATGGCGGTGCGGCCATGCACCTGACGGATGTCACGCGGCGAAAAGAAACCGAATCGTACCTCGAGGCCGCGCGCGTGGCGGCCGAGGACGCCAGTCAGGCGAAGAGCAATTTCCTGACGAACCTCAGCCACGAAATCCGCTCGCCAATGTCAGCGATTCTGGGCTTTGCCGACTTGGCGCTGCGCGATCTCCGCGAAGGCAAACAGGTTGATCGCACGCATCTGGAAACCGTGATCCGCAATGGTCGTTTTTTGCTGCGGATCATCAACGACATTCTCGACCTTTCCAAGGTGGAAGCCGGCCGATTGGAGGTTCGCAAGTCGCGGTTCCGGATGCTGCCCATGTTGGGTGATATTCTGGAATTGATGCGGCACCGCAGCGAGTCCAGCGGTCTGCCGCTGACCATTGAATTCGAAGGGCCCGTGCCGGAACGACTGCGGAGTGACCGTTCGCGGGTGGAGCAGATTCTGGTCAACCTGATCGGCAACGCGCTGAAGTTTACGGTCAAAGGCAGCGTACGCGTGGTCGTCGGCATCGAAGAGGGCGTCGAACGCCGCGTCTGTTTCCGGGTGATCGATACAGGCATCGGCATCTCCGAAGCCAACCTGGGAAAATTGTTTCAGACCTTTACGCAGGTGCACGACCGCAAAATGGTGGGCGTCGAGGGGACCGGGTTGGGATTGGTGATCAGCAAGCGACTGGCCAATCTATTGGACGGAGATATCTCGGTCGCCAGTCAGGAGGGCGTGGGCAGTGAGTTCACGTTGCGCTTGCCGGTGGACAGTACCGAGCCGTTATGCACCGTCTCGGCGGATGATCTGCGACCAAGACGCGCCGGGACGCAACCATTGCCGCGGATCAGCGGTCGCGTTCTGATCGCCGACGATGCCCGCGACCTGCGGTTGATGACCAATCGCTTGCTGACTCGGGCCGGAGCGACGGTGGTCGAGGCCAGCAACGGCGCCGAAGCTGTCGTAGCAGTACGCCAAGCCGAACAGGCGGGAGAACCGTTCGACTGTTTGTTGATGGACATGCAGATGCCCGAGTTGGACGGACGCGAAGCCACACAGCGGATCCGGGAACAGGGCTATACGATGCCCATCATCGCCCTGACCGCCGGCGCAACGGCCGAGGAGGTGAACGAAGCCCTGGCGGCCGGCTGCAGCGAGTTCGTCGCCAAACCGGTCGACGCCGCGGACCTGATCAGTCGCGTCGCCAAACTGATCGAAGGACACACTCCGTAGAGTGGGCTGGCCGGGGAGTCCACAGGCTGGAAGCCGATGCCGCTCAGAAACCTATGCCGCCGCGTCCCACTCGTGCATGACCTGGACGATGGCGCGGCACAGCTGGCCTGCGACGTCCGGGCCGATCGTCAGCGGCGGCGTGACGTAGACCATGTCCTTGAAGGGGCGAATCCAGATACCGCGGCGGACGCCGGCGTCGATGATTTGGGGAACCCGCGACAATCGTTTGACCTGGACCACGCCTACGGCGCCTCGCGTTCGCACGTCCACGACCGAGGGCAACGCGGCGCAGGGCTGCAACCCTTCACGAAGAATGCCCTCCAGGTCTCTCGCCTGCTGCAGCCGCGGTTCGGTCTCGAACAGATCCAGCGACGCGTTGGCTGCTGCACAGGCCAGCGGGTTCGCCATGAAGGTCGGGCCGTGCATCAGAGCGTGGCCCGGGGCGTCATCGTAAAACGCTGCGAAGACGGCATCGGTCGCGACGGTTGCCGCCAGCGACATGGTGCCGCCGGTAAGGGCTTTTCCCAAACAGATGATGTCCGGAACCACGTCGGCTTGCTGGCAGGCGAACATGCTGCCGGTGCGTCCGAATCCGGTGGCGATCTCGTCGGCAATCAACAGCACACCGTGCCGGGTGCACAACCGCCGCAGGCCGCGGAGCACCTCGGGGGAGTGAAAACGCATGCCGCCTGCGCCTTGGATCAGCGGTTCGATGATCACCGCGGCCAGCGACGGGGCGTTGTCGCGCAACCAAGCGTCCAGCCGGTCCAGATCGTGCTCGTTCTGCGGCAATTCGCGATGCGCTTGCTGCAACAGCAAACCGCTGAAGTGGGCGTGCATGCTGGTCTCGGGATCGCACAGCGACATCGCGCCGGTGGTGTCGCCGTGGTAGGCATGCGCAAAGGCCAGAAAGCGGCTGCGGCCTCGTTGGCCGCGATTCAGGTGATACTGCACGGCCATCTTCATCGCGACTTCCACCGATACCGATCCGGAATCGCAGAGAAAGACGCGGTTCAGCGTACCGGGCAACAACTCCGCCAAACGCCCCGCCAAGCGGGCCGCTTGCGGATGCTGGATGCCACCGAACATGACGTGTGGCATGGCGGCAAGCTGCTGCTCGACGCAGCGGGCAATATGCGGATGGTTGTAGCCGTGGCAGGCCGTCCACCAGGAGGCCATGCCATCGATCAGACGCCGGCCGTCCTCGAGAATCAGGTAGACATCCTCGGTGGCCACGACCGGCAAGGGCGGCGCGGCCGTCTTCATCTGGCAGTACGGCATCCACAGGTACGCCGCGGCGTCTTGTCGCCAGGAAGCGTCACCGCTTAATCGATCGGGCGAAACGTTCATCACTCGTCCGTGGTCAGGGTATCGCCCAAACGCTTTTGGGCTTCTTGGGCGTCGAAGCGATCGACCCGCAGGTCGCTGGCCCGCAGGACCAGGTACCACAGCAGGAACATTACCAGCACAATCGCAACCATCGCAATCGCCCCTTCGCGCCACAGCGATTCCAGCAACGTCTGCACCGGCGCCGTCACGTTGCTCAGGCGGTACTGCACCAGGACCAACAACTCGGAGTGTTCGCCCTCGTTGCGTTCGGACTGCGGCAGCGCCACGGGCTGGACCGCGGCCAACCAGGTTCCCTGATAGGCCTGACCGCCGTCGGTGTCGGCCACCGGGTCGATGTAGTCCACGTCCCGGCCCTCGAGCAATTGGTCCAGCAGCGGCAGGGACAATTGAAACCGGCGCGTGGCCAGGGAATAACCTTGGGCGGCTCGCTGGTCCATCAGCGGGTGTTGCAAGATCGTGCCGTATTTGTCGCCTTGGCGAGAATCGATCAACACGGCCACCTGTTCGGTGCTGGCGTCGGATTGGATCAGTTCGAACTCACCCAGATTGGTCGTGATCACCAACACGGCGTCGGCGCGGCTGCGGTCATCGGACAAGTAAATCGGAGTGCTGACCGCTACCTTCCAAAGATTGGTCGAGGTGCTCAGAAACGGGGGCGACATGTGGGTATGGTCCAGCGGTTCGATCGCGCCGGGATCGACATCGCGGGGCAGGTCCTCGCGGCCGCCATGAAAGTAGCTGCGGAAGGCAAAGTTTCGGGCGGTACTCTGGTTCTCGCGCGGGACCGGATTCTCGTACCCCATCGCGAAGATCGTGCCGCGGTCATCGGTCAAGAAGATCGTCGCCAGGTGCGGGGATCGGTCATTGAGCCGGTGTCGATTCAGGTGGTGGTCCAGACGCTGCTTTAAAAATCGGTCGATCGCTTGACGCGGCGGATAATCGAGAAACGTATCTCGCACCGAGATCGCTTCGCCCTCGGCCACGGCGTCCAGCATCTGTTCGAATTCAGGGTCCGACATCAACGGCGCGAGAGCCTGGTGCAGCTCGTCTCGTTCCGCTTCGCTGGCCGCCACATCGAAGTAGCTCTGGATCTGGCTTTCCAGCGTCCGCGCGGCGAACTTGGCTGCGAACTGGTTGCTGTCATGCGAAGCCGCTCGCAGGGCGGTGGTGAATTTTTGCCGGGACTGCGAAATGCTGCGGGCCGCATAGATCCCGGTGGCGGTCAACAACAGCAGTGGTCCGACGATGCCCAACAACATCAACGGCCGACGCGAGCGTTTGGCGTCACGCCGTTCGAGGGCCTCGATCACCTGTTGGACGTTCGCGAATCGTTCCTCCGGGTTCGCCAACAGACAGCGGTCGACGATCTGCGCCAGCATGCGGTCGACGCCGGGCCGCGCATAATGTTGCTTGGGCGGCTTGGCGTTCAGGATCGTTTCACGGTATCGCTGCAGACGCTTGGGCAGCGAGCCTTCGGTGTCCATTTCGTGGACCAGGCGTTCGTTGCGATGCGGCGCCGAACCGGTCAACATGCGATACATGATCGCGCCCAATCCGTACACATCCCAACGGGCGTCGGGCGTGGCATCCAAATCGGCTTGCTCGGGGGCCATGTAAAACAAGGTGCCCAGCGCCGGCGTCTGATCGTGCGACATCCGGCTCTGTCCAAAATCGGCCAAGCGGGGATCGTGATCTTCGTCCAACAAGATGTTGGCCGGTTTCAGATCGCAGTGCAGCACACCCTTGCCATGGCTGTGGTTCAATCCGATGCACAGCCGCCGAAAGATCTCCACCGCGCTGCGAACCGACAGACGACCCTTGGCGGCCAAGTGATCCTCCAGCGATCCGCTGCGGATGTATTCCATGACATAATAGGGAGGGTCGCCGTCCCAGCCGACTTCCAGCACCTGGACCACGTACTTGTCGGTCGACAGCTGGACCAGGTTTTTGACTTCGCGAGACAGCAAGGACCAATTCACGCCCCCGCGGTGCATGTAGAACTTGACCGCCACCTGCCGCCCGGTATTCAGATCGCGTCCGACCCAAACCTGCCCGAAGGCCCCGGCGCCGAGGAACCGTTCCAGGCGATAGCCCGGGATCTGCGAAGGCGGAACCGTCGCCTGCAGGCTCAGCTGCTCGGCTTCCGCTTGTTCGCCTTCGGACTGATGCTGCGTATAATCGCCGGACACGCGTTTTCACCGATCTAATTTAGGTTCACAGAACTGATGCCTGACCATTCGAAACATGCGTTTGCTGTTCTGCATTTCCCGCCTGGCAGCCATGCTGGTTGCACCCGATCCACTATAACGCTCCGCGCCGCGCGGCTCGTAGGGGGGGCGATCCTCGGGTTGTGCATGCTCTGCGTGGTGCCGGCGGCGAAGGCCCAGAACGCTTCGCCAGCGGCCCAGACCGCTTCGCCTGCGGCCCCGAACGCTTCGCCTGCGGCCCCGAACGCTTCGCCTGCGGCCCAGAACGGGGTGACCTCCGACGCCGGGACTGCGGATCGGGCTGGCGAAACGGCCAGCTCTGGGGCGGCGACCCCGCCGCTGGAACTTCCGCTCGACGGCAGCGAGGGCCGCGAGCTGCTGCTCCGCGAGTTCCGTCCGCGCTCGCTACTGAAGGTCCCCGAAACGGCGATCGAGCGGGCGCGGTTCTGGACGGTGGATATCCACACGCACTTCTTCTACCGGCAACGACACAATCGACAGGCGCTGGAAGATTTTGTCGATCTGATGGATCGCAATCGGATTGCCGTGTGTTGTTCGCTGGATGGAAAACTGGGCTCCCAGCTGGATGAGCATCTGGCGTTTTTGTGGAAGGACCACCGCGACCGCTTTGCCGTGTTCGCCAACATCGACTGGCAGGGCGATGGGCAGGAAGACCGGCCGGAAACCTGGGCTTGCCAGCGTCCCGGTTTTGCCCAGCGAACCGCCGAAGCGCTGGCTCGCGCCAAACAACGTGGGATCAGCGGGGTCAAGGTTTTCAAGCGGTTCGGCCTGGGATACCGCGACGCCGCGGGAGAATTGTTGCGCGTCGATGACCCGCGCTGGGATCCCATCTGGCAAGCGTGCGGCGAACTGGACTTGCCCGTGCTGATCCACACCGCCGATCCACTGGCGTTTTTCCAGCCCATCGACAAGACCAACGAGCGGTGGGAGGAACTGAGTCGTCACCCGGACTGGAGTTTCTATAACGACCAGCCGGAAGACGACTTTCCCACGCGCGAAGCTCTCTTCGAAGCGCGCAATCGCGTGATCGAACGACACCCCAACACCCGCTTTATCGCGGCCCACATGGCCAGCAGTGGCGAAGACTTGAGCAAGTTAGCGCGGTGGCTGGATCGGTATCCCAATCTGTACGTCGATCCCTCGTCGCGGATCAACGAACTGGGCCGGCAACCGTACACCGCTCGGGACTTCCTGATCCGCTACGCCGACCGCGTGTTATTCGGCACCGATGGTCCCTGGCCGGAAGTTCGCGTCCGCTATTACTGGCGGTTCTTCGAAACCCGTGACGAGTACTTTCCTTACAGCGAGAAAGCGTTCCCGCCGCAAGGGTTGTGGAGGATCTACGGCGTGCATCTGCCCGAGGACGTGCTGCGAAAGATCTACCGTGACAACGCCGCACGGTTGATTCCGGGGATCGCCGAGCGACTGAAGGCGGTCGAGGGTGAGACAGACTTCTAAGCCCGTGACTCAGAGCTACAACGGGACAGGCATCAAGCCACCCACCTGAGCTAGTGGCAGCGAGCTTGCTGGGATGGTCCGCAGAAACGGTTCAAAGAAAAGATCTACGACCTACGTCGCGTTCAAAGGAAAGGAACGCGCGCCTTACGTCGTGGCGCGCCGCATGCATGACCGTTTTCGCGGCCTCGCGCTGCGTTCTCCGACGTTTATTAGGGTTGGCGCATTAGGGGCGGAGCCTAGAATGGAAAGATCGGTTGAACAACCCATACAAAAGCGTCTTGGCTGGCACACAGTTGACGTGTGCCGCGCTGCAATCCGTTGATTGGCGAACTCACGAAGGAGAAAGTCTTGCTAACCGAATCACAGGTGGAAACTAGTTTTCGCAAACTGATCAACAACCCGGACCGGAACGAGGAGACTTTCGACAAGGCCGAGGAACTGCTCGATGAGTTGCGTTGCGAAAGCCCGTTGCGTCACCGCCTCTCGGTTGAATTGGAAGAACTGCGAGCCCTGGCCGCATCCAAGTCCTAATCGGGCCTGATTCCAAAGATCGAATTTCATTAGATCAGAAGTTATTCGCGTCGAGGCTCACTTGGCGGGACTGTGATTCGGCCCGCCAGCTGCCCCCGAGACCGCGTCGGTATCGTTCTCGCACCGCCGCGGTTTTTTTATGCGCCAAGCTTGGAAGCGGCGTCTTCGGGGCGGCGTCTTTTTCTGAGGACGGCCGCCGTCGGCGCGGTGCAGTCGTTCGGACTAGCGCTTATACTAACAACCGCGTCCTATCGAACCCGTTCTCTTCCCCCTTTTGTACAAGAGCCGAACAATGCCCGTGCAAATGCAGCTGGCGCGGATCATTATCAGCGAGATCAGCGACAACCAGGTGATCTATCTGCAAGAGGTAGGAGGGGAGCGTCAGTTTCCGATTCTGATCGGTATTTTCGAGGCGACCAATATCGATCGTCGCGTCAAAGAGGGATACCAGCCACCTCGTCCGCTGACCCATGATTTGATTGTCGGCGTTGCCGAGGAGCTGGGTGCGGAACTGGAGAGCGTGGTGATCAGTGATCTGCAGGAACACACTTATTTTGCGCAGTTGCGACTGAAGAAGGACGGCGAGATCATCGAGATCGATGCGCGGCCCAGCGATGCGATCGCCGTGGCCGTGACGTTCGACCCGCCGCTGCCGATCTTCGTCAACGAGGACGTGCTGGCGCAGGCGACGTCGGACCAGTAGTGCCGACCGGCTTTACCACAGAGTCCCCGCCAATTCGACAATAGGTCGATCATGCAGGTCTTCAAGGAAAAGGAAGCGGCCCGGCGCTGGATGTTCCAGCAACGCTGCGCCGTCGACGCGATTGGTTTGGTGCCCACCATGGGGGCGCTCCATGAAGGCCACCTGAGTTTGGTTCGGCGGTCGGTGCGGCGATGCCAAGCCACGGCGGCTTCGATCTTTGTGAATCCGACGCAGTTTGCGCCCGATGAGGATCTGGCTCGCTATCCCCGCACGCTGGAATCCGATCTTGAGATGCTGGCGGGATGCGGCGTGGACGCGGTGTTTGTTCCCGACACCGAAGAGATGTACTCGAGCGGCTTTTCCACGTATGTCCAGCCGCCGAAAGTTGCTTTGCGACTGGAAGGCAAACATCGTCCCGACCATTTTCGCGGGGTCACGACCGTGGTAGCGAAATTGTTCCACGTGTTGCCGTGCACCCACGCTTTCTTCGGCCACAAAGACTATCAACAAGCGTGTGTGCTCGAGCACATGAACCGCGAACTGGACTTTGGTGTCGATATCGAAGTGTGCCCCACCGTGCGAGACGCGGATGGGCTGGCGCTCAGCTCACGCAACCGCTACCTGTCCGGTGACCAGCGAAGCCGCGCGCTCAGTTTGATCCGCGCGCTGCGGCAGGCGGCTGAGCGCTACCAAAACGGCGAACGCTCTACGGCCGCCTTGGAACGCGGCATGCGAGCCGTCTTGCAGGCCGGCGGCATCAACCGAATCGACTATGCCACGGTAGTCGATGCCGATAACCTGACCTCTCACTCCACCGTGCCCGAGCAGCCCATCGCGCTGATCGCCGCGCACCTGGGCGGCACGCGATTGATCGACAACCTGCGATTGGACACCGACTCGCTGGCCACCGCATGAACCGGCACCGCATGAACCGGCACCGCATGAACCGGCACCGCATGATGCGGACCGCCGCGTGATGCTACAGGACGACGATCAGGGCGTGGATGATTCCCACGATCCACAGTCCAACGATCGTCAGCACCAGGTTCAACCAGAACTGCGTGCTCAGCCCCGAGTGCATGAAGACGGCCAGGGGCGGAAGCAGAATCGCGAGAATGACTTTCAGAAGCGTGTTATGCGAAGCGACTTGAGTGCTCATTAGAGTTGTCCTTGAAGGGAGTTGTTAAACAAAAAAGCGGATGGCGGTTCGGCAGTCGCTCGGGCGGACTCTCAGCGAGGCCGTTTCGGCGACGACCGGCCGAAGCAAAGTTCAGCTGCGGAATTTGCGATAGGCCGACGAGGCGCTGCGTCGCGAAGCGATGCGAGCCGCACCGACGATGGCACCCGATAGGGCGCCCCACAGCAGGGCGTCCTGCCAGTCAACCTCGTGCGAGGCGGGGTTTTTCGGCGGATCCTGCTGAAAGGCCGCTCGCCAGCTGTTCTGCAGCAATTGACGAGCCAGAAAGCCAGCCCCGATCGCCGCGGCGAAGGCGAGCATGTTTTCCATTTGACCAACGCCCTCGTTCTTGCCGTCGGGTTGGTCGCCCATTGTCATTCCGCGGACACGAGACTGGACGTCTTCGTAGCCGTTTCTCAGTTCGTCAAGCATCGTTCGGTTTCTCTCGAAGTTGTGAAGGGGGGCGGCGCGAGCCCTTACGCAAGGCATGGGCTCGGTCGTGTAGAGAACCAGGAAGATGCATATTGCGTGCCAATCGCTTCGGCTCTCGCAGGCCGTCGAGGGCGTCGTTCCCCTTTTCCAGTCGCTAGACTAGGACGTTGGCCGGTTTGCCGACCCGTAGCGTCTTGCTCGATCCGGCGCCGCACCGGCGATCGGGCCACGCGAGAATCCGTCGAGTCCAATACTGAAGATCCAATACTGCAAACGGAATCCATCCCTGTGTCTGCTCAAGAAACACATCAAGGCGCGGTCGAAACGCTGACCTGCCTGGAACCCTTCGAGCCGCATCGCTGGTGGCGGGGTGGTTGGATGCAGACCTTGTCGATCAAAGCCCTTCGCGTCGACCTGGATTTGGACACGTGGCCGGGCCACGAAATCATTCGCATTGAAGACGACCGCACGCCCCCGGATGTGTTGCTCGGCCACTACCTGCCGCCCAAGTCCGCGACGAGTACCAAACCGCTGGTGATTGTGTTTCACGGCATGGGTGGGACGGCGACCAGCGGTTATATGAAATCCATCGGCCTGCGGTTGCTCGAGCACGAGTATCCGGTCGTGTTGTGGAACCACCGCGGGGCGGGCACCTCGCGCAGTGAATGTTCGCACTTTCATCACCCCGGCTTTACCGATGACATCCGGCGATTGGTCAAACACCTGCGCGAAGACTACTCGCACTGGATCGAGGGAGGCATCGCCATGGTGGCGTTCTCGCTGGGGGCCAATCCGATGCTGCGGTACTTGGCCGAGGAAGGGGAAGACTGTCCGGTGCAGGCCGCCGTCAGTGTCTCGGCGCCGCTGGACATGGAGGTCACTTCGCGAAACCTGCGGTCGGGTTGGAACCGCGTGTTCGATCAATACCTGCTGCGTAAGCAACGCGCCGAAGTGCTGCGTCCCAATGTCAAATTGAGCGACGAGCAGCTCGAGGCGGCGAAGAACGCGTCGAGTGTCTGGGAGTTGGACGATCAATTTACCGCAAAGCTCTTTGACTTCGACGGTGCCGAAGAATACTACCGGGCCAACAGTGCGATCCACGTCCTGGACGATATTCGAACCCGCACTTTGTTGATTCACGCCGAGGACGATCCGGTGGTCGACGACGATGTGTTTCACCAACGGCAGTGGACCGATGAAGGACCGCTGTTCGCCGCCTTGGCCTCCTCGGGTGGGCACACGGGGTTTTTAGATCAAAACGGAAAACGTTGGCACGAAGCGTGTACGGTGCGATTCTTCGATGATTGTTTGAAACGCCGTAGCGAGGCTTCCGAGTGATCTAAGCACGTCGGAATGAATCTTTCGAGGAATGCCGGCGTCGACACCCGGACACGCAGCGGAAAGGTTGGGCCGCGAGGCCCGGGGATGGTCCGTAGTTTATTTGCTGGCCGCACTCGACTGACGGTAGTAGCGGCACCACGTGTTGGCCGGACAGGCTTCACATCGCGGCGCTCGAGCGGTGCAGTAGGTTTTGCCAAATTGAATCAGCCAGAAGTGAGCTTGCGGCAGGGCCCAGCCCGGGGTGCGAGCCAACAGCGTGTCAGCCGTCTTGTCGGCCGTGGTGCCGGGCGCCAAACCGGTCCGGTTGCAGACCCGATACACATGCGTGTCGACGGCGATGGTGTCGATGCCGAAAGCAAACTGCAGCACGATGTCGGCGCACTTGCGGCCGATACCCGGTAACTGCATCAGGGCTTCACGCGTATTGGGAACGCGGCCCTCGTGGCGTTGGATCAGGGCGTTGCAGAAGGCCAGAATGTTCTGAGCCTTGCGGTTGTATAAGCCGCAGGGACGGATCGCGCCGGCAATGCTTTCGACCGGTAGCCGAGCCATGCTTTGCGGCGTCCGCGCAAGGCGAAACAGGGCTCGCGTCGCAGCGGCCGTGTTGCGGTCGAGCGACTGAGCCGAACACATGCAAGAGATGCACGTGCGAAACGGATTGGGTTGGTCCTTGGGCCCCTTTGCCGTGGCGGTGCGGCCGGGCATCGCCTCGGAAAGCGTGCGGTAAAACGCTTCCACCTCCCGGTCATTCATCGGCCACTGCGCCTCTGGGTTTGGATCTCGCATACCAGCCGCATTCAGAAAAAAGATGTGGTACAGGCTGGAAGCCTGTGCCACGGGAAGACCACAGGCTGGAAGCCTATGCCACGGGGACAACCACAGGCTGGAAGCCTATGCCACTGGGACAACCACAGGCTGGAAGCCTATGCCACTGGGAGACCACAGGCTGGAAGCCTATGCCACTGGGAGACCACAGGCTGGAAGCCTATGCCACTGGGAGACCACAGGCTGGAAGCCTATGCCACTGGGAGACCACAGGCTGGAAGCCTATGCCACTGGGACAACCACAGGCTGGAAGCCTATGCCACGGGGGGCGCGGGCTCAGACCATCGCGGGGCGCACTTTGGATTCGCGTTCCCAGATGCGATACTTTTTCGCCTCCGCGACGAACCCGTCGAACTCACCGCCGCCGATGTCGACCACGCCCGTCTCGCCTTCGGTCGCCACGCCAGCGCCTTGGAAAACCTGCTTGGCCGCCTGGTTGTAACCGATCACCTTCAGGTGGGAGTAGGCATTGCGAATCCAGTCGACCGCCGCAGCCTGTTGGGCAAGCTGGTCGGCGTTGTCCTCGGCCGGAGCCACCACCACACAGTCGAACAGGATCGAGGGAGCCCCGTCCAGGAAGTGGTCGGGGATGACTTCCTTGCCACCGGCGGTTTGTATCGGGCCGGCTTTGGGCGCGACGATCTCCAACATGGCTCCCTCCTCTTCGGCGGTCTTCCGCAGCATTGCCAACAGGCCGGCGTCGACGCCATCGGTCGTCAACAGCCCAATCTTCTTGCCCTTCAGCGTCTGCGGAGCTTTGGCGTACTGCGAGAGCGCTTCGGAAGGCTTGGGATCGCGTGGCGTCACCACCGGTTCGATCTTATCCTCCTGGCCCTGCATGCCCAGTTGCTTGGCGACGCGATCAGCCAGTTCCGTATCGATGTTGTAGAGATGCCCGAGCATCCGCGTGCGAATCTCCATGATGTCGCATTTGCCCAGTTCAAACGCGAACCCACCGGCCATGTGTCGTTGCTCCGGTTCGGTCAGCGAACGATAGAACAAGCGGGCTTGCGAGTAATAATCGGCAAAGCTCTCGGGGCGGATCCGCAGTTTGGCGCCGGACTCTTCGGCCGGGTGCGTCTCGAAGCCGCTCTTGGGACACTGTCGAGGGCTGCCTTCGTCGATCCCGTTGGGATTGTTGGCGACGCGGCCGGTCGGAATCTGCATCTGCATGTGGCCATCGCGTTGGAAATTGGCGAAGGGACATTTGGGCTGATTGACCGGGATCTGGTGAAAGTTCGGACTGCCCAATCGCGACAGCTGGGTGTCCAAATAGGAGAACAGGCGGCCCTGCAGCAGCGGATCATTGCTGAAATCGATACCGGGAACCACGTGCGAGGGACAGAACGCGACCTGTTCGGTTTCGGCAAAGAAGTTATCGACGTTGCGGTTCAACACCATCTTGCCCAGCGGAGTCAGCGGCACGAGTTCCTCTGGGATGACCTTGGTCGCATCGAGGACGTCGAAGTCAAACTCTGCGGCTTGTTTTTCGCTGAACGCCTGCACGCACAGCTCCCATTCGGGATAGTCCCCCGATTCGATCGCCGTCCACAGATCCCGCCGATGGAAGTCCGGATCCGCACCGCCGATCTTCACCGCTTCGTCCCAGACCAGGGAGAACGTTCCCAGTTTGGGACGCCAGTGAAATTTCACGAACGTCGATTCACCTTGCTCGTTGATCATTCGAAAGGTGTGCACCCCAAACCCTTCCATCATCCGGAACGATCGCGGAATGGCGCGGTCGGACATGATCCAGGTCAGCATGTGCATGCTTTCTGGGTTCAGGGAAACGAAGTCCCAAAAGGTGTTGTGCGCGGACTGCGCCTGAGGGAAATCGCGATCGGGTTCGGGTTTGACGCTGTGAACCAGGTCGGGAAACTTCATCCCGTCCTGAATAAAGAAGACGGGGATGTTGTTTCCGACCAGGTCGTAGTTGCCGGCGCTGGTGTAGAACTTCACCGCGAAACCGCGTACGTCCCGCGCGGTATCAAACGAACCGGCCCGGCCGGCCACCGTCGAAAACCGGCAAAACACGGGCGTCTTGATCGAAGGATCCTGCAGGAACGCTGCCTTGGTGAGTTTTGCGTGCGATTCGTAGGCCTGGAAGAAACCGTGCGCGGCATAGCCACGGGCGTGGACGACGCGTTCGGGGATCCGTTCGTGGTCGAAGTGCGTCATCTTTTCGCGATAGACGAAATCTTCCAACAACTGCGGACCGCGGGGCCCGACCGTCAGGGTGTTGTTGTCATCGGCGATCGTCAGACCTTGGTTGGTGGTCATCGGTTGATCGCCCTCTTGGGCCACCTGATGCACTTCGCCACCATTGCCCAGTTCTGCATTCGGGTCCACGGGATGCTTTTTTGCCACGATCACTACCTGAAGGTAAGAAGGAAAGAAAATGCATCGGGATGCAACCGACGCATCGAAAGAAAAAAATGGGTGAGCGACCAGCCAGGAGTCCGTTGCGACGTGCTTGACGCGCGCGCTTGGCGCGGTTCAACGCCGGCTTCCTTGGCGAAGCAGCTGCTCGCAACGTGCTTGCGCGACCCCGCGATGGACAACGATATCGGCGGCGCTTTGACGAAACACTTCCTCACAGGGGACGCCGCCCGTTTTGAACCCCAGTGATTCGATGAACTGGTTATCGGCGCCGTAGACCACCGCACCGACGCCAGAGAGGACTGCCACCGAAGCGCACATCAAACACGGTTCGCCCGTGCTGACCAGCCAGTGATCTCGCAGCTTCGCCACCTCCAGCGCCTGACAAGCCGCCCGGATCGCCATGACTTCCGCGTGCGCGGTGGGATCGTTGCGAGCGGCCACTACGTTGTGTTCGGCGGCAACCAAGTGACCGTCTGGACTGACGATGGCGGCCCCGAAGGGACTCTGCTGGTGCGCGATGGCTCGTTCGCATTGATCGATGGCGATCGCCATCCAGCGTTCGTAGTTGCCTGCGTGCATGGGGTACCGGTCCGTTGCGGTCGTTCGGGTCAGGACCAGCCCCGACGGGCGGATCCACAGCACCCGAAACTTAGCAAACATCGTACCGCGTACAGCAAAACAGCGGTTTTAGCGTTCGTCGCGGAAGCTAAGCACGTCGGCATGAATCTTTCGGTGAAACCCCGCGACAACACCCTCCCGCGCAGCGGGAGGGTAAAGCCGAATCAAATGTTGCGACGTGCTTACTACCAACGCCGCGGGATCAGTTGTTGGTCGGCGATTGCCCAGGTCTGGTCGCCGCTGGTCGGTTGGACCACATGGGTGCCGGTAAATCGACCAATCGCTGGCAGCACGAGGCAACCGCCCGAGAGCCAGAAACAGGGCAAGCGTTCCGGTTTCGCGCCGGGCACCGCGTAAGAAACCGCCGGATGAAGGTGGCCGCACAGCAGTGCATCCACGTCCGGGTCGACCGCCGCCGGTTCGTGGCCCCACACACAGCGCCGGTGCCCAGCGCCGGGATCGGTAATCTCGACGCCCCAAGCCTCGGGCAAACTGGTCAAGCGCGCATCGTGATTACCGCGGACCAAGGTACACTTCACGCGAACGGTGTGCGTAAAAAACTGTTCCAGTTCGTCCCGCACGTCGGCCGCCAGCGACGAGGGCGCGTGGAACATGTCGCCCAAGATCACCAGCTGATCCGCGTTCGTGGCCTGTAACATCCGTTCGATGCGAGATAACGTCCCCCGCGTACTGCCGGTCGGCACCGGAATGCCGTGACGACGAAACGTGGCCTCTTTGCCGAAATGAGGATCCGCGACGCACAGGATCCGGTCTTTCGGAAGAAAGACGCCGCGTCCGGGCAGCAGCACCAGCCGCGTTGTACCCACCGTGATTTCCGTTTCTGTGGTTTGCATGTTCGGTTGTAGAACGTGGGGAGGGGTGCTTTCACAGGCTGGAAGCCTATGCCACTGGTCGTAGCATGGCCCCTGGCCCCTGGGTGGTGCTTTCACAGGCTGGAAGCCTATGCCACTGGCTATGCCACTGCATCGGCGGCGGTTTCTAATTGGGTTTGCATCCGCTGGATCCGTTCGGCCAACGTCTCGCTGCTGACCCGCTCGCGCAGCTTGTCGACCAACAGCGGAAAGGCCAGCGGCGTCAGTTTGGGCGGGTCGACGATGCGAACATCGCAGTCTTCCAGGCGGTCCAGGGCCGCGAGCATCCGGCCGGCTTCGAGCTGCGTATCGAGGACCTCGCGGCGAGCCTGCTCGAGCAACAAGTTCTCCGCGTCGTACTCGCGGAACACATCGAAGAACAAGTTGCTGCTGGCTTGCAGATGGCTGAGACTTTTCGGCCTGCCGGGATAGCCGGGGTGAATTAATCCGGCCACGCGGGCGATCTGCCGGAACTGGCGTTTCGCCATCTCGGTCGCATTCAGACTCTCCAGAATATCCCCCACCAAACGCTCGCTGCTGAAGAGCCCTTCTTCGATTCGCCGCTCCAAGTCCACCGGATGTGGGCTCTGCAAAACCAGGCCGTAATCGTTGCAGGCCATCGTGAAGGTCGTCTTCAGTTTGCGAGTCATTCGGTAGGCCAGCAGAGCCGCCAGGCCCTCATGAACCAGACGTCCTTCGAACGGAAACACAAACAACTGGTATCCATCACGGGTCTTGATGCGTTCGATCAGTAACTGCCGTTCGTTCGGAATCAGGCTCCAGCGACGCTGCAGTTCAAACAAACGCCGCAGCGATTTCATTTCGCGGCCGACCAGCCGTCCCTGCGAAGCTTCCTGCAATTTGGATCGCACCGCTGCGCTCAATTCCGTGGACAGCGGCATCCGGCTGCCAGCCCAACGTGGAATACTGTCGGGTTGGCCCGTCGCCCGACGAACGTAGGCGATGTTGTCGCGAACGCGGACCAGCGAAACCAAGCGGCCGGCGAACAGAAACCGATCACCCGCCTTGAGCTTCGATAGGTAGTGCTCCTCGGCCGTGCCCAGCGTCTTGCCGCTCTGGTATTTCACCTTCATCGCCGCGTCGGAGACGATCGTGCCGATGTTCATGCGATGCAGCATCGCGGTACGACGCTCGGTCACGCGGTATCGCCCGTCTTCGACCTTCACGCGGTGGAAGTCCGGGTACGCGTTCAGCGACTTGCCGCCGCGAACGATAAAATCCAGCACCCACTGCCATTCTTGGTCGCTGAGCGATTGGTAGGCGCGGCAGGTGCGGACCTCTTCGAGCAATTGCTGGGGATCGAAGCCACCGCCCAGGGCGATCGTCACGGCGTGCTGGGCCAGAACATCCAGCGGCTTGCTGAGCAGCGGCCGAGCCTCCAGGCGACCCTGCCGAATCGACTCCTGAGCCGCCGCCAACTCGACCAACTCCAGCGCATTGGTGGGAATAAAAGCCAACTGGCTGGCCGCGTCGGGTTGGTGTCCGCTGCGTCCGGCCCGCTGCAACAACCGAGCGGCACCTTTGGGGCTGCCGATCTGAAACACTTTGTCGACGGCCGTAAAATCCACACCCAGATCGAGACTGCTGGTGCACACGACCGCGCGCAGGTCGCCACTGCGCAAACCGTTCTCGACCCAGCGGCGGACACTCGTGTCCAGCGATCCATGATGCAGCGCGATGCGGCCCGCCCAGTCCGGGCGTTGCTTCAGCAGGTGTTGATACCAGATTTCTGTTTGCGAACGCGTATTGGCGAACACCAAAGCGCTCTTCACTTCGGCCAGGGCTTCGGCCACCTGAGGAACCATCCGCGTGCCGATATGTCCGGACCAGGGAAAGCGTTCGATCTTGGCGGGGATGATCGATTCGATCCGGAGCCGTTTCTTGCGGTAACCTTCGACCAGCCGAACCGGGCCGGCGAAATCCGGCCCGACCAACGATTCCTGAGCGTCCTGGAGGTTGCCCAGGGTGGCCGAGACGCCCCAGATCCGCAGCGCCGGATTCAGCCGACGCAGCCGTGCGAGCGCCAGTTCCGTCTGAATCCCGCGTTTGGTACCCAGCAACTCGTGCCACTCGTCGACGATCACCGCCTCGAGATTTGCCAATTGATCCAGCAGTTTCTCGTGAGTCAGCATCAACGACAGGCTTTCGGGCGTCGTCACCAGGGCGGTCGGCAGGCGTTTCAGCTGGCGTGCTTTGGCACTGGATTTACTGTCGCCGGTGCGCGACTCCAGCCGCCACGGCATGCCAATCGCCTCCAGCGGGGCTCGCAGTGATGCTTCGGTATCGCTGGCCAGCGCCCGCAGCGGCGTGACCCACAACACACGGGCGGCCGGCGGTCGTTTGGGGTTCCACTTGCTGGAGTCGGGGTTCTCCCGCAACCATTTCTTCAGCGGTCCGAGCCACACGGCCAGCGTCTTACCGGTCCCGGTGGCGGAATGCACCAAACCGCTGCAGCCCTGTTCGTAGGCGTGCCAGACCGAACGTTGAAAGCGGAACGGTTTCCAGCCGACCTGTTCGAAGAAACTATCGATCCGCCGGGCGGCGGGAATTTTTGTGGCCGTCGGCTGCAGCATCAGGCGTCCTCCGGCAACAGCTGCAGCAGTTCGCTCAACTGATTCGCATCCTGGGGACGTTTGTCGTGCCGCCAGCGAACGATTCGTGGAAAGCGGGTGGCAATACCGCTTTTGTGACGTGTCGAACGCTGCAACCCTTCGAAGGCCAATTCCATCACCAACGTCGGCGTGACGCTGCGGACCGGTCCGAAAGAATCTTTGGTGTTGCGACGAACAAACTGGTCGACCCGACGGATCTCTTTGTCGTCCAGCCCGCTGTAGGCTTTGGCAAACGGCACGAGGGTATCGCCATCCCAAAGCGCGAACGTGTAATCGGTGAACAGACTGGCTCGGCGGCCGTGGCCTTTCTGGGCATAGATCAGCACGGCATCGATCGTGTAGGGAGCGACCTTCCACTTCCACCAACTGCCGCGGACGCGGCCCACGTCGTAAGGGCTATCGCGACGTTTCAGCATCAATCCTTCGGCGTGTTGCGCGCGCGATCCTTCGCGCACCTCGGCCCACTGCTGCCACGATTCGCCGCGGATCAGCTCGGTCGTTCGTAGATGCGGATGGTCCACCTGTTCGAACAACCGCTCCAAGCGTCGGCGTCGTTCGACCAGTGGCTGCAGCCGGAGGTCTTGGCCGTCCGCTTCCAATAGGTCGAACGCGTGGAATACGACGGGGACTTCCCGAAGCAGTTTCTTGCCGACGGTTTTACGTCCGATACGGCGCTGAAGCTGGGCGAACGGCAGCACGGTTCCGTCGGCATTCGCGGCCAGGATCTCTCCGTCCAGGACCGTTCCATCGGGCAATTGCTCGGCGGCCGCTTCCACTTCGGGCCAACGGTTCTCCATCAACTCCTCGCCTCGCGACCAAATAAAGGATTGGCCTTGGCGGCGGATCACTTGGCCGCGGATGCCGTCCCATTTCCATTCCGCCACGAACTCGTTCGCCTCGCCGACACTTTCGGGCCCTTTCTCGATATCGATCGGATGTGCCAAGCAGAACGGATAGGGCTGGCTGACCTGGGTATCCAGCGTGTCGGGATCGACCAGTCGCTGGAAGAAAGCCGCGCTGGGTTTCCAGTCGCCCATCAACCGGTGCGCGACCACATCGGTGGGGATGCCGGCCTGCTGGGCGATCGCTCGCGTGACCAAGCGTTTGCTGACGCCCACACGAAACGCCCCGGTGATCAGCTTCATGATCACCAACCGCATCTCCACGGTCGTTTCCGCCCAGATCTCGGCCATGGCTCGCTGCAGCGCCAGTTCTTCCCGGCCACGCAGCGTCATCAGCCGCTGCTGGACCCAGTGGGTCAGCGACTGGTCCTGCCGGGACTCGCCCGGCGGCACGACCAGCGCCAGCGTTTCGGCCAGGTCGCCCACCGCATGATACGACTCGTCGAACAACCAATCTTCGATGCCTGCCTCGGCCGCGGCCCACTGCCGCAGCAGTTTGCTGGGCACCAAACGGCGAAGCTTGTTCCCGGCCAAGAAGTAGGTTGCCCAAGCCGCATCATCGGCCGGCGCGGCCGCAAAGTAGTCGGCCATCGCCGCGACCTTGGCATTGGTCTTGGTGGTCGAATCCAGGGCGGTAAAGAGGTCGGCAAAGCGTTTCATTCGCTGTCCTCCCGATCCGACGACGACGACGACGACGCCTCGTCCTCTTCTTCGCTCCGCGAGCGGCCGTCGATCACCACGGCGTGGCGGCCCTGGGATTGAAAGTAACGAGCGACGACGGCCGAGTAGCCGTGGGTGACCCACAGGGTTTCCGGATCACACGTGTTGACCGCTTCGATCAATGACGGCCAGTCGACGTGGTCACTGACCACGAAACCACGATCGAGAGCACGTCGCCGCCGGGCACCGCGGACCGCCATCCAACCGCTGGCCATCGCCGTGCTGACCTTACCGAACCGCCGCATCCACGGCGTGCCGTGCGCACTGGGTACGGCGACCACCATCGCTCCGCTCCAGTCCGGTTTTCCTTCGACCGCGCCTACGTACCTCGTCGGCGGCAGACCGACGCCGGTATCTCGGTACGCCGCTACGCCCTTTTCGACGGCACCATGCGTAAAGATTGGACCGATCGCTGGGTCCAACATCGCCAGCAACCGCTGGCTCTTGCCCACGGCGTAACCGTACAGCACGCTGCAGCGACCGGCGTCACGATTGGCGCGCCACCAGTCGTTGATCTCACCAGCGGTCACGTCATTGGGTTTCCAGCGATAGATGGGCAGGCCGAACGTCGACTCCGTGATCATCAGGTGGCAACGTACCGGTTCCCAATCGGCACAGGTGGGATCTGCATCCAGTTTGTAATCGCCCATCGCCACGGCCACTCGACCGCGATGTTCGATGCGCACCTGGGCGGATCCCAGCATGTGACCGGCCGGATGAAAGGAGACGCGGACGCCGCGGATCGTGATCGTTTCGCCGTAGGGCAGAAACTGGAATTCCGCATCTTTGTTCATTCGCATCCGCAGCAGATGTTCGCTGTCGCTGGCGGCCAGGTAGCGCCGGCAACCCCAACGGGCGTGATCGGTGTGAGCGTGCGTGACGACGGCGTGGTCCACCGGCCTCTGCGGATCCACGTAGAAATCACCGGCCGCGCAGTACAATCCTCGATCCGTCACACTCAGGACGTCCTCCAGCGGACTTGTTGTCGCGGGCTTCGCTGCGTCTGCGATCATTGCACGGCCACCCGTTGAAGGTCTTGAATCAATTGCTCACGCATCTGCGCCGCCCGTCCCGCATCGGGCATGCGCAGGATAGCGGCCGGATGCCAAGTCGCGATCGTCCGCGGGCTCCATTCGGTCTGAAACACCTTGCCGCGGCTTCGCGAGATGCGAAAGTCGCGTCCAAAAATCGCCTGCGCCGGCGTGGCACCCAAACACACCAAGGACTGCGGTTGAATTTCCGCAATCTCCGCTTCCAGCCACGGCCGACAAGCGAAGATTTCGCGGGAGTTCGGTTTCTGGTGCAGCCGACGCTTGCCGCGCTGGGACGGTTTAAACTTGAAATGCTTGACCACGTTCGTGACGTACACCTCGCCGCGGTCGACGTCCGCTTGCGCGAGGGCTTGATCGAGCAACTGTCCGGCCGGGCCGACGAAAGGGCGTCCCACCAGGTCCTCTTGATCGCCGGGCTGTTCGCCGACGAACATGACCTGGGCCCCGGCCGGTCCTTCGCCGAACACCGTTTGCGTGGCACAGCGGTGCAGGTCACAGGCGTGACAGCGGGCGGCCGCCTGGCGAAGACTGGGCAGATCCCGATCGGCGGGCATGAACTTGGTGGCCGTATCGGCAAAACCTTCGTGATGCTGGATCATCGCTTCGGCCCGGCCCGGCGCGGCGCTGAGCAGATCGGCGATCAGTTCCGCCTCGGGAAGCGTGGGCCAGTGACGCACCGGCATCTCTCGCTTCATCGCCCGTACCTTCAATCGAGCCGGATTGAAGATCGATCCATAGTAGGTTTTCCACAGCTGTTCCAGTTCGTCGCCCTCGGGAGCTTCGCTGGCCGGCACGCCGTCGCCGTACTGCAAGTGCGTCCCATCCCACGTCGCCGATTCATGGGGCGTCAGGATGGTCCAACGCATGCCTCGGAAGCGGCGGGAGAAAAACGGAGCGGCCAGCCGCATGATCTGGTGGTCCGGTCGATGCCAAGCGACGAAGGCTTCGCCGCCGGTGTCGTCGGTGACTTTTCGAAAACGCACGAAGGCCTTCATCTTGTGAACGTCCCGCGTGACCGCCTTTTCCATTCGCCGCAGTTGCAACACATCGTCGTCGGTCGATATCCGCAGCAAGAACGGTTCGTCGTGACTGATCCGCCAGAGCGTTCGATACAGCAGTTGCCAGCGGCCCGGATCCCGGTGGCAAGCGACTGTGCGAGCGAGATCCAAAAAGGCCTTGGGCACGCGCGGGGCAGCGGCGGCGGTGGTGGCGGCGGCTTCGCTCGACCTGGCAGGCGAACGGGACGAAGTGGTCGAACCGGGCGAACGGGGAGGACCGGGCGAACGGGGAGAAGTGGGCGGCGCCGCCTCGGGATCCGCCGCATCGCAGGCGGCGAAGAGATCGGCCGAGCCGTCGGGGGCGGAGAACCGCACTGCGCTCGGCTGCACGCCGGAACGCAACATCGCTCTGGCCGCCGCGCGCCAGTCATCGAATGTCTGGACCGTTACGAACTGCATCGCGACCTCGCGTTTGTCAAACCTCACCGGATCGCGCAGAACTGGCCGCATCGAACAACATTAATTGTTGCGAAGACGGCCGGACGCGGCGCGATAGATCGACCTTGTCCAACGCGGAAACACCGGGATTGTAGTCCGCCGTCAACACGAACACTTTGGTCCGATTCCAAGCCACTCGCATCTTCTTGAGGTCCGCCACGCGCAGCGGTTTGTAGCGGCGGATCGAGAGGATCCGATCGACACTGCGGACGCCGATGCCGGGGATTCGCAGCAGTTCTTCACGCGCCGCCCGGTTGACGTCGACCGGGAAGAAATGCCGGTTGGCCAATGCCCAAGCCAGTTTGGGATCGATGTCCAGCGACAGGTTCTGATCGGCTTCGGCCACGATCTCCTCGGCGGCAAATCCGTAAAACCGCATCAGCCAATCGGCTTGATACAGGCGGTGCTCGCGAACCAGCGGCGGCGACTTTCCCGGCAACCGAGCGTCGGCGTGCGGGATCGGGCTGTATGCGGAATAGTAGACGCGGCGCAGTTTCTGGTCGCCGTACAGTTCCGACGCCGTCTTCAACACCTCCACGTCCGGCGTGGGCGTCGCGCCGACGATCATCTGCGTGCTCTGACCGGCCGGTGCATAACGCGGGGCTTTGAATCCCGCCGCCCGATCTTCGCTGTGTTCCTGAATCTTCTCGCGGATGCCGCCCATCGCTTCGACGATCTGCGGCTTCTTCTTCTCCGGCGCCAGTTGTACCAGGTCTTGTTCGGTGGGCAATTCGATATTCACGCTCAAGCGATCCGCCCACAAACCGGCTTCCTGGATCAGCGCGTCACTGGCGTTGGGGATCGTCTTCAGATGGATGTAACCGCCGTAGCGATGATCGGTGCGCAGCGTTTTCGCGACCGCGATCAATTGTTCCATCGTGTAGTCGGAGTTTTGGATGATTCCGGAACTAAGGAACAAGCCTTCGATGTAGTTGCGTTTGTAAAAATCCATCGTCAGCGTGACGACTTCATCGACCGTAAACCGGGCTCGCGGTGTATCGCTGGAGATGCGATTGACGCAGTACTGGCAGTCGTAGATGCAGTAGTTGGTCAGCAGGATTTTCAGCAACGAAACACAGCGACCGTCGGGCGTATAGCTGTGGCAGATACCCATCCCTTCGGTACTGCCGATCTCGCTTCCGGGACGCGTGGTTTTCGCACCGCTGCTGGCACAGGATGCGTCGTACTTGGCCGCATCGGCCAGGATTGCCAGCTTGTCGCGAATTTCCACTATTAGGTTGTTCCGGTGTTGAAGGATTCCAAGCGTCCGCGGGCCTCAGCCATCCCACAGCACGTTTTCGGCCAACGGGAATTGATGCGAGCGGCTTTCCAGAAAGTGCATCAGGTATCCGGCCGTGTTGGGAAACACGAACGTGTCTCCGACGCCGACGCCCTGATTAAACCGCATTTTCCGCAGCAGGATTAACTCGGATTCCATGCAATAAGCGCCCACCAAATAGCCTTCGCCGGGCTCGGTTCGTTCGTCGCGCTGGGCCGGTCCGGCGACCAGCAACGGGTCGACCAGGAAATCGGCACTGGTGGTCCGGCACTGGGTGCGATTCATCGACAGACCGATCAGCCAGAAACCATCGGGGTGGCGTTTGCGGTACTCGACTCGGGCGAGGGTAACCCCACAGCCATCCAGGATGCTGCGGCCGGGTTCGCACCGCAGCTGCAGCTGGCGACGACGCACGGCCTGGGCGATGTTGCCCTGATCGGCCGGAGCGTCCAGCACGGTGCCCAGCCACCGCGGTCCGACCAGGCTCTGCCAATACGGGTACAAGCCCGGCGACCCGTTGACCTGGCCCTCATGAACGTGCAGCCCCAGGGCATGGTTTTGAAACGTGACCTCGTCGCGCTCTTTGCGCAGGGCCTCGGCGTGCTGCTGCCAGAACGCCGTCCACTGCTCGCCGCTTTCCAGGTAACACATCGGAAAGCCGCCGCCCATGTCGAGGAACTCGATCGGGTGTCCCGCGGTGCGAAGCTGGTCGATCAGTTTCAGCGACGCGTCGATGGCGGTCACACGTTGGCCGGCGTCGTAACCGTCCAGATGAAAATGAACGCCGCCCAGGCGAACCAGGTGGGCGTCGGGCTGGGCCCACAGGGCCGCGACCACGTCGGCCGCCTGGTCGATGTCGACACCGAACCGCGAAAATAATTTCTGGCCGTCGTGCTGGAAACCGCTGATCCGCAAAGCCACGCGAGCGGTTCGCTGGGCGGTACGCGCGACGGCTTCGATGCGTTGGTACTCATCGGCGTTGTCGATGGCGATCGTCACGCCGGCCGAGATGCAGCGGGCGATCAAAGCGATGTCTTTGACCGCGGCGGTACAAATCATTCGTTCCGATGCGACGCCCGCGTCCAGGACCTGCGTCAGTTCGACCTCGCTGGCCGTGTCGACGCCGGCACCGATTTCGTCGGCCGCATGGACGAAAGCCGTGGATTTGTTGGCTTTGCGTGCGAAGAAGACCTGGAAATCCAAGTGCCGATCCCTCGCGACGTCGCGCAGGGCTTCGATGTTGCGAACGAACGGTTCGGTCCGCAGCACATTCACCGGCGAGCCCCAGCGGTCCAGCAGGTGCGAGACGGTGGGCAGGGCCGCGGCGTCGGCGGGGGAATCGACCTGCGATGGGTTTTCACCGCGGGCGAGCAACAACTGCTGCATCCACGGTTCGAGACGGGCGTCCAGTGGCGGGGTGCCCTGGCAGGCGTTGCGGAGCTGGGCGATCGAGGGAGCGACGGAGGCGGTCATCATGTGGTCTGAGGCTTTCGCTGGAGCTGATTGACGAGGGAATGGGCCCAGGCCGCACAGTGGCGGTGCAGCGTGCGGCTGAGCGTGTCATTGCCGATGATACAGCCTTCGGTGACGCGGCCCAGCACGGCCAATCCCGGCGTGGTCCGGCCATCGGCTCGTGTGGGACGCCCACAGCGATCGACCATCACGCCCTGGCCGCCGGGCTGGCGACGAATCCAGCCGTCACGCATCAGGATCGATAGCGGCGAATCATTGGGCCACTGATGCGGCGAAGCCAGGACGGCATCGATCTCGATGGCCTCGCTTGCGTCATCACCGGTGGGCTCAAGTCGCAGGATTTTGGCGTCCAGCAGAGCCAGCATGCGGCCCAGATTCTCCGCCGGCGGTCCGAAGGCGATCCGTTCCATCTCGCGAGCGATTTGCGTAAAGGCCGGCCAACTGTCGACGGCCAATCCGCCGTGGGACAGTTGCTCGACCATCGCCGGGTAGAGTTGCCGCCAAGCTTCGCCCAGCGCCCAACCGGCATCGGGTTGTCGGTTTCCGATCGCGATCGCGTAGGATTGACGCATACACTGTTCGGCCGCCGCCGCGGTCATCCGTCCGGCCGTGTACCGCTCGAACCACCGCTGGGGACACTCGACCGGTGACGTCGGCGCCGAGACGTGCTCGAGCGCCGCGGCCGCAGCTCGCAGCACCAGCGGCCAGATCTGGCTTTCAAAATCGAAGCCCTGCGGCGGTTTCTCTAACGCCTCGATCTCTCGCCGCAGCGGGCTCCATAACCCTCGGCAGTGCAGCGACGCGTCCAGTTCTCGGTCGTCCGCTTTGGCCAGCATCGGACGCATCGACCGCGAGTGCGGCACGATGGCGGCGGGTTCCCAGCCGCTGGGTTGGTAGATGAATCCGTTGGCCGAACGCAAGAATCGACCGCCACGACCTTCGGTCAGGGCCAGCGTGGCGTCGATCCAAGTTAAAGCAAAGCCGCGGATCGTTACGTTTGCGCCCGCTGGCACACGCAGCGGCGACAGCTGGCGGTCCACCGGATACACCATCGCCCGGCCGCGACGCCAACCCTGATGGCCGACCGTCATGACCACTTCGTCGTAGGGTCGAGGCTCGTCTTCACTGCAGACCCACCACTGATTCGAGCGGCGCCGCAGCGCCCGGACCGATTGTCGGCGAATTTCGACGGACATCCCGCCGGGCAGACCTTCGAGCACTCGATCAAAGCAATCCTCGAGGTAACGCCCCACGACGGCACGTGGCAAGGTTGCGTCGGGATCGGCCCAACGAGGATAACGCTGCTGTAACCACATCAACAGCGACGGCCGCTGGTCGCCGGTCCGATCGGGCGACCAGGCGTTGATGTGTTTCACCGCAAAGTTCATCCGCAGGTACCGCGGCTGGTCGGGGGCGTACACGTTGCCCGCACCGGGCGTCGACGTCGGCTCGAACAGCGTCACGTGAACCGGACGACAGACCGCGGAAGCTGTGATGGCGCTTGCCAAACTTTCCAAGCAGTACAGCCCACGGGGGCCGCCGCCGACGATGGCAACCCGCATCGGTGGCGTGGGTTCGTCGGACATCGCTGTTGAGAGAGGTGGAGGCGAAGAAGGAAGGACCTGCGTCGGCATTATTGATTGTCCTCGGCAAAGGACGGCGAACCGGTGGGTTCGGCCACGCGTCGCTGAAGTTCTGCGGCGGAACAATCCAGCCGCTGCTGCACCCACTGGTCGTCGAAAACCGTTTCCAGATAGCGGGTGCCCGAGTCATGCAGGATCGCCACGCAGGTTTTGCCGACCAGTTCGTCCTGTTGTCGCCGGATCGTTTCCAGCACTCCGCCGGCCGAACCTCCAACCAAGACGGCTTCGCGCTGGGCCGCCCGCCGACATCCGACGACACAGTCCAAGTCGCTGACGCGGCAGACCTGGTCGAAGTGTTGATTGCGAGCCAGATGGGGCACGCGGCCGGCGCCCAGGCCAGGAATAAACCGCCGGCCCGCGGTGCCGCCGAACAATACGCTGCCGACCGCATCGACGGCCACCACCCGGGTGTGACGGCCTCGCCTGCGCAGATAGTCGCGGCAGCCCCGCGCCGTGCCCGTGCTGCTGGTCGCCACAAACAGGTAATCGATCTGTCCATCGAGGGCCGCATCGATTTCCTGGATCGTGCCCAGGAAATGGGATCGCGGATTGGCCTTGTTGGCGTACTGATTCGGCCAGTACGCGCCAGGAAGGGCATCCAGTAAGTGCTGCACGCGTTGCAGCCGAGCCGTTAAGAAGTCGCCATTGACCGGTTGGTCGACGCGGTCGATCTCCGCCCCCAACGCCCGCATGATCGCGACGTTCTGTGCTTGCGCATTGGGGTCGACGACGCAGTGAAACCGCAGACCGTGGTAGCGGCACACCTGAGCCAGACCGATGCCCATGTTACCCGAAGAGGATTCGACGATGGTCGAAGATTGATCGATCCGGCCGCGCTGCAGCGCTTGTTCGATCATCTGCCGGGCCGGGCGATCCTTGGCGCTGCCGCCCGGGTTGGCCGCCTCCAGTTTGACCAGTAGATCAACCTGCGGGTGGTCGAGATAATGCCGAAGCCGGATCAGAGGGGTCTTGCCGATCGCATCGAGGATGCCTTCGGCACAGGCGTCTGTAGATGCACAGGCGTCTGTGGGGGGAGGCAAAGAAGCGGAAACCGAGGGCGTTTCGTAGGTCTGAAGCATGGTCATGTTCGTGGCTTGAGGATGGTCTTCTGCCAGCGGCTCGCACGCCTGCGACCCGGTGCTTGGGGGTGGGGCGAACGGCTGTTGCACATGACGTGCCAATGCGTCTATTGACGATTGGCCATACAATGAACCATGGCGTATCAAGGAGACGCTTTCGATATGGGGTTTGCCGACAAGTTCGCAATCGCGCTTGCCCAGCACGCCTCCGGCGCAACACGCGGCGGTGCGGCGTGGCATCACGCGATTCGCTGGGCCGATGTGATCGACGTGTTGATCGTCGCGGTACTGCTGTACGTCGCGTTCAGTTGGTTTCGAACTCGCGCGTCACGCTCGCTGGGTGTGGTGCTGTTGTTGCTGGGCGGTGTCTTTTCGCTCGCCCGCAGCCTAGACCTGTACCTGACGATGATGGCGTTTCAGTACGGCGCGATTGCCTTGGTGCTGGCGCTGGTAGTGGTGTTCCAGCAGGACATCCGCCACGGCTTTGAAAGGTTAACGTCCTTCGCCCTCTGGGATCGTCCCGCCGGGAGGTCGCGGACGCAGGAGGTGGTCGATGTGATTTTGGAAGCGGTCGCGCACATGTCTCGCGAGCGGACCGGGGCGTTGATCGTGTTTCCGGGCAAAGAGCCGCTGGATCGACATCTGCGTGGCGGCGTCACGGTCGATGCAGAGATCAGCCTGCCGTTGTTGCTGAGTATCTTTCACTCGGCTTCACCCGGTCACGATGGAGCGATCCTCGTGGAAGGCCGCCGAATCCGCTCGCTGGGCCTCCATCTGCCGCTGACCCGAAACGTCGAACGGTTGGGGCTGGGCGGCACGCGACACGCCGCCGCTCTGGGGTTGGCCGACTGCTGTGACGCCCTGGTGTTGGTTGTCTCGGAGGAACGCGGCACGGTGTCGCTCGCCCAGCACGGCAGCCTGGACGCGGTGGATCCGGAAACCTTGGCCGAACGGCTGGGAGGCTTTTGCGAATGCGGAGGTGAACCGCAGACGGCGCGGAATCCCGCCCAGCGTCGGCTGCGAAGCCTGGGGACACAGTTGGCCGCGCTGGCGGTCGCGATGTTGTTGTGGTTCGGCTTTGCCTACCACACCGACACCGTTCAACGAACGTTCGTGGTACCGATCGAGTATCGCAACCTGGCCGAGGGCTGGCAGATCGAAGAGCCCAACCCCACGCATGCGGAAGTGACGATCAGCGGCAGCGAGACCGCTTTTTCGTTGCTTGACGCCAGCGGGATCGCGGTCTCCTTGGAATTCGATTCGCCACCTCAAAAGCGGATTTATTCCTGGGCCACCGAACCGAATTTGACCGGCGTCGAATCGGAGCTGCAGATCGAACGCGTCTCGCCCGCTTCGGTCACCGTCGCCATCGACCAAGAGCCCCCGCCGGCCCAGGCCCCAGCCACCCCGTAGCTGAAGTCGCCAGACTTTGGATCCGCAACCCTACGTCCAAACTCTGGCGAGTTCGGCTACGGAGGGAGCGTTTTCATCGCTCGCGGGCATGCAATATGCAGCAGCCTTTCAAACCTCGCTACTTGGGTCCGCCCTCCTCGTAACCCCATCCCCAATCATCATGTCCGAAGCAGCTTTTGATCTGATCGTCCTGGGCAGTGGACCCTCCGGAGGCAGCATTGCCACCGGGGCGGCCGAGCAAGGAAAGCGCGTGGCGGTCGTGGAGACGCGTCAAGTCGGCGGGACGTGCGCGCTGCGGGGCTGCAACCCCAAGAAGGTGTACACCAACGCCGGGGCGATCCTCGACACGGCCCGGCGCAGCCGCGGCAGCCTGCTCGGCCAAGCCGATGTCGCGATCGACTGGCGTTCTCTGCACGACTTCAAGCGTCAGTTCACCGATCCCGTACCCGAAGGCAAACGCGAAGACTTTGCCAACCATGGCATCGAACTGATAAAGGGCTCGTCCCGCTTTGTCGACGAACAATCCATCGATGTCGACGGCCGCGTCCTGAAGTTCGAGCGATTGGTCATCGCCACCGGTGCGGTGCCGCGGCCGCTGGACATCCCCGGCGAAGATTTGGTGACGCACAGCGACGACTTTTTAGACCTTCAGGACCTGCCCCCGTGCGTGACGTTCATCGGGGGTGGCTACGTTTCGATGGAGTTTGCTCATGTCGTCGCCCGCAGTGGCCGCCGGGTCGTCGTCGCCGAGCGCGGCCAGCGCGTGCTCGATGGGTTCGACCCGGATCTCGTGCGTTTGCTGCAAGACTACTCCCAGCGGTGCGGCATCGAGTTTCGCTTCAACCGCGAAGCCAAAGAGGTCGAAGGCGCCGATGGATGCGTGCGCCAGTTGGTCCTGGATGACGGTGAACGCATCGATTGTCAGTTGGTCGTGCACGGGGCGGGACGCATCCCCAATCTCGAATCGCTGAACCTCGAGGCCGGCAACGTGAAACGGTGTAAGCGAGGCGTGGTGGTCAACAAGTACTTGCAAAGCGAGTCCAATCCGCGGGTGTTTGCCACCGGAGACTGTGCGGCCAGCGACGAACCCAAGCTGACACCGGTCGCCAATGAAGAAGCCCGCGCGGTCGGTAATAATCTGTGGAGCGACCAGCCCGATTGCGCTCCCCAGTACGGCGCCGTTCCCTCGGTCGCCTTCACCACACCCTCGATCGCTTCGGTGGGCCTATCGGCCGAGCAGGCTGAACAGGACCACGGCGACGTGGACATCCGCTGTGAAGAGATCAGCCAGTGGGGCAGTGTCCGTAAAGTCGGCGGACCGGTGGCGGGCTACAAAGTGATTCTCGACAAGAGCAACCGGCGAGTGCTGGGCGCTCATCTGCTGGGACCGGGTGCAGAGGAAACAATTAATTTGTTCGCCTTGGCGATGCGATATGGTTTGGATGCGGATCAGATCAAGTCGACGTTATTCGCCTTCCCCACGTTCGCCTCAGACGTCCGGCAGATGCTGTAGAATGTTCGCGGCGAAGCCGTTCAGCCGCCGCACAGGAACTGGTCGACTTCGTTGCTGACGATGACGCCGTAGTTCATCGCGCCGAGCCAGCCGCTCATGATGATCCCCACACTGCCGGCGTGGTACATTCCGGTGATCTGCTCGGGCAGGGCGCGGCTGACGGCCAGGCCTTCGAACTTGGTACCGAAGCTGGCCCCTAGCTGGTGCCGGGTGTAGTGATTGAATGTCCGTGGGGTGGCGGCTTCGACCCAGTCGATCTTTTCGCGAATGTTGGGCACGTAACGGTCCAGCGCGTCGAGCGTGGTTTCGATCAGATCCTTCTTGCTGGCCTCGTAATCCGCTTCGTCCAGGTCCGCCCAATCGCTCCACCGCGCGTTGGTGCTGCTGACGATCGCATGCCGCTGTTTGCCTTCGGGGCGGGTGCGCGGGTAGTAAAAACTGAAGGTGCGGCTGGTGATGTCGCGGCTGAGCAACGCTTCGGTGCGGAACAGCGGTGCGGTACTGGTGAACAGCAGATCGCCACTGTCCGGATCGACCGTCTCCTCCGGCTTGAGCGCCATGTAGACCTGCGTGCTGCTGTTGTTCAGCCGCACGGCCTGCGTTTCACGCACGTAATCCGGGTCCAGGTTGTCGTCGCCTAGCATGTCCAGAATGGTCGACCGCAGATTGGCGTTACTGACCACCGCGCGGGTGCGGATCGTCCGCCCATTGACTTCGACCGACCGGACGCGGCCGCCGGAGACGTTCACTTTGTCGACGCCGCTGCGGATCCGAATGTCGACGTTGTTGCTTTTCAGTTCTTTTTCCATCCGAGCGACCAGGTCGTCGGTGCCGCCTTCGTAGATGAACACGCCCTTGCTCATGAAATTGCTGAACACGATGCCGTAGGTGATCGCCGGGTCTTCCAGCGTCGAACCGTTGGCATAGGTGATCGGTTCCATCAGCAAGCGGATGACGTCTTCCCGGCCGGGAAAGAAGCGATCGAACAACTGCCGCGTCGTCGTGGTTTGGTCGTCGTAGAAGTTCATTCCGCGAGCGGTATCGAAGAACTCGCCAACCGCCTGTGGGTCGACGCCAAAGTCGGTGGTCAACAGGCGTGTGAAATCTTCGCGGTTGAAGGTCGTGCGGACCGAGAACATCGGGTTCTCGAAGCGGATGTTCTTCAGCTGGACGATGCGGTCGGCGATGTCGCGGCTCCAGTACCGCCGACAACTCTTGACCATCCCGTAGGGAAACCCATGCAGGGAGATATCGAAGATGTGCCCACCGGGCCGCCGGAACCAGGTGGCTAATCCGCCCAGCTTGTAATGCTGTTCGAGCAGCAGCACGCGATGGCCGGCTCGTCCCAGGATATTCGCCGCGGTCATGCCGCCGAGGCCGCTGCCGATCACCACAACGTCGTATTCGTCCTGGACACCTTTGAGAAAATCGCGGGGCATGAAAGTAGCGGCAGATCGGGGAACGGAGACGGAAAACGGGGCCGACACTTTCCCGCATTTTTCTGTGGCGTACAAGTCCGCCAGTCACAACGGAGCGATATCGGGCTGCAGCTCGAGGAACACGCCGGGTTGGTCGTCCTCCGGCGGCGCCGCGCCGTACAGCCGCTGAGCCCCGTCGCCGACCAGGTAGCGGTCTTCGAGCAAGCGAATCGATTCCTCCGGGCCCACGGCGATGGGCTGTGTATCCACACCGGCACGGATGACCTGATGCGAACCGCGAAACACGTCGGCCAGCGGTTCGGCCAGCGTCGACGCCATCCGTCGATCGCCCAGGGCGTGGCTGGCCACGACGCTCAGTTTCCAGCGACCGTCTCGCGGATCGGGGCCGATGCGCGCGGTGATCACCGATTCGCCCGGCTCCAACGCGACGGCCGCAAACCACTGGGGCGCGGCCGTATCGGCGGGCCACCAGGCGCTGTAGGCCACTCGATACCGCCCCTGCTCCGGCACCCGCACCCGCAACTGCCACTGAAGCGGTTCGGCGGAGCGCAGCCGCACGGCCACCAGGCGGTCGTCGGAATGTTGTCCCAGATCGCCGACTTCGCGGCGCAGACGATCCAGTTCGACGTTGGCCTCGCGAAGCCGAGCCCAGGACAGCAGATTACTGCACGCCAAGGCAACCACCAGGATCAACAGCAATCCATCGCGGATCGTGAACCGCCACCGCGGAGCGGGCGACGGCGAGGACGGCTCGGTGGGAGACTCGGCGGACATCGGCGGAGCTCAGGACGAAGTCGGTTTGGGAGAAGGCGTTGCGTGAAGGCTAGGGCGAGGGGGCCTGCGGCGAAGCCGGATCGTCCATCCACATCTTGCCGATGTGTCCGGTCAGGGGCAGACGCAGCCCGTCATAGGCCAGCTCGACGCCCGGCGGCAACTCGCGCTGCAGGTCCGCATAACCAAGATCATGCGAAACGTGCGTCAGTAGGGTGCGGCGAGCCCCCACCTGGCGAGAGATCGCGATGGCTTCGTCCAGCGAGAAATGCGTGGGATGAGGATGTCGGCGGAGGGCGTCGATCACGAAGGTGTGCACGCCCTCGAGTCGTCGCAGCGATTCGTCCGGGATTTCGTTGGTATCGGTACAGTAGGCAAAATCCCCGATGCGGAACCCCAGCACCTGGGTCGACCCGTGGTGCAGCCGCAGGGGCGTAACGGTCGCGCCGAGCACCTGGAAGGGAGTGTGGGCGTCGATCAGCCGTGTTTCCAGCTGCGGACGGGCTCCGGGGTGCGTCACCGGCGACTCGAAGAAGGCGTAGTTATACGAGTGTCGGATCCGCCGTTCGACCGACTCTTCACAGAACAGCGGCACGGGATGGCCCAGATAGAAGGGAAACAGCCGCAGGTCATCCAGTCCGAACAGATGGTCGGCGTGGGAGTGCGTGTAGGCCACCGCGTGGACGATTCCCACGCCTTCGCGAAGCAACTGGGTGCGAAGATCGGGCGGGGTATCGATCAGCAGATTCCCTTCGGGCAACCCCAGCACCAGGGCACAGCGAGTGCGTTGATCGCGTGGGTGACCGCCGGTGCAGACCGCGCAGTCGCAGCCCAGAGCCGGTACGCCGACGCTGGTGCCGGTGCCCAAAAATACGATTTCTCCCGTGATTTGCTGGGTTTTGGGCTTTCTCAGCGTACCGGAAATGACCGGCGGCGTTTCGTCATCAAGCGCATCATTCATCTAGGATTCATCTCAAAAGTTCGCTACTTTCTAACCCGGCTCAAACCTGCAATACTTTGCGATTCGTTTCGCACACTTGCCATCACTCGATTTGCCATCACTCGATAGCATCCCGGATTCAAAGAGGATTTTATAGGAATGTTGAAGAACTTTTCGCCACAAGGATTGGGGATTACCGGTCGGCAGAGCGAACTGATCGAATTGGCTCTGACCTACGCGTTCCGCGGCATGGAAGTCAATATGACGGACATGCTGAAACGCAGCCAACGGACCAGCTTCGACGATGCCGCCAAATACCTGCGAGCCGCTGAGATTCGCATCGGTACGTTCGATTGTGGCGTCGACCTGAACGTCTCGGACGACGAGTTTGGCACGCAACTGGCCCAGGTCCACCCCCTGACCGAAGTCGCCGGACAACTGGAAGCCGATCTGGCCACGCTGCGTCTGCCGCCGGCAACCGATCAAGCCGCGTTCCCGGAATTCTTTGAAACCGTCACCCAGCGGATCACGCAGGTGGCCGCGGTGCTGGCCGAGAAAAACATTCGCCTGGCGATCTCCTTCACCGCCGGCCAGGAACAGCTCGAAGGCAAGCAGTATCCGTTCGTCCACACCGTGGAAAGCTACCTGGCGCTGCTCAAGAACCTGACGGCCGATAACATCGGGTACGTGATCGATACCTGGGATTGGCACGTCGGTGGCGGCACCATGGAACAGATCCAAGCGATCCCCACCGAGAAAATCTTCGTGGTCCGCTACGGCGCCCTGCCCGAAGACGTTACGGCCGAAGACGCCAAGTCGACCGATCGCATTCTGCCCACGACCGAAGGACCGCTGAACCACGTCGAGCTGACCAAGTACTTGGCCGCCGCCGGCGTCGAAGCGCCCGTGATGCCCACCGCCTCGGGAGCTCAGTACAAAGAGCGAACCCGCGAAGCGACCGTCAACGCGGCTCAGGAAGCCATCGACGCGATCTTCGAAGGCGCCGAGCTGCCCGTGCCGCCACGGCCCATGGACCTGGTTTCAACCATGCCCTACGAACCCACCCCCATGAACTAAGTGGCATAGGCTTCCAGCCTGTGAACAGTGGCAACAGTGGCATAGGCTTCCAGCCTGTGAACAGTGGCATAGGCTTCCAGCCTGTGAACAGTGGCCAAGACTTCCAGCCCACGCCATGGGCTGGGCGGTCGTTCCGTCGCAGTCCCGGCCGGGCGATTTATTCGAAAACCCATTGGTTAAGTGAGCCGTTCGCCCAAACGGCTCGTTAAATCGACAGCCCGGTCGCTACTACGGCAGGTTCTTCAGGATGACCTGGGTATCGAGCCGCTTGAGGTAATCCGGGTCGCTGTGGGCGTAGACGATTTTGCCCGAGCGGTCGACGATGTACACCGCCGGGATCGGCAGGGCGTTATGGTTGCGGCCCGAGGCCTGGTTCAGGTCGTAGCCCTTGGCGGCGTAGCGAGCCAGGGTCCCGGCGTCGACCTGAAAGGCCAATCCGAAAGCCTTGGCGGCTTCTAAATCGGCGTCCGAATAGATCGGAAACGGAATCGAACGCTCCGTCTGGTTGGCCGCGGAGCTCTTCGGGCTGTCCGCGCTCAGCGCCACCAGCTGGACGCCGCGACGTTTGAGTTCGGGGTAGACCTTGATCAGCTCGCCGGTGTGGCGGGTGCATGCCGGACACCAACTGCCGCGGAAAAACACCAGCACGGTGGGCTTGCCATCAACAATTTTCGCCAGCGTGGTCGCTTTTCCATCGGGGCTGCGGACTTGGGCATCGGGCATCCGGCCACCGGCTTCCAGAGGCCGCGCGGCGGCGGCCTCTGGGGCGATTCCCTCCCGCTCCGCCGCAGCGGCTCCTGCGGCGAACAGCAGCGACAAACAAAACGTACCCAAAGCAAATCGAACGATCATCGGTTTTCCAAGTGTTGAAGCAGGGATGTGAAACAGGGTGCACCAAGGCACGCTGCAAATGGTCATCGGGACCATCCGCCCGCCAACTCGGTCCGGCCGCCGGTTTTTCCCGTCACCGCCGCGAATCGTCCCCCGCCTCTGGCGACTCGCCGGAGTTGGGGCCGGCTTTGCCCGTCGCTTGCCGTCGATTGGGCCGCCGGCTAGACTTGATGTACTCGTTCAGGTGTCCCGGCGGCGTGATTTGGTAACTACGCCTCTAGCGGGATCGATCGCCCTGATTGCCTTGTTTGATGATCTCTAAAACCGCTGAGTATGCGCTCCGTGCCGTCGCGTGCATGGGCAGTTCGCCGGAGCGACCGCTGTCGGCCAACGTGTTGGCCGAGCAAACCAAGGTCCCTCGCCGCTACTTGACGCGGGTCCTGCAGGATCTGTGCGCAGCCGGTGTGGCGCGTTCGCGGCCCGGTCCCGGAGGCGGCTATGAATTGACCGCCCCGACCGACAAATTGACCATTCTGGACGTGATCAATACGGTCGCACCGATCGAGCGGATTCGTAAATGTCCGTTGGGCTTGAAGGACCACACGTCGCTGTGTCCCCTGCATGCGGAACTGGATCGAGCGTATGCGGCGACCGAGAAGGCGTTTGCCAGCGTGACGATTCGTGCTCTGGTCGAATCGGCCAGCCCCATCAAGCCGCTGTGCGAAGGGGCCTTGGCGGCCGCCGTCAAAGGCTGAACCAGCCGGCGTCCGCCCGATACGTCGATGCCCGATACGTCGATGCCTGGGCCGCTTGGTGTGCTGGGCCGGTTGGTGTGCTGGGCCGGTTGGTGTGCTGGGCGCCGTGTGTGCAAGACGATTTGGCACCGTTTGTGCATGAAGTTGTGCATGAAGATCGTGGAAGCGAGCCGCACGGCGTGGCTCGTGTGCGGCTGACCCAGCCGTTCACCACGAGTATCTCTTTCACACTTTTACGGGAGCCACCGCGATGGCCGGTAAAACGTCCGATTTCTACACCAACGACGACCTCAGCACCTGGGAACGCATCAAAAAAGCCTTCGCCAACGACTGGGAGCAGACCAAGGCGGACTTTGGTTCGAAATCCTCTCGCGATATGGATCAGGATGTTGACGACACGGTCAAACAGATGGCCGGTTCGGACGATGCCTTTGAAAATCGCGAGCAAGCCTTCCGCTTTGGCTACACCGCCCAGCGCCATTACCGCGATACCCACCCGACGTGGAACGACGATCTGGAAACCCGTTTGCGAGCCGATTACGAGGGCGATTACGATGCCGATCGCCACTACATCCGCCACGGCTACGGATACCAGCACAGAGGCTAGGGATCGGGCCATCGAGGGGATGGGCCATTGAGGGGATGGGGAACGGATTTTCGGCTATAATTCGGCACCGACGTCCGGGCGGAACGAGTTCGCTACCGCTCGGCGTCGCTCTCGATTTTTGGTAACCCTGCGCTGGTGGGGCTGCCAGACGGTTTGCAGTCAGCGTTGCTCGCTGCTGTCCGTTTGTTTCCCCCCCTCTCTTTGTTTTTCCTGCCTCTATGAACATAGTCTCTGGTCTTGCAAGACAGATCGGGTTGTCGGTGGCTGCGGCCGCTCTGTTGGTTTCGACCACGACGACCGTCTCGGCCGAACAGCCGTTTACGTTTGAACAGGACGATGTCGTCGCCATCTATGGCAATGGCCTCGCCGACCGCATGCAGCACGACCCCTGGGTCGAAACCGTGCTGCAAAGCCAACTGAAAGACAAAAACCTTCGCTTCCGAAACATGAGTTTTTCGGGCGATATGGTTAATAAGCGTCCACGCAACGAAGGGTTTACCAACGACGAGGAATACCTCAAGCATGTTGCTCCGGACGTGGTGTTTGCTTTTTACGGATACAACGAGTCCTTTGCTGGTGAACAGGGGGCAGCCGCCTATCGACAGGAATTGCGGAAATTGGTCGATCGCTACAGCGAAGCCCGAGCCGAGCAGGGCGAGACGGTGCGGTTCGTGCTGTTCAGCCCGATCGCCTACGAAAACTTCGGCAATCCTCACCTGCCCGATGGCCGCGAGCTGAACCGGAATCTGGCGATCTACACCGAAGCGACTCGAGCGGCGGCGGAACAGACCGGCGCCACGTTCGTGGATCTGTTCACGCCGACGATGCAGCTGTTTCAGTCCAGCTCCGAACAGTACACCCTGAACGGGATTCACTTAAACGGCGACGGCTATCGCCAGTTGGCCCTGATCATCGCCGAGCAATTGCTGGGCAAAGAAGTCGAGATCACGCCGGAGATGCAGCCGGTTTTCGAGGCCATCAACGACAAGAACTGGCATTGGCACAACCGCTACCGGGCGACCGATGGCAACGACATCTGGGGCGGACGTTCGACTCTGACCTTTGTCGACGGACAGAGCAATGCCGAGGTCCTGCAGCATGAACTGGTCATGTTGGATGTGATGACGGCCAATCGCGATCCAGCCATCTGGGCTGCCGCTCGGGGCCAGTCCTACACCGTCGACGACAGCAATGTGCCGCCGCCCATCGAAGTGATTTCGAACGTCGGCGGGGGCAGCAAGAGTTCCAGCGCCGCCAAAGAAGGCAGTGTGGAATACCTCAGCCCCGAAGCGTCGCGCCAGAAGATCAAAGTGCCCGAGGGCTACGAGCTGAACGTGTTCGCCTCCGAGGAGCAGTTCCCGGACTTTGCCAACCCCGTCCAGATGCAGATCGACAGTAAGGGGCGTCTGTGGGCGGCCAGCTGGAATACGTATCCCAAATGGGAACCCGGCAAGGAGATGAACGACAGCCTGATGATCTTCGAGGACGTCGACAATGATGGCCGGGCGGACAAGCGAACGGTTTTCGCCAAGGTTCACAACCCGCTGGGTTTTGAATTCTGGGGCGGGGGCGTTCTGGTCACCTCGGGACCGGATCTGTTGTTCTTGAAGGACACCGATGGCGACGACAAGGCGGACGTGCGCTACCCGATCCTGCAGGGGTTGGGCACGGCCGACACGCATCACGCCGCCAACAATCTGATCTACGGTCCCGACGGCGGCATTTACTGGCAGAGCGGTATTTTCCTGGTGCATAACCACGAAACGCCCTGGCAGCAGAACCTGACGATCGGGGCTTCGGGAATGTACCGCTTCGACCCGCGGACCTTTGCCATCACCCCGCACGCCGGCAACTCGCCCAACCCGCACGGCACCAGCTTTGACCGCTGGGGGTACTGCTACGCCAACGACGGCACGGGCGGTCGCTCGTACCAAGTGCGTCCCGAAGGCAAGGGATTCAAGATGCACAAATTGCTGGAGAAAGAATTTCGCCCGGTGGCCGCCAACGAGGTGCTGTCTTCGACGCACTTCCCGGAAGAGCTGCAGGACGACTTCTTGATCTGCAACACGATCGGCTTCCTGGGCGTCAAGCAGTACGATTTGGATCGCGACGGTAACGGCGCGGACCGCCCGTTCGGACATGTCTGGGGCGAACCCGGGATCGAACTGCTCAACAGCGAAGACCGCAACTTCCGGCCCACCGACGCGGTCGTGGGCGCCGACGGTGCGCTGTACGTTTCCGACTGGCAGAATGTGATCATCGGTCACATGCAGCACAACATCCGCGACCCCAATCGCGATCACTCCCACGGCCGTATCTTCCGCTTGACCGTCAAAGACCGTCCGCTGCAGGAACCGGTCGCGATCGACGGCCAACCGATCGAAGCGCTGCTGGAGAACCTCAAGCATCCGGTCAACGGCGTCCGGCACCGCACGCGTGTGGAATTGAGCGAACGGGATTCCGATGCGGTGATCACCGCGACTCGCAAATGGATGAAGGATTTTGATCCCAACGACGAAACCGAAGCTCATCACTTGCTGGAAGCGCTCTGGCTGCATCAACAGCATCGCGTGCAGGACGAAGCCCTGCTGAACAAGTTGCTCGGTTCGTCGGTGGGCCATGCTGTGGTCGCGGCCAAAACGGTCGAGCATTTCTGGCACAACGTCGATGCAACCGGCTCCAGCGGATTTGAAGCGCCGGCGGAACTGGAATTCGTTGAATTCGAGCCACCGAAGCATCTCAGCCCCGAGGACCAAGAAGTCTACACGGTGGGGTCACAGGTTTATCAACGCGAAAGCCACTGTGCGACCTGTCACCTGCCGCACGGCAAGGGCAGCCCGAACGTGTATCCGTCGCTGGTCGACAGCCCCTGGGTTACGGGCAGCGAAGAGCGGCTGATCAAACTGTCGCTGCATGGCATGTGGGGCAAGATCACGGTCCATGGCAAGACCTACGACCCGGCCCGCGGCGTGCCCCCGATGACGGCTTTCCGTTCACTGCTCAAAGACGATGAACTGGCTGCCGTGTTGACCTTCGTGCGTAACTCCTGGGGCAATCAAGCCTCGCCGGTGCGTCCCGAGACAGTGCGGCGCGTGCGAGAGGAAACCGTCGATCGCACCACGTTCTGGACCCCCGAGGACCTGCTGGCCGAACATCCGATGGATGCCGCTGCGTTGGCCGGATCGGCGGGTGCGGCCGAAGAGTTCTCCAACGAGGCCCTGGAACAGACCCTGCTGAAGGCGGCGCCAGAACAACTGGCCAAGGTGGCTCGAGCCAAGGGCAATGCCAAACGCGGCGAACGATTGTTCTATCAATCTTCGGCGGCCTGTTTCGCTTGCCACAATCCGCCCGGCGGTGCCGCCCGATTGGGACCAGACCTGGCGAAGATGTCGACGGAGCTTTCCGATGCCGATTTGGTCGATTCGATCCTGCGTCCTTCGAAGTTGATCAACAAGGACTTCGCGCAGATCACCGTGCTGACCGTCGATGGCTCGCTGCACACCGGTGTGCGGATTTCGGAGGATGATGACGAACTGGTGCTGCGAAACGTCGCGGATCCGAATCCGATCACGATTAAGCAGGACGACATCGAGGACGTCAGCGAATCCAAGGTCTCGTTGATGCCCGCGAATCTGACGCGGCAATTGCGAAACCGCAAGGAGTTCAACGACTTGATGAAGTACCTCCTGGAACAGCGCGACCGCTAACGCGGGGCTGCCAGGAACCAACGCCGCGCAGCGTGTGTTTTACGACGCCGCTTCACAGCCCACACGGTGGGTGTGAAGCGGCGTTTTTATTTGGCTGTAGCGCTGGCATCTGCCCTTCCGGCGATCAAACGCGGCGATAACAGATCAGGCGTGCACGTTGAGGTAACCGGAACGAGATCACGGAGAGATTCCTCCTGACTCGTTCCTCGCGACCTTCCCAGGAGACGGTTGACACTGCGAGCCGCTGCGGCCGCTTACTGCGTGCTTTCACGCCGCATGCTGGTGCTGCCGACGACGTCGGTGATCGCCAGGTCCAACGCATTGCCGACCCAGCTGACCGAGGCGGCGTCGACCGACACGGTGATCGTGACCATGTCGCCCGGTTCGGCCATGCCCAGCGATTCCGGTTGAACCTCGATCTGTGGATCGGGAATGTTATAAGCCGCCATGACTTCTTCGACTCGCTGGACAACCTCGTCGCGGCTGGCCGTGGGCGTCACCCCGACGCGGGCTCCTTCGCGGCTGGCGTAGGTCGCGGCGTTCTTGACCATCATCAGGCGGCCGATTTCGAACACGCCCAGGATCAGCAAGATCATGACCGGCGCGACCACGGCAAACTCGACCACCGCAGCTCCAGTGCGAAGCTTGGTGCGCCTGGTTCGTTTGGCTCGTCTGGGTTTAGAGGTCGGGAGTATCATCTTCTGGATCCCTTAGTTAACCAACATGACGGGCGTGTACAGAAAGTCGCTAGCGGCCGACTCGCTCGACGCGACGCGAGCCCTGCGAACCATCATCGGAGCCGGTTCGATGATGACCCGTTTCTGGCTCATCCGGCCGGTCAGTTTGACGTCCAGGATCCGCACGCCTGCGAATCGTACGATCGTGTACATCGCGTTGTTGCCGTTGCCGGTAACCTGGCTGAAGATCGGGATCACTCGTTTCTGACCGATGATCGCGGCCAGTTCGTCTTTGACGCCGGCACTGATTCCGGTGTCGCCGTTGAGGAGCAGTTCGCCGTTGGCGTCCAGTTTCAGAGGTTTGTTCAGATCGATCAGGTCCTGTTTGGAGATGCCGTGCAGGATCTGTCGGGAAAGATCGCGGGTGCTGTTGTTGGCGGCGCCGATATCGACGGTGCCGCGATTGCCGGGCGAGCCGGTGCCCTGCGGATAGAGATTGCACTCGTGCAGTCCGTTGGATCCCGAGCGGACGCCGTCGCTGTAGCGAAATTTGTCTTCGGTCTGTCCGGCCAGCACGGCCAGCCAGGTTTCGAGATCAAGTGCAAAGGGCAGGATGTCCAGGGTCTCACCATCGTCCAAGTCGTGAAACCCTTCGATCGATTGCAACATCGCTGCGGTGCTGGTCGCTTCCAAGGGCTGGCTGGCTCGCCCGAGCACCTGACCGAAGTACAGCGGCAGTTCACCGTTGCTTTCCGCGTGGCGGCGCAGAAAAACCCGCACCGCGTTATGTGGCTTGTCACTGTCGGTGGAAAACGTGCGGTCGTAGTAATCGTAGCGCCCCAGTACAAAATCGCTGGAGGCGAGCTGGAGGCCGGATCCGCCAACATCGTTGGCCAGGGAAAATCGCTGGGCCTCCTGCAAACTGGCCTCTTCGGTGTATTGCTCGTCGAGGCCTCGGGTTTGAGCATCGAACAATTCCCAACAACCCGCCAGGGCCGCCGCGTCACAGCTTCGATTCAGCTCCTCCTGTCCGTTGTGGATATGCCGCAGGTCGACGGTCATCCCCAGCAGTATGACGATCACCGCGATGGCGAAAACGCCCAGCACCGCGACGGAACCACGACGCACTCTCCCGCGGCGGTGGGCGAACTCAGGTTTCCTGTTTGGACTTAGCAGAATCATGGCGACGATCTCGATGCATTACTTGTGGTGGAATAGAAAAGGGAGGACAGGGAAGCGGTTATTTGACTGTCAACCGGACCGGGACCAATTCGAACGTCCCGTCGCTGCGGTAAACTCGCACGCACTGCAGCGTCAGACTGGCGACCCGGTTCTTGCCAAACCCCAGATCCACCTCGCGAGCGGACTGATAGGGTGAGTAGCTGCGAAAGTCGCTCTGACCGTCGGCGGGCACACTGAGCAGGTAATCCGGGCCGCCAAACGCACCCCAGGACTGGGACTGGCCATCCTTGATCGCGAACAGAATTCGATCATCGCGAATGGCAAACACATTGGTCCACTGGATCGTGTCACCGTGATGCGACAGCGCCGTGCGTGTCTCGCTGACCGCTTCGTCGACGGTCCGGTCTTCGCGAAACGCTGCCACGCGAAACCCGCCGCCCGCGAACGTGGTATCGGCGGCGTGGTTCAGTTGCACCTGAAAGAAGGCGTCGATCCGATCAGGGTCCGGCGTGACGTAGATCGATAGCTGTGGAGAGTGAAGTTCTGGGTCGGGTTCGTTGAGGACCAGTGTCCAGTCCTCCTCGACCCGAACCCACGGTTCAGACGCCGGAGCGGTCAAAGCACCCGCCGTGGCGGACAGGGCACAGCCCAGCAGCGGAAGCAGAACGGCAGCACGAAGCCGACACCTCGCCATTTCTAGTGAACGTACGCGGTTCATAGGATACCTCGATCAACAGAGAAGGCCCCGAAAAGGACCGCCGGCTGGGTATCGTTTTCTGCATCTACAGCCGTACGGCGTTGGGGGTATCTGAAATCTAGGTCACGATTGCGGCCGCCCGGGCGAAACGGGAATCGAAAAACAAGAAAGGGCGGAATCCTGCGTCGCTACAATCCCTATAAGCCGACCTTGTCCCTAGTGCTGGACGCGGTCGAAGGCGTCGCGGATCGTCTCCAGGGCGTCTCGTTCGGCTTTACTGGTCGAACGGATGCCCAGAAACCCGCCCGCGGCGTCGGCAATCATTTCGGCCTGTCCGACGATCTCACTGCGGAGCACGGAGATCGCGGTACTCGAAAGGGCTTTGCAGATCTCCTCCAAATAATCCAGCCAGAGCGTCATCAACTCGGGCTGCGGCGGTCGCTCCATCCATTGCTCGAGCACTCGCAGGGCGGCCGAACCCTGGGCCATGTTGCGTCTGGCGGCCACGTCCAACAGCACGTCCCGCTCGCCGGGCTGCAGCTCGCCATCACTCCAAGCCACGTGCAGCAGCGGCACCATCCGAAAGGCGGCCAGGGTTTCGGGCGAAACGTCTTGCTGGGTCAATTCAGCCAACAATCCGGTGTCGACAATTCCGGTCGCCTCGCTCAGGGCCCTGGCTTCGTCGGCATACTCGAGATCGTCATGCAGGTCCGACAACAATTGTTTGTCGATCTCCGCAAAGAAACGGTCGTTCAGGTGTTGCTGGGCGGTATGGAACGGATCGCTCATAGTCGAGGCCTTTTGGTGAACGAGAACAGTCATGGAAGCTGGGCGGAGGGACGACGTCAGCATAGCCGGTTTACAAGCGTGGGGCGGGGGGGGAAAATGGCCCCGTCAAAGTTTGCCTGTTAGCAAAAATAAAGGAATGGGGAATGATGGGTCGAACACTGTATCCGCCAGCATCCAAGACGCTGGCAAGCTTGATTGCCAGCCTGTTGACGTGGAGCCTCGCCAGTCCGTTGCTCAGCGAAGCGTACGGACAACTGGCCGCCGAGCAGCGCGAGGCTTTGGCCGAGAACATCCAACAGGCCAAGCAACAACTGGACGCGTCGAAACTGCCTGAATTAAACGCGTCGCAGGCCCAGGTGTTGGAGAACTTCGAAGCCCTCCAGCAGTACCTTCGTCAGAACACGTCGGAGGAAAACCGCCAAGCGTGGCTGGACTATTTGAATGCGGAACCGCTGCTGGAAGCCATTCGCCAGGACGCGCCTCCCGCCCAACAGGGACGTTTGGCCCGTGATCTGCAATTCCGCATGACCCGTAATTTTGCCGGCCTGGACATGCGGTCGATGCGGCGGCTGCGGCGCTCGCTGCGGCAGTTGCAGTCGGCGGTCCGGTTTCGGCGTCCCGAGCGGACGATCGAGCAACTGCAACAGCAACTGGACCGCTTGGCCCAGCGGGTTCGCGAAATGGACGACGTCCCCTCGGCCGATGACGCGGCCGCTGTCTCGGTCGTTCTGGAACTGTTGGAAGCGGCCGGTCAAGAGGAAGCCATGGCGCCGATCGTCCGCAGTCGGTTTTCGCATCCCAACATTCGCCTGATGATTGGCGAGGGCTTGGTCCAACAGTTCGCCTCGCGGCCCATCAACCGCACCCAACCGGTCAACGACTGCATCCTCGGAACGCGTATCCGCGGACAGGCGACCCTCCACGGTGCGGTCCAAGCCCAGTTGATTCCCTCCTACGATACGATCCGTATCCAGCTTTCGATGCACGGTAATTTTGCCGCTCGCAACGTCGGCTACAACGGACCGGTCACGGTCAACACGGTTGCCAACGGCAACGTCTCGGCCACGCGAACGCTGTTGGTCAGCGAACAAGGGATCTCTCTGGAACCCACCTATGCCCAGGCGAATCTGAATTCCAATATCACCAACATCAATCACCATTTGAAGTTGGTTCGAAAGATCGCCGCCCGACGCGCCGCAGAGCAAAAACCCAAGGCCGAACAGATCTCGGTGCGAAAGTTACAGCAGCAGGTCGGCAGCGAGTTCGATCGCGAGACCTCGCAGTACGCCGGCCGTTCGTTGGACCTGCCCCTAGAGGATCTCGAACGGGTGTTTGGACGCTTGGACGTCTCGGTCCCCAGCCGCCAGCTGTATGCCAGCGAAGAGTTTATCTACGTCGATATGCGGCAGGCCGAGGAAGACCAGGTCTTGGCCCTGAACGCACCGCCGGGGTTGACGCCCGATATGTTTATCGGAGCCCAGTTCCACGAGTCGGCGATCGATAACGTCGCGTCTCGTGTCTTGGCCGGCCGGACGATGACGCGCAAGCAGCTCGAATCGCTGCTCGGAAACCTCCAGCCCAAAGACGGGGCCACCCGGCCCGAACCGTTCATCGTGCCGGCCGCCAGCGAAGATGCTGCGGGCGATGCCGCCGACGTACCCGAAGACGCCGACGAACCGTTCGAAATCGATTTCGCCTCCTTCCGCCCGCTGATCTTCGAAGCTCGCGACGACACCGTCCGGGTGGGCGTTCGCGGCACGCGGTTCAGCCAAGGCGGCCGCGAACTGGACCGAGCGGTGGAGATCACGGCTGTCTACCGGCCGACCTACTTCCAGGACAAGATCTACTTGCTGCGCCAAGGCGATGTGGAAGTGAACTACCCCGGACGCGGCCGTTTGAGCGTCTCGCAAGTGGCGATCCGCCGCAACATTCAAATCGCGTTCCGGGATGCCTTCCCCAAAGCCATTCTTAACCGCCCGGTGAAAATCCCCAGGCAGCAGAGCAGCGACATGCTGGTTTATCCCCGCAGCATCACCGCCCGCGATGGATGGTTGTCGGTAGGACTTCGCTAACCAGTGGCATAGGCTTCTAGCCTGTGAACAGTAGCACGGCTGTCCCAGCCGTAAATCAAGACAGGTCTCGGCTGGGACAGCCGAGCAACTCTCAGTGGCATAGGCTTCTAGCCTGTGAACAGTAGCACGGCTGTCCCAGCCGTAAATCAAGACAGGTCTCGGCTGGGACAGCCGAGCTAAGCACGTCGCAACATTTGATTCGGCTCTACTCTCCCACTGGGAGAGTCGGGCTCTTAGGCCCGGAGAGGGTTTTCGTAGGGCCCTCCCCGGGCCTAAGAGCCCGACCCTCCCGCTGCGCGGGAGGGTGTTGTCGCGGGGTTTCACCGAAAGATTCATGCCGACGTGCTTACGATTTAAGGGCATCGGCTTCCAGCCTGTCAGCAGTAGCCTACCCTCACTTCCCGGCGCGGTCCCGAAAACCGCGTTCGGTGGCGACGGGATCGGCGTCGTCCCAGCGAGTCAACCATTGCCGCAGCGCGTCTTGCAAACGCTTTCTCTCCTCACTCAGTTCCTCGTCGTCAAACCGATTGATTAATTCTTCGGGATCGCGTTGCCGATCGTAGAGGGCCCACTCGGGCCGCGTGAAGAATCGGTCGACCAACGCATCGTCCGCGTCCGTAGAGGTTTGTTCTGCCGCGAGAGCCCAGGAGAGCGCGACGTTCCGGGCGTTGGCCACCTTGCCGCTGCGGCGATATTCCAGTGCCGCCGTCAACGTCGTATTCGAGGTGATCTCTTCGTCGTGTCGGGGCGACCAGATCAGCGAGTATTGGGCATCACGCACTGACCGAATCGGAAAGACTCGCGTGCGGTTGTCGATGATGTTGCAATTGGTGAACGCGCCAAAAGCGTACCGGTGGATGGTTTGATCGCCCCCGGTCAAATTGATCCACTGGCTACGCCCGTCGAAATCGTCGCTGGACGGTTCGCCGCCGCAGGCCTGCAGAATGGTGGGAGCGAAATCTGCCAACCACATCAGTTGGTCGCACTGGGTGCCCGCAGGAATGACGTCCGGCAATGCGACCATGACCCCGGTTGCTAGACCATCATCAAAGCAGGTCCATTTGGAAAACGGAAACGCGTTGCCCTGCTCGCTGCAAAACAGCACCAGGGTGTTGCGTTCCAGTTGTTCTTCGCGGAGCATCGCCCGCAAGCGGCCCAGCAAGCGGTCAAGGTTGGTGACTTCGGCGTAGTGCTGGATCAATCGTTGTCGGTACTGCGGGGTGTCCACGCTGCCGGCAGGCAAAGGCAGTGCCTGGGCGTCATAAGCACTGGGATCGCCTGTTGTGTAAGGTGAGTGCCCATCGTGCGCGGCGACGACCAGGCAAAACGGTTGGTCCGCCGTGCGAGCCTCGGTGATGTATCGACGGGCTTGTCGAACCGCCGCCGCGTTGCTGTCCTTCTTGCCCGGCAAACTCCCTACACGGTCGAAGGGATACGCCGAAGGGGGACCAATGTGCTGTTTGCCCAGCAGGCCGACGCGGTAGCCGAGTGGTCTCAGATAGTGCGGTAGGCTGCGCGTTCCCTCGACCGATTTCGAATGGTTCGGCATCGCGCGCGTTCGCCACACACTGCGGCCGCTGTACAGTTCCTGTCGAAACGGTGCGCACATCGCAACGTTGCAGTACACGCGGTCCAGACGCATGCCTTCCTTGGCCAAGCGTTCCAGATGAGGCGTGTGGACCGGGCCGCCCCACACGCCCAGCGAGTCGCGATCGATATCGTCGCCCAGCAGAATCAGGATGTTGGGGCGGTCCGGTTCAGCGGCCGCCGCGCCGGTCCTCTCGCCGGCCAGCCATCCAAGACTCAGAACCAGCACGCACGCGACGCCGCGGAGCCCGGATTGCCAACCAACCATAGGTTTCACCCAAATCGATCTGCTAGGAATTTCCACCGCCCGCGCCGTCCGCGGCCGGCGTGGGATCATTCAGCGCAGACCAGTGCCGCGCTTACTCGATAGGCACAGTGTAACTGATCGCACCGATCGGTTCGCCCGGTTTTGCATCCTCGTAGTGAGGGTGACACATCACGCACTTGTCCAGCACGACGGGCACGGCGGTCAGGGCTCGCAAATAGGCTCTGCCGTCCTGCATCACGACTTCGTCGACGGACTTCTCGCCGGCCTTCAACTGCTTGATACCTTGTTTTTCGAACTCGTCCTTGGCGACGTTGTCCGATTCATAGGGGTCGCCCGTAGCGTCGATCAGACGAAAGGTATTGTCGCTGGAATCGGAAAGTTTTTTAAACAGCAGGACCGCGGCGCTACCGGCCGGGAAATCGTCGTCATCATGCACGTATTTGTCGGTCACCATAACGATGGTCTGCTTGAAAACGTTGTCGAGCAACTCGACCGTCTTGCGGGATCGTTCGACGGCCTTCTCGCTGGGCTGCCCCGCGGCGCCGGCCGGCGAAGCCCCAGCGTCCTGTGCCGCAACGGTGCCGGCAACGGGCGGGCCGACGGCAACAATGCCGACTGCGAGGACGAGTACCGAGCTGAAAATCGAAATCAGACGCTTCACAGTAACGCTCCTTAGAAAGACCAAGATTGTTCGAACCGGCTGCGTTCGGTCCATCGGTTCCTGAGCCATTGTGTCCAGCCCCCGATGCCGCGGGCTCGCTCTACAACGAACCCAACAACGTCAGCCACGCGAAGCGGCTATTGTGCACCCGTGGGAGTAGTTTTGCAAGCTCGCCGAGGACGGCTAGGGGATCTCGCCAACCGACCAACCAAATGCCGAATTTCGTAAACTCGAAGCACGTCGCAACATTTAATTAGGCTTTACTCTCCCACTGGGGGAGTCGGGCTCTTGGGCCCGGAGAGGGTTTTCGTAGGGCCCTCCCCGGGCCTAAGAGCCCGACCCTCCCGCTGCGCGGGAGGGTGTTGTCGCGGGGTTTCACCTAAAGATTCATGCCGACGTGCTTAGAGGTCCGCAATCGTTGTGAGCCACGCCGAGACGATCAGCAACGTGCTGCAAGTTTGTGGCGGTTGCCGACGCACGCTCTGGAAGAAAAGGTCGACGGCGCGAACCTGGGCATTTTGTTTGGCGACTTACATTCCCTTCAGTTGCAAAATCGTGGCAGTTTTTTGCAGGAGCCGATGACAGGTCAATGGCGGACACTACCTGAATGGATTCAGCTTCGTGTGGATCGACTGTTCGACGTGCTTGCCAAAGCTGGCGTCGAAGTGGTCCCGTTCATCGCGGAAGGATGTATGTCTTTGAAATAAGTTGTCGCAAAGCTGGGCGACAGCAAGTTCGGTGATACGCCGGCTGAAGGATTATACCTTCGTACCGAAGTCGGTTCATCAATCCGTCAGCTTACTGTCCGGAAGGCTCGGCCGACCGGTGGCGATCGCGTGCAAAGCGGCGGAGGACGACATAGAAAACGGGGGTCAGGAACAAACCGCAGATGGTCACCCCGATCATTCCTGAGAAGACCGCGGTACCGAGCGAGCGACGCATCTCGCTGCCCGCCCCGGTTGAAATGACCAACGGAACCACACCCAGAATAAACGCGATCGACGTCATCAGAATGGGCCGCAATCGCAGCTTCGCCGCGGCGATCGCTGCGGCGAATCGATCCTTGCCGGTGTCCTCCTCCTGTTTGGCGAATTCCACGATCAGGATGGCGTTCTTACAAGCCAGAGCGACCAGCACAATAAATCCGATCTGGGTCAGGATGTTGTTGTCCATCCCGGCGATCCAGACGCCCGTGATCGCGAACAACAGCCCCATCGGAACGATCAAGATGACGGCCAAAGGCAAAAGCCAACTCTCGTACTGGGCCGACAGCGCCAGGAACACGAACAACACGCACAGCGGAAAGATAATCAACGCCGTGTTGCCGGCTTGCTTCTCTTGATATGAGAGGTCCGTCCATTCATAGCCGAAGCCTTCGGGCAGATGCTTTTCCGCAATCCGTTCCATCAACGCCATCGCTTCGCCGGTGCTGACGCCGGGCATCGCCGACCCGCTGATGTCGGCCGCCGGATAGAGGTTGTAACGCACGATGCGGTCCGGTGCGGTCCGCCGCTGCATCTGCAGCAGCGAGCCCAGCGGCACGATGGCCCCGGTGGTGCTGCGGGTACGCAGGTTGGTGATGTCATCGATGTCCTCGCGGAACTGGGCCTCGGCCTGAGCGGTGACACGGTAGGTACGGCCCAGGTAGTTGAAATCGTTGATATATAGACTGCCCAGGGCCGTCTGCAGGGTGCTGAAGACGTTCGAAAGCGGCACGTCCAGAAGTTCGGCTTTGGTCCGATCAATATCGGCATACAGCTGCGGGGTGTTGGTCCGGAACGTGGAGTAGACCATGGCGGTGCGCGGATCGGCCATCGCCTCGCCGGCAATCGTTTGCGCCAGTTGCTGCAGTTGTTCGACGCCCGCACCGCTGCGGTCTTGAATCTGCATCTTGAAACCGCCGCCGGTGCCGATCCCCGGGACCGGCGGGGGCGGGATGACCAGCACTTGTGCCGAATCGATGCCAGCGGTCCGCTTGCGAAGTTCGGCGAGGATAAAGTCCATCGAATGCCCGGCTTCGGCGCGCTCTGCCGCGTCGGCAAACGTCACGAACAGGGCCGCGGCGTTGGAGCTGTTGGTTCGCGTCGCGCCACTGAAGCCGACGATACCGACGACGTGTCCCACACCGGGGACTTCTTCGGCGACCTGAGTTAATTGTTCGACCACCTCGGAGGTGCGGCGCAGCGACGCCCCCGGCGGCAGTTCGACACTGACCACGCCATAGCCTTGGTCCTGGGGCGGAATAAATCCACCGGGCACCGTCACGAAACCCCAGTACGTCAGGGCCAACAAGCCGGCATACAGCAGCATCCCGATTAAGCTGACACGAACCAGCCGCGAAACGATGCCCACATAGACCGATTGGGTGCGATCGAACATCCAGTTAAAACCGGCGAAGAACCAACGCGACGGCGCCGTGATTACGCGGCCCAACCCGGGAGCAAACGAACCCAGGCTGCGTTTGCCCTTGCCCGCTTTCTTCGTCACAACCGCGTCTCTCGCCGCACCCTCGCCCACTTTCTTGGAGGGTCGCAGCAGCAACGCGCACATCGCCGGCGACAGCGACAGGGAAACGATCAACGAGATCGTCGTCGAAACGGCAATCGTAATCGCGAACTGGCGATAGAACTCGCCGGTGATCCCCGGGATCAGGGCCGTGGGAACAAAGACGGAAATCAGCACGACGGTCGCGGCGACCAGTGCCGATCCGACCTCGCTCATCGCCCGGTGGGTGGCTTCGTTGGGCGTTTTACCCCGTTCGATCCAGTGTTCGACGTTCTCGACGACCACAATCGCATCGTCCACAACGATCCCGATCGCCAACACCAGTCCGAACAAAGAAAGCTGGTTCAGGCTGAAGCCGAAGGCGAACAGGACGGCGAACGTGCCGATCAAGGAAACCGGAATCGCGACCACCGGAATGATGGTGGCCCGCCACTTTTGCAGAAACAGGAACACCGTCAGGACCACCAAGATCGTTGCTTCGAACAGGGTCTTGATGACTTCGTCCAGCGACTGTTCGACAAACTCGGTCGGATTGTAAGCGATGTCGTGGGCCAAACCTTGGGGGAAATCGCGGCTCAATTCCTCCATCAGATCGACCACGCGGGCGGCCGTTGCCACGGCGTTGGAACCGGGGCGTTGGAAGACCGCAATGCCCACCGCCTCCTGGCCATCGAGGTAGCTTTCGCTGGAGTAGTCCTGGGCGCCCAATTCGATCCGGGCCACGTCCTCCAGCCGCACCAGACCGGTTCCGCTGCCGCGTTTGACCACGATCTGTTCGAAATCGGCGACCGTCTGCAGACGCCCCTGCGTGCTGATGTTTAATTGAAAGGCGCCTTGGGCCGATTCGTTGGGCGGTTGTCCGATGGCACCGGCCGCCACCTGGACGTTTTGCTCGCGAAGTGCCGCGACGACATCGCCAGTGGTCAGATTCAACGTAGCCAGCCGATCGGTGTCCAACCAAATCCGCATCGCGTACTCGCGAGATCCGAAGATCTGCACATCGCCCACGCCATCCTGACGCGCGATCACATCCTTCAGGCGGAGCAGGACGTAGTTGCTGGCGTACAGCGAATCCCGTGATCCATCGGGAGAGAACAGATGAATCACCATCAGGATGTCTGGCGAACTCTTCTGCACCGTCACCCCGACGCGGCGGACCTCCTCGGGCAACCTCGGTTCCGCCAACGAGACCCGGTTCTGTACCAGGACCTGGGCTTCATCCAGGTCGGTGCCCTTCTCGAACGTCACGGTCAACGTCATCGTTCCATCGGCGGTCGAAGACGATTCCATGTACAACATGTCGTCGACGCCGTTGACCTCTTGTTCGATCGGTGTGGCGACGGTTTGCGCGATCGTCTCGGCCGTCGCCCCGCTGTAGCTGGCCCGCACGACGACCGTCGGCAGCGCGATCTCGGGATACTGCGCGACCGGCAGCAGGAAATAGGAGATGGCCCCGAGAATCACGATCACGATCGAGATCACGGTGGCAAAAATGGGCCGGTTGATGAAGAAGTGCATCAGGACGCGGCCTCGGACGCTGCGGTCTCAGTCGAACCAGCTTCAGGCGGCCCCGATTCAGGCGAACCCGATTCAGGCGAACCCGATTCAGACGGCCCCGATTCAGTCGAATCGGCTTCGGCGGGCACCGCCGGCTCGGCTTCGCGCACATTCATCTGGCTGCGATCGACTTCGATGTCCACCGGTTGGGGATCGATCTCCAGCCCCTCACGCACCTGTTGCAGGCTGCCCATAACGACGCGATCCTCGGCGGAGACACCGTCGTAGACGATTCGCAAGCCGAGCGCGCGCGAGCCGGTTTGGACCAGGCGTGAATGCACCACGTTCTGCTGGTCGACGACAAAGACGGCCTGTTGGGATTGATCCGCCCGGATCACCTCGTCGGGCAATAGCAGGGCTTCGAAGGGCGGCGTCTCGGCCAGCCGGATCTTGCCGAACATGCCCGCACTGAGCATCGCGTTTTGGTTGTCGAACACGGCCCGCGCGGTCATCGTCGCGGTTTGCGGATCGAAGCGATTGTCCACGAAATCCAGGTATCCCTGATGCGGGTATCCCTGTTCATCCGCCAACTGCAGGTAGACCGGATACCGGACTTCGCGAGCACTCTGGCGTTTGCCTGCCTGCATCAACCGTCTGAAGCGCAAAACCTGCTGTTCACTGGCGTCGAACACAAAGTACATCGGATCCAGCGAGACGATGGTCGAGAGCACCATCGATTGTTCGTTGCCGCCGCTGACCAGGTTGCCTTCGGTAATATTGATCCGGCCGATTCGGCCTTCGACCGGGGCGACGATTCGCGTGTACTGAAGATCCAGTTCGGCTTCGTCCAGCGCGGCTTCGCCCGTAACAATACTGGCCTTGGCGGTTGCGATCGCCGCCTGGGCCGCCGAGATGGCCGCTACGGCGCTCTGCAGCTGGGCCTTGGCTTTCAAGTGCTCGTTACGCGCCCGATCAAAGTCGGATTTCGAAACGGCGTTCTGCCGCTGCAGCTGGGTCATCCGGTCCAGTTCGCTCTTGGCAAACTCCAGATTCGACTCCGCGACCAGGCGGTCGGCCTGGGCCGTTTCCAGTTGAGCCTGGGATTGCTGTTGGCGGGCCTTGGCCTCCTCCAGCTTGGCCTCGGCGATCGCTTTGGCAGCTTCAAAGGGCCGGGGATCGATGACGAACAGCAGGTCGCCCTCTTCGACCAGTTGCCCCTCTTCAAACTCCACCGACTGCAGGTAGCCGCTGACTCGCGATCGGACTTCCACAAAGTCGACCGCCTGCAAGCGGCCGGTGAACTCGGCCCATTCGACCACCGTTTCGGTGACAGGCTTGGCGACCCGCACCGGCGGGGCGGGCGGCGGACCGGCGGCGCCGGTCGCTGGGGTGGGCGAGTCCGATTTGCAGCCGACCACGACGAGTACCAATAGTGCTGCCAGCCAACGCTGGCCTGCTCGCCGGCGGCGCGGCTTTCTCCGTATAGTCAATCTGACACCCTGGCTGAATGAAAAGCGGATAAGTTCCGGCTCGAAACCGTCTAAGCACGTCGGCATAAATCTTTCGGTGAAACCCCGCGACAACACCCTCCCGCGCAGCGGGAGGGTAAAGCCGAATTAAATGTTTTGACGTGCTTAGGATACAGCCGAAGCGGCGATGCATGGAAGTGCCCGGCCGCAGACGGGCTGCGGCCGGTGCCCAGCCGGGCTGTCGATTTGCCGGGCTGTCGGTTGATTGAGCCGTTAGGCGATAGCCTCGGTTTCGTCGCCGCAATCGCGGGGCTATCGCCCTAGCCGGCTCGGCGAAGCGATGCGATGCGCTTGCGGCTAAATCGAAAGTTGCGCAGTATCGCGGGTTCCCAAAACACGGACTATTCACACATCACGCTCGGCGGCGTAGCGTCACGCTCGGCGGCCGAGCGGCGTGCTCAGCGGCGTAGCTTGAAACCGATCAGGACGCCCAGACCGAAGCACCAGGCGGCGGCCACGTCCGGTTTCTGTTTCGCGTAATCCCGGAGCCGGGTGTACAGGTCCTGGGCGGGTTCAGCCACGAAATGGGTGCTGCACTGCCGGGCCGCGGCGGTGGCCTGTTCGGCGGCCGACTGGGCGGCGGCCGAGAGCTTTTCACGAGCGACTTCGCCGTACTCGCCCATCTTGCTGGATTCGTCGGTCTGGGGATTCAGGGGAGGAGAGGAGGGTTTATTCATCGAAACAGTTCCTTGTACTGCAGGGGATTAACGATCGGACGAGACTTGAAAACGGCTGTGGAAGGATTCGCGGCGTAGCAGGTTCCGTGGCGACGTGTCGGGCGCGAGCAGCGTGGCTTTGATCCAGCGCAGGTTTTCCGCCAGTTCGCGTTTGGGTTCGTCCAGCAAGGCCAGGGCTCGCTTCAGGGCGGTGACCCCGACCCAACCCAGGATGCCGGCGACCAGCAAAAAAACGACGGCCGACGTCAGCATCGACACACTCAGCGGCCACTCGGCGACCTCGTGAATGCCCCAGCCGGCGGCCAGGATCAACACCGTCACGACGCTCAGGCCGATCACCGCGGCGATGCCCAGCAGGACCGAAGCCTTGACGACTTTGCGCACCGCTTCCTGGCTATCGACCGCAAACAATTGCATTTGCAGTTCGAACAGGTCGCTGACGTCACGCGCCACTCGCTTGAATCCAGATTCGTTGTTCATGATATTTCCGTAGGTGGTTAGCGGCGTTTGACGATCCAGCCGAGGACGAGGCCCAGGGTTGCCGCGGCCGCCACGGCCGCCACCGGATGCTCTCCGATGATGCGCTGGACCAGGGACGCGGAGTCCTCGCGTTGACGGTGCCGACGGATTACCGCAGGGTCTTCTTGCCGAGCGGCCTGGGCATGAGCGGCCTGGGCATAACGTTGGGCGTGTTGTTCCATGGGTGCGATCATTGCGGTTTCATCATCTGTGACAGGCGTTGACTGGCCATATTGGTTGCGGAGCGAAGGGCGACGGTCATCAGCGCGCTGACCACGCCGGTCATCATCGAGCGTTTTTTGGGCGCGGCGGTCTCCAGCCGCACGGTCCGGTCCGGTCCGGAATCGTTGTTCAGTCGATAGGTGCCGTCGGAGCTGGATTTGGACTTGGGAACCAGCACGTAGGCGGCCGCGGCAACGGCCGGCAGGACGATCGCCGGATGCTTGCGGACGTAGTGCTTCCAGTCGGTCAGGTTCCGGACTTCGTTGCGCGCCTCGTCCACGCTGTAGGGCAATTCGTTGCGGATCTCTTGCATCCGCTGACGAATCGCCTCGGACTGCTTCTTGGTCGCCGTGGTACTCACTGCGGGGGCTCGTGGGCTGGGAGAAGGTGGGCTGGAAGAAGGAAAAAAAGGAAAACGCCGCGTGGGCCGCTAGCGTCCTCGCCGGTTCAGCAACAGGCAGGCACCGGCCAGAACGCCGACGCCAAAAGCCACCGCCAACGACTCGGTCGGCCGCTCGCGAACGGTCCGCACCAGTTTGCGAGACAGGTCGTTGCCCATCGCGGCCGCCCGCTGGTAACCGTCGCGAGCAAGCGCCGCCGCTTCGTCGGCATACTGCTGGGCCGCTTGCTGAGCCGCTTCGGCGTAGTCCTGGGTACTGCTGGTGGCCCGATGCATCATGCGCTCCTGTTCGTCGACGATCGTGGAAAGCAGCACTTCGATTTCGCGGCGGGCGGCCCCGGTCTTCTTGTGAATGGTCTCAACCAACTGCTCGGGCGATCCCGCGGCATGCTGGAAGTCGCCATCGGTCAGCTCCTGCCAATGCTGCTGCAGTCGCTGTTTGAGATCGTTCCATCGGGCTTGCAGTTCTTGTTTGGTGGACATCGCTTTGTGCTTGCTCACAGGTTACTGGGGTCGATTTCATTCACTACCAAGGTCGGTTCACATCCCGGCGGATAGCCAGCCACCGCTGGCCTGCCGTCGCGGAGATGATTCCTAATGCCCGTCATTTTCTTGACCATCTTGGGTGTTTGCAAACTGGCTAGTTTAGTTCCGAGGCAAGAGCAAGCGGGGAGCAAACGCCGTGCCAAAGACTGGTTGCCGGCGGTTGGACGCGCCGGTTTGGTCGCCCTGACGGCGGCCGGGTGGGCGAGCGACCGGGCGGCCGTCAGATTGAACGCGGATCGACCGCCGCAGCCAGGGGCAGGGTACGCCGTCACGACGTGCAGGGTACGCCGTCAAGACGTGCAGGGTACGCCGTCACGACGTGCAGGGTACGCCGTCACGACGTGCTTGGGCGCGACGGTTGCCTGGCAGGGCAGGTGTCCTGTTCGGTCGAGGCGTTCGCATCGGCCTGGACTACCCAGGCCTGGACTACCCGACAGAATCGAACCAACAGGTCGACGGCGGACTCTAAGGGGCGGCGCCGTTGCCGGATCGACGCATTTCGCTAAGCTCTTGCGGAACCACTGGTTTGTTCGCTTGCCCCCGCGCCGCCGAGAACACAGCGATGCTTCGACACACCCTGATCCACCCCCAGATCAACGCCATTTTGGGCACTGCCGGTCATCACAGTTCGATCCTGATCGCCGATGGCAACTACCCGGCGGCAACCAAACGCGGGCCCCGAGCCGAGCTGGTCAGTTTGAATTTGATGCCCGGCGTGGTGACCTGTAACCAGGTCCTGCAAGCCGTCCTGTCGGCCATCCCGGTCGAAGCGATCCAGACGATGGAAACCGAGACCAGCGGCCCCTACGCCCTCGACGGAGATCCTCCGGTGTGGCAGCAGTACCGTCAGACGATCCGCGAAGCCGGGCTGGAGGTGCCGCTGGAGCCGACCGAAAAGTGGGCCTTTTACGAAGCCGTCTCGACCGACGACCACATCCTGACGATTCAAACCGCTGACCAGCAACGCTACGCCAACATCCTGCTGACCGTCGGCGTTCGCATGGACGAGGCGTAAGCGGAGCCATAGGCTTCCAGCCTGTGACCAGTGGCATAGGCTTCCAGCCTGTGATCAGTGGCATAGGCTTCCAGCCTGTGAATGTGACTGTGACACTCAAGTACTTTCGCGGAGCGAAAGGCGACACTCAAGTACTTTCGCGGAGCGAAAGGCGACACTTGGCTACTTTCGCGGAGCGAAAGGCGACACTCGGCTACTTTCGCGGAGCGAAAGGCGACACTACTTTCGCGGAGCGAAAGGCGACTCTCTCTTTCTTTGATCTGCTATGACTGCTTCTTTCAGTGACCGCTTGTGTCAAAAGATCCTCGACCTGCGGTCGGTCACCTGCGTGGGCTTGGATCCTCGCAAGGCCTCGCTGCCCAAGGTCCTGTTGCCCGGTGGCGATGCCGGGCCCGACGCCTGGGCCGGCGCGTACGAAACCTTTTGTCGCGAGATCATCGACGCGGTCGCCGACAAGGTGCCGGTGGTCAAACCGCAGGCGGCGTTCTTCGAACAACTCGGGCCGGCTGGCCTGATGGCCCTGCACCGGGTCGTCCAGCATGCGCACCGGCGTGGCTTGCTGACGATCATGGACGGCAAACGCAACGATATCGGCAGTACGGCCGAAGCCTACGCGGACGCTTATCTCGGTGCCGGCAGGGCAAGCGTGTGGGGGTGCGACAGTTTGACGGTCAGCCCCTACCTGGGGCAGGACAGCCTGGATCCGTTCGTCGACCAGTGTGACGCGCGTGCCGCCGGCATCTTCGTCTTGGTCAAAACTTCCAATCCCGGCGGCGGGATGTTGCAGGACCGTCCGAGCGACGGGCAGACGGTTTACCAGCGAGTCGCCGAGGCGGTCGATCAGTACAACAGCTCCCGGCAAGGGGCTTCGGGATTTGGACCGGTGGGAGCCGTGGTTGGGGCGACGTATCCCGAACAACTGGCCGAACTGCGGGCAAAGATGCCTTCGGCGTTCATCCTGATTCCGGGGTTCGGAGCTCAGGGCGGCGGTGCGGCCGACGTGCTGGCGGGTTTTGACGACCGGGGGCTCGGCGCGATCGTCAACAGTTCGCGGCACATTATTTTTGCTCACCGCCGCGACGAATACGCCGAGAAATTTGGCGAAGCAAAATGGCAAGAGGCCGTGGCCGCTGCGACCGATGACATGAATCAGCAGTTGGCCGGCGTCTTCACCGGCGCGTAGCGTTAATTCGACAGCGTCTGGACGAGGCAACCGTGGCATAGGCTTCCAGCCTGTGAATAGCCCCTGCCGTCACACCCCGGCTCGGCAGAGCTTGGACGGGGGGACTCCAAAGTCTGGCGACTGCGGCTACGGGAGTGGCTGATAGCACTTAATGTGCCGGACAGGGGTTCCGCACCGCCGACTTGGTCCCTATAGTGTGCGGCTCGATATTATTTACATCCAACCCAGCAGGAATCTGGTTCGATGGCTAGCAAAGGCAAATCCAAGATGAAGACCCACAAGGGGACCAAGAAACGGTTCCGCTTGTCGGCAACGGGAAAAGCGATGCATCGCAGCAGTGGTACCAGCCACTTGGCGGCGCGTATGTCCCAGAAGCGGAAGCGAAATCTGCGTGGCACCACGACGCTGGACCCATGCATGGAGCCGATGATCCACGCGGCTCTGGGCAAGTACAGCAGCTGAATGCCGGCGCCGGCCAATCGCCGGAAGCGGTGTAGGACAACAAAAACGATACAAGTTGACTGGGTTGTAACGGTCGCGGCAGTTCGCGACGGCCTGACGTCAATCAAAACCGGCCTTTCCGTGGGGAGGGGCCATGTAGGAGCACGGATTCGATGCGTACGACAAGAGGTGCCGCACGTCGGCAAGCGAAAAAGCGGCTGTTCAAACGGGCCAAGGGATACGTCGGCGGTCGCGGCCGGCTGACCCGCAGCGTCAAGGAAACCCTGGTCCGCTCGGGCGCTTACGCCTATCGCGATCGTCGCGTTCGCAAGCGTGAATTCCGCAAGCTGTGGATCGTGCGTATCAACGCCGCCGTCCGCCAGCGCGGGATGCGTTACAGCGAGTTCATCCACGGCTTGGGCAAGGCCAACATCGAACTGGATCGCAAGACCCTCTCGGAGATGGCGATCAACGATCCGGCCGGCTTCGACGCGGTGTTTGACAAGGTCAAAGCCGCTCTGGCTGCCTAAGGATCGCAGGAGTGGAGAATTCTCTGAAATGAGTTTGGCGGATTTCTTGTCCAGCCTGCAGTCGCTGCAGGACGAAGCCAGCGAGGCATTTGCAAAGGTTTCCTCGCAGCAGTCGCTCGAAGACGCCCGGGTTCGTTTCCTGGGCGCCAAGAACGGGGCGCTGCGGCAGATTCAAAAGCAACTGGGCAAACTGGATAAAGACGAGAAACCGCAGGCGGGGCAGAAGTTAAACGAAGTCAAACGCTCGCTGTCCGCCGGCCTCGAGCGGGCTACCGAGGCGTTGGCCGATGCTCAGTCGGCCACGACCGGCCCGCCGGCCGACCCGACCCTTCCAGGCGAACCGCTGCGGCTCGGGCACATCCATCCGATCACCCAAACCATGGATCATCTGAAAGAGATCATGGGACGGATGGGTTTTGAAACGGCCGAGGGTCCGGAGGTCGAAGATCCCTGGCACAACTTCGTCGCCCTGAACATTCCGGAAGACCACCCGGCCCGGGATCCCCTGGACAACTTCTATCTGGCGACGGCCGATGCGGTTGCCGGCGAAGCCGATTCGCAGCTGATGCGGAGCCAGACCAGTACGGTGCAGATTCGGGTGATGGAAAACCGTCAGCCGCCCATTCGCATCGTCTCACTGGGCCGCGTCTATCGCCCCGACGCGCCCGACGCCACCCACTTTCCGATGTTCCATCAGATGGAAGGCCTGATGGTGGACCGGCAGGTGACGATGGCCAATCTGAAGACGGTGCTGCGGGTGTTCGCCAACAACTATCTGGGCTCGGACGTCCAGATCCGCTTTCGGCCGTCTTTCTTTCCCTTTACCGAACCGAGCGTCGAAGTCGATTTCCTGTGGAACGACCAGTGGATCGAGTTCGGCGGAGCGGGGATGGTGGATCCGGCCGTGTTGTCGGCCGTGGGGTACGATCCCGAAACGGTCAGCGGGTTTGCGTTTGGATTGGGCGTGGAACGGTTGTGCATGCGTCGCCACAACATCACGGACATTCGTGACCTGTACAGCGGCGATATGCGGTTCTTGTCCCAGTTCTAAAACGCGGCGTCGACGATGTTACGGTTCGCATACACGATCGTCTACGTCCACGACGTGTCCCAGACGCTGCAGTTTTACCAGAGAGCCTTTGGGCTGCAGACCTGTTTTCTGCATCCCTCGCAGTCCTACGGCGAACTGGACACCGGCAACACCAAGCTGGCGTTTGCGAACCACGATCTGGCCAAGGAAAACCTGCCCGACGGCTACCAACGCGTCGATGCCCGCCAAAGCAAGCCGTGGGGAGTGGAGATCGCTTTCATGACCGATGACGTTGCCGGCACGGTCGAAGCGGCCAGGCGAGCCGGTGCGACGCTGGTCGCGGCGGCCAGCGAGAAACCGTGGGGACAGACCGTCGCCTACGTCCGCGATCCCGATGGCATGCTGATTGAAATCTGCTCACCCGTCCAGTCAAAGAAGTAAGTTCGAAAAATGCTAGTTTCGTGGAAATGGTTGCAGCGTTATGTGCCCCTGAACATGACGCCCGAAGACCTCGCCCAGCGGCTCAGCCTATCGGGACTCAATCACGAGGGATCTCAGGCAATCGATCAGGACATCGCCATCGATCTGGAAGTCACCAGCAACCGCGGCGACTGTTTGGGGCACATCGGTGTGGCCCGCGAGATCGCCGTTCTGTACGACGCCCCGCTGTCGATCCCCGAGGCTCGGCCGGCCGCAGAAGGCCCGCCCGTCGCCGACCAGGTTTCGGTCGAAAACCGCTTTCCCGAAGCCTGTTCTCGCTATACGGCGAGACTCATTCGCGGCGTGAAGGTCCAGCCCAGCCCGGACTGGTTGGTCGAAGCCTTGCGGTCGGTGTTTTGGAAAAAACGCCGCGACGGATCGCTGGAGGAGTACCAGCCGATCAATAACGTGGTCGACGTGACGAATTACGTCTTGATGGAATGCGGCCAACCGCTGCACGCCTTTGACTTGGCGAAAATGGACGGCGGCGGCCAGATCCAGGTGCGTCCGGCACGTCGCGGCGAAACGCTCGAGGCCATCGATCACAAGCGCTACGAACTGGACCCATCGATGTGCGTGATCGCCGATGCGTCCCAGCCGATCGCGATCGCCGGCGTGATGGGCGGAGCGGACAGTGAAGTTGACGAGTCGACGCGCGACGTCGTGATCGAGTCGGCGATTTTCTCGCCGCTGTCGGTGCGGCGGACCGCGCGGCGATTGAAGCTGCACAGCCCCTCCTCGTTCCGCTTCGAGCGCCGCGTGGACCCCGAAGGTGTGGATTGGGCCAGCCGTCGATGCTGCGAACTGATTCTCGAAACCGCCGGCGGAACCCTGGCCGAGGGCAGCGTCGATACGGCCCCCCACACGCCCGCCCCCGGAGCCGTCACGCTGCGGCTGTCCCAGCTGGAACGGATCCTGGGAATTCAAATCGACCGCGACGAGGTGGTCCGCATCCTGACTCGGCTGGGCTGCGAACAGGTTACCGACCAGCCGCAGCAGATCGCTTGGAACCCGCCGTCCTGGCGGCATGACCTGACGCGCGAAGCCGACCTTATCGAGGAAGTCGCGCGGATCCACGGCTACGACCAGATCCCAGAAGACGCTCCGATCCCGGTCGCTCCCAGCAGCAAACGCAGCTTCGACACGGCGGTCGAGCAGGTCCGGCATCTGTTGACTGCCGCCGGCATCAGCGAAGCGATGACGCCCAGCATTGTGACCGACCGCTTGGACGCGATGCTCAGCCCCTGGACCGATCGGCCCGCTTTGCAGACCGAAACCGCCATGCTGGAGGGGGCCCGGCGCTTGCGCCGCAGCCTGATCCCCAGCCTGCTGGGCAGCCGAGCGGCCAACTGGGCGGCGGCCAACCGGCACGCCGATCTGTTCGAAATCGCTCACACCTACCAGCCCGGCGCCCGGTCCAGTGATCTGCCCGACGAACAGTATTCCCTGGCCTGGGTGTACGGCGGCAGTTTTGCGCAGTCCAAGGGCATCGTCGAAACGCTGCTGGGGCGTCTGGGCGTAACGCTGCAGATGGAAGTCGTCGGCGAAACCCTGGAGGGGTTCGTGGCCGATCAGACCGTTCGTTTGAAATTGGCCGAAGAAACGCTGGGTTTCGTCGGCGTCGTCTCGGACCAGCTGCAGAAAACCCTGAAACTGCCCGAACCGGTCACGGCCGCGGAGCTGTCTCTGCCGGTGCTGCTGGCCCACTGTCAACTGGTGCCGCAGTTCCAGGCGGTCAGCCCCTATCCGACGGTCTCTCGCGACCTGAACTTTGTGATCGAGGAATCGGTGCGTTGGTCGCAGCTGAGGAACGTTGTGCGGAGCGCTTTGGGTACCGAATTGACCGACGTCCGCTATCAGGAAACCTACCGCGACCCTGAAAAAGACGGCCAGGAGCGAAAACGCGTCCTGTTGAGCATCGACCTGCAGCGCAGCGACGCCACGCTGACCGGCAACGAAGCCGACCAGCTGGTCGAACGGATCATCAGCCGCTGCGAGCAACAGCTGAACGCCCGTCTGCTGGATTCTTAATCCGCTCTGCGGCATTCTTAAGGGCTGGGCCGCACTCCCGATGGAACTCCCGATGGAACTCCCGACGGATGATTCTTGACGGATGCGCCGCGCACATCCGGCACAAAGTCCCTAATCCCTAAGCGGCGGAACTTTTCTATCCACCGCATCGTCTAAGGCCACAGGTCCTGGCGGAAGCTTGGTTTACGCTTGTCGGTGGAACCTGCCGGCCGAAGCGGGCGATTGTTAAGCCGTAGGGGTTGCAACGGATTCTCTGAATAAACCGCCGAAATCTGGCCGACCCTGGAAGTGAACCCGATCGGTGCCGGGCCAGCCGCCCCCTCAACGTGTACTATTCCCATTAGGTTTGATAGTGACCAAGATGCCACAGAACTCCCGTTCTTCGAACGCTTCGCAGTCCGCACAAACTCGTCGAGCCGGCCGCCAACTGTTGGCCGCCCTGTTGCGGCGTGGTGAGCAGCCCGAGACGCGGCGGGGCTTGCAGCTGGAGACGCTCGAAGGACGCCAGATGATGGCCGGGGATGTCGAGCTGTTCGCGACCGGGTCGGCGGAAACGTTCGGAAATGCGGCAGCCAGCGGCATGGCGGCCGCCAGCGAGCAGGCCCAAGGCGAAGCAGCCCAGGGCGAGGAAGCCCAGGGGGAACCGCAGCCCGATCTGGTCGCCTTTGCCAAACTGCTGAAAGACCAAGGCGTGGTGTTCTACGGTGCCGATTGGTGCGCGTTCTGTACCGAACAGAAAGAATTGTTCCAGGACGGGGCTCATGAGTTGCCCTTCGTCGAGGTCACCGACGGCTCGCGCAATCTGAACGCCGTGGGCGTGGCCAATCAAATTCAGGAATTTCCCACCTGGGATTTCGATGCCAACACGCGTCTGACCGGCGTGTTGACCCTGCAGGAGATCGCCGATGCGGCGGGCGTGGCGATCCCCACGTCGGAATCACCCACGTTTGCCGACATTGCCGATCAGAGCGTCGCCATCGGCTCGCCGATCCACATCCCGATCGATGCCTACGATCCCAACGGGCAGAATCTGACCGTGACGGCGACGGTCGAGGATCCGAACCTCTTGGAAGCCATCGTGCTCGAGGGCAACCGCAGCGTTCGCTTCGACATGAAGGGCTATGGCGACATGGTCTTCGAACTGTTCGAACAGCGGGCCGAGCGGCCGACCAGCCGCTTTATCGAACTGGCCAATTCCGGGTTCTACGACGGCCTGACGCTGCACCGCATTCTCGATAACTTCGTGCTCCAAGGCGGCGACCCCAACGGCGACGGCACGGGCGGATCCTCGCTGGGCGACTTCGACGACCAGTTCCATCCCGATCTCCAGCACACCACGACCGGCGTGCTGTCCTATGCCAAGAGCACCGACGACACCAACGACAGCCAGTTCTTCATCACCGAAGGCAACCAACAGGGTCTCGATTACCAGCACTCGGTCTTTGGCCAGTTGGTCGAAGGCGAAGACGTTCGCGAAGGCATCAGCCGCGTCGCGGTGAACAACGCGCAGAAGGGCGATCCGGTCACGCCGGTCGAAATCGAATCGGTCACCGTCTTCGAAGACAACGAGAATTCGGTCGTGATGCTGCGGCCGACCGGCAACGGCACCGGGACCACCAACGTCACCTTCACCGTGACCGATCCCGATGGCAACCAGTACAGCCAGATCGTGGCCGTCACCGTGGGACCCGACACGGTCAACGCCCAGCCCTACCTGGAAGACATCGATCCGGTCGTTTCGGCGCAGGGGACGCCCGCCCAGTTCCAGCTGGAATCGGTCGACCTCGAGGGTGACGCGGTCGAATACCTGGCGGAGGTCGACTCGGCCGATACCTCCGGCGCGACCGTGACGGTGACCGATGACGGCTTGGTCACCGTGACCCCGCCAAGCGACTACAGCGGCACGGTCCGCGTAGGCGTGGCTGTGCGTTATGCCCAAGGGGCTGCGACCCCGTCGGTACCGGCCAGCCCGGCGCCGATCGACATCCAGTACCTGGACGTGATGTTCTCGGCCGGCGCACCCGGATCCATCGATCTGGCCGCGGCCAGCGATACCGGCAGCAGCAGTACCGACAACGTCACCGGCGCCAGCGAGTTGACCTTTACGGTCAGCGGAGTGACGGCCGGATCGACCGTCGAACTGTTGGTCAACGACACCGTGGTCGGCGTCGGTGCGGCGACCGGGTCGACCGTTACGATCACGACTGGCAACTTCGAAACGCTGGGCAGCGGCACCTACGAGGTGGTGGCTCGCCAGCGGGGCGCCGATGGCGTCAACAGCCCGACCAGCAGTCCTCTGACGGTGGTCTACGACAACGTCTTGCCGGTGGCGGTCGGCCTGCCCGCCGGGCTGCAGGCCAACGTCGGGGCTCAGTACACCGCCGACCTGTCGCATCCCGAAGAGGGAGAGGGCCTGGTGTATGGACTGAGCAATCCGCCGGCCGGGGCGACGATCGATCCCGAGACCGGCATCATCCGCTGGACACCGACCGAGGCGCAAACCGGAACGCAGTCGTTTAACGTCACCATGACCGACCTGGCCGGAAACGTGCGAACGCAGTCGATCGACATCAATGTCGAAGCGGTGGCCCAGGGAGAAATCATCCTGGGCGTGACCGACCTGGATGGAAACGCCATCAGCAGCATTACGGCCGGCCAGGAGTTTCTGCTGACGTTCTCCGTTCGCGATGCCCGATCATTCTCGGCGACCGGCGTGTTTGCGGCGTACACCGATATTGTTTTCGACAACGATCTCGCCCGCCCGGTCGATACCGATCCGTTCGGTGCGGGACCGGATTTCCCCAACACCGTGGGCACGGTTTCCGACGGCTTGATCGACGAACTGGGGGCCTTCAGCAATTCCTTCAGCGGTAACGGTTCGGACGAAACCCTGATCGCCACGGTGCGGATGCGCGCCCTGCAGGCCGGCGAGGCCACGTTCGTGCCGGATCCCGCCGACGGATCGGGCACCAGTTTTCTACTGTACGACGAAGACGACGAAACGCCCACCGAAGCGATCAGCTACGAAGCGGCCAGCGTTGTGATCGAGGCCGCCTTCAGCGTCAACGACGACCAGTTTACGGCCGTCGAAAACAGCACCGACAACACTTTGGATGTGCTGGATAACGATCAAGCCGCCGCCGGCGATACGCTGACCCTGGTCAGTGTCTCAACGCCCGACTCCGGCGGTCAGGTCACGATCGACAACGGCGTCGTCCTGTACACGCCGGCGACCGATTTCACCGGTACCGAAACCTTTACCTATGTCGCTCGCGACACCGCGGGGGTCCAGCAGAGCGGCACCGTGTCGGTGACCGTCTCGGCCCAGGCGGCCGCGCCCACCGCCGTGGGCGACACGCAGAGCGTGGCCAAGGATTCCACGGGCAACCGCTTGGATGTTCTGGCCAATGACGGCGGCGAGAACCTGACGATCACCGCGGTCGGTACGCCCGTCGCTGGCGGAACGGTCTCGATCGAATCGGGCAGTGGGGCCGTGTTGTACACTCCCCCGGCCGGCTTTACCGGTACCGATACGTTTACCTACACCATCTCCAATGGCTCGCAGACCAGCCAGGCTTCGGTCGTGGTGAATGTTTCCGCGACCAACCCGCCGCCGACAGCCGTCAACGACCTGTTCACCGTCACCGAAGACGCGGCGGAAGCCGAATACGATGTCTTGGCCAACGATTCCAACCCCGATTCGTCGGAAACGTTCAGTCTGACCTCGGTCGGCAGTTCCGGCAACGGCAGCACCGTTCGCCTGTCGGACGACGGCACCAAAGTCGTATACAAGCCGGCGGCGAATTTCTTTGGCAGCGAACAGATTACGTATACGATCACCGATTCCAATGGGGCTTCGGCCACGGGAACGATCACGTTTAATGTGACCGGCGTGAACGATCCGCCGCCGGCCGCCGATGTGACCAAAACCATCACCAAAGGCGGTTCCGCCCAGACCGTCTTCAACATCGCCGATGCCGGGACCAACGTCGATGGGCCCGATGAAACGCTGACCATCACCGCGGTGGGTTCGACCTCGGGCGGAGGCACCGTGGCGATCAGTGGCGATGCAATTACCTACACGCCTTCCTCGGCCAGCTTTACCGGCACCGATACGTTTACCTACACCATCACCGACGGCTCCGGTTCGACGGCCAGCGGCACGATCACGGTTAATGTGCGAGATTACGTGCCTCGCGATTTCGTCATCACCCTGCCCAGTTCGAACATGATCATTCCCTACACGGCGCGTTTGGTCGGCACGACCGACTTTGGCGAGACGGTGGACCTGAGCGTCGACGCGGCGGTAACGGGCAACCAAATCGTGTTTACCGACCAGGCGCCCGGCAACTACCGCATCGAGATCCCCGAGATGCCGTTTCTGATCGGTGGCGAATCGGCCCAGACGATCGAAATAACCAGCGCCGCCGACGATGGCGATTTCGCCCAGGCCCTGCCGGAACTGGGATCGCTGCGGCCGGAATTCATGTCGCTGCGAGATTTCCTGGGCTCCACGCCCAAGCAAAGCGTCTTTGCGGCGGTGGCTCCGGGGCAATCCAACCTGTTTGTGCTCTCGCCGCAGGACATGGGCGATCTGAGTGCCCCGACGGTGTCGCTGAACGCCGCGGGCGACCAGTTGACCATTGAAGTGACCAAGGCCGACGGAACTCGGGATACTCGCACCGTGGCGATCAATGGCAACGATGCCGACCTGGAAGTCCGGGCGACCAGTGGCGACTACCGCTTGGTTCGCGTCAATTTGGATGACGGCACCGGTGGCTCGAGCAGTGCCGCCGCGGCAACCCAGCAGGCCCAGGGCGAACAGGCCCAGGGCGAACAGGCTCAGGGCGAACAGGTCTCCGGCCAGTTCGCCAATAGCGAAGCGGCTCAAGGGGAATCGCCACGGATCGAACGTGTCGATTACTCGTCGGCTTCTGCTTCGCCCAAGCCAACCCCGGGGGCAACCGGCGCGCCCCTGTCGGCAAACCAGATTCCGACGGTTAAACTGGCCAGCAATTCGTCGGCCACGGTTAGTGCCGCAAGCGAGGGAAGCGACGCGCCGGCAGCGAATCTGGCCGATGTGGCCCAGCGGCGTACCGCGGCGATCGACTCGGCCATGGCTGCGGTAGCCACCCCGGGACAGCAGCCCACGACGGCCGAACAGATCCTGACCGGCGCCGACGAAGAGAGTGTCGACCCCGACGTGGTGGACGACGTGTTGCGATTGTTGAGTGAACGCGAATAGTCGATGCTGGCCCCGGTCGAATCTCCTCTGCCCCTGTTGATCACCGGATTGGCGGGGGTGCCGGGGTACAATGCGTTTGCTTTCTTTCGCCAGCGTTACGGCGACGCGGTGTGGGCCATTCGCCCCAAACGCAATTGGCGTCTGCAGGGTCCCGGCATCATCGCCTGCGACACCGATGACACCCCAGCGGTCGATGCCCTCTGGAACCAGCACCGCTTTGCCGCCGTGCTCAGCTTTGCCGGTTCCTGCCACCTGAAGGCTTGCGAGCTGGATCCGGCTATGGCCCAACGGATCAATGTCCGCGGAACCGCCAACATCGCTCGTGCGGCGGCGCGGCACGGCGCCCGGATGATCCACCTGTCCTCGGACCTGGTCTTCGCTGGCCGCCCCGAAGGCAACTACACCGAACGGGACACGCCCGACCCGGTGACGGTGTACGGCAAGACCATGGTCGAGGGCGAGCTGGAAGTGCTCGAGCGCTGCGCGGCCGCTTGCATCCTGCGGATCTCCCTGCCGATGGGCCCCAGTTTCAATGGGCACGCCGGAGCGATCGACTGGATCGAGTCTCGCTTCGCCAAAGACAAACCCGCCACGCTGTACTATGACGAGGTCCGCACGCCCACCTACGTGGCCTGTATGAACCAGTTGTACGAGCGGTTGCTGGTGGGCGAGGAAGCCGGGCTGTATCATGCCGGCGGGCCGCGAGCGCTCAGCCTGTACCAGATCGCTCAGGTGATCAACTTGGTGGGCGGCTACGACCCGTCGCACCTGAAGGGTTGTCCGCGACACGAAGCCGGGCCGATTCCACCACGGGCGGGCAACGTCACGATGGATTCCAGCAAGTTGCAAGCGGTCTTTGGCGAGGACGTGTTCGCGCCGTGGCCGCTGCGCAGCGAGCTGGTCCCGGAGGACCGCCAGTGGCACCGCCGCCGGGAAGTCCTCAGCGGTTCGCCCGCCCGCGTGCTCGAGTTTTTGACGTAGACGGAGCCGCTGTGCAGTTCGCCCCGATCTGCGGTTCGACCCATTGTGCGATTGACGAATCGGCGGACCAAGACCTCCCTATCTCTGGATCTTTGACGATGAACCGAACGTCGACAGCGTTTCTCACGAGTCTGTTTTTGTTTGCCGGCAGTGTCCTGGCCGATTCGCAAGCGACCACCCAAGCAGGTAATCAGGCAGCTACCTTGGCGGCCGATTACGCGGTGGTGGTCTCGCGTGCCACCTACGACAAACCCGCTTGGGCCGAGGTGGTCGCGGCGCTGGCCGATAAACATCAAACCGAAACGATCCTGGTCTGGGATGAGGATGCCAGCGAAGTGCTCGACGCGTTGCGGGCACGGCACCCTCGCTACACCTGCTTTGTGGCCCGGTCCGAGGAAGCCGGCCGCGAGTTCATCGCCGCCGTGCATCGTCTGTGCCGCCAATTCGACGACGATCCCTACGCCGACACGCTGTGGGCGGTCCTGACCGGCTACGACGCCGAGAACGCCCTGCAAATCGCGAAAACGAACCAGCCGTTGACGGTTCGCAAAGTCGCTTCGGGAACCGAGGTGGCCCTCGAAATGTGCCAGCAAGGCCTGTGGTACGACGAACTGGTGCAACACAAACAGGTTCAACGCCAGCTCGGCGAAGCGCCGCGGCAAACACGCGGTCCGGCCGACACGACCCGAGCCTTGGCCGACACCCTGACCGACTACCGCGCCGACCTGTTCGTCACTTCGGGACACGCCACCGAACGCGACTGGCAGATCGGATTCGCTTATCCCAACGGAACCTTTCGGTCTCAAGCCGGGCAGATGTACGGTGTTCCCCTGCAAGGCGAACGCTTCGCCATCGACAGCGACTCGCCCAAGGTCTACCTGGCGATTGGCAATTGCTTGATGGGACACATCGATGGCCCGGACGCGATGGCGCTTGCTTGGATGAACAGTGTGGGCGTTCGCCAAATGGTCGGCTACACGGTCGTCACCTGGTACGGCTACGGCGGCTGGGGCGTGCTGGATTACTTTGTCGAACAACCGGGCCGTTACACCTTGGCCGAAGCTTTTCATGCCAACCACCACGCCTTGATCCACCGCCTGGACACGGGTTTCGATGGCTTGGTGCGTCAGGACATCCCCGTGGGCCGCATGGCGTCCGATGGTCTCAATCCCACCGCGGCCGGTCGAACCATGGGGCTGACGCCGCAGGACGGCCGGGGTTTGATGTGGGACCGCGACGTGGTTGCCCTGTACGGCGACCCGGCTTGGCAAGCCCGGATGCAGCCCCAGCCGCTGGCCTACGAACAAGACCTGTCCATCGACGGTGATCGCTACACGCTGACAATCCGTCCCCAGCGTGGCGAGGAGTCGTTTCAACCGATCAACGAGAACGGAGCTCAGCGAGGCGGCCGGCCCCTGGTGGCTTTCTTGCCGCACCGAGTCGAGGATATCCAGCTGGTCGATGGCCAGGATCTGACGCCCGTGATCACCGACGATTTCGTCTTGATTCCCAACCCCGGCGATTGCGATCCCCAGCGGCCCTACCGGGTTGTGTTCACGGCCCGTCCGATTGGGCAGTCGCCAGGCGTCAAATAGGAAGGCATGTGGAATCCATCAACGGCCGACGCGCAGGACGCGTTTGGCCGTGATGTGCGGCGTTTCCAGTCCGGTCAGGTAATCCAGGTCGCCCGCGAGGGCGACTTTGGCGTTCAGGTGATTGCGTAGGTTCAGCCCCGGCATCGGGCTGACATAAGCCAGCGTCTGGCCGGCCCCGTTGGTCAGGGCGAACGGCGGCGAATCAGGGCGCGCGGAGTAGACCTGGACGAGAAAACCCTGCCGGTCGTAGCCTTCGGGGGCCGCTGACGTTGCGGCCGCGGATGTCGTCGTGAGCGAGGCTTCGGAAAGGTCCGTCGGTGCGACCGGAGCTTCGCCATCGCGTCGGCGCGAAATCCGCTGATACTGCTCGACGCGTTCAACCAACACGCGAGCGCGTTCGCGTTTGACCGGATCGCTGTGTTGTTCCAACCACATTCTAGCCCGGCGGCGGATCGGTTCGACCACGGCGGCCGAACTGCCGGCGGCCATCTGCCGAGACAGTTCCAGTTGCAGCGCGTCGACGTCGGCGTCGACCAGGCGGCGGGATAGCTTGCGAGCGAGCTGTTGTTGTTCGGCGGCGCTGGGGGCGGACACCGGTCGCAGGGACGGGGGCGTTGTCTCCTGTAGGCCCGAGATGGTCGAGCCGCCCGCTGGGCTGCCGGTCGGGGCAAACGCGGCGGTTGCGGATACCTGCTGGACGGCCGGGGTGCGGCTGCCCGCGACCCAACTGCTGTCGTCGGCGGCCAGGGCCGGCTCCGGCGGCTGGGCCGTGCCGATCTGAGCAAGACCGCTCGCGGTGGAGCTTTCGGAGGCTTGGATATCGTGGACCACAATCGCCGGATCCACTTCCAGCTTGGGCGCTAGCCCCGGCGCCCGGGCGACGCCCGAGCCGATGGGTTGCTCGCGGGATTCGGGATCCGTTTCCAGTTCGGCCCGGTCGCTCAGTTCGGCCCGGTCGCTCAGTTCGGCCTCCGATCGCGTCGCATCTGCGGCCTCATCGCGGCTGTCGGCCAAGCTTTCAGGCTGGGGGGCCGCCTCGTCGCGCATCGTCTCTTCGGTTGCCGTAGCCGGCGTCGCCTGGGCCAGATCGTCCAGTTCTTGTTCGGAAAGCCGCGGCGGCTGGGCGGCTGCGATTTGCGCGGCGCTGCGCCGCTGGATCTGGACCAGTTCTTCCGCGCTGTCGGCGATCTGCGAGCGGTGCACCCAGCGGAACTCGCCCGAGGGCGGCACGATCCGATACCACAGTTGCGGTCCGTCACCGGAGTTGCGTTCGGTTTGGCCGAGGATCGTGACCGTTTCGCCTTCGGCCAGTTGGACCTGCCAGCGGTAGGTGCGAGCGCGTCCCAGACGGGTTCCGATCCAAGCAACCGCACGCCGATCGACGACCACGCCGTGCGTTCCCTCCGCGTCGACTTCGATGCTATCGGCCGGCACCCAGGAAAAACTGCCTTCCGGTGGACGAACACCCAACCAACCGTCGTCGGTTTCTACGTACACGTCTAGTTCTTGTCCGATCCGCAGCGGGTCGGTTCGATAGAACTCTCCGGCCGGACCGCATCGCGCATACACGTCCTCGTGCGCGATGAAGACAACGTAGGGTTCGACCGGTCCATCCTGGGCGGCAGCCGAAAACAGGACGGGCACGGTGCCCACACAGGCGATCAAGACAAGAAACAGGCGACGACACATAGTTGATATTCCTCCGTGCGTTGCTGTTAGCGGATCGGCCGGCTTGCCAGCAAGAGCGGTTTACCGGATCGCACGGAAATTTGCCAGCTCGCAGCCAGAATCGCCGGCTCGCAGGAAGATTTGCCGGCTCGCAGGGATCAGACGCACCGGAGCGAAACGGCCCGCAACCACCTTGCGGCGTCGTCCCGCGGTGACGTCTGGGGTCGAGACAGCGAGGCAGGGCGGCGGCCGCCGACGTCGCTTTCTTTTGCCTGGCCGATGGCCCATACTGATTGAAGTTAAAGAGCTACGCCGTTCTTTCTTGCGCTTCACCGTTGTCGGATAAGGAACCACCAGATGACGAATGACCCCTTCGGCATTGCAGCAACTTTAACCACCGCCACGGGGACGGTTCAGTATGTGAGCCTGGCAAAGCTGGCTGACAAGACGGGCGCAGACATCGCACGACTCCCCCACACCGTCAAAGTCTTGCTCGAGAACATCGCCCGGCGTCTTGACAGCAGGGACGTGTCGCGGGCCGACGTGGAGTCGCTTGCCCACTGGCCCACCGCCGCCGATGCGTCGCTGGCATTCATGCCGGCGCGCGTCCTGATGCAGGATTTCACCGGCGTTCCCTCGGTGGTGGACCTTGCCGCCATGCGAAGTGCGATCGCCAGAGCCGGCGGTGATCCTCAACGCGTCAATCCGTTTGTTCCGGTCGACCTGGTCATCGATCACTCGGTTCAGGTCGATCGCTTCGGCAGCGAGGACGCCTACGCGACGAATTTGCAGTGGGAGTACCGGCGCAACCAGGAACGTTACTCGCTGCTGAATTGGGCCCAGCAGGCATTCGACGATTTCCGCGTGGTTCCACCGGGAATGGGGATCTGTCATCAGGTCAACCTCGAACATCTTGGCCGCGTCGTGATCGAACGTGACGGTTGGGCGTATCCCGACACTCTCGTCGGGACCGATTCGCACACCCCGATGATCAACGGCCTCGGCGTGTTGGGCTGGGGCGTGGGCGGTATCGAGGCGGAAGCGGCGATGCTGGGCCAGCCGATGTTTTTGCCGAAACCGGTCGTGATCGGGGTCCGCACGCTCGGTACCCTGCCGCCGGGAACCACCGCAACCGATCTCGTGCTGACGCTCGCCCAGATGCTCAGGAAACATGGCGTGGTGGGCAAGTTTGTGGAATTTTTCGGAGCCGGATTGAGTTCGCTCAGCATCGCGGACCGGGCCACGTTATCGAACATGTCGCCGGAGTTTGGGGCCACGGCAACCCTGTTTCCCGTCGATGCCAACACGCTGGATTACCTGCGTCTGACCGGTCGTGGAGACAACGTCGATCTGGTCGAACGCTACACTCGCCAGCAGGGACTCTTCCGTACCGACGACGACGCCGAGCCGCAATTCAGTGAAGTCCTGGACCTCGACCTGAGCAGGGTCGAACCCAGCATGGCCGGTCCCAAGCGGCCGCAGGACCGTGTCTCGCTGTCGGGCGTCACCCGCTCCTTTCACGCCCTGCTCGAAGGCGCGGTCGCCGACGCCAATCCCCAGGAGCTCGCCCGGCTGAAGGCCGAAGGCGGTCCGCCGCCGGATGACGAGTTCCAAAGAACTGCACCGGAGCACGCGTTGTCAGCAGACCAGGCCGGTACGGCGGTCGCGGCCACCGGTGGCACCGTTGGCGATGGCTCGGTGGTCATTGCGGCCATCACCAGCTGCACCAACACTTCTAATCCGTCGGTCATGTTGGCCGCTGGCCTGCTCGCGCGAAAGGCAGTCGAGGCGGGCTTGCAAAGTCAACCCTGGGTCAAGACTTCGCTGGCTCCGGGATCGCGCGTGGTTACGCAGTATTTGAAGAAGGCGGGACTCTTGCCCTATCTGGAAAAGTTGGGCTTCAACCTGGTCGGTTATGGCTGCACCACGTGCATCGGCAACTCGGGACCCCTGCCCGAGGAGATCGCCGAGGCGGTGACCAGCCGGAACCTGACCGTAGCCGCCGTACTGTCCGGGAATCGAAACTACGAAGGCCGGATTCACGGTCAAGTGCAAGCCAGTTATCTGGCTTCGCCGCCGCTGGTCGTCGCCTACGCGTTGGTTGGCACCGTGTTGTGCGACCTGAGCGTCGATGCCTTGGGCACCGATCAACAGGGGAATCCCGTGTACTTAAAAGACATCTGGCCGACCGCCGAAGAGATCGAATCGCTGATCACCAGTTCGGTCAGTTCCCAGCAGTTCGATCTGGAGTACGGCCGGATATTCGAAGGGGATGACAAGTGGAAGCGGATGCCCGCGCCGACCGGCACCCTGTTCGAGTGGGCTGACGATTCGACCTACGTTCGCGAACCTCCGTTCTTTCTTGATTTCGCCGATTCCCCGGCTCCCCTGGCGGACATCCAGGACGCACGCGTGCTGGCCGTGCTCGGCGATACCATCACCACCGATCACATTTCGCCCGCCGGTGCGATCCCCGTCAACTCTCCGGCCGGCGAGTATCTGGCCAGCCACGACGTCCCGCCCGCCGAATTCAACAGCTTCGGTTCGCGGCGTGGCAACCACGAAGTCATGATGCGCGGCACGTTCGGCAATATTCGCCTGCGCAACGCCATGGTTCCCGGCGTGGAAGGTCCCTGGACGATCCACACGCCCAGCGGCGAAAAAATGCCGATCTATGACGCTGCGATGCGTTACATGAACGAAGGCACGCCGCTGGTGGTGATTGCCGGCAAGGAGTATGGCTCGGGCAGCTCGCGGGACTGGGCGGCCAAGGGGGCGGCGCTGTTGGGCGTCAAGGCCATCCTTGCCGAGAGTTACGAACGCATCCACCGCAGCAATCTGGTGTGCATGGGAGTCCTGCCCTTGCAATTCCAAGATGGCCAGTCCGCCCGCTCGTTGGGCCTGGACGGAACCGAAACCTTGACCATTACCGGCATTCGCGATGGCATCGAGCCGCGGCAAACGGTCACCGTGTCGGTGGTTCGGCAAGACGGTTCGCAGTCCTCCTTCGAGACAATCGTTCGCATCGATGCGCCTGCCGAGGTCGAGTATTTTGTCAACGGCGGCATCCTGGAAATGGTTTTGCGGCAATTGCTCTCGTCCTGACGAACGCGGTGTTCGAGCACACGATTCCCAGCAACAAGAGTCTTTCGCAATGCGGATCGGAGTCCTTTGCAGCGGCGGTGACGCACCCGGCATGAATGCCTGCCTGCGGGCCGTCGTGCGCAGCGCAATCTCAGCCGGCCACGACGTCATCGGACTGAGGCACGGCTACCAAGGTCTATCACAAGAAGGTCTTGTGAATGATTCGGAAAGTGCTTGGACGCTCGATGCGCGGTCCGTTGCGCATATTGTCCAGCACGGCGGCACCATGCTTCATTCTTCACGATGCCAGTCCTTCGCTTCCCAAGCCGGCCGCGAGCGCGCGGCCGAAAACCTACGACGGCTGGGCATCGACGCGTTGATCCCGATCGGCGGTGACGGGACGCTTCGCGGTGCGGCGGAGCTGGCCGCGATATGGACCGGTCAGATCATCGGTTGTCCGGCGACGATCGACAATGACGTGATCGGCACCGATTTCACGATCGGGTTTTCGACCGCCGTCGAAACGGCGGTGAATTGTATCGACAAACTGCGAGATACGGCGGAAAGCCACCAACGTTTGTTTTTGGTCGAAGTCATGGGGCGGCACAGCGGTTATCTGGCGCTGTACACCGCCGTAGCCGCGGGAGCCGAGGTCGCGTGCGTTCCGGAAGTTCCCGTCGACGCCAAAGCCATCGTCGAGCTGGTTTCGGAATTAAAACGCCGCGGAAAACAATCGTTTATTGTTGTCGTTTCCGAAGGCGGCGAACAGGGCGGGGCGGCGGCGCTGAGTCGCCAGCTGGAACAGGCCGGTTGCGAATTCCCCACCCGCAGCGTCGCTTTGGGGCACATCCAGCGGGGCGGAACGCCGACGCCGGCCGACCGCATCCTGGGGACTCAGCTCGGCGATTTTGCGGTGCAGTCGATTCTCGACGGAGCCACAGGAATGATGGCGGGACAGATCGACGGAGAGTTGGTCCTGAGTCCGCTTGCCCGTTCGATTGAGGAACACAAACCCCTGCCGAATGATTTGGTGGAATTGCTGCGGCGAATGTCATGCTGAACCGAGGCGCCGCCGGAGCATGTCGCCGCCCTCATTCTTGTGGACGAGCGCTGTTACCACTGAAGGAAGCACCGATATGAGTACTCCGCGACAGGCACCGTTTTCGGTCTTGGATCTCGCTTCGCGCAAGGACACCGACCACGGACCTGCCCCCGCCATCGCGCGTTCTCTGGCCTTGGCACAACATGTGGAACGGTTGGGCTTCACACGCTTTTGGGTGGCGGAACACCACAATATGGACGCGATCGTCAGCTCGGCAACCGCGGTCTTGATCGCTCATTTGGCCGCGGGTACGGAGCGGATGCGAGTCGGCGCCGGTGGAGTGATGTTGCCAAATCACGCTCCTTTGGTGATCGCAGAACAGTTCGGTACGCTGGAAGCCTTGTACCCGGGACGTATTGATCTGGGACTCGGCCGCGCACCCGGATCGGACCAACGGACCGCTTGGGCATTGCGGAAACATCGTGGCGGCAACGCCGATGATTTTCCGAACGACCTCGCCGAGCTACAGGAGTATCTAGGGCCACGCGGCCCAGGGCAGCAGGTGATTGCGATGCCGGGAATGGACAGCAATGTGCCCCTCTGGTTGTTGGGCTCGAGTCTGTTCAGTGCCCAGTTGGCTGCCCAGGAAGGGTTGCCCTACGCCTTCGCTTCGCATTTTGCCCCTCGGATGATGATGCAAGCGGTCGAGCTGTACCGCAGCCAGTTTCAGCCGTCGGCAGTGCTGGAGAAGCCCTATGTCATGCTCGGCGTGCCCTTGGTTGCCGCCGATACGGATGCGGAGGCTGAGTTCTTGGCGACGACCACTTACCAACGCATTCTGGCCCTGATTCGCGGCCAAAGCATGCTGATGCGTCCGCCCGTACCGAGTATGCAAGGCCTGTGGCAACCGCATGAAGAGCAGGCGGTCAACAGCTTTCTAGGCCTTGCCATGATCGGCAGCGGTGAAACGATCGAAGCGAAGATCGAGGAACTGCTACAGCAGACGCTGGCCGACGAGCTGATCTTCACCTGTGACCTGTATGAGCACCAAGATCGGTTGCGTTCGTTCGAGATCCTCGCCGGCGTGCGCTCGTTCGATCGCCAGGTTTTCCCTTAACCCACCGCCCACTTGCATTTCCAAGAGACCTGACCCATTTGATTCGATCTATTGAGTCAATTAGGCGCTTGGCTCGGTTTCGTCACCGCAGAACATCAATCGACAGGGCCGTCGCGCCCCCGGTCGGCGGTCTGTGCCGCTCCAGGAACCACCCGCCGCTGCTGGTCGGGGAAGCCGAGCCGACGCGGAACGAGACATTGCCGTCCTGCCGCACCACGCCTTGGCGATCGGTTAAAATGCTTTCTTGCCGCCCGAAGGAACGGACGCGGACAATTGATTCTCACGACGAGCATTCATGCAGCGAGCATCCATACCGCGAGCTTCGATGCCGCTCGTGTCTGGGGCAGAGGGAGGGCACGGGTTGACCGCCGGGAAAACACCATCGCTTACGTATCGTCCGATTCGCATCGTCTCCGGCGGACAGACAGGCGTGGATCGAGCGGGTCTGGACGCGGCGATCGCGCTGGACCTGGACCATGGCGGTTGGTGTCCCCGCGGCCGCTTGGCCGAAGACGGCGAAGTCCCCTCGCGGTACGAACTGCGCGAGAATGAGAGTCGCGACTACACCGTGCGGACCGAACAGAACGTGCTGGACAGCGACGCCACGTTGATCCTGTACGAAGCAAAGCTCAAAGGCGGCACGCTGCTGACGCGGCGACTGGCCAAGCAGCACGCTCGGCCGAGTCTCAGCCTGCGCATCGATCGGCCTTGGTCGCCGGAGACGGTTTGGCAGTGGTTCGCGGCCGTGCGGCCGGAAACGCTGAACGTCGCCGGCCCGCGAGAAAGCACGTCGCCGGGAATCTACGAACGCTCCTTCCAAGCCCTGCTGCGAATCCTGGAACGTCCGTCTCAGGGACAGTAGGCGCCGTGGTGTCCAGCCTTCGAAAACAAGATCACAGGCTGGAAGCCTATGCCACAGGCTGCTACTGAAAACCGCCGGCGGCTTCGAACAGTTTTAATGCGTCGACCGTTTGGGCCACGTTGTGAACCCGCAGGACGTGGACTCCCGAGCGGGCCAGGGCCAGCGAGGCCCCCAGCGTGCCGGCGTCGCGATCACGCTGTTTGTCGCCCAGCACATGACCGACAAAACCTTTGCGCGAGTGACCGACCAGGATGGGCCAGCCCAGGCGGGTGAAGCGGGCCGCGTCGCGCAGCAGCGTCAGGTTGTGCTGGTGAGTTTTGCCAAAACCGATTCCCGGATCCAGGCAGATGCGATTCCGCTGGATCCCCGCCGCCAGACAGGCCTCGGCACGCTCGAGCAAGTAGCGCACGATGTCGTCCGTAACGTCGTCGTATCGGGGATCATCCTGCATGGTCTGAGGGGTGCCCTGCATGTGCATCACACAGACGCCCGCCGCGGTTCGCACGGCCACCTCGGTCATGGCCGCATCGCCGGTCAAACCGGTTACGTCGTTGATGATTTCCGCGCCGCACTCGACGGCCGCTTCGGCAACCAAGGCTTTGCTGGTATCGATGGACACCGCGGCGGACAGCCGCCCCGCCAATCGCTCGAGCACCGGTACAACCCGAGCTCGTTCCGCTTCGGCCGCAACCGGATCGCTGTACGGACGCGTGCTCTCACCGCCCACGTCGATGATGTCCGCTCCCTCGTCCTCCATCCGCAGCGCCGCTTCGACCGCCGCATCCTCGGCCAAGTGCCGGCCGCCGTCGGAAAAGCTGTCCGGCGTGACGTTCAAGATCCCCATCACCAAGGGCCGCTGACCCAGCGTCAGCGTGCGCGTTCGCAGCCGCCACAGGTTCGGGCCGGGGAAGTTTTGCGGCGAGGTCTCCAGGGTGGTCATGCATTCGGCTCCGTGCCCTCAGCGGAGTCGCCACGGACAGCCGCGTGGGGCCCATCCATGCTGGCCGCGTGGATGCCGCTGGTGTCCCCGCTGACCGAAGGCTGGGAAGTCATTTGCAGATACGCCAGTGCCGCGAGCAACGTGGTTGCGGGAACGCTGGCCGCCTGGCCCACATAACACAAACACACGCCCGCGGTGCTCAAGGCCATCGACAGCAACATCAACAGCAGGGTGTTCAACTTGTTTCTCACGGCGATTCTGTAGGCCGTCCGCAGCGCTGGGAGAGTTTTCATGTTGCGATCCACCACCAGCATGATCGCCGGCCAGAGCAGAAACGCCAGCACGACTACCACCGCGATCAAGGGCAACAAACAGACCATCCCAGCAAGGATCGTCGGCTGGGGCTCGAAACCGCTGGCCAGGCCGACCAACAGGATTGGAATCGGCAACAACACCAGCGGCGAGATCAGGGCCAGATAGCACAGGGCGGCTCGCCAAAACACGACCATCGAGGTCTGAAACAGCGTGCCCACACGGATCTCTCGGCCGCGGGCCAGGTCCGTACTCATCCGGATCAATCCCACAGCCAGATAGAAATAGGCCAGCGTCAGCAATAATCGCAGCACGCCGTTCATCAGCCCGAAGATCGCATTGCCGCTTTCCTGAGCCGCGACCGTCAGCACGATTCCCAGCAGAGTCGACGTGGCGGTGATGACCAACAGCACCAACCCGGCCGCGACCAACGGCTTCCAGGCGGCGCGAAACAGCTCCGGCAGAGGATTGATAAAGGCCGAGGGCTCGGGCGTGCGCACAACCACCGGCGGCAACGCATCGTTGGCCGCGGCGGCCTGCGCCGCGTCGTGATCGGGACGTGCCGGGGCGTCGCTTTGGGCCGCTGTGGTGTCCTCGGCCGGGACGACGAAGACGTGTTCGCAGACCGGGCACTGCGCCAGTTTGCCGATCGCCGTTTCGGGGACCTCCAGCCTCGCGCCGCACCGGGGACAGAGCCTCAGAATATCGCTCATCGCTCAGCTCACTTGAATTGGCCCGCGGCCGACTTCGGTTCGGTGCTGGCAGGTTCATCCCAGGGGCTGCTCGGGCCGACTTCGCGCTCCGCCGGATCGGCTGGACGGATCCATCGCAGCACGCTGACCACCACGCCCAACAGAGCCGAAAGCAACAGCGGAGACGCATAGGTGAACAACAAGAAGGCCAAATGCACGGTGCGTTTGGTTTCCTGAGGTTCTACCTCCTTGCCAAACCACGCGGCCACTTCGTCGCTGACCGCCGGCACCCGAGCCGCGTAGAACATCGCCCCCGACATCGCGCACAGGATCGTCATGCACAGCAACATGAATGCGATGCTCATCTGCGGACGCGTCCTGCGGCGGCGGACCGCCGCCCCGCCGGCCGAAGCGGGAATCGCAGCTCCAGAGAGATTGTTTCGCGAGGGGACCATCGTCTCAGTATAGCGCCTCTAAGCACGTCGCAACATTTAATTCGGCTTTACTCTCCCTCTGGGAGAGTCGGGCTCTTAGGCCCGGAGAGGGTTTTCGTAGGGCCCTCCCCGGGCCTCAGAGCCCGACCCTCCCGCTGCGCGGGAGGGTGTTGTCACGGGGTTTTATCGAAAGATTCATGCCGACGTGCTTAAAACGCCGGTTGTTGCCAGCGGCCGTGAAAAACCTGTTCTTCGATCGGACGCCGCTCGCGCGGTCCGGCGTCCCGCTCGGCCAGTTTGCCGGCTGGCGGATCTGGATCCGGGTATCCCAGGGCGATAGCCGTCTGCGGCTGGTATCCGTCGGGGATCTGGTACGTGCTGCGAACCTTCTCGAGTTCCACTCCGGCCATCTGATGAGCCTGCAAACCCAGCTCCGCCGCCTGCAGGGCAAAGTGCGCGGCGGCTGCGCCGAGGTCGTGCTGGGCCACCCGGTTGGGCTTGTCGTTGCGCTGAAAATGCTCGCGGGTGACCGTCAGGATCAAGACGCCCACGTTGCCAGCCCACTGTTGGTTGCCTTCACTTAAACAGGCCAGCATGCGTTGAAACTCCGCTTCCTGTTCGCGAAACGCCAGCAGAAAACTCCATGGCTGTTCGTTGAAACTGCTGGCCGCCCAGCGGGCCGCCTCGAAACACTGCAGCACCTTGTCACGCTCGACGGTGCGCGGCGTGAACGCATAAGGACTCCAGCGTCGTGTCATCGCGTCGATGATCGGATGATCGGGTTTGGCATTGGGCATCGGGCGTCTCCTGGGACCGAGGAATCGTTTCTTGATGATACCGCCTGCGGCGGCTCGCCTGGCGGTGCTTCGGTGCTTCGGTGCTTGGGTATTTCGGTATTTCGATGTTTCATCAGCGAGGCAGTTGAAGGCTGCCCACGACCTGTTCGACCGAGTCCGCCCGCAGCTCCGCTAGGGCTCCGGGCAATTGATCGATCAGACGCGTCGATACCTGAGGATCGTAGTAGTTCGCCGTGCCGATCTGCACGGCCGAAGCACCGGCCACCAGAAACTCCATCACGTCGTCGATCGTGGCGATCCCGCCGATTCCGATGATCGGTACGTCGGTTGCGCACCGGACCTGATGCACGCAGCGCAGCGCCACCGGTTTGATGGCGGGTCCACTCAGGCCGCCCATCACGTTGCCCAGCAAGGGACGCTGCTGCCGCCAATCGACGGCCATTCCCAGCAGCGTATTGATCAAGCACACCGCGTCGGCACCGCCGTCGGCGGCGGCCGCCGCCACCTCGGTGATTCGCGTCACGTTCGGAGTCAGCTTGGCCAGGATCGGTACGGGACAGGCCGCCCGAGCCGCGGCGACAACCCGCCGGCAAGCCTCCGCGTCGGTGCCAAAATCCACTCCCCCGGAGACGTTCGGGCAGGACAGATTCAGTTCCACTGCCGCCACGCCCTGACACTCGCCGATCCGCTGCGACAAGGCGACGTATTCTGCTTCGGTACGGCCGGCCACGCTGACAATGATCGCTGTTTCTACCTGGGACAGGTACGGCAGGTGGTGAGCGATAAACGCGTCCACGCCATCGTTGTCCAGCCCGATCGAATTCAACAAACCGGCCGAGACCTCCACGGTGCGCCAGGGCGCATTGCCCTCACGCGGCTCGGCCGTGATCGTCTTGGGAAGGATCCCGCCCAAGCGCGCGCAATCGACGATGCCCTCCATCTCACGGGCATACCCAAACGTCCCCGAGGCGACCAGGATCGGGTTCTTCAGTTGCAGACGGTTCAGAGAGACGCTTAACGAAGCCACGGTATTCCAAGAGAACGCGCACGGGGGATTTTAGGACGTGGGCCGCGGACCGGCCCGGGCCGCCGATAGCCTACCGCATCTGCCGCCCGATCGGGCAGGGGACAGAGGCGGGCAGGGGACAGAGGCGGGCAGGGGACAGAGGCGGGCAGGGGACAGAGGCGGGCAGGGGACAGAGGCGGGCAGGGGACAGAGGCGGGCAGGGGACACGGGCGGGCGGGGGACACGGGCGGGCAGGGGGCACGGGCGGTTCCGGATATGCGAGCCGTAGGGGCTGTGGAGGGCCAGCGTACCGGGCGTACAGTTTGGAGGCGGCCGGGGCGATATAAGCGATAGGTCTATTGGTCGCAGGACCGGTCGCAGATTGGCGAGCCGGGCCGCGACGTTTCGTTGATTGACCCGTTCTAGAAACCGTTCGAGGTGGACACGATGTGGCGCTCCTTTTTCCTGGCCGTGGCGATCATGATGATCATCCTGGGAATCGAATGCTTGATGATCGAGAGCGCTTCGCTGTACGCGGCCAAACAATCCTCCGCCACCGAACTGATGGACCCCACCATGCCGCCGGCGGCCACCACCCGGGTCTGGCAACCTGCCGAAGCGGTCCCCTGGGCCCTCCTCAGCGGTGGCGCCGTGATCATCCTCTACGCCATCACGCTGCCTAAACGCTGGGCGGCCGGCGGCGAGCCGGAATAGCCTCGGAAGCATCGTTTTTTCAGTTTTTCTTGCGCGGCAAGATTAGCTCCGCTTATGGTGCTAGTGATCTTTTCGCAGGTCCAAGGGCCGATGGAATCCCCCACGGGTGCCCGGGGCAAATGCTCAAAAACCCTGGAAAACTCGTATTTCGCAGCGGTGCGTTGGTCGCGATGAGAAGGTCGCTGCTGGCCTAGTGGTCGGCTTCTCCCCGTTGCATTGCTCGGCCGCCGGGCGATAGCATAACCCGCGGATCGGTCGGCGGCTATTGACGCTCGGCGGGGCCGCTCCTATTCTCATTATCGGTCCGGGGCGATCTAGCGCACCGTTATTATTAGCAACTCTTATTCAGTGGCTCTATGCAGCTTCGCTCGCTCGAACTCTTCTGCTCGGTCGCCCAACAGCGATCCTTCTCCCGTGCGGCCGAGAGCCACGCGGTGACGCAGAGTGCTGTCAGTCAAGCGGTGCTGCAATTGGAAGAGAACCTCGGCGTGCGGTTGGTCGATCGCAGCAAGCGGCCGCTGAACCTGACCGATGCCGGGGCCGTGTTTCATCAGGGGCTGCGGAAGATCCTCGGCGACTACCGGGCCCTGGAGCAGGAGGTGCGGAGCCTGGGCAGTCGGCTGCAGGGACGATTGCGGGTGGCGGCCATCTATTCGGTCGCGGCCAGCTACATGCCCGAGGCCAGCGAAGCGTTCCAGCAGATGCATCCCGACGTGGACCTGCGGATCGAACCGGCGACGCCGACCCAGGTCCTGGAGCTGGCGGCCAGCGGCGAGGTGGACTTTGGTTTGATCAGTTACGCGCGCAGCACCCGGACGGTGCGGGCGACGCATTGGCAACGCGAACCGATGCGTTTGATCTGCGCCCCGGAACATCCGATGGCAGCCGGCGGCCCGGTCCAGTTGGCCGAGCTGGATCGGTTGCCGATGATCGGGTTCGAGACGTCGCTGAAGGTTCGCCGGGAGATCGATCAATTCTTCTCCCAGCACGGCGTCCGCGTCGAGTACTTCATGGAGTTCGACAATCTGGATTCGATGATCCGCGCGATCCAGGCCAACCGTGGAATCGGAGTGCTGCCCGAAGCGGCCGTGCGACGGGAAACGGCCAACGACAGCCTGCGAGTGGTTGCCTGTCCGGAACTGTCCCTGGAACGGCCGCTGGGAATCATCCGCCGCCGTTCCGGCAAGCTCAGTCCGGCGGCAAGTGAATTCGCCGAAATGCTGTTGGGCAAACCGCTGGAAACCACCGGCCGGCGGACGGGCAAACCCGCCAAGCCAATCCGGCAGGCGAAAGTCCGGCAAGCCAAACAGGCCGGGCAGGACCAGCCGGACAAGCAAGTTAGGCAGGTCGAGCAGGTCAAACAGGCGAAACCCCCTGCGTCGCCCAGTCCGTCCCGTCAATTGCAAACCAACCCCGGCGGACGAACCACCGGCGACAGCCGAGCCAAAGCGAAGGCCGACGCGAAGACGCGTGTCGGCGGCAAAGGCAAAGAAGAGCCTCCCGGCCCGGCCCTGCGAAACAGCCAGACCGCTTCGGCGGGCAACGCTTCGAGGCCAGAGCAATGAACCGCCAGCGCCACGATCACGAGTTGAACCCGCATCAACCTTTGCCATCAAGCAACCCACAATATTCGGCCCCTATGAACGATTCAGTGAAAGCCAACGCGAATTTGGAAGAGCGACAGATGAACGAGCAATCTCACCCCCAGCCATCCACCCATCACCTCCCCGGCAAGCACGGTTTGTACGATCCGGAACTGGAGAAGGACAGCTGTGGGGTCGGTTTCATCGCGCACATCAAGGGCAAGCCCAGCCACCAGATCGTCCTGGACGCGGACGTTATCTTGCAGAACATGGACCACCGCGGGGCCTGCGGATGCGAGCCCAACACCGGGGACGGTTCGGGAATCATGTGCGGCTTGCCCGACGCCTTCCTCCGCAAGGTTGCCAAGCGTGATCTGAACGTCGAACTTCCCGAAGAAGGTCGCTACGCCGCCGGTCTGATCTTCTTGCCGACCGATCCGAAAGAGCGGAAGACGTGCAAGGACGCGGTCGAGGCGTTGGTCAAGGAGACCGGCCAGCAACTGCTGGGCTGGCGGGACGTGCCTCAGGAGACCGATCTGGCCGACGTCGGCCCCACGGCCCGGCGCTCCGAACCCTATGTCGAACAGCTGTTCGTCGCCGCCGCCGAAGGCCTCGACCGCAGTGCCTTCGAACGCCAACTGTACCTGATTCGCAAGCAGGCCAGCCACCAGCTGCGCGGCTCGGAGACGCTCGAGCAGGCCCTGATGTTCTACGTCTGCTCGCTCAGCACCCGCGTGATCATCTACAAGGGGATGCTGACGCCGGCCCAGGTCCTGCCCTACTACCCGGACCTGCGGGACGAAGATTTCAGCACCCATCTGGCGATGGTGCACAGCCGTTTCTCGACCAACACATTCCCCTCCTGGGACCGCGCCCAACCGCTGCGGTTCATGAGCCACAACGGCGAGATCAACACCCTGCGGGGCAACAAGAACTGGATGCAGGCTCGCGAGGGCTCGGCCGCCAGCGAGTTGTTTGGCGAAGAGCTGAAGAAACTGTTCCCGGTGGTCGAACCGCACCTGAGCGACTCGGGCACGTTTGACAACGTGTTGGAGTTCCTGTTGATGAACGGCCGCACGCTGCAGGAGGCCATCATGATGATGGTCCCCGAAGCCTGGCAGAAGCATCAGACGATGCCCGAAGAGAAGCGGGCGTTCTACGAGTATTTCTCGTCGTTGATGGAGCCCTGGGACGGACCCGCCTCGATCGCCTTTACCGACGGCCAGTACATCGGCGCGACGCTGGACCGCAATGGGCTGCGTCCCAGCCGTTACTACATCACGCACGACGACCGCGTGATCATGGCTAGCGAAGTCGGCGTGCTGCCGGTCGATCCCGGCCTCGTCAAGGAGAAGGGCCGACTGGAGCCGGGCCGGATGTTCCTGGTCGATTTCGAACAGGGTCGCTTGATTCCCGACGACGAGCTGAAACTGGGCTTCGCCAAACGCAAGCCTTACGGCAAGTGGCTGCGTGAACAGCGCATCCGGCTGGCCGACCTGAATCCCGACGGCGAACCGCACGGCTTTGATCCCGGCACGCTGCTGCCCCGGATGCAGGCCTTTGGCTACACCCTGGAAACGATGTCCTTCATGCTGCGGCCCCTGGTCGAGCAGGGACGCGACCCGGTCGGGTCGATGGGCAACGACAGCGCGCTGGCCTGCCTGAGCGACAAGCCGCGGATGATCTACGACTACTTCAAGCAGTTGTTCGCCCAGGTGACCAACCCGGCGATCGATTCGATCCGTGAAGAAGTGATCATGTCGCTGGAGTGTTACATCGGTCCGGAAAAGAACCTGCTGGAAGCGACGCCCGAGCACTGCCACCGATTGCTCGTCGAGCATCCGATTCTGACCAACGAAGAAGTGGCGGCGTTGGAACACATCAATTACGAAGGTTGGCGATCCCGCGTGATCGACATCACCTTCGATCGCGGCGAAGGCAAAGCCGGCTTCCAAGCGACACTCTCGCGGATCGCCGCCGAAGCCGAAGCGGCGGCCGACGAGGGCATTCAGATCGTTGTGCTGTCGGACCGCAAGATCTCCGCCGATCGCGTTCCGGTCAGCGCTCTGTTGGCAACCGGTGCGGTTCACCATCACCTGGTCCGCCGCCACAAGCGGACCCGGATCGGTTTGGTCGTGGAAACCGGCGAAGCTCGCGAAGTGCATCACCACTGCCTGCTGATCGGTTACGGTGCCGACGCGATCAATCCCTACCTGGCCTTCGAAGCCCTCTGGCAATCGCACGCCGATGGCCTGCTGGCCGAAGACTTGACCGACGAGAAGGTCGTCGCGGCGTATCGCAAGGGTGTCGCCAAAGGCATGCTGAAAGTCATGGCCAAGATGGGCATCAGCACGCTGCAAAGCTACAAGGGTGCTCAGATCTTCGAGGCGCTGGGACTGAAGAGCGACGTCATCGACATGTGCTTTGCCGGTACGCAAAGCCGCATCGCCGGCGTGGACTTCGACGTCTTGGCCGAGGAGACGCTGCGTCGTCACGCTCTGGGCTATCCCGAAAAGGGCGACCGCCATCTGCCACAGCTGCCCAACCTGGGCGAGTTCCACTGGCGAGCCGAGGGCGAAAAGCACGCTTGGAGCCCGCAAGCGATCTCCAGTCTGCAGATCGCCGCCCGCAGCAACAACGAAGACGCCTACTGGAAGTTCGCTCAGACGATCAACCACGACAATCAAGTCCGCTGTACGCTGCGGGGTCTGCTGGACTTTAAAGAAGGCGTTGCCGGCCCGGCAATCCCGCTCAGCGAAGTCCAGCCGCGCGAAGAGATCGTCAAACGATTCTGCACCGGGGCGATGAGCTTCGGCAGTATCAGCGCCGAATCGCACGAGACGCTGGCCGTGGCGATGAACCGGCTGGGCGGCAAGAGCAATACCGGCGAAGGCGGCGAGGATCCGATCCGCTTCCAGCCGTTGGAAAATGGCGACAGCAAACGGTCGGCCATCAAACAGGTCGCCAGCGGCCGCTTTGGCGTCACGATCGAATACCTGTCCAACGCCGACGAAATCCAGATCAAGATCTCGCAGGGTGCCAAGCCCGGCGAAGGCGGCGAATTGCCCGGTCGCAAAGTCGATCAGAACATCGCTCGCATCCGTTACAGCACGCCCGGCGTGGGCTTGATCAGCCCGCCGCCGCACCACGACATCTACTCGATCGAAGACCTCGCCCAGTTGATCCACGACCTGAAGAACGCCAATCCGGCCGCTCGGGTCAGCGTGAAACTGGTCAGCGAAGTGGGCGTGGGTGTGATCGCCTCGGGCGTGGCCAAGGCCCATGCCGACCACATCCTGATCTCCGGCGACACCGGTGGCACCGGCGCCTCGCCGCTGACCAGCATCAAACACGCCGGCCTGCCCTGGGAACTGGGGATCGCCGAAACCCATCAAGTGCTGGTCCTGAACGACCTGCGCAGCCGCGTCGTCCTGCAAACCGACGGTGGCCTGAAGACCGGACGCGACGTCGTGATCGCGGCGCTGCTGGGGGCCGAAGAATTCGGTTTCTCGACCGCTCCGCTGATCACCCTGGGCTGCATCATGATGCGGAAGTGCCACCTGAACACCTGCCCGGTGGGGATCGCCACCCAGGATCCGGAGCTGCGAAAGCAATTCACCGGCAAACCCGAGCATGTGGTCAACTATCTGTTCATGGTCGCCGAAGAGGCGCGACACATCATGGCCAAGCTGGGCTTCCGCACGATCGACGAGATGGTCGGCCGCTCGGATGTCTTGCAGACCGATACAGCGATCCAGCACTGGAAGAGCGACGGGCTGGACCTGTCGGCGATTCTGACCCCGGCGGTCAAGCCGCACGATGCTGTCGGCGTCCGCTGCACCCAGGCTCAGGATCATGGGCTGGAACGATCCTTGGACGTGACCACCTTGATTCCGCAGGCCCAGGCCGCTTTGGAAAACAAGACGCCGGTCACGATCGAATCGCCAATCGTCAACATCAACCGCACCGTCGGTACGATCCTCAGCCACGAGGTCGCCAAGCGATATGGTCAAGCCGGATTGCCCGAAGACACGATCCACTTGAAGTTCTCCGGTTCGGCCGGCCAGAGCATCGGTGCGTTCCTGGCCCACGGGATCTCGATCGAACTCGAGGGCGATGCCAACGACTACGTCGGCAAAGGCCTCTCGGGCGGCCGGATCGCCATCTATCCGCCGCGTGATGCCAGCTACGTTCCCGAAGAGAACATCCTGGTCGGCAACGTTTGCCTGTACGGAGCGACGTCGGGCGAAGCCTACTTCCGCGGGGTCGCGGCCGAACGGTTCTGCGTCCGCAACAGCGGTGCTCGGACGGTCATCGAGGGCGTCGGCCAGCACGGCTGCGAATACATGACCGGAGGCCGAGTGGTCATCTTGGGATCGGTCGGACGGAACTTTGCCGCCGGGATGTCCGGAGGTATCGCCTATGTCTGGGATCGACAGGGCGATTTCAACCTGCAGTGCAACCTGGCGACCGTCTTGCTGGAACGGATCGAAACGGCCGATGAGGAAGCTGAGGTCAAGGAGATGATCCAGAAACACCAGCGGTACACCGACAGCACGGTCGCCGCCGAAGTCCTGGACAACTGGCAGACCTTCCTGGATCAGTGCGTCAAAGTCATGCCCATCGACTACAAACGCGTGCTGGAACAGATGGCCGCCGAAAGCGAAGGCGAAGCGGCCGCGGTGTAGGCGTTGCCGTCAGAAACCGACGGCACGCGAACCGACTGCGCGCAAACGAAGCGAGCCGCCGCGGCAGCTCGCTCTGGGGCCTGGAACCCGACCTCCCATAAAAAACATCCCACATCGATCACCTTTTCGGAGCCTTCACCATGGGCAAACCCACAGGATTCAAAGAGTTCGACCGCAAGAAAGTCGCCTGGCGCTTGCCCGTCGTCCGCATCAACGACTACGACGAAATCTACACCGAACCCAAAGTCGAACACCTTCGCGAGCAGGGCGCCCGCTGTATGGACTGCGGCGTGCCGTTTTGCCAATCGGCCACCGGTTGTCCGATCGATAACCTAATCCCCGAGTGGAACGATCTGGTCTACAACAACCGTTGGCGCGAAGCCAGCGAACGGCTGCACCAGACCAACAACTTTCCGGAGTTCACCGGCCGAACCTGTCCGGCACCCTGCGAAGGTTCCTGCGTGCTGGGCATTACCAACCCGCCGGTGACGATCAAGAATATCGAAAACGCGATTATCGACCGGGCCTGGGCCGAAGGTTGGTTGCCACCGTCCCCGCCGGAATCGCGCACCGGCAAAAAGGTCGCGATCGTCGGCAGCGGCCCGGCCGGGTTGGCCGCCGCCGACCAATTGAACAGTGTCGGTCACTCGGTCACGGTCTACGAACGTTCCAATCGCGTCGGCGGCTTGCTGCAGTACGGCATCCCCAACATGAAACTGGACAAGGACGTGTTGCAGCGGCGGCTGAATAAGCTGACCGCCGAAGGCGTCCGCTTCGTCACCGATGCCAACGTCGGCCAGAACGTCGACGCCAAGCAGCTGTACGATGACCACGACGCCGTGCTATTGGCCTGCGGGGCGACCAAGCCGCGCGATCTGCCGATTCCGGGCCGCGACCTCAAAGGCGTCCATTTCGCGATGGAATTCCTGACCGCCAACACCCGGCACAAGGTCCACGGCGATTCCTTGGGCGATGGCTTTATCAGCGCCGAAGGCAAGGACGTGATCGTGATCGGCGGCGGCGATACCGGTACCGACTGTATCGGAACTAGCCTGCGACATGGTTGCCGCAGCATGGTCAATTTCGAACTGCTGCCCCAGCCGCCCGAAGAGCGTGCCGCGGACAACCCCTGGCCCGAATGGCCGCGCACCTTCCGCGTCGATTACGGTCACGAAGAAGCGAATGCGAAGTTCGGCCGCGATCCCCGCGAATACCAGATCCTCTCCAAAGAGTTCCTCAGCGATGGAAAGGGCAACCTGACCGGCATCAAGACGGTTCAGGTCAAATGGACCAAGACCGATGAAGGCTGGAACATGGAAGAGGTCGAGGGCAGCGAGCGTGAGTGGCCGGCCCAGCTGATTCTGCTGGCGATGGGTTTCCTGGGTCCCGAACAGTACCTGGCCGAAGCGCTCGGAATCAGCACTGACGCACGAAGCAATTTCGAAGCCAAGCACGGCGAGTTCACCACCAGCATCGACGGCGTGTTCGCCGCCGGTGACTGCCGTCGCGGCCAGAGCCTCGTCGTGTGGGCCATCAACGAAGGCCGCGGAGCCGCTCGAGCGATCGACCAATACCTGGAGGGTCACAGCTCCCTGCCTGCCCCAGGCCTGACCATGGGCACCCAACTAGTGCACTAAGGTTCGCAAGCATCCGTTCGAGTCGCCGCCACCGCGACGGCTCTTGAGGGCTACAGAAATAAGAGGACGGGGGTCTTTTCAGATGAAAGACCGCCGTCCCCTTCTTCGTTCCTGCCGGGCAATGTTCGCACCGTAGATCGCTTGCGGCATCATCCCAAGGAATCCCGCGTTCGTCGCGAACGCCAGGTGCCAGCGACCAGCACGATGCCACTCAGCAAAGTAGCTTGCGCTGTGCGCCCAAAGATCGGTGATGAATGCGACGTGTTTCTCGGGCGGTACGCGATTCGCCAAATCGCCTGTCAGGTACACCCAGCCGTTGTGGGCAGCGATGAAGCCAATCGTCCCCATCAGCGTTGCGAACAAACCGCTGACAAGCATCAGGATCGCCAGGGGGCGAAGAAGTTGAGCTGTCGACTTCCGAGGAGCAGTGCCGAGGCGAGACGCCATCGCGAGCGGAACGCCCAAAATGATCCCGACCCACCACGTCGCGATGATGCCCCAACCGATGCCGAGTAACGTCGGATCGCGCGTTGAAAAAATCGGAGGGTGACCGATTGTGAAGTATTCGATGCAAACCCTAGCCGTCACCTGGTCATGCAGAATGCCGTACACCGTGCAACACGCAACCGACAGGCTGATAATCCCGAGCCACTGCATGGTTAGTTGTCCGTCCGGGAGGGGCTGCGATGGACGATCATCGCCCCCAGGTAAGCCAGGTACGCCGTGGCGACAAACCAAAGAAGGCGGGAGGACCGCCGTTGTGCCACGCGGTCGCAGGCTATCGGTGTCGCGTCGGGGTTCATAGGACGGTGCAATCGTTTTATCGACGAACGGCCGTGGGCACACCGCGGCGAGTGAGAACGGTGCCCTCACGACACTATCCGATTCGGGGCAGCATGACAATCTTTCGCTGTAGCCTCACCACATGGTTCCGGCCGGTGACGTCCTATGTGTCAGCAATACCGGTTTCGAGTAAACAAAGAGCCGAGCTCTGCCCGCACCTAGTAGCCCGCCCCTCCCGGAAGGAGAAAAAGAATGGGGACGGAGGCCTTTCCGCAGAAAAGACCCCCGTCCCCTTTTGCGAACCGCGTCCCCTTTTGCGAACCCGTCCCCTTTTGCGAACGCGTCCCCTTTTGTGAACGCGGACTTCCGGCTAGTTGCCGGGCTGGGGAGCCTGTCCGCCAGCGGCGTCACCGGCTTGTCCGCCGAGGCCACCACCAGCTTGCGCACCGGCACCAATCTGAGCACCGGCCCCGAGGCCGGCGCCAGCTTGACCTCCGGCTCCGGCATCGATCTGCCCGCCGATGTCGCCGCGGCCGCCAATGCCGGTACCGGGGGCGCCCGGTCGATTCGCTCCGGCGTCACCGCCTACGTTGCCCGGCGCATTCGAACCGGCATTGCCCGGTTGCAGTCGGCCCGGAGGATTGAACCGGTCGATCGCTCGCTCGGCGGCACCGGGTAGATCGCGTTGGGGCGAAGTACCCTGACGATCGCGATTACTACGGAAGCCGCGGAAGTCGAAGCGGTTTTCCGCCGCATTACCGGCTCCCGGATTCCTCCGACCTTCCAGCTGCTGGCGAGCTCGATCGAGGGCGTCGCCGGCCTCCGGGTTGTTCAAGTCCCGCAGACGCCGCTGCGCTCGATCCAGGGCATCGCCTGCGGCCGAGTTGCCCGGATTCTGTTGCGATTCACGAAGCTGGTCCCGGACGTTGTCCAAGCGGTCGCGAGCTCGATCCGCTGCATCGCCAGCGCGATCCCGCATCTGTTCGGCTCGCTGGCGAGCCCGCTCGACGGCGTCGTCACGATCGGGCAATTCGCGGCGGTCATCTCGGTCGCCGCGCGGATCGCGATCGCCGGGCCGCCCATCTCCGGGCCACTGTCGATCATCGCCGCGTCGCGGATCGGCGTCTGGGCGGTCTCGGCCGTCACGGCCGCGAGGATCGGTTTCGACATCGCGGCGCGCTTGAGCAAAGCGTCGCAGCCGATCCACCTCGTCGACCACGTTGCGGATCGCCTGGTCACTGCCCAGGTTCTTCAGCGGTTCGATGCGATCGAAGCCGCCAAAGTCCACGTTGCCGCCGGCCTGCGTCGAAATTAATTGATCCACACGACTGGCCAGGTTGTTGATGCCAACCTGGTTGGCGAAGACGCTACGCGATTGCTGGTACTGGCGGAACGTGACCGGCAGTTCGGGGCCACGACCACCGACGAAGCGCTGCCGCGTCTGAACCAGTTCCTGCAGGAATCCGCCCCGCGTGGCGCTGTAGTAAGTGAACAGCGGATCGTAGTGATGGACGCTTCGGCGATACGCGGCCCAGGGCTGCAAACCGAAGGGCGTGTAACGGTCGCCAAAATAGCTGCCGTAGTAGTAATGCCCGTAGCGCGGGCTGACGAACAAGGAGGACAGCGCCTGCACGACGTTCACCGCCACGGTGGGCCGGTACGTTCGCCGATAGTCGGCTGGCGAGCGGAAGCGGACCGGTGCGAACAGGGCACCGCGACGCTCCACCGGGTAGTCCCAGTATCCGGGGCACTCGACGTAGCCGCGCGGCGTGTGCACCAAGCGGTGCGGAACCCAGACCCAGTCGTTCTGAATCGGGGCCCAAAAACCGTCTTGCCATTGATACTGGCCATCGACCCAAACGTATTTGCCGGGAACCCAGAACTGGTTGTCACGGCTTTCCCGGTACATCACAACGTCGGCGGGCGGGGCGGGTGGCGGCGGCAGGTACGAAACCTCCTCGGCCGCTTCTTCGATCCAGAACCCGGGCACCCAGGTCCAGCCGGCCGAGCTCTCATCCCAGTAGCCGGGCACCCACTGCATGCCCGGCGGCGAGAAACGCCAGGTTCCCGAAACCCAGCACAGATGATCTTCGTCCTCGACGCCCCAGTACCCCGGCAACCAAACCGCTTCACGACGGTCGTCCACGGGCCGAGCTTCGGCGGGTTGTTCATCGATCGGGTCGGGAATCGGTTCGGGCAACTGCAGGGCCCCGCGGGGGTTACCACGGCGAGTATCCGCTTGGGCGGTGGCCTGCGCCGAGGCCGAAGCGTTTGGCGTATTGTTCGTTGGCGCCGGATCGTCCGGCGGAACGACGCCCGGTTCGGCGAATCCTTCGTGGATTGGCCCCCGCATCAAGACATCCAAATCAACAGAGTCCACGTCGCCGTTCTGCCGGGCCGCGTCCCGATCGGAGGACGGTCGTTGGGACGGCGGTTGTTCAGCTCGAGCAGCGGACAGCGAAGTGGCCAGCAACAACGCGCATCCCGCCAGGCAGCGAGGCACACGGCCAGATAGCTTTATCTTCATCTTCACAAGACACCTTTCACGCAAGAAACGGGTACTGAAGTCAATGATGCCGGAACGCTGTCCGGCGTCTGCGATAAGCACGTCGGCATAAATCTTTGGGTGAAACCCCGCGACAACACCCTCCCGCGCAGCGGGAGGGTCGGGCTCTTAGGCCCGGGGAGGGCACTCACGAAAACCCTCTCCGGGCCTGAGAGCCCGACTCTCCCAGAGGGAGAGTAATGCCTAAGTTAATGTTGCGACGTGCTTAGAAGGGCCCTGTCCAAGTGTGCAAGCGATATACCAAACCGCTTGCCGGCGGGATCACGGTCGCGGGCTAGCCTGACGATTCCCGCAGTGTCAGGTGAAAAGTACCCGCCGGATATGCGTGGGAAAGAATTAAACGGTGGCGCCGAAACAAGCGGCCGTTTGGGGGCGAAGACGACGGTCGCCACGGTTGCCGCTGGCACGGCAGCCACCAGTTTGATGTCTCAGAAACCGTCGCACCGCCGCTTGAGCATCGAGCGAACACCAGCGGCTCCGGTGCAAGAGATAGTCCGCACGGCCAGAGAGACGAGCCAGCTAGGCCTGACGAGCCAGCTAGGCCTGACGAGCCAGCTAGGCCTGACCAGGGCACATCCTGTGCCCTTGTGTGGTCATTACCCAGCACGTCTGTCCGTTTGGCAGACAGTCATGCCGTTCGCGGACGGCCGCTTCGTGCGTCCGAACCGTGAATCCATCGGGCCGGCTCAGCCGACCAGTACTTCCAGCCCGTGGCCGCAGGCTGCCAGTACCGGATCCACGCGTGGCGAACTCGCGAAGGAATTCTTAAGTCACTTGCGCGTAACACTTTACGACGGTCCTTCGGGTTCGCACCCGAGCCCTCGTCGAAGAGCTTTTAGAATATCGATCTGGCCCCCGGGGTCAACGGAGATTGTGCCCGGAAATCCCAGCTTTTCCAAGCTAGCAAACGCGAACCCAAGGATTCGCCGGGCCGCCACGAGCAAGAATTTTTAAGGCCCTGCCCCGGAGCCTCGAAGGACCCGTTGGACATGGGCGCTAAGGGCGTTTCCTCCGCCGCTAGGCGCGTCGCAACATTTCATTCGGCTTTCCTCTCCCACTGGGAGAGTCGGGCTCTTAGGCCCGACCCTCCCGCTGCGCGGGAGGGTGTTGTCGCGGGGTTTCACCGAAAGATTCATGCCGACGTGCTTAGGCCGGGTTCGCCCCCCTGCTTGCCGACCCCCTGTTTGCCGGCGGCCTACTCGCCGCTGGGCCAGGCCCGGTGCTCGGACGCGTTTCCCCGTTGTGTTCCCGGACGATCCCCACCCACAGCCTCCGGTGGCGTGCGGCCGGCCGCGAGCGTCAGGTGTTCGGCCGGTTCCAGCATGGCCCAGTAGTACGTCCAAACGACCACCTGCGCCGAGAAAGTGACCAATAGACCGGTGGGAATTGCTTGAAGAATCACGTCGGTCAGACCGCCGGGCAGGGGCCAGGCAAGGCGAAAATCGATGAACTCGGTCTGCTTTGAAAGAAGCGGCACGACCGCGCCGGCGATCAGCCCACCGCCGAGTCCCCAGGCAGCCCAGAGGTAACTACGGCGGCCGGCCGTAGCGCGAAGGCTGCAGTAGACGGCCATGCTGACGGCCAAGATCGGAACCAGGCCGAACATCACGACCACCTGCCACTGCTCACCCGTCGGTGGCCACGAGCCTTGGATGAAGAACCAGGCGCGGTACAGCACGAGCGTGAAGGCCACCAGAGCGGTCAGCAGTGCCAGGTCGATCGTCGACGGACGACTGTGCCGCGTCGCCTCCACCGCCCCTAGCGAGCGCAGTCGCCAACGCGACAGATAGCGCAGCGTCATGCCCGGCAGGAAAGCCGTCAGCGCCGTGGTGCAGACAAACGCCGCCAACATTCCGTCACCCAAATACCACCACTGCAGCACGACGGTCAGCAGGCAGCCCAGGGCCGGAGTTCCGAACAGGCCGGCGCGGCGGATCACCGGTGCGTCCCAGAGGCAGGCCACCAGCGCGTTGGCGACAAACAGCGTAACCGGCAACGATAACGCGCCCAGCAGCAGCGCCCCGAAAACGGTTTCCTGCCACGACTGGAACGCAGCCAGTTCGGTAAGCCCGGAAAGCGGCGGGGTGGCAAGCGCAGCGGCCGCCAACAGCAACAACTGTACGCCAGAAAACAGCACTACGTCTCGAGGCCGGAGTCGCCGTTGGCCGTGGCTGCGCAGCCGCTCGATCTCCCGCTGCCGCTGATAGACGTGCTCACGCAAACGGCACAGGACCTCTTCGGGGCCGTCACCATCTTCCCGGTCTTTGGCTGCGGTCGTTTTGGCCGTCGGCCCGACGTGATTCATCACTCCGCCCCCTATTCTTGTCGTGATTGCGGCGACGTCAGGACGACTTGCATCATCCGGGCCACCGCTCGCGGAATGCCCCACAGAACCATCGCCATGATCCACGAGGGAGCATACACCAGGTTTTCCATAACGGCCAACCAACATTTCGCGAGGACGACGAAACCCTGAGAGCAATGCCTAGATACAGTTTGCGAAGTGCCTAGCGATCAGCGATCCGAACAATGCGACGATCGGTCGTTGGTACTGTTGAGCGGTTTCGATTCGCGCCCATTAGCGTGATTCGCGGGCCTATTTCCGAAGACGGTACGTGCCCGCGAATGGCGGCGAATAGGCGCGAATAGGCGGGCGCTGCTTCGGCTTTGGCGGGCTTTTCTGCTTGGAGCTGTTGTCGGCATCTGCTCGACTTCCGCCTCAGTCGCTTCCAGGCAGGCATTCATCGTCGACTGATCGTCGGAATCGTTACGCATACGGGGCTACAGAAGTTGTTCGAGTACCGAAGCGGTCGGGCCGCCACCTAACAGCGCGCTGCCAGCTCCAGGGCTTGTTCGGGGGTTTGAATCTTGTTGTCCAGCTGGGCGCTGCGGACCGTGGCCAGTATGTCCCGAAATTTCGGCCCCGGCTGGAAGCCGTGTTGCTTCAGCTGGGTACCGTCGAGCAAGGGCGGCGGATTCAGTTTTTCCGCTGGCCACTGCAGTCGCCGGCGGCAAAACGCAACGCCATCGCCTGACCCTGAACCGGCCGGCCCTGAACCGGCCGTCCCTGATGCGTCCAGCTGCAGCGGATCGTCGGCGATCTGCGAGTAGGCGTCGGCCAGGATCAGGCCGGTCGCCGCATAGCGTCCGACCAGCCGCGGCTGGACCACCGACCAGGGCAGGGAATCGGCTGCTAGAAACGTGGGAAATGCCGACAGGGCTTCGGCCGCCGCGTCCCGCTCGGCGGTTGACAGTTTCCACTGCGTGAACAGCTGGGACAGCATTTTGCGTCCGGTCGAATCGGCGGAGTCCCGCTGGGCGGCTGCGGCCAGGATCGCCAAGCCGCTGGCAACATCCGCTGGCTGCCGGGCGGAGAGCCAGGCAAGCGTCGTGGGGGCGTTCGCCGCCGCCGCCAGCGGTTCGGGTAACAGTTGCTCGGCCAACCGCAACTCGAACATCCACCGCAGGGCATCGGCCGCGGCGTCGCTGGCCAGCATCCGCCGCATCTCCGCACCGATCCGTTCGCCGCTGACCTGCCGGATGTCCGCGGCGTGGCTTTGCACCGCCGCACTGGTTTGCGGATGGATCTCAAAACCGAACAGGGCGGCGAAGCGGACCGCGCGGAGCATCCTCAGGCGGTCTTCGGCAAACCGCCGGTCGGCGTCGCCGATCGCCCGCACCAGTCCGGCCTTCAGGTCCGCCTGGCCTCCCACAAAATCGATGACCTCCTCTTCGAGGGGATCGTAGAACAGGCCGTTGATCGTAAAGTCCCGCCGCTGGGCGTCGCCTTCGGGATCGCTGTACGCGACATGATCGGGCCGGCGTCCGTCGCTGTACGGTCCGTCGCTGCGAAACGTAGCCACTTCGACCGGCGCCGCCGCGCTGCCGCGTGGCGACAGCACGTTGATCACGCCAAAGGAAGCTCCGATCGCCAGCGTCCGCCGGCGGCCGAACAGGTCCCGGACGGTTTCGGGCGTGGCGCTGGTGGCCACGTCGTAATCCTTGGGCGTTTTCCCTAGCAGGTAATCGCGCACGCAGCCGCCGGCTAGGTAGGCCGTGTAGCCCGCCTCGCGCAGCCGGCGGATGATCTCCAGCGCGTGCTGGGAATCGTCGTCGGAGGAAGGGAAGTTCGTCATCGCGCTTTCGTCTCGCGGAGGAAGAGTGGCATAGGCTTCTGGCCTGTGAAGACCCGCTCACAGGCTGGAAGCCTATGCCACTGGTGGGCTGGAAGCCTAGGCCAGCGGTGCCGGGGCAAGCCATAATAGAACGGCGCGGAGAGGTGTTGGGAACCGCATCCTGCCCGCGGTTGTGTTCTGCCCGGTCCAGCGGCTACAAACACCCTGTTGCATCCATTTGTCCCTCTCGGAGTCCGTTTTGAACCGGCCGCCTTCTCCTGACCCCGATCCCCCGGCGAGTCCGCCCGCAAAGATCAAACGCCCCCCTAAAATCAGCAATCCCAAACCCCCGCACGGTCGCAGGGGAGTGGTTGCGGTGATCCTGCGCGAGGAACGATTTCTGGTGATTCGGCGCAGCCAAATGGTAACGGCGCCGGGCAAGTTGTGTTTTCCTGGCGGCGGGATCGAGCCGGGCGAGACCGAGGAGCAGACCCTGCGCCGCGAGATGCTCGAGGAGTTGGCGATCGAGGTTGCGCCGGTCCGGCTGCTGTGGCGCAGCACCACGCCGTGGGGCACCAAATTGGCTTGGTGGCTGGCCGATATCCCGGCCACGATGCAGCCCGACCCGGACCCCAGCGAGGTCGAGGAAGTGTTTTGGATGAGCCGCCTGGAGCTGCAGGGGGCCGATGAGATCCTGCCCAGCGTACCGCAGTTCATGCGGGCTTGGCGGACGGGCAAACTGTCCCTGCCGATCAACTGGTAAACGAAAAGAGCGTTGCATGGCGGGACATGCAACGCTCTCTCGACGAGGCAGTTCGGGTTGGTCGTTTACACCAACTCTTTCTTTGCACCGATCAGAGTCCGCAGTCGCTCGGCCAACAGGTGAGCGTCAAACGGCTTCTTAAACGTCTCGTTGATCGCACTGCGATCGAAGCTCATCGGCTGACCATCGTCAGGCAGCAGAGCGATCAGGATGACGTCGGTAAAATCGACATTCTTCCGTAGGTTTTGGCAGATCTGCACCGATTCGATTTTTCCGATGGAGAAATCGACGATGATGCAATCTGGGCTAAAGCTTTCGGCCTGGATACCGGCTTCGAAACCGCTGGCAGCGACAGCGACTTTGAAAGCTTTCTCGGGCGGCAGCTCGCGCTTCAAATTCTCAATCAAAACTTGGTCTTGGGCGACGATCAAGCACTTGGCCATCGCCTCATCTTCCAAGTCGCCAAGGGGCATTCCGTGTTCCTTGAGGAACTTGATCAGGTATTCGCGAGGAATACGCCGATCCTGTGAGCCGGGAATGCGGTATCCTTTCAATCGCCCGGAATCGAACCATTTGGAAACGGTTCGAGGGGCGACCTTACAGATCTTGGCGACCTGTCCAGTCGTGAAGACCTTCATGTTAGGTTCTCCATAACGCCTCGTTGTATCTTCCCTCAACCAGCGGTGCGTCGTTAACCGCCGATCTACTGGCCCGGTTGTCGCGCGAGGTTTCACAGCCGGTCCTGTGCGGCTGCCACAAACGTGGGGCGAATGTGGATGAAAACTTCACTTGACGGCTGGGTCTGGGCCTGCCGGTTGCGTGGTGCAACGCTCTCTGGAACGGGATTCTCGCGGTATTAGTAAAAGTATCTTGCGGGCCGCAGAAAACACTGTCCCCGCCAGCAAGCGGTGGGGGCAGGGAAATGCGCGGCCCGAAAGCCCTAGGGTTGACGAGTCTCGGGCGACCCGGAGGGTCGCCGTACGGGCAGAAGCTGAGCGAGAACCGTTGCCGCGGGCCAGCGAAGTAGGCCTTGTGACAAACGATCCCACCCACGACCTACGACCGAAGCCGGCCGAGGCGTGAATCCCAGAATCCCCCCTGTCGTCGTGAAACAAGCGTCTTGACCGCCACCGATCAACCACCCCCGAAGGAGGCGGTAACCCGATCAAGACATGCCTGTCTGAAGATTAGTTTCGAGCAAAACCGGCCCAACTCTTTAAGGCGAATTATTAGGAACACCCGGACGTCTTCGGCTTGACCGTCAAGATCAATTCCAAAGGTGCTTCGCCATCGTGCGATTCCATTGCGATTTGCAAGGCAAACGCCGCCGAGCCGCCCCCGCGACAACCGGTGTCCGGAGCGCCGAGGCCGAAAAAGTTTTTTTCGAACCAGCCTGCAATACCATTATATACGCTTCCGGCAATCCCCCTCCGGTATCATGAAGGCTCCAACACGCTTCTTCATCAGGGGAGCCAACGCGTGCAGTACTTGATAGGCATCGATGTCGGCGGGACCACGTCGACGATCGCCGCGGGGTCGCCCGAGCGGCGCGTCGAATACGTCTCGCCTCAGTTCGCCACCCGCTCGGCCGACGGTCCGGCCGCCACGATCGCTGACCTCATGGCCGCGATCACGGCTTTCCTGAAGCAGCGCGGCGCCGCTCCCGGGGACATCGCTGCGGTGTCCTTGGCGACGCCGGGGCCGGCCACGCGCGACGGTGTCCTGTTGAAGACGCCCAACCTGGATCCCGAACAATGGAATCGCTGTCCGATCCGTCAACTGCTCGAGTCCGCCCTGGCGGCCGCCGGAGCGCCCGTGGCCGTGCGCTACCTGGGCGACGGTCAAGCCGCGGCGCTGGGCGAGTACGCCGTGCGCAAGCGTCTGCTGGATTGGCCCGAGGCCTGGAACACGCCGCTGCGGGGCAGCCGAGCCGACTTCGCCCCCGAACGACTGGATTCGATGTTCATGGTGGCCGTGGGCACAGGGCTGGGCGGCGGTGAAGTCCGCTGCGGTGCGGTCACGATCGGCCGCGAGGGTCGCGCCGGCCACGCCGGGCATATCTTCCTTCCCCACGATGCGTTCCGATACGCCCACGACCGTCAGTTTCGCGTCGGCAACGCCTGTTCCACGCTGGAGTCGGCCGTCTCGCTCTCGGCGCTGACCCATCAGTTGGAATTCCGCCTCGGCCTGCCCGAATGGCGGCAGCATCCGCTGCACCAGGTGCCGGGCAGTATGAAGGATCGGGCCAAGCGGCTGCGCGAGTTGGCCGCCGACGACGACGGCCTGGCGCTGGAACTGCTGGATGACCAGGCTCGGGCCCTGGGGATCGGCTTGTTGCAGATCCAGTATCTGGGCGACTACGACCTGTTGGTGATCGGCGGCGGGGTGTGTGATCTGGCCGCCGGCCCCCGCCGGAGGTACCTGGAATCGGCTCGGGCTGCGTACCGGGAGCGGGCCTTGGATGGGTTCCGCGATTTCGATGGGTTTGCTTTCTCGATCTGTGGCGACCAAGCCAGCGTAATCGGTGCTTTACAGCACTGTTATCACGACTGAAGCCTTGTCGCCTTTGGGGGCATACGCTACGTTCTCCCGCGACTCTTCCGACGGCTGTAGCGACGAAGACACCCGGGCTCGGGAAAGCTGTGCGGCATTGTGTCGCGATAGCTTACGTGCCCTTGATACCAAGGTGTCCGCAACGCGATACTGCGTGCCGTCAGGAAGGATCGGCGGCCGCGTCCCGCACCTGTTACCCTCGTACATTTGGTGCCCATTCGGGCAATTGCTATGGATCGCTTTCTATTCCCACGCTGGGTGAACCGTTTTCTGGTTTTGTTAGGCGGTGTGATTGCCGTTGGGGCTGTCTACGCCGGCACGCTGGGCGGTTTGATTACCGACCCGGACACACTGAACGTTGGCTACCAACCCACCCAGCCCGTTCCGTTTAGTCATGCCCTGCATGCGGGCCAGTTGCGGATGGATTGTCGCTACTGCCACAACACCGTCTTCGAAGCCGCGCACGCCGCGGTTCCGCCCACGGCCACCTGCATCAATTGCCACAGCCCGATGGACGAGGCGTCCGGGCAGACGGCGCTGGCGGCGGTGCATGCCGAGAGCGACAAGCTGGCTCCGATTCACAACAGTTGGAAGACCGGACAGAGCGTGGACTGGAAACGGGTCCACAACCTGCCCGAGTTCGTTTATTTCAATCATGCGGCCCACGTCAATTCGGGCGTCAGCTGTGTCAGCTGTCACGGTCGCATCGACCAAATGGAAGTGGTCTATCAAGCCGAAGAGTTGTCGATGGCCTGGTGTATCGAATGCCACCGGGATCCCACGCCTCACCTGCGTCCGGTTGAGTTCGTTACCCAGTTGGACTGGGAACGCAGCGAGGACGATCCAACGGGTGAAGAACTGAAAGACAAACACCACATCAATCCGCAAGTTAACTGCGCCGTGTGTCACCGATGAGCGAAAAAAATACTGAGTCACCGAAGGCTCGCTACTGGCGCAGCCTGAACGAGATGCGGCAGAGTTCGGACTTTAGCCAATATATTGAGCGAGAGTTTCCGGTCGCCGCTTCGGAATACCCCGAAGGCGTCTCCCGTCGCCGCTGGATCCAAATGATGGGCGCCTCGTTGGCCCTCGGCGGAGCGATCGGGTGCCGCTATCCCGAAGAGAGCATCGCGCCGTTTGTGATTCGGCCCGAGGGTCGGGTTCCCGGCGAGGCGTACAGCCGTGCGACGAACTTCGAGTGGGCTGGCCGGGTCTACAACCTACTGATCAGCTGCGTTGACGGGCGGCCGATCAAGGTCGAAGGCAACGACCAGCATCCCTTTGGTCGCGGCGGCACCGACGTCTATTCCCAGGCCTCGATCCTCAGCCTATACGACCCGGATCGGCTGGGCAGCGTGATGCAGTTTCGCGATGGCAAGATGCGTCCGGCCGAGTGGGACGATTTCGCCACGTATCTGCGGACGCTGACCCCGTCGCTGCGAGCCTCCGAAGGTCGCTCGTTGGCGGTGTTGATGGAATCCACCTCGTCGCCGTCGCTGGTGCGTATGTTGGAGGAGCTGCAGCAAGCCATGCCGCAGGCCACCCTCGTTCGCTACGACTCGGTGCGCAGCGACGTGATGCGCAAAGCCACGGCGCAGGCTATCGGTCGCGAAGGCGAGCCGGTTTTGGATCTGGCCAAAGCCGAGGTCGTCTTGACGGTGCAGGCCGACATCCTGGGCCAAGACCGCAATATGATCCACAACTCGCGCAGTTTTGTGGACGGCCGCCATCCGATGGAAGGCCAGATGAGCCGGCTGTATGCGGTCGAAGCCGGGTACACCAACACCGGCGCCACGGCCGACTCGCGCTTGGCGCTGCGTCCCTCGGACGCCATCGAATTCCTGGCTGCTCTGGAAGCAGCCCTCGACGGCGACGATCTTAGTACTGCGGACATCGACGGCGAGAAGGCTTACGACCTGCTTTCGCCCCAGGAACGTGCCGAGCGTTTCTTGGCCGTGGCGGCGGCGGACCTGGACGCCGCTGGAGACAAGGCGGTGGTCGTCGTCGGCGAACACCTCGGTGCCGATGCGGTGGCCGCCGGAATTCGCATCAATAACAAGCTCGGCTCGCTGAACAAACTGGTTCGCTTTGCCCAACCGGTCGACGCGTCCCTGAAGACCATCCACGTGGCCGAGTTCCTCCAGCGGGCGGCCAGTGGCACGTTCGACAGCGTCCTGGTGCTGGGCAATAACCTGGCCTTTTCGGCACCCTCGGACCTCGACCTGGCCGGCGCGATTTCGCGGATCCGCAACAGCATCTACTGGGGCGAGTACGACGACGAGACCGCCGCCCTGTGCGACTGGCAATTGCCGGCCGCCCATCCGCTGGAGAGCTGGGGCGATACGATCAGCGACAGCGGCCACTACGGCGTCTGCCAGCCGCAGATCCTGCCCCTGCTGAACGGCCGGACCAGCCTGGAAGTGTTGGCGATGTTGTTGGAGAAACCCGACACCTCGCCCGAGGCGATCGTGCGGGCGACGGCCGACCAGATCGCGGGCAGCTCGCTGAGCAATCGGCAGTGGCGGACGCTGCTGCACGACGGCTACAGCGAAGAATTGAAGGTCGAGATCGCCGACGCCGAGTACACCGGCAGCGACGACCCGTTGAGCGATGGCACGCTGAGCGTGACCTACGAGATCAATCAGAACGATATCGAAATCGTCTTCACCGCTGCCGACGGCATCTACGACGGACGCTTCGCCAACAACGGTTGGCTGCAGGAGATGCCTCAGGCGCTGACCAAGTTGACGTGGGACAACGCGGCGTTGATGAGCCCGCACACGGCCCGTCAATTGAAGGTCAAGCACGGCACGATGGTCGCCCTGCGTCGCGGAGAGGTCAGTCTGGAGGTACCGGTTTACGAAATGCCCGGCATGGCGCACGGCTGCACCGTGCTGGCGTACGGTTACGGTCGCACCCGTGCCGGCGCGATCGGCGGATTCAAGGATATGGACCTGCCGTCGGTTGGTACCGATGTGCGGCCGCTGCGAACCAGCGATTCGATGCTGGTCGCTTACAACATGGAGTCGCGACCGCGAACCGACGAGTACGAGCTGGCGACGACCCAGGACCACTGGGCGATCGACGAACTGGGCCGAGAAGAAGCCGAAGAGCGGAGCTACAAGCTGATCCGCGAAGGCACCCTGGCACTGCTGGAGAAAACCCCGCAGTTCACCGCCGCTAAAGCGCCCCATGTGCCCGACTATGACCACACCAAACTGTGGGAAAAGGAGCCGATGGAGGCGCTGCAGGAGGCGCCGGAGTTGGACTTTGTGCCGCAGTGGGGCATGTCGGTCGACCTGACCAAGTGCACCGGTTGCAACGCCTGCGTCATCGCTTGCCAGAGTGAAAACAATGTGCCGATCGTCGGCAAAGATCAGGTGCTCGATAGCCGCGAGATGCACTGGATGCGGATCGACCGCTACTTCCAGGGCAATGAAGACAACGCCGACGTTGTGCAAGAACCCTTGATGTGCATGCACTGCGAAACGGCTCCTTGCGAACAAGTCTGTCCCGTGGCGGCCACTGTGCACACCAACGAGGGCATCAACGCGATGGCCTACAACCGGTGTATCGGAACGCGGTACTGTGCCAACAACTGCCCGTTCAAGGTGCGGCGATTTAACTACTTTAATTTCAACAGCGAAGTGGGCGTGGGCTACGGCATCGACGCCTTCCCCGGTTCGATCGAATCGGCTAACCGCAAACTGCAGCAGTTGGTGCTGAACCCCGAAGTCACCGTGCGTGGCCGAGGCGTGATGGAGAAATGCACCTACTGCATCCAGCGGGTCGAGGCCGCCAAGATTGACGCCCGCAAGGAAGGCCGCGCGATCCGCGACGGCGATGTGAAGACCGCTTGCCAGACCGCCTGCCCGACGCGAGCGATCGAATTCGGCAACATCGCCGATCCTCACAGCAAAGTCGCTCAGGCCCGCGAAGACGTGCGGACCTACGGCATGTTGCCGCAGTTGCGGGTCAAACCGCGAACGACCTACATGTCGCGGATCCGCAATACGCCGCCGCTGCTGATGACCACCGCTCAGATCAGCGACCTCAATACGTTGCACGAAAAGCTGCATCACCACGGCGATCACGGTGAGTCGCACGACGAGCATGCGGACGATCACCATGACCACGAAGGCGATCACGACCACGATAACACCGATGCCAAGCCGGCTGGCGAGGCCCATTAATCCATCGCGTCCCGCCCCGCGGGAGCTGATCCAGGCTCGCCGAGCTTCGTTTATCCTTCATTCACGTACGTAACGCAAAACCATGTCCATCGCTGCCGTACAAGGCTCAGACAACACGCTGGAGCGACCCGGTGAACGGGCGCCGCTGGTGTTGGGTGACACCACGTTTCACACCATCACCGAGTCGGTTTGTCAGATCGCCGAACGCAAACCCAGCAAGCTGTGGGTGGCCGGTTTTCTGGTCTCCGCCCACCTGGCGGGATTTTTCGGAATCCTGGTCCTGTACCTGATCTACACCGGCGTCGGCGTATGGGGAAACCAGGCGCCGGTCTTCTGGGGTTGGCCGATCGTGAACTTTGTGTTCTGGGTCGGGATCGGGCACGCCGGCACGTTGATCAGCGCGATTCTGTTCCTGTTCCGACAGGAATGGCGTACCAGCATCAACCGCGCGGCCGAGGCGATGACGATCTTTGCCGTGATCTGTGCGGGATCGTTCCCGGGCATCCACGTCGGCCGGGCCTGGTTGGCATATTGGCTGGCGCCTTATCCCAGTTTGAACCTCTGGATGTGGCCACAGTTCCGCAGCCCCCTGCTGTGGGACGTGTTCGCCGTCAGCACCTACGGTTCGGTGTCCGCGGCGTTCTGGTACATGGGGATGATTCCCGACTTGGCCACGCTGCGTGACCGAGCCCGCAACCCCTACCGGCGGTTTGCCTACGGCATCTTGGCCCTGGGCTGGTCGGGTTCGTCCCGCCACTGGTTGCGTTACGAAAAGGCCTACGCCCTGTTGGCCGCCCTGGCCGCCCCGTTGGTGCTCAGCGTGCACACGATCGTGTCGTTTGACTTCGCGGTCAGCCAGGTGCCCGGTTGGCACACGACGATCTTCCCACCCTACTTCGTCGCCGGAGCGATCTTCAGTGGTTTCGCGATGGTCTTGACCCTGATGATCCCCGCCCGATCGCTGCTGAACCTCAAGCACCTGATCACGCTGCGGCACTTGGAGAACATGTGCAAGATCATCCTGGCAACGGGATCGATCGTGGGCCTTGCCTACGGTACGGAGTTCTTCATCGCTTGGTACGGTCAGGTCCGAGAAGAATCGTTCGCCTTTATCAACCGAGCTTTCGGGCCTTACGCCTGGGCCTACTGGATCATGATTACGTGCAACGTCATCAGCCCCCAGTTGTTCTGGTTCCGACGGTTCCGCACCGATCCGGTGTTGATCTTCATCGTCACGATCTTCGTCAACATCGGGATGTGGTTCGAACGGTTCGTGATCGTGGTCAGCAGTTTGTCGCGTGATTACCTGCCCAGTGCCTGGGGATACTTTACGCCGACCTGGGTCGACTGGGGGATGTTGATCGGATCATTTGGGTTGTTCTTTACCCTGTTTCTGTTGTTCTGCCGCCTGATGCCGGTCATCAACATGGCGGAAACCAAAGCCACGCTTGCCCATGAGATGCACGTGCGGCACTTGACCGAACACGCCCAGCACGAAGCGGAATGAAAGACGAAACCATGGCTGAAATTGAAGAACAAGAAACGATTCACGGATTGACCGCCGAATTCGACACCGTCGATGGGCTGCTGGCCGCCGCACGGCGCGTCCGCGACGCCGGTTACACCCTGACCGATGCCTTCACGCCCTTCCCGGTGCACGGCATCGACAAGGCGCTGGGCATCCGGCCGACCCGCCTGCCCTGGATCACCCTGACCGGTGGTCTGATCGGTTGCATGACCGGTTTGACGATGCAGATCTGGATGAACGGGATCGATTACCAGTACATCATCTCCGGCAAGCCCTTTGTCAGCCTGCCGGCGTTCATCCCGGTCTCGTTCGAGTTGACGATTCTGTTGGCTGCGTTCTCGTCGTTCCTGGGGATGTTGGCCCTGAATCGCCTGCCGCGATTCAGCAATCCGCTGTTCACCAATCCGCGTTTTGACCGCGCCACCGATGACCGGTTTTTCTTGTTCATCGATGCCAAAGACAAACGGTTTGAACTGGACGGTGCCCGAGATCTGTTGACCGATTGCGGCTCGCCTCACGTCACCCCGGTGGTCGAAGACGACACGCCGACGCACATCCCACGACCGATTTTCTACATCCTGTGTACGCTGGCGATCCTGGCGCTGGTGCCGCCGGTGTTGATCGCGCGAATGCGAGTCACCCGCAGCAGTAGCCCGCGATTCCACGTCTTCTATGACATGGATTTCTCGCCCGCCAAGGATGCTCAGAGCCGGACTACGCTGTTCGCCGACGGTCGCTCGATGCGACCCGACGTCCCGGGTACGGTCGCTCGCGGCCAGTTGGAATACGGCTTGGATTTCAACACCGGGATCGACATGGAAGCCCTCGCCCAACTGGACCCGCAGCGAGCCCAACGATTGGTCGCCGCCGTCCAGCCGCCTAGCGACGAGGAACCCGCCGAAGACGAACCCGTCGTCGAAGAAACCACCGTTGAAGACGAGCCGGCCGAGGGTGACGAACCCGCCGAAGGTGACGAACCCGCCGAGGGTGATGAACCCGCCGAGGGCGACGAGCCCGCCGAGGGCGAAATGAGCGAGACGCCAGCTGAGCAGCCCGCCGAGGACGACGCTCCCGCCGAGGACGACGCTCCCGCCGAGGACGACGCTCCTGCCGGGGACGACAAGCCCGCCGGGGACGATGAGCCTGCCGAGGGAGACGCGGACGACGCGCCCGCTGAGCAGCCCGCCGCGGCCGACGAAGACCAAAGCGAGATGCAGGATGAAGCTCCGGCCGAGGAAGCGGCCGCCCAAGACGCTCCGGCGGCTGGCGAAGAAGCTGCGGCGGCTGACGAAGAAGCTCCGGCGGCCGGCGAAGACGCGCCGGCGATGGAAGCCGAGGCGGCGGCGGAACCGGCCGCCGAGGGCGCGGCCACCGCGGTCGACAACACACCGTGGCTGGAGCAGAATCCGTTGCCGATCACGATGGCCAACCTGCGGCGTGGTCAGAACCAGTTCAACATCTACTGTGCGGTCTGTCACGGCCGAGACGGCAGTGGCACCGGGCTGGTTTCGCTGCGAGCCCAGAAGATTCTGTCTCCGACCTGGGTCCCGCCGACCAAGCTGTACAACGTGGATCTCGCAGCGGAAAGCTACCCGGACGGCAAACTGTTCAACACGATCACGCACGGGATCCGCAAGATGCCCGGTTACGGTGCCCAGATCACCGCCGACGACCGCTGGGCGATCGTCGCCTATGTTCGTGCCCTGCAGGGCAGCCGCAACGCCGATGCGTTCGCCGAACTCGTTCCGGCCGAGGAGCGGGAGCGACTGGAGCTGCTGCAGCAGCAACGCCAGCAGCGGCTGGAGGAAGAAGCCGCTGCGGCGGCGGCCCAAGCAGCCGAGCAAGCGGCCACCGCGGCCACCGCGGCAAACCCGAACAGCTAGTCCATCAGCAACCTAAACAGTCATTTTCGTATTTGGTGAACCCAAGTGAGCCATTCTGAACCTATCAAATTAAAAGCTCCCGATCACGACACGCTGCAGTTGCCAGCGTCGCTGGCGAAGCTGGCCGTACCGCTGCTCGGTGGCGGTGTGCTCGTCCTGTTGGTCGGCTGGGCAATCGGGCTCGCCGCCGGCGAAGGCGTCCGCTATGCGATGCTGTCCTACCTGTCGGCGCTGATGTTCTGCGTCACGATCAGTCTGGGGGCATTGTTCTTTGTGATCATCCAGCATCTGACCCGAGCCGGGTGGAGTGCCACGGTGCGGCGGACCAGCGAATTGTTGGCCAGCGCCATGCCGCTGCTGGCGATCATGTTCGTCCCGATCTTGATCGCGGTTTGGATCGGCGGCGAAACCATGTACGCCTGGCAGGGTGCGGAGTTCAACGCTCTGGAAGTCGCTCCGATCAAGCAGCTGTACCTGAACCCCGGCTTCTTCACGATCCGGGCCGTCTTCTGCTTTGCGTCCTGGATCCTGTTGGCTCGCTACTTCTGCGGAATGAGCCGGCGGCAGGACCAGACGGGTGAAGTCCAGTTGACGGAGAAGATGCAGTTCTGGAGCGGGCCGGCGGTGTTCCTGTTCAGTTTGACCTGTTCGATCGCGGCGTTTGACTGGATCATGTCGCTGGCCCCGATGTGGTTCAGCACGATGTTTGGGGTATACATCTTCGCCGGCTCGATCCTGGCCGCGTTGGCTGCGGGCACGGCCCTGGTCTACTGGTTTCAGGCCCAGGGCAAGCTCCGCGACGAAGTCACTGTCGAACACTACCACGACCTGGGGAAATTGCTGTTCGGCTTTGTCGTGTTCTGGGCCTACATCAGCTTCAGCCAGTACCTGTTGATCTGGTACGCGAACATTCCCGAGGAGACCGAGTGGTTCTTCTATCGTCAGGCCAACGGCTGGAGCTGGGTGTCGATCATTCTGGTTCTGATGCACTGGTTGCTGCCCTTCCTGGCCCTGCTCAGCCGACCGCTGCGGCGTCGTCCGGGCTGGGTGTTCGGTTGGTCGGTGTACCTGCTGCTGATGCACTTTATCGACCTGTTTTGGGCGATCATGCCGCAGGCCTCCCACGCCATGGGACCGACCGGCGGCGGACTGGGGATTGTCAGCGTGATCCTGTGCGGGGTGGGGATGTCTGCCCTGTACCTCGGAGCGGTCTTCAAGCTGGCGGCCGATGTGCCGTTGATTCCCGTGCGTGACCCGCGTCTGATCGAATCCCTCGCCTTCGAAAACGTTTAGCCCCAGTCAGGAAATACGATGGCTAGCTACGACGATCTCAATAACCGACAGCTCTTCACGGTCGCGATCATCTCGGCCGCGCTGACGTTCATCACCATCCTGGCCTGTCAGGTGGTCTACTATGCCTTAGCGGAACGTCAGGAAGAACATAAATTACGACAAGGACGTTTCTTTCAAGGCAATCGCGTGCTCAGCACGCAAAGCGATACGCTGAATCACTACGGCATCAACGAGGAAACCGGCCAGGTGCAGGTCCCCGTCGACGTGGTGATGACGCGGATGGTGGAAGAGGCTCAAAATGAATCCGAACAAGATAACTCGACCGCGGCGGACCCCAGTGAGACCTAGCGTTTTTCGGCCCCTGTGCGGTGCACCCGTCGGGCTGGTGGCTTGGATGTTGGCCGTCGGAGGGTCGCTGGTTGGGGGTTCCGCCGTGTGGGCGCAACCCGATACCGGTGTGCAGCTGAACGAAGGCATTCCGGCCCAGGCCGAAGGCGTCACGGTCGACCAGCACCTGGGCACCCGCTTGCCGCTGGACGAGCAGGTCGTCGATTCCTCGGGGCACACCGTAACGCTGGAACACTACTTCGACGGCCAGCGGCCGGTCATCGTGACGTTGAACTACAGCGATTGCCCAATGCTGTGCAGTGTCCAGCTCAATGCACTGTCGCGAACATTGAACGAGATGGATCTGGATCTGGGCAACGACTTCCGCGTCCTGACCGTCAGCATCGACCCCAACGAAAAACCCGAGCGAAGTCGCGAAACCCAGCAGTTATACGTCGACCAGGTCCCCGACCAACCCCGCGCTGGCGAGGCGTGGCATTTCGCCACGGCCAGCGAATCGACGATTGAAAAACTGACCGATGCGTTAGGATTTAGGTATCGCTTCGACAAGATCACCAAAGAGTACAACCACCCGGCGATGTTGGCTTTTGTCTCGCCCGAGGGGGTCATCACCAGCTATTCGCTGCGGGTGGACTTTCCGGTCGAAGACATGAAGCGGTCCCTGATCGCGGCCGGAGACGGCACGATCGGCTCGCCGGTCGACAGGATCATCATGTGGTGTTTGAGTTACGACCCCGATCGTGGACGTTACGTCGCCGTAGCTTGGAAACTGATGCGGCTGGGCGGTGCGTTGACCGTAGCGGTCATCCTGCTGGGCCTGACACCCTACTGGATCGGCAAACGTCGGAAGTCTCTGACGGGTGCCGAAGCGAACGAAGATCAAGAAACTTCCGCCACTGATGGCGGTGCGGACGAATAAGGTTTAATGGCAATGTTTGATGGATTGTTTCTCCGCGGTTCGCATCTGTTGGCGGACACCGCGCATCACCTGTGGTTCCCCGAGCAAGCCTCGACCTATGCGGCCGAGAGCGATGGGACGTACAGCATGATCCTCTGGATCTCGCTGGCGTTCTTCATCCCGCTGGCGATCCTGATGGTTTACTTTCCGATCAAGTACTACCAACGCAAAGGCGGCAAGGCGACCAGCCGGGTCACGCACCATAACGTCCTGGAAGTCACCTGGACGATCGTGCCCTGTATCTTTCTGGTCATCATGTTTGTCCGCGGCAGTTGGGGTTACCTGGACATGGCCACCCCGCCCGAAGGCGCCAAACAGGTCGACTTGACCGCCTTCAAATGGGGCTGGTCGATGAACTACGGCAAGGGAGCAATCCACCCGGAGCTGCACGTCGTGTTGAACCAGCCGACCAAAGTGGTGATGCGCTCGACCGACGTGCTGCACTCGTTCTTCATACCCGCCTTCCGGCTGAAGCAGGACGTGGTTCCCGGCCGCTACATCACGGCATGGTTCCAAGCCACCACGCCGACCCCCAAGGTCAGTCAAGAGGAATACGAAGCCGCCTTGGCAGCTCATGAAGAGAGCGGCGACGAGGTCTGGGACTACGACCGTTACCAGATGACGCCCGATGGGTATCGCTACTTCGACCTGTTTTGCGCCGAGTACTGCGGCCGCGACCACTCGGCGATGCAGAGTTACGTGGTCGTCCACGAAACCCAGGAGAGCTGGGACGAATGGATTCGCAAGATCAGCAGCCGTGGCGAGACGCCGTTGGCCGAGTACGGCGAGAAACTGTACCAGTTGCGTAACTGCATCGGCTGTCACAGCAACGAACCCAACAATATCCTGGTCGGCCCGACCTTCCATAACCTCTACGGCTACGAGCGGCAGATGGCCGACGGCGAGACGGTTCTGGCCGATGAACAGTACATTCGCGAATCAATTCTGGACCCCAAAGCCAAGGTCGTCATGGGCTTTCAGCCTCAGATGCCCAGCTTCAAAGGTCAATTAAGCGATGACGATATCGCGTCGCTGATCGCGTACATGAAAACCCTCAGCGATCGTGGCGAGACGGCCAGCGAAGCGGCTTTGGATGACGATGCCGCGGCGGCCGACGACGCAGACGCCGCGGCGGCACAGCCCGTCGAAGCGATCGCGAACTAGCAACAATACACTTTTTAGAAAACGTAGGTGGGAGCCCAAACGATGACCACAGGTGCAGCAACCGCGCCCGGCGGCGTTCGTGATGCCGGTTTCGTTTCCGATAACGAAAACTATTTGAAAAACAGCAGCGGTGTGCTCAGCTGGATGTTCACGCTCGATCACAAGCGGATCGGGATCATGTATCTGGTGGGCATTCTGACGTCCTTCCTGGGCGGCGGTCTGCTGGCGATGGTGATTCGATATCACCTGATGGCCCCCGGTGGCGCGACCACTATCTCCAACGATGCGTACAACCAATTGTTCACCCTGCACGGGGCGATCATGGTGTTTTTATTCATCATCCCCAGTATCCCCGCAGCCCTTGGTAACTTCCTGGTGCCGGTGATGCTCGGCGCCAAGGATGTCGCCTTTCCGCGGCTGAACCTCAGCAGTTTCTATCTGTGGGTTGGCGGAGCGATCTTCTTCGTCGGCGCCCTGTTGATGAACGGGTTGGATACCGGTTGGACGTTCTACACGCCCTACAGCACGTCGACCGATACGTCGGTGGTGATGGCCACGTTTGGCGCCTTCATCCTGGGCTTCAGCTCGATTTTCACCGGTTTGAATTTCATCGTCACCATCAACACCATGCGTCCGCCGGGCATGACCTGGTTCCGGATGCCGCTGTTCTTGTGGGCGACCTACGCGACCAGCATCATTCAGGTTCTGGCCACGCCCGTTCTGGGCATCACGCTGTTGCTGTTGATCGCCGAGAACGTCATGCACATCGGGATCTTCGACCCCGAATTCAACGGCGACCCGGTCACCTACCAACACTTTTTCTGGTTCTACAGCCATCCGGCTGTGTACATCATGATTTTGCCGGCCTTCGGGATTATCAGCGAATTGATCAGCGTGCACAGCCACAAGGGCATCTTCGGGTACCGCTTCATCGCCTACTCGTCGATCGCCTTGGCCCTGCTCAGTTTCCTGGTCTGGGGCCATCACATGTTCACCAGCGGGATGAGCAGTGTGACGGTCGTGATCTTCAGTGCGTTGACGTTCACCGTCTCGGTGCCCTCGGCGATCAAAGTGTTCAACTGGGTGGCCACGATGTACAAGGGAGCGATCAGCCTGACGACGCCGATGTGCTACGCCCTGGCCTTCCTGTTCCTGTTCACCATCGGTGGTCTGACCGGATTGTTCCTGGGAACGATCAGCACCGACCTGCACCTGCACGACACGTACTTCGTGGTGGCTCACTTCCACTATGTGATGATGGGCGGGACCGTGGTGTCGTTTGTCGGTGGTCTGTTCCACTGGTGGCCGAAGATGACCGGCAAGATGTTCAACGAAGCCGGCGGACGGATCTCCGCACTGATCGTGTTCGTCGGCTTTAACCTGACGTTCCTGCCCCAGTTCCTGCTGGGTAACCAGGGCATGCCGCGTCGCTATGCAACCTACGACCCCGAGTTTCAGTGGTTGCATCAGTTGTCCAGCATCGGTGCCTTCACGCTGGGCATCGGGTTGTTGGTCGCGGGACTGGTCCTGTTGCATTCGCTGTACGCCGGACGCCAGGCTCCGGCCAACCCTTGGGGCGGAGCCACGCTGGAGTGGCACTGCACCAGCCCACCGCCGTTCTACAACTTCAAGCACGCCCCGGTCGTGGGCGACCCCTACGAATTTGCGAACGTGCACTACGACGAGGCCACGGACAACTACGTGTTCACCGAACTGCCGCGAACGCTCGTCCCGGAGGAACCGGTCAAGACTCCGACGCCTGCCGGCGGACAATCCTAGTTCGCGCCGGCGGCGGCCAGATCTAACCGGCGGACCGCTACCTCGCTTGTTCTCCTACCCTTTCAACGTCATCCACACAAAGCAGCCAGCCAATGGCAAACACAGCATTACAGGCTGACCCGAGTCACGACGACGCCGGGCACCACGACGATCACGAGCACCACGAGAACCTCGCCCACCACTTCGACACCTACGAACAACAGTTCGATGCGGGCAAGTTGGGGATCTGGGTGTTCCTGGTTACCGAAGTGTTGTTCTTCGGTGGGTTGTTCTGCGCCTACGCCCTGTACCGCAACCTGCGTCCGGACGTTTTTGCCGGCAGCAGTGAGTTCCTGAATACCAAGCTCGGTGCGATCAACACCGGCGTGCTGCTGTTCAGTTCGCTGACCATGGCCTGGGGCGTTCGCTGTGCCCAGCTTCGCCAACACAAGATGCTGGCTGGAATGCTGGCGGCGACGCTGTCCTGTGCTGCGATCTTCTTGGGAGTCAAGGCGATCGAGTACTCTCACAAGTGGAGTATGGGACTGTTGCCGGCGGGACTGTACACCTATGATCCGGCGAATCCCCACCCCGCGGGCGGCCCCAATTACCTGCTCTGGATCTGCGCTCCGTTCGCGATCGGGCTGCTGTTCGTCGTGGGTTGGTTGATCATCGCCAAGATCAAAAAGGACGAGTTCAAAGTCCGCGTGCTGATGCCGCTGACCGTGGTCTTCGCCTGTTTCTTCGTCGGCGTCCAGTTGGGTACGATCCTGGAATCCGGTGGTGAAGGAGAACACGCCGCCGGCGACGATCATCACGTGGTTGCCGGCGCGGACGGCCACGCAGAACACGGCGACGATCACGCCGAGGGACGTGCCGATGAGCACCTCGAAGACCTCGATCAACCGAACAACCTGGCGATTGAGAAAGCCGATTTGGCCGGCCTGGAAGTCCTGGCGCAAGACCAGAGCAATCCCGGGGCGCGTGACACCCTCGAGGCGCTGAAGCGACAGGAAGCGGTCGCCAGCGGATCGGTCTTGCAGGGCGATCAGCGTCCGGTCGAGAGTCCCACCGAGAAACGGGTTACCGCCACGCCGAAACAGGCCGGAGTCTTCTTCAGTATCTATTACTGCATGACGGGCGTTCACGCGATCCACATCCTGGCTGGTATGGGCGTGATGATCTGGTTGTTGGTGCGGGCCACCCGTGCCGAATTCAACGAAAATTATTTCGGACCGATCGACTACGTGGGCTTGTACTGGCACTTGGTCGACCTGATTTGGATTTATCTTTTCCCTCTGTTGTATCTGATTGGCAAGTAAATCGATGAGTGACCATTCTGACCACGGCTTCGCCCACCCGCAGTCGATCACGACGCTGTTAACGGTGTTTGCCGCCCTTGTCTTTCTGACGATCGTTACGGTCGTGCAGGCCAGTTTTCACCTGGGCAATTGGGAGATCTGGATCGCGCTGTTTATCGCGAGCTTGAAAGCCGCTTTGGTGCTGTACTTCTTCATGCACTTGGGGCATGAGAAACCCTTTAACATCCTGGTTTTCTTTTCGACGTTGTTCTTCCTGGCTCTGTTTCTGGGCGGCACGTTGTCCGACCGCAACGCCTACCGAAATCAGTTGGAGCCGGATATCGACGAACCCTATCGTTCCGAAGCCCCGGCCGAAGCGGCCGAGACCGCAGCCGCGATGGAGTAGCCAAGACGTTCGGAACCACGGACCCCGCTTAGGACCCCGGACCGGTCACACTCACCTGTGACCGGTCCGGGGTTCTTTCTGTTTGGGGGGTGTAACGTTCGGTAACAATGCTAGTGCGGCGGGTGATGCGACCGGCCGGAATTTGGTTTAATAGTGCTGGGCCCTGTACGGCCCAGCGAATGCTTTCTGGAAACCAATTAAGGACAAAAGGGTATGAAACGCAGCATCTTCTTTTCTGCCGTGACCTGTGCGGCGCTCGCCGTCGCGGCCGGCTTCGGTGGCCCGATGCAGACCGCTTTTGCGCAGTCTGATCCTGCGCAAATCGATTCGGCGCAGGTGCCGCCGCTGGACTCCAGCGAAGCCGCTTCACAGCCCGTGGCGGTCGTCTCGCTCTCGGGCGTGGCCGGTCTGGGTAACGCGGCGGTGTACCTTTCGGAGGCCGCCGGCCAACCGGCGACCGGAGGGATGTTCGCGACCATGGCGCGGGGCTTTACGACCGGCATCGATCCGAATCGCCCGATCGGTTTGATCCTGAACATGAAAGACGGCGCCCCGGCACCGCTGCTGTTCGTCCCCTCGCAGGACATCAAGGTGTTTCTGCGACGGATGGAAGGTCAACTCGGCCCGGCCGAAGAACTGGAAGACGACCCGAATACCCTGGTCATCGCGGCCGGTGCCAGTTTGCTGTACATCAAACAGGCTGGTGACTGGGCCTTTGCCGCACAGGACCGCGAAGCGCTCAGCGACCTACCGGCCGACCCGCTGAAAATGCTCGGTGGGCTGCACGAGACCTACGACATCGCAGCGCGGCTGAATGTCCAGCGCGTTCCGGCCGCCCAACGTGAAATGCTGATCGCAGCTCTGAAACAAGGTTTCCAAGAAGGGATGGCTCGCCAAGCCGCCGCGGCCGGCGGCGATGACGAGGCGGCCAACGAGGCCCGACGTGTGGCCGAAGCCAGCATCGCCCAGCTGGAACGTGAGATCCAAAACACCGAATCGCTGATGTTCGGTTTCGCCGCCGACCGCGAACGTGAACGCGCCTTTATCGATGTCGTTGCCACCGCCGTCGAAGGCAGCGATACGGCCGACATCTACGAGAACACGTTCGCGCTGCCCAGCAAGTTCGCCTCGGTGATTCGCCCCGAAGCCGCCGCCTACTACCACGCCTCGGCATCGGTCAGCCCCAAAGCAGTCCAGCGGATGCGGGACTCGATCGACCAGTCGATGCAGACCTACCTGCGACAACTGGACCGCTTGGAGGAATTGAACGAAGCCCAGAAAGAGGAACTGACCGGCTTCCTCCGCAGATTTGTCGAGCTGGCGATCGATACGGTCAGCGAAGGCAAGGTCGACGTCGGCGCCCAGCTGGACCTGGGTGATTCCGGCCCCAAGATGTTTGGTGGAGCGTTCGTTTCCGACGGCTCCGACGTGGCGGACCTGCTGAAAGGCTTGGCCGAAAAACTGCAGGGCGATCCGCAAATGCCCACGTTCTCCTTCGACGAAGGCAAGTATCAGGAGATCACCCTGCACACGGTGACGGTAAAGATCGCCGACAAAGAAGTCGCGGAAGTTCTGGGCGACGAGCTGACAATCAAACTCGGCACCGGCCCCGACGCCGTGTACTTTGCCGCCGGCAGCGAAGCGGAAGCGACGCTGAAACAGTTGATCGACTCCGGCGCCGAAGATCCGGCGGGAGCCCAGCGGCCGCTGGGACAGTTCTACATGTCGCTGACCCCCTTCGCTCGGATGGTCGAGCGGGTTGCGCCGGGCGAAATTGTTTCGGCCGTCCTGCAAGCGGCCGAGAACAGCGACCAAACCGACCGCGTTCTGGTCGTCACCAGCAAGGTGCCTCGCGGACAGGCGTTCCGTCTGATCATCGGCGAAGGCATCTTCCGCGCCGCCGGAGCCGGTGCGGCAGCCGCCGGCCAAGCTCAACCAGCCGGCGCCGAATTTTAACCCGCGGCATAGGCTCCCCAGCCTGTGAACAGTGGCATAGGCTCCCCAGCCTGTGAACAGTGGCATAGGCTTCCAGCCTGTGAGCAGTGGCATAGGCTTCCAGCCTGTGAGCAGTGGCATAGGCTTCCAGCCTGTGAACAGTGGCATAGGCTTCCAGCCTGTGAACAGTGGCATAGGCTTCCAGCCTGTGAACAGTGGCATAGGCTTCCAGCCTGGGAGCCTACCTGCTCTCGGCTGGGACAGCCGAGCTACTTTGTGGCATCGGCTTCCAGCCGATGCCACTAGTCGTCTTAAGTATCCCCTGTTTTGCGGAGTCTCGATCATCGACGACGCCCCGGTCCCCTACGACGCGTTTCTATTGGTCTCCTTCGGCGGTCCCGAGGGGGCTGATGAGGTGATGCCGTTTCTGGAAAATGTACTGCGGGGCAAGCGCGTGCCCCGTGAGCGGATGCTGGAGGTTGCGGAACACTACCAGCACTTCGATGGCATCAGCCCGATCAACCAGCAGAACCGCGAGCTCTTGGCGGCGATCCAACAGCGGTTTCAGAGCGACGGGATCGATCTGCCGCTGTACTGGGGCAATCGCAATTGGCATCCACTGTTGCCCGACACGCTAGCGCAAATGGCGCGCGATGGCCGCAAACGTGCACTGGCCTTCTTCACCAGTATGTTTTCCAGCTACAGCGGATGCCGGCAGTATCGCGAGAACATCCGCGACGCCCAGGCCGCCGTCGGCCCAGCGGCTCCGCAGGTTGAAAAGCTGCGGTTTGCCTTCAACCATCCGGGCTTTATCGAACCGATGGTCCAGCACGTCCGCGAGGGCCAGCGGGCGCTGGATGTCGACGGCGATGTGCCGGTTCTGTTCACCGCGCACAGCATCCCGATGTCGATGGCCGATTACTGCAGCTACGAGCGACAGTTGCGAGAGAGCTGCCGCTTGATCGCCGGGGAGGCGGGGCTGACGAATTGGGATTTGGTCTACCAGAGTCGCAGCGGACCGCCGCAGCAACCCTGGCTGGAACCGGACGTCTGCGACGTGATCGCCGAGCGTGACGCGGAGCAGAAAATGGACGCGTTGCTGCTCGTTCCGGTCGGCTTTGTCAGCGACCACATGGAAGTGATCTACGACCTGGACGACGAAGCGGCCGAGTTGTGTCAACAGCGCGGCATCCGCATGCACCGCTGCTCCACCGTGGGCACGCATCCGCAGTTCGTCGAAATGATTGCCGAACTGGTTAAGGAGCGGCTACAGCCCGGGCATCCGCGCCGGGCCTTGGGCGATCTGGGCTGCTGGCACGACGTCTGCCCAGCGGATTGTTGTCAGTACAACCCCACTCGGCCCAAGTAGTGGCATAGGCTTCCAGCCTGTGAACAGTGGCATAGGCTTCCAGCCTGTGAACAGTGGCATAGGCTTCCAGCCTGTGAGCCAGTTTGTC
>NZ_WIAD01000090.1 GCF_009618275.1 Roseimaritima sediminicola
ACATTCGGTTCGCACACGCTGCGAGATCCGTGAACAGTTACAAGAAAAGTTTTCTCCCCTCTCCCCCGAAGCCTGGCGAGCCTAAGCGAGCCAGGCTTCGGGGGAGAGGGGTCGGGGGTGAGGGGGAATGCAGAGCAGCACCACGGCCGTATCTCGCTTTGGTGCACGGCCCTGCTGATTGTACGCCATGAATCATCCCGTTGCACCTGAGCCCCCTTATCCCCGGCCCCTCTCCCACCACTGCTTCACTCGCTGACGCTCGCGGCGCCGCGGGGGAGAGGGGAGAAAACACGGCATGTGACCGTCCCGCGTCGCACATCGATTACGTTAAAGTCAGCAAATCTCGAATCGCTCACGCCTAAACTCGCAACTCGCAACTCGCAACTCACCTTTCCTCCACTACGTCCAAAGTCTGGCGACTTCAGCTACGACAACTAACAACCATCAACCAACAACGAACAACCAGCCATGAAACTCCCCATCCCAATCATCCTCGGCACAATCCTCACGGCCTTCCTCGCCACCGTCGCCGCCAGCACCACGGCCACGGCCGCGGACCGGCCCAACATCCTCTGGCTGACCTGCGAAGACAACAACGTCAACTGGGTGGGATGCTATGGCAATCCCCACGCCGAAACGCCCAACATCGATGCACTGGCCGCCGAAGGCTTCCAGTACATGCACTGCTACGCCAACGCGCCGGTGTGTGCTCCCTCGCGCAGCACCTGGATCACGGGCGTGCACGCGCTGTCGATGGGAACCCATCCGATGCGCAGCCGTTACCCGATCCCGCACGACCGCATCGCCTACTATCCGGACCTCCTAAAGCAAGCCGGTTACTACGTCGGCAACGCTCGCAAGACGGACTACAACATCGGCGGCCGCGACGACAAGCAGCCGTGGGACACCAGCAAACTGGACTGGCAGACGCTCGAAAAACAACAGCCGTTCTTCATGGTGGTCAACAACACCAAATCACACGAATCCAAAGCGTTCGGCGCGGTCGACAACACCGACCATTCGGCCGACAACGTGCGGCTGGCCAAGTACCATCCAGACGTGCCCGAAATCCGCCAGAACTACGCCCACTACCACGACCAGATCAAGAAGATGGATGCCGACATCGGCCGGGCGCTCGACCAGCTCGAGGCCGCCGGATTGGCCGATAACACGATCGTCATCTACAACTCCGATCACGGCGGCGTGCTGCCGCGCAGCAAACGCTTTCTCTTCAACAGCGGCACGCACTGCCCGCTGGTGATCCGCATCCCCGAGCGGTTTGCGCATCTGCGTCCAGCCCAGCCGGGCACCAAGATCGATGACCTGGTCAGCTTTATCGACATGACCAAAACCTGGCTGGACATCTGCGGTGCCGAGACGCCCGAGTACCTGCAGGGCAAAGTCTTCCTGGGCCCGCGCAAAGAGTCGCGTGATTACCACGTCAGCTTCCGAGCTCGGATGGACGAACGCTGTGACAACGTGCGGGCGATCCGCGACCGGCGGTTCCTCTATGTCCGCAACTACATGCCCTACGCTCCCTGGGGTCAACACCTGAATTACCTGTGGAACATGAAAGCCACCCAGGCCTGGGAGCAGCATCACCTGGCCGGCAAAACCGACGCCATCACCGGTCGCTTCTTCGGCACCAAACCGGCCGAGGAACTGTATGACACGACGGTCGACCCGGACAACGTCCACAACCTGATCGACGATCCACGCTACGCCGAAGACGTCGAGCGATTGCGCAAAGCCCTCGACCGGTGGCAAGAGAAACATTTTGACGCCGCCTTGATGCCCGAGAGCGAACTGGTGCGGCGAGCCGAACAGGCGGACATGACGATTTACGACCTGGTCCGCGATCCCGCTCGGTACGACCTGCGGCGCTATCAACAGCTGGCCGCCACCGCGATCGCACCGACGGCCGACGACCGCGACGAGCTGTACGCGGCCCTGGACGACGACGACGACGCCGTACGCTACTGGGCCGTGGTCGGTTTGTTTCACCTGCAAGAGCAAGGAGACATCGATCTCGACCCCATCGCCCAGCGGATGAAGCAGGACGACTCGGACCACGTCCGCGCGATGGCCGGCTGGATCATGTTCCGAGGCGGCCAGCAAGCGGACGCCAGGTCCGCCTGGAAGCAGTTGCTTCGCGACGACTCCTACGCCTCGCTGAAGATCATGAACATCATCGACTGGATCGACGAAGACCCACAGACCTACCAAGCCGCGATCGACCAGTGCGACCACAGCCACGGCGGCTACGTCGACCGCATGAAGGAATACCTAAGCAGCAAGCGGTAGGCGGTTGTTGGTTGTTAGTTGTTAGTTGTTAGTTGTTAGTTGTTAGTTGTTAGTTGTTAGTTGTTAGTTGATGGTTGTTCGTTGTTCGTTGTTCGTTGATGGTTGATGGTTGTTGGCCATCGCTAATGGCGAGTAATCGCGAAGCGATGGCAGTCGATAGCCTCGGATGCAATCCGAGGTAGACGCAATTATTTCTTTCCCCCCTCTCCCCCGCAGCGCCGCGAGCGTCAGCGAGTGAAGCTGTGGGGGAGAGGGGTCGGGGGTGAGGGGGACACTCCGGTGCAAACATGCGTTCGCAAGCGGACCCCCTGATCAACCGCATCTCCTGCCGTCCCTTCGGGACTAGATGGGACGCTGGGCCGCACGTTCCACGCCCCTTCGTGGTCAACAACCAACAACCATCAACCATCAACCATCAACCAACAACCAACAACCAACAACCAACAACCAACAACCAACAACCAACAACCAACAACCATCAACCATCAACCAAACCCCGGCGAGTTCAGCTACGAAGCTTGGTTCACAGGCTGGAAGCCTATGCCACTCTCACACACTGGGATTGGCCAGGTCGTGCTGGACCATGATCCGGGCCAGCTCTTCCAGGTCCGTCTCGGCTTTCCAGCCCAGGTGCTCGGCCGCTTTGCGGGGGTCGCCCACCAAGCGATGCACTTCTGCGGGCCGCACGAAGCGGGGGTCGGTTTGAATGTGCGCCTCGTAATCGCGGCCCACCACCGCGAAGGCGGCTTCCAGAAAATCTCGCAAACTGTGGCTGCGGCCGGTCGCCAGGACGTAGTCGCCCGGCGTGTCGTGCTGCAGCATCCGCCACATCCCGGCAACGTACTCGGGCGCATAGCCCCAGTCCCGCTGGGCATCCAGACTGCCCAGCACCAAGTGATCGGTCTCGCCCCGCGCGATCGCGGCGACACCGCGCGAGATCTTCCGCGTCACAAAGCTTTCCCCGCGCCGCGGCGATTCGTGGTTGTAGCAGATCGCGTTGCAGGCAAAGAAATCGAACGACTCGCGGTACACCCGTACCATGTCCGTGGCAAACGCTTTGGCCACGCCGTAGGGCGTTACCGGTCGATGCGGCGTCGCTTCGCACTGCGGAGCCGATTCGGGGCGACCAAAGATCTCGCTGCTGCTGGTCTGCAGCAAACGCGGCCGGTGCGGCAGGTCGCGAATGATCTCCAACAACCGCAGGGTCCCCATCGCCGTGGTGTCGCACGTCGATTCGGGGATCTCGAAACTCACGCCGACGTGGCTCTGGCCGGCCAGGTGATACAGCTCGTCCGGTTCGACCGCGACCAGGATCCGGCGGATCGTCGTCGGATCGTCCAGGTCCGCATAGTGCAGATGCAACCGGCGGCCGTAGATCTCCGGATTGGCGAACAGATGGTCCAGCCGCCGCCGCTTGGTGCTGCTCTGCCGACGCACCAACCCGTGGACTTCATAGCCCTTGTCCAGCAACAGCTCCGTCAAGTAGCTGCCGTCCTGGCCGGTGATCCCGGTTATCAATGCTTTGTTCACTCGGCCACGCTCCAGCGACACGTCTCGCCATCGACATCGATCAGGCCGGTCAACCGCGGCTGGCCGTACTCCGCGCCGCCGGTCACCACGGTCAGGTTATCGCGCAGGTGAGCCACGCCGCCGTGATGGGTGTGGCCGCACAGCACCAACCAGCGATGCTCGGGGTACCGCTCGGCAAACTCCATCAGCAACTTTCCCAAGTGGCCACAGACAAAGAATGGCGCCCACAGGTCATCGGTCGTCTGGCCTTCGTACCAACAGGCTTCGCGAAACGGGGGCACGTGGGTGGCGACGACGACGGTGCGAAATCGCTCGCAGGCCTGCCGCAATTTGGGCCGCAGCCGATCGGCCGACTCCTGGCCCAGGGCCTGCAAACGCCGCTGCCAATGTTCGGACGGTTCGGTGCGAAAATCGTCGATGTGCTGGAAATCGGCCAGCCGCACGGGCGAGTGATCGTAGTCGCCGATCGTCGCATCGCCCCAGCCATCATCGCCCACCAGGCCGACTCCGGGCGAAAGCGCCACCGGGAATTGATCGGTCAGGTACACCAGTCGCGATTCGGCGCCGCAAACCTCGACCATCCGGCTCCGGGTGCGAGCCACCGATCCGCCGTAGAAGTCGTGGTTGCCCAGCACGAAATAGATGGGTCCGGCCAGCGCGGCCGTCAACCGGTTCAGCTGGAAGACGACGTCTTCGCCTTCGGAGATATCGCCGGTCAACAACAACGCATCGGGCGGGCCCACCAACGCATCGGGCGGGCCCACCAACGCATCGGGCGAGCTCACCAACGCATCGGGCGAGCTCGCCTCGATCGAACGGATCAAGCTGTCCCAGGAAACGGCTGAGGCGTGGTTGAGGTGAGGGTCCGTCAACCACGCCACACGCATCGTCGTTTCCACGCCTTACACGGCTTCCGCCGTCGCACCGGCCGCTTCGGCCAACGCTTCGGCTTTGTCCGTCTGTTCCCAAGAGAACTCCGGTTCGCTGCGTCCGAAGTGACCGCCGGCGGTGGTGGCGGTGAAGATCGGACGACGCAGCTGCAGGTGCTCGATGATCCCGGCCGGGGTCAGCGGGAAGTGCTCGCGGATCAACTCACGCAGGCGAGCGTCGTCGATCGTGCCGCTGCCCTGCGTGTCGACGTGCACGCTGACCGGCTCGCTGACGCCGATCGCGTACGCCAACTGGACTTCGCAGCGGCTGGCCAATCCGGCGGCGACGATGTTCTTGGCGATGTAGCGGGCCATGTACGCCGCACTGCGGTCCACCTTGGTGCTGTCCTTGCCGCTGAAGGCGCCTCCGCCGTGACGTCCCCAACCGCCGTAGGTGTCGACGATGATCTTGCGGCCGGTCAAACCGCAATCGCCGTGCGGCCCGCCGATCACGAACTTGCCCGTCGGATTGATGTGGTACTTGATGTCGCCCTTGTTCAGCTCCGCCGGCAACGACGGCAGGATCACCTTGTTGATCACAAAGTCGCGGATCGTCTCGTTATCGACGTCCGGGCTGTGCTGGGTGCTGACCACCACGGTATCGATGCGGACCGGCGTAAAACCATCGTATTCGACGGTCACCTGAGCTTTGTTGTCGGGCCGCAGCCAATCGACTTCTTGGTTCTTGCGAGCCTCGGTGATGCGGTTGATGATCCGGTGCGACAGCGCGATCGGCAGGGGCATCAGCTCCGGCGTGTCCTTGCACGCAAAGCCGAACATCAGCCCCTGGTCGCCGGCCCCGACGTCTTTGCTATCGCCCGCATCGACGCCCATCGCGATATCGGGGCTCTGCGCGTCCAAGCTGACCATCACGGCACAGGTGTCGCCACAGATGCCCATGTGATCATCGGTATACCCCACGTCGTTGATCACATCGCGGACGATTTGCGAGTAATTCACTTGGGCTTTGGTGGAAATCTCACCGGCGACGATGGCCATGCCCGTGGTCACCATGGTTTCGCAAGCCACGCGGCTGTCGGGGTCTTGGGTCAGCAGCGCGTCCAGGATCCCGTCGCTGATTCGGTCAGCCAGCTTGTCGGGGTGCCCCATACTGACCGATTCACTGGTAAAGAGATAGCTTTGTTTGGCGGACACGTGGCGGATTCCTCCGGCGGTATTGATTGAGGTTCGTTGAATACTCTCAGAAAACTAGCAGGTTTGGGCGAAATTCGCCAGATGCATGCCGGATTCGCGGGTTGTGACGCCTATGCATTCGCGGCTTTGCGCCCGGCGAGCCGTATTTCGTAGGCTGCGACCAGTTGCAACCGGGCGGGAAACCGACCATTTTTATAGGGAGCTGTTGGTAGGTGCCACGATGCGCGGCTTCAATCCCTCCCTTCGTTTGTTGACACCCTGCCTTGTATTTGATCGGATCCTGGCGTGAACGAGCCCGAATCGCCGCTGTCGCACAATGTGGAGCGGGCGAACCTCATCGATACCGATCCGGAAGCCCCGGATCTGGACTACGAAGCCAAGATCCAGCTCTGCCAGGAGCGGATCGGCTACCGGTTCTGCGATAGCAGCCTCCTGCTCGAGGCCCTGACGCATGCCTCGGGCGCGTCGACCCGGCTGGCCAGCAACGAACGACTGGAATTCCTGGGCGACGCGATCCTGGGGATGGTCGTCTGCGAATGGCTGTACCAGGAACACCCCGAGAGCAGCGAAGGGGAACTGACGAAGATCAAATCGGCGGTGGTCAGCCGTCAGACCTGCGGCGATGTCGCTCGCGAAATGCGGCTCGATGAGTGCCTGATCGTGGGCAAGGGCGTGATCCGCAATCGCAGCTACCCGCGGTCGTTGATCAGCGACGTCTTCGAAGCGATCGTCGCCGCGGTGTACCTCGACGGCGGGCTGGATAAAGTTCGCCCGCTGATCCGCAGCTGGTTGGCCGAACCGGTGCGGGAGTCGATCGAAGGGCAGGGCAGCAACTACAAATCCGCCCTCCAGCAATTGGCCCAGAAGGAGCTGTCCAGTACGCCGGTGTACCGCCTGGTCACCGAAGCCGGACCGGACCACAGCAAAACCTTCCGCGTCTCGGCGATGATCGGCGAACGAGAATTCACCCCGGCCTGGGGCAGAAACAAAAAGGAAGCCGAACAGCGAGCCGCCGCCAACGCCCTGGCCGAACTGCAAGACGAACCCGCCCCGTTCGGAGAATAACCAACCAATGACAAATCTCAACGGAAAACGCGTCGTCATCACCGGCGGCGGCACGGGGATCGGCGCGGGCATCGCCCGCGGCTTGGCGGCGGCGGGTTGCCGCGTCCTGGTGGGCGGTCGCCGGCAAGCCCCCTTGGACGCCTTGGTCGCCGCGACCGATGGCGATCTCCAGGGCCACGTGATCGACGTCGCCGACCGCGACAGCGTCGCCCGCTTCTTCGCCCACGCCCGAGCGCAGCTCGGCCAGGTCGACATCCTGATCAACAGCGCCGGCATCAACATCGTCAACCGCTCGATGGCCGCCATGGACCCGGCGGACTGGGACCGCGTACTGCAGATCAACGCCTCGGGCGCCTACTACTGCATGCACCAAGTGCTGCCCGAGATGCGCGAGCGTCGCGACGGGTTGGTCATCAACATCTCCTCGATCGCGGGCAAACGAGCGATCTCGCTGGGCGGCGTGGTCTACTGCGCTTCGAAATTCGCGATGACGGCGATGGGCACCGCGGTCGCCAACGAAGTCCGCGAGGAAGGCGTGCGGATCACCAACGTCTATCCCGGCGAAGTCAACACGCCGATCCTGGACAACCGCCCGTCGCCGGTCAGCCAGGAGCACAAGGACTCGATCCTCCAGCCCGAAGACATCGCCGCCCTGGTCGTCACGATCTGCCAGCTGCCACCGCGAGCCCATGTACCGGAAATCGTCATCAAACCCACCAAACAAGAATGGGTGTAAGTGGCGAGAAGCGAGTGGCGAGGGGCGAGATTTGAGATTTCCTGACTCCGGCGGAATCTATGTACGGGAACGAACGTTCTCGAATCGCGGAGCGATTGTCTGTGGTAGCCCCAGGCGCGAGCCTGGGGAAACGGAATACATACAAGCGAAAGCCCTGGAAGGGCGACATGAAGGATCGCACCGAACTCATGCCGTCCCTCCGGGACTCTCATCGGGTGTGAGTATCGGCACCCCAGGCTCGCGCCTGGGGCTACCGCATGTCGCCACTGCCGTGGCTGCTGCGCCCAATCTTCGCACGTCAACCATAGCATCCGCCGGAGTCAGCAGATTCGAGATTCCAGATTCGCAAACGCCGCCGGATTCGGCGTACGAAAAGGTTCCGCGTACGAAAAGATTCGGCGTACGAAAAGGATCGTTTACTCCCCTCTCCCCCGCAGCCTGGCGAGCCCAAGCGAGTCAGGCTTCGGGGGTGAGGGGGCCAGGCCTTACAGGTCTCGGCTGGGACAGCGGAGCTACTCTCACAGGCTGGAAGCCTATGCCACTAAGAATCGCGAAGCGATGGCAGTCGATAGCCTCGGATGCAATCCGAGGTGCGGGGCTCCCGCCAGAAAAT
>NZ_WIAD01000091.1 GCF_009618275.1 Roseimaritima sediminicola
TCCGTCGTTGCGCGGTCGATCGCACAGGTCCGTGAGCGCCAAACCTCGGAAGGCCCAGGTCCGCGACGGATGCGCGGTCGATTGCCAGGCTTCCTGATGGTTGCTGGCATTCCCGTTCACCCTTGGCCCTGCCGTTGGGCGAGAACTGGTCGCAGATGTCGACCTCTAACTATCTTCCTACCTCCATGTTCCTGCCTGTCCCTCGCGAGCAGATGGTAGGAAAATGGAGGTAGGAACATTGGCGTAATGGTTTGCAGGTTGCGCGCTCGATTGTTGCTCGGTCCCCTTCCCGCCGGTATCCTGGGAGCTTGCCGAGTCGATCGGGTTGGCCGATGCACAGCCGGTTCCATCGCCTCGTAAGAACAAAGTGGTGCACCCGAGCGGCGGCAACGTCGTGTCGTGTTCACCGAATCCTGGGTCGTCGCCGGGTGACGGCCGCCGTTATCCGGGCCGGATCGCCGCATTTCCTGACGTTTTCGCCTGTCTCGACTCCAGATCCGGACCGGTCCAGAATAGTTGCGGAGGACGATCAATGGATGTTGACCAAGCAATCTCAGAGCTATCCTCGCTTTCGATCGGTGATCGACTGCGCGTAGTACACGCGATCTGGGCTACGCTCCCGGACGATGTAGACCTGACCCCACCTCCGGAGCAGCAAGCCGAGCTTGATCGACGATTGGCGGCTCATCGGGCTGATCCAAGTACGGCGATCTCACACGACGAACTGATGCGTCGTATCGCAAGCCGCCGCTAATGTGGCAACTGTCTTATCGCCCGGAAGTCGAGGACGATATCGTTGAGGCAGTCGTTTGGTACGACGACAAGCGACCTGGGCTTGGCGACGAGTTTTTGGTGGAGTATTTGTCGGCGATCCAACGCATCCGCGACAATCCGCTTTTGTTCGCGGTTGCCGCGGATCGCGATCAAATGGGTCAGGCCTCTTTGATGAGCCCGTCAACCCTGAGCGTTGAGCGTTAGCTCACATTTCAGCTAAGAATTTGCGAAGGGTTTCGCAGGGGGGGCAGTCCGTGCTTTCGATGTATTTGGGCAGCGGAAGTCAGGGAAGAGCTTCGGCGGGGATCCCGGTAGGGACGGCTGCCGTCGGCCGCCCACCGGCGGTAAGGCTGCGCAGGGCGGTAAGGCTGCGCAGGGCGGTAAGGCTGCGCTGGGCGGCAGGCTTTGTGCTCGGTGTTCAGCGTGGAGCGTGGCGACGACATGGTCGGAAACATCGCCAAACGTCACCGACTCGCTGGGCAACGAGCAAGCGATCAATTGGGGCAGCCGACGGCGCGCTTTCGCGGGTCTTTCAGCCACGTCTCGACGACGCCGCGAAACGAATCACAATCACCAGCGGTGCGGAAACGCGAACTGCCGCAGGATCATGTATCACCGCGAGACCCGACAAACCGCGCGTACGGCTCGGAAGGGTTTTCGGCCGACACTAGTCCGCAGGGCGACAGAGGTCACGCGCTGTCCTGTCGCCCCTCCGGGGCTTTGGTTTGTTTGGGGGTGGCGAGACCCGGCGGTTGACCGGCCTGTCGATTTAATGAGCCGTTTAGGCGCTAGCCTCGGTTTCGTCACCGCAGAACCGGGGCTATCGCCCAAACGGCTCACATCCGCAATGCGTTTTCGAATAAATCGACGTGCCGGTGAGTCCCCGGGGCCGCGTGGGCTATCGCCGGGGCGGTTGATAGTGGCTTACTGTTCGGCCGCTGCGCCGAATCCTTCGCCTTCGGCCGCGGCGGCTCCTTCGCCTTCGGCCGCGGCGTTCCCTTCGGCCGCTGCGCCGCGGGCTCTCCGGGCTCGACCGCGTCTTGGGCCGGCTGGTTCTTCCGTGGGCGTGCCGATTACGCGGTCGGCGGTGATGGTTAATTTGTCGGCCAACACGCGCGTCTTGTCCGGTTCGTTATAAAAACCGTCCAGGCTGACGCGGTCGCCCGGCTGGGCCAGTTCCAGCGAATGCGTCCGGATCACGAATTTGGCGTCGGGGGCCATTTGGACGCGGATCGGATACTTGCCGGCCGTTACCGCAAGCCAACTGCTCGGGTCGCCGCCGGCCAAGGCTCCGACGACGCGGTACTTGCCGGGAACGAATCCCACGTTCCGGTTGGCCGGTTGTTTGTTGTCCGAGTGCAAGCCGGGCGTCATCGATTCGGCCACACGACGCGGCATCTTGGGCATCCGAATCGGATGAAAGATCTCGACCTGCTTGACCGGCTCCAGCGGTACGCCGCCCGGTCCGAGGGCCGCTTGAAAACGCACCATCATCCCGGGGCGCAACCCGCGTGGATCGGCGTCGGCGCGGAACTGGACCTTCGATAGGTCCTGCGGCAGCTGGACCATGATCTCGGTGCCTTCCTGGTCGGTCACGGTCAGCCCCAGTCGGCTGACGGCTTTGACGGTTCCATCGACGTGCAGGATCGAACGGCCCCCCGGAGCGCCCGCGGCGCCAGCCCCCTGAAATCCGCCGCCCGGCTTCGCACCAAAACCGTTTTGCGCCCCGCATGGGGCAGCCCCCAGCAGGCTGCAGCAAAGGGCGGCGACGGTGACGTGGATCCAGTGATGTTTGGCCATACTTGCTTCGCTGCGGTGCAGCATCCTCCCGGACTGGCGGAACGAAACTCAGGAAAAACGGCAGGGTCCGGCGGTGATCCCCGCTCGCTTTTCCTACAGGATAACCCAGGATAACCGCTCGATGGGGCGGGATGTGGTTTTGGCGACTGGCTTCGGAAAGGGGGGAGACTTTCACAGGCTGGAAGTTTCACAGGCTGGAAGCCTATGCCACTGCTTTCACAGGCTGGAAGCCTATGCCACTGCTTTCACAGGCTGGAAGCCTATGCCACTGGGGAATTGCTGTGGTTAACGGCGGATGCGAAAAACGGTAAACACTGTGATTGGCCCAGGCCCTTGTGAGGCACGGCCGCTGAAAACGAGGTCCCCTACCCTTTTGGCAAGTACAAACTGATGCTGCGGATCGGTGCCGTATCCTATCTGAATACCCGTCCGCTGGTTTATGGACTGGCAAACCGCTTGGGGGGCTCGGGGCGGTTGTCGTTTAATCTGCCCAGCCGTTTGGCGGACGACCTGTGCCAGGGACGCCTGGACGTCGCGTTGATTCCGTCGATCGAGTATTTTCGCGGGGTGGGCCACCAGATCGTTTCCGACGCCGTGATCGCTTGTCGCGGTCCGGTGTGGAGCGTGCGGCTGCTCAGCCGGGTGCCGGTGGAGAAAATCCGCCGTCTGGCGCTGGATGAGGGCAGCCGGACCAGTGCGGCCCTGGTGCGCGTGTTGCTCGCGGAACAGTACGGACTGCATCCCGAAACCGTGCCCCTGCCGATGGAGTCGGACCCGGAAGCGATGGACGTCGACGCGGTGCTGTTGATCGGCGACCGAGCGATGCATCCGGCGACGGGCGTCTATCATGAGATCTGGGATCTGGGCGACCGCTGGTGCCGCTGGACGGGGCTGCCATTCGTGTTCGCGATGTGGGTCGCGCGCGAGGGCGTCGATACGCGGGCGCTGGCTCCGATCCTGTCGGCCGCTCGCGACGAAGGCCTCGAGCGGTTGCGGGAAATCGCCGCCGAACACGCGGGCGGACATGGACTGACCATCGACGACCTGCACCACTACTTCGCCGATCATCTGCATTTCCGTCTGGGGCCCGAAGAACAGACGGCACTCCGGCGTTATCAGCGGTACGCCGAATCGCTGGGCTTGGTGCCCCGCCGGCGCGAATTAATGTTTACCACTTCCTAACGGTCTTGACCCTTTCACGATTCCTATGACCACAGAATCCATCCTGCAAGCCGTCACCGGCGGCGAGCGATTGAGCGATGCCGACGCGCTCGAGCTGCTGCGTAGCAACGATCTGACGGCCATCGGAGCCGCCGCCGATGCGGTTTCGCGGCGCCTGCATCCGTCGCCCGTGCGGACCTACAACGTCGACCGCAATATCAACTACACCAACATCTGTACCGCGGTGTGCGACTTCTGTGCGTTCTACCGAGGGCCCAAGAGCGACGAAGGTTACGTCCTGCCGCGGGAAGAACTGCTGGCCAAGATCGAAGAGACGGTGGCTCTGGGCGGCAACCAAATCCTGATGCAGGGCGGCCTGCATCCCAAATACAAACTGGATTGGTATGAGGAAATGCTGCGGGACATCAAGCAGCGTTTCCCGCAGGTGAACATTCATGGGTTCAGCCCGCCGGAGCTGTATCATTTCACGAAAGTCAACAAGCTGCCGCTGCGCACCGTGCTGGAGCGGTTGCGTGAAGCCGGGCTGGGCAGCATCCCCGGGGGCGGCGCCGAAATCCTGGTCGACCGTGTCCGCGACGAAATCACTCGCGGCAAAGTCATGACCGACGACTGGCTGGAGGTGATGCGGGTTTGGCATCAACTGGGCGGGATCAGCACCTGCACGATGATGTTCGGACACGTCGAAACGCTGGAAGAACGCGTCGAACACCTGCGGCGGCTGCGCGAGTTGCAGGACGAGACCGGCGGCTTTACCGCCTTCATCTGCTGGACGTTCCAGCCCGATCACACGCAGATGAGCGACGTGCCACCGGCCGGTTCGCATGAATACCTCAAGACCCAGGCCGTGTCGCGGCTGTACCTGGACAACATCCCCAACATCCAGAGCAGCTGGGTGACGCAGGGCTTGAAGATCGGCCAGCTGGCGCTGCTGTTCGGTGCCAACGACATGGGCAGCCTGATGATCGAAGAGAACGTCGTGGCCGAGGCCGGCACGGTGCACTACCTGTCGCTGGACCAGATTCGCGACGCGATCAGCGAACTGGGATACGAGCCGCGGCAGCGGGACGTGTTTTACAACCTGGTCGATCCGGAACTGGAACAGAAAGCCATCGATGCGAATCGCGCGGCCGCCGAGCGGGCCGCGGCCGCGCGGGCGGCGAAGGCCGAAGCTGCCGAGGGAGCCCCGGCTAATCTGGTGGAGCTGGAAGCGTCGTCCTGAGGCTTGGTGTGTTCGCTGGAATTGGCCGGGTGGGGTTACAACTTTCGGCGGAGCGAAAGGCGACACTGCTGCTTCACAACTTTCGGCGGAGCGAAAGGCGACACTTCGGCAGGTTGACCCCGCGGCCGGTTCTGCGGGATGATGGCCGGTTTCCAACGCCTTCCCCCAGCTTGATGATTGGTATGCAACAGACATCGCCCGTTCGTTTGGCCACCCGTCGCAGTCCGCTGGCTTTGTGGCAAGCCAATTGGGTCGCCGATCGCTTGCGCGAGCACGGTTACGAGACCGAGCTGGTGATGTTGACCAGCCGGGGCGACGCCGACCAGTCGCCCATCGATGGCACTCGCGGCGTGGGGGTGTTTACCAAACGCATCCAACAAGCGTTGTTGGACGACGAGGCCGATGTGGCCGTGCACAGTTTGAAGGACCTGCCCACCGAAACCGATCCGGCGTTTCATTTGGCGGCCGTGCCGGTGCGGGCTGCCGTGGGCGACTGTTTGATCAGCCGCAGCGGGCGGACGCTGGACGAATTGCCCGCGCAAGCCAAGATCGGAACCGGCAGCCGTCGCCGGGCGGCACAGCTGCTGCACGTACGCGACGACCTGACGATCGAGCCGATTCGCGGCAACGTGCAGTCGCGGTTGCAGCAGTTGAAAGACGGCCGCTTCGATGCCATCGTTTTGGCCGAAGCCGGACTGTCGCGGCTGGAGATGGCCGAGCAGGCGACCGAGCGGTTGCCGATCGCCAGCATGTTGCCGGCGCCGGGCCAGGGAGCGTTGGGCGTGGAAACACGAGCCGATGACGTGCGGACTCGCGAGATCGCCGCCCTGCTGGACGATGCGGCGACGCGGGCCGCGGTGACGGCCGAACGGATCGTGCTGAGCCACCTCAGCGGCGGCTGCCTGGCACCCATCGCGGCCTTGGCCCGGTTGGAGGACGAAACCCTGCATCTGCAAGCCGTCGTGCTCTCGACCGACGGAAAGACACGCCTGTTTCACGAAGGTCGCGAACCGCTCGCCGCCGCTCGGCAGTTGGGCATCGAGGTGGCCGAAAAGCTGCGGCACGATGGCGCCGATGCTCTGGTCGCCGCCGCACGTTAGCATCGTAGCACCGCGACAGTGTCGCCTTTCGCTCCGCCGAAAGTAGCCGGCGAAACCACCCTCGGCTGGGACAGCCGAGCTACTATGGACAGCCGAGCTACTATGGACTTAGCCGAGCTGCTGAGCGAATATTTCCAGGGAGGATTCGAAGGATGAGTGTGAACCGCAACGCCGTCGTCGTGGCAGCCCAAGCCATCCAAGCCATCGACCGAACCCGGCGGATGGTCGCGGCCGACTGGACCATCGTGATCTGGCTGGCGGCCGGCGTGCTGACACTGTTGGCTGGCCGCGCAAACGGCGCCGACGATTGGCCGCAGTGGCGCGGGGCGGCGAGCGATAATCATGCGCCACTGGGAGCCAGCCCGCCCCAGCAGTGGGACCTGTCCAGTGGGCACGGCGTGGTCTGGAAAACGCCGGTTCCCGGTGCGGGACATAGTTCGCCGACCGTTTTCGGCAACCGGATCTATCTGAGCACCGCCGAGCCGGATCAGGATCAGCAGCGTTTGCTGCAGTTCGACCGGGAGAGCGGCGAACTGATCAGAGCGGTGGTCGTGCATCAGGGTGGTCTGCCCAAGCGCATTCATCCCCACAACACGCACGCCAGTCCCACGGTCGCGACCGATGGCGAATTGGTTTTTGTCGTCTTTCACAACGACGGGGCGATCCGAGCGACCGCCTTTGACAACGATTTGCGGCAAGTCTGGCAGAGCAAGGTTGCCGATTTCACGCCCGCCGCTTTTCAGTTCGGGTACGGGGCCAGTCCGGTTCTGTATCGCAATCACGTGATTATCGCCGCCGAATACGATGGTCCCGATAGCGGACTGTACGCGCTGGACAAAGCCAACGGCCGGCAGGCCTGGAAGGTTGCGCGGCCGGCGAATCTATCGTTCTCCTCGCCCGTGGTGGCGATGCTGGCCGGCAAAGACCAACTGTTGTTGCCCGGCGCCGACGCGATTCAGTCGTTTGATCCCGTCACGGGCAGACGGTTCTGGAGTGCCGAGGCGTCGACCGAAGCGACCTGTGGGACGGTTGTTTGGGATGATCGCTCGGTCTTTGTCAGCGGCGGCAATCCCCGCAGTGGCACGTGGGCCGTTCGCGCCGACGGTACGGAAGAATTGATCTGGGAAAACTCCGTGATGTGCTACGAGCAATCGCTGCTGGCCGATCGCGGCTATGTCTATGCCGTCTCGGACGCCGGCGTGGCGTATTGCTGGAAAGCCGACAATGGAACCGAGATGTGGAAGCGACGACTGGGCGGCGGCTTCAGCGCCTCGCCGCTGTTGGTCGATGATCGCATCTACGCCGCCAGCGAAGACGGTGAAGTGTTCGTCTATCGGGCCACTCCAGATCGCTTTGTGCTGCTGGCCAAGAACCGGCTGGGAGACGAAATCTTTGCGACGCCCGTTGCCCTCGGAGACCGCTTGTACGTTCGCTATGCGGTTATGGGCGAAGACGGCCGCCAGGAATACCTCGCCGCCCTGGGCGATCACAAGTAAGTGGCAT
>NZ_WIAD01000092.1 GCF_009618275.1 Roseimaritima sediminicola
GCTTACGCCAACGAGCTTGCGTGTTCGCTGCTGCAAAACTCCCCTCCACAGATTTCGGCCATTCGATTTTTAGAATGTTCGGATGGTGAAGAATTTCAGTGGAAGAAGGTGGATTCCGCACTGCTAAGCAAAGAGTAGTTACACCGATGTCGAACAATCTTCGAAACAAGCTCTTTGGCCAACAGGTCGAAGGGCATTCTCATTGTCACGCAAAAATCTGCATCAATGAGATAATGCTCTGCGACGACGATTTGCGGGCCAGCTAGATTCATGCTGGCTCCAAAATCTTGCGGTACGTCAGGTTGATCCTCTCGCCAACTGCTTGCTTGGTCTTGGGAATCTCGTGCATCCAGAACTGCTGCATCGTCCCAGCCATGATGATGAGCGTGCCGTTGCCAGCCGGAAAGCTCATCGTTTCTTTCGTCTTGTTGTGCTTGGTGCGGAACGTCCGGGTCGCTCCCAACGACAGAGAGCCAATCACATTGCCCATTTCAGGCTCTTTGTCGGCGAGAGTCCCCATGCTGTCTTGACCGGATCGGTAGCGGTTCAGCAGGCAGTAGTTGTACTTGCCCTGCACGGCTTCAATCCTCTCTTTGATCTCAAGCAGCGTCGGTGTCCACGGCAGGGCCACATTGACCGTGCCTGAATACTTATAGGTCACACCCTCGTCCCCATAGGAGGCTGTCCGGCGAGGCTGCATGTGACCGAAGATGCCGGGCTTCTGTTCCCAGACACATTCATCCCTGATCGTGACAAAGTATCGATCCGACAGTTCAGCGGGCAGGAAACTCTCGTCGTAAAGCAGGATGCCGCCATCCGTGAGTTCGATGGTCTGCATCGCTGTCAATTGGCGCCCAAACAGTACCAGTGATTGGCGTCTCAAATGGTACCAGTTGATCATACTCCTCTGGCTCGCGTCTGATGGTCGGTTTTCATCCCTAAAAACCGACCATCGAGAGCCTCATGGCGAATCAACTGACCATGGACAAGTCATTGGCAATCAACAACTTACGTGCCGCAGGCTACTCCGAGCGACGGATCGCCGACTCGCTCGGGGCTGTCCGGCGCCATTTGCAGCCTGCCAAGCCAAACAGTACCAAGGCGTCCACGGGGTCTGACAACCAGGCGGCAACCGGGTCGCCAAATTCAAACAGTACCAAGGCGCCAACCGGGTCCGAAGAGCCCGCAACATCCGCCGCCCCGGAGACCGCCCCGCGCAGCAGTGGCAGTCAATGCGAGCCGTTTCGAGAACTGATCGTCTGAAAGTGTGAAGCCGGCTTGTCGTCCCAACGCATCCATCAAGACCTTGTCGCGGAGCATGGCTTCGAGGGGAAGTATTGGTCGGTCAACCGCTTCGTCCGGTCTCTCCGGAAGCAGCACGAACTCCCGTTCCGGCGCATGGAAGTCGAACCGGGTGAAGAACTTCAAGTCGACTTCGGCACCGGGGCAAAGATTCGAAACGCCGACGGAACCTATCGGCGTACGCATGTCTTTCGGTGCGTCCTAAGTCAATCTAGAAAGGGGTATTCCGAAGCGGTTTACAAGGATGATCCGACGGTGTTTTTCGATGCTCGGCCCAGGGACGGCTTGCCCTATGCTTCGCCAGTCCAGGTCTTCTTGGAGTGCTCCGCTGGTGACAAGCGTGAACAGGAAACCGCGCAGCAGGTGATGGATCGGATTCTTGGGGAACTCAATGGATGATGGATCGGGGGTTCGGCTGCCAGGCGACCCGCTACTGACGACTTTGCTGGACCTCGACGCGGCGCTCGGCTCGAAGACGACGCTCCTCATTGGCGGCGGCTACGGACTTTTTCTCAAGCAGCTTTATCTTGCGGACCATCCCGGCGTACGCACTTTGCTCACCCCCGACGATTTGCCTGACGCTCGGACAACGAATGACATCGATCTGATCCTTCGAGCCGAGATCGTCACCGACTCTCAGTCCATGAAGTCGATTCGCATAACACTCGACGAACTGGACTGCCGCGTCGTCGAGACGGCGAAGTACGGCCAGCAGTCGTTGACGTAGCGCAGCGCCTCGTCGCTGTCAGTCGGTGCCGACTGGTGACAATCTTCGCCGCGGACGCGCTGCCAATGCGCTACCAGGGCATTTTCGCTGTCTCGTAAGTCCGCTTCAGCTAACTGGTTGCGTTGATCGGTCTGCGGACTACGGAATTGACGGTTACAGGTTCGAATCCTGTGGGGTGTACTTCGAAGCACGCAAAGCCATAAGCCGGTCTCGGTTTATGGCTTTTTTCATGCCTGCAGTTACCGGGTGCCGCCCTGCGTTCGCTTGCGTCCCTGCGTTCGCCTGCGTCCCTGGCGGTACCACCGGAACCTCGATCCGGCCCAGCTCCAACATCACTCGATGCTCATAGGCTCTGCCTGCAAGCCTCGCAGGGCGGCATGGATGGGGGATGAGCGGCCGCGAAACCTTTGCACCGATAGTGCGGTTAGACTGTTAGGACTCCCCTGAGTCAATCCGCAAGTGAGGGACGTGCCCGATGGAGAATCGTGACAGCCAACAAGAACCGCGAACTCCGCAAACTCCGCAAACTTCGCGTCCGGCGTGTCCGGTCTGTGGCGGACCGCTGATCGAGATCCGCGCCAAACTGCAGTGCGCTCGTTGTCACCGGATCTGCGAAACCTGCTGCGAAGGTGGCCCCGGCTGAACCGATTTTTCTGCGGCCCGAACGTTTTGCCGTTTCCCGTTTCCCATTTCCCGAACGCGAGCGAGCTGGAGTGATGACCGACACGCGCAGCACCATCCGCAGCATGTGGGCTCAGCTCGGGCTGCAGACCCGGCCGGCGGAAGTGGTCGAGGCTCTGGAACGACTCGGCATCGAGGTCAGCGAGGAATTCGTCGCGAGGGTCCGTTCCCACAGGGGCTTTAAACCGTTGCAGACATTGCATAGCAACTCCACCTGGACACCGAACACAAGGCCTGACCCTGGCGAAGTCTTCCAACTCCACCTGGACACCGAACACAAGGCCTGACCCTGGCGAAGTCTTCTTCTGGCGAAGTCTTCTTGGAACGGGGCGAACCAGTTTGCGGTGCAACGGCCGCAAGCGGGGTAGTACCAAGTGCCCCGCATTTCCTCTTGCGTGCCAGAAGCATCGTCTTGCGGACCAGATGGTCGAGGGCAATCACTCTCCACGATGGCCTCCTTCCGCTGAGCCGTTCTTTGGGGCGGCGTCGATCAGGGTGAGGATGGTTTGGCGGATGTGCTCAGGCGGATCGGGCCAGCAGTCGCTGGCGTAGCGCAGCGCTTCGCTGCGATCAGCAGATGCCGATTGGGGACAATGTTCGCCGCGGGAGCGCTGCCAATGCGCTACACGGGTATTTTCGCCGTTTCGTAAGTTGCTGTCGGGTAACGAGCTGCGCTGATCGGTCGGCGGACTTCGAAGGCCCGGTCTCGTCGGCTCGAGCCGCTATTCACCATTTTCCAGTTTTCTCGCATTTTCCTGAAGCAGAAAATGTGCCACAATTGGAAAATATCTTGTCAGCTCCATTCCTTTGCCGGAAGAGCAAGCACGAGCCTAAAAGGCTACAGAGGGAAAAATGGTCAGCGAAGCGGAAATGCTCCAAGAATTTCAGGGCGGGTACGATTTTCCGCCGCTCCGTGTCCGCCTGGCCAAGCAGTCGGCGTGGGCGCACGAGATTGGAGCCGACGCATTGCTCGAGGTGATCTCCGCTGGTCAGAAGTATGAGTTTACCGCCGAACTGAAGTCGCGAAGTTCGCCGAAGGTATTCAAAGAGGCATTGCACCAGATCGAGCAATGGGCCCGTCAGCAGGGCCGCCTGCCGATGCTGGTCGTTCCCTATTTGCGAGAAGAGCAACTCAACGAGCTTCAGGAGCGGCAGCTGAGCGGACTCGACTTGTCCGGCAACGGTGTCGTGACGGTCCCCGGAAAGCTGCTCGTCTATCGCACGGGCAGGCCGAACAAGTTCCCGAGTTCGGCTCCGACCAAATATGCCTACCGGGGAGCGACTTCCCTGGTCGGGCGAGTTTTTCTATGCCGTCCGAAGTTTCAGTCACTCGCCGAGATCGCGGAGGAGATCGAGGCGCGCGGTGGCAGCGTGGCCCTGTCGACGGTGTCCAAAGCGCTGAAGCGTCTGGAGTCGGATCTGATTGTGGAACGTGCGGCGGATCGAATTGCCTTACGACAACCGGACAAGCTGCTGGAGAAACTCGCCGAGAGCTACACTCCGCCCAAGGTCACAAAGGCGGTCACACTTTCGATGAAAATGCCGCTTGAGGAACTCGTCGAGAGCAGACCTCGCAAGACGCCTCTGGTTCTTAGCGGGCGCTCGTCGGTGGACGCGTATGCCGTGATGGGCCGGAGGGACGGACCTGTGTTGTTCACGCCGAATATTGCGCCGGTGCTACGCAAATGGGGGAAGAAAGTCGAAGAGACAAGCCGATTCGTTGATCTTGAGCTGCTGCAGACGGCTGATCCGACGGTGTTTTTCGATGCTCGGCCCAGGGACGGCTTGCCCTATGCTTCGCCAGTCCAGGTCTTCTTGGAGTGCGCCGCTGGTGACAAGCGTGAGCAGGAAACCGCGGAGCAGGTGATGGATCGGATTCTTGGGGAACTCAATGGATGATGGATCGGGGGTTCGGCTGCCAGGCGACCCGCTACTGACGACTTTGCTGGACCTCGACGCGGCGCTCGGCTCGGAGACGACGCTCCTCATTGGCGGCGGCTACGGACTTTTTCTCAAGCAGCTTTATCTTGCGGACCATCCCGGCGTACGCACGTTGCTCACCCCCGACGATTTGCCTGACGCTCGGACAACGAATGACATCGATCTGATCCTTCGAGCCGAGATCGTCACCGACTCTGAGTCCATGAAGTCGATTCGCATGGCACTGGACGAGCTGGACTGTCGCGTCGTCGAGACGGCGAAGTACACCCAATTTTCGCGATCAATGCCACAGGGTCAGGTCAAGATCGACCTGCTGGCTGCCCCGCTTGGTCACTTCGCCGAGCGAGTTCCGAAGGATCCTCGCCGGGTCAAGCCGCGTCCAAGCGTGAAGCTGCACGCGAGCAAACTTGAAGAGGCCCTCGCGGTGGACCGCCACGCGCTATCTATCCCGGTAGAGGGGAAGTTGTCAGCGGGAGAAGAACACCGTGCCGAGGTACTGGTTCCGCAAGCGTTCTCCTACCTGCTGATGAAGCTTTGCGCTTTTCGTGATCGGATGAACGATGTGAACCGCAGCCTGGGACAGCACCACGCATTGGACATCTACCGCATCGTGGGAATGCTTACGCGAGAGGAAGATACTCATGTTCGTAGCTTAAGCGCCGAGTATGCGGAGCACCCGACCGTCACGGAGGCTCGCGCGATCGCCGCAAAACACTTCATCTCCCCGGACGGACTGGGGCGTTTGCGAATCCGGGAGCATCCGCTCTACAAGGAGTCGATGGAGCTGGACCGGTTCGGGAGCGAGCTTTCTCTGCTTCTCGGCATCTCTGGATAACCTAAGTCGGTGCAATGACGCAATCACGCCGGAGGGACGAGCGACATGCTGGACAATTCGCTCAGCTATGGTGCGGCGAGAATCATGCCCGACTCGGAAGCAGCTCTTGTGAGCCGTTCCTAACCGAGGAAGAGCGGCAAAAAACGCTCGGTGTAAACGGAAAGACCGTCCTGCGATCCGCCCGAGACACTGCAAACCGTTTGATTGCAGTGACTTCCATAAACGAACTGTTGGTGGAATAAACGCTCGGTCTCATTTAGAGCGTCGGGCGGGCCGGCATCGCTGAATCGGACTATCTCGATTGCCGAGGAGTCATCAGCCAGGGCGGCCTCTGACGGACAGCGTGAGGAGAGAGCGTTCCACTATGGGGACATCGAAGCGTCTTGAACGGCGCGAACCATTTTGCGGTGCAGCGGTCGCAGGCAGCGTAGTACTAGGTGCCACGTGGCTCATCGTCCGCGTCCTTAGCATCGCCTTGCGGACCGGACGGTTGAGGACAATCACTTTGCATGCTCGCCCCTTTCGCTTCCCCGTTTTTGGGGGCGGCGTCGATCAGCATGATGATGGTGTCGCGAATGTTTTGTGGCAGGTTCGGCCAGCAGTCGTTGACGTAGCGCAGCGCCTCGTCGCTGTCAGTCGGTGCCGACTGGTGACCATCTTCGCCGCCGGCGCGCTGCCAATGCGCTACCAGGGCATTTTCGCTGTCTCGTAAGTCCGCTTCAGCTAACTGGTTGCGTTGATCGGTCTGCGGACTACGGAACCGAAGGTTACAGGTTCGAATCCTGTGGGGTGTACTTCGAAGCACGCAAAGCCATAAGCCGGTCTCGGTTTATGGCTTTTTTCATAGCTGCAGTTGCCGGGTGCCGCGCTGCGTTCGCTTGCGTCCCTGCGTTCGCTTGCGTCCCTGGCTGAACCACCGGAACCTCGATCCGGCCCAGCTCCAACATCACTCGATGCTCATAGGCTCTGTCTACAAGCCTCGCAGGGCGGAATGGATGGGTGACGAGCGGCCGCGAAACCTTTGCACCGATAGTGCGGTTAGACTGTTAGGACTCCCCTGAGTCAATCCGCAAGTGAGGGACGTGCCCGATGGAGAATCGTGACAGCCAACAAGAACCGCGAACTCCGCAAACTCCGCGACCGGCGTGTCCGGTCTGTGGCGGACCGCTGATCGAGATCCGCGCCAAACTGCAGTGCGCTCGTTGTCACCGGATCTGCGAAACCTGCTGCGAAGGTGGCCCCGGCTGAACCGATTTTTCTGCGGCTCGAACGTTTTGCCGTTTCCCGTTTCCCGTTTCCCATTTCCCGAACGCGAGCGAGCTGGAGTGATGACCGACACGCGCAGCACCATCCGCAGCATGTGGGCTCAGCTCGGGCTGCAGGCCCGGCCGGCGGAAGTGGTCGAGGCTCTGGAACGACTCGGCATCGAGGTCAGCGAAGAATTCGTCGCGAGGGTCCGTTCCCAGCTGCATCGCGACGCCGCCAAAGCCGCTCGCGAACGTGCCAAACGCCCGCCCCAAAGCAAGACCGCCAAGCGTCCCCAGCAGCGTAAAATTCCCCATCGGAAGTAGCCGGCTTTGATGCCTCGTGCCGGTGGGTGCCGCGGCTTCGCGGGACCTGAGAATGACGGCTTGCGGAACGCTACTGAACCAGAATTTCAACGACCGACGGATCATGGATACAGAAGGCAGTTACGTGTGCGACAACTGCGGTGAAGAGATCATCGTGCCGATCGATCCCTCGGCGGGCTCGAGCCAGGAGTATGTCGAGGACTGCCCGGTGTGTTGCCATCCGAACGTGCTCCGCGTCGAGATTGACGAAGACGGCGACGTGCGGATATGGGGCGAGGCCGAGCAGGACTGATTTTACGACTCTCTTTCAATACACTTCCTCCTCGTCGTCGAAGGGATTGCTGCAGGCAGCCGAGCAAGCGTTGGACGATCGCTAGTTGCGAAGCAACGACCGTCGATAGCCTGTGATGCCAAGCCTAAGCACGTCGGCGTAAGTGTTTTGGCGAAACCATACGCGACAACACGCTGCCGCTCACTGAATCAGCAACCT
>NZ_WIAD01000093.1 GCF_009618275.1 Roseimaritima sediminicola
GCGGCTTGCGCCGCTCCGCTAACGCTTCAATCGCAAGCGATGGTGAAAGTAGATGGCATTGGGCGCCAGCCCACGGTTCCTATCACCGAAACGACCCTACCGCCTGATTGCGACCACAAGGGACCACAAACCCAAACCGGCTCAACAGAATCAATTTGCCCCGGCCCGTTTCGTGACCTAGGGTTCCGATAGCCACCTCATCTCTATTGGCGAACCTGTTCGGAAGGGCATCCCGTGCATTGCATCTCGATCGATACCACCGTGGGCTGGGTGGGCGCCGCGTCGGCCGCCTCCCTACCGCCAGAACTTGCCGGCTGGAACCTGTTGCCGCTGGCTCCCCCACAACCGGACCCCACCCAGCGGGGCGCCTCACCACCACTGCCTGAGGCCGACCTGCTGGTCCTGGAAACCGCGGCGTTTGCCAGCGTCCGCGACTGCGAACGGTTGGCCATGTCGGTGGCCTGTCCGGTGCTGTTCGTCAGCTCGCGCGAGCACCTCCCGCGGCTTGTCCATCAGCTGCAGGCCAAGGACGACATCTGCTTGGACGACGCCCCGCCGTCGCTGTTGGCCGCGCGGCTCAGCAAACTGCACCAGTCCCAGCGGGCGTTGATCGATCCGCTCACTGGCACGCAGCGCCGCGAAGCGTTCTTCAGTTACCTGCGTCACTGGGCGATGAACGCTCGCCACGACGACCCGCTTTCCTTGCTGATGCTGGACCTAGATCATTTCAAAGCGTTGAACGATCAATTCGGCCAAGACGTCGGCGACGATTGCCTCCAGCGACTGGGCGGACTGCTGCGAGAGCAGTGCCCCGACAGTCCCTTGATCGCTCGCTTGGGTGGCCAGGAGTTCGCGATCCTGATGCCGACCAGCGATCAAGAAGCCGCCCGCCACGCCGAATCGATTCGCCAACAGCTCTCGATGCCGGGGCTGCACTCGGTGGCTTCGACCACGGCCAGCATCGGCGTAGCCAGTCGCGCCGATGTCCAACACATCGACCAACTGCACCGCGTGGGTGACGAAGCGGTGTATGCGGCCAAAGCCGCCGGACGCAACCGCGTGTGCGTCTACCGCGAACTGACCGATCGCTCACTGCTGCAGGGCGAAGACCTGGACCTGATCACGCTGGAGAATAAATCCCGGGTGATGGGCGAACGCGTCACCGACTACATCGCCCAGCGCAGCCGGCGGATCCTGCAAAACCTCCGCAGCGAAGCCGAAACCGACGGCCTGACCAGCTTCTACAACCGCCGCTACCTGGACCGGCGATTGAAGCTGCAATTCCAACACCACCAGCAATCCGGCCAACCGCTGTCGCTGGCCCTGATCGATCTGGACCACTTCGGCGCGGTCAACAAACGCCATGGCTGGCCCACCGGCGACAAGGCCCTGCAGACGGTTTGCGATGTGATCCGCCGCTGCATCCGGGCGGGCAACGACTGGGTCGGTCGCTACGGCGGCGAAGAACTGTTCGTCGTCCTTCCCGGCGTGGTCCTCGATGACGCGATCGGTATCTGCCAGCGACTGCGTGCGGCGGTTGCGGAAACCCCCGCGACTTCCACGACCGGCGAACCGCTGCAGTTGACCGTCAGTATCGGCTTGCTCCAGTGCGATGGAGCCGACCAGGATCTGAACGCCGTCATCGAACGGGTCAGCAAACAAACGCTGCGAGCCAAAGAGAGCGGACGCGATCGCGTCTGCTGGGCGCCCCTTCGCGAGGTTCCCGAGTCACAGTCCGCGCGACTTGCCGACACCGCCTGAGGCTGGGTTACAATGGGCGTCGTCCTACCGGGCTGACCAGCCTGCCTCCACGCGCCCCCTTCTCGCGAGTCGACCACCATGCGTCAACGTTTTCACCGTTTGCTGCTGCGTCCCACCTGCCTGAGTTTTCCGTTTGTCATCGCCGCGATGCTGCTCACACCGCCGGCGTCCTGTCACGCCGATGACGCTTCGCGCTCCCGTGCGGCTTCCCAAACCGCCGACGGCGACGCGCTGTTGGCGGAGTACTTTGCGGAGCAGACCCGCCGAATTGCCGACGCTTGTTTTGCGGAAATCGAAACGCTCGAGGACTGGACCGACCGCCGCGAGCAGTACCGCGAGCAACTGCTGGACATGCTGGGCCTTAACCCGATGCCCGCCCGCAGCGACCTGCAGGTGACCGTCACCGGCCAGGACCAACAGGACGGCGTGGTGGTCGAACGGCTGCACTTCCAGTCGATGCCGGGCCTGTACGTGACCGGTAACCTGTACCGTCCGGCCGAGGTCACCGAGCCGCTGCCGGCAGTGCTGTACGTGTGCGGTCACGGACGCGTCGTCAAGGACGGCATCAGCTACGGCAACAAAGTGCACTACCAACACCACGGCGGTTGGTTCGCCCGCAACGGATACGTCTGCCTGACGATCGACACGATCCAGTTGGGCGAGATCGAAGGCATCCATCACGGCACCTACCGCGAGAAAATGTGGTGGTGGAACAACCGCGGCTACACGCCCGTCGGCGTCGAAGCCTGGAACGGTGTGCGAGCCCTCGATCTGCTGCAGGCTCGCGACGACGTCGACCCCGAGCGGATCGGTGTGACCGGACGCAGCGGCGGCGGAGCCTATTCCTGGTACCTGGCCGCGATCGATTCCCGAGTCGGGGCCGCCGTTCCGGTGGCCGGGATCACCAACATGCACAACCACGTCGTCGATGGCTGCGTCAGCGGACACTGCGACTGCATGTACATGGTCAACACCTACCGCTGGGACTTTCCCATGCTGGCCGCCCTGATCGCACCGCGTCCGTTGCTGATCTCCAACACCGATCGCGACCGCATCTTTCCGCTCGACGGCGTCGTCGATGTCCACGCCAAAGTGCGACAGATCTACCAGTTGTACGACGCCGAAGAAAATCTCGGACTGCACATCACCTCCGGCGGTCACAGCGACACCCAGGAACTGCGCATCCATGCGTTCCGCTGGTTGAACCATCATCTGCGCGATGACGACTCCCTGATCGATACGGTGGCCACCAAACTGTTCGAACCCTCGCAGCTGAAGGTGTTCGAAGGTGACAGCGTGCCGGCGGACGAGCGGACCAGCACGATTCATGAATCGTTTGTGCCCGCCGCCTCGGTCGAGGACCTGAAAGCCGCCGCGGCCGATCCGAAAGCCGCCTTCGCGCGCTGGAAACAACAACTGCGTTCCCATACCTTTGGCGGTTGGCCGCAGTCGCTCGATGCACCGCCCAAAGTCACGATCGAAGCCCGCGTCGACCGCGACGATGCGACGGTCCTGTTTGCCACGTACCTCAGCCAGGACCCGTTCCGGTTGCCGCTGGTCGTGGTGGTTCCCAAAACCGACGCTGGGTCCGAAGCGTCTGCGGGCGAGGTCACGGTCCGGGTTTTGAACGAAGCGGACTGGCAGGCGTCGGCGGCCGCGTTGGCCGCGGCCGCGCCCCAGCGTTACCCGAACGCCACCGCCGACACGGCGGCTTGGGCCACGCTCGCCACCGCCGATGGACCGACCGTCCTGTTGGCACCGCGCGGCGTCGGCCCCACCGGCTGGACGCAAGACGAACGGGACCGAACGCACGTGCGCCGGCGGTTTATGTTGTTGGGGCAAACCGTTGCGGGAATGCAAGTGTTCGATGTTCTGCGTGGTCTGCAAGCGATCGCGGAGATTCCCGATTCGCCCGTGACCAGCCGCCCGCTGCACATCGACGCCAGCGGTCCGGCGGCCGCATGGGCACTGTACGCGACCCTGTTCGCCCCGGAGGCGGTCCAGCAGAGAACCGCCTCGCTGCAGCTGGAGGCCTTGCCCGTGCGTAATCGCCAAGCACCGGACTTACTGAACGTCAGCCGCATCGTGGAACTACCCGCCGTGGTCGCGATGGCCGCCCGCGAAGTTCCCGAGGTTCGCATCGGTGGCGAGACCCGGCCGGCGTGGCAGGAGCTGGCGACCGAACAACCGCTGCTAGAGCCGCTGCGTTTCGAGCAACCGTAATGAGGGACGAGCCTTCCCAGCCGATCAACCAGCGAGGTCCAGCCGGACCGCTGTGGCAGTTCGGGATCGCCGATCTACTGTGCTTGACGTTCGTCATGGCGTTGGCGGCAACCTACCTCCGCGGCCACGCCTGGCAGCCTTACGCATGGTCGCCGCTCAGCCTGTTGCTGACGGTGTTTTTGGCCAGTGTCGTGGGCGCTTGGCGCGGCCAGTGGCTGGCCGCTCTGTTCTGGGGCGTCCTGCTGACGGCGATGGTCCAGGTGATGGTCAGCGAGGTGATCCTGCTGCATCCGGCCGGAGTGGTCGTGTGGCCGGTCGCAGCTGGGTTGGCCGCAGCGTTGGTGGCCAGCGATCCGCGCTGGCAGCTCCACCGCCCGGCATTGACGCCGCGCGTGGTGCAAGCCGTCTGGGCCGTGGGCGTGCCCATAACGACCTACGCGGCCATCGTGGCTCGGCCGTTTTCCTTGGCCATTCCCAACATCGTCTCCGCCGTCCTGGGCGCGATCGGCTTGGCCATCGTCGTCACGGTGTGCCAATGGCTGGACGCTAGCGACAGACTGCGGCAGAGCTACGCCGCAACCGCCCTGGCCACGCTCGCCATCGCCGTCGCCTGGCTCGAATACTTGACCTGAAGCGCCAGTGGCATAGGCTTCCAGCCTGTGAACCGTTTGGGCGATAGCCCCGGTTCCTGCACGCAAGGTTTACAAAACCGGGGCTATCGCCCAAACGGCTCATCCTTGTCCGCCGCTCAGCCCAGCGTGCGCAGCACTTCGATCCCGCGCTCGAGCGTTTCGTCCGAAGCGGCAAAGCTGATCCGGAAATGCGAATCGCGAGCGCTGAAGATATTGCCGGGAATGATCAACAACCCGCGTTCGATTGCCCGCTCGACCAACTTCGCTCCGCTTCCGCCCGGGGCCTTGGGAAAGGCGTAGAAAGCGCCGCCGGGCACGACCAACTCGAAGCGATCCTTCAATCCCTCGACCACGATATCGCGTTTGCGACGGTAGTCGTCGATGTGCGGCGACAGGTCGACATCCAGGGCTTCCAGACCGGCCCACTGCGCGGGCTGGGGGGCGCAGACGAAGGTGTACTGCTGGATCTTGATCATCGTCTCGATCACCTCCCGCGGCCCGTGCACGTATCCGACCCGCCAACCGGTCATCGCGTGGCTCTTGCTGAAGCCGTCGATCACGATCGTTTGCGGATTGAACGCCGCCGGCGAAGTGAACGGTTCGTCGTACATGAACGAGCTGTAGATCTCGTCGCTGATCAAGGCGATGTTCCGCTCGGCGGCCAGCTCCGCCAGCGCCTTGAGCTCCTCCTGCGAAGCGGTCACGCCGGTGGGATTGGCCGGACTGTTGACGATGATGGCTTTGGTGCGGTCGGTGATCTTGTCGGCGATCTGTTGGCAATCGATGCGGAAATCAGGATACGAATCGATCGCCACCGGGACGCCGCCCACCATTCGGATCAGGGCAGGGTACATGACAAAAAACGGATCGAAGAACAGGACCTCGTCGCCGGGATCGACCAACGCCAACATCGTCAGCACCAATCCGCCGCTGGTCCCGCTGCACACGAACACCTCGCGGTCGTCGTGCCCGTAGGCCTGTTGGATCTCTTGGGCAAGCCGCTCTCGCAGCGGAGCGATGCCCTGCGTTTGGGAGTAGGCGTTCTTGCCGGTTTCGATGGCATCGATACAGACCTTCCGCACCGACTCCGGAACGTCAAAGTCCGGTTGGCCGATTGAAAGATTAATCGGATCGTCTAATTTGGCAGCCAGGTCAAAGACGCGGCGAATGCCGCTGCTGTCGAACGATTCGGTGCGTTTGGCAATCCACGGATGCATCGGGTGGGCTTTTCTATCAACGGAATGGAAGGACGGACAAGCCAGCCGAGCTGGCTTGGCAAGTTTGCCCGAAAAGGCCCCGATTCTAACCTCTCGAGCGATTTAATGGCACAGCGTCGTCATCCGGTTCCGGTCGTCCCCATGGTCGCGATGATCAGCCGTTACCGTGCCGCCCGGCAGTGGGCTCTCGAACGTCTGTCGCAGCGGCTGGGGCCGCTGGCAGACTGCAGCACCGTCCAGCCGTTCGAAGCCAGCGGGTACTATGACCGGCAGATGGGCGAAGCTCTGGAAAAACAATTCGTGCGGTTTCAGCCGCTGGCCGACCCGGTCGAGCTGGCCGAGTGGAAGATTTGGACCAACGCTCTGGAAGACGAATTCGCCGCCGGCCCCGCCCGCGACCTGCTCCCGGCCGGCGAACCGCTGCCCGAGCGGCCGCTGAACCTGGATCCCGGCTACGTGACCGAAGCCAAATTGGTGCTGGCCACGACCAAGGACCGCGACCACCGCATCTACCTCAGCCGCGGCATCTACGCCGAAGTCACGCTCAGCTACACCGGCCGCCGCTGGCACGCTCATCGCTGGACCTACCCCGACTACCGCACCGACGCGGCGATCGAATTCGTCGAAGCCTGCCGGCAGCATCTGAGAGAGAACCTCCCCGAGCGCCTCCCCGGCTACCGCCGCCCGGTGCTGGAGGACTGAGCCACCCAAACTCCGTCGCGCTACATCTGAAAAACCCTGAAAGTCTGACGCGATTCGCCACCCTTGCTCACTTCCGAACCGTCCTATGAAGCAGCTCGCTGGCCGCGGCGAGACGGTCCGGGCAGACGGTGATGTCTAGCTCAGCGGCGATTCGTTCTAAACACCGCACCGGGGCGTGAAGCTCCGTTTCCGCACAGCGGATTCGGTGGCCGAATTCGGCTTCTTCGATGC
>NZ_WIAD01000094.1 GCF_009618275.1 Roseimaritima sediminicola
CTTTTTGGCGACGTGCCGCTGGCATCGTTCGGAACTTGGTAGATACATTAATCCGCTTAGGGTGCCGTCTCAAAGTAAGACTGACTCAGTGGACTCCTCGCCATTTGAGCGGAATTTTGCCGTTGGAGCAGGGGAAGCGACTAAATGGACACTTACCCCCCTGGAGGTGCCTCAGAAGTCCTCGTCGGCGAGAGCCGTTCTAAGCTCGCTGAGGAACGCTTGGAGTGTTTCAGCGAACGCCTCTCCATCTTCAAGCAGCTGCTTCGCTGCTTCTCGAATATGCAGAGCATGGTCCTTTGGCTTCTGCTGCTTCTTCGTACCCAAAATCGCATTCTCTGCCAGGGAAAATTTGAAGCCTTCGCGGATTCGGTAAGCTCTGAGTCGTTCATCGAAATACCACGGAACCCCCGCCATGCTCAACGTCTGCAGCATCCGGTGAACGGTTCGCTGAGAGCACTCGAGCTCTTCGGCCAGCCCCTTGGCATCCCATCTCCCGCGTCCGGAGATCAAGTGAAGAACTCGCATGAGGTTTGCCAGCCTGGCACACTGGCGAGCCCGTCTTTCGGCGTCGGTCCTCTCTCTCGGTTTGTCGCTTCGGTCGTGTTCGTTCGCCATGCCAGCGCTGTCTATCAATCGTGGATCTTCTAAAGCGGTGATAATCCTAGACGACAACGCCGACTGTGGGGCAGCGGCTAGCAAGATCGCAGCAAGACTAGGATCATACTGCCTGCTGCAGGTCATTGGCAGGGGAATCGAAGGAGGCATGACGACTGCTGTGACCTACCGCTGGCAGCCCTAGGTGAAAGAATCCGCTCTTCGTCTGCTCCCATCCGCAATCTGGTGGTCGGGAGCGTTACCATTGCACCGTCGGATCCAGGAGTCTTTTGTGTCGCTATTTGATCGTTGTTCTGAAATCGTCGACCGGCACCTAGGAATCACCGACGAATGGGCGGGCTCCAAACCACGATATAAGTCTGTTACATCCCTACGTAGGATGAAGAAGGAAAACTTGCCCGATGGCATGCAGCTGGTCTCGGATCTGTTCGGGCAGATGATGCGGAACTGGGGGGCCGCCGGGTGCCCGTCGACGAACTCGCCCGAGAACTGGCGATTCAAACAGCACCTTAAGTTCGATGACGACAATCGATCCGCGGAAGTACTTCTTGAACGGACCATTGCCTGGATGGCCGGCGATGAACTCGCAAACCAAATTCCAGTCGATTCAGGCCTGCTGGGAAGGAGCAGCAGAACTCTTGATCTCGCGACTCAAAAAGGTGAGGCTTTCGAGCTGATCGAACTTAAAGTCGATAAAGTCAATTCGGACACTCCACTCTCGGCTGCGATTCAAGTTTTGAACTATGGGCTAGCCAACCTATTCTTCCAGCTCAATCAACACAGAGTGCTGCCATCAGGATCGGACAACCTGTTGCTTAGTGCCAAGCTGCTGCGTCTTCGTGTACTTGCACTGGTGGAGTATTACGAACGTGAACCTGAGACTATAGACTGGCTATCCGACTTCGAAGGGTGTTTAAGTCAAGGCTTAACTGGATTCTCTGACCAGTTTCTGAATCCCGAATATCCTCGGTTTGAGGGATTCTGCTTCCAGGCATTCCCAGGCGATTTCCGGTGGGACGAAAGCCGACATGCCGACGAGAGCTACCGGGAAACTGTGAAGCAAGCGTTCGAAAATAGGTCGTGCTACTTCAAGTAAGCTCAGATTCCTCTACCCACCATGTCTTGCCGCTCGCCGGTTCATACGCCGTTAGCCTGCCTCCGAATCCACAAGCGGTGTCGATGCATACGACGTGATTCCACTTTCGAACGCATTGTGCAGCAGCATGTCCGACAACAACAAGTTTTCCGGAACAATGCGGTTTCGGAGGACAGTCGGAGATGCCAGTCCAACGCAGCAGCCGAGCCGGCTGACTTGCCATCTCAATGGATGGGTCGTAGCACGCATGGGTAAAGATGGAGCTGTCGGTTTCGAAATAGGGGACGCACCCCTCGAGAAATGCCCAGTGCTCGTCAGGAATATAGGAAAGATCGCTTCCCCGGAACCATGCATCGGCAGAGTAGGACTGGAGCGTTTCTTCGCCGCCATCATGTCGAAACCGATCTAAAGCATACCGGTCCTTTCTCGCCTCCAGCATCATCTCATCGTGGTTGCCAAGCACGGGCACCAGCCGACAGTTTTGGCTGGTTTCGATCAACGTTTCGATGACACCACGGGAATCTGGTCCACGATTGACGTAGTCGCCGAGTGGTACGAGGACGTCGTTGCTCGTAGGACCGATCTGATCAAGAAGCCGACGCAACGCACTAGAATGTCCGTGAATATCGCCTATCGCGATGGTCCTGCCGACCACTTCACTCCTCGATTGTTCGTCTGCTCGAAAGCCGTTCTTCGTCATCTGGGTCGCTCTGCCTCGTCCTTACAATTCGATCGGAACGCCATCTTCGGACAGCGTGACATTGTCGAAGTGCGAGTTGAACTGTTCGGGCTCGAAGCTATGGATCGGAATGATTCGTTCTGCGTTTATGGATCGCGTAAACTCCACAATGTCGGTCGACAAGGCGTGCCCGCTGGTATGAACGTGAACCAGTTCTCCGCCGGCAGCGTCGAGTGATTTCAAGACGTCCTGCCAGTCGGTGCCCTCGCTGTAGCCATGCCAAGTCGAGTAGAGGCAGAGAGTGTTCGGTGGAAGTTTGCCAGCGAAGTCCGCCAGCATGCTCGGCCGAAAGACCATCATGAAATCACCGGGAGAGTCAAGTATTTCCGACAGACTGATTTCGGCATCGCGAAATAGTTCGTTCGCTCGATTCGTTCCTTTTCGTTCGATCTTCTGTTTGAGGGAGTCCGGCAAGTACAGTCTTCCGTTTCCGGATCTGAGCGGGTTTTCGAGTTCCGCCTCCGCACTCACAAGATGAAGAACGAACGCGGTGTAGGCGTCAACAACAAACGTCCGCCCGGACCGGTTGGCGGCACGGATGAACGAATTCAATCGGTCGACGTTCTGAGGCGAAAAAGAGGCTAACACCAGACCTTGTGCGGCGGCAACGTGGTCTGCGATCTCTTCCGCCAAGCCGCCCTCCGAGACTTCGTTACCATTGTCAAATCCGAAGTGGGTTCCCTCGACGATCAGGGCGTCCAAGCCTGTATCCCCCAGTTCCGCAATGATTCTGCGATGCTCTTCCTGTCGCCGACCGTGAAGCCGCAGGTCTCCCGTATAGAGGATGCGTTTGTCGTCGGATTCGATTAAGAACGCCAAGCAACCATGGATAGAGTGATCGACTGGGAGCCCCGTTACGGTCAGTTCTCCGATGCCGATGGGCTCTCGAGCTTTGATTTCTCGGAACCTGTCCCTCGGGAGTTCCTGTTGGTTCGCGTAAACACCTCCCGCCAGCATCATCTTGCTTGTGCCTCTGCTAGCGTATACCGGTATCGATGGCTGCGTGTGCTTCAGAAGCCCCACATGATCTAGGTGTGCGTGAGACAGGAGGATCGCATCCGGCGTTTCGCAGCCTGAAAACAGTCCCTGAACCTTGGGAAGGATGCCTTTTGCATGGAGCTCGTTGGTCGTCATGCGACCCAAAGAAAAGCCATCGTGTGGCCGTCGAGCATTATCAAAGAGCGGCATCCCGACATCTAGTATGATTCTTGTTTTCCCGGCTTCGATCTCAACGCAGTTTCCACCGACCTCATTGCTCCCGCGGAATATCGTCAGTTTCATCGAAGGCCGGATTGAAAATGAAATTAGTTTTAAGAAGACTCCCGGAGAACCATTGCCTGCTTCTCGCTTGACGTTGGCCGTCACCCCTTGGATTGCCAGTCTGGACAGTTTGGCAGTCGAAGACGTTTAAGTCGGCAACTGCGTCTGGTAGCTGGCGGGATTGCACCAACAAGCTTCCCTAAACGGGACAGTCTGTCTCCGGGAGTCGTGCTCTAAATTACTGACTCACTCCGACACAGCTGGGTCAGTGGTGAGCCGATCTGGATGACGTTTTTTTCGAGCCCACCCACTGCAGTCCTATTCGGCAAACATCCAGAAGAATCCCGCAATCAGGGCTACGCCGAGGATTCCTACCGACCACCAGTGCAGCGAGGACTGAGGCTCTATGCCGAAACACCAGATGAAGGGAGCCACAATGACGGCTGCAACGAAGAAGGGGATTGGCCATAGAAACATGAGGGCGAAGGCCAGGAATCCATAAGCAGCTGCATCGGATTTTCGTCGACGATGGTTAGGCATTTTCGTAGGGGTCGCGTTCAAGGAGTGGATCGAGATGGCTTAGATGCCGAGAGCTGCACGTTTTACGAAGGTCCGCTTTGCCGAATCGTCACGAAGGGCTCCACATCGCATGGCGTTCCGCCGTTCTCGCTCAACCAGACTTGAAGGTCTAAAACTCGGTCGAGAAACTCGGTTGGATGCTTCCAAGGACAGCTGACAGCTCTCGACGGCACGTCGCCAAGATGAATCTTCCGCAGAATCGTGTCTTCGCAGATTTGCAGGACTCGAACGAAGTTTTCGATCGCTCCGTTGGTGAGACCTAAATTTCGAAACTGGGGTTCCGCAACTTTTTCAGCGAGCTCGTTGTAGTTCAGCGTTTCAAAAAGAAGACGGTGCGTGAAAAACGTCTCGTCGTCGGTCAGTGGGGAATCGAGTTGCATTCGATCTCTTGGTGGTTAGAGGCAACGAGTCAGATGACCTATCTACCCTATTAAGCAGTCGAAGCCAGCTCATTGTGTCTGCGACAACGCCGAATTGGCTCGCACCCCCTCCTGAAGCCTTGCGACAATCGCATCTCTCAACTCGGCTGGGCCGACGACCCTAACGTGACCGGTCCAACCGAGTATCCAACGTTGAATTTCATCTAGTCCATCCACGGTGAACTTCAGCGTCAGGCTTCCGTCTCGATGTATTGTCGCTTGTTGCGTGTGATGCCAGTTGGTTTCCACGACGATACGGGCGACGGACGCGTCAAAGCGAAGCTCCACGTCGTAGCTTTGGTTTCCTCGAAAAACAGCCCAAGCGTTTCCGAAGTGCTGTCGAAGATCAAAATCCGTCGGCCGATTGGCAGCGGATCCTGTCTGCCGCAGACTCTTGAAACGAGCGGCCCGGAACGTCTTGGCTTCTGTTTCACCTTCGATGTGCCCCACCACGTACCAAGCCTGTTTGACCAAGCAGATCCGGTAAGGATGGATGGTCAGCTTGAGGGGGGATGCTTCGTAGGGTGATTCATAGACACCTGTGACTTGATTCGCACCCAGCAAGGCCATCTGCAACGTTCTCAGGATTTCGCCATGCCGGCTATGATCCACCAATTTCAAGTCGAATACGTCTACCAAACTCATGGCGTCGGCAATGATCTGTTTGGTCTCTTCCTTTGAAGCAGCAGCCAGTCGTGTTGTCGTCGGCTTAGCTCCCAGTCCAATGTCGAGCCCAGGGGCATTCGTGATGGAGGTCGCGATGGCTTGGCCGAGAACTTCCTCGTTGGTGAGCGTCAGCGTGGGGAAACGATAGTCCGAGCGGACGCGGTAACATTGCTCTTCTTCGCTGTAGTAGAAAGGCACCCCACAAAACTCCAGCACGTTTAGGTCTCGATGGATAGTTCGGCTAGAACAGCCGAGTTCGCTGGCAATCGCACTGACATTCCATCGACCTCGCGACTGAATCAAATTCAGAACCTGGAGGACGCGAGCGATTCGCAGACTTTGGCGTACTCGGCGGTCCGCATCGGGGCGTTCAGGTAAGTTTTTCTTCGCTTCGGTTTTCTTCGCCATCACGTTCTTCACTATGGAGGGTTTAAGCCATTCCCATTGGAACCAACGTGGGAGACAGAGGTGGGTCACGCCCCAATGGCTACGCTAAAGTGTCTGTTGGCGCCCAAACAGTACCAGTGATTGGCGCCTCAAACGGTACCAATTGATCAAACTCCCCTGGCTCGTGTCTGATGGTCGGTTTTCATCCCTAGGAACCGACCATCGAGAGCCTCATGGCGAATCAACTGACCATGGACAAGCCATTGGCAATCAACAACTTACGCGCCGCAGGCTACTCCGAGCGACGGATCGCCGAGACGCTCGGAGTCTCGCGTGGGGCTGTCCGGCGCCATTTGCAGCCTGCCAAGCCAAACAGTACCAAGGCGCCAACCGGGTCCGAAGAGCCCGTGTTTTGCCTCAGCTGAACGATTTGCGTTATCCGTGTGCTAGAGTTTAGCATTCACAACGGAGAAAC
>NZ_WIAD01000095.1 GCF_009618275.1 Roseimaritima sediminicola
GGAGTGAGGGGGGGAAGACCGAGGAGTAGTAGCGTTACCGTATCTCGATGCGGTGCACAGCTTGGAAATCGCATGCAATGAGTCATTCCGTTGCACCCGAGCCCCCTCACCCCCGGCCCCTCTCCCACCACCGCTTCACTCGCTGACGCTCGCGGCGCCGCGGGGGAAAGGGGAGAAAACATTGCATTCTATCGCCCCGAGCCGTACATAGATTCCGTTAGCGCCAACAAATTTCAAATCGCCCATCCCAATGGCCGATTTGCAATGTTCATTTTGCAATTTGCAATTCCCCCCTCTCGACCGCTTGCTTTTCTTGCGAGTGTCTTCGGCTCCAAAGTCTGGCGACTTCAGCTACGTGGGGTTCGTTCCAAAGTCTGGCGGCTTCGGCTAGGGGGAGTCGTCGCGGTGTTCGACCGGGGTGTCCCCGGGGTCGCCTTCGAAGGGCAAACCGTTCTCTTCATCCAACCAGCGGCCCAGGTCGATCATCTGGCACCGCTCGCAGCAAAACGGCGGCGTGGGAGTTTCGTCCAAGAGAAAGCGGCGATTGCACGTCGGGCAAACAACGTAGCCGGTGGGTGGTTCGGACGCAGACGCCAAAACACGGTTCCTTTGGGACAAGCAGCGGCGGGGTCGAACGAACGGGTGCGACCGCCGGTGACGCTGCTGGGAAACAGGATAAATGCGAACGGGGGAAGGCGGTGTTTGCGACGGCTTGCCGTCCGCCTCTTCGATTCTAGCGGTTGGCGGACGCGAGATCAGGGGCCTACTGCATGTAGGGCAGGCGGCGACCCTGGCGGCGGGCGCTGGAGAGTTGCTGCTGTAGGTCCTCCAAGGGGATCGCCTGGGTGGGGATGGTCAGCAACGATTCGTTGTCGATCTCCAGCCCTTCCTGGCGATTGATCACCACGTCGACCTCGTCCTCGAGCACCTCCAGCCAGGCGGGCAGGTCCAGACCGGCGCCGGCCGGATGCTCGGTCAGCGCGTCGGCTTCTTTCCGCAGCAGTTCAAACTCGGTGCTGTCGAGCCCTTCGCGGGCGTTGCGGATCGACGGTTCGACCAGCCCTCGCATGCGGTCGATCGTCATCGGCTGGACAAACCGCTCGAGGATGCGGTCGGCCACCGAGGGCATTCGCATCGAGTACTGCTGTTGCAGCCGCCGCAGGCGTTTGACGTACACCTCGGCTTCTTCGCCGATGCGTTCGGACAGCGAACGCTGCCAGCGCATCGCCGCCACTTCGAAACCGTCGCGGACGAGGATCTCGTGGGCCCACATCACGGGCCGCAGGTTCCAGGCGATGCGGTCATAGCGGACGCGCAGTCGCAGGAAGTCCAAGAACATGTAAATCAATTCACCGCGATCGCTCTGCGTCGTCGTGCTGGTGTAGTCCAGGTATTCCGAGTGATGGTCGAGGATGGTTTCGTAAACGATCGTCAGGTAGTGCTGGGCTTCGTCGCGGTCCAGCGGTCCATCCAGATCGGCCAACAACTGGATGTCGGCCATCGAACCGGGGTCTTCCTGCAACTGTCGCAGCCAGTTGTCGACGCCCTGATGCAGGATGGCGCGAATATTCCCCAGGCCCAGGAACGTCTGACAGAACAGCGGTTCGCCGTAGGTCTGGATGAATTCGACCAGGCGTTGCCAGCGTTTGGGATCGGACACCGTTTCCAGGGCCGACAGGCGCAGCGAGCGGCTGTGGGTCAGCCAGCTGGCCAACATGGTTTCGGTCAACGACTCCAGGACCGGGATCAGGGTTTCGGTCCGCTGCTCGCTGGACTTCGCCGGCCACTGCCTGGCCGCGTGCGTGGTGGCTTGGACCAGCGACCGGAAACCGATCTTGAACAGGCCGTCGAATTCGGTCACCGCTCCCGGACCGATCGGGTTCTGCTGCTCCATCATCCGCGCCGCTTCGAGCAACTGGCAGGATTCAAAGACCAATCCCCGCCGCGGCAACCAACGCAACAGATGCAACAATACGCGTTGCCGCAGCCGGGCCACGAAGATCTTGACCGGATCTCCGCCGCGGACCAGCGGAATATACAGCAGGCTCTTGGTGCGGACCGCGCGGAGCAGGGGCGGGAACTCTTCTCGCATCCGCTCGCAGTCGCCGGCGACCAGGGCCGCATACAGCCGCACCGCCTGTTGATCGTCTTCGCCCATGCCCGCCAGGAGGGCTTCTTCCAGCGGTTCGCCATTGTGTTCGGCCATCAGGACGCCGACCAATAACCGCCGGGCATCGCTGGTTTCGACCGTCGTCGCGATGATCCGTTCGAGCAAGGCGTCGCGGACCACTCGCTGCCGGTCGTAGCGGGTCATAGCCGTGCTGTTGGTGCCCGAGGCTCGGACGCGGTAGTTGCGGACCGAATCCAATAACTGCAGCAACCCCTGGCGGTTGATCGTCGCTTGACGAGCCCACTCTTTGAGCGTTTCTTCGCGGCCGGCGAGCATTTCCGGACTCGCTCGGCGCTGCGATTCGCGCTGCGCGATCACGCCCATATCGGCGGCCATGACCCACATCCGCGCAAGCGCGACGTGGAATTCCAGATGGTCGCCCACGCGACGCGACTCCGATTCCAGCGAGTCCTGGTTGTCCTCGTCCTGGGCGCCGGGATCGAAGACGGCCCCCTCCATGCCGTCATCGGTACTGTCGCGGTAGGTAACCCCTTCGTAGGCCGCGTCAAACAGGCCCTCGTCGCCGTCTTCATCGTCTTCGGCGGCGTCGTCGGGCGTCGTCAGTTCGGCGTCCAGATCGGCCAGGGTGCGATCCCAGTCTCGCTGTGGGGCCGGACCGCCGATCGAAAACGTGGGTGGGTTCCAGAACGATTCCGCGTTGGCTTCGACCTGTTCGAAGAACCGCTGCGTCAGGGTCCAGACGCTGTCGATCCGGCCGCCCGCGCCGGCGACCGCCAGCGGTTCGGCCGTGCCGGCAGAGGGTGGCGCCGCCGCCGTGCCGTCTGTTTCTTTCGCCGCTTCGGCAGCGGTTTCTTTCCCGGCTTGCGCTTCCGCTTGGCTCTGGCCGATCTGGCGCAGGCGGAACAGCCACCGCTGGGCCAGCATCGGCCAGGAACTGTTGCCGCGTCGCAGCCCGACCGTCTCGGCGGCTGCTAACCAGTGAATCAACAAGGCTCGCGATGCCACAAAGTCCTGACGCTCCAGCAACGCGTCGATCACCAACGCGTAAGCGCGAGGCGAATCGAACATGTCGGCGTGCTCGGCCCAAAAGCTCACGTCGCCGGCCGCCGCGCCGCCGCGATGCCAGACCCGCAGCGCTCGGGCGACCAGCTGCGCCGACTCGTAGGATTCCAGCGGGTCGGTCGCCTGCAGGTCCTCGATCGTATGGGCCGAGAACTGCCGCCACCACTCGGCCGTCTCGCGATAGGCCGACGCCAGGTTCTGGTAATGGTCCTGGTCGTCGCGAGCGGCCGCTTCGCTCCAGACCCTCGCCATGTAACCGAACAGGTAATCGGTCAATTGGATTAATTCGTCCACACGATGATCGTGCATCGCGCTTTCGGCACAGTGGAAACGCGCATAGTTGCCACCGAAACCCAGGATATCCCAGGGATCGACCAGAGCCCCGCAGCCGATGCCGCGTTTGATCAAGCCGACGATTTGGTCGGGCATGGTGGCGGCCAGGTCCAAGTCGCCGCGGCGCAGCGCGGCCAGGCCCCGCATCATCAAACAGTCGATCCGGCACATGATCCGCGCCGACGGGGCGTTGACCGTATCGGCTTCGTCGTTGGCCGCGTCGGGGTATCCCATGCGGGCGTACAGGCGAGCCAGGTGTGCGTGCTGTTGTTGCCCGGCTCGTTGGCTGGCCAGGGCGGCGTTGAGGTGTTGCCGAGCGGCACCGAAGGGCTGCTGTCGCAGCTGTTGCTCTTCCCGCAGTCGCTCCGCGTGCCCGCCGTCCATCTTCGATAAGAGGTCTTCGTAGAAGGCGTCCCGAAAGCGTGCGATCGGCGTGATCAAGGAACTGAGCGTGACCTCGCTGGAATGCGCCCCCGGACCCCAGCCGCTGACCGCCGACGCCATCAGCATCGTGCCGGCCAGGACCGCCGCGGCTTCGAAGTGAATCTCCTCGCGGGAGATGTCATGGTTCGGGTCGTCCAGCCGGCTCAGCAACGCATCCAGCGTGACCTGCTGGACGACGAACCGGCTGTAATGGCCGTCGGCGTCGATGGCGTGCGGATCCCACTGACCGAACTGGTAATTCGGTCGCTTGTTGACCGGATGGTCGAAGTCGTAGGCCCGCGGATCGATCGACAATTCTTGCAGCCGCGCCAGGTCGAAGTGCGCGGCCTGGAGGATGGCCGGATCGGTCGCCTGGAGAATCTCCAGCACCTGATGAAACAGGCGGTGGTAGGCGCCTTCGCTGCAGCCGGCGCCGGCAACGAACATCGGAATCGGCGCGACCCATTCGTGCCGATACGGTTCGCACTGGCGGTTCTCCAGCTGGGCGACGGGACGGTAACCGACGAAATCGTTCAGCTCCGCTACGGCCTGCTCGACGACCCACTGGTCGTCGTCGCTGCGGCCGATCAGCCCCAGGACCACCTCGGCACAGCGGCCCAGAAAGAAACCGTTGAACAACAGTTCCGGCGCCTGGTGGAACAGCAGGTCCTTGTGGAAATCCAGATACGCCGGCGGCAGCTTGCTGAACACGATCTCGACCACGCGACGGGCCTGCGAGACGTCTTCAAAGGCCGCCGTCGTCCCTTCACAACGCTCCAGCGTCTGGTCCAGCCACAGCTTGACATCAAACCACGGCGGTTTGCCGGCCAGGACTTGGCCGGCCGAGGCCACCGCATGCAGACTGTTCAGGTTGCGCAACGTGACGAGATCCCGCGCACCGGAGGAAAAATTAAGGTATCCGGCTACCTGCAGCAGTTTTTCTTCTTGTGACGACAAGAGCGGTGTCATGGGAAAGGGGCTCGAACGCCCAGGGAGATCGTCGGCAGGGGGATGCCGCCTTCCGGTGGCGACGCTGGGACTCAATCTATGAAAGGCGCGTCGGTTGGTCTAGGAGGCCGAAGCAGGACGGGAATCGAAGCCCCCCGAATTGCCTCGGCAGCCCGTTTTCCAGCGTTTTCCGCCGGTTTCGGCTGTCCAGCCGCGCGGTCGGCCGGGACGGCCGGAGCGTCAATGGATGGAACATGTCCATTGCATGCATTTTTAAGCCGGGCAATGGCTAGCATCGTTCCGTTGGAGCAAGGGGTGCCGCCGGGGAAGACGGCTTCTGCGTCGGGTTCACGAGGGTGTGGCAGCCGGCGAAACGGTGTTTTTCAAGGAAAACCTTAGGGTTTTGCCGGTCAACCGGGTTGCCAAGCGCCCAGCGAGACTCTTAAATCTGTCCATCCTCAGCCGCATGCGTCGGCCGCGAAACATTCCCAGATTTCACTACTTCACCAACGCCACTGAAAGGTCCCTCATGGCCAAAGCTCCTGCGAAACCGTTGACCAAAACGCAAATTATTGCGAATCTCGCCGAAGAGACCGAGCTGAGCAAGAAAGACATCGCCGCTGTCTTTGACGCGCTCTCGGATGAGATCGAAAAATCGCTGAAGTCGGCTGGCCAGTTCACCATCCCCAGCCTGTGCAAAATCTCCGTCAAGCACGTCGAAGCCAAGCCCAAGCGCAAGGGACGTAACCCGGCCACCGGCGAAGAAATCTGGCTGAATCCCAAGCCGGCCAGCAAAAAGCTGACCATTCGCCCGCTGAAGAACCTCAAAGACATGGTCTAAGCTCCGGCGGGCCGCCGCCCCGCCTTGTCGTAGCCGAAGTCGCCCGACTTTGGACCGGGGCGAGGCGTAGCCGGTAGCACACTCTCCAAACTCTGGCGAGTTCCGCTGCGGCAAGATCCGCTGCGACCAATTCAGCTACGGCTGATTCAACAACAATGCAAAAGGCTGCGTGGGGCACCGACGTAGCCTTTTTTCGTGCGCGTGTTTTACCCGTAGCCGAAGGTCGCCTGTAGTCGAAGTCGCTAGACGTTAACGCCTTTCCGGGGCGCTAGAAGGATTGCAAATTGCAAAATGAACATTGCAAATCGGCCATGGCGATGACTGAGTTGAGATTTGCTGGCTCCGGCGGAATCT
>NZ_WIAD01000096.1 GCF_009618275.1 Roseimaritima sediminicola
GCGATTTTTGTCACGGCTCGGAGAGCCGTGCTACTATTCACAGGCTGGAAGCCTATGCCACAAAGTAGCTCGGCTGTCCCAGCCGAGAGTGAGATTTTCGTCACGGCTCGGAGAGCCGTGCTACTTTTCACAGGCTGGCGAGCCTATGCCACTGACGGGGCTTATTCGCTGCCGGGCAGCCACAGTTTGCTGCCTTCCGAGCCACCTTGCGAGGGGGCGTTTTCCTGCCCTGGCACCCAAAGGCCCGAGGATTCCCCGCCGGCGGCTTCCGCCGCAGCGGGTTGGCCCGATGGCGGTCCCATCGGCTGGCCATCGGGGCCGATCAAGCCCATCTGCATCAGCATCTGCTGGATCACGTACAACACCTCCTGGTTGTCGCGATACGTTTCCAACATGCCGGTCAACTGGTCCTGGAACGCTCCGGGGTCGCCACCGGCCAACTTCAGCGGCAGCATCTGCAGCAGCAATTCCACCGGGTCGATATCGTGTGCTCGAGCGTACTCCACGCCGGCTTCGAGGCACTTGAGCGATTCGGCAATCGTCCTCATGGAGCCCGCCAGACGCTGGTAGGCATCCACTTTGGCGGGAGCCATGTCGGCGGCTGGTTCCAGTTCGACCATCCGTCCGGCAATTTTGGTCATCGCTGCGTGGTGTCCGTTCAGCACGGCTTGCTGCAGCAGCTCATATAGCGTGGCGTAGTCGTCGGCTTCGGCCTGCTCGACCTGCACGCAGTCCAGGTCGAAGACGCCCAGCGTCGTCGGATCCACCTCTTCGAAGGCCAGTTGCGGCAGCGGTTCGACCGACCAGCGGTTCTGCAGCGCTTCCAGAGCTTCGGGTGTGGTATTGCGGAACAAGTCGTAGCCCTGCAACAGCCGCACGAACGCCGTCCGCTCGAGCAGCGTCGTATCGTCGACCGCCACCTGCTCCAGCGGTACGTTGTCGAACAGCGGAACCCGCATCGTTTTCAGCACGTCCCAAAAGGTCGCTTCGTAACGACGTAGCTCTTCCGTCCGGCCGGCATCATCCAAGGACCTGCCCGGGTCGTCGACATGGCTGAGCATGAAGGCGTACAGGACCGGGATCGACTCCTGCCGCTCCTCGATGCGCTTGCGTTCCGGAAGCAATCGGTCCAGCTCCGCCTCCGCGCCGCCGAAGTCGGCATCGTGGCTTTGGACTTCCAGTCTCGCGGCGCGGTCGGTCTGCCGTCCGTAGACCAGGATCGTGACCGGTGAAATGGTCGCGTCCTTGTCCGGTTGGTTGGGATCCGAGCTGAGCCAGCGGAATCCGCCGCGCGGTTTGATTCCGTCGCTGCCGACGTTTTCGAGTTGGTTGGCGGGGATGGCACGCATCCGCGGCAGCGGATCCAATTTTGCAATCGCCTCTTGGGCGTCTTCGATTTCGTACACCCGCACGGTCATGGCCGCGGCGACCGACTTCTGCTTGGGATCAACCAAACCGGCCGAGGCCAGCATCCGAGCACGTTCTTCCAGGTCCAGCTCTTCGCACTCGGCCAGCTTGCCCAGCAGTTCGGCCTGCTTGCTAACGTCGCCTCGCCAGATCGCACACATCACCAGACCGAACAGGATAGCGGGTTGATCGGGGTACTGCCGAGCCAACGATTCCAGTTTCGGTTCGGCTGACAGTACGCGATAATTGAGCAGCAACCCGGCGGCCTCGTCGAAGCGTTCGCCCCACTCGACCGAATCGGGGCGTTCGCGCAGTTCCGGCGTTTCCTTCAGCAACAGGTTGATTTCCGGCGAAGAAAGGATTCGGCGCAGTTCGCGCAAGCTCAGCTGGGCTTCGCGGGTGTTTTGCGAACCCGCCGCGACCAACAGGTTGCCATAGGCCAACGCCGTGGAGACCCAGTCCCGTTGCCACTGCTGCATCATCACGCCGGACATGACTTCCAGGATGAAGGGATCGATCCGGTCGCCGGCTTCGTCCAAAACCTGCAACAGGGCTTCGGTCGCCTCGGCCGTGTTGGCTTCCATCAACGAGACCACGGCCTTCTGCGCCAGGGCCAGGGGGTTGGAGGGTTGGAGGCGGACGAATCGTTCGGCGTTGTCGACCAACGCATCGTGTTCCTTCAAATCCATCAGCAACCGGCCGCGAATCGAAAGCGCCCACGCCGCCGAGGGGTGTTCCTTGAGGATTTGATTCAACCGATCCAGGGCCGCGACCAGTTGGCCGCCCTCGATCATCTTGATCACGCGATCCAGTTCTCCGACCGAATCCTTACACTTGCAAAACTTGATTTTTTTGCCGCTGCCGCAGGGGCACAGCTGGTAGTTGTCGATGGTCATTGTGCGACCGAACTCCGCGATATGTCGGGATAGTGGATGGCGGGCCGAGAAGGTTTTGGCTGAGCCTGAGCGTGAACTCTAACAGAGCGGACTCGGCGGCAAAAGTAGCAAGCCTCCGGGGGCGATCGGCCCCACCGCCTGTGGCGTCCAGTTCCCGCCCTCTCGCCGCCCTCCGCTGCACCCTCGATGCCCACCGGGCGAAGCGATAAGATGGGGGGCGAAACACCACGCCCGTCCGCCCCCCCTCGGTCCCGTCCTAGTCGTATGCCCCTGGATATTGTCCATTTCCCCCACCCGTCCCTGCGGTTCAAAAGCCAACCCATTCAGCGAGTTGACAAAACGCTCCGGGCGATGGCTGCGGAGATGCTGGAACTGATGTACGCCCATGAAGGGGTTGGGTTGGCGGCCAATCAAGTTGCCCTTCCGCTGCGGATGTTCGTGGTCAATCCCGCGGGCAAACAGGGCGAGGGCGAGGAATTGGTCCTGATCAACCCGGTGCTGCAGCGGCCCAAGGGCCGCGAGTCCGATCGCGAAGGCTGCTTGAGCCTGCCGGGGCTGTACGGCGAGGTGGTTCGAGCCAAACAAATCTCGTTGTCGGCCTACGACCTGCAGGGCAACCCGATCGAACGACGCTGCGAAGGCTTCCTGGCGCGGATCCTCCAGCACGAGAACGATCACTTGGACGGCGTGATGTTCTTTGACCGGATGAGCGACGCGGCTCGGCGGGAGCTGGAACCGACGCTGGAAGAATTCGAGATCGATTTCGAAAGTCGACAGAAAGGGGGCGGCATCGCCAGCGAGCAGGCCCTGAACGAACATCACCAAGGGCTGATCCAACGCTATGCCTGAAGCCACCGCCAGCGAACCCCCTGTCGCTCCGGCCGATCCACCGATGCGAATCGTGTTGATGGGAACTGGCCCCTTTGCGGTTCCCACCTTCGATGCGATCCGTCGCGCGGGCCACAGCATCGCTTTGGTCGTGACGCGCCCGGAACGGATCCGCAAAAGTCGCAAAGGGCCGCCTCCGGCGCCGGTCCGCGCTTGGGCGAACCAGCACGATCTGCCAATCTTCGACCCGCCCTCGATCAATGATGCCGAGGCCGTGACGCGAGTCGCCGAAACCGAAAGCGACTTGTTGTTCGTCTGTGACTACGGCCAGATTCTGTCGCCGCAAGCTCTGGAAACGGCTCGCCTGGGCGGATTGAACCTGCACGGCTCGCTGCTGCCGGCCTACCGCGGCGCGGCCCCCGTGCAGTGGGCGCTCTGGCAAGGCGAACAGACCACCGGCGTCTCGGTCATCCACATGACGCCCCGTCTGGACGGGGGCCCGATCGTTGCTCAGGACACGCTGGCAATCGATCCGCACGAGACCGCCGGACAACTCGAGGACCGCTTGGCCCAGCGCGGGGTCTCGACGTCGCTGCGCGCCCTGGATGAGCTGGCTCGGTGGGACGGCCAAAGCCTCTGGGGACAACCGCAGGACCCGGCCGCGGTGACCAAGGCTCCGCGACTGAAAAAGTCCGATGGCCACATCAACTGGAAACAATCGGCCCAGCGGATCGACTACCAGGTGCGAGCGATGCAGCCCTGGCCCACGGCGTTTACGCTGCTGCGCCGATCCGACGGCAGCGAACAACGCCTGACGATCCGCGAAGTAGCGTTCAGCGACCGCACCCCGCCGCCGGGTACGGAGCCGGGCACGCCGCAGGTCGATGGACAGCAGCTGTTTGTTGCCTGCGGCGACGCGATGGTTCAAATCCGGCGTCTGCAGCCCGCGGGCAAACGGGAAATGGCCGCCGCCGATTACCTCCGCGGTCACCCGCTCGAAGATTCCGCCCGGTTTGAATAAACGGCCGGCTTTCGAATAAGCACGTCGCAACATTTCATTCGGCTTTACTCTCCCGCTGCGCGGGAGGGTTTTGTCGCGGGGTTTCACCGAAAGATTTATGCCGACGTGCTTAGACGGCTGGCTTTGCGCCGGTGGTGGAGATTTAAACCAGCCGGTTTCGGTTGGGCTTGGCGGTTGCGGTTATGATGGTAGCTCCCCCCGTCCAACGCTTTGGATCCTCGCCTTCCTTTCTTTCCTTGAAGTTCATCCGTCCCTTGATGCTCCATTTGCAATTCACCAGACCGCTGCGACTCGGCTGCGCTGTCCTGCTTGCGATGTTTCCGTTTGGTCTCTCGGCGACCGCCGCCGATTCGCCTCCCAATGTCATCATTGTCATGGCCGATGACCTGGGGATCGGAGACATTTCGCCGACCAACCCGGACGGCAAAATCCAAACTCCGCATCTTCAGCGGATGGCCGAACAGGGCCTGACGTTTCTGGACGCTCATACGTCCAGTTCGGTTTGCACGCCCACTCGCTATGGACTCTTAACCGGCCGTTACAACTGGCGTTCACGTTTGGCCAAAGGGGTATTGAGCGGAACCAGCGAGCACCTGATCCCGGCCGACCGCGCGACGCTGGGCCATCTGATGCGCAGCGCCGATTATCACACGGCGATGATCGGCAAATGGCATCTGGGATGGGACTGGCACAAAGACGACGATGGCGAGATCGACTTTACCAAACCGGTTCGGAACGGCCCCGACATCAACGGTTTCGACCGCTACTACGGGCACTGCGGATCGCTGGACATGCCGCCTTATGTATGGGTCGATACCGGACAAGTTACCGCGCCGCCCAACCGCATCGAAGGCGTCACCGCCAAACAGGACCCGTACGGCTGGTACCGCCGAGGTCCCATTGGCGAGGACTTCGAGATCGACCAAGTGCTGCCGCACCTGTTCGAGAAATCCTTCGACTTCGTCCGTGAGAACGCCGGTGGTCGCCAAGACGGCGAGCCCTTTTTCCTGTATCTGCCGCTTCCGGCTCCGCATACGCCCATCGTCCCGCTGCCCCCCTTCAAGGACTCCAGCGGCCTGAATCCCTACGCCGATTTCGTGATGCAGATGGATGATCACATGGGGGAATTGTTTTCGGTTCTCGATGAACTGGGGATCGACGACGAAACGCTGGTGGTCTTTACCAGCGACAACGGCTGCTCGCCGCAGGCCAATTTCTCGGTACTCAAAGAGCACGGTCACGATCCCAGTGCGGGCTATCGAGGCCACAAAGCGGACCTGTACGAAGGCGGTCATCGCGTGCCCCTGATCGCCCGTTGGCCGGGCAAGATCGCCAAGGGAGGGCAGAGCGATGCCTTGGTCTGTCTGACGGATCTCTATGCCACGCTGGCCGAATTGACCGGACAGACCCCCGCCGCGACCGCCGGCGAAGACAGCCACAGCATGCTGGGCGTCTTGACCGGTCGCGAACAGACCACCTCGCGATCCAGCCTGATCAGTCACTCGATCAACGGCTCGTTTGCCATCCGGCAAGGCGACTGGAAACTGTGTTTGGCGGCGGGCAGCGGCGGCTGGAGCGCGCCGCGAGACAACGTCGCGCGCAAGCGCGGACTGCCACCGATGCAGCTGTATCACCTGGGCGACGATCCGGCCGAGCAGAATAATTTGATCGAGCAGCACCCGGAGAAAGTCGAGGCGCTGCTGCAATTGCTCGAGCGACAGGTTCGCCAGGGTCGCAGCACCGCTGGCCGCGCCGTGAAGAACGACCGCGACGTCCAATTCCTGCCCGAAGGCGTCTGAGTCAAAGAGCCAAAA
>NZ_WIAD01000097.1 GCF_009618275.1 Roseimaritima sediminicola
CTTAAACACCGTGTATTATCCGCTGCGGATTGCCTATGGCTTGGTGCCGTTTTTGGCCGGCTTGGACAAGTTCGTGGGAATCCTCGCCAACTGGGAGCAATACCTCCCGGAATTTGTGGTGCCGTTGTTGCCGATCAGCCCCGCTGGTCTGATGATGGTGGTAGGGTGCATCGAGATGGCGGCCGGGTTGGCCGTGCTGACCGTACTGCCTCGACTCGGAGCTTACGTCGTGATGGTTTGGCTGGTGCTGATCGCACTGTTGTTGGTTCCGGCAGGGTATTTGGACGTGGCGGTGCGTGATCTGGTGATGGCGGTGGGCGCCTATACGCTGGGACGCATCGCCGGAATTCGGGGCGAACATTGGTTCGGAGGGGCCACCGCCGATGCGACCGCGTGACGAACTGGTCAATGGGAATGAGCCCGCCGATGCGCTGACCGACGAGGCGATCGTTCGCAAGGTGCGAGGCGGTGACTTGGCCTCGTTTGAACTTCTCATGCGACGCTACAACCAACGTCTGTATCGTGTCGCGAGAAGTATCCTGGGAAATGACGCGGAAGCCGAAGATGCCGTCCAGGAAGCGTACGTTCGCGCTTACGAACATCTTGCGCAGTTCCGGGGCGAAGCCGCGTTCTCTACCTGGCTGACCAAGATCACGGTCTACGAAGCCCTCGGCCGACGAAAGATTCGACAGCGTTTTCGATCGTTGCAGATCGATCCGTCGGAGACTCGTACCATGCAAAACAACGAGAACACGGGCGACCCCTTCGAGCAAGCCAGTCGCCGAGAACTCCAAAACCTGCTGGTCCGCTCCGTCGATGCGCTCCCCGAGGGCTTGCGGGTCGTGTTCACGCTGCGGGTCATCGATGGCCTGGGGACCCGCGAAACGGCCCAGTGCCTGCGTCTCTCCGAAGCCAACGTCAAAACACGGCTCTATCGCGCACGGACACTGCTGCAACAGAGGATCGATCGGCAAATCGGTGTGGAAGTTCGTTTGCTCCACCAGTTTGACGGCGCTCGATGTGACCGGTTGGTCCGAAGGGTCCTGCGCCGCATCCACCGCCGGTAGGCCGCGACCGTCCGCCCCGGCAGCTTCCGATTGGGGCGCCTCGCAGCAAATTCTTTGTAACCGATCTGCGGCTTGATCCTCTGTACGTGGGAAGGCCGCCGATGCGAATCATCCGCGTTGGCGGCACACGGTTCCATGGCTCGGCCCACGCTGTAAGTGGGTAAGGATTTTCAATAAGGAGACGGCATGCGATTCCCTTTTCGTTCCTTGCGCGGCAGGGTGAAAAACCGGCGGTGTCGGAGCAAACTGTTCGGCTTTTGTTTGCTCTTGGCGACGGCTTTGCCGTTCAACACCGCTGACGGCCAAGACGGTGCATCGTTCCGGCACCGTGCGTTTGACTGGGGGTTCATTCAGAGACTAGCCGGCAAGTGGGTCTTTCGTCACGACACTTTCGGCAACGAGCCCTTTTGGACCGGCCAGCTCCGTCTTCACGAAGTCATCCAAACCGCGGTCGATCCGCTGACTGCTTTGGAGCTGGGCCTGAAGGTCGACGCGGACCGGTTGCCCAGCGGCTTTCTGGAACGAGCCGACCTGAGCGATCCCCAGACCACCCTTGCACTCCTGCGCCGCAATGCCGTCCTGGGCCTGAAAGCGAAGGTGACCAGGAACCGCAAAACCGGCGACCTGCAAATCGTCAGACTGGGCACCACGTGCGCGCTGTGCCATTCCGTGGTCGATGACTCGGTCGCACCCGGGATCGGTTCGCGGCTCGATGGCTGGCCCAATCTGGATCTGAACGTCGGCGCGATCGTGGCGAGTTCCCCAGCGATCGACGAGAGTACCAAGAAGGTCTTCCTCAGCTGGGGGCCAGGGCGTTACGACCCGTACTTCAACCAAGACGGCGAGAGTCTCCCGGTTGTGCTCCCACCGGCCTACGGACTGCAGGACGTCGACTCCGAGACGTTTCTCGGTGTGGGGCCGGTCTCCTATTGGAACAGCTACGTGGCCGTAACTCAGATGCACGGGCAAGGGGCATTCTTCGAGCCTGCTCTGGGGCTAGATATTCGGGCAAGACCCGATCGCGTCACTCCCAAGCTGAACGTCCTGCTCAAGTACCAGCTCGCCCTCAAGACGCCGGCGCCGCCCGCAGGATCGTTCGTCCCCGCCGCCGCCGCGCGAGGAGAGGAGATCTTTATGAACAAAGCGAACTGCGCGACGTGCCACGTGCCGCCGACGTTTACCGATGCTCCCGCGTTGTGGGATCCGGAATTTATTCCCACCGATCCCGCATATGCGCTGCGGCCGGCATCCATTACCAAGAAGTGGCGGACGACCCCGCTGAGAGGTTTGTGGCAACACGCTCCCTACTTCCATGATGGCAGCGCCGAAACGCTTGAAGAGGTCGTCGAAACCTATGATCTATGGTTTGAACTGGAGCTGACGGCGGAGGAAAAGGCGGACCTGGTGCAGTTCTTGCGTTCGCTGTAAAGCGGCACCCGAAGCCGGAACAATGGTTGCCTGGCTTGGCATCGCTCGAACAATCCGCTTGGTCACAGCCGCGGGTCGACCGGTTCGCTCTCCAACGCCAGCACCCCGAAGATGCATTCGTGGACGCGCCGCAGCGGTTCGTGACGGACGAACCGCTCCAGGGCTTCCAGGCCGAGCGCGAACTCGCGAAGGGCCAGCGAGCGTTTCCGGCCCAGGCTGCGGCTTCGCAGCCTGGGCAAATGCTCCTCGGTATCGTAGTCGGTGAAAGGCTTCGCCAGGGTCAGGTCTTGAGTCGGTGAAAGGCTTCGCCAGGGTCAGGTCTTGTGCTCGGTGTTCCCGTGGAGTTGCTGTTAAATGTTCGCAGCGTCTCGACGCCCCTGCGGAGCTCCTGCTACCGCCGTTCCGCGCGGCGGACCTGGTTCGATACGCTGGCCACGCCCGATAGTCCGAACCGCGGTCCCAAGTCTCGCAGTGTGGGCGAGGAACATCATCGGCAAAGCCAATCCGCCATGTCACGGCCTACCGCTGGGCTACGAAATACAGCGTAGTCCGTCGGCTCAACTCCGCGATAAGTGGCGGTTGCGGCAATGATCTCCTCGGCTCCTACACTTCCCGGCCGCCGGGAGGCTTTGCTGACGATGCGAGTCCGCTCCGCCGGCCAGCTCGATCATGCGCCGCAGAGGCGGTTGGGTCAGCCTTAGTGACACTTCTTGCTGATCATATCGGTAGCGACGAATTCTTCCTGCTGCTGTTCGAAGCGGACCTGGTCCGCTTCGCCAAGTGTGATCAGCATCGAATTTACCACTCTCCGCTCGCTTTCATGTGGTTTGTCGATGGTGGCTTTGTGCATGACGCCTAGCGGATTCCTTCGCTCCTCCGTGAACGGCAATGAACTGTTGTTGATGACCAGGATGCGGGCCTGACCTAACGCTGGCTGGGGCAATTCCGTGACATACGGAGCCAACTGTTCTTCGCCCGCCCGATGCATCGGATTGACCTCTTCCAGAAGTTGCTTTGGAGTAAGGTCTAAATCAAAGGCTGCACGGGCGTAGTCAGCCATCAACAATTGGCTCCGGACATTCGACGGTTCAACTCCACCAACGTCGATCAGGCAAAATCCTGGGGCAGCAAAATCGAACCGCCACACCTGGCGATACACGTTTTGGGCAAGATGATCGCTTATCAGGTGATCATCTTCGATCTGTTGCTTCAGCGTTGTTGTGGGATTGCCGAACAGCCACCGCCCAGCATTGGCGGACCATCGAGGGGCGATGATCCTGATCTCCTCTTTCATTCCGCTGATTCCTCGTAAAGCTCCTGCATCGGTCGTTTCCCCACGGGCCCGGTGTGTCGCTCCGCGTCCTGCGTAGGGTCATTGACCCGCGTGCTGCTTAAACCCTACTCCTTCACCTGCTCACGCTGACGTTCGGTCAGTTCGAGCAGCGTCAGCGTGTCGCCTTCTCGGTTGGCTACATCCAATTCCAGCGACTCACCTGCTTTCACGGCGCTGATGAAGCGAGCGATCTGCTCTGCACCCTCCCGTGCTTTCACCACCACGTTCTTGCCAACAAGTGCCTTCGGGGCCTCAGCCTTGCTGTGGCTCCAAACCTTCGCGATCTCAGCAACCTCGACGGTCAGCTGCCCCTGCTGAGTCCCGACGACCCTACCTCGCAGCATCCCAGCAAATCCCTTGGCGGCAGTGGGGATGCTGTCATGGTCCGGTTGCGACAGGTAGGAGTCGAATACTCGGACTTTGCTCCACCGATCCTTGTTCTCTTCGATGAATTTCAGGTGGCGGGGATGCGTCGCATATTTGTCGTACGCCTTCTTGTCGGCAAAGACCAGGTGCAGTGCCACATCGAAGTCACGGTCGTTGACCTCACGCTCGAGATCTCTTGCTCTTGAGCCCACCGAAAAGTAGACGGTTCCATCATGGCCGCTCAAGTATTCCTGGCAGGCGGCAATGAGAGCTTCACCGTTCTGCTCCGTGTCTTCGGTTACTGTGAAGAAGACCATGTGGGCCAGTTGCGGCTCGGCGGCGTCGAGACGAGCGGCGGCAGCGGCACAAACGAGGACGGCAAAGGCGATCAGGATACGTGGCATTGCGATACTCCAATTCGGTGCGAAAGGTCCGTGAATGCTTCCATTCTCCGCTCAACGACGGGGAATGCAACGGTATCCGTTCGCATGCAGAACCGGATCAGCCGGGACTGACCGAGGGCGGAGAAACGCTTCCCGATGAATCCTGTGTGAACGACGGTTCCCAGATTCGTTGGGCAGCCGGTGCTTTGGATGGCGTCATGGGCCATCACATGGGTCAGGGCGATCATGAGCAGCTTGTTCCCCAGGCGGTCGACCTTGTGCTGGCCTACTGCAAGAGTCCCACCGCCACAACGAAAGCGGCGCTGTACCAGCACGTCATCGAAGGCAACACGCTGCCGCTGATCGATCCGATTATGGAAACGCTGATTGGGAACAACCGACTCCCTCATGAGCGCCTTTACGAACTCGCCTATTCGTTCATGACCGAAGCACCTGACCGTGAACCGCTGGAAGGTTGAACGCGGAGACAAGGCGCCGCCTAAACACGTCACAATCCTTTTCTCGGCATTACTCTCCCGCTGTGCGGGAGCGTTTTGTCGCGTGCGGTTCACCGAGATGCGTACGCCGACATTCTGAGAGCAACATCCAAACCTACACTCTCATTTCAATCCACCACTTTCACCCCATCTCACCACCGCAAACTCAGCCCGAAGGGCGACACAGCCCTTGCCGGCGGTGTCACGGCCTGTCGATTAAATGAGCCGTTTAGGCGATAGCCTCGGTTTCGTCACCGCAGAACCGGGGCTATCGCCCAAACGGCTCACGTAAGCAATGCGTTTTCGAATTAATCGACAGGCCGGTCAACCGCCGGTGCGTAGACTCCAAACAACTAAAAGCCCCGGAGGGGCGACACTACCACACCTGCCCTGTGTCGCCCTACGGGCTAAGCGTTTCTAATTGACCCAACAACCGGGGACTCACCGGCCCCGGCAGGGGCTGTGCCGCCCTGCGGGCTAATAACAGCCTTTTCTGCTT
>NZ_WIAD01000098.1 GCF_009618275.1 Roseimaritima sediminicola
TGAACCTCCTCCCCACTCCGCAAACCTTGATCGATGCTGTTCGACCTGGCGCAGTATGTAACCGGCTTCGCCGGCGTCTGCTTTCGAGCAGCGTTTGGCAATGACGAACGAGAGAATCCCGACCATCCTCCCGCGACCTGCAAGCCGTCGCCCCCACGCGACCGATTCGGCCATCAGCGCGGACGAGCTCACCGGCGGCGAGCGCTACCTCCCGAGCATCACCGCGAGCACTCTCCCTGGCTGGGCAAGACCTCAAGCCCCGGAAAGCTTTTCATCTATAGGGCATCCACACCAGCACGGCCGCCGACGGCACCGCCGTGCTACAGCTGACCGCCGTCTCGACCACTCCACCGGGCACCGGCGGCCTGTGCCGTGTCCGGATCCCCGTCCGCGAAGCCTCGACCGCCGCGGTGGGAGCGAGAATCGAAGCCCAGCTAGTCGACCAAAACCAAGCCATCGGCAACGCCTACCGAGCCCGCAGCGTCACCAGGGCCAAGACCAACGCTACCGGCTACGCCGATCTGCTATTGCCCCAGGGCCTGACCTATCAGGTCCGTGGAACTCATGGGAATCATGAGTTTTTGAACGTCCAGTACACCGTGCCGGCGACAGCGGAAGCCTACCTAGCGACAGGTCTGCAGGAATGGGCAAGCCGTAAAATCGAACGATTCGCACCCCAGAACCAAAAAAGTTTCCCTGCGCCGGTATTTTCTTAAGTCAGAATATTTCTGTTCTTGTTCGGCGTTATCCGATTGTGTATCATCCGATTTCGGATGAACACGCCGCTTCCACAAACGGGTTCGCAGAAACTGGGTGAACCAGTTACCTAACGCGTACCTCGATGTGAAGTGGATTGTGCAGAAACGAGGAACGGTCGCGGCCACAATTGAGTGACCGCGACCGTCAGCGACAAGTATCGGTCAGTCGGCAAAAACTAATCCCGATCCTTGTTATCCGTGCTTCCTTCCTGCCTTTTGAGAATCGCTGTACCGAATCCGGCGACGGCGACAAACAAGACGATCAGGACCTCAGAGAAACCTACCATAGGTTATCCCTTCATCCAGTGACACGCTGAGACGCGTAGCAAGCGATTACTTGCTTTCTACGTCCAAGGGAGTGGTGACTCCGCCTACCCTTGATTCAACACATAACGCCGTGCGGCGTGTAGGCTGCCACTGGACAGCGTGTACTTTACCGCATCTTCTTTTCCGGGCAAATCCAAAACCCCTATTTACCGCTAGCAATGCGAAAAAAGTTCAAAAAACCGGTCGATTGATTCATAATCCGGTGCATTGGCTGGTTCTCGTGCTTAGACCGAGCCTTGTTCCATGGTGCCGACACCAACACCGGGCCAATGTCCCGCGGCATAAGGGCCGTTGACCGCAGCCCAAGACGGCATCAGCCTGCACCTTTATGGCCAATCGAATTCCTTCACTAGCCCGACGAGGAACTGCACAAAATGCCATTGGCTCAGATGATGACGTGCCCTCACTGCCGATGCGAATTCGAGACTTGGCAGCAGCAGGCCGAATGCCTTGCAGTTTGCCCTAGTTGCTCGGAGGTTTTCGTCAGGCCGCCGCCACAGGAGACAACTTCCTGCCAGCTGGACACCCTGTCCAAATCGTTCCCAGCGATTCAGGTCGCCCCTTCTCGCGGGCCGCATAGCCGTCGACGAAGGCGGAAACTGGATAGCACAACCATAATGAATGTGGCCTTCCTTTTCTCTGGCGCTACCGTGCTCTTGTGTGCCCTTGTGGTTACGGTAGCTGAATCAGGAAATCCCCCGCCTTCCTCCCTTACACCTGAGGTAACGGACCGGGAAAGCTATCGCCCGCGAGAGGACCGCCGATCCTCTTATTATCAAGATCACGAACTTGACTCTGCTCGGGCCGAATTACGTCGCAGAGGAATTAATGGTGATGACAAGGCTGCTGAAGCGATTCTGAATCTTTCGAGAATCATGGAGAGCGAAAGAGGCGGCAGGTAGCCGTACTGCGGTCGATGGGCCTCTGCCATTTACGTTTTCGAGAACTATGCTTTCCACCCGCTCAAAGCTTTTCCGACACGCGATTTGACGCCCCCCGCCGAGACGGTAGAATCGCCTGGACCGCAGCACCTGCTAGCAGCAACAACTGCCCCTGTTGCTCGGTGGGTGGCGCGTGTTTCCATTGCGCGTCAGAACGGAGAAAAATTGCCACGGACTACGCTATCTCGCGGGCAAAGCATTTGGAATGAAGCCGGACATCTCAGAATTTAGCTACGGATATGCTGTCACGGATGAACTGATTCATGGAGGCTCCTTTCCGATTCGCGCCGCCCCAGTGTTCCCATCCTTGCGGCAAGAGGGACAGGAAGGAGGATACGACGTCTTGCTAAGAGGGCCGGCTGCCCCTCTCTTCCTTCAGTTCAAGCTTTCGGACTGCCTCCTCACTCGCAATGCTAATGAAGCTGGCATACTGTCGCTCCCCTACTACCGAATGCACATTCGGCCGTCCGGACGATCCCGTCAACATCAGCTATTGCTTGACCTGGAAGGGAAAGGCGAGGACGTCTTGTATTGTGCCCCTGCGTTTCACACCATCGAAGAGTTCAACAAGGCCTATCTTGACCAGCGTGTCTGCGAGCGTTCTGTATGGATACCGCCCTCCGCGATCGGTGAAATAACTGATGACAAGACGCACTACGCCGCGTTTCAGGATGGTAACGCGACAGAGTTTTACTTCTGCTCTACGCCACAACGAATTGCTACCAACGTCACATTCAAGGGTTTCGTCAGTCGAGTATTGCTTCGTCTCGAGAGCCAAGCCACGATAGGCCTAGAATCTCAGGACTTCGTCTCGCTCGCAAAGCTCATGCGTGCCAGAGCCGCAACTCACTACATGCCTTTCCCCATCCCGGATGAACAGCGGCTGTCTGAACTTCCGCCTATAAATCAGGTTGCGACGCTCGCCCGGGTTATCTACGACACACAACTGTTTGTTGTCGGATTCAACGAGCGACAGGAGTAGCAGCAGGTTCGCCATGGTAGCGACTAGCTTTCCCAGCAGCCTGCCGGGAGTCACCGGCGTTCTGAATCGTCGCACCCCATATCGAGCCAGACCCGCTACAATCTCGGGCTTTCGATGTAGCGTTCTAGATTGTGGGCACGATGACACCTGACGAGTTTGTGGAGAAGTGAGAGAAGTCTGGCGGGGCGGAATTGGCCAACTCGCAGCTGTTTCTGACGGAGTTGTGCGACCTGCTGGAGGTGCCGCACCCGGACAGCACGCAGACCGACACGACCAACAACAAGTACGTCTTTGAAAAAGCCGTCGAGTTCAACAACGGTGACGGCACGGTCAGCCGCGGACGCGTCGACCTGTACCGCGCCGGCTGCTTCGTCCTGGAATCGAAACAGGGCAGCGAACACAAGGCGGCCGAGGCCGCCGAAGCCCTGGCGACGAAGACCAAGACCGTAAAGAAGCTGGTCGGTACGGCGCAGCGCGGCACCCCGGCCTGGGACCGAGCGATGCAGGCCGCTCGCAAGCAGGCCAAGGGCTACGCCGAAGCGATCCCCGACGAGTGGCCGCCGTTCCTGATCGTCGTCGATGTTGGCTACTGCTTCGACATCTACGCCGACTTCTCCGGCACGGGCAAGAACTATGTGCCCTTCCCCGACCCTCGCCGATACCGTTTGCACCTATCGCGGCTACGCGACCAGCAGACGCGGTACAAGCTGCGGGCGATCTGGACCGACCCGCTGTCGCTGGATCCTAGCAAGATCACCGCCAAGGTGACGCGGGAGATCGCCGAACGCCTGGCCAAGCTGGCTAAGAGCCTCGAGACCGAACATCCGCCCGAGGTGGTTGCCGGCTTCCTGATGCGCTGCTTGTTTACGATGTTCGCCGAAGACGTCGAACTGCTGAAGCCTGATTCCTTCACGGAAATGCTGCTCAGCCTGCGCACGCAACCGCAACACTTCAAACCCATGGCCGAATCGCTGTGGGCGTCGATGGACGAGGGCACGTTTTCGACGATTCTTTGCGAGAAGGTGAAACATTTCAACGGCAAGTTCTTCAAAGACAAGACCGCCCTGCCGCTGAACCACGACCAGGTGGAGCTGCTGGTCGAAGCGGCGCAGTACCGCTGGGAAGACGTCGAGCCCGCGATCTTCGGCACCCTGCTGGAACGAGCTTTGGATCCGGTCGAACGGCATAAGCTCGGCGCCCACTACACGCCCCGCGAATACGTCGAACGCCTGGTGATGCCGACGGTGATCGAACCGCTGCGGGAGGAATGGGACGCCACCTACGCCGCGGCCACACAACTGGACGACGAAGGCAAGCGAGCGGACGCTCGCCAGCTGCTGCGAGAGTTCCACGGCAAGCTATGCGAGACCACGGTCCTGGATCCGGCCTGCGGCAGCGGCAACTTCCTGTACGTCGCGATGGAGCTGATGAAGCGGCTCGAGGGCGAAGTGCTGAACGCGATGCGCGAGTTTGACGACACGGTGCTGCCGGGCTTGACCATCGACCCCCATCAGTTCCTCGGCATCGAAATCAATCCTCGGGCGGCCGCCCTGGCGGAGCTGGTCCTGTGGATCGGATCGATCCAGTGGTACAAGCGAACACGGGATACCGTGAACATCCCCGAGCCAGTGCTAAAGGACTACGGCAACATCGAATGCCGCGACGCCGTCCTCGCCTGGGACGACATCGAACGCGTCGTCGACGAAAACGGCAATCCGGTTACGAGGTGGGATGGTCGAACGACAAAACCGAATCCGGTAGGCGAAGGCGAGATACCTGATGAAACTGCCCGTGTTCAAGAGCTTCGGTATATAGGTCCTCGCAAATCCACTTGGCCGCAAGCGACGTTCATTGTAGGAAACCCGCCGTTTATCGGGGCTTCACGAATGCGACACGCTTTGGGGGATGGATATACAGCAGCAATAAGTTCCACCTTTAACGAACTGCCGGAATCTTGTGACTACGTGATGTATTGGTGGCACAATGCTGCATTGAAAGTCCGTGGTGAAGATTCGGAACGTTTCGGCTTGATTACAACCAACAGTCTTCGCCAAACCTTTAATCGTCGTGTCGTTGGGGAACACTTGCGTGGGAAGCCAACTCTCTCGCTTCTATATGCGGTCCCGGACCATCCCTGGGTTGATACCGCCATGTGTGCGGCGGTGAGAACTGCAATGACAGTCGGCATCGTGGGTCAGCACCAGGGAGAAGTCAATAGAATCAGACAGGAGAAGCAACGTGGTGAGGATGCGGCGGAGATCAGCTTTGAAACTAAACGTGGCCTTGTCCTCGCCGATCTC
>NZ_WIAD01000099.1 GCF_009618275.1 Roseimaritima sediminicola
GCGCATTGGCCGGGCGTACGCGCCGCAGGGCGAGTCGGCCGAGGCCGCGGTGGAAGAGCTCGACGCGACGCCAGCCGAAACGTTGTACGACGCCGCCGACGAACTAGCCGTGCTGGACGCGGGTAGTCGTGCAGAGTCGAATTCGCTCGCGTGGGCTGGTGAGGACGCGAGTGTCGGCATTGCGTCAGAAGATGAAGCCAGTGAGCAAGAGCTGGATGACACGCTTACGCTGCTGGCCGCCGCGAGGTAGGCGGGGGAGTGGGGGGCTTTCACAGGCTGGAAGCCCCTATGCCACTGTTCGTAGGCGGGAAGCTTGTGCCCCTACGAACCGCTTACCACTTAGGTTGAACTGGCTCCATGCTGCGTTGGAGCGAATCGCCCCAATGTTGTTGTGATCTCACACAGTGTGTTGCCTGACTCGATTCATCACGAGGACGGTGCGCTTTCGATCCGAGTAACGTTTTGCACGCGTTTATTGGCGCGTGCACGCAAACCGAAGCGGATGGCGCACCGATTGCTTTTTCGCACGCCGCGGCCGCTTTTCCGACGTGTGCGATGTCTGCATGTTTTGCGAGGGATGCACTGCTGCCGCAATCCGATCGGTATCGATCCCGTCTCAGCTTCGCCAGCAGGAGAGCACCATGTGGTTTCGCAACACGACTCGTCAACGTACTGCCAACCGTCGACAGCTGCGACGTCGCCAGCTATCCCAAGAAATCCTCGGTCGTCCTCGCGGTGAAGTGCTGGAAGATCGACGGTTGTTGGCCTTCGACGCATGGATGCCAATCGCCGGGCGGCCGGTTGACACCAGCAACGACGTCGCCACACAGCGTGCTGAGGTTTCGATCGATATCAACCCGGTCGATCCAAACAATATCGTTATTTTTGGACATGGCCCAGGTGGATCGATGGACAGCAATTTTTCCATCGACGGAGGCCTCACTTGGACCAATGTTCAAATCAACAATACGAACAATGCGGAAGGCGTGAACAATGCGACCAATCGCTTCGACCCCACGGTCGCATTTGACGACTATGGAAACGTGTATGTGGCGTATGCCACGGATTCCCCTGCCGGTCGTGAACTCTACGTCGCCAAGAGCACGGATGGTGGAGCAAGCTACACGCAAGCGGCTCTGGTAGACAGTGAGCCCGCGGGCGGAAACCTGGATAAATGGATCATCGAAACCGGTCCAGACCCTGTGGATCCGAGTCAGCAAAACGTCTATCTCGCGTACCTCACCCTCAATGACAATCTGCTGCATCTGGCGGCGTCCTACGACGGTGGATTGTCCTTTCCTACCACCACCGTGTTCAATGACGACGGTGCCGCAGATGCCGCCAGCTTTGCAACGCCGGCCGTGGGGCCGGATGGCGAGCTGTACGTCATCTGGGACGATTTTTCGAACAATCCGAACTCCAGCGAGATTAAGTACGACGTATCACTCGACGGTGGCGTTACCTTCCTGCGCGACAACGGTGCGGCGAACGCGACGAACGAACGGATGTTCATTCCGGCGACAGCTTCGTTTCATACCACGGCGGTCACCGAGGGCAACGACAATGGGTTTGCAGGGCGTCCCAACCCTGGCCGGCGCTATGCAATTTCGGCACAGGTTGAACGCGGCATCCTAACTGTTCCGTCGATCGCGGTCGATCAATCGCAGGGCCCGTTTCGCGGCCGCGTCTACGCGTCCTACACGGTAGCGACCAATGCCGGTTCGACCGACGATACCGACGTCGTGGTGACCTATTCGGACGATCTGGGCGAGACTTGGTCGCCACCGGTTGTCGTGCACGCCGCAAGTGAGAGCAGTCAGTTCCTGCCGTGGCTGGACGTCGATCCCTGGACCGGAGCCGTAGGCGTAGTCTTCTACGATACACGTCAGGACTCCGATGATGAGCAGACGCTGACCTACCTGGCAACCAGCGTCGATGGCGGCGATACGTGGCGTGAAACGCAAGTCGCTCAGGCCACTTCTGACCAAACAGCAGCAGGGGGTGGAAACGCCAATGCCGACTACCTGGAATACATCGGTGTGGCGGCGCTGAACGATCGCTTCCACATGGTTTGGACCGATAACAGCGACTTCGATAACAGTGGCACCGAGAACGACTACTTCTACGCCCAAGCTCATTTGATCGGCCCGGACGAACATGAGCCGAACGATGCAGCGAGTCAGGCGACGATCCTCGGGTCGCTCGACAACGTGACGGTCAGCGACCAAACGATCAAAGACCCGCTGGACCTGGACTGGTTCAAGTACACGGCGAATCAGACTGGAAAGCTGCTCGTTAACGCTTTTTCCGAAACCCACTACGGTGACGTCGACTTCGGCATCTTTGACGACGTGGGCAATGTGATCGCCGGACGCGCTGACTTTACCAACGACACCGACCTGGCGATTCCCGACAGTGGGCCCCTTGTGACTTCCACCCAGTTCGTGTCCGGCTACTCCGATTTGATCGGCGATGTCGATGTGACCTTGAACGTCGACCATACGTTTACGGGGGACCTGGAAATCTTTTTGGTCAGCCCGTCGGGAACGATCGTCGAACTGACGACCGACAACAACGGCGGCGACAACTTCATCAGCACGACGTTTGATGATGAAGCGGGCGTCGATGTGGTCGATGGACACAATCCGTATGCGGGGCGTTTCCGTCCGGAAGGCAACCTTTCGGATTTCGACGGAGAAGATCCTAATGGAACCTGGACGCTTCGTGTTCTGGACGATTTTGCCTTCGACACCGGAACCCTGCGAAGCTGGACGTTGAGTATCAGCACCAACGATGTTTCGACGGAAACCGCGGGGTTGGAAGCCGCGATGGCGGCCATTCCCGTTGTCTCGCAGGAGGAGTACTTCATTCGGGTCGTCTCGGCCAACGGTCAAGCGTCTGTATACGATTTGGAGATCGAGAACTTTGCGGCCCCTGTTCCCTCGGCGGTTGTGCTGGATGCGGCGAGCGACACCGGCATGATGAACAATGATCAGGTGACCGCCGATGACACGCCCAGTTTGCTGATCCAAGCGGACCTGCAAGATTTTGCGGATATGGGCATCGACGTCCTCAACGCGGCGGTCGCCGCCGCCGCGGTTACCCCAGGCGTGGCGGTCGAGGTCATGCTGGCAAACGCCGCGACCGGGGCAACAACGACCGGGTACGCCAGTCCCGTCGGCAGCAGCACGACCTTGTTCGCCTTCACGCCACAGGCCCCCTTGGCCGACGGTACCTACCTCGTCAGTGCGGCCAGCGTGGTGTTCGATGGGTACACTCCGCCCCAAGATGGTCGCAGCCCATTGTCTTCACCGTTGACGCTGACGATCGACACGCAAGCACCCACGGCCCTGATCGACTTTGACTTGCTCGACAGCAGTGACAGTGGGATGAGCATGGACGACTATGTCACGCATATCCGCCAAGTCGCTTTCGACGGCGAAGTCGAGGCGGGGGCCAAGGTGCGAATCTACGCGGCCAAAATTATCGGCGGCGTCGAGCAGGCCGCGGAATTGGTCGGTCAGGGAATCGCCGGTAATTATCCTCCGTCACTGAATCGGCCTGACAACGGCGTTTTCGAAATCACCGTCGAACCGCTTGTCGATAGTATCTACAACATCACGGTCGAACTGGAAGACGCCGCTGGAAACGTCGCCTCCTTTGATCCTTTCATTAACATCATCGACATCGATACCGAACAACAGTTCGATCTGGAAATCGATACGCTCGCGCCCAACCTGCCCTTCCTGGATCTGTTGGAATCCAGTGACACCGGCCGGCACAACGACGACAACGTCACCTTCGACAACACGCCAACGTTGTCGATGACCAGTGAAGATCGCACGGCCAACCCGGCGGACTACGACCACCTGTTTGCAGATAACTTCAAGTTTCGGATCTTCGATCGGCTGGAAGGGACGACGGAGATCCTGCTCTACGACTCCTTTGCGGACTTCGGTAACTTCGTCAGCGTCCAACAGCTCATTCATACCACGGGCATCTTGGCCGATGGCATTCACAATCTGAAGCTGGAGGTGGAAGACCGAGCCGGCAACATCAGTCACGACTTCCTCTTGGACGTGTTAATCGACACTGTGGCCCCGCCGGTTACGATCGACAGTATCGATCAGGCGGCGACCGATACCGGCGTGACCGGTGCCCCGGCCACTTTCAACGACAATATCACCAGCGATACGTCCACCGGATTCGTGGGCACGGCCGAAGCCAACGCGATCGTCCGCTTGTACGTCGACGCAGTGGACGACGGGCTCATTGGCAACCCCGCCGAGTTCAGCTTGACCGTAGCCCTGCCCTTTGACGGAGACGACGCTTTAGCCTGGGGACAGTGGAATACTGCGTATCGTCGCGACCTGAATAACCCCAATGCGCCGGATGCCTTCCCGCACGATGGGTTTCGCGAAGTGATTGTGGAAGCAGAAGACTTGGCGGGTAACATTAATATGGTTACCGACGAAAACGCGGACGGCGACCAACAGTTGGAGATCTTCATCGACACGCACGGTCCGCAAGTCACCGACGTGTTCATCACCGATGCACCGGCTTATGACTTGTTCGACCTCAAGCCCACGCAGGGTCCGACCCCGGTGGTCCAGTCCTTGACCGTCTCGGTACAGGACCTGCCCGATCGCGTCGCGGCTTTCCTGTATGAAGCTTTGCAAAGCGACGTGCCTGGCAATCCGACTGAGAATCCCGCGAACTATCGTGTTGTTGGAGACCACAACGGTCACGCCGAGATCGCCAGTGTGACGTTCTTGCCTGATCCATTGCTACCGGGCGAGCCCGCCACTGGCAACCTGCGTATCGACTTTGCACGTCCTCTCTTGGACGATCGCTACACCCTGACGATCTCCGATGCCGTTGTCGATCCCGCTGGAAACGCTTTGGATGGAGACAGCAATGCTGGGGTACCGACCGTGTTGCCCACCTTCCCCAGCGGTGACGGCCAGC
>NZ_WIAD01000009.1 GCF_009618275.1 Roseimaritima sediminicola
CGTGCAACGTGATTTTGAACGTTCTTGCTGTCTGTCGTTGCGCGGTCGAACGCCAAGCTTCGTCATGGTTGCTCGGTCGATCGCCCAAGTCTGCGAGCACCGAACCGCAGAAAGCCCAGGTCCGTGATGGTTGCGCAGTCGATTGCCAAGCTTCGTGAAAGTTGCTCGGTCGAAGTTTGCTCGGTCGATTCCCCCAGCCGAAGTTTGCTCGGTCGATGCGTCCGTCGAAAATCGCCGGCCTGTGAAGTTGCGCGGTCAATTTTTGCTCGGTCCCTTTTCGGCCGCTATCCTGAGGTCATGCGTGGCCGATAGGGTTGGCGAACCGTCGGCTAGTGCAATCGCCGCGCAAGAACCAAGTGGTGCACACGAGCGGCGGCAACCTCGCGTTGTGATCACGAAATCCTGGGTCGCCGCCGTGTGACCACCGACGTTACTGCCGCTTGCGTTCCGCGGTGCGATCATTGTTCCAACCGTGCGTGCCTTCGCGACTTTGCGGGCGTTGGATATCGGGCTGGCGGTTGTTGACAGAAAGATGGAGACAGGAAAATGACTGCGCTGCTCAGCTTCCTGTCTCCATTTTCCTGTCTTTCTCTGCGGCCCGGGGATGACGAGCTACGCGCGGCCGAATTCATTTGCGTCGGTTAGTATCGTTCGCCGAAGAGGTATCGAGCGCGGAAGCATCTGCCCGTACATCGCGAATAGGCGAGAGCTGGTTCGTGTTTGGCGGACTCATCTGGCTCCGCCGGCTTGTTGATATCCGCTCGGGTTTGTCTGACGCTACGCCGACTCGCCGGCACCTGCTTCGACTCCGTGCCTCTGTGAACTCCGTGAGAACCTGTCCTCTTGCAAAGATGCTTGCTCATCCATCGGCGGCGCAGATAGAATGCAGCTGCCAGGGGCGCCGCGGATTGGATCCGACCATGAGGCAGTAACCAACAAATGCAAGTGAGCACGGGTGGTTCGTTGTTTGGTTTGCTTGCTGGTCCTTTGCCCGTGCCACGTGATTTGAAACGTTCTGCCTCAAAGGCATCCTCTCTCGTGTGGTACTGGAACCAACAGAACTTCGAAGGCCTAATTGCCGTTGCTGATTCCATCGCCGATCAGCCGCAATGGAATCTGTCTGCCCAGTATTGCCGTCTTCGTGAACGAGGTCTCCGTCCACAAGCGCTACAGGCTATCACCGAACTTATTGCCGAAGCTGCGGGGTGGGGCGACAACGGCCGCAGACAGTTTGCCGACTGGATCTACTCCACAAGCCTACGCAACCCCGAAGTTCATAAGCTAATCCCAACGCCGCTCAACCAGCAACTCCTCGTGCCAACGTTGCGGCAATGGGCGGCATCAGAATCATCAAACGCGATACCGGAACGCTGGCTTGGTTTCGCAACTGGCGACCACCAGCATTTCTCGAACGCTCTCTCGCTTGACCCAACAGACGATATTTCGCGTTACAGGCTCGTCTCGCGCGATCTTGCTGATGTGGACCATCAATGCCACCATCTGCCGGATTGCTTCATCGGCGAAATCGACACTGCGATCATGACTTTGGATCGTGCAAAGGCAATGGCAGCTAAGTTTTCCAGTCCTGACATCGCCCCAACGCTCGAAGATGAATTCAGTGAACTATACGGCAAGGTCCGCGACTGGCAGACATTCCAAGGGGCTGGCGGTGATTCGTTTGGTGATTGGTGCATTGCAAATGGCCGAGTTTACCACTGGCTTAAAGCGTATTATTATGAACGCTAACCGTTGTAGAGGCAGAACAAAGCGGTGAACGGGAGCCGCCGGTGACGCGGGTTTTGAAGTCATAGTTTTCCGCGGCGGCCCCGTTACCGCCAACGTTATGCCACTCAATTTCCTCCAACACAGCTAGCCAATGTCTACACAAGAATTCCGCCAACAGATGCTCCCCCTATGGGAGCAGATGATCGCAAACATTTTCCCCGTTGCAATGCCATCAAGTGCTTCGTGGACTTGCCACCAAGACATGGTAGCTGTTCTGAACCACGTTGGTGCAACTAAAGACCTTAACCATTTGTTCTTTCCTCGAGGTGGCGGACTCGACCTTACCGGCGCTTCGATCTCGCTCGATAGCGGATGCATTGATCTCAACTTTGGGCGTGGTGCGTCCATCGCAAAAGCGAATCGACTTTCATGCGAGATATTTCCCGACAACATGGAGTTCTCGTACTTCCGAATCGACTGCGACGACCTTGCTCCATCTGGCGTTTGCGACGAACTGGCTTTCGACCACGAAGAGCTTGTTCAATTGGACGATGGCACATACCTGGACCGATCACTCTGGGATCGCGGCTACATGTCACACGATCCTGATGGCAATGAGATTCCGTTTCCTGGCACCGCAAGGATTGTCACGCGACACATAAAAGGCTCTTTCGTCATCTTCTGCAAGGCATCCGCATACAACGCGGATAGCTCCACGTATGATGGCCGGCATAGCAAGATGTCAGCTCCTGATTTCAGGACGTATATCGAAAAGTCTGCTTCACCCGCGGTCGTGTAGGGGGCATAACCATGTGATGCAACGGAGGACGGGTGGCCTGTTTTCTCGTCTGCTTGCAAGTCGTTTGCCCGTCCCCGCTGATCACTAACGTTATCCGACTGACATATGACTAAGCCGATCTTTCGTAACTGCGACGACATCGGGCCTTCCGAACTTGCATCGTTTCCGGTGTGGGTTTACTGCCACCTGACAGACTACGACGAACCGTGGTACGAAGACGTTGACGACGAAGCATACCGTGCCTGGACGGACGACTCGCCCATCGGCAACGATACCGTGGCGATCGTGGCCGCATCTTTCCGTACACACGCGGGGATTCTACTCCAAGGCTTTATCGAGACATGGGGCGACTCTACCGGGAATCCAGTGCTGGATCTCAAGCCGACCATTTTCGACGCGGATGGCCATCGGATCGCATTATGGCACGGTGCAACCTATCAATTCGGAACGGATCACTTGGATGACTGCATCGCACGCTTTGAACGTCTTTTGGGCGGTTCGATGCCTGACCATTTCCCCGTTCGCGTAGAGGTGAAAGCGAATGTGTTTGGTGATGCACTGACTGACTCGTTGCCCGGTTTCGCTTCCTTTTCCGGTCCGGGAGAAACTACCGTAATCAACGGCGGATAACCATGGCATTCACACGGAGCGGGGCTTGCGGCCGAATTGGAAATGGACAACTTTACTCTCCCCGCCCGGTGATGCCGGACGTTACCCGACACAGGCCCATACACGACCATGGTGAATCCATACGAGCCTCTCGCGATTCCTCCACCTGTTGGGACACGATTGCGACCGCAGCCGACGAAACGGATTCCGGTTTGGTTCCGCATCTTCACTGGTGTTGTCGCACTGTCTGGCACTCCGTTCCTTTTGACAGTGGTTTGGCTCATCACCCTACCCGGCGCGTTGATCTGGCTCTGCTGGATTGCAATCGCATTCGGTGTCAAGGCTTTTGATCAATTGCCCTTCTGGCTTATTAGCGCCATCTGGACGATCGCGATGGCCGTCTTCGTCGTTGGTGAATCCTGGCTTGGCCCGTACCGAATGCACTTCGGATACTGGCATGTTTTCGCTGCCGTTATACTTTCGCTGTGCGGAAGCGGGCGATGCCTGTTGACGTTTCGCCTTGGTGCCACAACTCGCCACTCAGATCGGGTAACCATGTGATGCAACGGAGGATGGGTGGTCCGTTTTCTCGTCTCCTTGCAGGTCGTTCGCCCGTCCCCGCTGATCACTACCGTTCGCCCAACTAATGTCGCTGCAACCCGAAACGATCGTTGACCTATGGACGGCACGGATCCCGGGCCTCGGTCGTTTTGCGGAGCACCATTGGCTCGTAGTCTGCCGCGATGGCTCCCCTGACCGCTGGGAGGTTTGGCAAACCCCTGGTGAATGTAAGACGTCATGGGGCCACCTACATCGAAACCTGATGCGTCCTTCGTCTGGTGTTGGTAACGGCGCCGGTCGCATCATTCATCGGTGGACCGCTGATGACGCCGTCTATCTCGCCACGAGAATCGAATCGACGCCGACTGTTTACCCATGGAACGATTGCTACCGGATTTACCCCGGCCCGAATAGCAACACATACGTGCAATGGGTACTTGGTCCACTGTATGCTTTGGGCTGGCGAGGATTTGGTCGGCGGTATGTCAATGGCTCCCGCCTCGCGAAGATATGGGCGAACCATGCCGTGCACCGGAGCGGCGTCGACGCGATTTCTGATGGTTAGTATCACTCTCGCCGCCCGGTGACGGCGGACGTTACTGACGCTTGTGTTCTGCGGCGCTATCAATTCGCAGGTCGGTCGTGGGTAGTTTCAGCGTGTTCTGCTGACGTCTTGCGTTGGACGCCGTCACATCTTGCGAATGGGACCCGCGGCCGCCCTGCTCCCGCGCTGGGTGGCCGAATGCCTTGTGTCGGAGCGGCCCTCGATGCCTCATCCGTGCTGGCTGCAGCTGATCGTCCCGGCAACCTTTGCTAATCGCCGATTCCTGCGAGGCTTCATCTTGAGCGGGATGCGGGGGTCGTTGCAAAACGCAGAGTCGCAGAGGGACGCAGAGTCCCAAGTACAGCCCGTTCTCTGCGTGCTCTGTGTCCTCTGCGTTTTATCCTTCGGCCTGGTCGCTGTCGATACGCTCCGTCCACTGACCGTCGGCCACCTGTTCTTGCTTGCCGCGTCTGCGATGGGAGCGTTACAATGAGTGACTCAAACTATCGCGGGCTAGAACGTTTGTGAGACAGTAACCACCAAATGCACGTGAGCACGGGTGGTTCGTTTGTCGGTTTGCTCGCAAGTCCTGTGCCCGTGCCACGTGATCTTGGACGTTCCCCGACTGAAATCATGACGCGAATCACAACGATCACTTCCCTCTGCGTTTTGCTTGCTGCGGCCATATTCGTTGGAACGGTATTCACACGCAACCTATTGCACGCACGTGCGCAGCTGAACGTCCAGCATCTCAATCAGCAGACCACGAGCGTTGATGCCTTTCCGATTGTCCACTCGCATACACTGGTTGACCGTCACGGAAAACCGAAAATCATTCTCCTGCACAAATCGACCGAGCCATCCGGAAACGTACCGTTCCACTGGGTAGACCTCATCGCCATTGATCCACCTGATCGGCATTTGCGATGCATTGTTGACGGCGATCCTGTCGAGATCGAATCCGATGTCCAGGTTTTCTATGCACTTGACGATTCAAAGCCATCGCGACGGTCATTCCCAAGTGATACAGTTGTGCCGCACATTCCTGATGCAAAGTGGGACGAGTTTGCTAATCCATTTTGAAGCATCCTAGACTTTCATCTTCAACAAAGTCGACAACGCGGGGAACCATGACATGCACCGGAATCGGGCTTGCGAGCGTTTTGGCAATTGACAATCAACCCTCCCGACCCGGTGATGTCGGTCGTTCTTGCACGAGCATCGTCGTACTCGTACTCAGGGCGCAGCCCGGTACTCGTACTCCTACTCGAATGTCCGGTGACGAGTGGCCAATGTACCGCCGACCCGGCCATGGTTGCGATGCTGCAGTTTCTCTCGAATCGAGTACGAGTACCGCGTTGCTGAGTACGAGTACAAGTACGAGTCAGAAGCTTGTTCCGTCGATGCGTCTATCGAAAGTTGCTGGCCTGTGAAGTTGCGCGGTCGATTGTTGCTCGGTCCCGTTTCGCCCTGTATTCTGAGATCGTGCGAGATCGATTTGGTTGGTGACTTGTTCGCTAACGCAATCGCCTCGCAAGAACCAAGTGGTGCACCCGAGCGGCGGCAGCGTCGTGTCGTGTTCACCGAATCCAGGGTCGCCGCCGTGTGACCACCGACGTTCGTCCGCTTCGATCACCGTTTACCGGCGATGTCACTGCGTGTAAACTAGACGCTGGAGGAATGCCCATGCCGATCGAGAATTTGCTGTCGTCGCTGAGTCCTGGCGAAAAAGTTGCCGCCATGAATTACCTGTGGGGCGAACTGTCCGCTCAGCCGGCGGAATTTTCCTCACCGGCTTGGCATGGCGACGTTCTGGCTGATCGCGATGCGAATCCATCGCGCGAGCCGCGACTTCCGCTGGATGCCGCTATGGATGACGTCAAGGAGCGGCTTAATGGACGTCGAGCTAAGGGATGAGGCCAGAGAGGACCTGGTCAACGGTTCGTTGTTCTACGCTGGTCTATCCCTCGGACTCGAAGTGCACTTTCTCGATTGCCTCCGCAGGACCTAGAAAGCCTTAGGTCCACTGCCGGCGTCCACGAGCAGTGCTGTGGGGTCCATCGTAAGCTCTCTCAGCGTTTTCCCTTTGCGATCTACTATCTGGTGGCAGGTGAGATTATTGACGTCGTCGCCATGCTCGATTGTCGGGAGCATCGGGGCTTTACTTCTGCGAGACTCGGACGAACCAAGCGGTGAACGGGAACCGCCGATCACACGGGTTTCGAAATCAAAGTCTTTGGCGGCGGCCCCGTTACCGCCGCCGCATAGCATTGGGCACCTCATTGCCACCAAAAGAGTTCACGCGACGGGTCACCGCGTTCCAGCGAGGTGGGAACAAGCGCGCTGTCATTTTTCTTGTCTGGTTTTTCGGTGGTTTACTCGCACTACACCCGCTGGCGTCTTGGGCTGATAGGACAGGCGGAGTGGGGAAGTGGGCTTTCGGAGCTCTACTGCTGTTCTTCGTTTCGTATCCCTTCTTCGTAGGACGCTGGTACGGATGGCAAAGGCAGCGGCGGTTCGGACTGCTCTGCCCCTCGTGCAACCGTTGTTTGGTTGGCTTTGGGCAGGACGTCATGCGAACTCGGTCATGCAAATTTTGTGGCACGATGGTCCTTGCGGCAGATCGCCCAACCAATTGACTCACTCGCTTACAAATGAAGCACCATAGGTTGTGCTACTGGTTTGACTCGAAATCGCGTCGCTCGACAAATGCAACCGAACCGGCGAACCATGACTTGCACGGGAGGACGGCTTGCGCGGTTTTCGAAGTGGACAATCTTTCTTCCGTCCCCCGTGATGTCTACTGTTACGCCATGGATCGGCCCTTACTCATTTGATTGATTTCTGATGAACGAACCCCAGAAGTCTCGTATCGACATTGCCCGAGTCCCTTGGCAACTTTGGGTTGTGATAGCGTTGCTCGCCGCTGAGGGCATTGGAAATTCCCTCATCATGTTTGGGAATCCTGTCGCAGCCATCTGGCTTGCGGCCAAGGTCTTGTTCATCATGGGGTTGATCCGCCGATGGAGGATTGTCTTCGTTTTGTTCGCGATCGTGGCAGCGCTGCATGTGCTCGCGTTCGCATCTTCAGCACCATTTATCTCGTTCCTTAACTTGCTGATCCTTGTGCTCGCGATTTCTCAATACCGTCGGTTCTTCCCGGACGAGTCACGCTCGCAAATGGCTGGATCGACAGAGAAGGCGTAACCATCGCATGCAACGGAGCGGCGGTGGAGACTATTTTACGAATGGATGCTCAACTCCCTCCGCCCCGTGATGCGGGTCGTTACTTGCGCTTGCGTTTTGCAGTGCGATCATCTCGCCGGTCGGTTTCCGACAGCGTTAAGCCGATTGATTTGCGTCCATTGGCGTGATTCGCGGGCTCCGTGCCTCCGTGTCTCCGTGAGAGACTTTCATGGTCAGCGCATCGGCTCGAGCCACGTCGTTCCCTGGGACTTGCTGTTATGCCGCTGGAATCCTGGTAGACAACGCTCGGCTTGTCTCTCGCGATAAAGGCCACGGCGTCGTCAACCGAGCGAAAACGTCCCGACGTGACTAGGCTCTCAACCACCGCCAACGGATCCGGAGGCAATTGAATCTGCAGCGGGCTCACGTCGACAACCGCTTTGCGAATCCGTGTTTCTCGGTTCTCCCGCTGGTCGGCGTGTCGGTTAAACTAGGAGGGCGAAACCGCCTTTGCCCACCATCACCGTCGAGATCCGATTCATGCTCCGACCGTTTCTTGCCCTTGCTTTGTTTACCGCTCTGAGCTGCGTTTTGTCGTCCCCCGCGCCGGCTGCCGAAGTCTTTGTGGAAGCCGAAGCGTTCGACGACCACGGCGGCTGGAAACTGGATACCCAGTTCATCCAGACGATGGGCTCGCCCTACCTGCTGGCTCACGGGCTGGGCCAACCGGTCGAGGACGCGACGACGACGGTCAAAATCCCCGAAGCAGGCACCTACCGGGTGTATGCCCGGACCTTCGACTGGGTCGCACGCTGGGATGCCCAGGGCGATCCCGGTCGCTTTCAAATCCTGATTGATGGCAAACCGCTCGAGACCACCTTCGGCACCGAAGGCAAAGACTGGCAATGGCAGAGCGGCGGCTCGGTCGAGCTGGCCGCCGGCGAAGTCGAACTGACGCTACGCGATCTGACCGGTTTCGATGGCCGCTGTGACGCGATCTACCTGACGACCGGCGACGAGCCGCCTTCGAACAATTCCGAAATCCTCTCGCCTTGGCGACGCGATCAATTGGGGCTGACCGGCGACGACGTCGACGTCCGCTCGTACGACCTGGTCGTCGTCGGCGGCGGGTACGCGGGCACGGCCACGGCCCTGTCGGCCGCTCGCATGGGATGCCGGGTCGCCTTGATCCAAGACCGCGGCGTGCTGGGCGGCAATGGTTCCAGCGAAGTGCGGGTGTGGGCGATGGGGTTGATCCGCCGCGGCAAGTACCCGCGGATCGGCGAGATCGTCGAAGAGTTCAGCGACCAGGCCACCAAGTCGCCGGGACGCAAAGAGGAGTTCGGCGACGAGATGAAAGAGCAAATCGTCCGCGCCGAAAAGAACATCGACCTGTTCCTCTATCACCACGCCTTTACTGCGGCCACCGAGGCCGGCGTGATCCAGTCGGTCGATGCCTTCGATGTTCGCAGTGGCGATGTACGCCGCTTTAAGGCCCCGCTGTTTGCCGACTGCACCGGCCATGGCTGGTTGGGCGAATGGACCGGAGCGGACTTTGAACAAACCCCCAAGGGCCGGATGGGGATGAGCAATATGTGGCGGTGGGACGAACGCGAGACACCGCAGAGCTTTCCGGAAACACCCTGGGCTCTGCCGCTGACCATGCGCGACTTTCCCTATCCGCGCGATCACCATGGCCAGTGGTTCTGGGAAAGCGGCTTTGACAAGGATCCGATCAACGGAGCCGAAGCGATTCGCGACTGGAACCTCCGCGCGGTCTACGGAGCTTTTAATGCGATGAAGAACGGCGACGGTGCCGCGCGGCACCCGAACGCCGTGCTGACCTGGGTCGCCTACGTCGGCGGGCCGCGGGAGAGCCGCCGTTTGCTGGGCGACGTGATCCTGACCCAAGACCACATCGTCAACAAGCACCAGTTCAAGGACGGCTGCGTGCCCAGCACGTGGTCGATCGACCTGCATTATCCCAAACAGCAGTACGCCGACAAATTCCCCGACAATCCGTTTATCAGCGTGGCCGTTCACGATCGCCGCGTGGATCGCTCCTACGGTTACCCGGTTCCCTACCGCTGCTTCTACTCACGCAACATTTCCAACCTGTTCATGGCCGGCCGCTGCGTCAGTGTCACGCACGAGGCACTCGGCACGGTGCGCGTGATGAAGACCTGCGGGATGATGGGAGAAGTGGTCGGGAAAGCGGCTTCGATCTGCATCGATCACACTTGCCGGCCCCGAGACGTGTACGAGCAGTACTGGTCGGAACTGGACGAACTGTTGCAGTTGCCGGGTGTGGCGCGGCGAGAAACCGTGGCCGCCGACATTCAGATTCCCGATGACGTGCAGCCTTCGGCCGGTCCGCGCGGGCCGCTGGAAGGCGTCGATCCGGCGAAGATGGACGGGATCGTTGTGGACGATGAAGCGGCCGCCAAGCGAGGCAAATGGACGTCGGGAACGGGCCTGAAAGGGTTTGTCGGATACAGTTACCTGTACGCCGGTGGCGACAGCGATGCCTCGATCCGGTTTCCCATCGAAGTGCCGCAAGGGGGAACGTATCGCTTGAGCGTTCTGTACGGAACACATCCCAATCGCGGTACGCGGGTTCCCGTGGCCTGGGCGGTCGACGAACAGTTGCGAGGTGAAACGCGCGTCGATATGCGGGGCGAGCAAACGCGAGAAGCCGCCGAAGCGGTGCTGGGCACGCTGCGACTGGAAGCCGGCCAGAAGGTGTGGGTGACGATCAGCACCGAAGATGCCGCGGGCACCGTGCACGCCGACGCCGTTCGTCTGCTGGGCCTTGAAGAGTAAATCAGTGGCAGTGGCATAGGCTTCCAGCCTGTGAACCAGTGGCATCACATCGCACCAGGGCAGATAGACGAATCCCTCCGGGGAACGTTCTGGTAAACGCTTGTCTCGAAGCGTTTTCCACAGGCTGGAAGCCTATGCCACTGGTGACGGGCTCCTCAGGCTTCGGGGGAGAGTGGCAGTGGCATAGGCTTCCAGCCTGTGAACCAGTGGCATCACATCGCACCAGGGCAGATAGACGAATCCCTCCGGGGAACGTTCTGGTAAACGCTTGTCTCGAAGCATTTACCACAGGCTGGAAGCCTATGCCACTGGTGACGGGCTCCTTAGGCTTCGGGGGAGAGTGGCAGTGGCATAGGCTTCCAGCCTGTGAACCAGTGGCATCACATTGCACCAGGGCAGATAGACGAATCCCTCCGGGGAACGTTCTGGTAAACGCTTGTCTCGAAGCGTTTTCCACAGGCTGGAAGCCTATGCCACTGGTGACGGGCTCCTTAGGCTTCGGGGGAGAGGGAAGAAAACGATTTTACTCGCGCATCGATTCCGCCGGCGTCTGCACTTTTGCGATGGGCAGTTTGATTTCGATCACCTGCGCCGGATGGACCTGTTCGTCGTCTTCGTCCCAGGTTCGCTCTTCGAGCAGCTCGCTCGTCCAGCCCTCCGCCTCGGCCGTTTCTCGAACGATTTCCAGCGGCGTTCCTCGGGTGAAGCTGAGCAGGCAGCGTCCGCCGGGCTTGAGGTGTTGTGGCAGGCCTTCCAGGACCGCTCTCAGCCAGCGGTAGTCGGGATCACAGAAAGCGTGATCGCTGATCGATTCGATCGGCGCGTCCTCCGACGGAGCATGGGCGAGGATTAAATCGAACCGCTCGTCGGCTTGGAGCACTGCAAAGGGGCTGGCCGATTCGATCGACTCGTCACGGCCGCGGACCTCGAGCACGTTGTCGAGATCGTGGCGAGCAGCGTTGTAGCGGGCGCAGGCGACGGCCGCGGGATTGACGTCGGTGGCCACGACGCGGGTGGCACCGGAGCGGGCGCACAACAGCGACAGGACGCCGGTGCCGGTTCGCAGCTCCAGCACGCTGCGCGCTTCGGCGGCCGCCTGGTCGGTGATCTGCTTGCGCAAGGCCGCCGATTCCTCCCCCGTCCAGGCCACCGTGCGGAACTGCACGACTTCGTGGGGAGAGAGCGATTCCAAGGTCCACGACTGCACCACGTCGTGCTCGTAGGACAGGTCTTGCCGCACGCGTCCGGGGCATCCGCCCGCGATTCCTACCAGCGTGACCAGGCATGCGGCGAGCCACACTCGCTTGTACGTCGGCGTTGTTGGCGAAGGTTTCGGTGGGGCCGGAGGTGCCGGTGGGTTTACCGCGAGCATGGTGTCGGTCCTTCGCTGGAACAGGTAGGCAGGAATCGCTCGGAACGAGCTTTATTCCTCTTCGGAATCGTACCGGGAGCGGAGCTGGCAGAACATGGCGCGTTTCTGATCGGGCAGGGCATAATCGAATCCGCAGCCGCGCAAAAAATCTTCCGATGAGCTGATCGCCATGACTTCCATCACGCCCAGCTCGCGGGCACGCTCGACGCTGCGGCGAACCAGTTCGCGACCGATCCCTTGCGTACGGCAGCTCGGATCGACGACCAAGCACTGGATCTCGGCCATTTTACGGCTGTAGATTTCCACCGCACAAAATCCCACCATGCGATCTTCGCGGAGGGCGACAAAGCCGTGGCGGGTCAATTCCATCAATTCCTCCAGCGTCCGCCGAAGCAGTTTGCGTTGCCGCACATCGGGAGCCATCAAGGCAGCGATCGAAACCGCATCTTCCGGTACGGCTTGACGGTAGGTCGGCGCGGCCGCCGCCGCGTCGGCAGGACGCTCGGAGGCATCAGCAGGGTGCCCGGAGGCGTCGGCGGGGTGCCCGGAGGCGTCGGCGGGAGGTTCGGAGGGATCGTTCATCGATTGATCCGTACGGGACTGGTCGCTTCTTTGATCGCTTGACGCATCTGCCCGACCGGAGGTTCGGCGCCGGTGAACAGTTTGTACTGGTAGCAGGCTTGGCGGACAAACATATCGACGCCCGTAATTGTACGGCACCCGTGCCGACGAGCGTGCTTGATTAGCAGTGTCTGTTCCGGGTTGTAGACCGTATCAAAGACCACCATCGAATCGTCGACCGCATCGACTTCGAAATCGAAGGGGCTGTCGTCGACGTTAGGGTGCATGCCCACCGGGGTGCCGTTGACCAACAGTTTTGCCGGCTGTGCGTGGCGTTCTTCCCAAGCGACGGATTTCAGGCCCAGTTCTTTGGCCAAGGCTTCGCTGCGCGCCTGGGTGCGGCTGGCGATCGTGACGCGTGCGCCGCGATTCTTCAGGCCCCAGGCGATCGCTCGCGAGACACCGCCGGCGCCCAGAACCAAGACGTCCAGATCCTTGTAGGGTTTATCGGCGTCGTCGCCCAAGGGAATCACCGCCGAGATGCAATCCATCGCCGCGCGATAGTCCGTGTTGTAGCCCAGACGCGTATCGTCGTCGAAGATCATCGTGTTGATCGCGCCGATTCCGGTCGCCGCCGATTCGGCTTGATTGCACAGATCCAGAGCTCGCTCTTTGTGCGGGATCGTGACGCTGACGCCCGAGATCCCGAGAGCCGGAGCGGCATTGACGAAGGCTTCCAGTTCCTCGGCCGGCACGCGCAGGGGCAGGTAACAGCAATCACGGTTTTCGGCCACGAAGGCTTTGTTATGGATCAGCGGGCTGTGGCTGTGGGCGACCGGATCGGCGACCACGCCGTACAGTTCGGTCTGCGGCGTCAGTTGGTCGCTGCGGTACAGCTCCTTCATCTGCCGCCAATTCAGCTGGCCCGGGGCGAGCGTGCGGTCGGAGCTGAAGGTGGCGTAGGAGAACGGGGCGCCCATCCGGCAGGCCAAGATCCGGCTGACCATACCGATCTCGCCCATGCACAGGCCGATGGTCGGCACACTGGCTTTCTGCATCAGGTCGAACATCCGCAGGTTGTCTTCGAAGGAATTAGCCATCGTCGCGATTTTGACGATGTCGGCATCCTCGGCGGCCATCGCGGCGTGCAATTCTTCCAGGTTGTCGGGCGTCTGTTCAAAGTCGTGAAAGCTGATGATCCGCTTGGTGTTGCCATAGCGGGGGATATCCGCCGCCACATCGGCTTCGATGTCGACGTACTCGACGCCCGCGGCGATGGCGCTGCGCAGCAGCATCTGGCGTTCTTCTTCGCTGCGCGACCATCGTCCGCCATCTTCCCGGCGCCGCGCCGTCGCCACGACCGGGCAGGGCCGATCTTTCAGCAAACGCCCCAGATCGACCGCGCGGCCGATATAATCCAGCCGCAGTTCCACCAGCTGGATTCCCTGTTCGGCCAGGTGTTTGTGTTCAGCGATTGTCTGAGTATGACGGGTTCGACCGATACTGACGCAAATCATTCCAGAAGCGGGGTAAACGAGGGGCGAACGCACCGCCGCAGCGGTAACAAGAAAAAATAAAAACGCAGTGCTTGCACAGTGCTAGTCGAAAGCGGCCCGCCCACCAAGGGGGCACTTTGCCGATTTCGCAGGCTTCGCAATTTCACGAGCCAAGAATCTTTCTCGGAGAGCAGATTCCTCGGGGCGGGAAAAGACGCGGGGTGACCGACGCTTTATAATAGAAGCTATGAATGTAAAACGAGTACTGTTCGGTGTTTTTTCTTGTGGCGTTCTGTGGGGGGCCCTGCAGGTCGGTGCGGTGGCCTCCGCCGCCGATCCCCAGCCACCGGTCAAGGAGCCTCCGGTCCAGGAGCCAACGGGTCAGGACTGGCCCACAGAACGAGCCAATCCACAGGGCACCGGTGCGGTGGCCGAGAGCCTGCCCGCGCAACTGAGCGAACAGTGGCGGTACGAGGCTGGCGAGCCGATCGAAGCGACGCCCGTGGTCGTCCAAGGCGTGGTATACGTTGCCGATGTCGAGGGCACGGTCCACGCCATCGACGCCCAAACCGGCCAGAGACGCTGGACCAGCGAGACCGAAGGCGGCTTCTTGGCGCCGCCGGCGATCTCCGGCGATACGCTGGTGATCGGCGATTACAACGGCCAGGTGTATGCCCTGAACGTCGCCGACGGCAAACAACGCTGGACGTTTCAGACCGGCGGCGAGATCAACGCCGGATTCGCGTTCTTCGATGGCAAGGTGCTGATCCCTTCGCAGGACGGCAATCTGTACTGCTTGAAAACGGCCGACGGCAGCAAGGTGTGGGTGTACGAAACCACCGACCAGATCCAGTGCAGCCCCACGATCGCCGGTTCACGTACCTTCTTGGGCGGTTGCGATGGGCAACTGCACAGTGTGGATTTGAAAACCGGCAAGGCCGTCGCCGACCCCCTGCCCTTGGAGGGACCGACGCTGAGCACGCCGGCGGTGATGGGCAAGCACGCCTTTCTGACCACTCACGGCGGACTGGTCAAAGCCTTCGACTGGCAGGCCAACACAGCGCTGTGGCAGTACGCCGACCCGCAGCGCAATCAGGAATACCGCAGCAGCCCGGCGGCCAGCGACGCGGCGATCGTCGTGAGCAGCCAGTTCCGCAGCGTCACGGCGCTGGACCCCAAGACGGGCGAGGAGCTGTGGAAGAAACCGCTGCGTCGTTTCGCCGAAGCCTCGCCGGTGATCGCCGGAGAGGACGTCTGGATCGCGGCCACCGACGGACGCCTGTACCGCTTTGCATTGGCCGACGGAACCTTGAAGAGCGAAACCGAATTCCGGGGCTCGTTCCTGGCGCCTCCCGCAATCGTCGGCCAGCAATTAATCTTGGCCAATGACGATGGCGTCGTGATCGCCCTGGGCCCCGCCTCCTGACCGGCTTTCCGCCGCTCGTCTCTCGCCACTAACTTCCTGCCGCTCACCCCGCCTCCACGCTTCGCCTCGCGCCACACTCCGCACGCACGTCCGCTCTCCCCACAAGGACCGCACTGATGAGTACCACCGAAGACAAGAAAACCGAAGTTGGCAGCTACTTCATCTCCAACTATCCGCCCTACTCGCAGTGGAGCCGCGATGCCTTGCCGGAGGTTCGCCAGCGGCTCGAGCAGCCGCCCGAGGGCGACGCGCCGCTGGGGCTGTATCTGCACATCCCGTTTTGTCGCAAGCGTTGTAAGTTCTGTTACTTCAAAGTCTTTACCGACGTCAACGCGGCCGCCGTACAGCGGTACGTTGACGCGCTGTGCACCGAGATCTCGCTGGTCAGCAAGCTGGAGGTGATGGGCGGGCGTCCGTTTCGGTTCGTTTATTTCGGCGGAGGAACGCCCAGCTTCCTCAGCCCCAAACAACTGACCAGCCTGGCCGAGCGACTGCACAAGCACGTGACCTGGGACGGTGCCGAGGAGGTGACGTTTGAATGCGAACCGGGCACGTTGAGCGAGACCAAGGTCAAGACGCTGCGGGAAACCCTGGGCGTGACGCGGCTGAGCCTCGGGATCGAGAATTTTGACGATCGCATCCTGGAAGAAAACGGCCGAGCTCACCTGAGCAAACAGGTCTACAACGCTTGGGAATGGATCCAGGCCGCTGATTTTCCCAACGTCAACATCGACCTGATCTCGGGAATGGTTGGCGAGAGCTGGGACAACTGGAAAGAGAACATTCGCAAGACGATCGAACTGTCGCCCAGCAGTGTGACGATCTATCAGATGGAGTTGCCCTACAACACGGTCTACAGCAAGGACATCCTGGGCAATCAGATCGAAACGCCGGTCGCCGATTGGCCCACCAAACGCGCCTGGGTCGATTACGCCTTCACCACCTTGGCCGAAGCCGGCTACAGCGTGTCCAGCGCCTACACGATGGTGAAGGATCCCAGCCAAGTTAATTTCTCCTACCGCGACAACCTCTGGCACGGCAGCGACCTGTTGGCCACGGGGATCGCCAGCTTTGGACACGCCTCCGGTGTCCACTATCAGAATGTTGCAGAGCTGGAGCAGTACCAGGCGACGCTGGAATCCGGCCAGTTGCCGCTGGGCCGCGGACTGGTCCCGACCCGCGACCAGCTGCTGATCCGCGAAACCATTCTATTGCTCAAACGCGGTTACCTGTCGTTTGACTATCTGAACCAGAAATTCGCTACCGACGTCGCCGGTCGCTGGGCCGATACCTGGCAGCAGTACGCCGACGAGGGACTGCTGGAACGCACCGAGGACGGCGTGCGTCTGACGCGGGAAGGATTGCTGCGAGTCGATTCGCTGTTGCCGGCGTTCTTCGAAGAGCAGCACCGTGGGGTGCGGTACACGTGAGCCGACCCGACGACAGCGAACCAGACGCGACGCAGCGCAGCTTCATGATGGGCGAGTTTCGGGCGGTCTTTCCCGATGACCGTCTGTATGCGCGGAACCACATGTGGGCCCGACCCAGCGGCGACGATCGCTACCAGTTTGGTTTGACCGCCTATGCCGTTCGACTGCTGCAGGACGTCTACTTCCTGGACTGGACGGCCGAGCCGCCGGCGGCGCTTCGCAAAGGCCAGGAGATTGGCACGATCGAAAGCAAGAAGGCCGAAAGCGATCTGTACGCACCGCTGGCCGGCACGCTGCAGGCCATCAATACCGAGGCGTTGGATGATCCTTCTTTGATCAACGTCGACGCTTACGGGGCGGCGTGGTTGCTGGAAATCCAGACCGACCAGCGAGACCTGTTGCTGTCGGTGGACGAATACCTCGAGCACCTCGAATCGGCCTGGGAAGTCGCCCAGCGGACGATCAAGGGCCAGGCCAACACATGACCGCACGCGCGGCTTCGGCGAGCGGCCCGCGGCGCGGCTTGATCCTGGTTCCGACGGAGCTGGAACGAGCGGCGCTGGAGGGCGCATTGCCCTCGCAGGTTCCGGTTCGTCTGTGCGGATTCGGTCCCATCGCCGCCGGCATCGCCACTGCGCGGCTGCTGGACGAACTTCGTCCGGCCTGGGTAATTCTGGTGGGCATCGCCGGTCGCTACGGCACCGCTGCACCGGCATCCCCGCCGCTGGGTTCCGCTTGCGTGTTCTCTCGCGTCACGCAGTACGGGGTCGGCGTCGGCAGCGGTCCCGCCTACCGCTCGGCCGGTGAGCTGGGCTGGCAAGCGGCGAGTGCCGAAGGCCAAGACGATGCCGATACGCTGCCGCTGCAAACCTCTGTCTTCACCGACAATCCTGCGTTGGCCGACCGAGTCCCCTTCGCCGGTCGCTTGCTGAGCGTCTGCAGCGGGGCGGCCGACCTGCAGGATCGCGAACATCGTCTGGCCCGCTATCCCGACGCCGTGGCCGAGGACATGGAAGGGTACGCCGTGGCCCTGGCTTGCCATACGGCGGGCGTCGAGCGGTGCATCGTGCGCGGATTTTCCAACGATGTGGGTGACCGCAACAAAAGCCACTGGCAAATCCAGCCCGCGCTCACCGCCGCCGCTCGGCTGACCCGGCGCTTGGTCGGTGCGGAGGATTGATCGGTTTCCGCCCCATCAGCCGTTTGGGCGCTAGCCCACGGTTTCCGCCCCATCAGCCGTTTGGGCGCTAGCCCACGGTTTCCGCCCCATCAGCCGTTTGGGCGCTAGCCCACGGTTCCCGCCTCATCAGCCGTTTGGGCGCTAGCCCACGGTTTCCGCATCTTGGCCACTCGTGCTGGATCCGCCACGGCAGGTGTCGTGTCGCCCCTCCGGGGCTTTTCGTTGTTTGGAGGCTGCGGACCGGCCGTGACACCGCCGGCAAGGGCTGTGTCGCCCTTCGGGCTGAGTTTGTGGTGGGGATGGGAAGAAAGTGGTGGATTGAAATGAGAGTGCAGGTTTGAGTATTGCTCTCAGAACGTCGGCATTAATGTTTCGGTCGATCCCTACCACAACACTCTCCCGCACAGCGGGAGAGTAATGCCGAGAAAAAGGTCGCGACGTGCCTCGGCGTCAGCTGCCGCCGGCGGAGCCCCGCAGCCAGCTGCGCAGCCGGCTGCTGCTTCGGCGTCGCCAGATGAAGCCGTCCAGGACATAGTGGGTGATCTGCGGCACGGCCAACAGCGCCACCAACACGCCTTCCAACGCTCCCGGATCCCACTGCGTGCCGAACAACCAGGATCGTTCGTGCCAGACGCCGCCGTCCCAGAGCAGTTCCTCTGCGTAGGCCAGAATCCATACCACTGCCAGAAAACGCACGATGGTGGGTACCGAAGACGCCTGTCGCTGGCCATCTCGCTGCCATCGATACCAGTACACCAGCACCATGTACGGGACGCCGTGGATGATCACATTGGTCACCGTGAAGGCGTAGTCGGAATCGAAGGTGATGATTCCGATGTACCAGCACAACGCGGTGGTGGCGACGACGATGTCTTTGCCGGGATTGGGCCGTTTTAAATACCACGTGCGGTACAGCGACCGGACCGCATAGGCCGCCAGCGCCGTCCAGTACAACGGCCCCAGCACGTCGACCAGATCGACCGGCAGGGAAGCAAAGTCGCCGTCGCGGAACCACCAGAACCGCCGTGGCAGGTGCGTGTGCCAATAGACCAACGGATAAACGGTCGCCAAATAGATCGCGCCGGCATCGATCCACCATCCCAGCCGGCCTCGTTCGTCGGCGCGCGATCGATACAAGGCCACCCAGCCGTACTGTTGGCGAATGAAATGGAACACGGCCAGATACGCCAGCAGCCGCCAGAACAGACTGACCGATTCGGTGTACACCGCCCAGCCGACGGCCCAGGCCAACAGCGGTGTCAACCCATACAGCCAAGGACGACGGCTGCGTTCCATGCGGTCGAAGTAAACGCGAAACCCCGTGGCGTACACGTGGGCCACATCGATCAAGAGAATTGCGAACACCCAGGTCCACTCGGGCGTATCGGATTCCAGCAATCCCAGCGGCGCCCCGATCGCCAGCAGTCCCAGGGCCAGCGCGGCGCTACCTAGAAAAGTCAGCAGATCGATGCGGGCCGAAAACAGCCACGGCAGCGACGACGACTTCGCTTCGGATTCAACAATCGTGGGGGACAAACGTCAGCATCGATTCAAAGGGGTGTCCACGCGCGGCCAACACTTCTTCGGCCGCTCTTATACCGTGATAAAACGCTTCTTCCATCAACGCAACGCCGCTGAGGTCGGTATTGGCAAAGTGGACGCGTCCCAGAGCCTGCGCCGCGGCCCTCCGTTGTCGGCTCCAGACAAACCCGGCCCGAGGCTGCACCATGGCGTGTCCCCAGCGCATCACGTCCAAGCGTTCAATCTGCCCGGCGATATTTGGATGCGGAAGTTGGAGGTCGGTCACCGTCAGGGCGGCCAAATCCTGCCAGTCGGCCGCCAACATGCGGCGGCGAGCAACCGGGCCCGGCAGACTGGCCAGCGGATAGTACCAGGACAGCACGGTCGAGCCGTGGTCGCGACCGGTCTGGTGCGCGGCGTTGACGTATCCCAACGAGCGACTTCCGTAGATCACATTGTCCCAGCACATCGGAAAACCCGGCTCCGGCGGTCGCTTTCGCAGGTGCACGTTGCTGACGATCCAGCTGCCGTAGCGAAAGTCCGCGGACCGCTGGCGGTCGAAGCCATCGATGACGTGCGGCGCGGCGAACTGGGGCCCGGCGTACACGACCTGCTCGGCTTGCCAGTGCGCGGCGGTACGGTCGGTCGTGTGCAGCGCTCGCACCTCCGCCCCGCCGGAGCGGCTCTGCGTGATCCCGTGCACAGCCCACCCGGTGTGTACGGCCGGACCGGCTCGATCGGTTAAGTGCTGGACGATCCGACCGTTTCCCTCGGGCCAGGTTATCACCGCCTGGGAAGGTTGGCCGGGCAACCGAATACGGGAGACAAAATAAAACAGCCCGGCCCAGGCGCTGGTGTCTTCGACGCTTAACCCGTAATCGTCGCGGCAGGCGTAATCGACCAACCAGCGAAGACGCGGGGAACGATACGCGTGCTTGCGCAACCAGTCGCCCATGGTCATGCGGTCCAGGGCCAGAAACCGCGGGTCGCGGCTGCTGTGGGCCAGCGGAATCGCGAAGGCCCTCCGGCCGTCCTCACCGTGGCGGCCCGCCCAAGAGTCCATGTGTTGGCGAAAGCGTTCCAGTTCGGCCAGATCCTGGTCGGCGGCACCGAGGGCCGGATACAGTCCTTCCTGCCAGCGTCCCTCGACGAACACGCGTTCCTGCGGATCGCGGCACAGCTGCGTTTCGGCGACGACCGGCTGGCCATCGGCCCGGCGGCCGACCACGACCTGCATCTCTTCCAGCAAGTGGATCAGGGCCGCGTTCTCTTGCATCGGCACCGGCACGTAGTGAGCGCCCCAGGGATAGGCTTGCCGGCCCTGGCGACCGGCCCGCGAGGTGCCGCCCGGCTGGGATTCCAGTTCCAGCAGAATAAAGTCATCAAAGCCCGCGCGCCGCAGTCGCCAGGCGGTACTCAGGCCGGCGATCCCGCCGCCAACGATAACGACGGCGGCACGCCGGGCCCGGCCGCCGGAACGCGTCGCATCCAAGCGGCCATCACGGATCCAGTGACCGGCGACCACGTTCGGCGACAGCAGCGTTCCGGCCGGTGGCAGATCGCGCGGCGCGCAACCCGGGACCAGCCCCGCAGTGGTGCCCAGCGTCGCCGCGATCCACGCGCGTCGGCTACAGGCCATCGGCCGCGCTCCATTCCTGTTCGTAGTAGCGGACCAGGATCTGGTTGTTCAGCTGATTCAGCTCGGTGGGCACCGGGGCGATATCCGAGGGCAGGTGGAACATCGCCCGTAATCCTTCGGTGGTCAGAAACCGCAGCGGCCCCTCCAGTTCCGCCAGCTGCGACGGCACGCGCTGGTCGGGCTGGACCGTCGCGTAGGCAAACCCCCACACGCCGAACGTCGGCACCGATACGCTGTAGGGCTGGGGCTCGAACCCCGAAGCTCGCATCGTTTTCAGGATGCACCAGTAGGATTTCGGTGCCACCAGCGGCGAGGTGCACTGGATACTCAAGCGGCTCTCGTCAGTCATCCGCGTGCGCAGCTGGCGGAAGAAGGCCGTGGTGTAGAGCTTGCCGACAGAGAACGTGCCGGGATCGGGAAAATCGATCACCACCGTGTCGAAACGTCGCGGGGTTTCGCCGATCCAGACAAAGGCGTCTCGATTGATCACCTGCACTCGCGGGTCTCGCAGCGCGTCCTCGTTCAGTTCGACCAGTGGCGGAAAATTCATGGCCAGGTCCGTCATGGCCGGATCGATGTCCACCAGCGTCACCGAACGCACCGACGGATACTTCAGTACCTCGCGGACGGCCAAGGCATCGCCGCCGCCCAAGACCAGGACGTGCTGTGGCGGCGGACCGGTCGACAGGGCCGGATGCACCAGGGCCTCGTGGTAACGGTACTCGTCGGCCGAATTGAATTGCAGGTGTCCGTTTAGATGCAGCTGGAATCCGCGGCTGCTTTTGGTAACCACGATCCGCTGAAATCGCGACTGCTCGGTGAATACGATCGGCTGTGCCAACATCCGCTCCTCGGCGATCGTGGTCAGGGTGTCGGCTTTGATCATGCCCACCGCCAGGATCCCGACGGTCAACATGGCTCGACCCCGCAGCGCCGCCAGCCCTCGATCTTTAAGGATGGGCCGCAGCAGGTAGGTGCCCCACAGGGCTACCAACGCATTGAGGATCCCGAACAGCAGCGAGGTGCGCATCAGTCCCAGCTGTGGTACCAGCAGGATCGGAAACATCAGCGAAGCCAGCAACGCGCCGATGTAGTCGAAGGTCAGCACCCGCGAAACCAGCTCGCTGAAATCCAGGTGTTCCTTCAGGATGCGCATCAACAGCGGCAATTCCAGTCCGACCAGCACGCCGATCAAAAAGACGACCGAGAACAGGGCTGTTTGAAACCATTCGATCCAAGCGAAGACCAGGAACAGAAACGGGGCGGACAGTCCGCCCAGTAGGGCCAGAGCGAGTTCGACTTCGATGAACGTCCGGGCCAGAGCGGTTTCGACGTATCGCGACAGCCACGCACCCACGCCCAACGCCGACAGGTACACGCCGATCACCAGCGAGAACTGTGTGACCGAATCGCCCAGCAGATAACTGGCCAGCGTCCCTGCCAGCAGTTCGTAGATCAAACCGCAGGTCGCGATGACCAACACATTCAAGTACAGCAACAGCAGCGGGGCACGGTTCATCGACGACACTTCTTCTACCCGCGACGGGTTAACCGAGGATCGCGGCGGCGATGATGATCGAAATCCCGATCACCACGCCCGCGATGATCGTGCCCAACGCCTGATTGTGATCCTCGCCGATCTCTTTGACGATCGAAAACGGCGTCAGTCGATCCATCACGAACAGGCACACGCCAAAGACCAGGATTCCGACGATGGAAAACACGACCGCCGCCAGCAGGTGAGCCGCTAGGATGCTGATCGTTCCGGGGGCTTCCACCTCGACCGGCACCTGGGGCGAAGGCACTTGAGCAAGCGTCTCCGCAGCACGTAATTTTAATGTTTCAAATGACACTATTTACCACCTCCCCAGGATCCGCCGTAGGATCGCCCGTAGGACGAACCGCTGGAAGAACCATCTAAAAATCCAAGGTTCGGGGCTCGCCATGCTCGCGCAGCCGCCACGGAAAACCAGATACACACACACAGACAAAACACGGCGTAGCCGATCAACATTTCTCGCTTCATCACGTCCTCCTTCGTTCTTCCCTGTTCTTGCCAGCGTCCATCCGCGGGGGCACACCGCGGAACTCAATCGTCCGAGGCGTAGGGATTGTAGTCGCTGTCGCGCCAACGCTGGCGTTCGAAGTAATGCAGGTAAAACAACACGCCCGCCGGCGGCAACGAGACAAACAACATGCCGTAAAACATCAGCCAGGGATCGCTGCCAGTATTCGATGCCGAGGTGCGAAACGCCACATGCATCACCACCAAAAAGGCGATCGTCGCGATCCAACAACCGTAGAAACGAAGATCGATCTTGGGCTTGGGTTGGATCGGACCGATGCCCCAACCACGCGGCACATTGGTCAACGAGAACGCTTCTTGGATCTCTTCGGGAGAAACGTAGGTCGCCAGCGAGACGTTGGATTCCTCGGATTGCCCGGTCTTGGAACGCTCGAAGGATAACATCTGCGGCGGGGCGATGTAGTCGGCCGTCCGCGCGGTCTCGCCAACCGACACTCGCCAGTAAAACTCGCCCAGCACGTAACGGACGTACGCCGTGCCGCGGTCGTAGATCCGAAAGCGTTTGCCCTGATGTACCACCGAGTGCAAGCCTACGCTGCCTTGGTAGTTCGTGGGTTCGACGAACGCCCAGTGCCCCTGGTTGCAGACCAACCAGCGAAACCCCAGTTCCTGGTTGTGCAGCAGGTACTCGGTCCAGGGATACGTGTTGCCGGCGTACTTGGCAAAGCGTTCCATGAACCCGATCACGGTGTACGAGGTGCCGTTCAGGGTGCCCGTCGTGCCGATCGGGATCACCGGCACCACCTTCTTGGTTTTCAGGGTCTGAAACAGCGACAGACTGCCATCGTCGACGTTCAGCAGGGATGTGCAGTTGGGACAGACGATGCGTTCGCTGTCGTCGGGAGCCCGCAGCACGAGCGGGCCGGCGCACTTGGGACAGTTCAACTGCAACGCGGCCACCGGGATGCTGCCCGAATCGACCGCCGCCGGCTCCAGTTCCAGCCCCAGATCGGCCAACAGGATCTCGTCGCCGACGTAGGCTTTCGTCTCCGGGCCGTACTCCAGCGTGGCGAACTGGCCGCTGGTGCCGGTCAGATCCACGAATCGGTGTTCGCCACCGGGCTGGAACCGCCAGGGGATCTCGCCTTCGGCCGCCGCGGCGACGGCGGTTCCCTTTTCCCGCACCCAGAACGAGCTGCTGCCCAGCATGACGGTCGACTCAACCTGCACCGCATCGAAATCCGGCACCTCGACCGAATGCGACAGATGCCGCTGGAACATCAGGTAGAACTTGCCCTGGGCTTCGGTCAACCAGCCCCAGCGATTGCCCGGCAGGGCCAGGTACCATTCGTCCCACACGCCTCCGGCGGGATGCTGATAACGCACGCGGCCGGAAATGAAAAAGGAATTATCGCGATAACGTCCGGTCAGCCCCAGTTTCAAGCCGCTGTTGGTTTCGCCGACGTCGGCAACCTTGCCGTAGTCTTCGATCTTTTTGTCGGCGCGTCCCACCGCGGTTTGGCAGAAGTCGCAGATGGTCACCAGCGAACTGGCGGTGTTAAACTCCACCGGGCCGCCGCAACTGGGACAGTTCGTCGTGCGATGCTTCATGATCCATCCGCCCCGGCAGGGTCGACGTGCGGGGCATCGGCTACAGCGACGGCCGGATCCGTCATCGTGCATCCCCGGACCAACGAACGAACCACCACTTGGTCGGCGTCCAGCAGCGCCGCCAACCGCGCGCCCCACGGCCACTCGGGCCGGCTGCGACAACAGTACAGGTTGAACGTCGCCGTACCGTATTCCGGATAGGTGTGCACGGTCAGATGCGACTCCGTCAACAAGTACATCGCCGTGACGCCGCCGGGACCGGCAAAGGCGTGCGCCTGCGGCGTTCCCACCACGACCAATCCCAGGTCCTCGATCACCTGGTCGCAGAGGGCCCGCAGCAGGTCGAGATTGCACAGCGACCCTGGGTCACATCCGCCGGCGTCAATAATCCATTCCGTACCGGTCGCTGGCACCCGCGAAGACGGCAGAGGGCTGGCAGCGGCGGAGACGCGAGGCTGTGTCATCGCGATAAAAACAATCGGCCTGAGGCAGAGAGAGTCGGAAGCGGGAGAGCGGCCGGGTCAGCCGAGAGAGTTCACGAGGGGACAAGACGTCCGGACGGGACAAGACGTCAGGACGGGGCGAGACGTCAGGAGCGGACAATTCATCAAGAGGGCACGGGTGGCGGGGGCGGGGGCGAACCGCCAAACAGCGAAGCCAACTGAGGCACTTGACTGGCCGCGACCCAGCCCGACATGCCGGTCGTCCACACCATCGACTGCGGGTTCAATTCGCCGCTGCCGGCGCCGCTGCTCATCTGCTGCATCGTAAACGGGCCGCGGGTTTGGCCATCGACGGCGACGTACCAGGTTTGCGCCGACGGGGGCGGCGGCGGGGTCGCTCCGGCCGGCGCTGCGGCAGCGCCGCCCTGCCCCATCATCTGATTCGCCATGGCAAAGCCCATTCCCAGGCCCATGCCTTCGGAAGCGCCACCGCCGGATGGGTTTTCGGCCGCGGCGGTCATCGCCTGGCCCATCTGGTATTGCTGGAAGCGGTTCATGTCGCCGATCACGCCCATGCTGGTGCGGGTGTCGAGGGCTTTCTCGACCGCTTCGGGCAACGAGATATTGACGACCACCAACTGCGGGCAATCCAGGCCGTACTCGTCGTCGATCTGTTCGACCACAGCCGCGCGGACCTCCGCGGCAATCTCCTGGTACTTCGACGCCAGATCCAAAGCCGCGATCTGCAGCTTGCCCAGCACATCGGAGAAGGCCGAAGTGATCATCGCCCGCAGCAGATTGGTGATCTCGTCGGACTGGAAATCCCCGTCGGTACCCACGATCTCACGCAACAGCGCCTTGGGCTCGACCGCTTTCAGGGCGTACGTCCCGAAGGCGCGGATGCGGATCGGTCCGAATTCGGGATCCCGCAGCATGATCGGATTGGGCGTGCCCCATTTCAGGTCCGTGATCTGCCGCGTACTGACAAAGTACACCTCGGCCTTGAACGGGCTTTCAAAGCCATACTTCCATCCCCGCAGGGTGGACATGATGGGCATGTTCTCGGTGGACAACTGGTAGTGTCCCGGCGGATACACGTCGGCGATCTCGCCATTGTGAACCAGGATCGCTTCCTGCCCGGGGCGCACGATCAACTGTGCACCGTTTTTGATCTCGTTGTTGTAGCGGGGGAACCGCCACACCAGGGTGTGATTCGAATCATCGATCCACTCGATGATATCGATCAATTCGCCACGTAGTTTGTCGAACAATCCCATAGAAAAAACGCCAAGCGTGCGGAACGAAAAGCATCGGATGACCGACGGGCATGATAGGGCACCGGAGCCGCGTCCGCAATCTTTCCCAGTGTCGCCTTTCGCTCCGCGAAAGTAGCCAGTGTCGCCTTTCGCTCCGCGAAAGTAGCCAGTGTCGCCTTTCGCTCCGCGAAAGTAGCCAGGCCCATCACTACTTTCGCGGAGCGAAAGGCGACACTGCTTCCTCGGAGCGAAAGACTGCCCGGTCGTTTGATTTGACAGCTCCCGGCGGTGAGGTACGGTTACACACTGCGTTGTTTGACATCGCAGGGGCATCCCTGGCCTGTGCACCCGATCTTTGGAGACTGCGATGTTGGCGCTGTTCGCTTTTCTGGCAGGCCTGTTGGTCTACGCGGGGTTCCGCGTCGTCCTGACCGGCTTCTATGTCGTCCGTCCCGACCAACGCGCGGTGCTGACCTCGTTCGGACGCGCCGAACGGCTGGCCGATGCCGCGGCTCCCGAGGAGAACGACCCGACGCTTACCAGCGATGAACGCGAGCGGTATCGCTATCCCAAAGTGCGTGTGATCCGGCCCGGCGGTCCCTATTTCAAATGGCCCTGGCAAAAGGTTCACAAGGTCAGCGTGGCGACCCAAGCGGTCGATCTGGTCTGGGATCCGACCAAGGCTCAAACCACGATCGAAGCGGTCACCAAGGACAACCTCACCACCGGCGTCAACGGTCAACTGCGGTTCCGGATCAGCGAAGGCAACCTATACGCCTACTTCTTTGGCGTCTCCAGTCCGCTGGAGCACGTGATGGGATACTTTGTGTCGATCCTGCGAGAACGCATCGCCACCTTCACCGACCCCAACAGCAGCCTGGTGGCCAGCGGCGAGGAGGAAGGCGAAATGTCCGAGACGGCCGTCGAGTTGTCCGAAGGCGTATCGATCAACGACCTGCGGAAAAACCTGCCCGCCCTGAACGCTTACATGGAACAGCAGTGCGCCTCGACGCCTGGCCGCTACGGCGTCGAACTCGATGCCGCCCTGATCACCAATATCGACCCACCGCCCGAAGTCGATCGAGCGCTGTCGGCGATCAACAGCACCCGCAATCAGGTGGCCGCCGATATCAGTACGGCTCGAGCCGATTCCGAACAGCAGATCACGATGAGCAAGCGAGCGGTCGAGATCGCGGCGAACAATGCTCAGGCCGAAGTCGCTCCGCTGCGTGAATTGTCCACGACCTTGGCGGGAATCAAACGCGAAGGCGGGGCCGCCGCGTTGGGAGCGTATATCCGCAACATGCGAGTCCCCCTGCTGGCCCGCGCCGGACGCATCATGCAAACCGCTCACCGCACCCCGGAGGCCCAGTCATGAACCCGATCTTTGAAATTGCAATTCCTTTTGTGCTGGGACTGTTCACCGTCGGCATCCTGATGGGCCTGGGGCGCATGTTCGGCCTGTACGCGATCGTCGGCGAATGCGAGGCGCAGGTCTTTACGCTGTTCGGCAAGGTGATCGGCACGCTGGACGAACCCGGCCTGCAGTTCCCGGTCGCCCAGTTCGGCATGCAGGCCTTGCTGGTGCCGATGTTTGGCCGCCGCAATCGTGTCAGCACCGCGCTGCGGCAGCACTACCTGCGCGGCCAGATGGTCAACTCCGAAGAAGGGACGCCCATGGGAGTGGGGATATGGTACGAGATGCAGGTCCACAACCCCGTCGATTACCTGTTCGTCAACTCCAACCCCGAAGGGTCGCTGCAAGCCAATGTGGCCAGCAGTACCATCTCCACGCTCAGCAATCTGGAGATGGACAAAATGCTGGAGGACCGCCACAGCCTCAGCCGTTCGGTGCGCCGCACGGTCTCGCCGCTGTGCGAGAAATGGGGCTACCGCCTGGGGTCGGTCTACATTCGCAAAGTCCACTTCACCGACCAACAGATGGTCGACAACATCACCGACAAGGTCGTCAAGCGATTGGTGCAGGTCACCAGTGCGATGAAACAAGACGGCGAGAACCGCGTGGGCTTGATCCGCAGCGAAACGGCCAACAAGGTGTCGCAAAAAATGGCCGAAGCCAAAGCCACCCGTCCGGCCGTTGTGGGCGAGGCACTCAATGCGATCGCCAAAGACGATCCGGAAATCCTCGAAGCGGTGATGGAAGTGATGGAGACCGAGAAGTTGCTCGAATCGGGCGCTTCGATCGACATCGTCCCCGAAGGGATGAGCGTCATCACCCAGTTGTAGGAGTGTCGCCTTTCGCTCCGTCGAAAGTTATTCAGAATCAGCTACTTTCGCGGCGCGAAAGCAGTGTCGCCTTTCGCTCCGCGAAAGTTACTCAGGACCAGCTACTTTCGCTCCGCGAAAGCAGTGTCGCCTTTCGCTCCGCGAAAGTTACTCAGGATCAGCTACTTTCGCGGAGCGAAAGGCGACACTCAGGACCAGCTACTTTCGCGGAGCGAAAGGCGACTCTAGGGCCAGTGTTGCTGGATCTTCTCGCGCAGGAACGCGGCGCTGCGCTCGAGTTGTTCGATACCGTCGACGCCGTCTTCGATGCTGATCCAACCGTCGAATCCCACGCGCCGCAGCTCGCTGAAGATGGCGTCGTAATCGTTCAATCCCTGGCCGATCTCGCCGTGGCGAAGCCGCCGTGCGTAGCCCTGCGAGCCGTCTTCCTCGCGGCGCAGGTCTTCCAGCGTTCCCTCGATCAGGTACCGGTCGCTGGCATGCATCGTGACCACGCGTTGCGATACCGCCCGCAGCAGTTCCAGCGGATCGTCGCCCGCCAAAAACGCGTTGCTGGGATCGTAGTTGACCCCGAAGTTGGGATGGTCGATGGCGTCGACCAAGCGGCAAAACACGTCCATCTGCTGAGCAAACTCGGGGTACTGCCAGAAGTCGTCCTTGTAGTGATTCTCCAGAATCAAGGTCACGCCGAGGGTTTGAGCAAACGGCAGGCAGGCTTCGATGCAGCCGGCGGCCAGCTCCAGACCCCGCTCGATCGACAGCTCCGGTCGCCGCTGGCCGCTCAGCACGCGGCAGTAACTTCCTCCCAAGACGTGCGTCATTTCGATCCAATGTCGCTGCTGCTGGATCTGTCGCTCACGCTCGTCCGCGTCGGGGTGCGTGAAATCGGGCGAACAGCACAGCATCGGAATCGTCATCCCGCGTCGCTCGACCTCGTCCCGCAGCACCGGCCAGTTCGCCGCGTCGGCCAGTTCCAGAAATCCGGCGTAAAACTCCAGCCCCGCAACATCCAGGGTTTCCGCCAGATCGAACCACTCGGACAACCGCATCGTGCCGTCTTTGCACAGCGCTTGCATGTAGGCTTTGGGAAAGGCGGCAAGCTGTGGCACGGGGTGGCTCCGAAAACATGGTGAAGAACAAAGCAAGGTGACGAGTAAACGCCGGGCATCGGTGGGTAAGATGCTACAGCGGTTTTAGACGGATTTCGCGGTAATGAGCCTCCATCGGGGCGCCGGAATGAACCTGTACGGCGATGATTCCTGTCTGCGGGATGCTTTCGTCGCTCTCGGTATAGTCGACCGTTTGCACGCCGTTGATCCACAGTTGGATGCGTGCACCTGTGCAGCGGATTCGGTAATCGTTCCAATCATTCTCGCGGATCGGATCGTTGCGTTTTTCCGCCGGCGGCCCGGCCAGGATTTTACGGCGACGCGATTCGTCGTACAGGCATCCGTACCAGCCGGGTCCGAGGTCCGCTTGGTAGCCGACGACCTCGTGATCGCCGGGGATCTCTCGGGTGCGGAACTGAACGCCGGCGTTGGGGTTGCGGCCGAGCAGTTTGAATTGCAGACGCAGTTCGAAATCGCCGTACTGCCGATCGGTTCGCAGGAATTCGTTGCGAGGAATCGACCGATCCAGCGAGCCGGCGACGATCGCGCCGTCTTCGATGCGGAACCATTCTCGATTACCGTGCCAGCCAGCGAACGACTGGCCGTCGAAGATCGGTTCGAAGTCCGACTCATCGGCGTTCTTGTCTTGGGCATGCAGGGCCGCGTCTGAAGGCTGCGCCGTTTGGGCCAGCACCAGCGGGTTGACCATCCCCATGGCTGCACAGGTGGTGAACATCGCGGTAAAACGCAAAAACATGTTGGGCTTCCCTGTGGGGCAAACGAAAAGGCCTTATGATAGCCAAGTCGCATTGCTGCTTCACCCTTCCCCCCGAAATCGCGTTCAGGAACCTTGATGAGCGAGCCTTGGCTGCAAAGCGGACGGAAACGTCCGGAAGTGGTGATCATGGGCGTGCCGGGACGCGAACATGTCCGGCAGGAACTGGAGCGGCTGCGACCGGCGATCGCCGCACGCGCCGACATCGCGGCAATCGATCTGGAGTTCGCCTACGACTTCACCGGCAAGGATCACGACCTGGTGATCGTGCTGGGCGGCGATGGTTCGATCCTGCAGGCCGCTCGGCAGATGAGCGAGAACCAGATTCCGGTGCTGGGGGTCAACTGCGGCCGCCTGGGATTTCTGGCCGCGCTTTCTCCGAACAAGTTTTTGGACGTCTGGCCGGAGGTGTGCTGCGGCGGTTTCGAAATTGTCGATCACCTGATGCTGCGAGCTTCGCTGCTCCGCGACGGTCAGGTGCTGGGCACCCACCTGGGGCTGAACGAGGCGGCGATTCTGGGCGGCCCGCCCTACCGGATCATGGGCATCGATATGTACGTCGATGGGCTGCTGGCCACGACGTATCAGTGCGACGGGCTGATCATCAGCACTCCGGTCGGCTCCACCGCACACAATCTTTCCGCCGGCGGCCCGATCCTGCACAAGACCTTGGACGCGTTCGTGATTTCGCCGATCAGCCCTCATACGTTGACCTATCGGCCCGTGGTGGATTCGGCCGAACGGACTTTCGAATTGACCGTCACCAATCCCAATGAATCCACCAGCATCGTTGTGGACGGGCGAGTCCTGGGCACGATCGAAGCCGGCGACCGCGTACAGGTTCGCCGCGCAAAACCCGTCTTCAAAATGCTGCACGTTCCCGGTCAGAACGACTACCGCACCCTGCGGGAAAAACTGGGCTGGGGCGGCAACACGCTGCCCAAGAAATAACCCAGGGCGCTAAACGCGCCCAAGTCGCAGCGCCCCCTCATCCCCGGCCCCGCTGCCTCGAATCCTGATTCGCTTAGGCTCGCCAGCTCGCTTTGGCGCGTCAGGATTCGGGGAAGAGGGGAGGAAACGATTTCGACGAAAGCATCCTATCTGTCTGCTACTGGGCGACCTGGAATTCGACCGCCATCACCTGGGGCCGCTCGCTCGGCGGCGTGGGCTGCGCACCGAACGCCGTGGAACGCGCCGCCGGTGTGGCTTCCTCCAGCGATTGCCAACGCGTCGACAAGCGATTCGCGGTGGAGAAATCCTGCCACTCGGCCCGCAGCTTGGCGATCGATTCGGCGTCACCGACAACCGCCAACGCCTGCTCGGCGGGATCCCAAGCCGGCGTGGCGGCACCTTCCCCGGGAAGCTCTAAGCGTTGCTGCCACCACTGGGCGACGACCGGCACCTGATCCGGACGCACCCGGCGGACGACCAGTTGCGAACTGGGACGGAGGCTTCGAGTTCGCGCTGCGTGAAGCCCACCGGCCGGCGGCGTTCGGTTGTTGTCTGCGCCGGCGGCCGCGGGTTTGTCCTGCTCCGATTGGGATTGCACGTAACGCTGCGCGACCTCGGTGGGCTCGGCGCCGCGGCCTGCCCTCAGTTCGGTCTCGGCGGCCGGCAATGCCTGGTACCACGGCAGCGCGCGCCGCGGCAACACCTGAGCCTGCAAGCCGTTGACTTCGGCCGGCGGCTCGGAACGTTTCATCATCCGAGGCGTCGGCGGCTGGGTATTCTGTGACTGGGCATTCTGAGACTGGGCATTCTGAGGCTGGGAAAACGGCCTGGCCGAACGGGCATTGTTCTCGGGCGTCATCGCTTCGGCTTGGTCGCCGCGCTGTCGCATCCGCATGGGAGCCATCGCGCGCATTGAGCGGTCTGGAAGCGGCGGGGAGGTATCGATCGAATCGGCGCTACCACGCATCTGCATGCTTCTGGACATCGGGGCCGGCTGGGATTCGGGTTCGGCTTTGGGTTCGGCTTCTGGAACCGCCTGCCGCGGCTGAGCTCGCATCTGTATGGAAAACGCTTCGCTATCGGCGGGGCGGGCATCCGGCGGCGCGTCCTGTTCGACCATCTGCCGTCGCTGCAGCCGCAGGTTCGGCGCAGACGCACCGGTCGGTGCAGACGCACCGGTCGGTGCCAAGCCGTCTGCCGCCTCGCCGCCCGCTGCCTCGGGCGGTGGAGCGTTCATCTCAGACGCCTCCATCGCCAGCGGTGCCGCCAAGGGGTGATCCGCCGCTTGCTGTGCCTGGTCGAGCGTTTGCGACGGGGCGGATTGCGACGGGGCGGATTGCGGTTCGGCACGCCGATCCAATTCCCGCGTCCGTTCCGGCGGGTCCGACTTGCGCAAATCTTGCAGGGCGACGTTGCCGCCCAGATCGGCGGTGTGCCACAGCGTCCAGCCCACGGCCAGCAGGATCGAAGCGGCGACCATCAGCGACAAGGTCAGCTTCAGCGTGGACGTTTCCGGCGGGGCGGTCCGAAAGGTGGATGAAGACGGCGGATCGTTCGCAAGCCGCTGGCGGTGCTGGTCGATACGCGAGCGCACTCGCCGGACCAACATTTCGTCGACCGGCGACAGGGGCAACGCGGCCACCGCGGCGCGCAGAGCGCGGATCGATTCGAGTTCTTCACGCAGGTCGGCTCGTTGGTCCAACTGCTGTTGGACCTGCGAGGCTTCTTCCGCCGTCAGCTCGCCATCGAGGTAGCCGCTGAGGAGCGACGGATCGAATTCGTCAGACATCCTTGGGCTCCTGGGAAGATGGGGAGGAAGCGGCTTTGGTCACGGTCGTCATCGCATCACGCTGCATCAATTGTTTCAGATCACTGCGGGCGCGGTGCAGACGGCTGCGGACGGTGCCCTTGGGGATTTCCAGCACTTTGGCGATCTGGTCGTAGTCCAATCCTTCCAGGTCCCGCAGGACCAAGACCGCTCGGCGGTCCCCTTCCAGTTGATCGATTGCTTGCCGCAGTTGAGCGATTTGTTCTTGGGTATCGACCGCACCGTCGGCCGTGCTGTCGGTGGCCGGCGGCGGTGCGTCATCCAGGGCCACCGCTTGGTGGGTCGTTTCCAAGCGTCGCTTGCGACGCTTGCTGATCGAAAGGTTCACCGTAATGCGATACAGCCAAGTAAAAAAGGAACTGCGTCCCGCGAAGCTATCCAGTTTGAAATACGCTTTGGAAAAGGCTTCCTGCGCCAAGTCTTCTGCGTCCTCGCGGTTGCCCACCAGGGCGTAGGCCATCCGTACCAACCGCGGCGCATAGCTGCGGACCAATTCGTCAAACGCCTCCGCTTCGCCCCGCAGGGTGCGATCGATCACTGCCTGGTCCTGCGACGCCTCGGCGGCGCCGCCCAGGCCGCCCGCCCGCGCCCGCGGTTCGCCGCCCGGGGCTCGCGCATCAGCGCTGCCGGCGGGGGAAGGGTCGCTGGGGCTATTGTTGGAGACGCTCACAGGCCTGGCCGGTTCCCGAAAAGTCCGTAAGGGTGGAAAAAGCTCTGTGGTTCATTATAGATGCAACCCGCGAAAGGTTTTATCCTGAATGCGTCGTCTCGTTAGCCCCCCGGGGTGCGGCTCCGCCGCGGTTCCGAAAACGCCGTCCTGCTGCCTGTGAGGTTTGTACTGTGAGGGATGAAGCGAACTTTGTTGTCGGACCAACCGCCGCCGGCGATGGCAACGAACCGGTGGCCGCCCAGTCTCTGTTGGGCTGGGTCCTGGAGTCGCTGGGTTGGGTCTATCTCATCTTGTTACTCCTCGTGACCCTGATCAGTTTGACGCTGCTGGTCGTCATTTTGGTCCGCGGCCATGGTGCCTTTACCGCGGCAGCGATTGTGTTGTTGGTTCACGCCCCGTTTTTGTTGGGGCTGTTCGGCGCCGTCAGTGGAGCCATTTCGTCGTATCGGCTGATCGCGACCAGTGGGTCGACACCGCATCCGAGTGACTTGGCCGCGGGCATCTCTACGGCTCTGGTCGCGCTGTTGGTCGGGATGTTGTTGACCGCTCCGTTGTACCCGGTCGCCATCCTCGGAGCGCTGATCCGCGGCTTTAAACCTCCTGTGGCATAGGCTTCCAGCCTGTGGAACCCATTCACAGGCTGGAAGCCTATGCCACTTCACAGGCTGGAAGCCTATGCCACTTCACAGGCTGGAAGCCTATGCCACTTCACAGGCTGGAAGCCGGTGCCGCGGCCCCCATTGATTGTGGCGCGGCAGGGCCGCTGATACGATAGATCCTGGCTGCCTACCAGCCTCCACGGCTCTTCTTCTCTCCTCACCTGCTTCGCCGAGCTTCATCGATGACGACCCACCCCCCGCGTTGCTGTTTGGTTCTGTTGGCCGTCGCCACCTGTTGCCTGTTTCCGGCCGCCGCGCGGTCCGCGGAGCCGCCGGGGGTGCCGGTGCGAATGGGCAGCGGCGAGATGACGTTCGACACCGTGCCGGGGTGGGGACTTCGCCCCGACGGCCACTCCGCGATCGGGCCGACACACGGTTCGGTGGTGATCGATTCCGCCGGCAATATCTATACCAGTGCCCAGCGCGGCGTCTACGTTTTCTCGCCGGAAGGCGGCGTGATCCAGTCCTACCTGGGCGACGATTACACGAACATCCACGACATGGAAATCCGCCAGGAAGGCGACCAGGAATTCATCTACGGAGCCCGCAACGCCGCCGGCGAAGGCATCAAGTTCAACGCCCACAGCGGCGAAGTGGTCCTGCGCTTGCCCTTCCCCGAAGCTTCGGGGTTGGGGCTGAAGAAGTTCAGTCCGACGGCCATCACCGTGGCGCCCGGCGGCGACATCTATCTGTCCAACGGCTACGCCAGCAACCACATCTTCCGCTTCGACAAACACGGCAAGTACCTCTCGCATTTCGGCAGCAAGGGCAACGGCCTGAAAGAATTCAACACCGCTCATGGGATGACGCTCGATACCCGTTACGACCCGCCGCGACTGTTGATCTGTGATCGCAACCACCAACCCAAGGGTCGGCTGGTTCACTACTCGCTGGATGGTGAGTTTTTGGAGGAGATAGTCACCGGACTGGGCATGCCCACGTCGGTTGCCATACAGGGGCCCTACGTGTCGGTACCGGATTTGAAAGGCCGGCTGGTGATCCTAAACGGCGACAACACGATCATCGCCGTCCTGGGGCACAATCCCGATCCCGCGAAAGGGGGCAGTTACAACGTACCGCAGGACGAGTGGATCGAAGGCGTGTTCAGCGGCACGCACGGCTCGTACTGGGATTCCGAGGGCAACCTGTATGTCCAGGACTGGAACGTCTCGGGGCGAATCATGAAACTGGTCCGCGTCGGCGTGCCCGGCTTGCCAAAGGATGTCCCGGAAGCAACCGAATCGGTCAGCAAATAATCCAGGTACAGGCCCCCGAAATCCCGGCTGATCCCCGGCTTTCCATGAGTGTTTTCCCATGAGAGTACTGGTTGCTGAAGACAGTAAGGTGACCCGTTGCTTGTTGGTCTCGCAGCTGCGGGAATGGGACTACACCGTGGTCGAAGCCCGCGATGGCGAAGAGGCATGGAAGCAATTTCAGGAGCAGGCGTTTTCGTTGGTCTTGACCGACTGGATCATGCCCGGCATGGACGGCCTGGAGTTGATCCGCCGCATCCGCGAGACCGACAGCGAGGGTTACAGTTATCTGATCCTGTTGACGGCCAAGAGCGAGAAAGAGGATCTGGTCAAAGCGATGGACTGCGGAGCTGACGACTTTTTGGTCAAGCCCTGTGACCCGGAAGAATTGCGAGTCCGTCTTCGCGAAGGCAAACGGATCATCCAGCTGGAACAGAAGCTGGCCGAACAGAACCGCCGCCTGCGCGAGACGCAGGCCGCTCTGGTGGAAAGCGAAAAACTGGCCAGCCTCGGCCAGCTGGCCGCCGGCATGGCCCACGAGATCAACAACCCGATCGCGTTTGTGACCAACAACCTGGCCGTGCTCCGCCGCGACCTCGGTGACATGCTCAAGCGGATGGAGACCTACGAGCGGGCTCGGCCCTACATCCGGGATGCCCCGACGGAATTAACCGACCAGCTCGATCAATGGGCCGAGGACGGCGAATCGGACTGGCTGCGGCAGCATCTTCCCCAGTTGATGCAGTCCTCCAGCGACGGTCTAACGCGGGTCCGCGACATCATCAGCAACCTCCGCGACTTCGCTCGCCTGGATCGCGCCCCGGACGATTCGCTGGACCTGCAAACGGCGATCGAATCCACCCTGCTGGTTCTCAAGCATGCCATCGAAGAAAAGAACCTGCACATCGATTCCGCCCTGGATTCGCAGATTGCGATCCATTGCCGGCCCGACAAAATTCATCAGGTGATCTACAGCGTGCTGCTTAACGCGATCCAGGCCAGCGACTCGGGCGACCCCTTGCGGGTCTGCCTGAGCAAGAAGGATTCCGAAGCGGTGATCGAGGTCCGCGATCAGGGCTGCGGGATGGACCCGCAAACCCAGTCCCGGATGTTCGAACCTTTCTTCACGACCAAACCCGTGGGTACCGGGACCGGCCTGGGCCTGGCCGTCAGTTATGCTGTGGTCCGGGATCACAAGGGAACCCTGGAAGTGGACAGTGAACTGGATCGCGGCACCACCGTTCGCATCCGCTTGCCCCTGGCGCCGGACAACTAATCCCCATCCACCAACACCGATGCCGATACCAATGTCTAAAACCCATTCCGTCCTGATCGTGGACGACGAACCCGATGTGTTGTTTTCCCTGACCGGCCTGTTGCGGCGGGATTTCAACGTCCATACGGCGGCCAGCGGCAAAGAGGCGCTTGCGATCATGCGCGAGCATTCGATCAATGTGATCATGACCGACCAACGCATGCCCTCGATGACCGGTTCGGAATTGATGGAAATGGTCCGCAACGATCATCCCGATGCGATCCGAATTATTTTTACCGGTTACGCCGACACGCGGGCCGTCGTCGATGCGATCAACCGGGGCGAACTGTATCGCTACATCACCAAGCCCTGGGACCCGGATGATCTGCTGGAAGTGTTGCGGGACGCCGCGGCCCGTTACGACGCTCTGGCCGCCCGGGCCGATCTGCTGAAATTGCTCGGCGGCTACCTCGACGATGCTCACCAGTTGGGCGAGCGGTGCGGCCCGTCGACTTTGCCGGAACCGCAGTGGCAGCGATTCCGCGAGCAAACTCAAACCCTGCGAGAACTCCACCAGCAAGCGAGCACCGCGATTTATGACTGACCGCCAGCCGGCCTCTCTGATCGTCTTGCTGGAAACCGATAGGCAGCAGTGGTTCGCCGGCGCGGCCGGACCCGATGGCCCGCCGCTGCCGCTGATGTGCAGCGACCCCGGCAATCTGGACCAGTACGTCGGAGAGGATTTCGACCGCCAACTGTCCTTTCTGCGGCATCGCCTGGCCGGCGTTCTGCAGCGTGGCCACGACCGCCTGTACGCCCGTCAGTTGAAAGCGGCTCATTTCCTGTTCGTGGCCGACGGCGACTTTCCCGATGCCGATCCGCGTCTGACCCAGGCCCTGGCCGAACACTTTGTCCAGTGGATGATCAAACCGCCGGTCGGCTACGCCCGGGCGCCGGATGATTTCGCAATTCGGCAAGCCGACGACTTGCATCTGGTGGCGGGCGAGTTGCCTGCGAGGGCGGCGCTGGATCTTCCGGACGCGGTTCGCCAGTTGGCCCAGCTTCGCAGCGAGGAAGGGGCGTGGGAATTGATCCCCCGGCCGGCCAGCTAGCCGTTTTGGCGATCGCCACGGTTTTCACCTTCGGAATATCCGCCGTGTCGAGGTGGGACACGGTGGATGCATGCCGGCAGGTGGCAATCGTCACCATCGCCGGCGGAACGGTTTACAATAGGCCTCCTTCCGAACGACCCCTTGATGTTGAGGAACCACCGATGCTGATTCGCTTTGGCTTGACGGCTTGTTATCTGTTGTCCGCGACGTTGCTGTTCGCTCAGACGCCGGCCACGGTCGGCCACATCGAACGGCTGGATCCGGCCATGGACGAATTATTGGCAGCGGACGCGAAGATCGAAGTGTTGGCCAGCGGTTTTACCTGGTGCGAGGGCCCGCTGTGGGTGGACGATGCCAGCGGCGGACACCTCCTGTTTTCGGACATCCCACGCAACAGCATCTTTCGCTGGTCGCAAGCCGAAGGCATCGAATTGTTCATGCAGCCCAGCGGCTATACGGGCGTGGCCTACTATGGCTTGGAACCGGGCAGCAACGGTTTGGCCATGGACTCGCAGGGCCGATTGCTGGCCTGCGAGCACGGTGACCGCCGCGTCTCGGTGCTGACTAAGGGCGGCGGCAAACGCACCCTGGCCGACGCTTACGAGGGCCGCCGATTGAACAGCCCGAACGATCTGGTCCTGCACAGCAGCGGAGCGATCTTCTTTACCGACCCGCCCTATGGATTGCCTGAACGAGCCGACGATCCACGCCGCGAGCTGGACTTCTGCGGGATCTTTCGCATCGATCCCGATGGCACGCTCGCGCTGGGCTCCAAGCAGCTTGCTCGGCCCAACGGCATCGGGCTCTCGCCTGACGAGAAGACCTTGTATGTCGCACAGAGCGATCCGCAGAACGCGACCTGGACCGCTTTTCCGGTCAACGACGATCTTTCTCTTGGCGAAGGCAAGACCTTTTACGATGCGACCGATCAGGTGGGCAAACGGCCGGGTCTGCCCGATGGCCTGTGCGTCGCGGCCGACGGCAAGATTTGGGCCAGCGGCCCCGGCGGCATCTACGTCTTTTCACCCGAAGGCAAACTGCTGGGGCGGTTGCTGACCGGCCAACGGACCAGCAACTGCACCCTGGGCGGCGAGGACGACAAGACGCTGTACATCACCGCCGACAGCTACCTCTGTCGCGTGCGGTTGAAGTAAACGTTCGGCACGTACGACGAGGTATCACCTTATTTCTGACGCCGGGTTCGCCAGGTCTCGGGGGCGTCCAGCATCAGCGATTCGTGGAAGACGGTCAACGCATTCTGTTGGTTGGCCATCCACACTTTCAACTTGGCTGACTAGGTTTCGCGGACCGACTTGTCGACGGGATCATCGGCAAGATTGTTTTGCTCCTCTGGGTCCCTGCGCAAATCAAATAATCCCTGACTCTAACGGATTCTATATAGGGCTCGGAGCGATAGAAGAAAATGTTTTCTCCCCTCTCCCCCGCTGCGCCGCGAGCGTCAGCGAGTGAAGCAGTGGTGGGAGAGGGGCCGGGGGTGAGGGGGCTCGGTCCACTGCTTGAAGTACTTGAATGCGCATCAAAAAAGGTGCCAGGACGTTGGCCCTGGCACCTAATTGGTTACACCGAAGTTCGGCCTAGGACTTTTCGGTCGCCTTTTTGGCGTCGGGATCGACCTTGCCGGCCTTCTGTTCCGCGTCCGCCTTGGCGTCTTGGGCTTCCGCCTTGGCCTGCTCCGTGGTGTCTTGGGCGACGCTCTTGGCGTCTTCCTTCAACTGCTCTGGATGCAGCCCTTCGTCCTTGGCCGCTTCGCTGATCGAACCGGCGGCTTTTTCGACGACCCGGGTAGCACGTTCGGCCAGGCTGTCGCCGGTCAGGCCCTGCGACTCGGCGGATTGTTTGGCCGTCTCGAGCGTGTTCTCGACCGCTTCCTGACCCTGCTCGTAAACCTGCTGGGCCTGGTGCTTGGCTTGGTCGATCAGGTCATCCGAGGCTTCGCCCATCCACTGGTCTTCCGGACGTGTGCGGGGGATGACGGCGCCGACCAGTGCGCCAAGCGCCAGGACGCCAAGGCCAAGCGCAAGAGGCGCTTCATCGTGAGCGCGGCTGACTCGGCGAGCGGTCGCATCGTAGGCTTGCGCCAGTTGTTCGCCGCCGGCGCTGGTCGTCGACGACGCATAGCGACCGGTTCGTCGACCGGCCCGCCGCGTGCCGCGGGCGGCATCGCGCGCCGCCGCTCGGCTGCGCAGGTAGGCGCGGCGCGAGGCGTCGCTGGTGGCCGACCCGGCCGAGGACACTGCATCACCAACCGAAGCGGCTGCGGATTTGACTCCGCCGGCGACGCTGGACGCGGCATCGCTGATCGCTTCACCGGCACTGCTCGCTGCGCCGGCGACCGAGTCCTTGGCGGACGACGCGGTCGACTTGGTGGAACCCCACGCCGAGGAGGCAGCATCCCCGGCGGAGCTGGCCGCCGAAGAAGCCTTTTGTTTGGCTTTATCCAAGGCGCCTGGCGAGCCATTTTCGGTATGGCTGCCGGGCATCACCAGCTCCGACTCCGCGGTGCCGTACTGCGGATCGAGCAACAGGTCCTCATCGGTGTAGTAGGCCGGGCCGTCGTCGTAGTCATCGTCGTAGCCGGCGATGTAGTCGTTCTGCAGGGCGCGCCGTCGCGGGATGGGACGATAGTCGTCGTCTTCATCGCGGCGACCACCGAATGCCAACCACGCCAGTCCGGCACCGACCAACGTCACGCCGATCGGATTCTCGCGAACTTGACGACCGAGGTTCTGAGCGAATTCGCCCGCCACATCGCCGGCGCGCTGCGCGGTGTCACGGGTCGAGTCGCTGCGGAACAGGCCGATCACGTCGTCCAGAAGATTGCGTGGATTGAGGCGTTCGCCCAGTTCGTCGAGCGTTTCGTCCATCGCGCCGCGAGTCCGTTCGATGTCTCGCTTGATTTCGCGACTGTCACGCTCGCTGGGGTCATGCACGGGGCGGCCCTGGGCCGCTCGTAGTCGTTCTTCGCGGGTTAGCTGACTTTGTCGGTTGCCCATTGCTTGTCCTCCTTCAGGGATTCAACTGTTCGTTTGGGCACTGGCGAAACATTCGCCAGCGTGTCCTTGGCTTTCAGAAACATGGCCAATCCGATACCGCCGACGACCAAGCCGACGATCAGAGGAGCGATCCAGAGGGCATGGACGGGCAAACCGGCCGAGCCGATGGCGACGTACAGGCCGTACGACAAAGCCAAGAGCAGAAAGATCAGGCCGAGGTGGGCGATTGCACCTCCAGCGACCAACATGCCGGAGTTGCGACCGACCACACTGGCCTTTTCGCTCATCTCGGTCTTCGCTAGGGCGACTTCCTCGCGGATCAGCGCCGTCGACTCGTCCCGCAGCTCGCGGATCAGATCCGCGATGCCGCGAGAGTCGCTGCCATCTCCGCTGACTCGGTTGACGCCATTATGCTGGGTGGGATGGGGAGTACTCATGACTGGGGTCCTCCTTTGGGATTCAGCGATCCCTGATTGCGGTAACCGATGGGAGGCTGGGGCGTTCCGGCCTGGGAGTCGTGTCCGAAGGCTTCGGGCGGTCGCGAGCCGCTGGGGCCGGAGTAACTGGGGCCGGAGTAACTGGGGGCGCGGGTTTGGGCGGAACGCCGCGGCTGGGACGCTTTCAAAAACCGCATCGCGGCCAGTCCAGCCACAAACAATCCGCCGTAGACGACCTCAGGCCGCCGGCGGGTAAAGTCCTGCAGGTCGTTGACCAATTCGCCCACGTCCTTCGATTCCAGGGAGCTGCGGACCTGGTCCAACTGCTCGGCCGCGGCATCGACGTAGCTGGCGATCGAGTCGTGTTGCTCCTCGTGCAATTTGTCGGAAGCCTTGCGGATCGCACCGCTGAAGACGCCGATCTCTTCGGCCACGCGAGCTTTCTTTTCACGAGCGTACTGCGTGCCGGACTGCTTGGCTTTCTCGGCCGCTTCGGTGGCCTTCTGCCGCGCCGCCTCGGTGGCTTGGCGGGCCTGCTGTTTCAGTTCTTCGGCTTGCCGCTCCGCTTCGGACTTCGCCGATTGAGCGGTCTGCTGTGCCCGCTGCTGTGCGTAGTCGGTACCTGTGTTCTCGTTGGTGTGCGACTGATGAGTCCGCGTTGTGGAAACGTCGGAGCGAACATTCGCCGCACCGTCAGTTGTTTGAGCCATATCAAACTCCTTGGGGGCAAGTAGATGATTAACAACCAAACTCATACGCACGTGATGTGCCAAAGTCCGCAAATACGCCGAGCAAAAGGCCGGCGGCGGCGTCTTGGAAAAGAGACAACGCGGCGATAGCATCCCCGCCGCAGACCCCGCGTACGGGAGCTAAGAAGCGATGAGGTCGTGGATGACCTGGCCGTGGACGTCGGTCAATCGGCGGTCGATGCCGTTGTGCCGGAACGTCAATCGCTCGTGGTCCAAGCCCAACAGATGCAACACCGTGGCGTGGATGTCGTAGACTTCGGTCGGCCGCGAGCGGTCCAGCGGCTTGTACCCCCACTGGTCGCTTGGGCCGTATGTAACACCGGGTTTCACCCCGCCCCCGCACAACCAGTTGGTGAACACGTAGGGATTATGGTCGCGGCCTTTGCCACCCTGCGTCGAGGGCAAGCGACCGAACTCGGTCGTCCACAACACAATCGTGTCCTCCAACAGACCGCGTTGGTCGAGGTCCTGGATCAGCGCGGCCGCTCCGTGCGCCATGCCGGCGGCCAATGGCCCGTGGTCGCGACCGACGTCTTCGTGGGAATCCCAATTGCGTCTGGGAAAGCCGTTGTCGTTGCCAGAAAACACCTGCACGAACCGCACGCCGCGTTCGATCAAGCGGCGAGCGATCAGGCAACGCTTGCCGAAATGATAGATCTCTTCGGACGCATTGATTTCGGATGGCCACGCCGCTGCCGCCCGGTCCAGCCCGTAAGCGTCCAGCACATACTGGGGTTCGGTGGAAAGGTCCAGCGCCTCGGGTGCAGCCAGTTGCATCTGAGCGGCCAGCTCATAGGAACGGATGCGAGCGTCCAGGCGAGCATCGTCGCGGCGCCGGTCGGCGTGCCGCCGATTCAACTGCCGCAGCACATCGCGGACATCGACCTCGCTGCGCGGGCTGATATAGTCGCCGTTCTGGTGCGGGCGCAGGTCGTTGATTGGATTGCGACGAGCCGGATGGATCACGGTCCCGGTGTGCTGCGAAGGCAAGAACGCCGCGTCCCAATTCTTCACGCCGTTGCTGGCCAAGCCGCGATGATCCGGCAACACGACAAACGTGGGCAGGTTCTCGCGAATCGAGCCGAGTCCGTAGCTGATCCAGCACCCCATTCCGGGAAAACCGGGCAAATTAAAACCCGTCGTTTGCAACAGCGTGCCCTGACTGTGCACCCCGGTCTTGCCCACCAGATTATGGACGAACGCCATCTTGTCGACGCACTGGCCGAGCGGGGCGACAATCTCGCTGAGCTGTTTTCCGCAGTCGCCATAGGGGGAAAAGTCCCAAACCGGCCGCTTCCAGGGACCGAGTCCTCCCTGGAACGCTTCGACCTTCTCGCCAAACTCCGCTGGCTTGCCGTCGTGCCGGATCAGTGCCGGCTTGTAATCGAACAAGTCGATGTGCGACGCTCCGCCGGCCATGAACAACTGGATCACCCGCTTGGCCCGGGGCGGGTGATGCGGCTTGCCTGGGGCGGCACTGCCCCCGTCCGTGGCAGACGATTCCGAGGCGAACATCGCACCCAACGCCAGTGCACCCAGGCCCTGACCACAGGACTGCAGCAGTTGGCGTCGTGACGGTGTCGTCGAAGGGACGGGGTCGTACATGGCTAATCGACGAAGCTGAATTCGTTAAGGTTAAACATCAACCGGCAGGCGTTGGCCAGGCCGTGCTGACGAGCGACATCCACAATAGCGATCTGTTCCGCTTTGTCCGGCGGTCGTCCGATGGCTTCGCGGAATCCGGCTCGCACCTGATCCGCCAACCGCTCGTGTTGTCGCTGGAGCTTTGCCGCAAAGTGGTCCGCCATGGTGACCATCAATCCACTGTTCAACATCGCCAGTGCCTGCAGCGGCGTGACACTTTGATTCCGCCGACCGACCAGGATCGATGGGTCCGCACAGTCCAGGGTGGTCATGAACGGTTCCAACTGCGAGCGGACCACGAACCGATACACCGACCGTCGCTGCGTTGCGGGATCATTGGGATCGTGCAAGTGGTATTCGTAGTGCGGCGAATGCTCGGGATGCTTGAGGACGAAGTTGCGAAAGCCGGGGCCGTACATCGACAGATTCAGTTTTCCGCTGACCAACAATACGCTGTCTCGCACGGCTTCCGCATCCAGTTTGCGCCGCGGCATGGCCCACAGCAAACGGTTCTCCGCATCGACGTCGTGGGCGCGGGCGGCAAGCGATTCGCGAGGCCGCGAGGCTTGTCGCCACGTCGCACTGCACAAAATCAATCGGTGCAGCTGCTTCAAGGACTGGCCGGAATCGCGAAAGCGGATCGCCAGATGGTCCAGCAATTCCGGATGGCTGGGCACTCCGCCCATGCGGCCAAAGTCATTAGGAGTTTCCACTAGGCCGCGGCCAAAGTGGTACTGCCACACACGATTGACGATGTTTCGCCAGGTGACCGGATTCTCCGCATCGCTCAGCCACCGCGCCAGGGCCGCTCGCCGGTCGGCTTCGCTGTGCGACGCTTCGAGCCTGAAGTGTTGATCCAACCCCAGCACGCTCAGAGCCCCCGGCGTGACAACCTGGGCGGGCTGCCGCACGTCGCCACGGATCAATAGATGAATCGGGCGTGGCCGGCCGCCTGCCGCTCCGGTCCCTTTGAAATTTCCCGAACCGGTGAACACGGTTCCGGCATACACCTTCGACGGTTCGGGCAACGCGGCCAGCCGCTGCTGCTGCGTTTGCAAGCGTTGCTTGGCCTGCCGCATCCGCTCGCGTTCTTCGGAAGTCATCGCCGCGAGGATCCGCTGGTCGCGCTGCCGCCGTAGGGCATCGGGATCGCCGGCCGCGCGCGGATACTCTCCGTCGGTCAGATTCGCACGCTGCCAACGCGGTGCCGCTTCGATCGAATCCAATGACGTCACCGCGCCGCCGGCGGCTCGATTGCGGCCTGCTGTGTCCAGCACCTTCACTTCCGCCAGGGCAAAGATGAAGTCGTTCTGACGCGGGGCGAGCTTGGTGGCCGTGATCCGCACATAGCGAGCCGCTTGCCCGTCCACGTCGTAAACGACTTCGGCGAGCCCTGGGTTTGCAAAATCCGCAGCGGTCTGGTCGGCGATCGTGGTCACCGCAGCGGAGTCGCGAAAGTCTTCGTCATTGCTGGCCTGAACACGAAACCGCATGGGGAACCCAAATCCCGCGCCGATACCGTTGAAGTCATCCTTGCAGGGATGCAGAACGATTTGCCGGAGCGGCTGTGGCTGGCCAAGATCGATTTGAACCCATTTGGTCGCGGTCTGCTCGGGGGCGATGCTGCTGTGGTAGCCAAACGCCGGACCGAAGTTGTCCTGTTTGGCTTTGGCAATGGCTTCGTCGAGTGTGGTTAATTCGGCGGCGATGCGGCCACTGGCCCGCTGTCGCAGGGAGTCGATTTTCTGCTGCTCGGCAGCGATCCCTTGCGTCAGCGTCTGTCGTTGCTCATGCACCAAAGGGTCTCGATCATACGTGCGGTCGGCTCGATCGATCGCGGCAAAGACGGCGTGCAACTGGTAATAATCGCGCTGCGTGATCGGATCGAATTTATGGTTGTGGCACTGAGCACAACCGACCGTCAGGCCCATAAAGGACTGCATCGTCGTCCGCACCATGTCGTCGCGATCCAGGTGGCGAGCGATCTGGCCATCGATCTTTTCCTCGCTCACCTCCGCGTGCCCCACGAAATCCCATGGGCCGGCGGCCAGGAATCCGAGGGCTTCGTTGCCGTCGCGAGCATGGGGATAAAACGCGTCCCCGGCGATCTGCTCACGCAGGAAGCGTGACCAGGGTTTATCTTGATTCATCGAGCGGATGACGTAATCACGATACGGCCAGGCGTGGGGACGAGGCTTGTCCTTGTCGTAGCCATGGGTGTCGCCATAGTGGACCACGTCCAACCAATGCCGCGCCCAGCGTTCGCCGTAGCGAGGCGAGGCCAGCAAGTGGTCGACCAGCCGTTCATAGGCGTCGGGCCGCGGGTCGCGGACAAAGCGTTCGACCGCTTGCGGGCTGGGCGGCAAGCCGAGCAGATCAAAGTACAGCCGCCGGATCAGGGTCCGCCGATCGGCTTCGGGTGCCGGCCTCAGGTCCGCCGCCAGCAAGCGGCGAAGCACAAAGCGATCGATCGCGTTGCGAGGCCAACTGGTCAGGTCGGGGTCCGTGGCCGCGACCTCTGGGACGGCGACCGGTTGTAGTCGGCGCAGCGACCACCAAGAACGATCCTGCAGGTGGCTTTCCACCACTTGGCGTCCCTCCGGCCATTTCGCCCCCTCGGCGATCCAGGCTTCCAGCACCGCGACCTGCTGGTCCGTCAGCGGCTTGCCCTCGGGAGGCATGTAGGCGGCGGGGCCGCGGACATAATCCAACAGGATGCTGTCGTCGGGCTGACCGGCAACGATCACCGCTCCGGACTCGCCACCAGCCAGGGCGTGCTGGCGCGAGGACAGCGACAAACCGCCCTCGGTGATATTGGCGTTGTGACACGTCACGCAGTGCGAGCCAAAGATCGCCGCGACTTGCTCGAAGCGGTCCTCATTGGCAGCGGAGGGCGAGGTTACCGGCGACGGCGGATCGGCCGCGGCAAGGCCTGCCAGGAGGAAGGCCGAAAGCGTTCCGGCCAGGGTGCGGCAACCGCGCCAGAAGCGACGGCGTATTGCGGTCGGCCGCTGGTTCCGCGCGTTTCGGAGTATCGGTCGAAGCTTATCCTTGTACATAAGCCCCTTATCTTAGCCTACCAATTCGCCCGTAGCTGAACTCGCCAGAGTTTGGTCCGTCCGCGTCACCGCCTCCAAAGTCTGGCGACAACATCGTGTCGCATTCTATCCTCGACAACCGGCTTTGCGGAGCGACAATGGCCCTTGCAGGCCGGATGTGGTCGCCCGGAGCGCCGCATGTCGCAGTTTGTTCCGCCGGGCCGGTTGGCCGGCCATTCCTATTAATTCCCCACAGCTTTTCGATCCCCGCATGAGTTCGGCTCCTTCCTCGATGTTTGCCGCTACAGAAACCCTCGGCTCGCACCTGCAAAGCTCCGGCGTGCAGTTGCATTTGAACCTGGTCGACATCACGGTGGCCGTGGTCTATCTGATCGGCATTGTGCTGATCGGCTTGCTGGCCGCCTGGCGTCACAAGAAGAAGCAGGGGGCGGCCGAGGAATATTTTCTGGCCGGCAAAAGCCTCGGCTGGGCGAGCATCGGGCTGGCCCTGTTTGCCACGAATATATCCACGTTGCATCTGGTCAGTCTGGCTCAGAACGGTTTCGATACCGGGCTGTTGAACGGTAACTTCGAATGGATGGCGGGTTTCACGCTGGTCCTGTTGGGCTTGTTCTTCGCGCCGTTTTACATTCGCACGGGCATCGCCACGCTGCCCGATTTTCTCGAGCGTCGTTACAACCGCGTCTCTCGCGACTGCTTGGCGTTCGTCTCCATCCTGACGGCCATCGTGATCCACATCGCATTCGCCCTGCTGACCGGCGGGATCATTCTCGAGGAACTGCTCGAGGTGCCCATGATGTACAGCATCGTGGTCCTCTGCGTGCTGACCGGCATCTACACGATCACCGGCGGACTGCTGGCCGTGGTGGTTACCGAGTCGATCCAGACGATCGTCCTGTTGCTCGGTGCGGCGATCATCACGGGGATCGCCTTCTGGCAGTTGGGCGGTCCGACCGAATCGCCGGGCGGCTGGGACGGCTGGGAGAACCTGGTCCAGATCCTCGACGCGGAAGACCAGCAACAGAAACTTTCCATGCTGCGGCCCCACGGCGACCCCGACGGCATGCCTTGGTATGCGATCCTGCTGGGATATCCGGTACTGGGGATCTGGTACTGGTGCGCCGACCAGACGATCGTCCAGCGTGTCCTGGGTGCCAAGGACGAAGACCACGCTCGCCAGGGTCCCATCTTTGCCGGCGTCCTGAAGATTCTGCCCGTATTCCTGTTCGTCCTTCCGGGGCTGCTGGCATGGGCCCTGCATCAGGACGGGCGGCTTGATCTATCGATGATCACGGTCGACGGCGAGGTCCAGTCCAAGGGCGTGTACGCCAGCATGATTACCGAACTGCTGCCGATGGGCCTGCGAGGCGTGTTGGTCGCCGCGCTGATGGCGGCGTTGATGAGCACGGTTTCCGGGGCGTTGAATTCGATCTCGACCCTGGCCAGCTACGACATCGTCAAACGTTTTCGGCCCGACATCAATGACGAACGGTTGGTCCTGATCGGACGCGTCTCGGCGGCGGTCGCTCTGGTCGTGGCCGTCGCGCTGGTCCCCGCCCTGAACATGTTCGAAAGCATCTTCAATGGGATGGCGAACATCATCTCGCACATCGCACCGCCGATCACCGCCGTGCTGGTCCTGGGCGTTTTCTGGCGACGGGCAAGCGCCCGAGCCGCTGCGGCGACGCTGATCATCGGTTCGGTGCTGGGGATCGTCGTCTTCACCATCAACACCCTGTTTCCCAAAGGCGAGCTCAGTCAATTGCCCGGCGGATTCATGATGATGGCGTTCTACCTGCTGGTGGTGTGTATGCTGATACAGGTCGTGTTGAGCTTCCTCTTGCCCGATGCGCCGCTGGCGAAGGATCAAACGGAACTGAAGGGGGCTCGTCTGGCTTGGACGACGCCACTGGAGCCGCTGACGATCCCGGGCAAAAGTCGCGCCGGCGATCCTCGGCTGCTGAGCGTGCTGTTGATCGTCACGATGGTCATCCTTTACGGGATTTTTCGATGATGCACCATGAGTCCCGCCCCGGGCCTGCGAGCCTGACCTTTCCGCGGCGCGGGCGCGGGTTGGTTCGTGGCTTTAACAGCACGCTTGCGGCGGCGTGTTGGTGTGTCTTCGTCCTGCTGACCACCGACGCCCTCGCGGCTGAACCGGAGGCGAATTTTTATGTTTCGCCAAGCGGTTCGGATGCTTGGTCAGCAATGACACGCTGACCGAGTTCCAACTGTACGAGATCCAGAAAGACTGGAAAGAAGAACACGACCTGGCGGCCACCATGCCGGAGAAGACCACAGCGATGAAGCGGCGGATGCTGGAAGTCTGGCGAGAAAGCGAATCTGAAGGTCCGGACCACTGGTGGAAAGACGAACGACAGCCGCCGTCACGAGGCGGTACGCTGAATTACTAAGCACTCGACGCACGTCCCCCCGCGTCAGCGGCATTTGGATTTAGTGAGCCGTTTAGACGCTAGCCTCGGTTTCGGCACCGCAAACCGGGACTATCGCCCAAACGGCTCACACAAGCCGTCAGCGGCAGGATAGTTTTTGGAGATAGACCATGAAGACGCCTATTTGCGGAGCCTTACTCCTTGCGGTTGCGACCCTCGCCGGGGCCACGGTTGCCTCGACCGCATCGGCCGCAGACGCTCCGCCCAACGTCGTCTTGATCTTTGCCGACGATCTCGGCTACGGCGATTTGGGGTGCTACGGAGCCACCAAAGTTCAGACGCCCAACATCGACCGCCTGGCCGCTCAGGGTCGTCGCTTCACCGACGCCCATTCGGTTTCGGCCGTATGCACCCCATCGCGGTACGCGTTGCTGACCGGCCAGTACCCGCTCCGCGCTCACGATGGCCGGGGCGTTTGGGGCCCGGCCCCGATCACTTCGCCCCTGATCATCGACACCGAAAAGACCACCATCGGCGACGTGTTCAAGAACAAGGGTTATGACACGGCGGTGCTGGGCAAGTGGCATCTGGGTTTCAAACGCGGCACCAATGACTGGCAAGAACCTCTGCGTCCCGGACCGCAGGACCTGGGCTTTGACTATTACTTTGGCATGCCGGTGGTGAACAGCGCCCCGCCCTACGTCTACGTCGAAAACGATCGCATCGTCGGTAGCGACCCCGACGATCCGCTGGTGCACGTCGGCCGCGGCGCCAAAAACACCACCCCGATCACGAAGATTCCGCCGGAAGCCGCGCAGCGCAGTCCCAACCAGTTCCGCGGTGCCAAGAAAGCTCACGAGTTGTACAACGACTACGCGGTGGGCACCACTCTGGCCAAGAAATCCGTCCAGTGGATCGAACAACGCAAGGACACTCCGTTCTTTCTATATCTAACCACGACCAACATCCATCACCCCTTCACACCGGCCGAGCGTTTCCAGGGAACCAGTCAAGCCGGACTGTACGGTGACTACATCCACGAACTGGACTGGATCGTGGGCGAGATCCTTTCGTGTCTGGAAGAAAACGATCTGGACGACGACACCCTGGTGATCTTTACCAGCGACAACGGCGGCATGTTCAACTTCGGTGGGCAGGCGGCTTTCCAAGCCGGGCATCGCCAAAACGGGGACCTGCTGGGTTTCAAGTTCGGCGTCTGGGAAGGCGGCCATCGTGTGCCGCTGATCGTGCGTTGGCCGGGCAAAGTGCCACCCGGAACGACCTCGGACCAATTGCTCGGCAACGTGGATATGTTGGCGACGTTCGCGGCATTGACCGATCAGCCACTGCCCGAGAACGAACAGATCGACAGCGTCAACATGCTGCCCGCTTTTGTCGACAACCCTCAACAGCCGCTGCGGGATCACTTGATCCTGGCCCCGTACAAAGGCACCCATCTGTCGGTTCGCAAGGGGCGGTGGATGTACATTCCGGCTCGCGGCAGTGGTGGTTTCGGAGGCAGCAAACCCAGTCATCACACCTTTGCGGGACCGCCGGCGGCCAGTTTTGTCGGCTCGGTCAACAGCGACATCGTCGACGGCAAGATCCGCAGGAATGCGCCGCCGGCCCAGCTGTACGACCTGCACGCCGATGTGCGGCAGACACAGAATGTCTACGACGCCCATCCCGAGGTCGTCGAGCAGATGAAGGCGCTGCTGGATCGTTACGAAGTGGCGAAGCAGCCAGCGCGGAAAACCGGTTCACGCAATTCGGGGAACCCGGCGAAAAAAGAACCGGCCGGGCCCAGCGAGCGGAGCGTATCCTTCGATTTCGAATCGGGCCGGCTCGATCCGTGGCAGATTGTCGAAGGCCAGTTCAGCCATCCGGTCGGCAGCCGATCAACCTTCTTCAGAAGCCAACAGGAATACAACAAGCAGGGCGAGTACTACCTGACGACACTGGAATCCTCGCCCCAGGCCGAACGCGGGCAGGACAGCCAAACCGGCGTGATTGTTTCGCCCGCCTTCATCCCCGAAGGCGGAACCATGACGTTCCGGATCGGTGGCGGGCGCGGGCCAAACACCTACGCCGCCCTCTGTACGGCTGACGGCAAAGAGGTCGCCAAGGCCCGCGGCATCAATGACCAAACGATGCAGAAAGCGTCCTGGGATCTCGCTCCGTATGCGGGTCAGAGAATGTTCATCAAAGTCGTCGACAAGTCGACCGGCGGCTGGGGGCACGTCACCGTCGACAACTTTCAGTTCGACGGCGAAGTGCTGGCCGAGTGATCGCTTTCCGCCGAAGCGATCGCCCGCGAGCGCCAGCGGCGACACCCCGATCACAATAATCACAACCGACACCGCAAGCCTCGCCGAAAGAAATCGCCATGAAACTCATCTCGCTTGCCAGTTTATTGATCCTGGGATTGCTTCCGTCGCTGACAGCTGCGGAGCCTGAAAAACCCAACTTTGTCATCATCTTTACCGACGACCAAGGCTACGGCGATCTCGGTTGCTTTGGCGCCGACCACGTCCATACGCCGCGCATCGATCAGATGGCCGCCGAAGGGGCGCGGCTGACCAGCTTCTACGTCGCGGCTCCGGTTTGCACGCCTTCCCGAGCGGCGTTGATGACCGGTTGTTACCCGAAACGCATCAACATGGCCACAGGGTCCAACTTCGGCGTGTTGCTGGCCGCCGATCCCAAGGGTTTGCATCCTGACGAAATCACCATCGCCGAGGTGCTCCAGTCCGCCGGCTATGCGACGGGCATGTTTGGCAAGTGGCACCTGGGAGACCAGCCCGAGTTCCTGCCCACGCAACAGGGATTCGATGAATTCTTTGGCATCCCCTTCAGCCACGACATTCACCCCTACCATCCTCGCCAGGATCATTATGGATTCCCTCCGCTACCGCTGCTCGAGAACGACCAAGTCGTCGAGCTGGATCCGGATGCGGACTATCTGACCAAGCGAATCACGGAGCGTGCGGTGTCGTTCATCGAACGACATAAAGACGAACCGTTCTTCCTGTACGTCCCGCATCCGATTCCGCACGCCCCCCTGCACGTCTCACCGCCGTTCATTACAACCGTCGCGGGCGACGTCGCGGCGACGCTGGAAGCCGAGGACGGCAACATCGATTACCGCACTCGCGACAAGCTGTTTCCGCAGGCGATCGCCGAAATTGATTGGTCCGTTGGCCAAATCCTGGACGCCCTGAAGGAGAACGGCGTGGACGAAAATACCCTGGTCCTGTTCACCTCCGACAACGGCCCTCCGAAAAGAACGCTGTGCGCCAGCCCCGGCCCCTTGCGTGGGCATAAGGGCACGGCGTTGGAAGGCGGCATGCGCGAGCCCACCGTCGTCCGCTGGCCGGGCAAAATCCCCGCCGGCATGCCCAACGACCAGATGATGACGACGATGGATCTGTTGCCCACCTTCGCCAAGCTGGCCGGGGCAACGCTGCCCACCGATCGCGTGATCGACGGCAAGGACGTCTGGCCCACGCTCAGTGGCCAGGCGCCGACGCCGCACGAAACCTTCTTCTACCATCGCGGCAACACCCTGGCCGCGGTCCGCTCCGGTAAATGGAAGCTGCACGTCCATAGGGGCCGGCCGGCGCAGCTGTATGATCTTGAAAACGACATCGCCGAAAAGAAGAACCTTGCGAAATCACATCCGCAGGTCGTCAAACGACTGAAAGCCCACTTGGATGCCTTTGCAAAAGATATCGCCGAAAACAGCCGGCCCGCAGCCTTTGTCGAGAACCCGAAACCGCTTTCGAAATAATCGCGTTACAACCGCCTCCGGAGCCCAGCATGATGAGACCTCTCCTGTTCGCAGCCACCACCTTGATCGCGGCCGTCACCGCCGCGGAGGTGTCCCCAGTACACGCCGACGATGCGGAGTTTCCGACCGTCACGGTCACGCACTCCGCCCTCGAAGGCATCGGTGCCGAACCCGGCGTAATGCGCCGCGACCCCAGCGATGTGATCAAAGTCGGTGACCTGTACTACGTCTGGTACTCCAAAGGAAAGATCTCGCCGGGGTACGATGCAACCGTTTGGTACGCGACCTCGAAGGACGGGCATGTCTGGGCCGAGCAAGGCCGGGCACTGGGCAAAGGCGAACCGGGCAGCTGGGAAGGGGCGAGCGTGTTCACGCCCAACATCCTCGTCGCCGAGGGGCGCTACTGGCTGTTCTATACCGGCACCTCGCGCAAGTTCGGCAAGGGTTTCAATCCGGATTCTAAAATCGGCGTCGCCGTAGCCGATTCGCCCGATGGTCCTTGGACGCGGTTGGACTCCAACCCGGTGCTGACCAACAGTGATAACCGCGAGGATTTCGACAGCCACTTGGTCGACGATGCCTGCCTGATCGTCCGCGACGGAAAGTTCTGGCTGTACTACAAAGGCCGCCAACTGGGCAAAGGCCCCGGGCAGACGCAGATGGGATTGGCCGTCGCCGACCAGCCCCAGGGGCCCTATGTCAAACACCCATCCAATCCCGTCATCCCCGGCAACCACGAAGTGCTGGTCTGGCCCCAGGGCCCCGGCGTCGCGGCGATGATCGGCACCACCGGCCCCAAGGCAATCACCAACTCGATTCTCTACGCCGAAGATGGGCTGCAGTTTTCCAAAACACACAAAGTGATCGATGGGCCGTGGGCGGGTGGGACCTATCGTCCCGAGGCGTTCACCGATAGCGGCAAGGGCGAAATCCCCGAGTGGGGCGTCGAGATCGGTCGCAACAAGGGCAGACGCGGCGGCCTGCCCTTCATCCAGCGGTTTGACGTCCAGGCCGGCGGCTTTGCCGAAGACGTCGCCTTCATGCAGCAACACACCCCGATCGTTCTGCTGCAAGAAGGCGATGCCGCCGTTGCGCTAGCCCCCCAGTACCAGGGCCGGGTGATGACCAGCACGTTTGATCGTCAGAGCGGCCCCAGCTTCGGCTGGATCAACCGTCCCGTCATCGCGCAGGGCTTTCTCTCCGACGCGGAAAGACAGGGCAAGCTGGAAGAACATATTTATATCTTCGGCGGTGAAGAACGATTCTGGCTGGGCCCCGAAGGCGGACAGTATGCGCTGTTCTTCAAGCCCGGCACGAAGTTCGAATTTGCCGACTGGACCACTCCCCCGGCCATCGACACCGAAACCTATGAGGTCGTCGAGCAAACCGATTCGTCGGCAACTTTCCAGCATGCGACTCGCCTGACGAATCATAGCGGTACGCAATTCGACGTAGGCATCCAGCGGACGGTAAAACTGCTGGACGAACAGCAGGTTTCGCAGCTGTTGGACGTCGAACTGTCGCCGGAGCTGCATCTGGTGGCTTATGAAACGGACAACCGGATCACCAATACCGGCACCGATGCCTGGAAGCCGGACACCGGCTTGCTTTCGATCTGGATCCTGGGCATGTACAACCCCTCGCCCGAAACCACCGTCGTGATTCCCTTCAAAGCCGGCGACGAAGCCGCTCTCGGGCCGAAAGTCAACGACGCCTACTTCGGCAAAGTGCCGGCAGAATACTTGCAGGTCGCAGACGACAAACTCTTCTTCCGCGGCGACGGCACGCGGCGTGGCAAAATCGGTATTTCGCCTCGGCGGTCGCAAGGCATCGCCGGCAGTTACGACGCGGCCGGACAGGTCTTGAACATCGTCACCTACAACGTCCAGGACGCCCCGCATGGGTTTGTCAATTCCATGTGGGAAGTGCAGGACGAACCCTACGGCGGCGACGTGATCAACGCCTACAACGATGGCTCGCCCGAACCCGGACAACCACCGCTCGGCCCGTTCTACGAACTGGAAACATCTTCTCCGGCCGCCGCACTGCAGTCCGGCCAGGCGATGCAGCACGTCCAGCGGACCTTCCATATCCAAGGCTCCGAACAGCAACTCGCGCCGCTCGCCAAACAACTGCTGGGCGTGGATCTCCAGACCATCAAAGCGGCCTTTTAAATATAAGAACGGCCTTTTAAATATTAGATTGTCTCTCCCCTCTCCCCCGAATCCTGGCGAGCCTAAGCGAGTCAGGATTCGGGGGAGAGGGGCCGGGGGTGAGGGGGCACAGGGGCATGCACCGGAGCTTTCGTATCCGTATCCATACCGACCCGATCCGACCATCGGAGTCGCGTCGATAGCAGGCGGTGTGAGACCCGCGGCTCGGGGCTTGTTGTTTTGGGTGAGCCGCAAGGCCTAGCCGTAGGTCCCAGCGCCACGAACCGGCGGCTAGTGCCTTGCCGCTCACCATTAAATCCGCACTGTCGACTAAATCGACAGCCCGCTCGCGCCGTCGGCTCCGCCCCTCCAAAAAACTCTTGACGGCGTACAACCGTACGGCATACACTTCAAGTACAGTTGTACTGCAAACTTTCTGGTGTGGCGGGAAAGCGGAGATCAGATGGGCGAACGACCGGCTTTATCGAAGGGCGAGATGGAGGTGGCTCGGGTGCTGTGGGAAATCGGTCCGGCCGGCGTGCGGCAGGTCCACGAGACGCTTTCCGAGCAGCGTGAAATCGACTTTGCCACCGTGCAGACGTACCTGCGGCGGCTGGAACGAAAGGGCTATGCCAGCAGCCGCCGTGACGGGCGGGCTCGCATCTATTCGGCTCGAACCAAACCGCGGACCGTGATCCGCGAGACCGTCGATGAACTGGTCGAACGGCTGTTTGGTGGGGATACGATGCCGCTGGTGCGACACCTGATCGAAGATCGAGGTTTGCAAGCCGAGGACCTCGACGAGCTGCGTGAATTGATCGATCGCATGGAACAGGGGGAATGACCATGAGCTGGTTCAGTGAGGCGTTTTCCGAAAGCGGTGTCTTCTCCCTACTAGCGCAGCACCTTTGGCAAGTGTCGCTATTAGCTGCGATCGCGTGGGTGTTGGCTATGTGGTTGGGCGATCGTCGGCCGTATCTGACGTATGGCTTGTGGTTGCTGGTGCTGCTGAAATGCCTGATCCCACCGCTCGTCGCGGTTCCCTACGCACCGTTCTGTTGGCTGCAGACGACGACTCAACGCTCAAACGCGGTGGCCTCCGTCGACGATGTGTCAGCTGCAGCCAGCCCGCCGGTGTCTGCGTCTCCGGCAAAGGATGGTTCAACCAGCAAACCGCCGGCCCCGGCACCGCTGCCTCAGCCGGCCGCGTCGAAGTCTGCCCCCAGTACGGATTGGCATTCGTCCTTCGCCGCGTCGTCATCCTCCTCAGCTCGTGTCGCGCCGGCACCTGCCACGGCGAATCAAAACAACAGCCCAGGTTGCAACTGGCAAGCCCTCGTGGTGGCCCTGTGGCTGGGTGGCAGTTGCCTGGCACTGGTGATTGCGGCGGGGCGACTGCTCAGGTTCATGCGGCGGGCTCGCTCGTCCCGCGTGGAGCCTCAGGGCGAAACGGTCGAGGTTTTCGAGCGTTTGCGGGAGGAACTCGGCCGGCGATCCATGCGGCGGTGGCGACGCGCCCAGCTGTACGTCGTGGATGAGATGCTCGGGCCCGCGGTCGTTGGCCTCTGGCGACCGGTGGTGTTGCTGCCGCGAGTGTTGGAACGCGACTGCACGCCCCACGAACTGAGGATTCTGTTGGCCCATGAGTGGATGCACGTTCGCCGAGGCGATCTGTACGGAGCGATCGTGCACGCGCTGGCCGTGTGCCTGTGGTGGTTTCATCCGCTTGTCCGCTGGGCCGGACGGCGATTTGAACAGGCCACCGAACGTTGCTGCGATCAACAGACCGTCGCCAGCCTCGGCTGTACCCCCGCCGAATACGCGCGGGTGCTGCTAGGCGTGCTGGAACGAAAGTATCCGTTGCGTGTGGCTCCGGCGCTGCCGGGCGTGCGACCGATGCACTTAACCAAGCAGAGGATGGAGCAGATCATGCGTATGAAGCCCGAACGAGTGTCACGGCCCTGGTGGTCGCGTCTGGTGCTGTGGAGCGTTGGCCTGGCCGTCCTGCCGGGCGGAGCTTGGCTGGCAGCACAAGAGCAGCGGTCGACGGTCGGGCGGTTGTTGGAGAAGCAGCGGAAAAACACTCAGACCCCGGTTGGCGACGTGGCCGATGCCTTTTCTTCGCCGACGCTCGAGGACGCCGAACCGCCGGCCCTGCTGGTCCGACAATACGATGTCCGCGACCAAATCGCCAAGCTGGTTGCTGAACAAGACGTCGACCATTCCAAGGCACGGAGCATGTTGACCGTTGGACTACGCCAGTTGAACCGAACCGAGGTCGAGCCAGAAAGCGTCATCTTTCAGGGCGACGATCAGCTGGTCGTCAAAGCTTCGGAAAGCTTCCACCAGTGGCTGACAGACGAACTGGATCGCATCGCCGAGTTCGGCTACCAGCACCAGATCGCTATCACCACCCGTTTCGTCTCGCTGCCTGTCGCAAGGCTGGAAGGCATCGTCCTGGACTGGGATGCCAAGACGCGTACCGATTCCGGCCTGCCGGTGCTGACCGCAACCTTGTCGACCGAAGCGACCGCGCGGTTGCTGAACGAGTTCCAGCAGGACGCCCGCACGAATGTGTTAATGGCGCCCAAGGTCACCGTTTTCAATGGCCAGCAATTCCGGTTGACCGACACGACACAACGACCGTTCGTAGTCGGCGTTCGCGAGGCGTCCAAGAGTCGACAACAAGCATACACGCCGTCTGTCGACCGCCCTTCGCTGGCGCTTATGGAAGAAGGCATCCGCATGGAGGTGCGCCCGACCAACCGCGGGGACCACATCACCTGGGACGTTGTGTTCGAACGCAAGATGCTGCAAGACGTCGGCAACCTGACCTTCCAGCGACTCGGCGAGGCGGTCACGCTGCAAGTACCGCGAAGCACACGGGACGCCTTTACTACGTCCCTGCAGGCCTCACACACGGCCACGTTAGCTTTTGCCCTGCCGAGTCAGGACAGCACCGAATCGCTGCTGATGATCCTGTTGACGCCTGAACGCATTCAAACCGGCGAACCCCCGCGTCCGGCCCCGATCGCCGACGCCAATCCACCCGCTGCCACGCAAACAGAAGCCCATGCCATCGTCCCGCCAGCGATACTCCTGCCGTCCGACTACTACCAGCCGATGGAGTCGCCCGCCAGCGCTGACGTCCCGCATAAAAACAATGCTGGTGTCACCATGTTGCTGAAAGCCGATGGGCCCCCCATGGACGAAGCCGCCACGAAGGAGATCCGTGAGTTTCTTGCCGCATTCGTCGATACAACTCACGTCACTGGCAACTTCAAACACGAACTGCACGACAGCAAACTGGAACTCTCCGGAACCAATGTGGCCATCGCATTGGACGCGGTCAGCGATTGGCGTCTGTTTACCGCTCGCGGCGTGGTGACGTTTGCTCCCGCGAAAGAGCATCCCGATCAATTGTCGCTGCACGTTCGCGCCCACGCCGAACAGGTAATCGAGATGGATTTGATGGAGGGCATGCGAGCGGTGGGCACCGAAATGACCTACGACGAAGTGAACCTCGAATGGTCCGGCAACCCGGCCCGGCTTTTCTATGCCCCTGACAATGCCGCCGGCGAAGCCCAACGTATCCGCTACGGCGAAGGGCTGGAGTTGCAGGGTTCGGCTACCCTCACGATCGGTGAGACCACCTTACGAGCCGATCGGATCACAACGATCGATGAGGGCGATCAAGGCTGGTTGCGTTTGCAAGGCAACGTCCGCGTCCAGCGCCAACGCGAGGGCGACGACGAGCCGCTCGAACTAGAAGCCAGCGAGATGTACTTCGATCTGGAAACGCATGCCCTGCGGCTGTGATCGTCGCGCCAGCATGATCAACATGGTTGATTTTGACCCGCGGCCAGCATACAAGTCAGGCAGTACCGAAGGCGGGGCCGGTACGCTGCCGGACCTGCCTTCCGGTTCCTGACTGCTGATTCCCCAAACGGACGAACACCATGGCTGCGACGAATGGAATGCTGGATCCTGCGGACACCGTGATGCTGCTGATCGATCATCAGAGCGGATTGTTCAACACGGTGCGAGACGTGCCGATCCCGGACCTGCGTAATTACGTCATCGCGTTGGCGAAAACGGCCACGCTGCTAGACATCCCGGTCATCACCACGGCGTCGGTGCCCGATGGACCCAACGGTCCCCTGATCCCCGAGATCGACGAGCACGCACCCCATGCCCAGTACGTTCCTCGCACCGGGCAGATCAACGCCTGGGACAACCCACCCTTTGTCGAAGCGATCGAGAAAACCGGTCGCAAGACCTTGGTGATCGCGGGCACGCTGACCAGCGTCTGCATGGCCTTTCCCGCCGTCAGCGCCGTCGAAGCGGGCTACAAGGTCTACTGCGTGGTCGACGCCTCGGGCAACTGGAGCAAGATGGCCACGGACACCACGATCGCTCGTGTCGCCCAGGCTGGAGCGATTCCGACCGATACGTTTGCCATGGTGTCCGAGTTGATGCGGACCTGGAACCGCGCCGAAGGCTCGAAGTTCGCCGCGATTCTTTCCGAGCACGTGTGCCCCGAGTACAAGTGCCTGATCGAGAGTTTCGGAAAAGCCCAAAACGTCGTCGGCAAGGATCCCGAAACCAATCTCGACAAGTACCAGTAGGCTACTGCTTGATGCCCTCGAAGCTGACTTCGGCGTGCACTCGATCGCCCACCGGGCCGAGCATGGTTTTCATGCCGAAGTCGCTTCGCTTGAGCGTGAACGCGGCCGTGTAACCGGTTCGCTGCGTTCCTTCGGGATACTCTGCGGCCCGTCCGCCGCGCAGCTCGAAGGCCAGGGGGCGCGTCTGGCCGTGCAGCGTCACCTTGCCCGTGACCTGCAAGCCGTTGTTGGTCGGCTCGATGGACGTGCTACGAAACACCATCTCCGGATACTTTTCGGCATCGAAGAAGTCCGGCGAACGGAGGTGCTCGTCACGCTTGTCGATCTTGGTGTCGATACTGGCCACCTGGATCGTCATCTGGATCTCCGTCATCTTGCCGTCTTCATCCACGGCAAACTCGCCAGCCACATCATTAAACCGGCCATGCACCCAGGCGATGCCCAAGTGCTGGATCTTGAAGGTCACGCTGGTGTGAGCATTGTCGATCGCATACTGCCCCGGCGCCGCCGACGCCTGCGCGGACGGGGATCCACCGGTTTGAGCCTGCGAGACCAGCTGGGCGGCGGACAGGGTCAACAAGACGGCAAGGGCAACGAGTGACGTTTTCATGACGATCCTTTGGATAGGAGATGGGGAAACAAACAACGGCAGTGCGATCGCGGCGGGCTTAAGGTTTAATGAACGTTCCGTCGCCGAGCTCTTTCCAGGCTTGGTGCAATTCCTCTTGCGTGTTCATCACGATCGGTCCTCGCCAGGCCACGGGTTCTTTCAACGGCTCGCCCGAGGCCAACAGAAACCGCCCGCCCTCTTCGCCCGACTCGACGCGGATCGAGTCGCCTTGGTCGAACAACACCATGGATCGATTACCCGCGAACTCAGCCAGCGTCCGGCCGTGGTTCATCGGATCCTCGACCCGCACATCGCGCGGGTTCGAAGCGTCCTTAAACCTTACCGATCCGGCGAACACGTACGCAAACGCATGACGCGTGGTTTCGATCGGGATCGTGCGAACGGTGTTCGGCGGCAGGCTGATGTCCAGGTACCGCGGGTCGGCGGCGATGCCCTCGACGGGTCCTTGCCGGCCCCAGAAATCACCGCTCAAAATCCGCACGCTGGTGCCATCATCGTCGACGACCGTCGGGATGTCCTGGGCGCCGATGTCCTGGTAACGGGGGGCAGTCATTTTGTGTTTGGCCGGTAGGTTGGCCCACAACTGAAAACCGTGCATCCGTCCTTCGGCGTCCCCTTGGGGCATCTCCTGGTGCAGGATGCCGCTGCCGGCGGTCATCCACTGCAGGTCGCCGGCGCCCAGCGTGCCGCTGTTGCCGAGGCTGTCGGCGTGCTCGACCGTGCCGGCCAGCACGTAGGTGATCGTTTCGATCCCGCGATGGGGATGCCAGGGAAAGCCGTTGCGGTAGCGGCTGGGGTCGTCGTTGCGAAAGTCATCGAACAACAGGAACGGATCAAACGGCGTGGTCTCACCAAAACCGAAGCCACGATGCAAGTGGACTCCGGCGCCTTCGAGGTGCGCTCTGGCGGTGGTGATACGTATGGGGCTTCTCATCTTCGTTTCCTACTTTGGGAGCACAGCGTTCTGGTTGCCGACGCGACGGTCGCTGGCCGGGCGATAATCCGTTGCAACAGATAATCGCCCAAATGAAAACGGCCAGCCGCCGCCAAGATCAGGACCGAGTCGACACCGGCATTATATGTTGCAACAGGTAAATGGTCAAGACCCACGCCGCCGCGGTCTGCAGTCTCGATCAGGATGCGCTCCCCTCGAAACCGCTTGGCCGCAAACGCTGCCGCCGCAGCGAGGGATCGCGTGGCGGCGCCGGTTACCGGCGCGATTCCGGCAGGGCCTCGAGGATGCGGCTGATGGTTTCGTTCAGGTAGGGATAGACGTTGCCGGGGCTGGGGCCCATGCGGACGACCACCAGATCATAGGAAGGGATGACCAATGTGACCTGCCCCATAAAACCGGCGGACCAGTAGGCGTCTGCCGGTACACGGTCCATCCGGCCGTCGCGGTTGAGCCAGAACAACCCGCCGTAGTTTTCAGTGGGTTCCGCCGGGGCGGGCGTGGTGATGAAATCCACCCAACCTGCGGGCAGAATCCGCTCGCCCTGCCAGACTCCGTCTTGCAGGTGCAGCAGGCCGAACCGAATCCAATCCCGAGCCGAACCGTAGTCGTAACCGGAGAGAATAAAGTTCCCCCAGGCGTCGGTCTCCAGTACGTAATTGCGACAGCCGATACGATCGAACAGAGCTCGCTGGGGAAAGGTCAGGTAGTCTTCGCCTCGAGCTTCGACCGTGTCGCGAATGATCTTTCCCAGCGTCAGGGGATCACTGTTCAGGTAGCTGCAGCGGGTGCCGGGCGGGACGGCGGGCGGCTGGTTCACGGCGTGTTCAAAAACGTCCAGCGAATCGAAGTAGACCCGAAAATGTTCGTTTTTGGTGGTAAAGGCCGAGGGGCCGGAGATGCCGAGATTGGTGAAGTCCAGGCCGCTGCTCATCTGCAGCAGATCCTCGATGCGGATCTTGCGGCGAGGATCGTCGGCGGCCTGCCACTGGGCAATCGGTGCCGCCTGCTGTCGCTGGAGATGCCCTTGTTGGATCAACACGCCGATCAGGGCGGCCGTGATGCTTTTGCCCTGGGACCAACTGATCTGGGGCGTGTCTTTGTTCCAGCCCGGCGCGTAGCGTTCGCCTAGAATCTTGCCGCGGTAGGCCACGACGAAGGCTCGCGTATTCTGTTCGGTTTGCTGCATCGCCCAGTCGAGCGCCGCTTCGACGGCCCCGCGGTCCACGTCCTGGGGGAACGGTTCCGTAGCCATTCGGTCGCCCATCGGCCAGTCGACGGTGTCGGCGGCGGGCAGGTTGCGCGGTACGGGAACGGGCGTGAAGAACACGTCCTGCTGGCCGCGGGGCAGGATCGAAGTGCCCTGGTCGCCGGTGTATCGCGCCGTGCGTGCCGGCGCGCCCGGCGCGGTGACGGTGACCGTCTTGCGGTCCTCGTCGACCGCGTAGCGAAACTCCGGTTCCCAGCCGAAGTACACAAACGGCGCGATATCCTGAGCGACTACCTCATGGGCGGTTCGCGGCGTGGAGCGGCCCACGACCCACAGGCCGGAGGCGATATGGTGTGCGGCCATCGCCGCCCGGAACTCCCGGCTTTGCTGCGTCGCTGGATCAGTCGCCGCCGCCCGCTCCGCCGCCGAGGCCTGATCCGCCGCCGGGGCCTGCTGCTCCGCCGCCGGGGCCTGTTCCGCCGCCGGGGCCTGCTGTTGTTGCTGTTGCTGTTGCTGTGCCAGGGCCTGTCCGGTCGCCAACGGGAACGTCGAGCCGCCGAGGGCCAGAACAAGAAGCACAGGGACCACGGCAAGCGGTCGAGAGGAACCGTAAACGCGCATCGTAGGTAGCCTCGGGGGGAGGGAACGTAAGGTGGGAGAAACCGCGCGGTCACGACCGGTGCGGCAACGAATCCTAGGGTGGGACATCGCCCAGTGTACTCGCCGGCAGCGGCGTCTGGTGCAGCCCGCCTTATCGGTCCGGACACCGGCTAGGATTATTCTTCGCTCGCCCGTAAAATCGAGCCCTCGAACGGTTCGCCTGCAGGGGCGGAGTGTCTGATTAGAGCAACAAAACACTGGTAAAAAAGTCCCATGGCAGACAAACACAACCTCGATATCCGACGCGTCGCAATCCTCTTTGCCGGAGGCCCAGCCCCCGGAGCTAATGCGGTAATCTCCACCGCTGCGTTCTCGTTTCTGGAAGAGGGTGCCCAGGTATACGGGATCAAACACGGTTACAGCCGGCTGGCCGAATACACCGCCGCCGGGCCCCTGCAGGAAGGCAGCGACTACATCCGCTTCAGCCACGAGACGCTGACCCACGCGCGGACCAGCCGGGGCATCATGATCGGCACCGCGCGGACCAACCCCGGCAAACACGTCAGCGCTCCGGAGCACCTCGAAGACGCCGAACTGGTCGCGCCGCTGCGCCGCGTCTACGAAGGCCTCTGCTCGCTGGAGGTCGACGCGTTGATTTCGATCGGTGGCGACGACACGCTGAAGACCGCCAACAAGCTAAAGATGTTCCAGGACCGCCTGCCCGAAGGCGCCCGGCGTTTCCCGATCGTGCATCTGCCCAAAACCATCGACAACGATTACACCGGTATCGATTTCACCTTCGGCTACTTCACTGCCGTGGAAACGCTGGCCGAGGAAATTCGCAACTTGAATTTCGATGCCGCGGCGGGACGTTCCTACTTTATCTGCGAAGCGATGGGCCGCAGCGCCGGATGGTTGGCCTACGGGGCGGCGATCGCCGGCGAAGCCAGCATGGTGCTCAGCGTCGAAGATATCTCCGGGGCGTTGGCCGACGAAGAAATCATCAATTCCGAAAGCGGCGAGAAACGCAAAGTCATGGCCATCGATCGCGTGATCGATCGGATGGTCGACATGATGCTGGCTCGCGAGCGCGAAGGCCGCGAGTACGGCACGATCGTGATCGCCGAAGGACTGGCCGAGTTCCTGCCGTCCTCGCACCTCGAAGGCATCGATCGCGACGATCACGGGCACATCAATATCTCGTCCTTGCACCTGGGTTCGATGATGTCGGAGCTGGTGGCCAAACGCTACGCCGAACGCACCGGTCGCTCGCGCAAGATCAACGGCCTGCAGCTGGGCTACGAAGCCCGCTGTGCCGCCCCGATGGCCTTCGACGTGATCCTGGGCGCCCAGCTGGGTGTCGGGGCTTATCGCGCTTTGGTCGAAGAAAAGCTGAACGGTGTGATGGTTTCGGTCGAGCGTCAGTTCGATCTGAAGTTCGTGCCCTTTACCGACTTGGTCGACCCCGAAACCCTGGTCACCAACGTCCGCTTTATCAATCCCAAGAGCGACTTCCACCGCTTGGCTCGGTTCCTGGAAACCTGTGTCGATAGCTGAGGCTTGACTGCGATGTCCGATCTGCCCAACCCATCGCGGGACGCTGCGACGGCCGATTCCCTACCGCTGCCCGACGGGTACCGCTACGCCGGTGTGGCCTGTGGCCTGAAGGCCAGCGGCCGGGCGGATCTGTCGTTGATCGTCAGCGACCAGCCGGTGGTGGCCGCCGGGGTGTATACGACCAATCAAGTCGTCGCAGCGCCGGTCGTGTGGTGCCGCCGGCGCACACCGTCGGACCAGATTCGCGCCGTGGTGGTCAACAGTGGCAACGCCAACGCCTGCACCGGCCAGCAGGGCGAGCGAGATGCCCGGCAGATGGCCCAGTGGGCAGCCGAACAGATTGGCGCCGAGCCCGAAACGGTGTTGGTGATGAGCACCGGGGTGATCGGCCAGCATCTGCCGATGGAAAAGGTCCAGCAGGGCATCGCCGCGGCAGGAGGCCAGTTGCAGCGGTCGCCCGAAGCGTTCGCCCGTTCGGCCGACGCCATCCTGACGACCGACAAGTCGCGTAAAGTTGCGGCAAGGGAAGTCGTCGTCGAGGGCCGGACGTATCGGATTGCCGCGATGGCCAAAGGCGCCGGGATGATCTCGCCGAACATGGCCACGATGTTGGCCACCGTCCTGACCGACGCGCCGCTGCGCCCCGACGTGGCCCAGCAGCTGTTGCGAGCGGCCGCCGACGTCAGCTTTAATCGCGTCAGCGTCGACGGTCATACCAGCACCAACGATACGCTGTTGCTGTTGGCCCGAGCCGGCCAGACGCCGCTCGAGGGCGCCGCCCTCGAGACCTTCTCGGCCGCCCTGACGGAACTGTGCATCGAGCTGGCCCAGCAGCTGCCGGCCGACGGCGAGGGGGCCCAGCACGTGCTGCAGTTGACCGTCGCCGGAGCCGGCAGCGACCAGGACGCGGCCAAAATCGCCCGCGCCGTGGCCGCCAGCCCGCTGGTCAAAACGGCCGTAACCGGCGGCGATCCGAACTGGGGACGCGTGGTATCGGCCGCCGGCTATGCCGGCCCCAAGATCGATGTTGCCAAAACGTGTCTGGAAATCATCGATACGACCGTCTTTCGCGACGGCCAACCGGTGGCCTTCGACGCTGCCGCGCTGAGCGCCGCCATGAAAGCCGCGGCCGTGGTCCCGATGCGCTTGGTCGTCGGCTCCGGAGCTGGAGAAGCGACGTTCTGGGCCAGCGACTTGACCACCGAGTACGTCGAATTTAATTCGCTGTACACGACGTAGTTGTTAGTTGTTAGTTGTTAGTTGTTAGTTGTTAGTTGTTAGTTGTTAGTTGTTAGTTGTTAGTTGTTAGTTGTTAGTTGACTACTCGCCATCAACCATCAACCATCAACCATCAACCATCAACCAACATCAGCTACAGTTCCTCTTCCGGCATCGGCACCGGCGAGGGCCGCTCTGGCGAGAGCACCGTGCCCAGTTCATCCAGGGCTGTGCGGATCGACTGGTAGGCCGAAAACGCGGCGGCCAGTCCCAGTGCGGTGGCGATCACCGCGACGAGGGTAATCCAGGTTTCGTTCTTTTGGTTGCCGCTGAGCACCAGGGTGGCGCCCAGCAGGGGGATCCCGGCGGCGGCGATCAGGAATCGCGAACAGCGACGATCGATCCGGGCCGCTCGGCATTCGTACCGCTCGTCCTTCATCGTGGGTTGCATCTGTTCGGGGTAGTACACCATCACGGCAATCGTCGTCAGCCCGAAGAACGGGTACACCCATGCGACCAATCCGCACATCACCAACGAGATAAAAAAGTGAATGCAGTCGTCGGTGGTGAACTGGGGGTAGGCCGATTTCAAAGCGATCGGATAGACCAGTCCGGCGACCGCCCAGCAGGCTGCTCCGATCGTGGCGGCTTGAAATCCAAACGTCCAGGTCGCATGCAGTTCGCTCTCGTCGACCGCTTTAGCGGAACGCGCTTTGCGCAGGCCTCGCACCAACGGCCGCATGAACCACACCAGCATCACCACCGCTGCGGGAAACGCCACGGCGTTGACGCCGGTGGCGAGGTTTTCGAAGTAGTCCTGCATCTCCGGATATTTGCTGACGATCACCCAGTTGTTGTAGAAGTAATTAAAGACGCCGGCCAGGATGTTCGGCACCAGGATCACGACGCTGGCGACCAACCACGGCGGCAACCGGCGGAGCACGCCCGGCAGGCTCCACGGTGGCGGATCGAATCGCTGGGCAGCCGCCGGGAACAGGGCCAGCCGCAGCCGACCGGCCAGCTCGCCGCCATCGTGGGGCCGCCGGTCGCGGTCCACTTGCAGGGTTTGCAGCAGCACGCGGTGCAGGACGCGCGAGGCCGGGTCGCCGCCGATTTCGCATTCGTCCGGCGCTCGGTCGCGCAAGGCCCGCTGGGCACCGATCGCCTCGGACCATGACGACGGCGTCTGCTCGCTGGTCCAGGGACGATGCGTCTGCCACATCTCCCACAACAACACGCCCAAGGAGTAGATGTCACTGCGGCGGTCCAGGTCCGAGGCCTGCAGCGGGTCGGCTGCGTCGGCCGCCTGCAGTTGTTCGGGCGACATGTATCCCAGCGAGCCACCGAAGAACGCCGCCGCACCGGCGCGTCCCGAGAGCCCCGTGGCGCTGACATTGAAATCGGCCAGCTTCGGAATCCCCTCGGCCGACATCAGTACGTTGGCGGGTTTAACGTCGCGGTGCAGGATCCTATGGCGATCGGCGTAATCCAAAGCTCGAGCCAGTTGGATACCGACCCAGGCGACCGTGCTGGGCCAGCTGGCCGTGCTCAGCCAAGCTCGCACCTGGGAAGCTTCGGGCGAGGTCTGGGCGGCGCGGAGCAGATTCTCTTCGACCGAGACGGTGATCAGCGAACCGTCGCGGTGTTCGGGCAAACGCTTGGCCGCCCCCTTCAGCACATCGGCCAACGTGCCGCCGGCGACGTATTGCATGTACAGCAGATGAGCCTGCGGCTCGAGAACACGTCGTTGGTCGTACACGCGGACGATGTTGGGATGCTGCAACTGGGCCAGGGCACGCGGTTCATCGCCGCTGCGCTGCGAGACCTTCAGCGCCACCAGCCGCTGCATCGACTCCTGGCGAGCGAGGTAAACCTGGGCAAAGGCTCCGCTGCCCAGGGCTCGCAGCACGGTGAAATCGTCGATCTGTTCGCCGGGCTGTAGCTCGGGACTCGCGGCGTTACGGTCCAGCGGCGCCAGCGTCTCCTCCTGCAGCGGCAGCCGCTCGAGGGCGTCGTTGAGTTGCGGAAAACGTTCGCTGTACTCGCTGCGGTGCGGCGTCTCGCCGGTTTCGCGGCGCAGCTGGAACTCTTCCAAGACCAAATCCAAGGGCACCATCTCGGCGGCCAGCACCTCCGGCATCGCCTGCAAGTACTGTTCGATTCGCGGAACCGGTCCCGTGGCGGCATGTTCGGACATGTCCAGCTTGATCAGTTCCACCAACACCAGCCGACGCTTGGCCGGGTCGCCCTCGGGCAGATACTCCAGCAATCCACGCGGCTCCTTCAGCGGCGCGATCTCCGCAAACGCCTCGAGCCACATCTCCAGATCCAAGGAATCGGTACGCGTCTGCGTCTGCGGATCGATGGATCGGTCGAGATCGTTCATGATTGGGCAATGCGTGGAGCCGGAGATGCCGGTATTGTAGAGCAAACCGCCCCGGCGACACGCTAGGATAGAGAGGAGCGGTTCCCTGACAAAGGCAAGCGATGAACGATTCCAAACCCGGCGGCCCCAAACCCGGCGGCCCCGAACCCGGCGACGAACAGGACGCCGACCTGCATCAGCAGATTCGTGCTGGCGATGTCGACGCTCTGGGGCGGTACCTGGAGATCAACCGGCGGCGGCTGTGCGGTTTCTTGCGAACCATCACCGGCGATCACTTGCTGACGCGAATCGATCTGGACGACTTGGTGCAGGAGGTTTGTGCGGCGGCCATCGCGGCCCTGCCCTCGGCTCGGCTGCAGGAAGGCGATCCCTTTGGCTGGATCCAGGAATTGGCCCGCCGCCGCGTCGTCGACGCGCACCGCTTCTATTTCCAAGCCCAACGCCGCGACGCCGGCAAGGAACGCTCCTTGCAAGGCGCCTTCGCCGGCGACGCCAGCAAGAACGCCGGACTGGAAGCCCTGTTGGCCGCCAGCATGACCAGCCCCAGTGCGGCGCTGAGCAACGACATCCGCATGGCTCGGATGCGAGAAGCCATCGACGCGATGCCCGAAGAGCAGCGTCAAGTCGTGCGGATGCGTTTCGTCGACGGCTTGCCGACCAAGCAGATTGCCGAAAGACTAGGGAAGACCGACGTCTCGGTCCGCGTGCTGTTGTCGCGCAGCCTGAAGAAACTGGAGCAACAGCTCAGCGACGTTCGACCTCGCAACTTGTGACTTTCATGCCTGCACTCGATATCGACGCCCTGGACACCCTGCCGCGCGACCTGCACCAAGCCATCACCACCGCCGACCTGCCGCCGCTGGACGACGGCGGCGCCAATCCTCGGTTGGCCGCCTACCTGACCGAATTCCCGACGTTGGGATTGACCGATACGGTCACCGACGACGCCATCGCCCTGTGCAAGTCGGGCCTGTGGCTACTGGCCGGCGACCTGGACCGCTCGCACACGATCAGCCAGGACCTTGATAGCGCCGAAGGCAGCCTCTGGCATGGCATGATGCACCGCCGCGAAGGCGATTTCGGCAACGCCAAGTACTGGTTCCGCCGCGCCGGTGACCATCCGATGTACCGGCAGGTCGTCCATCACGCCCCGGATCTGCCGGCGGAGCTACAGCGCAGCGGCGGGCTCGATCCCATGGCCTTTGTCGATGCCTGCCAAGCTGCCACGCGCGGCGCTGGCGGCTCTATCGATACCGCCGCGTGTCGCCGGGTACAGTGGGTCGAGTGGCAGTGCTTGTTCGCCGCGTGCCTGGCGAAATAGATTCGGCCTCGGCCTCGGCCTCGGCCTCCGCCGCGACCGAGGCTCGCGTTTTGAGCAAAACTGTCTCATTCTGACACACAGTGTCCATTGCCGGTGACGCTGCGGGGCCACCGCAAGACGCGCTTACCAGCGTTTTCACGCTTGTTTCGGCTCGCCGGGAACCGATGGCATGCGAGTTGCTTCTAAGATAATGGTCCGCGTATTTTTCCGCAGCAATGACAGTCTCGTCGGGGAGTATAAGATGAACAGAATAGCAGCAACGTGGTTGGTCATGGCTTGTACAGCCGTGTCGGTCTGGGCCCAAGAGGGAGCCCCGCCGGCGAGCGGCAGCGAAGGCTATGCTCCGGCGATCGCGTACCCCGACAACGGATTTTCTTGGCTGCATCACGCCAGCACGGCCGAAGAAGGCATGCTGCGGGGGGCGGCGGCGTTCGTCGAAGCGGCCGGTAAAGGCAACTACTACCATTCCATCGCCGCGATGAATTACCAAGAAGCGTATCGCCGGGCGATCGAGAACACGGTGCACCGTGCCGAGGCCTACTACGCGCGCCGTGACCTGTGGAGTGACCATCAGGAACGGTATCGCCGCAAGCCGCTGGATATGGAAGGCTACGAAAAACTGGCCGCCGCTCGCAGCCCGGCTCGCCTGACCGGCGATCAGTACAACCCCGAATCCGGCGCCATCCGGTGGCCCTATCCGTTGGACTCGGCCGTGTTCGCCGAGCACCGCAAGCGGGTCGAAGGCCTGTTGAGCGATCGTTCGGTGGACAATTCCGGTTGGGGCAGCCGCAACTTTGAAATGATCCGCCGCGAGGTCGCTGCCATGAAGGAAGTCCTGGAAGCCGGTCGCCAGACGTTGGACTTGAACAGCTATATCAACGCGTTGGAGTTCCTCGAGAGCGTCGAATGGGAAGGCCGTTTTGCTCCGGGCCCCGACGGGCTGCCGACCAATCCCTAGGGAGTCGTCAACCTTCGAGACTCAGAGTCTGGCCGTAGCTGAAGTCGCCGGACTTTGGACCTTCTCGCCGCCTCGATCCAATCTTTGGTCATTTGGGCGGAGCAATCGATCGATTGCTCCGCTCTTTTTTTATACCGCTCGGATCAGGTCCAGGATGCGGCGCATCTCCGCGACCGCTTCGCGCATCCCCACCATCACGGCTCGCGACACGATGGCGTGACCGATGTTCAGTTCCACCATCTCCGGCAGCGCGGCCACCGGGCGCACGTTGACGTAGTTCAGGCCGTGACCGGCGTGCAGCCGCATACCGGCGGTGCGGATCTGCTGGCCGGCGGCGGCCAACCGCTGCAGCTGGGCATCCCGCTCGGGCCCCGTAGTGTTGGCGTAGGGACCGGTGTGCAGTTCCACCGCGTCGACGCCCAGTTCCGCGGCAGCCTCGATCTGGGGCGCTTCGGGATCGAGAAACAGGCTGACCAGAATGCCAGCGTCTTTCAGCCGCTTGACCGACCGCTCGACGCGGTCGCGGCCACCGGTCACGTCCAGGCCGCCCTCGGTGGTCACTTCCTGACGGCCTTCCGGTACGAGCAAGGCCCAGGTCGGACGGTGCCGGCAAGCGATATCGATCGTGGCTTCATCGCAAGCCAATTCCAGATTGGTTTTTACCGTAACCGTCTTGATCAATACCTCGACGTCGCGGTCCTGGATGTGCCGGCGATCCTCGCGAAGGTGGAACGTGATCCCGTCGGCGCCGCCCTGTTCGGCCAGTGCCGCAGCAACGACCGGATCCGGCTCGTACGTCCGGCGGGCCTGCCGCACGGTAGCCACATGATCAATATTGACGCCTAACTCGATCATCTTGGTGTTCTCGTCTTACGGTTATGGGAGGGGGGAGAGAAGCTTAGGACATCATGCTGCGGAGCCGCTGCCAGGAGGCGGCCAGCCGCTCCGCCGCGGCATCGATTTGCGCTTCGGTCGTGGTGCGTCCGACGCCAAAACGCAGGCTCGAGCGCGCCTCCGCTTCACTGCAACCAAGGGCCAACAGCACGTGGCTCGGTTCCGGTTTCACACTACTGCAGGCCGAACCGCTGGAACAGGCCACGCTGGGCGTCGCCGCCATCAACGCTTCGCCTTCGACCAACGGAAACCGCACATTTAAATTGCCCGGCAAGCGTCCGGCATCTAGCGCCGAACCGTTCAGCCGCACGTCGGGTATGGCATCTCGCAGCGCGCTGCACAAACGGTCCCGCAGGGCGGCGATGCGTTTCGCATCCGTTTCCAAGCTGGCCAAACAGATCTGGAGGGCGTGGCCCATGGCGACGATCCCGGGCACGTTCAAGGTACCGCTGCGCAGACCCTGTTGTTGTCCGCCGCCTTCGACCAACGGTCGCAAGCGAATCCGTTTCCCGGTATGCCGGACGTATAAAAAACCGACGCCCATGGGGCCGTAGAATTTGTGCGCCGACCCGCTCAGAAGATCCACCTTCACCTGATCCAGCCGGACGGGAACGCGGCCGACCGCCTGTGTGGCATCGCAGTGCAGCAGTGCCCCGCTGTGCTCGCACCGCTGGGCGATCGCCTCCAGCGGCTGAATCGTACCGATTTCGTTGTTGGCCCACATGATCGAAACCAAGGCCGTCTGGTCGTCGATCTCGGCCAACAATCGCGCCTGGTCCACCTGGCCGGCTTGGGGATGTCCCTGCGGATAGGGTGGCACGCGGACGACGGTAAACCCTTCGCGGGCCAGGCGAGCCAGAGGGTCCAGCACGGCCGGATGTTCGGTCGCCGCCGTGACGATCTTGCGTCGGCGTTGGCGGGGATGCAGGCAGACGCCAAACAAGGCCAAGCAGTTGCTCTCGGTGGCGCCGCTGGTGAAGACGAATTCCGGGGCGGTGGCCCCCAGGCCGCCGGCCAACTGTTCCGCGGCCGTCTTGACCGCTTCGGCGGCCTCCTGGCCATACACGTGGCCGCTGCTGGCATTGCCGAATTGCTCGACCAACATCCTCTGCATCGTGGCGGCAACGCGAGCGTCACAGGGGGTGGTGGAATGATGGTCCAGATAAATGCGTTCGGTCATCCCAGCTCTTAAAACAGATGGTCCAGACACAGTTGGGACCAGGTCTCCAGGCGTTCGCGCTGGCCTCGCAATTGTTCCACGCCGACAAAGCCAGTATCGCAAATGTCCTCTTCGTTGGCGACCACGGCCGGCGTTTCGAGAATCAAGCGGTGCACGATGCCCAGGTGCACGGTGCCCACTTCGTTGGAGGGATCGTAGATCAACCCCACACAGCTCTCCTCGAAGGCCGAATCCAGGCGCACCTCCTCCGCCAGCTCGCGGTGCATTCCCGTGCGGTAGGGATCGCTACCGCCGGCAGCGTCTTCTTCGCTGATATGCCCACCGATGCCGATGCTCCGCCGGGCGTGCAGCCGCGATTCGCCTTGGCCGCTGCCACGCGTGTAGGCGAAGACCTGTGTGCCGCGCTGCCGGTCTTCGTACTGCAACACCACGTAAGGGATCAGCTGTTTGAAGGAAGGATCCTGTTCCATTTGGCTGCGCGGCCGAAACGACAGTTCGTCGCTAGCCAGGATCGCCGGCAGGTAACGCTGGACATCGCTCTGGAAACCTTCGAAGGCCCCCAGCCGCTCGATGGTCGCAGCGGGAATGACCAGGATGTGCTCTTCGGTACGCGGCATGGGGTTGGTTGTTGGTTGTTGGTTGTTGGTTGTTGGTTGTTGGTTGTTGGTTGTTGGTTGTTGGTTGTTGGTTGTTGGTTGTTGGTTGTTGGTTGTTGGTTGTTGGTTGTTGGTTGTTGGTTGTTGGTTGGTGGTTGGTGGTTGGTGGGGGGCGAATCTGAGATCTGAAATCTGCTGATTCCGGCGGATTCTATGTACAACGCGGGGCGGTCAAATGCAGTGTTTTCTCCCCTCTCCCCCGCGGCGCCGCGAGCGTCAGCGAGTGAAGCCGTGGCGGGAGAGGGGCCGGGGGTGAGGGGGCTCAGGTGCAACGGAATGACTCATAACGTACGATCCCCAGGGCCGTGCGCCGCATCGAGATACGGCCATGGTGCTGCTGCTCTGCATTCCCCCTCACCCCCGACCCCTCTCCCCCGAAGCCTGGCTCGCTTAGGCTCGCCAGGCTTCGGGGGAGAGGGGAGAAATTTTTTTCTTATCGTACATAGATTCCGTTAGAGAAAACCTCAAACCTCAAACCTCAAACCTCAAACCTCAAACCTCAAATTTCAAATCTCAAATTTCAAATCTCAAATCTCAAATCTCAAATCTCAAATCTCAAATCTCAAATCTCAAATCTCAGATCTCAGATCTCAGATCTTGCCACTGGTTCTTTACAAGATCAGCATCGCGTCGCCGTAGCTGTAGAACCGGTACTCGTTCTCGACGGCTTCGCGGTACGCATTGAGCACTCGTTCGCGTCCGGCAAAGGCGCTGACCAGGACCAGCAGCGAGCTGCGGGGCAGGTGAAAATTCGTCAGCAGGCCATCGATGGCTTTGAAGCGGTATCCCGGGCGGATGAACAGGTCGCACATTCCGGTCCAGGGGGCCAGCGAGCCGTCGTCGCCGGCGGCGGATTCGACCGTCCGGACCGACGTGGTCCCCACGGCGACCCGGCGACCGCCGCGGCGGGGCGTCTCGTTGATGGCTGCGGCCGCGGCCGCTTCGACCTGTCCCCACTCGGTATGCATTCGGTGCTCCTGCAGGTTTTCGACCGCGATGGGCCGAAACGTGCCGATGCCGACGTGCAGGGTGACTTCGGCGGTGCGGACGCCTTTTTCGCCCAGCTGTTTCAGCAGCGGCTCGGTAAAGTGCAGGCCGGCCGTGGGGGCGGCGACCGAGCCATCGTGCTGGGCGTAGACGGTCTGGTAGGACTGCAGGTCCGCATCGACCATTCGGCCTTCGCGAATGTACGGCGGCAGGGGCACCCAGCCGTAGCGGCCGAGCAGTTCGTTTGCGGTGCCTTCGGCCAGGGGCTGGACCAACAGGTTGCCGTTCTCGGTGCGGGCCACGACCTTCAGCTCGATGCCGTCGCGGGCGTGGCGGTCCTGCAGCGTCAGCGTTTCGCCTTCCTGCAGCCGTCCCCGGGTCTTGCTCAGCACTTCCCAAACGCCCACGGCATCGTCGCTGCGTAGGAACAGCCCTTGCCAGCGTCCGCCGGTGCGGGTGCGGTAGCCCATCAGCCGGGCGGGCACGACGCGGCTGTTGTTCAGGATCAGCGTGTCGTCGGCCCCGAGCAGTTCCGGCAGGTCGCGGATGTAGCGGTGTTGGATCGAACCGTCCTGGCGGCTGAGGACCAACAAGCGGGCGTCGGTGCGCACCGCGGCCGGGTCCTGCGCGATGCGTTCGCGAGGCAGTTCGTAGTCGTAGGCCGAGATCCGCTGATTGGCGTCGATCGACTGGTTATCTTGCTCATTCATCACCACAAACGATACGTTAGACGCGGCGTTTTGGCGACCGGGCCCCCGCTTCTCACTTTTGCCGCTCTCCGATGCGAATCGACCTGATCATCACCGAACTGCCGATGGGTGGTGCCGAACGTTGTCTGACCGAAGTGGCCATCGGGCTGCACGGTCGCGGTCACGACGTGCGGGTCCTGGTGTTCGGGCCTCTGCCGCCGCCGCCCCGCGATGGGTTGGTGCAGCGGCTGCGGATCGCCGCGGTGCCTCTGTTTTCGGCTCAGACGGCCAGCACCTACATGGCGCCGTTGGCCTGGACGCGGATCCGCCGCTTGCTTCGCGAAGATCCACCGGACCTGGTGCAGACGTTCCTGTTCCACGCCAATGTGCTGGGAACGGCCGCGGCATTGGCCGCCGGGGTGAGTCCCATCGTCGGCGGCGTGCGGGTGGCCCAGCAGCATCCGTGGCGGCTCAGGATCGAACGGGCCATGGTTCGGCGGATGCAGTGCGTGACCTGCGTCAGCCAGTCGGTGGCTGCGTTTGCCCAGCAACACCTGCGGGTGCCCGCCGCCTCGCTGCACGTGATTCCCAACGCCGTGGACGTCGAGCGTTTCGCCGGTGCCCAGCGGATCGACTGGCAGATTTTTGATCTCCCCGCCTCGGCTCGCGTCGTGCTGTTCGTCGGCCGGATGGAGCCGCAGAAAGGGCTGAAGCGATTGTTTGCGGCCGCCCAGCGGTTTCTGCAAAGCGACCCCGAAGCGTTTCTTGTGATGGTGGGCGACGGCCCCCGCCGCCGCTGGTGCGTCCAGCAGTGCGAGCGGTTGCCCGGTGGCCGAGGACGGGTTCTGCCCTGGCAAGCCGACGTGGCACCGCTGTTGGCGGCCGCCGAAATGCTGATCCTGAGCAGCCGCTACGAAGGCATGCCCAACGTCGTGCTCGAAGCCATGGCGGCGGGAACCGCGGTGGCGTGCAGCGAAGTCGAAGGCGTGGCGGAACTGCTGGGTGAAAACAAAACCCGCCAGGTGACCCCGCCGGGCGACGCCGAGGCGCTGGCCAAGAACGTCGCCTGGTTGCTGGCTCATCCGGGCGAAGCCCGGCGACTGGGCGAGGCCAATCAGCGGCGGGCGGCCGAGCACTATACGATCGAGGCGATGGTCGATCGCTACGAACAGTTGTATGAAAACGTGCTCGAACAGGCTCGAGACGAAGCGGCGAAGTAACGCCGGGGGAGTGCGAGCACGCCCCATCCCCAGGACTGTGGAAAACGCCTAATCTGGTCGCATGCTTCCCTGGGAATCCTTACCGTCGCTGTTGTTGATCTTGACGCTGGGCATCTTCATCCAAGCCTCGGCGGGGTTCGCCGCTGGATTGATCACGATCCCCTTATTGATCTGGACCGGGTACGGCATTCCGGAAGCCCAAATCGCGCTGTTGGTGGCCACGATCCCGCAGAACCTGAGCGGCGTATGGGCGTTTCGCCAGCACGTGGCGGTGCGCGATCTCGTGTTTCCGGCGTCGCTGCGTCTGGCAGCCCTGCCGGTGGGAGCGTACCTGTTGATCCGGATGGAGGCGCTGCCGCAAGCGACCATCAATCAAGTCGTCGGGGCGGTGGTTTTTCTGGTCACGCTGGTGATCATCTTGATGCGTCCGCAGCCTCGCGAGTCGCTGTCGATCGGCTGGGCCTGGCTGGCGTTCTCCTCGTCGGGTTTCTTGCAGGGCTTGGTGGGCATGGGCGGGCCGATGATGGTCTTGTGGATCCAGGCCCACGACTGGGACACGCGGAAGACGCGAGCCTTTCTGTTTTCGATGTACCTGGTCAGCATCCTGCCGGCGATGGGAATCCTGTACCTGTTGTTTGGAGATCGCATCGTTGCGGCCGGCGTTTCGACGCTGTTGTTGATTCCGTGGTTGCTGGCGGTCACCTGGGCGGGGCTGCATTTGGGAACCTGGCTGGGCCGCCAGAGGTTGCGCGTGCTGACTTTGGCCCTGCTATTGCTTATCGGTTTGGCGGGAATGCTCGGCCCCGTCCTGCGGCCCTGAGCCCGAAGGACGGCATGGGCCCCGCCGGCGGTGTTAAGCACGTCGGCATGAATCTTTCGGTGAAACCCCGCGACAACACCCTCCCGCGCAGCGGGAGGGTCGGGCTCTTAGGCCCGGGGAGGGCCCTACGAAAACTCTCTCCGGGCCTAAGAGCCCGACTCTCCCAGAGGGAGAGTAAAGCCGAATGAAATGTTGCGACGTGCTTACCGCCCGTCGATTGATTCGACAGGTCGGCCGGCCGCGGGGTTCTGTCGAATGGGGGCAAGAGTTGAACTGGGGTATAATTCTTCACAGGCTAGAAGCCTATGCCACTGGTTTCACAGGCTAGAAGCCTATGCCACTGGTTTCACAGGCTGGAAGCCTATGCCACTGGTTTCACAGGCTGGAAGCCTATGCCACTGGTTTCACAGGCTAGAAGCCTATGCCACTGGTTTCACAGGCTGGAAGCCTATGCCACTGGTTTCACAGGCTGGAAGCCTATGGGACTGTATCCGCCGACGCGGACTTGTTTTTCTCGGCGGGCCTTGCCTACGCTGTTAGGGGCCCGCGCTTGCGCCCCTCTCCTGCCCCCCGCCCTCCCAAAACCCTTCGCTCGACGCCGATGCAGCCTTTTGACTTTCAGTTACGTCCGCGGATCGTGTTCGGTGAAGGCGTTGTCGAGCGACTGGGGCAACTCGCCCGCCAGCACGATGCGCGGCGTGTGCTGATGGTGTCGGACGAGGGCGTCGTTTCGGCGGGACATTTTGACGCGGGGCGGCGAGCTCTGGAGGCGGCTGGGGTGGAGGTCCATGCGTTTCATGATTTCGGCGAGAACCCCACGACCGACATGGTCCAGGCCGGCGTCGCGGTCGCTCGCCGCGTCCAGCCCGATCTGCTGGTCGGCCTGGGCGGGGGCAGCAGCATGGACTGCTGCAAAGGAATCAATTTCGTCTACAGCTGCGGCGGCTCGATGCACGATTACCGCGGAGTGGGAAAAGCCACCGCGGACATGCTGCCGATGATCGCCGTGCCCACCACCGCGGGCACCGGCAGCGAAGCCCAATCATTTGCTCTGATCAGCGATGCCGAGACGCAGGTCAAGATGGCTTGCGGGGATCCGCGAGCCGCCTGCAGTGTGGCGCTGTTGGATCCCGTCCTGACGCTGACTCAGCCGCCCAAGGTGACCGCCCTGACCGGTATCGACGCGCTTTCGCACGCGGTCGAAACCTACGTCACCAAGCCGCGCAACCCCATGTCGCTGACGTTCAGCCGCCGAGCGTTCACGTTGCTGTCGGAGGGATTCCCCAAAGTCCTCGACAACCCCGACGATCTCGAAGCCCGTTCTCAGATGCAACTGGGCGCCTGCTTGGCCGGGCTGGCCATCGAGACCTCGATGCTCGGAGCCGCGCACGCGGTCGCCAATCCCCTGACCGCTCGGTTCGACATCACGCACGGTCAAGCCGTGGGCGTAATGTTGCCCCACGTCGTGCGTTTTAATGGCTCGCGGCACGCCCAGTGGTACGCCCAGCTGATGTCCGACCACGACCCCAGCGTGCCGGCCGAAGAAGCTCCCGACCGGTTGGCGAAGCTGCTGACGCATTTTCTCTCTTTGGCCGGACTGGAGGACTCGCTGGCAAAGCTGGCCGTGACGGCCGATGCGATCGACCAACTGTCGGCCGATGCGGCCGGGCAGTGGACCGGAACGTTTAATCCGATTGTGCTGGATGAAGGCAACATCGCCGAACTGTACCGCGCGGCCCTGAGCGACGTGGCGCAACCGCGACAGCCCTCCTAACGCGCACCGTCGCCGTCGATCGGTTGCTTTTTCGCAACCCTCTGCGTTGCCTTTTCGCAACATTCCCCCACCTGCGTGCTAGGTTTCCTTGGGCAAAGTCTGCCCACGTCACTTTGGAAACCCCGTCCCTTCAATGGGACCCTGCGCCCGGTTTGGAACGATGCGAGCCCCCGTCCGTCCCCCTCGAAACACTCGACGCAGCACTGGCCATCGGCCCGGCGATGCGGTCGCTGCGTTTCTACGCGGGCGGCTTGGCTGGCAACCGGCCTGGGGCCTGTGGCTGGCGGCCTTGGTCCTGTGGTCCTCCAGCACCGGTTGCTCGACGATCCGCTTGCCGCAGGTCGACCCCACCGGTGCCTGCTTGTTCGCGCCGTATCCCCAGTACAGTACCCAGCTGAGCCCGAACTGTGGCTGCGCGAATTGTTTGTCCGGCATCGGCGACTGCATCGCGCGGCTGGAACAGAAGAAGCAGAGTTGCCTGCGGTGTTTGACCAATGGCGGATGCGCGTGCGGCCTGGGCGGTTGCCTGGCGGGCATGCTGCCCGAGCCGGCTTTCCCCGAACCGGCCACGCCGCCGCCCTGCACGCCGCTAGACAACCCCGCTCAAGGGCCCTCGGTCTGCATCCCGGCACCAGGGTGTGAAGCCTGCGCCGATGGTCCGCCGGCGGTCCTGTTGGGCTGCGAAGCCGATCCCAAGAACCTGCACAAATTGCCCCGGCGCGGCAAACGCGGCTGCATCCTGTTATCACCCCAGCGGGTCGTGGCTCCGGTCGGTGGCGAAGTGCTGCTGCTGTCCGGCGTGTGCGGCAACGACGGTTATCTGATGCAGCGCGAACCGCTGGAGTGGATGCTGACGCCGGAGAGCGTCGGACACATCATCGATGTCGGCGACGACGACCCCGGTCTGATTCATCGGCTGGCCAAAACCCCCAAGGTCGACAAACGCAGCGGATCGTATGCTCGAGGCGTAACCAGTACGAAAGTCTCGTTGATCACGCGCGGCAACAAAGACCTGCGCGACGATGTGCGGCTGGAGAAAGGCCAAACCTGGATCTCGGTCAGCAGCCCCACCGAAGGGACCAGCCGCGTGACCGTGCTCGCGCCCGAGAGCGAATGCTGGGACCAACGCAAAGCCACCGCTACGATCTACTGGATCGATGCGCGTTGGCAGTTTCCCGGCCCGCAGGTCTTGCTGGCCGGAACGCCGGCCGTACTGACGACCCGCGTGACGCGCAGCGAAGGCACGGTGCCGGCCAAGGGCTGGATCGTACGCTACGAGTTGATGAATCCGGAAATGGGTACCTTTTATTCCAGCGGCACGGCCGTGGACGAGGTGGTCGTCGGTGAGGACGGCAACGCTTCGATCCAATTGGTTCCCAACCAGGACGTGTCGGGAACGGCCACTGTGGCGGTGACCGTGATTCGGCCGGCGGGCGAAGCGGACAACATGCCGCGGATGACGCTGGGCCGGGGACAGACGACGGTCACCTGGAGTGCTCCGCAGCTGCGGGTCCGCGCCGGTGCGCCGGCGGTGGCCGGGTTTGAGCAGCCGTTTACGGTGGCTTGTGAAGTGGCCAACCCCGGCAACTTGGACGCGACGAACGTGTCGGTCACGATGGAGCTGCCGCCGGGGGTGAGCGTCCAGGCGATGGACTCGTTCGCCCGTCAATTGGGCAATCAAATCGTATGGGAAATCGACAGCATCCCGGCTCAACAACAATGGGAAATCCAGGCTTCGCTCTCCGCTCGCTCGAGCGCTCAATTCCATTTCCAAGCTCGTGCGGATCAGAACCTGTTCGCCGAAGACTCGGTCCAGGTCGACATTTTCCAGCCCTCGTTGTCGCTGGGCATCCGGCCGGTGATCCGTTCGGGCGATCGAGCTCAGGTGGGCGACCCGGTGACATTTAACATCGACGTTACCAACACCGGCGAGCTGCCGCTGGAGAACGTCCAGCTGGAGTCGATGGGCGATGCCGCGATGCTGCACCAGCAAACCAATGCTCGGCAAGCCTTCAAGGACAAGACCGATGGCCCGCTGCAGCCGGGCGAGACCTGGAAGGTGGCCACGACGTACATCCCGATCGAGCCGGGGCAGCGGTGTCTGAGCGTTACCGCGACCGCCGATGGCGGTCAATCGGCCAGTGCGGACAGCTGCCTGACGGTGATCAACCCGGTGCCCGTCACCCCGGCGGTGAACGTCGTGATCGAAGGCTCGCCGGCGGTGCTGGCCGGCGACGACCGCGTGTACTTCCGGTACCGCGTCACCAATACCGGCCGCGAACCGCTCTCGGACGTTCGCGTCACGACGGCTTACCCGCCGCAGCTGGACGTTCTGGAAGCCACGCAGGACGGTTTCGACGGCAGCGAACTGGCCCAGTACAAACTGAACTGGACGATTCCGCAGATCGCGCCGGGCCAGCAGGCCGTGGTCGAGGCGCGTTTCCGGGCCCTGCAACCGGTCAGCGGCGGATTGATCGTGCTGTCGGTGGCCAGTGCCAACGGCGCCAGCGCCAACGACCAGTACCGCTTTGACATCTATCCGGCGGCCAGCCAGCCGCCGCCCAGTCGCCCCGTTCCGCCGCCGCTGCCTCCGGCGCAGCCCGCGCCCGGAATTCCGGCCGGCCCGCCACTGACCGCTCAGCCACCGGCTGCGACTCCGCCGGCCACTTCGCCCTCGGACCGCAACCCGGCACCGCCCCTGCCGGCCGACACCGGTTCGCTGCAGTTACAATTGGTGGGGCTGGATAATCCGGCGGCGGTGGGCAATCCGATCCGCTTTCAGTTGGTCGTCAGCAACCAGCGAGACATACCGGACAGCGGCGTGCAAATTCGCTTTCCGCTGCCGGCCGGAACCCGGATCGATCGCGTGGTCCAGACGATGAACCCGAGCGGCGAAGCGATCACCGAGCGGGGCGGGATGATCCAGTTGCCGGAGATCCGGCAGTTGACCGCTCGCGAATCGCTGACCTACACGATCGTCTTGATCAGCAACCAGCCGCAACAGATCCGCTTCGAAGCCCAGGCGTTCAGCCGCCTGCAGCCGGCCGGCGTCGCGGCGGTCGAAAGCGTCAGCGTCCTGGCGCGGTGAACGTCGGCAGGAGTTAGGTCCAGCAGATCGGTTCGCGTCGCTTTCCAATGGACGGCCGGTCAAAGCCTCTACGTAGTGGCGACCGCGATGCACGCTATGGGGACCTTGCCCTGTCCCCTTGGGCCCTGTCCTCTTGAGTCTTTATTCCTCCTGCATCTCGTCGTCGTCGTCGTCGAGTTCCGGCTCTTGGCGAAGATCCTGGCAATAGTCGCTGAGTGTTTGATCGTGTTCTTGTAACAGGCACGACAAATCGGAAACGCGGTAACAGATCTGGGTAACCAGCCGTTCGACGTCTTGCGCCGAGTTCAAGCCTGCTTCGCTGGCTTCTTGGACCAATTGCCGGATGGCCACACGAAAAGATTCGGCCGGAGTCGATGCGTCAACCACGGCGATTGCCTGGTTCGCCCCTTCCACTAGGTCCGCCGCATCATCGCTGTCTACCTTCAACGTTTTGGCAACCTTCGTCAGCGGCCAGTTCTCGTTGACGGCGCGGCGCAGGAGCTTCGCGTCGTTGGGCATTAGATCTTCATAGCGAACGTGTCCGATCCCGAGATGGTCACGGTAATTCGCAAAGCTGTAACCGAAAATTTCCGCAGCCAGTAAATGATCTTTAGTGAGTTTTCCCAGAGTGCCCTCCTGTTCGCGTTGCACACATCGTAAAACCGACTCCATGCAGTAGAACTCGTTCTCGATCGTGTCGGCGATGCGGAAGGTAGTGAATAAGTCCAACCAACTGTCGGCAACGTGTGCTGCTTCAAGGGCCCGGTAAGCGTATTCCGTCCAGTGCGCAAACGCCGCGGAGCGATGTTGTCCGTCGTATCCGGGGATCCGAACCTCGAACGGCACGGGCGTGCCTTCCTCCAAGGCGAGACGAATCTTCTCTGCCCAGGCGATGGCTTTGTGGATGCTGTAGCGAACTCGCTTTCGTGTCATTGTTTCTCTAATCCGCCTGCGATCTTGGGAACGCGCAACGTCGCGAGGGAACCCACTGACGCAGCGTTGCGCCTTCGCGACTTTGTAAGAGACTACTTCGCGTGCGGCGAGGCGGCTTGTTCGGCGCAGGATCGCCGCCTCGCCTTTGGAGCCCGTGCCGCTTAGCGCGATACCCACTGGGGTTCGGGTTCGATTTTGTCGGCGGGTTGTCCGCCTTGATCCTTGCGGCCGCTGCCCTCGAGGCGGCTGATCACGCGCACCGTCATGTCGTGGTCGCAGTTGATCTGGCAGCTCAAACGGACACCTGGTTCGGTGATCCCGCGCGCCTCGAGGGTCTCTTTTTCGGCGGCCGTCATCTGCTCGGGTTCGCCCTCGACGAACTCCACGCGGCAGGTCGTGCAGCGGGAGTGACCGCCGCAGGCGTGCAGTTGGTCGGTGCCGGCTTCGTCGGTCAAGGCGTTGACCAGCCGCTTGCCATCGGGCACGTCAAATTCGCCTACGTCTTGAACGGTTAACTTCGCCATGTTGTCGTATTTCCTTGGGTTTTCTATGAGAAAGCGAGTCCGAACGCTTCGCCACGCCGCTTCCAAAAACGGCTCGACGACCAACAATTTAACGGTTGTGAAGCACGGTGTCTGTGCGGTTGACCTAAGGTGTCCCGCGGCTCGCCAATACTACTAGTGTTCGGCAGGCACGGGCCGCTGGCAGCAGGTCACCGAGGTGGGCTGCAGCGATTCGGTGCCACCGCGAGGCGGCGACAAACGATTTCGGGATTCCTCCCGGAAAAACGGTTGATCCAAGCCCCCCAAACCGCTAGTATTCGGGTGTTCACCAAGTGTGGTTCGCCTGTGCGGGTGGGCGGATCGGCCGCGTGGATAGGGCTGGAAAGTTGGTTTTCGGTATCGGTTTCGGATGGTCCGCTGGCTAGGTGGGCCCACAAGCAAAGGGATTATCAGTTATGGCTAAGAAGAAAGCGACGACAAGCGGCGGGCGATCCAAGTCCAAGTCGGACGGCACGGATCCGAATCTGAAGGCGATCCTGGAACGCGAACCGGGTCTGAAGACGACGCTGCAGCAGATCGATAAGACGTTTGGCGACGGGGCGATCATGCCGCTGGGTGCCAGCACGAACTTGGCGATCGAAGGCATCCCAACCGGCTCGCTGAGCCTGGACATGGCGTTGGGCGGTCAGGGCATCCCGCGAGGCCGGATCATCGAGGTCTTCGGTCCCGAGTCCAGCGGTAAGACGACGCTGGCGTTGCACGTGGGAGCCGAGGCGCAGAAGAAAGGCGGGATCGCGGCGATCATCGACGCCGAGCACGCGTTTGACCCCAGCTGGGCCAAGAAGCTGGGGGTGGAGCTCGACACGTTGTTGGTCAGCCAACCCGGCAGCGGTGAAGAGGCGATGCAGATCTGCGAGATGCTGGTCAAGAGCAACGCCGTCGACGTGATTATCGTCGACTCGGTGGCCGCGCTGGTTCCCAAGAAGGAACTGGAAGGCGAGATCGGAGACAGTCACGTCGGTTTGCAGGCTCGGTTGATGAGCCAGGCGATGCGGAAGTTGACCGGTGTGATTGCCAAGAGCAAGTGTGCGGTGATCTTCATCAACCAGATTCGTGAAAAGGTCGGGGTGATGTTTGGCAGCCCGGAAACCACTCCCGGCGGCCGTGCTCTGAAGTTCTACTGCTCGTGCCGGATCGACGTGCGACGCATCGGAGCCCTCAAGGATGGCGACGAACAGGTGGGCCAGCGGGTCAAAGCCAAGATCGTCAAGAACAAAGTGGCCCCGCCGTTCCGAGTCGCTGAGTTCGACATGATGCACAGCAATGGCATCAGTTACGAAGGCGACGTGTTGGACCTGGCAACCACCCACAAGGTCGTCAACCGCAGTGGAGCCTGGTTCAAGCTGGGCGATACCTACCTGGGGCAAGGCAAGGAGAAGGCGCGCAACTTCCTGATCGAGAACCCTGAGATCTGCGAGTCGATCAAGCAGCAGGTCATGGAGGCCGGTGGTTTCGCCGGACCGATCGAGGAGGGCGAGGCGGTCGAGGCGGACGACGATGGAGTTGCCGATGAAGAAGCCGTCGGCAACAGCTGATCGCTCAGCGCCGGCTCGGTCGGATGCGGGTACCGATCGGGCTGGCCACGGTTCCACACCGCCCGGTGAGCGAAAACCACCCGGCGGTTCCGAAATGGCCGGCGACCGCGACGCGCCCGGCGACCACGACGCGCCCGGCGACCACGACGCGCCCGGCGACCACGGCCGCTCGTCGGTCGGGGGCGCCGGTCGATACGTGGTGCTGCGACATACGGTGCCACCAGCACCGCGTTCGGTATCGACACCGCGCCAGATCGCTGGGCCGCAGTCGAGCGGCCCGGCGTCGGGCTCAGAGACAACCGCACAGGCGGGAGGCTTGGCTCCGGGGCGTCAGTCGCATTACGACGTGATGTTCGAGACGGCCGGAGGTCTGCTGACCTGGGCCGTGGCCGCGGTGCCAACGCCCGCCGCAGAGGCGCTGGCGGCATTGGAGTTGCCACTGCACCGCACGGAGTATCTTCAGTACGAGGGCCCGATCTCGCGCAATCGAGGTGAAGTGCGGCGGGTCCAATCGGGCACCTACTGGCTTTGCCAACCGGTCCAGGCGGACTGGTCGCCAGCCCGCCGGCAGCGGCGCGTTCACGCCGCGGATTTTCACCTTTGCGGGACGCTTCCCGAACCACAGCAGTTGGCCGGTCCCGAACCGCAGCGGCTGTGTTTGCGCTGCCGCAGCGACGATCGTAGCGTCGATCAATTGGTGGTCTTGGAGCGGCTGGACCCCGGTGGCTGGGAGCTGCGATCCTTTGCGTGGACGCCCATGTAACCGACCAGTTCCAGCGACGCCAGATAATACACCGGCCCCTGCGGCTGGAACGCGTGCACCGCGTCGGGTCCGGTGTGTCCGGACATCGAGAGGATGCCTGATTCGAGGTCGACCGATTCGATGATCACCGGCGCGTTGACGTATTTTTCGTGTTCGCGAGGGATCGTAATGAACGCCACCGGAGCGTCGTCCAGGGAGTCTTTGTCCCACAGCACTTCGAAATCGCTCTTCGCCGCTTCACGCGAGATGCCCTTGGCGAATCGTGAGATCGGCAACGGCAGGCGTCCGGCGCGCAGGTTCTCCAGCCTCACGGCCAGGACGTTGGGTTGTTCGGTCAGTTCGACTTTGATTTCGAACGAGACGATCGTGTCGATGTGGTTCTTTTTGTAACGGGCGGCGGCCAGGATTTTACCGTCTTCGATGGCGACCCGCGGCTCGTCGACACCCGGGGGCAGCAGTTTCGGGAACTCGGTCGGCAGCACGCTGATCAGCCAAGCGTTGATCTGATCGTCGGTGAACTCCGCGCGCCAGCCGCCTTTGTGCTGGACGTCTTCTTGCAGTTGTTCGACCTGTCGCTGCAGTTCTCGGCTGACCATGCCCGCATTGTCCGGCGCGGCCGCTCGAGCGCGTTCATAGAACTCGGGAACAGAGCGAGTTTGGCGGTAGGCCCAGAAGGCCAAGCACGCGGCGATCAAGCCCAACAGGAATATGGTGCTGGCGATTCGAGAGATCCATCGTCGCATCAAGAAAGCTCCCTAGGAACGGAATTCGCTTGTCTTTAAGTGTACCGGTTACGACAGCGGCCGCCATTTCGCCTACGCAGTGTTAAAATCGTATGGGCGAGGGTAGCCAACCTTTGACGCGCTCGGCAATACCAGGCGCAGGGTTGTCCGGGGGGCTCGCCACGGGCTCTTCAGCCCTGCTCTGCACCGTGGCTTTGACGGGAACTCGCAGGTTCATCAGGTAGCGTCCCCAGTGCGAATCGAACAGTTTCGCCGCCGCCGTCAGGTCCTCCTGGCGGATCCGCTGTACGGCCAGAAACACTTGGCTTTGCAAGCGCGATCGCTCGGCTTCGGTCAGGAAGAAGTCGTACAGTTTGACGTCGTCGATCCAGATCTGCCCGGGGCTGAGCAGGTCGATCGTCAGCCGCAGGTCCTCGATCGTGTCGCCGCCCAAGTCTTCGACTTCCAGCCACAACGGTTGCGGCTGCCACTGGCCATCCGCGGCCGGAGTGACCGTGACGCTGCGCCGCAGCGGACGGCCGCGGCTCTGGCCTTCGATCCCGATCCGGAGGGTCGGTGGATCGGCGCCGGATTGTGTTGCGGGACAGCGAGCTTGCAGCGATACGGCCAGACGTCCGGTCGTGGGAGCTGGAAACGGAGTGCTGACGATCCAGGTTTTCGCGCTGGCGCCGGGACGGTTCGTCAGCAGTACACAGTAATCGTCGTCACTGCCGCCGGAGGCCAACTGGACCGAATCGGCCGGATGTTGGGCATGCATCCAAGCGGGAATCGCGCGCGGTGCGGTTTCGGCGAAGGACGCATTGGCCAGTTCCGGGTAGATTCGCGGATCGGCCAGCATCGCCACGCGGGCGGCGAGGTTTTGGACGCTCTCGCTCAACTGATGCAGGAATTGGTCGCCACCTGGCGGATGTTCGCTCCAGCGACGAATCGACGCTGGGCCCTCGATCTTCAGTGCCGCCAGTTGGCCGGGCTGCAGCATGATTTGCCAGCGCTGGCCAGAGAACGACGAATCCGCTCCCGAGGCCGTGGGGCCAGCGGGCAACGATACCGCTTCGATCGGTTGGGCGAACACTACCTGTAATACGGTGGGCCAGGGAGAAACGTTCACTGCGGCCACATACGTGTGGTCGCGGTGAACCGATTTTCGCAGCCGCACGCAGGACGTCGCCTCGTTACCGCCGGCAACCGGTTGCATGACGCCGGCGGGCAAGGCGGCAAACGTTCGCAACGTTTCGCGAGTCGCATCCTCTTGGCCCAGGGCGGGACCCCAGCCGCCCACCGCCAGAACCTGCGCGTCGAACCCGTCCAGGCTGCGGATCAGTTGATGTCGATAACGTTGGGCACTCGGCACGGCATGGGTGTACCAACGCCGGCGACCGCCAGCGAGTGCTGGCGGACCGCGGTTCGAGAGGTCGGCGTTGCGGGTTTCCTGGGCGGGCCGATAGATCAGTGCGCCGGCCGCGCGAGCGGTAGCCAGTTGCCGATCCCATTTGGACGATTCGTTGCGACGCGCATCGGCAGCTTGCTGGACCACGTCCCGGAACACGGCTTCGCGAATCAGCCGCAGCGGGACGACGTTCTCGCACTGGCCGATGCGTTGCCAATCCAGTCCGGCCTGGTAGTCATCGACCACCGACCCGGTTCGATCGGCCGCCAACAGCAACAGGGGGCGACCGCCGGTGCGGGCGGCTTGTTGGGCGTACAGTTCGGTTAATTGTTCAGCTCGCCAAGCGGCAAAGGCTTCGGCCCCTTCGGCCTGCAACCACGACTTCAAACGCGCCGGATCGCTGGGGACTTGCGGGTGTTCGGCTGCAAAGCGAGCCAAGGTGTCGGCGTCCTGAGTCCACCGGGCGTCCGGCAACTGGACGTGGGTGTGGGGGCCCAGGTGCAGGCCCACGCCGGCAAAGCTGGGGTGGGCCTCGTACCGCCGGACCAGTTCTTCGGTCGCCTCGAGCAAGGTTTGGCGGACCAGCGGATGCAGGGCGTTGTAGTAGGGAACGTCGGCGGCCGACGCATCGGGTTGATGCCAGTAGGCGCGGCCGTGGATGTCGATCGGTTGGACACCGGCCGGCGCGCTGCCGGTGCGAAGCGTCGCTTCGATAGCGGGCAGCGGCGTGGACCATTCCACGGCCGGAACCAGTCGTAGACCCGCCCGGTCGAACAACCGCATCAGCAGCTCCAGCACGTCCTTGGACACCGGATCCTGGCCGGTCGAGGCGAACAGACCACTGTCGAACCGAGGCGTGGTGTGCAGGTGGGAACTGGGATACAGCCCACCGCCGTCGCTGGCGACCGTCACGATCGCTCCGTTGTAGCCGGCCCATTTCACATAGTCGACCAAGCGGTTTCCGGCGACCAAAAACGTCTGCCAGTCCTCCACGACCAGCGTGCTGTCGGCATCCAGATGCCCGCCGTCGCCAAAGAACTCCGGCAGCAGCGGCTTGTCCAAATACAAAGCGGCCAGGCGGCCTAGCGCAAGATCCGCCGAACCGGCCGGCGACGAGACATCGGCCGAGGCCGCCCCGCCGGTTGAACGTAAATCGTCGACCAATCGCAGAGGACCGGCTTCGACGGTGATCGATTCAAAGCGGACCGGTTCGTGCGCGTCTTGGTTGGTCAGGATCAGGTAGGGGCGACGGTCGTGAGGCCAGAACACGATGCGGTGCTCGGCCCACGGCCTGTCGGAGGTCGGATCGACGGCCACCGACGCGGCGACTCCGGAATCGGTCCCCAAGGGCGGCAGCGTGCCGGACGCATCCCGCTGGGCAATGCTGATCCCCAACTGCATCGATTGGCTGCGCGGATAGCGTACGGTGACCAGGTGCGGGCGGTTTAGATGTTCGATCGGCAAGGGCGAAGCGTACCAACCGCCGGGAGCCAACACGGCGATGGGTTCGCCCGCATGCAGCTCTTCACCCAGTGGTCCGCTGGCCGTGGGTTCTTCATTCTTCCAAAGCCCTTCGGCGACGCCCGGCAGCAATCGCGGGATCGACCAACTGCGGCGCAGCGGCTGGATCTTGCCGATCTCTCGAAACGGCCGAGCATCGGTCGCCGGCGTTTGCGCGGCCAGTACCGCGACCTGGACGCTACGCGAGGCCAGCGTCTTTTCGCCGCGGAGGGGACTGAGGTCGGTTTTCAGCAGATCCAGCGCGGAAGCTCGACGCCGTACGCAGCTCCAGTGCAGGTCGTACGCGCCTTCCTGCTCGGGAAGAACCAGGTCGTCGATATCCAGAGGTGGCAGCCGGCCCTGCTCGTCGGCCACGATTTCCCACGAGCGTTCGGCGACGACCGTACCGCCGCGAGCATGCCGCACGGTCAATCGCGTTTGCAGCGTCTCGCCGGCTTGCAGCTCCTCGCTGGGGCGGACCGACAGTGTCAGCGGCGCCCGTTCTCCGGTCCAAAACACCAGAGCGGTCCGGCGGAAATCTACGTCGATCGCGTCGCCGGGCGCGCGGCGGATCGAGATGCGGCCGTGACCGGACACGTCGATCTGCTGGGCCGCTTCGCCGATCGCCGCTAGCGACAACGAATGGGTGATCGGCTGCGGCGGCGAACCGGCGGCGGGGACATCCGAGGCTGGAGCCTCGGCTGCGGCAGCCTCGGCCGCTGAAGAGGGCGTGGTCGGCACCAGCTCACACACCAGCGTCGCGTTCGGATCGGCTTGGAGGGTCACGTCAAACGCCCCCGCCGGGACGCGGCTGCGGGGGGCGAAACGCAGGGTTTGTTGGTTGGCATCGATCGCGAAAGCCCCGGTGGTATGGGGCGACAGGCACAGGTTCTGCACCCGGTCAAAGCGGCCGCCGGCGCATCGCAATCGCAGCGCGACGGGTTCTTCATCGGCCAGCGACCAACTGATGCGAAGCCGCAGGTTCGGCTGCGAGGCGGCCGCGGCTGGCGCGGCCGCTTTGGCAGGACCGTCGACGGCAGCGGCGGGACCGCAGGCAAGAGCCCACAGCAGCGCAGCGAGAACCATCACGCCGATGCGTGCAGACACAAGCAAGCGAGGGTACAACGGCGGACGTCCTTGTCCGAACATAGCTATCGCGGTTCCTTACAGGCCAATCGTCACCCGCGCCCGACCTCCGCAGAGGTTTCTGACCTCCGCAGAGGTTTCGTGGCGTCATGGGAATGCCGTTGATCCTAGAGCCGCAGCCGCGCCGGCGTAAACCCGAATTCCGAATGCTCAGCAGTGGCATAGGCTTCCAGCCTGTGTTTTGGCACTTCACAGGCTGGAAGCCTATGCCACTGAGTAGCTCGGCTGTCCCAGCCGAGACCGTGTGCTGCTCTTCACAGGCTGGAAGCCTATGCCACTGAGTAGCTCGGCTGTCCCAGCCGAGACCGTGCGCTGCTCTTCACAGGCTGGAAGCCTATGCCACTGGACCGCGTTACGCCTCGGCGGTTTCGGTGCAAGCGGACCGGACCGGCGGACGGCCGATGCTGTGATACGCGAAACCGCGCTGACGCATCTGCTCCGGTTCGTACAGGTTGCGGCCATCGAAGACCACGCGGCCGTTCATCCGTGTCTTCATCTCGTCGAAGTCCGGGTTGTGGTAGGACTTCCATTCGGTATTGATGGCCAGGGCATCGGCGCCGTTCAGGGCATCCATGGCACTTTCGCAGTAGATCAGCTTGCTGCCGTAGATTTCGCGGATGTTCTCGGTGGCTTCCGGATCGTGCACCTGGGGCTGGGCACCGCGTTCGATCAAGTAGTTCAGCAGCGTCAGGGCCGGAGCTTCGCGGATATCGTCGGTCCGCGGTTTGAAGGCCAATCCCCAGACGGCGAAACGTTTGCCGGCGATGTCGCCTCCGAAGGCGTTTTCGATTTTTTCGACCAACACCGTTTTTTGATGCTGGTTGACTTCGTCGACCGCATCCATGATCCGCGGGTTCAGGCCCAGGTCACGCGCCATGCTGGCCAGGGCTCGCACGTCTTTGGGAAAGCAGCTGCCGCCGTAGCCGACGCCCGGGAACAGGAAGGCAAAGCCGATCCGTTGATCGTGACCGATGCCCCGGCGCACGTCGTTGATATCGCCGCCCATGCGTTCGCACAGATTGGCCATTTCGTTGATGAACGAGATCTTCGTGCTCAGCAGCGCGTTGGCCACGTACTTGGTCAACTCGGCCGACTGCGGGCTCATCGCCAGGAACGGCCGGTCGGTTCGCAGGAACGGTCGGTACAGTTCGTTCAGTACTTCGGCCACTTCCGCGCGGCGCACACCCACGACCACGCGGTCGGGCTTCATAAAGTCGTCGATCGCCGCTCCCTCTTTGAGGAATTCGGGGTTGCTGGCCACGTCGACGTCGCGGCCCAGCAGACCCTGCAACCGTTCGTAGATGAACTGGTTGGTCCCCACCGGCACCGTACTCTTGGTTACCACGATGGCATCATCGACCAGGTGGGGAGCCATTTGATCGACCACCGCTTTCAGGGCCGTCAGGTCCGCCGAACCATCGGCCGCCGGCGGGGTGCCCACGGCCAAATAGACGATCCGCGAGCTGCTGACCGCTTCGCCCAGATCCGTGGTGAATGTCAAGCGGCCGGATTCGGCGTTGCGGACCACCAATTCGCTCAGACCGGGTTCGTAGATCGGAATCTTGCCACGCTGCAAGCCAGCGATCTTCGCTTCGTCGATATCCACGCAGACCACATCGTTGCCGCTGTCGGCGAAACAGGTCCCGGTGACCAGACCCACGTATCCTGTGCCAATCATGGCAATTTTCATCGCAGTAAACTCCCTAACCTTTGGGCACCGTGTCGCGCCGCCGAACCGATCAAGACCGAGAAAAGATTCAAACCACAGATTGTAGTTGGAATTTCGGACCCGCAAGCCGAGGGGGACGTTGCCGGGCCTATTTTTTTGCAGCCCCGTCGCTGAAGTCGCCAGGCTTTGGACGGACGTGCCCACGCGATGGCTGCCCCGTCCAAACTCTGCCGAGTTCAGCTACGAGGATCTCACAGGCTGGTCGCCTCGGCCACACGCTTTACGCGTTCGCGCGGCGGCGGGCGGGTTTGGCGATGACCAACACCTTGGGCACACGGCTGCCGCCCCCGTGAAAGGTACGACGGCCCTGGATGTAGTGGTCGAACGCGAACTGGCCATGGCCTTCCGGGCCGCCGGGCGAACAGCGGAGGATCGCCGGGTGGCCGCATTCCGGGCAGCGCACCCGCAGGCCGTGACCATCGAGCAGCGCGTGCACGCTTTTGACGAAGCGCCGATTCTCGCTCAGCGAGCCGAACGATTGGCCGGCCATCGAATGCAGGTAGGCCTCGATCGCCAGTCGAATCGAGCGCTGGTACCGATTCAGCTGCATCGTCAGCTGTTCCAGCGCGTCGTTTGCCGCTGCCATCGAGGCCGTGGGCGCGTTCATCGGTTTCGTACCTTGTCGTTGCCGGCCGTTGGAAAGGAGGCTTTGTGACGACCGCTGCGGCGGGAAAGTTCCCCCGCCAGCGGCCTCCGATGACGACTTTATTTGCCGTTTTTTGAATTTGGCTCGCCAGTACCGGTATTTTATACTAAAAGTATAGGAACTTGCGTCGTTGTTAGGAAAAGAGGGATTTTGCCGTTTTTTCCTGCGGAACCATTCGCGGCGGCCGGGCGTCGGATCTTCGGTCACCGGCCAACACACTACGACCGGAACAATTGCTATCGCCTCCCCTACTAGCGGTAAGTTTGCCGAGAACTGCAGCGTTCTCTATGGCTGTTGCCTGGGGAACTTAATAGCCTTCAGCACAGATCCCTCTTGGCTCTTCCATGGCCCTGGAACGTTGAACGAAGCATGACGGTCAATCAGCAAACGATCGAAGAAACCAAGCAACAGATTCGCGTCTTAGTGAATGAGATTGCGGCGTTGACCAAGGGAGGGGCGACGGCGGAAGAGTTTTTCCCCGAATTCCTCCAGCGTGTCATCACGGCCCTGGCGGCCGTCGGCGGCGCGGTGTGGCTGATGGACGAGGACCAACAGCCGCGGTTGAAATACCAGATCAACGTCGGTCAGTCCTTGCTGGAAGACGACAGCAACGACGCGATCCAGCACAACCGGCTGATCAACCGGATCTCGCGCAGCGGCCAGTCCTTGATCGTTCCGCCCTACAGTGGCACGGCCGACGGCGACCAGGAAGGCAACCCCACGCGGTACCTGTTGGTGATCGCGCCGCTGAGCCACGACGGCAAGACCGACGGGTTGATCGAAGTCTTCCAGCGACCCGACACGGCGCCCGAAACGCAGAAAGGTTACCTGAAATTCCTCCAGCAGATGTGCGACCTGGCCACCGAGTGGCTGCGGGGCCAGAAGTTGCGGGTGTTCAGCGACCGGCAGGTGCTGTGGCAGCAGGCCGACTCCTTTGCCCGGGCGGCCCACGAATCACTCAACGCCAAACAGACCGCCTACATCATCGCCAACGAAGGACGCCGTCTGATCGGTTGCGACCGCGTCAGTGTGGCGATCAAGAAAGGCCGCAAGTGCAAGGTCCAGGCGATCAGCGGTCAGGACACGATCGAAAACCGCTCGAACATCGTCGCCGCGCTGAACCTGTTGTCCACGCGGGTCGTCGCCGCCGGCGAGCCGCTGTGGCACGACGGCACGACCGAGGACCTGCCGCCGCAGATCGAAGAGGCTTTGGAGGACTATGTCGACCAGTCCTACGGCCGCAACATCGCCGTGCTGCCCCTGCGAGAACCGCAGCGGGACGACAGCAAGGAAGAAAGCGGTGCGGCCGGCTTGGTCGATCGCGACAACGCCCATCGTGGCGAATTGATCGGCGCGTTGATCGTCGAGCAGATCGAAACCGACCTGCCACCGGACGTCTTCCGGGCCCGCGTGAATCTGGTCTATGAACACGGCACCCGGGCGCTGGCCAATTCGCTCGAGCACAGCAATCTGTTTCTGATGCCGCTGTGGCGAGCGATCGGTAAAGCCACCTGGGTCCTGCGAGCCCGTACGTTGCCCAAGACGCTGGCCATCACGGGCGTGATTCTGGCGGCCATCCTGGCACTATTCCTGGTGCCCATGGAACTGCAACTGGAAGCCGAAGGGACGCTCGAGCCGGATGTCCGCCAGCAGGTGTTTGCCAACGTCGACGGCGAAGTCCTAGAGGTGTTGGTGGGACATAACAGCCTGGTCGAAGAGGGGCAGGAACTGGTTCGTCTGCGCAATCGAGACCTGGAGCTGCAAGTGGTCGAAACGATCGGCCAGATCAATACCGCCAACGCCGAGCTGGATCGAATCACCGGCGTCTTGACCAGCAACAAAGATCTGAAACGCTCCGAACGCGATCAATTGATCGGCGAACGGGCCGAAGCCATGATCCGGCTGAAGAACCTGCAAGAAAAGTTCGACCTGCTGGACGAAAAGCAAAAATCGCTGGTCGTCCGCAGCCCGATCGCCGGCACGGTGCTGACCTGGGACGTGGAAAAGAATCTGTTCAGCCGGCCCGTCAGTACCGGACAAGTGCTGTTGGAAGTCGCCGACCTGTACCAACCGATGCATCTGGAACTGAACATGCCCGAGAAACGCATGAGTCATCTGGATGCGGCGTTTGAGAAAGCCGGCGAGGACCTGCTGGAGGTCGAATACATCCTGGCGACCGACCCCGATACGACGCTGATGGCGACCCTGCTGCGCAGCGAGATCGAACTGCGGGCCAAGCCCGACCAGGAAGAAGGCAACACCGTGACCATGCGAGCGATTCCCGACAACGAAGCCCTGGTGGCCATGCGACCGCGTCCCGGTGCCAAAGTGATCGCGGACGTTCAAGCCGGCAAGAAGCCTTCGGGTTATGTGATCTTCCACGAGGTATATGAATGGCTATGCAAATTCTTCTTCTAAATACGAGCAAACCTACCATGCGAACGCTGACCGCCAGCCTGGTGCTTGCCCTCATCGCCGGAGGCGAATTGTGGGCTCAGAACACCTTGCCTCGCCGAGCGGTGCCGCCGTCGAACACGCCGGAAGCCGTCCCGGGTGCGCAACCGTTGATGGCCGAAAGTTGCTTGGTCAAATGGATCCACAGCGCCCGGATCCCCGCCCAGGTCGAAGGCGTGCTGACGGAGCTGAAGGTGGAAGAAGGCCAGGACGTCGAAGCCGGCCAGTTGATCGCGGTGATCGACGACGAACAAGCGAAACTGATGTTGGCGCTGCGCGAAGCCGAAGAGATGGAGGCTTTGTTGACGGCCGAAAACGACGTCAACCTTCGCGACGCGGTGGCCAGCGAAGCCTCGGCGCGGGCCGAATATAAGAGCTACGAAGAACTGCTCAAGACCGGCTCGATCCCGTTCTGGGAAGCCGAAAAGAAACGGCTGGACGCCGACCGCCAAAAGCTGCGGATCGAACTGGCCGAACTGGAATCCAAACAGGCCAAGACCACCTTGATCGCCAAGAAACGCGGCCGCGAACTGGCTGAGTTGGAAGTGGAGAAACGGCAGGTAAAAGCCCCCTTTGCCGGTTACATCGAAACCCGCGTGGCCCAACAGGGCGAATGGGTCCAGCCGGGTTCGCCGTTGTTGGAAGTCGTGAAGATGGATCAGTTGCGCGTCGAAGGGGACGTCGATGCCCTCAAGTACCCGCAAGCGGTCGTCCGCGGGGCGCCGGTCAAGGTGTATGTGAAGACCAGTGCCGACAGCAGCGACGCCAAAGTGTTTGACGGGCGGATCGGGTTTGTCAGCACCCAGATCGACTTGGCCAACCGCCGTCGCATCTGGGTCGATATCGAGAATGTGCGGCAAGGCGAAGACTGGCTGATCAAACCCGGCATGGAAGCCACGATCGTCTTCCAGAACGTTCCCGAACTGGCAAGCCGCTGATTCATGACCACCCTTGCAGACAGTCTGGTCAGCAGCTCGTCACGGCCGCTGACGGTGCGCAAGCGCCCCGACCTGACTCATAATCGCCAGCTGTACCAAGGCACGGCGTACTGGGTCATCAAGGAACCGGTGGGGCTGCAGTACTTCCGCTTCCATGAAGAGGAATTTTTCATCCTCAATCAATTGGATGGCCACGTCAGTCTGCAGCAGATCAAGGACGGTTTCGAGCAACAGTTCGCGCCTCAGAAAATCACCTTCGGCGACCTCCAGCAGTTCATCGGTATGCTGCACCGCAGCGGGCTGGTGATCAGCAACGCTCCGGGGCAGGGCAAGGCCCTGGAGAAACGCGGCGCCACCAAACGCCGCAAGGAACTGGTCGGTAAATTCACCAACGTCTTTGCTCTCAGGTTCCGCGGCTTTGACCCCGAACGGATCCTGAATCGCATCCTGCCCTGGACCGGGTGGCTGTTCACCATCCCCGCCTTGATCTTCTTCGTGGCGTTTGGGTTGTCCGCCCTGTTGCTGTTGGCGATGCAGTACGAGACGGTCTACGCGCGGCTGCCCACGTTCCAGCAGTTCTTTGCCGCCGATCGGTGGCTGTACCTGGGCGCGACGATGGCGATCGTCAAAGTCCTGCACGAATTCGGACACGGGATCAGCTGTAAGAAGTTCGGTGGCGAATGTCACGAGCTGGGCTTCATGCTGCTGGTCTTCACCCCTTGTTTGTACTGCAATGTCTCCGACTCGTGGATGTTGCCCAACAAGTGGAAACGGGTATGGATCGGCGCCGGCGGGATCTACGTGGAAATGATCCTGGCCTCCTTTGCCGCCTTTATCTGGTACTTCACCGAACCGGGCCTGCTGAACGACCTGTGCCTGAACATGATGTTCCTGAATGCGGTCAGCACGATCCTCGTCAACGGCAACCCGCTGTTGCGCTTCGACGGCTACTACATCCTGATGGACATCCTGGAGATTCCCAACCTGCGGCAGAAGTCGACCGAGGTGCTGAAGCGTTGGTTCCAGCAAACCTGTCTGGGGCTGGAACTGCAGGAAGACCCGTTCTTGCCGCAGCGCAACCGTCTGTTCTTCGGACTCTTTACGGTCGCTTCGGTGATCTACCGCTGGGTCGTGGTATTTTCGATTTGTTGGTTCGTCATCAAAGTGCTCGAACCCTATGGCTTGCAGATGATCGGTCGTATGGTCGCCGTCGTCGGTTTTGCTGGCCTGATCGCCCAGCCCGTTATCCAAACCTACAAGTTCTGCCGCACCCCCGGGAGGTTGGCCAAAGTGAAACGCAAACCCCTGTCCATCACTCTGGCGGTGGTCGCCGGGATCATTGGGTTTATCTGCCTCGTCCCCTTGCCCCACCACATCGATAGCGCGTTCGAAATCCAGCCTGCCGAAACGGGTAATGTGTACGCCAATACGTCCGGCCGGATCATCAAAACCGTCGAAGCCGGCCAGCGGGTCGAGCAGGGCGATATCTTGGCGGTGCTGGAAAACCCCGAACTGCGGATGCAGAAGGTCGAGCAGACGGGCGAGTGGGAACAGGCCACCAAGCGACTGGAAAACCTGCGTCTGCAAAGCCGCCGTGATCCTTCGCTGGCTTCGCGGTTGCAGACGCAAACCCGCCTGATCTCGTCGCTGGCGCAGATGGTCGACAAGACCGAAGAGGAACTGGAACGGTTGACGATCCGAGCACCGCGAGCCGGGATCGTCCTGCCGCCGCCGGACAAACCGCAGCGCGACGACCAGTCCGGCATGTTGCCCGATTGGCACGGTTCGCCGCTCAGCGAGCACAACCGCGGGGCCTGGCTCGCGCCCGATACCCTGCTGTGCCAAATCGGTACCTCCGATTCCCTCGAAGCGATCCTGATGATCGACCAGGGCGATATCCAATTGGTCGACGTCGGCAATGCCGTGGACCTGAAATTGGATTCGCGAAAAACCGACACCTTCAGCAGCGAAATCGTGGAACTTTCCACTCAGAATCGCGACTATGTTTCGTCCAGTATGTCCAGCCAAAGCGGCGGCGACCTGGAGACGGAGGTCGATCCGGAGACCGGACAAGTCAAACCACGCAGCGTTTCCTACCAGGCCCGGGTGCCGTTGGTCGATACGGGGCTGCCGATGCGGCTGGGCTATCGCGGCTCGGCCAAGGTCCACACCGAAAACAAGACATTGCGCTGGAGATTATGGCGGATCATCGTCAAGACCTTCAATTTCGAACTGTAACGCCTGACGCAAACTACCCAGACAACGCGTTTTAATCCTCTAGTCGGTGTGGTTCGTCTTTTGTCGCGGCAAAACCCGTTTTGCCTGCCCGAAGCGAGTTGCATCCCCCCTATCGAACAGTAACACTTACACACGCTATAGCTGCCGAGCCCGCCTCGATCTTGGATCCCGTTGGATCCTGTGTTCGGCGGCACCGGTTAGCCCGATTCACATAGACCTTTTCTGCCGGTGTTTGGCACCGGCGAATTCGCCGGTAGACTTTTTTCCAGGAGAGTATTTGATGGCCGACGCTGAGAGCAAACCTGAAGGCGCTAAAGCCCCCGCCGCTGGCAACCAGCCCGCGCAACAGGCTCAGACGCAACAACCCGTTCAGGTCCAGGTGAACGACGATCACGCCGTCGCGACCTACGCCAATTTCTGCCGCGTTACCGGCTCGCCCGAAGAGCTGATCGTGGACTTCGGCCTGAATCCTCAGCCGGTTGGAGTGCCGAAGGATCCGATTCAGGTCAAGCAGCGGATCATCGTCAACTTCTACACCGCCAAGCGTCTGCTGGCCGCCCTGCAGATGTCGGTCGCACGTCACGAAGCCGTGTTCGGTGTCTTGGAAACCGACATCAACAAGCGCGTCCGTCCGCAAGCCGGTGGCCCCGGCGGTCCCGGCAACCAAGGTGGCCAAGCCGCTTCGGGTGGCCAAGCCCAGCAAGGCGAAGCCAAGCGATAGTAGCGCGGCTGTCCATAGTAGCTCGGCTGTCCCAGCCGAGAACAGAAAAGCTGCCAACACATCAAGCCGGCGCACCCGTTTATGCGGGCACGCCGGCTTTTTTTCGTTTACCACGCATCACCCTCCCACCGGGAGGGTCGGTCTCTCAGGACCGGGGAGGGCCTAGCGCCGGCTCAGATTCTCCATCGTGCGGCTGGCCGCTTGACGATGCTGTTTGATCGTCGCCAAGCCGTCCTGCAACACTTGCCGCAGCTCGGGGTCGGCGTGGTCGATGGCCACTTCCAACGCGGCCTGCTGCTGCAGGTGAGCCGCTTCCAGCATGCCGACCCAGGCCGCATCAAACTCTCGGCCTTGGCGGCGGTCGAGATCTTGACGAGCCAGTTCCGCGGTGCGGCGGACGATCTGTTGATGCAGCCGGACCGCGGCAGCGTCCGGTGGTGCGATCCGGCCGCGGCGGCGTGCGTCATCGCCGAGGTTAGCATCGACGGCTTCTCGGGTCGCTTCGGCCGCGTTCTGTCCGGCTTCGGCGATGCGTTCGACGCCATCTTCGATGCGGTCGCCCAGTCGCTCCAGGGGGCGAACCACTCCGTCGGCTGCACGGCGTGCGTCTCGGCGTGCTTCGCGTGTCTCGCGAATCTCTTCGCGAACTTCTTCACGCTCGTCACGAACTTCCTGACGCCTTTCCGCGTTCGCTTCGGCTCGGGCCACCGTGGGATCGGTGCTGCGACTGACCGTGCCGGGCCGGCGATCGCGGTGGGCCTGCAGTTGTTCGATCAGACGTTCGTGATCGCGAAGCACGGTTTCGGCCAACTGGCGGACTTCGGGGGTTTTGCTGTGCTGCAAACCGTAGCGAGCCAATTGCTGCGTCGCCTGTTGATCGCTCAACAGCCAACCGACCAGGACGTGACGGCTCGGCTGGCCGGGGCGTACCGCCGCGCCGGCATCCCCGCGCACTTGAACGTCCACATCCGCTCTGTCCGGCCGGTTCGGCGTGAGCCGTTGACCGGGCGCGAGCGGTCGGCGACGCGGCTGGTCGGATTGCACCTGCACGCCCGCCTCGCCGCCCACTTCCACGCGTGTGCCATCGGCTTCGACCTCAACCCCTTGGCCCATCGCCGGCAGAGCCAAGGCGCCGCCCAGCAGGGCGGCGCTTGCGCAAGTTAAAAGACGTTTCATCGGGAAAGTTCCTTGTTGGTGTTTGACATTGCGCTGCGATCGACATCGCCGCAGCCCGCACAAAACCACCTCCAAGTGCATTTCACGTACCGAAAGTTTCGTCTCGCCAGCGGATGCGAAGCCGGCTGAAGGACGCATAGAAGCTGAAGGGCGCATAAAAAAAGCCACCTCACGCGGGAAGCGTGAGGTGGCCGTAGGTAGCGGAAGAGGGACTCGAACCCCCGACACGCGGATTATGATTCCGCTGCTCTAACCAGCTGAGCTATTCCGCCAAAAATCTTGGTCCGGCAAAAACCGGGTCCGCCACGGCCTTCTAAAGATCCCATGACAGATATCGTCCGCGACGCGAGAGAAATCGTTCATCTACTGAATGATATCATTCACCAAATGACGGTTTTCTGGCACGCACGGGTTCGCGGCGCCGTGGCGATTACTCTAGCATCGGCCAACGACTGCTCAGATTTTAGCCGAAAGTCGCCCGCTGAAAAGCGGTTGTAAGAGACGAACCGCTCGGTGGCTGACTTCGTAACACCCTGCACGAGCTCCGCCAAGCCGTTTCGGCTGGCGGTTGGGCTCTGCGGTTTGCCTTCCACAGTGGATTTCGCGTGCCGGGGCTCCCGCCGCATGGCCATGTTGAGCCGGGTCGGGACGCCGTTATATTGAGGCCCTTGCTGCTGAACCCTCGCTGCTAGGCATGTCGGCACGGCCCTCTCCGGACCTGAGAGCCCGACTCTCCCAGAGGGAGAGTGATATGCCCAAGTATAGATTGCGACGTGTTGAGACCCCCTTTTTGCCCCTTTTACTTGCTTTCTGCTGAGCTACATGAGCGAATCGAAAACGCCTGCCAAAGCGATGATCGAGGCGGATCATCTGAGCAAATTCTACGGGCCGTTCGCGGCCAGTCGCGACGTGACGTTCACGGTTCGCGAAGGGGAATTGGTCGCTTTCCTCGGCCCCAACGGCGCCGGCAAGAGCACCACGATGAAGATGTTGACCGGGTACATCGCCCCCAGCGAAGGGACGGCCCGGATCGCCGGTTACGACATGCTGAGCCAGCGGATCGAGGGCAGCAAGCACCTCGGGTACCTGCCGGAGAACGGGCCGCTGTATCCGGAAATGACGCCGATGAGCATGCTGAGCTTCTTTGCCGATGCTCGCGGGTTGTCGCCGGCGTATCGCAAGGAACGCATCGAAGCGGTGGTCGAAATCTGCGACTTGTCGACCGTGATGCACAAGGCGACCAGCAAGTTATCCAAGGGGTTCAAGCAGCGTGTCGGGATGGCTCAGGCGCTGTTGCACGAGCCCGACGTGTTGATCCTGGACGAGCCCACGGCGGGTCTGGATCCGAATCAGATCCGCGAAGTTCGCCGCACGATGCGACGATTGAGCGAGACCAAGACGATCCTGCTCAGCACGCACATCCTGCAAGAAGTCGAAGCGATGGCCGACCGGGTGGTCATGATCAATGAGGGACGTGTGGTCTACAACGGCGACGTCGACGGCCTGCGGGAGCTGGGCACCGACCTGAACGACGCCTTCCACAACCTGACCGGCCAGAAAGCGGCTCAAGCGTCGTAGATTGGACGGCCCCATCGAGCCCGGTTGCCGGCGGGGTGATTCTCCCGGCTGGGCGACCCTTTAGCACCTTCCATCATTCGTACATTCCAGTCTGCTAAATATGTCAACGACACTCGGTTCTGTCCTGCTGGTATTGGTCAATTTGCTGTTGGTCGACCTGCTGTTTCTGGCCCTTTTGGCGGTGATCGTGGCGGTCCTCGCCAAGACGAAACAGGCGGCCTTCGCCGTGATGCGGCGCAACTTCGTGGGCTACTTCAGCAACCCGACCGGTTACGTCTTTCTGTGCATCTTTGTGTTCCTGACGTCCCTGGCGGCGTTCTGGCCCTATGAGTTCTTCAACCAGAACCTGGCCACACTGGATCAGTTAAACGGCTGGTTTCCGTTGATCATGCTGGTATTCATCCCAGCGATCACGATGAGCATTTGGGCCGAGGAGAAGCGGCAGGGGACCGACGAGCTGTTGTTGACGCTGCCGGCAGACGACTTCGATATCGTGATCGGCAAGTACATGTCGGCCGCGGCCATCTTTACCGCGTCGCTGCTGTTCTCCCAGCTCTCGACCTTTATCACCCTGGCCGTGCTGACCAAGGGCGAGGTCGATACGGGGCTGATCTTTACGACTTACCTGGGCTACTGGTTTGTGGGGCTGGCGATGCTGTCGATCGGCATGATCGCTTCGTTTTTGACCGGCAACCTGACCGTGGGGTTCATTCTGGGGGCTCTGTTCAACGCACCTCTGGCCTTCGCTTCGCTGACCGGTTCGCTGCTGCCCAGCGGCTGGTTGGCCAAGACGCTGGAAGGGGCCGGGATCGCCACGCCCTTTGACGACTTCGGCCGCGGCGTCGTCAGCACGTCGTCGGTGTTGTACTTCGTCCTGGTGACGGCCGTCAGCCTCTACGTGTGCATGATCCTGATCGGCCGACGGCACTGGACCGGTGGCAAGGACGGCAACACGATGGCCTGGCACTACCTGGCTCGCGTCCTGGCCTTGGTCGTCTTTGTGGGCGGCACGGTCGTGCTGTTCCGCTCCTGGGACGTGGTTCGCATCGATGCCACCGAGGGCGACGTCAGTTCGCTGTCGCCGACGACCAAGCAACTGATCCGCAACCTGGACGCGGAACGTCCGATCGTGATCGACGCCTTTATCAGCGACGAGGTGCCCGAGCAGTACGCTCGCACCAAGTACCAGTTGATCAACCTGTTGAAAGAGTTCCGCAGCGAAGCGAGCAAGGCGGGCCGCGCGATCGAAGTCAACCTGTACGACGATATCGAGCTGTTCAGCGACGAGGCCCAATTGGCCGAGGACCGCTTCGGCATCGTTCCGGTCACGCGAATCGTACGCGAGAAGGGAGCGCTGCAGCAGAAGCAGTTGATCCTGGGCGCCGCGATGCGCAGCGGCCTGAACAAGGTTACGATCCCGATCCTCGAATACGGTATCCCGGTCGAGTACGAGCTGGTGCGTTCGATCAAAACCGTTTCGCAAAGCGAGAAGAAGCGTTTGGGAATCGTCTCGACCGACGCCCGCCTGATGGGCGGCGTCAGCATGGGCCCCGCCGGCGTCCAGCAATCGCCGCAGCATCCGTTGATCGAGGAACTGTCCAAACAGTACGACGTCGAAGAAGTCACCTTCGACGCTCCGGTCCAGCCCGGCCAGTACGACGCCTTGATCGCCGTCCAGCCTTCGACGCTGACGCCCGAACGCTTCAATCGGTTCCTCGAAGCCGTCCGTTCCGGCGTTCCCACGGCCGTGTTCGAAGATCCCTTCCCGGCCACCAACCCCGGCCTGACGCCCACCGGCCAGCCCAAGCAACAGAACAATCCGATGATGATGGGCCGCAGCGCCCCGACGCCCAAGGGCAATATCCGCGAGCTGTGGGACCTGTTGGAGTTGGACGTTCCGGGCGAACCCAGTCCGACCCTGCCCGGTGGCTTGAACCCGGACCTGGTCTGGCAAACCTACAATCCGTATCCCAACCTGCCGCGAGCGATGAACGATCTGTTCGTCTTCATCGACAGCCAGGCGCCCGGGGGTGAAAATTCGCTGGGCCCCGATAGCCCGATCACCCGCGACCTCCAGGAAGTGCTGTTGATCTACGCCGGGGCCGTCCAGCCCCAGGAGGACGCCCAGCTGAAACACACCAAGTTGCTGGAAACCGGTGCCCTGAGCGGCCGGGTCAGTTTCCAAGAAGTGCGTGAATCCAACAACGACCCCGGCACGTTGATGAGCCTGCAGGGCGGACCCGGCCAGCAGTCCATCTTGGCACTTGCCATCGAATCGGACCAGCCGCTGGTCGCGCCCGAGGCGGCCGGCGAAGCGGAGCAAGCCGAGGAAGGAGCCGACGCCGATGAGACGTCGGAAGCGGAAGCCGAAGGTACCGATGCTGCCGAGCCGCTGAAGGTGGTTTACGTCGCCGATTCAGACCTGATGATCCCGGACTTTCTGTTGATCCGGGCCGACCCCAATCAGACCGACGACGTTCGCTTTCAGATGGAAAATGTTTCCTTCCTGCTGAACGTGTTCGACTGGTTGTCCGGCGAACACGACTTCATCGCCATCCGCAGCCACAAACCCTACGTCAGCTCGCTGGCCTTGATCGAAGACGTCAAGCAGGAAGCCGCCCTGAACGAACGCAATCAGGTCAATCGGTTCCAGGAACAAGCCGACCAGATCGAACGCGAAGCCGACGCCGCGCGGCGGACGCAGGCCAAGAAGTACCAGGATGAAATCGACAAACTGCAACAGAACGGCCTGACCCGCGAGAACATGGCCAAGATCCAGAAGATCGTTCAGGAGTTCCAGCACTGGCAAGCGATCGAGGATCGCCGCAAACGCGTCGCCCAGGAAAAGGAAGAACTGGACATGGCCAAGAAACGCAAAGACATCCGTCGACAAGCCGACGGTCGCGTGGAAAGCATCCAGAACATCGTCAAAGCAACCGCTGTGACGCTGCCCTGCATCCCGCCCTTGGTCGTCGGCATCATCGTGTTCTCGGCACGGCGACTGCGCGAACGCGAGAACATCGCCAAGAGCCGGCTGCGGTAACCGCAGCCGGCGCCGCGTGCCCGGAACGTATCGGCCGAGCGTTCCGCACGCTGGTACGACGCTTCCGCATGCTGAAGCAATCAAACTCGAAGACAATTAAAAGTAAGACATTCAAACCATCGATCTGTTAGGGGATTCCCAACGTGAACGAAGAGGCAAAGACCGGCATCTTTTGGGCGGTAGCCGCGGCGATGGCTGCCCTGGCAGCGTTCGTTGCTTGGCCGACCCGCATCGAAAGCGAAGTCAGTCAGCAGATTGGCAAAGTCCTGTTCGAAGATTTCAAGGATCCGCTGACCGCCGCCAGCATGAAGATCGTCACCTTTGATGAGGAGCAAAGCCAGATCGCGGACTTCGAAGTCGCGAAAGGCGGCGACGGTGTCTGGCGGATTCCGACCCACGGCGGCTACCCGGCCGATGCCGAAGACCAGATGAAGAAAGCGGCGACGCTGTTCCTGGACAACCGCATCCTGGACGTCAGCACCACCAACCGCGAAGACCATCCCGGTTTCGGTGTGGTCGATCCCACCGGCGGAGATGTGCAAGTCGGCTCCGAAGGCGTCGGCCGCTTGGTCACGATCAAGGATGACCGCGGCGCCACGATGGTCTCGCTGATCGTTGGCAACGAAGTCGAAGGCCAAGCCGGCCAACGCTACGTTCGCCGCCCCGGTCAGGACATCGTCTATGCCGTCGAGCTCAACGACGACGCCCTGACCACCAAGTTCACCGACTGGATCGAAGAGGACCTGTTGAAGCTGGCCTCCTTCGATATCGCGGGCGTCACCATGAAGAACTACACCGCCTCGGCCAATCCGCTGACGCGCAGCGTTCAGGAAGAGCGAGAGTTCGATGCGGAACTGGCCATCGAAGGCAGCCAGTGGGATCTGGTCCGCCTGCAAACCTACAAGCAGGGCACCAGCGTGCCGCGTCCCCTGGGCGAGGACGAAACGCTGAACACCGAAAAACTGAACGCGATGAAGCAGGCGCTCGATGATCTGAAGATCGTCGATGTCGGCCGCAAGCCCGAAGGCATGAGCGCCAACCTGAAAGCTTCCAAAGATATCTTCAACGACGAAACGGCCCTGCGTTCGTTGAACGATCGGGGATTCATTCCTGCCGGACGCGCCGGCAGCGAAGAAACCGAAATCCTGGCCGCCAACGGCGAACTGGCCGTGCACATGAAAGACGGTATCCGCTACATCCTGCGATTCGGAGACCTGGCCGGGTTGAGCGAAGAGGAGCAGGAAGCCGGCGGGGAAGGCGAATCCGGCCTGGTCGGCTCCAATCGCTACCTGCTGGTCACCACCGAAGTCGACGAATCCAGCTTCCCCATGCCCGAGCTGCAACCCATCCCGCAGACGATCGAGGAACTGGATGCTCCAGCGGAACCCGAAGCGGCCGCTGCCGACGCAGCCGCTCCACCGGAAATGACCGACCTGCCCTCGCCCGAAGGCGAAACCGGTGAACCGGCGGCCGAAGGCGATGCGGCCGAGGGCGAGTCCGCCGAAGCTGAACCAGCCGCCGAAGGTGAAGCGGCTGAAGGTGAACCGGCTTCCGAAGGCGAGCCAGCCGCTGAAGGTGAACCGGCTTCCGAAGGCGAACCGACCGCCGAAGGTGAACCGGCCGCCGAAGGTGAACCGACCGAGGAAGGCGAAGCGGCGGAAGGTGAACCGGCTTCCGAGAGCGAGCCAGCCGAAGAAGGCGAAGCGGCTGAGGAAGGCGAAGCGGTCCAGGAAGAGTCCGGCGAGGGCAGCGTGTCGGGACAGGGCCAGGAAGCCGAAGCGGCGGCCGACGACGCGGCTCCGGCTGATGAGGAAACCGGCGCAGCTCAAGACACGGCCGACGAAGGTGCTGCCGACGAAGCCGCTGGCGACGAAGCCGCTGCGGCGAAGCCTGAGGAAACCGAGCAGGAGAAACAGGAACGGCTCGAAGCCGCTCAGGAACGCATCACCAAGGAAAACCAACGCAAACTCGACGAGCGTGAAGAACAGCTCGAAGCGGCTCGCAAGCGGGTCGCCGAGTTGAACGCGAGGTTCGCCGACTGGTACTACGAGATCTCCGAGAGCACCTTCGGCAAGCTCCAGCTGAGCCTCGACGAGTTGATCGTCAAAGAGGGCGAACAAGCCGCCACCGAGGACGCCGGCCAGCCCGGCCTAAACGGACTCCCCGGCGCGTTCCCAGGTGGCCTGCCCAGCGGCTTCCCCGGCGTCCCGCAGCAGTAGGCCCGGGCCCAGCCCTGATGTTTACTCGCTGTAATGGAATCTATTAAGCCTGATGTTTACTCCCCTCTCCCCCGAAGCCTGACTCGCTTAGGCTCGCCAGGCTTCGGGGGAGAGGGGAGTAAACGTTTTTAAAGATCGCTACATCCTTTCGCCACTTCGTGGCTACTGCCGCGTCGCAGCCGCGGCCGGGTAATCGCGGATCGTGTCGCTCAAGATCTGCGTGATCGCCTCCCGCGTGGGCTTGTCCAGGTGCGCGTACTTGTCGGCATCGACGCGTCCGCCCAGCACCGCGGCCAGCCGCGTGAAGATGCGTTCTCGCAGCTCCGGCTCCACCACGCGAAAGGCCTCTGAATAGATTTGGTAGCTGCACGGGTAGCGGAACAGCCGTGTCTGCAGATCGAACTCGCGCAGCGACCGGCCGTCGCGACTAAACGGTCCGCGGGCGGCAAAGTCTTCGGCAAACGACGACGAACCGGCGATCGGGCCCGGCAGCGCGGCCTCGTCGACGAACAGCAGGCAATCGACGACGCGCCGGGCCGCGTCGTCGAGAGCTCGGTCCAGTGTTCCCGGCGAGGCGTCCGCATCGCCGCTGCGTTCACGCGATGCTTGCTCCAGTATCGCCCGCTGGACTTCGAACCGGGCTCGGGTCAGCGTGTTCTGAAACTCGGTCTGGTGCTCCAGGACCATCAGCGCCACGATATCGCTGTGCGGTGAGAGCCACCGCGAGGTGTCGATCGCGTCGTGGACGTCGGGGCGATCGTTGTCGCCGTGCGGGACCAGTTCCTCGCCTTCCAAGAAGGCGTTGCCCATGTGTTTCATGCCGCCCAGTCGGCCCGTCACGTACCAACCGCCCCAACGCTCCTCAAACGGGCTGGTGTGGTCCGTGACGAACGATCGCGTGAGGCTGTTGATGTGCCCGCTGGAACGGGTCAGCACGCTGCGGACGGTGTGTCCCGGAACGTCCTGGGTGGAGGGCAAGTAGTGACAAGCCAGACAACCATTGTTTTCCCGCCGCAGCACGGTGCGGCCGGGACGCATGCGGATCGTATAAAACGCCGCGCCCAGATGCGGATCCGTCGTCGATAGCTCCAGCAGCGAGCTGCCCTGCACCCAGCCGACGTACACATCGTCGTTAAAGAAAATGGCTCGCGGATTCTCAGGCGAAATGCGAGCCGACTGCAAACTGGTTTTGGAATAAACCAGCCCCTGCGACGACACCGGAATATCGAGCGCCGCGAGCAACTCCGGCAGAATTCCGAACTGGGGGTCGTGCTCCAGCGTCACGGTGCCGGCATCGACGCGAGCAAACAACTCGGTCAGAGGGTTTTCGCCGCGTGTCGCGTGATAATCAAAAGGCAGCTCGTCAAGGGCATCTTGACCGAAACCGCTCGAACCGCCCCCCAGGAGGGCGAACCATACGACCAACCATCGAACAGACGAAGCCGGGGGACGTATACGCATAGGGAGCAATCCTTCAGAACGATCGGAGGCAAGTGGCAGAGGCTTCCAGCCCATGCCACTTTATACCCTTTGCGACTAGAATGACTACGACATCGGCCGCCCCGCCGCGTTTTTCTCACTCTCGCAGCTCCCCTTGCCATGACCCGTCTGTTTGCCGGAACGCCTTTTGACATCCCGCCGGAATGCGAGCTTTGCGGGCAAGTGGAATCGGAGTGCCAGTGCACGGCGGCGGACAAAGCGGCCGCCGAGCAGCAGCGGGACAGAGAAGCGGCTCGTCTGCCTCCGGAAAAACAACGAGCTCGCGTTCGTCTGGAACAACGCAAGGGCAAACGTCGCGTCACCGTCGTCGAGGGGCTATCGGCCGAGGCCAACGATCTGCCGGACCTGCTCTCCCGCCTACAGGCCGCCTGCGGCACCGGCGGGACGGTAAAAGCCAAAGAGGACCTGATCGAGTTGCAAGGCGACCACCTCGATACGGCCAAGAGCACGCTGAAAACGATCGGCTATCGCGTTTGAACGCAGCAAACATCCAACTTCGACCTTCAAACCCTACAGAGCTTGATGACCGTTTTATCCTCTTGGCGTGCGGCGATGTGCGTTCCTGCATCATGCCGCCGATCGCTGTGGCTGGGCCGTTCGTTGTGGGTAGGGCTGCTGGCCTGGACCTTGGTGCTGTCGGGCGTTGCCGCGGCCGCTGACTCGCAACCTGCGGACTGGGACGTGGCTTCGCCGCCGGGGCCTAAGTCGCGTCAAGCCATCGACGTCCGCGAAGGCACGTGGATGAATGTCGACGTCAGCCCCGATGGCCAGCAGGTGGTGTTCGACCTGCTGGGCGATTTGTACCTGATGCCGATCGACGGGGCCGACGGCAGCGAGGCGACCGGTGGACGGACACCGCGCCGGTTGACCCAGGGCATCGCCTGGGACATGCAGCCGCGGTTCAGTCCGGATGGAAAGACGATCGCGTTCACCAGCGATCGTACCGGCCAGGCGGGCAAGGGCGGCGACAACATCTGGTTGCTCGACATCGACAGCGGCCAGCTGACGCAGGTGACGACCGAAACCTATCGCCTGTTGAACGGCCCGACCTGGCGTCCCGATGGCCAGTACCTGGTGGCTCGCAAGCATTTTACAAGTCGTCGTTCGCTTGGCAGCGGCGAAATGTGGCTGTATCACCGCGATGCCCTGGCCAGTGGCGCGACGGCCGGCGTGCAGTTGACCGAAAAACCGAACCAGCAAAAGGATGTCAACGAACCGGCGTTCTCGCCCGATGGCCGATACCTGTATTACAGCCAGGACAATACGCCCGGCAACACGTTTGAATACAACAAGGATTCGCACAAAGGCATCTACGTCATCAAACGCCTGGACCTGGTGGAACAGGAAACCGAAACGCTGATCTCCGGGCCCGGCGGGGCCTGTCGTCCGGTCCCCTCGCCCGACGGCCGGCAGTTGGCGTTTGTCCGTCGCGTGGGCGCGAAGACCGGACTGCATCTGTACGATCTGCAGTCCGGCAAGATCACCTTGATCTACGACCAACTGGAGCGGGACATGCAGGAGTCCTGGGCGATCCATGGCGTGTACAGCCAGTTCGCCTGGACCCCGGACAGCGAATCGATCGTGATCTGGTCGCGCGGTCAGATCCGCCGCATCGATGTGCCCAGCGGCCAAGCCCAGACGATCCCGTTTCATGTGCAGGACGAGCGGGAAGTGCGCGGCGTGGTCCGGTTCCCGGTTCCGGTCGGCGAGGAACAGTTCGATGTGCGGATGCTGCGCTGGGTGACGACGGCGCCCGATGGATCGGCGGTTGCGTATCAGGCGTTGGGACACATTTATGTCCGCTCCCTGCCCGACGGCGAACCTCGACGGCTGACCACGCAGGAGGACCATTTTGAGTTCTTCCCGAGCTTTTCCCGCGATGGACAGTTCATCACGTATTGCACATGGGATGACCAGCGGTTGGGCGCGGTGCGCGTCGCGTCGGTGGACCCCCAAGCCGGCGAAAATTGGTCGGTCACCGACAAACCCGGCCATTACACCGATCCGGTGTTTTCTCCCGATGGCCAAACCGTGGTGTACGCCAAACACGCCGGCGGTTACCTGACCACCCCGCTGTGGTCTCGAGAGACCGGCTTGTATCGCAGTCCGGTTCGCGGAGGCGAGGCCCAGCGAATCGTCCGCAAGGGTTCCGATCCGCACTTCGCCGATTCCAACGAACGCTTGTATTTCACCACGTCCGATCCGGGACAGGATGCGGACAACCGCGCCCTGCACAGCGTCGGCCTCGACGGCAATGATCGCCGCACGCATTACACCAGCCAATGGGCCACGGCGTTTCGTGTCTCGCCGGACCGCAAGCATGTTGCGTTCATCGAACGGTTCAACGTCTACCTGGCCCCCATGGTCGATGCCGGCGGCAGTGTCGCCGTGGGCCCTCAGGGACAGGGCTTGCCGATTCGCAAACTCAGCCAGACCGCCGGTGATTTCGTGCACTTTTCCGGCGACGGCAAACGTTTGCACTGGAGCTTGGGGCCGGAGTATTACACGGTCGATATCGAATCCGTACTGAAGCGGCCGGCCGAGTCCGAGGATACGGGCGACGACGCGGACGATACGCAAACGGACGATGCCGATGCGGCCGGCGGCGCGAACGACGAGGGCGGTGCGAACGACGAGGGCGGCGCGAACGACGAGGGCGGCGACAGCGTGGCGGAATCGCTGGCCATCGGTTTCCAGCACCCGCACGATCCCGGTGCCGGACGTTTGGCCATCGTCGATGCCAGAATCTTGACGATGGGCCCCGAGGGCGAGATCCCTCGCGGCACGCTCCTCATCGATGGCAATCGCATCACCGCCGTCGGTCCTGCCGACAAGATCAAGGTGCCCGAGGACGCTCGCGTGATTTCTGCCAAAGGCCAGGTGGTGATGCCCGGCCTGATCGATGTCCACGCTCACGGCCCCATGGCCAATCAAGGTATTACACCGGAGCAAAACTGGATCAATCTGGCTCGACTGGCTTTCGGCGTGACCACGATCCACGACCCCAGCAACGACACCCACAGCATTTTCGCGGCCAGCGAATTGGCCAAGGCCGGCCGGATCGTCGCCCCGCGGACGTTCTCGACCGGCAAGATCCTGTACGGTGCCACCGGCGCCAGCCGTGCGGAAGTCAACTCGTTGGACGATGCGCTGTTTCATTTGCGGCGGATGCAGGCCGTCGGGGCGTTCAGCGTCAAGAGCTACAACCAGCCGCGACGCGACCAGAGGCAGCAGATCATCGCGGCGGCGCGGAAATTAAAAATGATGGTCGTTCCCGAAGGCGGATCGACCTTCATGCATAACCTGACGATGATCGTCGACGGCCACACCGGCATCGAACACACGTTGCCAGTGCAAACCGCTTACGACGACGTGATGGATCTGTGGCGAGGAACGAACGTCGGCTACACGCCCACGCTGAACGTGGCCTATGGGGGCCTGAGCGGCGAGTATTATTGGTACGAAGTCGACGACCTCTGGCAGCACCCACGGCTGACCACCTTCGTGCCTCCGCACGTTTTGAACCCGCGTTCGCGGCGCCGCCAGAAGGCACCGCTGGAGGACTACAACCACATCCGCGTCGCGGAGATCGCCCAACAGGTCGTGCAGCAGGGCGGCTTGGTCCAGGCCGGTGGCCACGGTCAATTAGCCGGCATCTGCACGCACTGGGAACTGTGGGGGTTTGTGCAGGGCGGGATGACGCCGCAGCAGGCCCTGGAGTGCGGCACCATTCACGGGGCTCGCTATCTGGGACTGGACAAGGACCTGGGATCGCTGGAACCGGGCAAGCTGGCCGATTTGATCATCCTGGACAAAGGCGCCGATCCGACCGAGAACATTCGTCACAGCGAACGCGTTCAGACGGTGATCGCCAACGGCCACGCCTACGAAGCCCGGCGGATGAATCGTCACGGAGCTCGCCAGCCCCGGCCCCTGTTGTACTGGCGCGAGGCCGGCGGTAGCAGCCCCGCCTTCACCAGTTCGCTCAGCGAATCGGTGGGCTGCGCCTGCGGCCGCTGTGCGCTCTAGCGATCGACTCCAGCGCTGGAGTCTAGCCTTCGGTGCGATTGGTACAGAAGTTGCGTCCTCCCTCGTGGGATTTTACTTCCACCAATGAGGACGCGACGCGTGAAGATTCAGCTCGATGACAAGGTGATTGTGATCACCGGCGGCAGTGAAGGGATTGGGGCCGAGATCGCCAAGACGTGCGCGGCCTGCGGGGCTCGGGTGGGGATCCTGAGCCGTGACCAGGACGAAATGCAATCGGTTGTCGATGCGATCAAAGCCCAAGGTGGCCAGGCCATGTGGGCCGAAGCCGACGTGACCGAGGACGACCAGGTCAAGCAGGCCGTGGAACAGGTCGCCGCCCAGTGGGGAAGGATCGACGGGCTGGTCGCCAACGCCGGCACCAATGGCACCTGGGCCCCGATCGATGAACTTTCGCCGGAAGACTGGCGGATGACGCTGGACGTGAACCTGACCGGGACCTTCTTTGCGATCCGTCACGCTGCGCCGCACCTCAAGAAGCAAGGCGGCAGCATCGTCGTCATGTCTTCGATCAACGGCACTCGCACCTTCAGCAACTCCGGCGCTTCGGCCTACGCGGCCAGCAAAGCCGGGCAATTCGCGCTGGCCAAGATGCTGGCTCTGGAACTTGCCCAGGACAAGGTCCGCGTAAATGTGATCTGCCCCGGCGCGATCGAATCGGCGATCCATGAAAAGACCGAGCGGGAGGACCTGGACAGCATCCGTACGCCGGTGGAGTATCCCGAAGGACAGATTCCGCTGATTGATGGAGCGATGGGTGATCCGCAACAGGTGGCCAATTTAACCGCCTTTCTGTTGGGCGACTTGTCCGCGCACATCACCGGCACGCCCGTCTGGATCGACGGCGGACAATCCTTGATTCGGTAGCGCGTTTGCCCGCCGTGGGACGCCCCGGCGCGCCGTGCTGGCGGCGACGCGCCGATGTGGTACGGTTGCAACCGGCTTCCGTCCTTTCCAGCGTGAATCTTTGATGCCACAGTATGACGCGATCGTCGTCGGCGCCGGCCCCAATGGCTTGGCGGCCGCTATCACCCTTGCTCGCCACGGCTGCAGCGTCCTGGTGCGCGAGGCCAAGTCGACATGTGGCGGCGGGATGCGCACCGCCCAGTGCACCCTGCCGGGCTTTCATCACGATCTCTGCTCGGCGATCCACCCCTTGGGCGTCGCTTCGCCGTTCTTCAGAACCATGCCCTGGCAGGAATACGGTGTCCGGTGGATCCATCCCGAACTGCCGCTCGCCCATCCGGTTGCCCTCGATCGCGCCGCTGCGGTTTATCGATCGTTGGAAGAAACGGCCGCCGGATTCGGCGTTGATCAAGCCGCCTATCGACGGCTTCTGGAACCGTTCGTCCGGCAGTCCGACGCGCTGTTGAAAGAGGTGCTCGGGCCGCTGCACCTGCCGCGTCACCCGCTGTTGATGGCTCGTTTTGGAATCCGCGGCATCGCCTCGGCGCGAAGCTTCGTCGATCGTTGGTTTCGCACCGAAGAGGCTCGGGGGATGTTTGCCGGTCTGGCCGCTCACAGCATCCTGCCGCTGGAGCAACGACTGACCGCGGCGGTGGGATTGATGTTCGCCGTGACCGCTCACGGCCGGGGCTGGCCCTTCCCCCGCGGTGGCTCGCAGCAGCTGGCCAACGCCATGCAGCGCTATTTAGAAGACCTCGGCGGACGCGTCCAAGTCGACGCTCCGGTCGAACGCTTGGATGAACTGCCCTCCGCCCGAGCGATTCTGTTCGATGGTTCACCGCGAAATCTGGTGCGGATCGCCGGCGATCTGCTGCCCGCCGGCTACCGGCGGCGGCTGGAACGCTTTCGCCACGGTCCGGGATCGTTCAAAGTCGATTGGGCGCTCAGCGGCCCGATTCCGTGGCGAGCCGAAGCGTGTCGCCGCGCCGGGACAGTGCACGTCGGTGGCACGTTTGATGAAGTGGCTCTGGCCGAGCGAGCGAATTGGCAGGGGCGCCCCGCCGACAATCCCTTCGTCTTGGTTGCTCAGCAGAGTTTGTTCGACGATTCCCGAGCTCCCCGCGGCCAACACACCGGCTGGGGGTACTGCCACGTGCCCGCGAGCTGTACCGTCGATATGACCGACCGCATCGAAGACCAGATCGAACGCTTTGCGCCCGGCTTCAAAGACCTGATTCTCGACCGCCACAAGATGTTTCCGCAGGACCTGGAGCGGTACAACGCCAACTACATCGGCGGCGACATCACCGGCGGTGTCATGGACGCCTGGCAATTGTTCACGCGTCCGGTGGCCCGCTGGAATCCCTACACCACGCCGGTGCCGCATCTGTTTCTCTGTTCGGCCTCCACGCCGCCCGGTGGCGGCGTCCACGGAATGTGCGGCTGGCATGCCGCCAGGGCGGTTCTCCGCCGACGCCTACGGTAAGCAGTGGCATAGGCTTCCAGCCTGTGAAAACCAGTGGCATAGGCTTCCAGCCTGCCAATCCCCTACCCCTCCTTGGACATTTCTCCGCGGGCGTACCGCTCCACGACGCCGGTCAACAGCTGCACCGCGGCATCGATATGTTCGGTGGTGGTCGTTACCGGCGAGGGCAGGAAACGCACGCGTGCCGGCTCGCTGCCACAGATAAAGCCCAGCAAGCCTTCGGCGTACATCGTATCGACGAACCATTTGGCGGTTTCAAAGCGGCCATCGCCTGGCGTGAACGCGATCATCATGCCTTCGCCATAGGGGCCGCGGACCGCGCCCGGATACTTCTCGGCCAACGCCTGAAAATGGGCGGCGAAGTAGCGATGTCGTTTGAGGTTCGCCCCGTCGGGGCCGAAACAATCGGCTTGTTCCAGTTCGCGGAGCATCGCCAGGCCGGCGGCGATCGACGAGGAGGAACCGGTAAACGTCTGGCTGAGGATCGGCGCTTTGGGTTTGAAACGCTGGCCGTACAGCGTGGCGCAGACCTGCGTGATTTTTCCGACCGTGACGATGTCGGCAAACTCATCCAAGCCGTAATGCTGGAAGGCGAACGGTTGACTGAGCCGCGAGAAGGACTGGATCTCGTCGAAAATGATCGGAATCCCGGCTTCTCGGAGCGGTTGACACAGGGCGGCGAAGAACGCTCGGCTGCCCGGGTAGTAACCGCCTTCGCCGGCGATGGGTTCGGCCCAGAAGGCGCCGTAGCGTCCCGGATGGCGAGCCAACAATTGTTGCAGTTGGTCGACCGCACGCTGTTGGCTGCCGGCCGGATCGTTCGGATCCAGAAAGGGCAGATAATCCACATCCAGCGTCAGCGGCAAGCCTTCGCGGTACTTGGGCCGGTCGGTGATGGCGGCCATTGCCAGAGAGCGTCCCGCGAACGCATGTTCGAAAGCCAGGACGCGATCGGCGGGCGCTGCCGAGTGCAGCGCGATCTTCAGCGCGTTCTCGTTGGCCATCGCGCCGCTGGTGCTGAGCATGCAGTGGTCCAGCGATGCTCCCTGGCGCCGAGCCACTTCCAGCAGCCGTTCGCACATCTGCAAACTGGGCGGGTGCTGTTGGAGGTTGCCCTGCATCACCGTATCTTCCAAGGCCGCATCGACGGCCGCATCCAGGATCGCCGGATGGCTATGCCCGGCTCCGTGCACGCCGATGCCGCCGATCATGTCCAGTTTGACGCTGCCATCGGCCAGCTCGACCCAGGGCCCATTGCCGAGGCCGCTGGAGAGGTAGGGCCAGATGGGTTTGCCGCCGCGGGCCGCTTCCAATCGCTGCAGTTGATCCTGATAGCCGGCCTCGAGCTCCGGCCGAGGCGGCTGCGCCCGGTTCAAGCCTTGCCCGTGTTCCAGCACCGCTTCGCGCAGCAGACGTTTGGCCTCGGCGACGCGAGGGTCCGATCGGAGAGCGTCGGCAGCGGTGGAGTTCACAGTGTTAACCTCGGAGCAATAAACGGATGGAATGTCGGCCACCAATCTAACTTCGCTGCGATCCGGAGCAAGCCGCAGTGTCGCCTTTCGCTCCGCCGAAAGTAGTCAGTGTCGCATCAGCAACTTTCGCGGAGCGAACGGCAACACTTAGTGACGCGTGGGCCAGCGATGCGGTTCGCGGGCAAAGTCGTGGAACGCTTGGACGATCGTCTGGGCGGCCGGCACGATCGTATCCAGATCGCAGTACTCTTCCGGGCTGTGCAGATGGTCCCCGGTTGGTCCCAGCGTGTCGATATTCGGCAATCCAAAGGCCGCCAATTTGCTGCCGTCGCACGCCCCGCCGGTATCTCGCCAGCGCACGATGCGGCCGGCCTTCTTGGCGGATTTCTGCATCCGTTCACGCAGCAACATCGCCGCGGCGTCAGCCACTTTCACCGGCGCGTGCAACCCGCCGGACAACGAACAAGTGAATCCATCGCCGCTGTAGCGAGCGGCGATCTGTTCGAACAGGTGGATGACCTGTTCTTCGTCCGCGGCTTGGGTGATCCGCACGTTGACCCGCACCACGGCCACCTCGGGAACCCGATTCAGCGGTCCGCCGCCCTGGATACGGCCCACGTTAACGGTCCGGCCTTTCAGCGGTTCATTCAGCGTATCGAGCGCTTCGACGACCTGAGCGGCGCGGACGATGGCGTTGCGTCCCTGTTCGGGGTTGCGTCCGGCATGGGCGGCCCGGCCCTCGACCAGGAACGTCCAGTTGCCCGAGCCCTTGCGGTCGGCTACCCAGGCTCCATCGGGCAGGGACGGTTCGAAGACCATGCCGAAATCGTGTTCGGCGGCCAGTTGGCGGAGCCACGAGCGGGACGCCGGCGAACCGATTTCTTCATCGGGATTGAGGGCCAGCGTCCAGCCGATGTCCGGCGCCACTTGAAAACGCCGCAGCGCCGCCAGGGCCAGATGCATCACCAGGATGCCACCCTTGGCATCGGCGGCTCCCGGGGCCCACAACCGATCCTGCTCGCGACGGATGTGAACCGGCGCCGCGGCGGGATAGACCGTGTCGTAATGGATTAACAGCAACACCCGATGTTTCGCCTCATCGCGGTGTTGCCACAGCAGGCCCGGCCCCGTGTGATGGGTGGTGCGGCGGCCGAGCTCGTCGATTTCCTCCCAGCCCGGCAGACTCACCCGTTCGGCCGGAATCTCCAGATCGGCCAGATCGTCGATCAACCGCGCGGCCATCGCCTCGAGTCCCTCGCGGTGGTACGAACCGGAGTTCTGCTCGCACCAGCGTTGCAGGCGTTCCACGGCGGGCTCGGCTTGCTGTTTCAACCAGCGCCGGGTTGCGGCGAGCGGGGCGGATGACTCGACCATCAAAGACGACGACCTTACTGTCGCCGCGTTTGCACGCGGCGCAACCAGTTTTGCACCGAGGCGCTACGCTTGGGTTTGGCCGCGGGCTCGTAGCCGTCGATCTTGTTTTCGACCACTTTGGCGCGGGCGTAGTTCAACTGAATCCGGCAACCGGGACAAACACAGGGCGGTTTGCGCACCGCCGCGTTGCATTCGGGGCAGTAATAATTGGTGGAGGACTTCGAAGCGGCTTCGAACAGCCCGCCCACGCTTCGTGCCTCAAACCATGCCGAATCGTTTTTTCGCACCAAGGTGTCCTGTTTGACCGCTCCTTCGCGGATCATATCCAACAACCCCGAGCCATCGACAGGACCGATTTCCGTCTCGTTTTGGCGTACGAACCATTCAGACATCCGCTGAGCATCCCTTTGTCGGATCAGACCACGCAGAAAAGGGCCGTGTAAAAACACAGGCCGAGCAAAAAAAAGTACGTCCCCCCCATTGTAGGACGCGAGGGGAGGCTCGTCCAGAATTTGCAAACCGCGTTCCGTCGTGTTTTAAAGAGAACTTTCCAGCAACCGGCGAAGCTTGCGGAGTTCGACGCGATGGTCCAGCCCCTCTAGCGGTGGCAGATGGACCGTTAGGGCGCGATCGTATTTCTCGCGTTCCAACTGATTGATCCACTTGCCGTAATCGACTTCTCCCTGTCCCACGCTGACATGGAATTTGTCGGGCAACGAATCTCGCAGATGGATGTTGTAAACGTACTTGAGGATCCGGTCGTAGCTCTTGTTCTTGGCCGGTCCGCAGATGAACACGCTGGGATCGATCGTGACGCCCAAGCCGTGCACGTTGTCGCACAGCACCATCAACGTATCGGGATCCTCGCTCAATCGGCCCAGTTCGCTTTTGACGGCGACGCGGGCTCCTTGCGTTTCAGCCAGGTCGACCAATTTCTGCAAGTGCTCGACCTCCTCGTTGAAGGGGGTTCCCAGTTCGGCCGAGCGAACCGTGAGGGTGACCACACGCGTGGCCTTGGCGAATTTGCAGATCTCGTCGAACAGCTTGTAGAAGTCCGCTCCGGTGGCTTCCAAATCCACGCTGTAACCGCTGATATCCATGCGGTGCGAGTGCCGGACGCGGTGAACCGTTTCCTCCGGTGCGACCAGCAGAGCCGCCGGATCGATGTGCCCGTCGGAGTGCAAGTCGATTTCGACCGCCGTGAACTCCAGATCGTTCAGCAGTTCGAGGGCCTCTTCAAAACTTTGGTCCGGCAAACATTCCAGCGAAGCAGCGACAAACACGATTGACAGTCCTCCATGCGACGTTTCATTAACGGCTGGCAGCCGCGGGCTTGCGGCAGCCGCAAGCCGGGGAGTTTAGCGGCTTTAGCCGTCTTAGCGAAAGCCCGGCTCCGCGGGGATCGCCCAGTCCGGCACCAGCGTGGGGATTCCGTCTCGCACCGGGTACAGCCACTGGCCATCGGCCGACTCCAGCAACTCCTCGACCGGCGTCTCGACCAGTCGCCCGCCGGCATCGTGCAGCTCTGCCGCCGCGATCGACGCGTTGCAGGCTTCGACTCGTTGGGCCGAAGCCGGTTTCAGAGGCTGAAGGGTGCGCGGGCACCGCAACATTGATAGCAACTGCGGATCCACCATGTTTCGGGCTCGACAGAAATAAATTAATTGGGACCGCGGCGGGCGCGACCGAAAGAGATCCCAATATGATTTTTCTTGAGATTGACGGCAACCGGACGCAGGCCGCCACCTCGCGTCGCACGGCACAAAAGCGAAAAACGCTCTAGGGTCCTTTTCCGCTCTGCCGTACACTTCGCAGCGAGCAGCGAAGAATGAGCTTCGCTGGCGGCGAAAGACATCGCCGAAAACAAACTTGTCGGTGGTAGGGATACCCGAGGAGCTGTGGCATGGATGCGACCAAGTCGTTGCGGACGGTCTGGGCAAACGTTTTGGGACTCGTGGCGTTGGCCCTGTGCCTCGGCGCGGCCGAACAAACCGCCCTTGGACAAGCGTCGGTTCGAACGCAGAATTTTGTGATCACCGCACCCGATGCGGTGATGGCCCGGCAGGTCGGCGAAGCGGCCGAACGGTACCGCCGCGACCTGGCGGATTATTGGTTGGGATACGAACTGTCGCCGTGGCCCCAGCCCTGCCCCATCCGCGTCGTATCCGGACCCAACCTGGCCGCTCAGGGGGTCACCCATTACGACATCCAGCCGGTTCGCAACTTCCGCATGGAAGTCGTCGGCACGCCCCAGCGAATCCTCGACAGCGTGCTGCCTCACGAGGTGTCGCATACGATCCTGGCAACCCATTTCGGACGCCCCCTGCCGCGTTGGGCTGACGAAGGCGTGTGCACGATCGTCGAACACGAATCCGAAAAGAGCAAGCACGAAGCTCATCTGCGAAATTTTCTCCGCACCGAACGTGGGATCGCGATGAACAAGCTGTTCCTGCTCCGCGAGTATCCCGACGACATCCATCCGATGTACGCTCAGGGTTACTCCGTTTGCCGCTTCCTGATCGAACAGCAAGGGCCGCGGACATTCATCGAATTCCTCGAACACTACCACGAACATCCCAGCTGGACCGACACGGTTCGCGAGTTCTACGGATACGACTCGCTGGCGGAACTGCAGCAGTACTGGTTGAAATGGGTCAGCGACGGCAGTGGGTCGGTCGACCGCTATGTCAAACGCCAACCCCGCGGTGCGACCGATAACGTACGGCTGGCCTCGGGTGAATCACCCGCCGCGACAGCGCCCGAACCATTGCCCCGCGGCGCCGCGACGCCCCTTCGTGACGGGCCGGCGACCCGAGCCGCCGCCCTGGCTGCCGCCGAGAATCGCGGAAGCGACGGCGACAGTTGGTACCTGCGTCGCCGCGAAGCGGTGGCCAGCGACGACAGTTCCCCTGCCGCCGCGGCGACGGCCACTCCGCGTCCGCCGCACACCGCCGCCCAGCCGCAACCCGAACAGCGGATGGCTCCCGCCGCCCTCTGGCCCGCCGGCCGAGCCCGCACCTGGCGATAAAGCAGCAGCCAGCAGCCCGAGTTGAGATTTCAGATTTCCTGACTCTAGCGGATTCTATGTAGGGGAACGAACGTTCCTAAATCGCGGAGCGTTTGTCTGTGGTAGCCCCAAAACGCGAGCCCGGGGAAACGTAACCATAACGAACAAAAGCCCTGGAAGGGCGACAGGAAGTCTGGCACCGGAATTCGTGTCGTCCCTCTGGGACTAGCGCGCGGGTGCTGGGGGCGGCACCCCAGGCTCGCGCCTGGGGCTACCGCGTGTCGCCACTCCGTGGCTGCTGCGCCCCGAGCTTCGCACGCCGTACATAGCTTCCGTTCGAGCCAGGAGACATCAGCTTTCGCTTTCCCGATCTCAGATCCTCGGTCTAAAACTCCAGCTCTCCGGCGAAGATCTCTTCCAGCCGCGGGGCCAGCTGTTCCCAGCGCTCGGCGGCGGCTTCGAAGTCGACTTCCATCCACCGCACGGGCGATTCGGGCAACACGTGCGGTCGGACCTTGGCGTCCTGAGAAACCGGGATCTGCGAGCTGATGCCCATCGCCAAGCGGTCCTCGGTCTGGCTGCTCATCAGGTAGTCGACCAGTCGGCGAGCGGCTTCGGGGTGCGGAGCGTTTTTCAGCACCGCGACCGTATTGGGGATTCGCAGGCATCCGGGCTGGCCGGGCTGTTGGTCCGGAAACACGATCTCCACCGGCATCCCGTCGTCCTTTTCAATGATCGCGTCGTCGGTATCGGTCAACCCCCAGGCCACTTGGCCTGAGGCCACGGCCAGGGCGACTTGCTTATTGCCCGACAACACGGTGGCGTTGTCGGCGACCGCGCGGAAGAACGTTTCGGCCTGCTCGGCCCCGAGCGCAACGTCCAGCACCGCGGCGTGCGTGGCGGTGGTGCCGAACAGCGGGCGAGCCAGCGCGCAGCGGTCTTGCCATTTCGGATCCGCTAACTCGGCTACCGTTTGCGGCCATTGTTCGGGGTCGGGCAGCAACTGTGTGTTGACCAACAGCACCCGGCCGCGGGCGGCAAATCCGCACCAGGTCCCATCGCTGGCCTGCATCGAGGGCGGCCAGTTTTCGCCGACCTGCCAGTCGTGCGGCTCCAGCAGCCCCATCTTCTGCAGCCGCACCGTGTGCAGGATTTCGTTGTTCCAAAACACGTCGCACTGCGGCGCGTCGGCCTCGGCGATGAGGCGATTGACCAGCCCGATCGTCTTGGTGGATTCCACGTCGTACTTGGGCACCGGGGTGATCTGTCCATCATTGGCACGGTGAAACGCACCGAGGATCGGTGCCGCAAACTCGCGGTCGAGCGCCGAATAAACAACCACTTCGTTTTCCGCCTTCGGGACGCAGCCCGCCGCGGCGACGACTAGAATCGCGGCCGCGACGAACATCGATGTCCGCCGTTGCACTCGAATCGATAAGCGAGAACCCTGCAAAATCCCATCACGCGGACACTGCATCACGAACCATACCTGCGAGAGTCGTTTGGAGTACGGCCGGACGTCCAGGCCGCTTTCCCTCCAGCTTATCACAGGTCTCCTCCAGGCAATGCGCCTGCGACCTTTCGTTCTCTGGTGCAACAAGGTGTTTCGGGGGTTGTGGTAGTCCGGCGGCAAACCGCTAACGCAGCTCGTTTGGCAGCGGTGGTTTGGCTGCTCTGGTTCAATCGCCTGCCGCCGCGGTTCGCAGGAATTGCTCCAGGCCTGCCAGGTCGTCGGTGTTGATGGCATCGACTCCTGCCGCCTGCAAAACTTGCCACATCGCCTCCGTTTCGGGGGTGGCCCAAAAGCGAATTCGCCGCCCACGAGCATGAGCTTTATCGACCGCGGTCGTTAGTTTTCGCTGGTCCGCTTCGCCGATGTCGCCCGTCCCGTCCCATTGGAAATGGCGTCGCCAGTTGTCGCTGATCAGCGGCATCAGGTGGCTCGGCAATTCCGAATCGAGATCTGCAAATCGGCCATCGATGCCAGCGTAGCGTACGGTTTCGTCCGTCATGGTTTGCAGAGGGCGATTGCCAGAGACGATGACATTGACCGCTTTGGATTCCAGTTTGCCATAGCGAACCACCGAGATCATTTCGCCGTATTCTGCCAGCACTTTGGCAAGCGCCGCATACGTTGTCTCGGCGTCGTCCTTGATGTCGATCAGCAGATAGAAGGGGCCGCCCGCCGGATAGACGCTGCCGTTGCCCGCTCGGACCCGCTCGCGTAACGGGTCCAGATACAGAGCTTTCAAAGTTCGGTCCGGCTGCAGTTCTCGCCGCGAGTGAGCGACCAGCAGGCGACCGTCGACGAGAAAGATATCGGCCTCGACGCTGGTGAAGCCATGGGCGAGCGCATCGAGCAGGGGGCGTTGATGGAGGTAGTCGTTATGCGCGTGGGCGTTGACAAGCGGCTTGGCGGTAGCGGCCGGCTGGGCGGCTGGTTCGTAGAACCAGCTGATGGGGACTCGCGTGATTTGCAGGGAGTTCAGTCCGGGGAATTCGCAGTGTCCCAACAGCACATGTTCGTCGACAAATTCGATCGCGGTGTAGCAGTACCAGCCGTTGGGATCGGTGCCCAGGTTCTTGATGTGCTGCCAGCTTTCGCCTTCGTCTTTGGAGATCGCGGCGGAGAGCGGCCGGCGTCCCACGGGCTTGGCTTTGGCCAGCGGGTCGTCGCCATTGTTCCAGACCAACAGCAGGTCGCCCGTGCTGGGGATCCGTTCGATCGAGGCGGGCGAAGCGGTGGGCTGGGGGATGTTGGACCGTTTCAGTGGCGACCATGTTTCGCCTCCGTCGTCGGATTGGGAGACGAGCTGACAATCGCGGCTACGGCAAAACATCAGGATGTCGCCATCGTTCTGTTCCACGACGCCGGGTTCCTGGGCCAACAGGTCGGAGGTCAGCCGGCTTTGGCTCGCCCGCCACGATTGGCCTTGGTCATCGGACAGGTAGCAGACGATTTCCGCGGACGGTTTGTACCCGGGCCAACCGGGAACGTAATGGACGGCCAGCGGGACCACGAGGCGACCGCTTTGGAGTTGAATGACGCGATCATTGTTGAGGACGCGGTAGCCCGGTTGGTCTCGGGGAACGATCGAGGTGGCTTTGGACCACGACTCGCCCTCGTCACTGCTGGTCCGCATCAGGATGTCATCCAGGAAGGGGTACTTCGCGCCCTCCGGAGCAGCGTACTTGCGGATGTAGAACAGAGCGATGCGGTCATCGGCCAGCCGCAGCAGCGAGACCGACATCAGATTCGCGTCCTCGTCGGAGCGAGCAAGGATCGGGACGTCTTCGTTGGTCCAAGTCTTCCCGCCGTCCGCCGAGTAGCGGCCCACCAGTTCAGCCGGGGCGTGGTCACCGGTGCCGATAAACTTCGTATACACCAGCAGGATTCGTCCATCTTTGAGCTGGATGAAGTCGCCTTCGCTGTTGCGACCGTTGCCCGGTCGCGGGGCGATGCGAAGCGGTTTTTCGACCCCCGGAGGCACCCCTTGCGGCGCCCGCTCTTCGGCGGCGGAAGCGGCGAGGGAGCCGATCAGGACAAGGGCAAGCGAGTGGAACAAGCAGCAATAGCGACGCATGAAACAACTTTCGTTCGGTAACGAAGGGAAACCACCTCAAAAAAACACAACAGATCTTACCCAAATCCCCTACCGCCGGGGACCAACCGCCGGGGACAGCAACCGCCGGGGACAGCAACCGCCGGGGACAGCAACCGCCGGGGACAGTGCACCACCAGCCGCCAAACCAACAGCAACCGCCACCAACCGCCGGGGACAACCGCCGGGGACAGTGCACCACCAGCCGCCGCGGACTGCCGGGGACGACTGCCGGGACTGCCGGGGACAGTGCACCAACCGCCCAACCGCCGGGGACAGTGCACGACCAGCCGCCAAACCAACCGCTGGGGACAGTGCACGACCAGCCGCCGGGGAGAGCACGGACAGACCGCCGGGGACGACAGACCGCCGGGGACGACAGACCGCCGGGGACAGTGCACGACCAGCCGCCAAACCAACCGCCGGGGACCAACGGACGGCCGCCGGGGACCGGCCGCCGGGGACAGTGCACCAACCGCCGGGGACAGCACGGCCTGTCGATTTATTGAGCCGTTTAGGCAATAGCCTCGGTTTCGTCACCACAGAACCGGGGCTATGAAAACTCCGGGATAAACCGGTTTGAAGTTGAAGCCTGCCGGAGACAGAGCCTGCCGGGAACAGTGCACGGCGAACACCAGCCGGGGACAGCAAAACCGCACGGGGACAGTGGACACGGACCCGGCACCCCGCACGGAAACGGTGGTGGTGGCGACGTTTTCTCGGCACCTCATGTTCGTGGCATGCGGCTCGTATCGGTACGACGAAGTGACTCTTCCCGGATGACTTCCATAGCCGTCTGTAAAGTGGTGTCGACCGTGCCCCCTATATGTAGAGCTAGCAAATTTCGGCGGTAAAGTTCGTATCTT